>NZ_CBDQZH010000003.1:0-369885 GCF_965341775.1 Streptomyces sp. bgisy159 | reverse complement strand
AGCAGCGCCTTCAGGCGCTCCGCCAGCAGGTCCCAGCGCCACTTCTCCTCCACCCACCGGCGGCCCCGCTCCCCCATCCGCCGGCGCAGCTCCGGATCCCCGAGCAGGGCGACCACGCGGTCGGCGGCCTCCTGAGGCGAACCGCCGCGCACCACCCAGCCCGTCTCACCGTCCAGGACCGCGTCCGGGGCGCCGCCGGAGTCGCCGGCGACCACGGGGAGCCCGGTGGCCGACGCCTCCAGGTAGACGATCCCGAGCCCCTCGACGTCCAGACCGCCCCGCCGCGTCCGGCAGGGCATCGCGAAGACGTCGCCGGCGCCGAAGTGGGCGGGCAGCTCGGACCAGGGGACGGGGCCGGTGAAGCGGACGGCGGCGGCCACCCCGGTCTCGCGCGCCATCCGGCGCAGGTCCTTCTCGTAGGGTCCGCCGCCCACGATCAGCAGCACCGCGTCCGGCTCGGCGGCCAGGACCCGCGGCATGGCCCGGATCAGCGTGTCCTGACCCTTGCGGCGGACCAGCCGGGAGACGCAGACGACGACCGGGCGGTCGGTCAGGCCGAGGCGGGCGCGGACCTCGTCGCCGCCCGAGGCGGGGTGGAAGGTCTTCTCGTCGACGCCCGGCGGCAGCTGGACCATGCGCGCGGCGGCCGCGGGGCTGAGCGCGGTGGCGATGCGCGAGCGCGTGTACTCGCCGAGGTAGGTGACCGTGTCCGTGGTGTCGCCGATCCGGCCGAGCAGCTGCCGGGCGGCGGGCAGCTGTGCCCAGCCGGCCTCGTGGCCGTGGGTGGTGGCCACCAGGCGCTCGGCGCCCGCCCGGCGCAGCGCCGGCGCCATCAGGCCGAGCGGCGCCGCCGCCCCGAACCACACCGACGTGCAGCCGTGCTCGCGCAGCAGCTCGACGGCCCGCCGGGTCGCGCCCGGCGTGGGCAGCAGCATCGTCGTGCGGTCGCGTACGACGGGGAAGGGCTGCTCGGCGTCGAAGGCGGCCGTCGCCTCGGCGCCCTCGCGGCCCCGCTTCCAGGTGGAGGCGTAGACGACCAGGCGCTCGGGGTCGAGGTGGAGCGCCATGTTGTGCAGGAACGCCTGGATCCCGCCCGGGCGGGGCGGGAAGTCGTTGGTCACGATCAGGGTCTTGTGCATCGCCGCCGACTGTATCCAACGGTGACGCGTCGGCTGCCACGGCCGCGCTTCATGGCGTCCGCACCGTCCGCCGGGAGACCATGACCCCCATCCACGAAGCGGACGGACAGGGGCACAGGTGGAGATCACGGACGCACGGCGACCGCCGACCGGACTGCTGACGGTCTGGGGCGGCACCCGGGCCGCCCTGCTGCTGTGCGTCTTCCAGGTACTGCCCTTCCCCGGCCCGGACGTCACCACCGATGTCTCGGTCGTCTACCAGGGCTGGTACGACACGCTGCGCACGGGGGCGTTCCCGGCGCACGACGTCACGTGGCAGTACCCGCCGGCCGCCGCGCCGGCGGTCCTCTCCCCCGCCCTGCTGCCGTTCCTCGGCTACGCCCCGGCGTTCTTCGTGCTGGCCTTCCTCGCCGACCTGGCCGTCCTGACGCTGCTGCTGCGGGCAGGTGCGCGCCCGGGCCGCGGCCGGCGCGGGGCCTGGCTGTGGGTGGCGGCCGTGCCGCTGCTCGGTCCCACGGTGTACGCCCGCTACGACGTGATGGTGACCGCGGTCGCGGTGGCGGCGCTGGTCGCCGGGGCCCGGCACCCGCGGGCGATGGGGGCGCTGGCCGGGTTCGGGGTGCTGCTGAAGGTGTGGCCGGCGCTACTGCTGGCCGGTGCGGTGCGGCGGCGGGCGTGGGGCGCGGCCGCGGCGGCCGTCGCCGGGCTGTCGGCGCTGTTCGCGCTGACCATGCCGGGCGCGTTCGCGTTCCTGGGTTTCCAGCGCGAGCGGGGCACCGAGGTGGAGTCGGTGGGCGGGCTGGCGTTCCATCTGGCCCGGCACACCGGCTGGGACGGGCGGGTGGTGCTGCGCTACGGCTCGGTGGAGTTCCTCGGGCCGGGGGTGCGCGCGGTGAGCACGCTGGCGCTGTCCCTGACCGCCGTGGCGTTCGGCTGGCTGCTGCTGTGGCGGCTGTCGGCTCGCCGGCTGCCGCCACGGTCGCTCGCGGAGGCCGCGTTCACCGGGGTGCTGCTGTTCACCGTCACCAGCCGGGTGATCAGCCCGCAGTACCTGGTGTGGCTGCTCGGAGTGGCGGCGGTGTGCCTGTGTTTCCGGGACACGGTGATGGGTCCGCCCGCGCTGCTGGTGGCGCTCGCCTCGCCGGTGACGGTCCTGGAGTTCCCGGTGTGGTTCGACCGGGTCGTGGCGAGCGAGCCGCTGGGGGTGGGTCTGCTGTTCGTCCGCAACGGCCTGCTGGTCGCGGCGGCGCTCATCGCCTGCGTGCGGCTGTGGCGGTCGACCGTGCCCGAGCGGCCGGCGGTGGTCCTGCCCGGCCAGGCCGCCCGCGCCGGGCGGGCCTCCTCGCCCTCCTGACGCCGGCCGCGCCGACCGGCCCGGCCCGCGCGCCGCCCTGGCGAGCGCCGTCGCCACGCACGGGCCCGCCAGTCCCGGCGGGCCGGGCCGGAAGCGGGCGGGCGCCGGGCGCAGCACGGTCCCCGCCCGGGCGCTCAGCGGCAGCCCGGGCGCCCGTCCCCGCCCTCGAAGACACCGCCGTACACGATGCGGACGGACAGCAGCGGCGGGTGGGTACCGACGCCGCGCGGGAGCAGCGCCCCCTCGTGCGCGACGGCCTGCCCGGTGCCGAACGCCGCCACGCCCCAGGGGGCGGTCGCCGCCCGACGCCGAACGCGCCCACGGACCAAGAAGCGGTCGCCGCCCGCCGCGCGGCCGCCGCGAGTCAGCCGGTCCGGGAACCCCGCCCCCCTGCCGGTGGCCGCCGCTCACCCGCACCCGACCGGCTTCTGGCCTGACGACGCGGGCGCCCCGGTGCGCGCGGTTGACGCGGGTGACCTGGTCCGGCAGGACATGCTGCGCGTCGCGCGGGACACCGGGGAAGCGGAACGCGGCCGGCCGGCGAAGGCTCCGCCGTGCCGGATCAGCCGGCGAGCCGAGCGCGCAGATAGTCCTGCCAGTCGGCGGTGAAGTCCCGCAGCGTCGTGCCGAGCACGTCCCGCAGGGCGCCCTCGACGGCGCCTTCGCGCTTGCCGTGCGCGCCGACCGCCCGGTAGAAGGCGTGGAGCCGCTCCTCGCCCCACCGCTCGGCGATCACCCGGCACGCCATCCAGCCGCCCTCGTAGGCCTGGGCCAGCCGGGTCGCGTCGCCGCCGAAGCCGAAGTCCTCGTCGGTCGGCAGCGCGTCCGGGGCCCGGCCCTCGGCCATCGCGCGGGCCAGTTCGGGGGCGGCCTCGGCGGGTCCGCGGTCGGTGTCGCGGTAGCCGACCCAGTCGGCGTAGCCCTCGGACAGCCACAGCGGGGTCGCGCCGTTGGTGTGCGCGCGGGTGGCGACATGCGTGGTCTCGTGGGTGATGACGACCTGCCGGCCGATCGGGCCGAGCGTCCGGTACGCGTCGGGATTGACGACGATCCGGTCCGCGGGCGCCCGGGGCGGGCCGCCGGTCTCCCCGGTGGTGACGGCGGCGATCCCCCGGTAGGAGGAGGCCGGCGAGCCGAGCAGCCCGGCCATGCCCTCCAGCGACGTCGGCACGAGGAGGACGACCTGCCCGGCCCAGTCCGTGCCCCACACCGCCGAGACCGCCGGCACCGCCCGGTCCGCCAGGTCGGCGAAGGACCGCAGCCGCTCGCCGGACTGGCCCACCCCCATGACGAGGCTGTGCCGGCCGCGCACCACGGTCACCGTGCCCTGGTCCCAGAGCTGCTGGCCCGCCTTCGGCGCGGGGCGTTCCTCCGCCACCGCCCACCGCCCGCCGGCGTCCCGGGCCAGCCGCAGCGCCCGCGGGACGGTCACCGGCGCCCGGTCGTGTCCCCGGACCCGGTAGCTCAGGTCGGCGTCGACGGCGAGGGCGTCGCCGGTGCGGTGGGTGCCGGTCACCCGGTACGACCAGTCCGCCAGCGGCACCGCCCGTACCCGCTCGAACGCCGCGCCGGCACCGGTGCGGGCGTACGCCCCCGCGTCGTGCGCGAGGAGCGCGGCCGCTCTGCGGTCCAGCAGCCGCTGGGCGTCCGCGCGAGCGCCGTCGGTCGCGGTCCGGCCGCCGCACGCCACCAGCGAGACGAGCAACAGGCACACCGCCACCACTGCGGACCCGGGCGTCCGCCGTCGACCAGCCATTCTCCCGATCGTACGGGGAGGCGCCCGGAGCGGGACCCGGACGGTCCGGTCAGGGCCGGGTCACCGCGGACACCGGCATCATCCCGACCGGGTCGTAGCGCACCGGCGCCCCCGGGTAGGGGGCGTGGATCACCTGGCCGTTGCCGACGTACATGCCGACGTGGCTGGCGTCGGAGCGGTAGGTGACGATGTCGCCGGGCCGGGCCTCGGAGAGCGGGACGCGGCGGCCTGCGTGCGCCTGGGCCTGCGAGGTGCGCGGCAGGGCGACCCCGGCCTGCGCGTACGACCACTGCATCAGACCCGAGCAGTCGAACCCGGAGGGGCCGTTGGCGCCCCAGACGTACGGCCTGCCGAGCGCCGAACGGGCGGCGGCCACCGCCGCGGCCGCCCGCCCGGAGGCGGGGGCACCGCCGCCGAGGTCCGGCAGGTCCACGCGTCCCGAGCGCGAGGCCCGGTCGTAGGCGGCGCGTTCGGTGGACGACAGCGCGTTGAGCAACTGCCGCGCCCGGGCGAGTTTCCGCTCGACGGTCCGCTTGTGACTCGCGACCGCCTTGCGGCTCTTCTCCAGCTCGCTGAGCCGGTCGGTGGCCTCGGCACGCTCCTGGGCGAGGTCGCGCATCGCGTCCTGCAGTTCCCGAAGCTCACCGGCCTGGTGGACGGTGATGCGGTCGAGGGCGGCCGCCTTGGCGAGGTAGTCGTCGGGGTCGTCGGAGAACAGCAGCGCCAGCGACGGGTCGAGTCCGCCCGCCCGGTACTGGGCGCCGGCCAGGGAGCCGAGCTTGTCGCGCATCTCGTTGATGCGCGCCTGCTGCCGCGCGATGCGGTCCTGGGCGTCCCGGACCTGCCGGCGCAGGAGGCCGGCGCGTTCGCCGGCCTCGTTGAAGGCCTCGGTGGCCCGCTCGGCCTCCTCGTAGAGGCGGTCCACCTCCGCACGGGTGTCGTCGTGCGGAGCGGCCGAGGCCGGGACGGCGGAGACGGCGCCCAGTGCCGCGGCCGCGACGGACAGCGCGCTGAGCGCACCGGCCGCGCCGCGGTCGAAGCCGGACGGTGCGAGACGACGATGGAACCCCACGGAAAGCCGCGCTCCTCTCCACTGGCGGACCCCCGACGGACGGGGAAACGCGGCAGACAGTAGCCCCGTGGCGGGGCGGCGGCCAAAGACCTCGGCGGCAACACACGGTGACGCCCCGCCGCTGACGCAGGTCACCGGCGGGGCATGGGGTCAGTACGGGTCGACGCGATTCGCCCGTTCGGGCGGTGCCGTGTCCTGATCTTGGAACGGCCCGGGTGGGTGACGTCAGATCCGGACGCCGAACTGGAACGGCATGTTGTTGATCGACTCGTAGCGCACGACGGTGCCGGTGCGCGGGGCGTGCAGCACCTGGCCGTTGCCGGCGTAGAAGCCGACGTGGTGCAGGTCGCCGTAGAAGATGACGAGGTCGCCGACGCGCAGGTCGCTCTGCGAGTAGATGCGCTGACCGGCGTTGGCCTGCGCCTGGGAGGTGCGGGGGATGCCGACGCCGGCCTGGGCGTAGGCCCAGGAGGTCAGGCCCGAGCAGTCGAAGGAGGAGGGGCCGGAGGCGCCGTAGACGTACGGGGAGCCGATCTTGCTCTGGGCGGCCTGGAAGGCGGCCATGGCGCGGCTGGAGCCGGCGGTGGCACCGCTGAGGTTCACGCGCGTCGTGGAGGAGCGGCTGGCGCGGGCCTGTTCGGCGGCGAGGGCGGCCTTCTCGGCGGCGGTCAGGCTGTTGAGGAGCTTCTGCGCCTCGGCCAGCTTGCCCTGGACCTCCTGCTTCTTCTTGCCGAGTTCGGTCCGGGTGGTGGCCAGGTCCTTGAGCTTGGCGGTGGCCTCGGAGCGGTCCTGCGCCAGTTCGCGCTGCTTGTCCTGGATCTTCTTCAGCGACTCGACCTGCTGGGCGCTGAGCTGGTCGGCGGTGGACGCCTTGTCCAGGTAGTCGTCCGGGTCGGACGACAGGAACAGCTGGAGGGAGGAGTCGATGGTGCCCGTGCGGTACTGGGCGGCGGCCGCCAGGCCCATGGAGTCGCGCAGCTCGTTGAGCTCCTCCTGGCCGCGGGCGACGTTGTCCTGGATGGTGGAGATCTCCTTCTGGAGCTTCTCCTGCTTCTCCTTGGCGCCGTTGTACTTCTCGGTGGCCTGCTCGGCCTCCTCGTACAGCTTGTCGACCTTCGCCTTGACCTCGTCCTTGGTCGGCTTCTCGCTCGGTGCCGCGTTGGCGGCCTGGGAGCTGAGGGCAACGGCTGCGGCGGCAGCGGTGGTCAGCACGGTCACGCGCGTGCGGCTGGGCTGCTTGGGTCGACGATGGGACGCCACGGAGACGGGCTCCTTCTTTTGAGTGATCACCCGTGTGGAGGTTCGAGGCCAGACCCTAGTGACCTACTCGTGATCACTTCAAATCCTCAGGCGCATTTTCCCGTCACACGGCGCACTTTTCCCACCGAACTCACCTGTGGTGACGCCCCCTTGACCCAGCGTCGCGCCGCGTTCCGCCCCAATTCGGGCATTACCCGTGGAGGTTGCGCCTTTCAGGACAACCGCTTGAGGAGTACCGCAGAAGCCACCGGACGCGCTCCGGCCCTGGCGACCCCGTCGGCCACCTCGCGGTCGGTGGAGGCGACGATGACGGGCCGGCCCGGCGGTTCGGCGCGCACCAGCCGGCGGATCAGCTCGTCGGCGGTCACACCCGGCTTGGAGAACAGCACCCGCACCCCGCGCGGCGGCGCCAGCAGCACCGGCGCGGCCAGTTCGGCCCCGTCGAAGACACACGTCACCTCGGCACCGGTCTGCGCCGCGAGCTGCGAGAGCTGGCCGAGCAGCCTGAGCCGCTGCTTCTCCAACGGCATCTGCGGATAACCGGTCTTGGTCACGTTGTAGCCGTCGACGACCAGATGGGCCTGCGGCAGGGCGAGGAGCTGGTCGAGGATGGCCGGATCGTGCTCGGACAGCGCGCGGGCGGCGATGTCCTTCGGGGTCATCCGGCCCGGCTCGACGGCGTCCACGGTCTCGGCCGGGCGCACCGAGACGGGCGGCAGGGCCAGTTCGCGGCGCAGCCCCTGGGCCGCGTCCAGCACGGTGTCCAGCAGCAGCCGCACCCGCATGTCCTCGACGCTGCGCCCCTCCCGGGCCGCCTTGCGGCTGGCCTCCAGGGCGGCCTCGGTCTCCCCGAGCCGCGCCCTCAGCCGCCGTGTCTCGCCCTCCGCGGCGGACAGCTGGGCCTGCCCCTCGGCGCGCACCGCCTCCATCTCGCCGCGCAGCTTGCGCAGGGCGGCCTCGCCCCGCTTGACGTCGCTGAGGGCGGAGCGCAGCTTGCGCTGAAGCGATTCCGCTTCCTTGCGGGCCGACTCCAGCTCGGCGCGCAGCCGCTCGGTCTCGGCGCGGGTCTGTTCCCGGGCCTGCCCGAGCTGTTCGCGCAGCCGCTCCAGCTCGGCGCGGCTCTCCTCGTCGGCGCGCTCGGCGTCCGCCCGCTGCGCCTCCTCACCGGCCGCGGTGACCAGCTTCACCCAGCCGGTGGGCCGGAGTACGTAGGCCGCGGCCGCCACATCGAGCGGATCCGCGGCCGGGGGCGGCGAGCCGGAGTCGAGGGCGCCGGCGAGTTCCGGCTGGGCCTCTCTCAGCTTCTCCCCGATGCGCTGGCGGAACAGTGGTTCCGTCTCCAGCGCGGCCGCCATCGCGTTCCCGGCGAACTTGGCCCGCCGGTTGGGCGCGAAGCGCGCGTACTGGCGCAGCTGCGCGGGAAGTTCGGAGAGGGTCAGCCCGCCGAAACCGTCCGACACGATCTGCACGACCCGGCGGCGCACGCCGTCGGGCAGCGGACGGTCGAGCACCTCAGCGGCGCCGTCCCCCGGCCCCCCGCCTGCGCTCTCCACCATCCGTCACACCCCACTACCTGTCACGACCGGTCCCGGGCACCGGCCCGTTACTCGGCACCCGGCCTGTCCACGAGTTCCACCTTGTCCACGGCGTTGCACCAGCGGCACCGCACCGACTCGATGGTCTCACTGAGCACCTCGCGCTCCTCGACCTTCGGCTCGCCGGCCAGATCGAGGTGGACGTACTCCACGACCTTCGACGAGCGCGTCACGTCGAACCGGGTGAGGTTGCCGCAGAGGGTGCAGCGCCACCGCGTCGTGGCGGTCGGCAGGGGAACCGTCATCGTGGCTGTGCTCTTTTCTTCCTTGGTTTCCATTGTCGGTGACGCGCCGGACTCTCCCCGGTGCGTGTGGGTCGTAACCCTACGGCCTGGCGCGGTCCCGTCGCCCGTCCGTCCAGGGCGGCGAGGCGGTCCGTCCCATTCGGTCCGGTTACGTCATGCTCTGTGTTCATGATCGGCAGCAGCGGCGGCAGGGTCCTCGCCAGGATCCGGAACACCTCGACCCCGGTGACCTACGGGCTGATCACCCTGTGCTGCGTGATCTTCCTGGTGGGGCCGGCGTCCGGCCTGAGCCCGGTGTACGGCACCGGTGACGAGCTGCTCGCCGCGCAGCGGGCCTACTTCCGGCGCTGGGGCGTGGTCCCGGCCGAGCTGTTCACGGGCGCCCCGCGGGCCGCCCTGACTCCGCTGACCGCGCTGTTCGTCCACGGCAGCTGGCTGCACCTGCTGGGCAACATGCTGTTCCTCCACGTCTTCGGGGGTATGACCGAGGGCCGGATGGGCCGCGTGGAGTTCACCCTCTTCTACGTCGGCTGCGGCTATCTCGCGCTGCTCGGCTACGCGGCCGCCCACGCGTCCTCCGAGCAGTCGCTGGTCGGCGCCTCCGGGGCGATCTCGGCGGTGCTGGGGGCCTTTCTGTACCTGTTTCCCCGGGCGCGGGTGACCAGTCTCCTTCCGTTCCTGTTCTTCCTGCCGCTGCGGTTCCCGGCCTGGGTGGTGCTGCCGTTCTGGGCCGTCCTGCAGTGGCTGGCGGAGCGCGCCGCGCGGGGGCAGGAGGTGGCGTACCTGGCCCACCTGGTGGGGTTCGGGCTGGGCTTCGGCTACGCGTGGGCGAGATACGGCCGTGGGACTAAAGTGAGGGCCGCCCCAGCTCCGGCCCCCGAGGGAGAGAACCAGCCGTGATCACCGCGATCGTTCTGATCAAGACCAGCGTGGACCGGATCCCGGAGATCGCCGAGCAGATCGCCTCCCTGGAGAGTGTGAGCGAGGTCTTCTCGGTGACGGGCACCTACGACCTGATCGCCATGGTCCGGGTGCGGCAGCACGAGGACCTCGCCGAGGTCATCCCCGCACGGATCAGCAAGATCCCCGGTGTGGAGGCGACGGACACGCACGTCGCCTTCCGCACGTACTCGCAGCACGACCTGGAGGCCGCGTTCGCCATCGGGCTGGACTCCTGAGCCGCCTCAGCCCATCGCCGGGACGCAGCGGCCGTTCTCCGTCCGGTACGTCCACTTCGCGCCCCGGGTGACCAGTTCCCGGACCGCGGTCAGGAAGCGGTCGACGTGTTCGTCGGGGGTGCCCGCGCCGAAGCTGACGCGGAGGGCGTTCAGGGGCTCCTCAGGGGCGCCGCACTCTCCCGGGGCGCCGGGGGCCGCGCCCAGCAGGGTGCGCAGCAGCGGGTGGGCGCAGAACAGGCCGTCACGGACGCCGATGCCGTACTCGGCGGAGAGGGCGGCGGCGAAGTGGGAGCTGCTCCAGCCGTCGACGACGAAGGAGACCACGCCGACGCGGGGGGCGTCCTCGCCGAACAGCGACAGGACGCTGACCCGCGGAACCTCGGCCAGACCGGCGCGCACCCTCGCGATCAGGTGCTGCTCGCGGGCGACGAGCGCGTCGAAGCCGGCCTCCGTCAGGGCCCTGCAGGCCGACGCGATCGCGTAGGCGCCGATCACGTTGGGCGAGCCCGCCTCGTGCCGGGCCGCGCTCTCGTGCCACTCCACCTCCACCACCCCGTCCGGGCGCCGGGCGACCCTGCGGCTGGCGCCGCCGCCCGCGAGGTACGGCTCGGCCGCGCGCAGCCAGTCGGCGCGGCCGGCGAGGACGCCCGCGCCGAACGGGGCGTACAGCTTGTGGCCGGAGAAAGCGACCCAGTCGACGTCGAGGTCGCGGACGCTCACCGGGTGGTGAGGGGCCAGCTGGGCGGCGTCCAGCACGATCCGGGCGCCGTGGGCGTGGGCGGCGGCGGCGAGGTCCCGGACCGGCCACAGCTCGCCGGTGACGTTGGAGGCTCCGGTGACGCAGACCAGGGCCGGGCCGTGGGGATCGCGGTCGGCGAGGGCCCGCTCCAGGGTCCGCACGGCCTGGCGCGGGCCGCGCGGCGCGGGCAGGCAGGTGAGCCGGTCGTCGGGCCAGGGCAGCAGCGCGGCGTGGTGCTCGCTGTCGAAGACGAAGACCTGGCAGCCGGCCGGCAGGGCGCGGGCGAGCAGGTTGAGGGAGTCGGTGGTGGACCGGGTGAAGACCAGCTGGTCGTCGGGGCGGCAGTCGAGGAAGGCGGCGACGGTGGCGCGGGCCTGCTCGAAGAGGTCGGTGGAGAGCTGGGAGAGGTATCCGGCGCCCCGGTGGACGCTGCCGTAGTACGGCGCGTAGGCCGCCACGTCGTCCCAGACGCGCTGGAGGGCGGGGGCGCTGGCCGCGTAGTCGAGCGCGGCGTAGGTGACCTCGCCGCCCGTCACGAGGGGAACGGCGACGTCCCGGCCCAGCACGGGCAGCGGGGAACAGACGGCACGGTCGGTGGCAAGGGTGGGGACGGACATGGCGGAACTCCCGTGAGGTCGTGCGGAACTCACCGCGCGAGCCCGTCGGGGCCCGGGCGCCGGTGACGAAGAAGAGGGGGTTGCGGAGGCGGGGCTCTGCGCCCTAACGCATTCGCTTGTTCACGGAAGGCTCCTCGACGACCAGGACCCCTGGTTCACGCGAGGGGTCCGCGCTTGCCGCAGACCTCGCTGCCTGCGGCCTGGTCCTCACCCGGGGCACCCCGCCACGGACGGAGGGTTGCCGGACAGCCGGCCGGGGCCGCATGGCTGTCGCTCATGACCTGGTACGGGAACGTACCCAAGTGATCGCGGTCCCGCAACCCGAGTCCGGATCGCGGGACCGCTCCGTGCGCCGACGGGCGTTGCGCCGTCAGGCGTTGCTGACGGCCACCCAGCGCTCCAGGGTCCGCCGTGCCGCGCCCGAGTCGATGGACCGCGCGGCCTTCGCCATCCCGGCGCGGAGCTGCTCGGCGAGCGGCGCGTCCGTCGGGTCGAGGGCGACCAGGGCCGCCGCCGAGTTCAGGAGCACCGCGTCCCGAACGGGCCCCTGCTCGCCGTCCAGCAGACGGCGGGCGACCTCCGCGTTGTACGCCGGGTCGCCGCCGCGCAGGGCCTCGACGGGGACCAGTGCGAGGCCCACGTCGCGCGGGTCGAAGCTCTCCTCGGCGACCTTGCCGTCCCGGACGGTCCACACCCGGGAGGTCGCCGTCGTGGTCAGCTCGTCGAGGCCGTCGTCGCCCCGGAAGACGAGGGCGGAGTTGCCGCGTTCGGCGAGCACCCCGGCGATGATGGGGGCCATCCGCGGGTCGGCGACCCCGATCGCCTGCGAGGTCACCTTGGCCGGGTTGGTCAGCGGGCCGAGCGCGTTGAACACCGTGCGGATGCCCAACTGACCGCGGGCGGCGGCCACATGGCGCAACGCCGGGTGGAACTTCACCGCGAAGCAGAAGGTGATGCCCGCCTCCTCGGCGACCTCGGCGACCCGGCGCGGCGTGAGGTCGAGGTTGACGCCCAGCTTCTCCAGCACGTCGGAGGAGCCCGACGCGGAGGACGCGGCGCGGTTGCCGTGCTTGACGACCTTGGCGCCGGTGCCGGCGACGACGAGCGCGGACATGGTGGAGATGTTGACCGTGCGGGCGCCGTCGCCGCCCGTGCCGACGATGTCGACCGTGCGGCCCGACACCTCGATCACATTGGCGTGCTCGTACATCGCCCGGACCACACCGGTGATCTCCTCGACGGTCTCGCCCTTGGCGCGAAGCGCCACCACGAAGCCGGCGATCTGCGCGTCGGTGGCCTCACCGCGCATGATCCGGTCCATCGCCCAGGCCGTGGCGTCGGCGCTCTGGTCGCGGCCGGACAGCAGGGCGTTCAGGACGTCGGGCCAGGAACGGCCCGCCGCGGTGTCGCCTCCAGCGGGGGTCACAGCGCTCATCGGCCGCTCCTGATCGTCGTAGGACGGTGTGCTGACGTGTCGGACAGTCTGCGGGACCCACACTATCCAGCCGGAGGCACGAGGAAGGGCCCCGTCCGAACACCGGACGGGGCCCCTGGGGGTGTGGCGTGGCGACGCCGCAGCGATCAGTGGTGGCCGTGGCCGCTCGTGATCTCCTTGTACTCCTCGACGGTGGGCTTCGCGATCTGCGAGTCCTCGCCGTAGTACGCCTCGCTGAGCTTGGCGCGCAGCTTCTCGGTGGACTTCACCTTGCGCTCGACGCCGTTCTCGTCGACGGTGGCGCCGATCGCGACCGGCTGGTACTGCTCGTGCGCGGTGAGGGTGTGCAGCGCCTCCTGGCTGAGCGGCTCGTGCACCTCGATGAACTCACCGTGCGGCAGCCGCTTGATGGTGCCGGTCTCGCGACCGTGCAGCACCTTGTCGCGGTCCCGGCGCTGCAGGCCGAGGCAGATCCGCTTGGTGACGATGAAGGCGACGACCGGTCCGACGAAGAAGCCGATCCGGACGAACCAGGTGACCGCGTTGATCGACAGGTGGAAGTGGGTGGCCCACAGGTCGTTGCCACCACCGACCAGACCGATCATGTACACGGTGATCCAGGCGACACCGAACGCGGTGCGCGTCGGGGCGTTGCGCGGACGGTCCAGGATGTGGTGCTCGCGCTTGTCGCCGGTGACCCAGGACTCGATGAACGGGTAGACCGCGATCGCGCCCAGGACCAGACCGAACAGGACCAGCGGGATGAACACGCCGAGGACCAGCGTGTGACCCCAGAAGTTGATCTCCCAGCCCGGCATGTAGCGGACCAGACCCTCGGCGAAGCCCATGTACCAGTCGGGCTGGGCGCCGGTGGACACCTGGTCGGGGCGGTAGGGGCCGATCGCCCAGATCGGGTTGATCTGCGCGATCGCCGCGATGGCCGCGATGACACCGAAGACCAGGAAGAAGAAGCCTCCGGCCTTGGCCATGTAGACCGGCAGCAGCGGCATGCCGACGACGTTCTTGTTGCTCTTGCCGGGACCCGCGAACTGCGTGTGCTTGTGGTAGAAGACCAGGATCAGGTGGCCGACCACCAGGCCGAGCATGATGCCCGGCAGCAGCAGGATGTGGATCGAGTAAAAGCGGGCCACGAAGTCGTCGCCGGGGAACTCGCCCCCGAAGAGGAACATCGAGATGTACGTGCCCACGATCGGCATCGACAGGATGGCGCCCTGCGTGAAGCGGACACCGGTGCCGGAGAGCAGGTCGTCCGGGAGCGAGTAGCCGGTGAACCCGGTGAACATGCCGAGGACGAACAGCAGGAAGCCGAACAGCCAGTTGATCTCACGCGGCTTGCGGAAGGCGCCGGTGAAGAACACGCGCATCATGTGCACGAACATGGCCGCGAGGAAGATCAGCGCCGCCCAGTGGTGGATCTGCCGGATGAGCAGACCGCCGCGGACGTCGAAGCTGATGTCCAGCGTCGACTTGTAGGCCTCGCTCATCAGCTGGCCCTGAAGCGGGACGTAGCTGCCGTGGTACTCCACCTCGTTCATCGACGGGTGGAAGAACAGCGTCAGCCAGACACCGGTGAGGATGATGATGAGGAAGCTGTAGAGCGCGACCTCGCCCAGCATGAACGACCAGTGGTCGGGGAAGATCTTGCGCATGTTGGCCTTGGCCAGGGAGTAGATCCCCAGCCGGCCGTCGGCCCAGTCGGCGACGCGCTCGCCGGCCGGGGCCTTCCCGCGAGAGCGGGACTCGGTGGTCTCGTGAGTGCTCATCCGCGCTCCCAGAATGCAGGACCGACGGGCTCTTCGAAGTCGCCGAGCGCCTCAAGGTAGCCCTCGTCGTTCACACCGATGCGCAGCTGCGGCAGGGCGTGACCGGCGGGGCCGAAGATCACCCGGGCACCGTCGGAGAGGTCGAAGGTGGACTGGTGGCAAGGGCACAGCACGTGGTGCGTCTGCTGCTCGTACAGCGAGATGGGGCAACCGACGTGGGTGCAGATCTTGGAGTAGGCCACGATGCCCTCGTGGGACCACTCCAGCTCCTGCTTGTCCTTGATGTCGTCCGGCTGGAGCCGGATGATCATCAGGGCCGACTTGGCGATCTCGGTCTGGAAGTCGTGGTCCGCCTCCTCCAGGCCGTCGGGCTTGGCGAAGGTGAGCGAACCGACGGCGACGTCCTCGGGGCGCAGCGGCTCGTTGGTGTTCATGTTGACGAGCAGCTTGCCCTTGGACCACAGGGTGTGGCGGAGCTTGTCACCGGGCAGCGGGCCGAGGTCGCGCAGCAGCATCACGCCGGAGAGCGGGAACAGGGCCAGCGCGCCGAACATGGTGGTGCGGAGCAGCTTGCGGCGGCCGATCGCGGACTCCTTGGCGCCCTGCTTGAAGTCGGCCATGACCTTGGCCTTGACCTCGGGGGACGCCTCGATCGGGTGCCGCTCGTCGGCGATCTCCACGTCGGACATCAGGGTGCGGGCCCAGTGGACCGCGCCCGCGCCGATGCAGAACAGCGCCACGCCGAGGCACAGACCCAGCGCGAAGTTCAGCGCGCTGAGGTGGCCGATCGGGAAGACGAAGATCGACTTGTCGTGCGGGATCGCGACGTACGAGGCGATGAAGCCGACGGTGGCCAGCATCGACACCGTGAACAGCATGGCCACCACACGCTCGGACCGCTTGGCGGCCCGCTCGTCGATGTCCTGGATGCGGTGCTCGTGGGGCGGCAGACCGGGGTCGGCGAACGGGTTCTTCTCGTCCGCGACGCTCATGTCGCGCGCGGTGGCCTGCTCGGGCAGGTTCTCTTCAGGAATCTCTTGGCTACTCATGACTTCTTGGCCTTTGCGGTCCGAGCGGCGACCCAGACGGCGACCGCGATCAGTGCGCCGAGACCGAAGATCCAGGCGAAGAGGCCCTCGCTGACCGGCCCGAGGCCGCCCAGCTCCAGACCGCCCGGGTTCACCGTCTCATCGCCGTTGACCGCGTTCAGGTACGCGATGATGTCCTTCTTGTTCTGCTCCGACATGGTGGTGTCGGGGAACGACGGCATGTTCTGCGGGCCGGTCTGCATGGCCTCGTAGATGTGCTTCGGGTCCACGCCCTCGAGCGACGGGGCGTACTTGCCCCGGGTCAGCGCGCCGCCCTTGCCGGTGAAGTTGTGGCACTGGGCGCAGTTGGTGCGGAACAGCTCACCGCCCTTGGCGATGTCCGCGCCCTCGGGGCTGTACTGCTCCTCGGTGGGCACGGCCGGGCCGGCGCCGAGGGAGGAGATGTAGGCCGCGAGCTGGTCGATCTGCTTCTGGGTGTACTGGACCTTCTTGCGCGGGACCTGGGCGCCCTGGGAGGTGGCCGCCGGCATACGGCCGGTGCCGACCTGGAAGTCGACGGCCGCGGCGCCCACGCCGACCAGGCTGGGGCCGTCGGAGCTGCCCTGACCGCCGGTTCCGTGGCAGCTGGCGCAGCCCACGGCGTAGAGCTTCTTGCCCTCTTCGATGGCAAGGGACTGGGCGGTGTCGTCGGCCTGCGCCTTGCCCGCGGGCGCGAACGCGGCGTACAGCCCCCCAGTGCATGCCAGCGCGAGGAGTAGGACGACGACCGCCGCCAGCGGATGGCGTCGTCGTGCGGAGAGCTTTTTCACGGATTACCCCGGTGTCAGGATCTTCTGCGTCGGTGCTTCTGGAATGGGTGCGGGTTCGGGCCCGGCTACTTGATCATGTAGATCGTGGCGAAGAGGCCGATCCAGACGACATCGACGAAGTGCCAGTAGTAGGACACGACGATCGCGGCGGTCGCCTGCTCGTGGGTGAACCTCCTGGCCGCGTAGGTCCGGCCGAGGACCAGCAGGAAGGCGATGAGGCCGCCCGTCACGTGCAGGCCGTGGAAGCCGGTGGTCAGGTAGAAGACCGAGCCGTACGGGTCGGAGGAGAGCGAGAGCCCGTCCTTCTTGACCAGCTCGGTGTACTCGAACACCTGACCGCCGATGAAGATCGCACCCATGATGAAGGTGACGATGAACCAGCCCCGGAGCTTCTTCACGTCACCGCGCTCGGCGGCGAACACGCCGAGCTGACAGGTGAGGGAGGAGAGCACCAGGATCGTGGTGTTGGTGGCCGAGAACGGGAAGTTCAGGGCCTCGGCCATTTCCTTCCAGTGATCGGGACCCGTCACCGATCGCAGGGTGAAGTACATCGCGAAGAGGGCCGCGAAGAACATCAGCTCGGAACTCAGCCAGATGATGGTTCCGACGCTGGTGAGGTTCGGCCGGTTGACCGACGGGTGCGCGTGCCCGGTATCTACTGTCGTTGCTGTCGCCACGACCGACATTATGTCGGTCGCTTATCCCGCCCTCACTCCGGGGGGTGCCGTTCGGAGTGTTGCTGCCCGCCAGACCGGTGTTGACGTGGTCTTCAGGGGAGTAGCATCCGGCCCAACGGGCTTGACTCTACGACTCTCTACGACGCTGACGTCCCGGAGGAACGATGAAGCCGACCGCCACCGTGCTGGTCTACAGCGACGACTCCACCACTCGTGAGCAGGTGCGGCTGGCCTGCGGCCGTCGGCCGGCCCCGGACGCGCCCCTGGTGGAGTTCGTGGAGTGCGCCACGGCGGACGCCGTGGTCCGGGAACTGGACAAGGGCGGCATCGACGTCTGCGTGCTGGACGGCGAGGCCGTGCCGATGGGCGGCATGGGGCTGTGCCGGCAGATCAAGGACGAGGTGTTCCGGTGTCCGCCGGTGCTCGTGCTCATGGGGCGGCCGCAGGACGCGTGGCTGGCGACGTGGAGCCGGGCCGAGGCGGCCGTGACGCTGCCCGTGGAGCCCGTCGAGTTCGCGTCGGCGCTGGCCGCGCTGTTGCTGCGCGGGCGGCTGCTGAGCGCCTAGGCGGGCGTGTGGGCGCGGGATCCGCGGCGGCTGCGGGCCGTCGGCGGCCGGTCGCGCAGTTCCCGCGCCCCTGGGTTCGGTCAGATGGCCGCCGGCTGCAGGGAGAACGTGTCCTGCGGGGTCTTGCCGGTGCCGGTCAAAGCGCTGCCCTCGCGCCACTTCTTCCAGGTGACGTTCCAGTCGCCGAAGCCGTTGCCGAAGGCCTCCATGGTGTCGCCGTCGCTGTTGACGACCTCGACGACGTCGCCCTCGCGGACGTGGTCGAAGAACCACTCCGCGTTGGCGGTGCTCATGCCGGTGCAGCCGTGGCTGACGTTGGCGTAGCCCTGGGAGCCGACGGACCAGGGGGCGGCGTGGACGTACTCGCCGCTCCAGGTGACGCGGGTGGCGTAGTAGACGGGCAGGTCGTAGGAGTCGGCCGAGCCCTCGGCGATGCCGATGGTGGTGCCGCGCATGCGGACGTAGTACTCCTTGCCGAGCACCACCTTGACCCCGTTGCGGGTGTCGAAGCCGGGCTTGCCGGTGGTGACGGGGAACTCCTTGATCTCCTCACCGTTCTTGTAGAACTTCAGCGAGTGGGCGGCGGCGTCGGTGACGGCGACCACACGGTCGCCGATGGTCAGCTGCAGCGGCTTCACCGGGGCGCCCCACAGCCGGTTCCCGATCTTGATGCCGTCCAGGTTGCTGCGGACGGTGATCTTCGCGTGGGCGGGCCAGTACTCCTCGGGCCGGTAGTGGAGCTTCTGGTCGTCGACCCAGTACCAGGCGCCCCCTACCGCGGGCACGGACTGCACCTTCAGGGCCCGTTCGACGGTCGCCCGCTGGACGGGGTCCTTGACGGGCTGGTCGAGTTCCGCGGTGAGGGGCTGTCCGACGCCGTAGGTGCCCGCCTTGGGGCCGAGCGTGACCTTCAGGCGCTTCTTGGCCTTGGGGGTGCCGGTGTCGAAGGTGAGGACCCGGCGACCGGGCTCGCCGTCGCCGTTCTCGGTGCTCACCCGGACGCTGTAGTGGGCGTTCGCGGCCAGGGGTTCGGTGGAGTGCCAGCGGCTGCCGTCGGCGGCGAGTTCGCCGGCCAGATAGCGTCCGGCGGCGTCGACCGCGGTGACGTCGGTGATACGGCCGCCGCCGTCGGCGGTGATCTCCAGGGGCCGGTCGGGGTCGGCCTTCTCACCGTCCTTGACGGGACCGTTGAAGGAGATCTGGTCCGTGGCGTCGTACGGGCGGGTCGCGAGCGGATCGCCGTCCGAGCCGCACGCGCTGGCGCCCGCCCCCAGGGCGATCACCAGCAGGGTGCAGCCGACGACGGTGCGGGGGCTGGGTGTGGGGCTCATGACCTCAACGTAGGAAGTCACGTCAACGACGGCGCGCGGGGTCACTCCTACGGGTGACGGAGATTACGGCGATCGGACACCCCGGCTGCGGCAAAAGAGGGAGCCCGGACGCTCCTCACGGAGTGTCCGGGCTCCCGCGCGTCGGGGCGCGTGCTACTGGGTGCGGTTCTCACCGCGGTAGTACTCGAAGACCCAGCCCCAGACGCCGATCAGGATGATCGGCGCGGCGAAGTAGAGCAGCCACCAGCCGACCGCCACGCCGAGGAAGGCGAGGGCCCCGCCGACGGCCAGGGACAGCGGCTGCCAGCTGTGCGGGCTGAAGAAGCCCAGCTCGCCGGCGTCGTCCGCGACGTCCGCCTCCTTGTTGTCCTGGGCACCGGTGTCGACCCGCCGGGCGGTGAAGCCCAGGTAGAAGCCGACCATGATGGCCAGGCCGAAGGCCAGGAAGAGGGCGGTGGTACCGGCCGGCTCCTTCGACCAGACGCCGTAGACGATCGCCATGGCGAGGATGAAGACGCTCAGCCAGATGAACATCTTGCCCTGGATCTTCACTTGCCGGCCTCCTTGCTGCCCGCGAGGGCGCTCGCGCCGTGGCCGGCGTGCTCCAGCTGCTCGAGCGCGGCGATCTCAGGGTGGTGCAGGTCGAACGCCGGGGATTCGCTGCGGATCCGCGGCAGGGTGAGGAAGTTGTGCCGCGGGGGCGGGCAGGAGGTCGCCCACTCCAGGGAGCGACCGTAGCCCCACGGGTCGTCGACGCCGACGGGCTTGCCGTACTTGGCGGTCTTCCAGACGTTGTAGAGGAACGGCAGGATCGACAGGCCGAGCACGAACGAGCTGATCGTCGAGATCGTGTTCAGGGCGGTGAAGCCGTCGGCGTGCAGGTAGTCCGCGTACCGGCGGGGCATGCCCTCGGCGCCCAGCCAGTGCTGGACCAGGAAGGTGCCGTGGAAGCCGACGAACAGCGTCCAGAAGGTGATCTTGCCGAGGCGCTCGTCGAGCATCTTGCCGGTCATCTTCGGCCACCAGTAGTGGAAGCCGGAGAACATCGCGAAGACGACGGTTCCGAAGACGACGTAGTGGAAGTGCGCCACCACGAAGTACGAGTCGGAGATGTGGAAGTCCATGGGCGGGGAGGCCAGGATGACGCCGGTCAGGCCGCCGAAGGTGAAGGTGACCAGGAAGCCGGTCGCCCACAGCATCGGTGTCTCGAAGGACAGCGAGCCCTTCCACATCGTGCCGATCCAGTTGAAGAACTTCACGCCGGTCGGGACGGCGATGAGGAACGTCATGAAGGAGAAGAACGGCAGGAGCACGCCGCCGGTGACGTACATGTGGTGCGCCCACACGGTCACGGACAGGCCGGCGATGGCGATGGTCGCCGCGATCAGACCCATGTAGCCGAACATCGGCTTGCGGGAGAAGACCGGGATGACCTCACTGATGATGCCGAAGAACGGCAAGGCGATGATGTACACCTCTGGGTGTCCGAAGAACCAGAAGAGGTGCTGCCACAGCAACGCTCCGCCGTTGGCGGCGTCGAAGACGTGGGCGCCGAACTTGCGGTCCGCCTCCAGGGCGAACAGCGCGG
Source organism: Streptomyces sp. bgisy159 (assembly GCF_965341775.1). Classification (GTDB taxonomy): domain Bacteria; phylum Actinomycetota; class Actinomycetes; order Streptomycetales; family Streptomycetaceae; genus Streptomyces. Next base: position 349,691 of record NZ_CBDQZH010000003.1, on the reverse strand, counting down.
CCGCGAGGACCGGGAAGGCGAGCAGCACCAGGACACCGGTCAGCAGCACGTTCCACACGAAGATCGGCATGCGGAACATCGTCATGCCGGGGGCGCGCATGCAGATGATCGTGGTGATGAAGTTGACCGAGCCGAGGATGGTGCCGAAGCCGGAGAAGGCCAGGCCCATGATCCACATGTCGGCGCCGATGCCCGGCGAACGGACCGCGTCCGACAGCGGGGAGTAGGCGAACCAGCCGAAGTCGGCCGCGCCGTCCGGGGTCAGGAAACCACCGACCGCGACCAGCGAGCCGAACAGGTACAGCCAGTAGGCGAACATGTTCAGCCGCGGGAAGGCCACGTCCGGGGCGCCGATCTGTAGCGGCATGATCCAGTTGGCGAAGCCGGCGAACAGCGGCGTCGCGAACATCAGCAGCATGATCGTGCCGTGCATCGTGAACGCCTGGTTGAACTGCTCGTTCGACATCATCTGCAGGCCCGGGCGGGCCAGCTCGGCGCGCATGAGCAGAGCCATGACGCCGCCGATGACGAAGAACGCGAACGAGGTGACCAGGTACAGCGTTCCGATGGTCTTGTGGTCGGTGGTGGTGAGCCACTTGATGACCACGTTGCCGGGCTGCTTGCGCCGGACCGGCAGCTCGTTCTCGTACGAGTCTTCAGCTGCCGCGGCACCCTGAGGTTCGTTGAGGATGCTCACAGTTGGTTCGTCTCCCGGTTCTTCTCATGGGCGGTCTGCTCGATGCCCGCGGGAACGTAACCGGTCTGCCCCTTCTTGGCGAGGTCCTTGAGGTGCTGCTCGTAGCGCTCGGGGGAGACGACCTTCACGTTGAACAGCATCCGGGAGTGGTCGACGCCGCAGAGCTCGGCGCACTTGCCCATGAAGGTGCCCTGCTTGTTCGGGGTCACCTGGAAGGCGTTGGTGTGGCCCGGGATGACGTCCTGCTTCATCAGGAACGGCACCACCCAGAAGGAGTGGATGACGTCACGGGAGGTGAGGACGAAGCGGACCGTCTTGCCCTCGGGGAGCCAGAGCGTCGGACCGGGGTTGCCGGTCTGCGGGTTCCGCTCACCGGGGGTGCCGCAGGTGTACACACCGCCGGCGTTGTCCGGGAACTCCTTCGTGTACCGGTCCGGGATCGCGGACAGGTTCTCGTCGGTCTTCGCGTCCCCGGTGGAACCGTCGACGTTCTCGATGTAGTTGAAGCACCAGCTCCACTGGAAGCCGACCACGTTGACCGTGACGTCCGGCTTCTTCGACATGTCGAGGAGCTTGGACTCGTCGCGGGCCGTGAAGTAGAAGAGCACCGAGACGATGATGATCGGTACCACCGTGTACAGCGCCTCGATGGGCATGTTGTACCGGGTCTGCGGAGGTACCTCGACCTTGGTGCGGCTGCGCCGGTGGAAGAAAGCACTCCACAGGATCAGGCCCCACACCAGCACGCCGACGGCGAGCGCGGCAGCCCAGGAGCCCTGCCACAGGGAGAGGATCCGCGGAGCCTCTTCGGTGGTGGGGGTGGGCATACCAAGGCGGGGGAAGTCCTTGTATGTGCAACCGGTCGCGGTCGCCAGGACCAGGCCCGCGGTCAGTGCCTGCAGCAGCTTCCGCCGCATCGGGCGCCGCGGCGAGCGGTCGGAGCCGTTGGGACTCACGTAGCGCCTTCCCGAGAGTCTCGCCCGCGCTGTACGGCTGCGGCCTGGCCTTCTCGCTGGTCGGTCGCCGCCCCGCGTCGGGCAGGGGTTTGATGTTTATGCGGACCAAACCCTAGCCGACGCCCTGTCGGCGTTCGCGGGGAGGGGTGCCTACTGGCTCGGGTGGTTCGCTGGATTGGCGGCGGCGGGCTCATCGGGCCTTGTCGCACCCCGCGTCGGGGCCGCGACCGGGCGGCGCCCGGCGCCCCCGGGGCCGGCCGTCGGAGCGGAGTTCTACCGTTGCCGTATGGCCTACTTCGACGCTGCCTCCGCCGTTCCTCTCCATCCCGTCGCCCGTCAGGCGCTGTTGGCCGCGCTGGAGGACGGATGGGCGGACCCCGCGCGGCTGTACCGGGAGGGGCGCAAGGCGCGGATGCTGCTGGACGCCGCCCGGGAGGCGGCGGCGGACGCGGTGGGGTGCCGGGCCGACGAGGTGGTGTTCACGTCGTCGGGGACGCGGTCCGTGCACCGGGGGATCGCGGGGGCGCTGGCCGGCCGAGGGCGCGTCGGACGTCACCTGATCGTGTCGTCCGTCGAACACAGCTCGGTGCTCCATTCGGCCGACGCGCACGAGGCGGACGGCGGGACGGTGACCCGGGTGCCCGTGGACCGCGGGGGTCTGGTGAGCGCCGAGGCGTACGCCGAGGCGCTGCGGGCGGACACCGCGCTGGCCTGTCTGCAGTCGGCCAACCACGAGGTGGGTACCGAGCAGCCGGTGGCGGCGGTCGCGGAGGTGTGCCGGGCGGCCGGCGTTCCGCTCTTCGTGGACGCGGCGCAGTCGCTCGGCTGGGGGCCGGTCGAGGGGCCGTGGTCGGTGCTGGCGGGCAGCGCCCACAAGTGGGGCGGCCCGTCGGGTGTGGGGCTGCTGGTGGTGCGCAAGGGGGTGCGGTTCGCTCCGCGGGGGCCGGCGGACGAGCGGGAGTCGGGCCGGGAGCCCGGCTTCGAGAACCTCCCGGCGATCGTCGCCGCGGTGGCGTCCCTGCGGGCCGTACGGGCGGAGGCCGCGGCGGAGGCCGAGCGGCTGCGGGAGCTGACGGGGCGGATCCGGGCGCGGGTCGCGGCCCTCGTCCCCGATGCGGAGGTGGTCGGGGATCCCGAGCAGCGGCTGCCGGGGATCGTCACGTTCTCCTGTCTCTATGTCGACGGGGAGACGCTGCTGCACGAGCTGGACCGGGAGGGCTTCTCCGTCTCCTCCGGATCGTCCTGCACGAGCAGCACGCTGACCCCCAGCCATGTGCTCAGGGCGATGGGGGTGCTGAGCGAGGGGAACGTCCGGGTGTCCCTGCCCGCGGGGGCCGCCGAACAGGACGTCGAACGGTTCCTGGAGGTGCTGCCCGGGGTGGTGGCCGGGGTCCGGGACAAGCTCGGGGCTCCGGCGCCGGTGGCCGAGGTCCGCGAGGACGGGATGGTGGTGGACGCGCTGGGCAAGCGGTGCCCGGTCCCCGTCATCGAGCTGGCGAAGGTGTTCGGCGACGTACCGGTGGGCGGCCTGGTGCGGGTGCTGGCCGACGACGAGGCCGCACGGCTGGACATCCCGGCGTGGTGCGAGATGCGGGGCCAGGAGTACGTCGGCGAGGAGCCGGCGCGAGGAGGAACGGCGTACGTGGTCCGCCGGACGAGCTGACCAGCCCGGGGCGCGGGGAGCTGCGCGACCAGCCCCCGCGCTCCCGCACCGGACCGGCCGGCCTCAGCCCAGGTGCGCCCGGACCTCCTGCGCCGCCTCGTCCCCGTACGCCTTCGTGAACCGCTCCATGAAGTGTCCCCGCCGCAGCTGGTACTCCTGGGTGCCCACCGTCTCGATGACGAGGGTGGCCAGCATGCAGCCGATCTGCGCGGCCCGCTCCAGCGAGACGCCCCAGGCCAGCGCGGACAGGAATCCCGCGCGGAAGGCATCGCCGACGCCGGTGGGGTCGGCCTTGCGCTCCTCGTCCGGGCAGCCGACCTCGATCGGGTCCTGGCCGGCCCGCTCGACGCGGACACCGCGGGCGCCGAGGGTGGTCACCCGATGGCCGACCTTGGCGAGGATCTCGTCGTCCGACAGGCCGGTCTTGGTCTGGATGAGCCCCTTCTCGTACTCGTTGGAGAAGAGGTAGGTGGCGCCGTCCAGGAGGATGCTGATCTCCTCGCCGCTCATCCGGGCGATCTGCTGGGAGAAGTCGGCGGCGAAGGGGATCCCGCGGGAGCGGCACTCCTCGGTGTGGCGGAGCATCGCCTCGGGGTCGTCGGCGCCGATCAGGACCAGGTCCAGGCCGCCCACCCGGTCGGCGACGGTCTTGAGCTCGATCTGGCGGGCCTCGCTCATCGCGCCGGTGTAGAAGGAGCCGATCTGGTTGTGGTCGGCGTCCGTGGTGCAGACGAAGCGGGCGGTGTGCAGCGTCTCGGAGATGCGGACCGAGGCGGTGTCGACGCCGTGGCGCTCCAGCCAGGCCCGGTACTCGTCGAAGTCGAAGCCGGCGGCGCCTACCAGGATCGGCCGGGTGCCGAGCTGGCCCATGCCGAAGGCGATGTTCGCGCCGACGCCGCCCCGGCGTACGTCCAGGTTGTCGACGAGGAAGGAGAGCGAGACCGTGTGCAGTTGGTCCGCGACGAGCTGGTCGGCGAAGCGGCCGGGGAACGTCATGAGGTGGTCGGTGGCGATGGAGCCGGTGACTGCGATGCGCACGGCGTGGACTCTCCTGTGTGGAGGGGGATTGACAGTTCACGCTACCGGGTCGGCGAGGGCTACAGAAGCAGTGGAAACTACCCGATAGTAGATCTTTCTTCGCGGACTCGTCCGTGCCTACGGTGCCGCTATGACGATCCTTGAGGCTGCCTCCGACACCCCCGCCGACCACGAGGTGGACCTCGCCTCGCTGCGGGGTGACTGCGCTCGTATGGTCCCGCACTGGGCGGCCCCGGAGCGGACCGCCGCGCGGCCGGTGCCGCTGTCCCTCCTGCACGGCGTGACGGTCCCGGCGCGTTCGGCGCGGCTGCTGGCGGCCATGCCGGAGTACGGCAACTGACGGCGAGCGGGTGCGGGGGCGCTTCGGGCGCTTCTCACGCTCCGGGCGCCGCTGAAGGGAACCGCGCGCTCCCCCGCTGCGTCCCATCGCTGTCCCCCGTAGGGGGGATGCGGGGTACGACCCTCCCGGCGGTCCTTGGTGGCCGTGCGGGGCGGGTCGACCGCCGGGACAGCTGTGCGGCCGAAGGAGCGATGCGGTGAACACCGAGCGACCCGACCACGACGACGCCGCGAGGGAGACCGACGGCGCGGCGGAGCCCGTGACGAAGGGTTCTCCGGGGCAGGGCTCCGCCGGGGAGGAGCAGGCCGCCCCGGTGGAGCGGGAGACGTCCGCCGGGGAGGCCGGCCCCCCGGAGGGCGAGGCGGACGCCGTGCCCGGCGAGCCGGAGGACGGGACCCCGCCGGCCGCCGAGCGCGACGACGCCGGAGCACCCCCCGCCGCCGAGCGCGACGACGCCGGAGCACCCCCCGCCCCCGAGCCCGACGAGGCCGCCCCACCTGTGGCCGCCGAGCCCGGCCGGGACAGCGATGCGCCGGCCGAGCCGGACGGTGACACCACGTCCGGGAGCGCCTCCGCGGCCGGTCGGCCCGGCGAGACCTCACCGGCCGCCGCCCGCCCCGCGGACCCGGCGGACGCGCCGGCCGGGCGGCACAGGTCGCGGCTGATGGTGGGGATGGTCGCCGTCGCCGTGATGGTGGTGGGCGGTGGCGGGGCGTACCTGGCCGCCGGCGCGGGCGGCGGGGGCGGTCACGGCGGTGTCGGTGCGCCCTCCGCCCAGGGGACGCCTCCGGTGCTGGCGCTGGACGGGTACGCCGCCGGAGCCGGGGAGAGCGGCAACGGCATCGCGCCGGGCGAGCCGAATCCCTACGGCGTGGTGTACGAGGCCGACGGCACGCTGCCCGAGGGCCCGGAGTCGGCCGTCGTGCGGTGGGCGCGGGGTGAGGTGGGCAAGGACGCCGTGGCGCGGCTCGCGAAGGCGCTCGGGGTGACCGGGACCCCGGTCGCGGCCGGTGACGTGTGGCGGGTCGGCGGGGACGGCGGGGACCGGGACGGTTCCGGGCCCGTGCTGCGGGTGAACCGGCAGGCCCCGGGGATGTGGACGTTCAGCCGGTACGCGCCGGGCTCGGACAACTGCTCCCGCAAGGCCACCGCCTGTCCCGCCGAGCCCTCCCTCGCCCAGGGTGGCGACCCGATCGGCGAGAGCGCCGCGATCGCGGCGGCCGCGCCGGTGCTGAAGGCGGTCGGCCAGGACGACGCCAAGGTGGACGCGAGCCAGGTGATGGGCGCCGAACGGGTGGTCAACGCCGATCCGGTGTTCGGCGGGCTGCCCACCTACGGCTGGACCACCGGCGTCATCGTCGACGCGCGCGGCGAGGTCGTCGGCGGGAACGGGCGGCTGACCGAGCCCGTGGCCGGTGCGGCCTACCCCGTGCTCAGCGCCCGGGAGACCCTGGACCTGATGAACTCCGCGCCGGGCACGGAGCACCGCATGGGCATCGGCGGCTGTGCCAGCGCCGTGCCGCAGGAGGACCGGCTGGAGAGTCCCTGCGGGCGTTCGGGCGGGGGGCCGCACCGGGAGACGGTCACGGTGGAGGGCGCGGTTCTCGGCCTGGCCCCGCGGAGCAGCGGCGGCCGGCCGGTGCTGGTGCCGTCGTGGCTGTTCACCGCACGCACCCAGGGAGCGGCGGAGACCTACACGGTGACGCACCCGGCCGTCGACCCGGCGTACCTGGCCCCGGCGACGGCGAGCGCCACTCCCCCGCCGGGTGTCCCGACCGCGCCGCCCAGCCCCCGGCCCACCGGTCCCGGTGCCGGGTCCACGGCGCCGGACGGGACGCGGACGGTGGACGTGGAGGCGTACACGGCCGACGGTTCGGAGCTGACCGTCCGGTTCACCGCCGGGGTGTGCGCCGACTACACGGTGAGCGCGGCCGAGAGCGCGGACCGGGTGGCGGTCACGGTCACCGCGAAGCCCTGGCCGGACAAGGTGTGCATCATGATCGCCAAGACGTACCACCGGACGGTACGGCTGGACCGGCCGCTCGGCGACCGGACGGTCGTGGGCGCGGACGGCCAGGAGGTCCCGCTGGAGAAGCCGGGAGCCCGGCTGCCGGAGACGGCCGACCCGCCGCGGTGACCCTTTCGCCGGACACACGGAAGGCGGCGGCCCCGATCCCGGGTGCCGCCGCCTTCCGTGTGTCCGGCGTGTGTGCCGTGCCGCGGCTCAGCTGAAGGAGTCGCCGCAGGCGCAGGAGCCGGTCGCGTTCGGGTTGTCGATCGTGAAGCCCTGCTTCTCGATGGTGTCCACGAAGTCGATCGTGGCACCGCCCAGGTACGGAGCGCTCATGCGGTCGGTGACGACCTTGACCCCGCCGAAGTCCTTCTCCACGTCACCGTCGAGGGAGCGCTCGTCGAAGAACAGCTGGTAGCGCAGGCCGGAGCAGCCACCGGGCTGGACGGCGACCCGCAGCGCGAGGTCCTCGCGGCCTTCCTGGTCGAGCAGCGCCTTGACCTTGGACGCGGCGGCGTCGGTCAGGATGATGCCGTCGGTGACGGTGCTGGTCTCGTCCGATACGGACATCTACATCTCTCCCGGGTTGTACGGAGACTGCTTGCCGACGGTTGCAACCGGCAAGGCCGCGGATTCATTCCGGGCCGGGCGCCTGTCTTTCGGCTCCTCCTTCATGCTCGCACATGCCCCCGGAAGCGGAAAACGACTCATCGGGATTCACGTCACATCGACGCTATGGCCATCGTCAAAGTGACGTGAACCGGGTTATGATATATAGCGTCAGTTCGACGAAAAGTAGAAAGGGTGCGTGCCGTGACCACCGCCCAGACCCCGGAGCTCGACGTACAGCCGACTCCGCTCGCCCTGCTGCTCCTCGGCCGCGAGGCCGACCCGAAGAGCGAGCGCGGCGTCGAGTGCCCCGGTGACCTGCCGTCCCCCTCCGACCCGGACCTGGTGGAGCGCGCCCGCGCCGCCAAGGAGAAGCTGGGCGACAAGGTCTTCGTGCTCGGCCACCATTACCAGCGCGACGAGGTCATCCAGTTCGCCGATGTCACGGGCGACTCCTTCAAGCTGGCCCGGGACGCGGCCGCCCGCCCGGAGGCCGAGTACATCGTCTTCTGCGGCGTCCACTTCATGGCCGAGTCCGCCGACATCCTGACCTCCGACGAACAGAAGGTGGTCCTGCCGGACCTGGCCGCCGGGTGCTCCATGGCCGACATGGCCACCGCCGAGCAGGTCGCCGAGTGCTGGGACGTGCTGACCGAGGCCGGCGTCGCCGAGCAGGTCGTGCCCGTCTCGTACATGAACTCCTCCGCGGACATCAAGGCGTTCACGGGCAGGCACGGCGGCACCATCTGCACCTCGTCCAACGCGCGGCGGGCGCTGGAATGGGCGTTCCAGCAGGGTGGGTCCTCGTCGACGAAGGTCCTGTTCCTGCCGGACCAGCACCTCGGCCGCAACACCGCCGTCCGCGACCTGGGCATGTCCCTCGACGACTGCGTGGTCTACAACCCGCACAAGCCGAACGGCGGGCTGACCGCCGAAGAGCTGCGCGCCGCGAAGATGATCCTGTGGCGCGGCCACTGCTCGGTGCACGGCCGCTTCAACCTGGACTCCGTCAGGGACGTGCGGGAACGCATCCCGGGCGTGAACGTGCTGGTGCACCCCGAGTGCAAGCACGAGGTCGTCGCCGCCGCGGACCACGTCGGCTCGACCGAGTACATCATCAAGACCCTGGAGGCCGCGCCGGCCGGTTCCAAGTGGGCCATCGGCACGGAGCTGAACCTGGTCCGCCGGCTGGCGAACCGTTTCGCGCCCGAGGGCAAGGAGGTCGTCTTCCTCGACCGCACGGTGTGCTTCTGCTCGACGATGAACCGCATCGACCTGCCGCACCTGGTGTGGACGCTGGAGTCGCTGGCCGAGGGCGAACTCGTCAACCGCATCCAGGTCGACCGGGAGACCGAGGCCTTCGCCAAGCTGGCCCTGGAGCGGATGCTGGCGCTGCCGTAGCCCCGCCCCGCTCCCCCGTCCCGTGCTCCGGCGCCGGCGTGACGCTCACGCCGGCGCCGGCTGCCGTCCGGGGTGGGCCGGGTCGAGCGAGAACAGGCTGCCGCCCGGGGTGGCCACGATCACGGCACCCTCGTGGAGCAGCACACGGGACCAGCCACTGGTGCCCATGGCGTCGGTGCGGGGGGCGGCGGACTCCCACAGCACCTCGCCCGTGCGGGTGTCCAGGGCGCCCACCCGGCCGCCCGCCGTGGCCAGGTAGAGCACTCCGGCGCGCGGGTCGACCGCCGGCGAGCCCGGCGCCTCCAGGGTGGTCGGGGTCTGCCACAGCTGTCGGCCGGTCCGGGCCGACACCGCCGTGACCCGGCCCGCGTGAGAGGTGAAGTACAGGGTGCCGTCGGCGTACAGCGAGTCCCCGGAGTAGCGCGCGGCCAGGGGCGTCGCCGTGCGCTCGCCGCTGTCCGGGTCGATCAGCACCACCCCGGTGTACTGCATGCCGCCGCCCGACCGGTCCTCCACCCAGGACGCGAACAGCAGCCTGCCGCCGAGCCGGCCGAGGAAGTCGCCGTCGGCCGCGGTCACGGGCAGCCGCCGGGCCTTGCCGTCGGCCGGGTCCAGCGCGAGCAGCTGCGCGGCGTCGGAGTTCTCGTCCCTCGTCACGCAGTCGACGTAGGGGCTGCCGTCCACGTCGCGGTAGGAGCAGTAGTGGTTCGCGGGCAGCGGCGCCTTCCACCGCACGGCGCCGTCCCGGGGCGAGCGGGCGACCACCGTGTCGCCGCCGTCCTCCGTGACCAGGACGAGCCCCGCGGACAGGAGCGTGTCGGCGTACTCGGCGGCCACCCGGTGCGACCAGAGCCGGGACCCGCTCGCGGTGTCGAGCGCGGTCACGGTCACCTCGTCGTAGTCGCCGTCGGGGCCGGTGACGCTCTCCTGGACGACCGCCGCGCCGTCGGACACCCCGAGCAGTGCCGTGGTGTACGAGCCGCGCGCGACGCCCTTGCGGGCGATGTCGGCCCGCCAGACGGTGGCGCCGGTGCGCCCGTCGAGGCGCACCGGGAGGGTGCCGTTGCCGGCGCAGTACACGTCCCCGTCGCTGAGCCGGCAGTCCGGGTAGCCGGTGTCGGAGCCCGCGGAACCGCCCAGCGGCCGCTCGGCGCCCCGCCCGGCGGTCTCGAACAGGGTGGTCTGCCAGGGCCGCCAGCCCTCGGGGAGGCTCCGCCAGCGGGACGCCGCCGAGGGGCGCGGGGAGTCCGCCGCCGGCCCGGCGGCGTCGCCGCCGCGCGCCGGGCCCAGGAGGTAGGCGGTGAGCGCCACGGCCAGGACCCCGGCCGCGGCGGCCACGAGGGCCGGCAGCCGGGTGCGCCGCCGGCGCGGTTCCGGCCCGGGGGCGCCCGCGCCGGCGGCGGTGGGGGTGCGCGGCGGCTCCGGGGCCGGGGGCAGCCGCAGCGTCACCGTGGAAGGGTCGCCGGGGTCCGGCTCCGGCAGGACGGCGGCGAACTCCCCGGCGAGCTCGTCCAGCGAGGGCCGGGCGGCGGCCTCCTTGGCCAGGCAGCGGGCCAGCAGCCCGCGCAGCGGCTCCGCCACCGCGTCCAGCGCCGGTTCCTCGGTCATCACCCGGTACGCCGTCAGATAAGGGCTGTCCGCGTCGAAGGGGCCGTGCCCGGTGACGGCGTAGACCAGCAGCGCCCCGAGGGAGAAGACGTCGGAAGCGGGGCCCACCGAGCGGGCGTCGGTGAACTGCTCCGGGGACATGAAGGGTGGGGTGCCGATCATGTGGCCGGTCTCGGTCAGGGTCTGGTTCTCGGCGGCCCGGGAGATCCCGAAGTCGATGACGCGCGGCCCGTCGTCGGCCATCAGGACGTTGGCCGGCTTCAGATCCCGGTGGACGACGCCGGCGCGGTGGATGTCGCGCAGCGCCTCCACCAGCCCGAGCACCAGTCGCCGCAGCTCGGCGCCGCGCAGCGGGCCGGTGGCGCGGATGCGTTCGGCGAGCGAGGGCGCCGGCACGTACTGGGTGGCCATCCAGGGCCGTACGGCCTCCGGGTCGGCGTCCACGACGGGGGCGGTGAAGGCGCCGCTGACCTTGCGGACGGCGGCGATCTCCTGCCGGAAGCGGGCGCGGAAGACCGGGTTCTCCGCGTACTGGGCGTGGACCAGCTTCACGGCGACCTCGCGCCCGGATCTGGCTCTCGCCCGGTAGACGACCCCCATGCCGCCGGCGCCGAGCCGGTCGACGATCCGGTATCCGCCCAGTGATCTGGGGTCGTCCTTGTGCAGTGGCACCGCCCCGGTCCCCTTCCCCCGAAGAGCAGTCGCGAGCCCCAAGGATATGGGGGCGCGGGAGGGGGGAGGGGACGGGGCGGTCGGCCGGGTCAGACCCCGGCCGGTTCCGGCTCTCCGGAGGTCTCGTCCGCGTCGGCCGTGCCGTCGGCCGGCCGGTCGCCGCCGCCCTTCTTCGCGGCCCGCTTCCTGGCGCGGCGCTCCTTGCGCAGTTCCAGCACGGCGTAGAGGGTCGGGACCAGCAGGAGGGTCAGCAGGGTCGAGGTGATCAGGCCGCCGATCACCACCACGGCCAGCGGCTGGGCGATGAAGCCGCCCTCACCGGTGACGCCGAGGGCCATCGGGAGCAGGGCGAAGATCGTCGCCAGTGCCGTCATCAGGATCGGGCGCAGCCGGTGCCGGCCTCCCTCGACGACGGCCTCCACGACGCCGTACCCCTGCCGCCGGTACTGGTTGATCAGGTCGATCAGCACGATCGCGTTGGTGACCACGATGCCGATCAGCATCAGCATGCCGATCATCGCGGGAACGCCCATCGGGGTGCCGGTGGCGACCAGCAGGCCGATCGCGCCGGTCGCCGCGAACGGGATCGACACCAGCAGGATCAGCGGCTGGGCCAGCGACCGGAAGGTCGCCACCAGCAGCATGAAGACGATCGCGATCGCGGCGAGCATCGCCAGGCCGAGGTTCTTGAACGCGTCGTCCTGGTCGGAGGTGACCCCGCCGATCTCCGCCCGCGCGCCGGCCGGCAGCTTCAGGGCCTTGATCTTCGCCTGCAGCTTGGTGCTCACCGCGCCGGTGTTGTCGCCGGTCGGCTTGGCGGTGACGGTCGCCGCGCGCTGCCCGTCGATCCGGGTCATGGAGACCGGGCCGTCGACCAGCTCTACGGTGGCGATGTCGCCGAGCCGCACCGGGCCGAGCGGCAGGTTCCGCAGTTCCTGGAGGGTCGTCGCGGGCGTGGCCGACTTGATGACGATGTCGCGCTCGGTGTCGTCCAGTGTCGCCTTGGCGACCGGAGTGCCGCGCACGGCCCGGGCGACCGCCATGCCGAGGCTCTGGTCGTCGAACCCGGCCGCGGCGGCCTTGCCGTTGGCCCGGACCGACACCCGCGGCACGCTCTGCGAGAGGTCGCTGGTGACGTCGGTGACGTGGTCGAGGCCCGCCACGGCCTCGCGGACCTGCTCGGCCGCCGTGCGCAGCACCTTCTCGTCGGCCGCCTTGACGACCACGCTGAGGTCCTGGTTGCCGAAGCCGTCACCGGCGGCCACCGTGGTGGTGCCGATGCCGTCGAGCTTCTCCAGGCCGGCCTCGATGCGGTCCTGGACGTCCTCGTAGGACGCCGAGTCCTCCAGCATGACCTGGTACGACGCCTGGTTGCTGTCGGTGCCGCCGCCGAAGGCGGCCATGAAGCCGGAGGATCCGACGGTGACCTGGTAGTCCTTCACGCCCTCGGTGCCGGCCAGCAGCCGCTCGACCTTGCGGGCCTGGACGTCGGTCGCGGCCAGGCTGGTGCCCGGCGCCAGCTCCTGCTTGACGGTCAGCACCTGCTGGTCGCCCGGGTCGAAGAAGTTCGTCTTCAGCAGGGGCGCCATGCCGAACGTGCCGACCAGGACGACGACCGCGAGGGCCACGCTGGTCAGGCGGCGCCGGGTGGCGAAGCGCAGGACGGGCACGTAGACGCGCTGCAGGCGGCTGCCGGCCTCCTTCTCCTCGGCCCTGCGGCGTGCCTCGGCCGCGTCGGCCGGGGTGCCCTTCGGGGCGCGCAGGAACCAGTACGACAGCACCGGGACGACGGTCAGCGACACCAGCAGGGACGCCAGCAGCGCCGCGGTGACGGTGAGGCTGAACGCGCCGAACAGGGCGCCCACCATGCCGCCGACCAGGCCGATCGGCAGGAACACGGCGACCGTGGTCAGGGTGGAGGAGGTCACCGCACCGGAGACCTCGCGCACGGCCGTGAGGATCGCGCTGTGGCGCTCCTCGCCGTAGCCGAGGTGGCGCTTGATGTTCTCCAGGACGACGATCGAGTCGTCGACGACCCGGCCGATCGCGATGGTCAGCGCGCCCAGCGTGAGCATGTTCAGGGACAGGTCGCGGGTCCACAGGACGATCAGCGCGAGGACGACCGACAGCGGGATGGACACCGCGGTCACCAGCGTGGAGCGGATCGACGCCAGGAAGACCAGGATGACGAGGACCGCGAAGAGCAGGCCGAGCCCGCCCTCGGTGGTCAGGCCCTCGATGGCCTTGGAGACGGCGGGTCCCTGGTCGCTGACGACGGTCAGCTCGGCGCCCGAGCCGAGGTCGGCGCGCAGGCCGGGCAGCTTGTCCTCGACGGCCTCGGAGATCGCGACCGCGCTGCCGTCGTGGTCCATGGTGACCATCACGGCGAGGCTGGGCTTGCCGTCGGTGCGGGTGAGGGAGTCGGCCGGGGCCTCCTCCTGCTTGACGGCGGCCACGTCGCCGAGGCGGACCGGGCGCTTGCCGTCGGGGCCGCGGACGGCCAGGTTCTGGATCTGGGCCACGGAGGTGAAGCCGCCGCCGACCCGGACGGTGCGGTTGCTGCCGGCCTCGTCGAAGGAGCCGGCCGCGACGGTCGCGCCGCCCGCCTGGAGGGCCTGGGTGAGGCTCTGGCCGCTCAGGCCGGCCTTCGCCAGCTTGCCGTCGTCCGGGGTGACGGAGACCTGGAGGTCGCGGACGCCGGTGACGGTGACCTGGCCGACGCCGTCGATGTCCTTCAGCGCCGGTACGACGGTGGAGTCGAGCTGGTCGGCCAGCGCCTGCTGGTCCTTGTCCGACGTGACGGCGAGGACGACGGTCGGCATGTCGTCGGTGGAACCGGCGATCACCTGCGGGTCGACGCCGTCCGGGAGCCGCACCCGGGCCCGGTTGACGGCCTGTTGGACGTCGGCGACCAGCTGCTGGGTGTCGTTGCCGTAGTCGAAGGACGCGATGATCAGCGCGTTGCCCTCGCTCGCCGTGGAGGTGACGCCGGTGATGCCGTCGACGCCGTCGAGGTTGTCCTCGATCGGCTCGATGATCTGCTTCTCGACGACGTCCGGGGAGGCGCCCTGGTACGGCGCGACCACCGACACCATGGGCAGTTCGATGGTGGGCAGCAACTGCTGTTTGAGCTGGGGTATCGCGATCGCCCCGAACACGATCGCGATGAGGGACATCAGGCCTATGAGGGCCCGTTGCGCGAGGCTGAACCTCGACAGCCAGGACATGGATCAGGTCTCTCTTCTGGGAGCGGCAGAAGCGGGCGGACGTGTGGTCCTCCACCCTGTTCCATCCCACGATCATGATTCGTAGGCCCCAGGTCCATTTCTTTATGCCTCGCATACTCCGCGCGCAGTACGGGCGGCTGGATCCGGATCCCCCCGGGGACGGACGGGTATGCCACGATCGAGGGAACGGCTTCCGATCTCACGGGCAGGTGATCGTCCGATGGTCCACTCTGGCGACCGACCGAAGGAGGGGCGTGACATGACCGCTGTGGCGCACGAGCCCACCACGCCGGCCGAGGGGCTGCTGGACATCTTCCTCTCCCTCGACACCCCGGAGGGGTTCCGGGCCGAGTTGATCGAGGGGGAGATCGTTGTGACGCCGCCGCCGGACGGGGAGCACGAGCACTTCATCACCAGGCTGATGAAGCAGGTGATCCGGCGATCCCGGATCGACATGGACTTCTCCGGCAACAAAGGACTGATGCTGGAAAAGGGAGGCGACTGCCCGAAGGACCGTGTGGTCCCGGACGGGACCTTCGCTCCCGCTCATCTCAACCTCTACCGCGATGCCGACTCATGGATGCCGTACCACGGCGTGACCATGGTCCTGGAAGTCACCTCGACCAAGCCCAGGACGGACCGCGAGGCCAAACGCCGCTGTTACGCCCGGGCGGGCATCCCGCTGTACCTGCTGGTGGACCGCGACGCCTCCTCGGTCACGCTGTTCAGCGATCCCAAGGATGACGCATACCGTCAGCACTGCACCGTGCCCTTCGGCAAGTCACTCACCCTGCCGGAGCCGTTCGTCTTCGAGCTGGAGACGACTGACCTGCTCTGAGAGTCAGTCCGCCCGTGGCCGTACCAGCCCCGACTCGTAGGCGATCACCACGAGCTGGGCCCGGTCGCGGGCGCCCAGCTTGGCCATCGCCCGGTTGACGTGGGTCTTGACCGTCAGCGGGCTGACCTCCAGGCGTTCGGCGATCTCGTCGTTGGAGTGGCCGCCGGCGACCTGGACGAGGACCTCCCGCTCGCGGCCGGTGAGCGCGTCCAGGCGGGCGGAGTGCAGGGAGTCGGTGCCGTCGGCGCCGTCGGACTGGGCGAGGAAGCGGGCGATGAGGCCCTTGGTGGCGGTCGGGGAGAGCAGTGCCTCGCCGCCGGCGGCGACGCGGATGGCGTTGAGGAGTTCCTCCGGCTCGGAGCCCTTGCCGAGGAATCCGGAGGCGCCCGCGCGCAGGGACTGCACCACGTAGTCGTCGACCTCGAAGGTGGTCAGGATGACCACCCTGACCTGGGCGAGGGACGGGTCGGCGCTGATCAGCCGGGTGGCGGCGAGGCCGTCGGTGCCGGGCATCCGGATGTCCATGAGGACGACGTCCGCCGCTTCCTCCTTGGCCAGCCGCACCGCCTCCGCCCCGTCGGAGGCCTCGCCGACGACCTCCATGTCGGGTTCGGAGTCGACCAGTACCCGGAAGGCGCTGCGCAGCAGGGCCTGGTCGTCGGCGAGCAGGACACGGATGGTCATACGGTCTCCCCCGGCTCCCCCGCCCTGGCGGGGCGGGCTCTCAGGGGCAGGATCGCATGGACGCGGAAGCCGCCGCCGTAGCGGGGACCGGTGGTGAGGGTGCCGTTGAGCGCGGTGACGCGTTCCCGCATGCCGAGCAGGCCGTGGCCGCCGCCGGTCGCGTGCGGCCGGTCGTCCGGCGGGGCGCCGTCGTCGAGAACGGTGATCTCCAGGCGGGGGCCGACGCGGACCACGCTGACCTCGGCCCTGGCCTTTGGGCCCGCGTGTTTCTGCACGTTGGTCAGGGCCTCCTGGACGACCCGGTAGGCGGCGAGGTCCACGGCCGCCGAGAGCACCGTGCCGTCGTCGGCGCGGGCAACCTCCACCCGGAGCCCGGCGCTGCGGAACGTTCCCGCGAGGTCGTCGAGGCGGTCCAGGCCCGGAGCGGGCTCGGTGGGGGCCTCGGGGTCGCCGGACTGGCGGAGCAGGCCGACGGTGGCGCGCAGCTCGTTGAGCGCGCTGCGGCTGGCCTCCCGGACGTGGGCGAGGGCCTCCTTGGCCTGGTCGGGGCGCTTGTCCATGACGTGCGCGGCGACGCCGGCCTGCACGTTGACCAGGGCGATGTGGTGGGCGACCACGTCGTGCAGGTCGCGGGCGATACGCAGCCGTTCCTCGGCGACCCGGCGGCGGGCCTCCTCCTCCCGCGTGCGTTCCGCCCGCTCGGCCCGGTCCCGGATCGCCTGGACGACGGCCCGGCGGCTGCGCACCGCGTCCCCGGCCGTGGCGCCGATACCGGTCCAGGCGAAGATCCCGAGGTTCTCCTGGGCGTACCAGGGCAGGGGGCCGGCGAGCATGGCGGTGCCGGTGAGGACGGTGACGGTGAGCAGGCCGACCCGCCAGGTGGTGGGGCGGTCGGTGGTGGAGGCGACGGTGTAGAGGGCGATGACGGCGGACATCGCGACCGGGGCGCGGGGGTCGCCGGTGACGGACTCGACGACGCAGACGGTGCCGGTGAGGGCGAGGACCGTTCTCGGGGCGCGGCGCCGGAAGACCAGGGCGAGCGCCCCGAGGGTCATCAGCAGCAGACCCAGCGGGTCGGGGGTGTGGATGCCCCAGGTGACGCCGTTCTCGCCGTGCGGGTCGACGAAGGAGCCGGCGACCATGCACAGGAGCACGGCGGTGGCGAGCGCCGCGTCCAGGGCGAGGGGGTGGGCCTGCAGCCGGCGCCGGGCTTCGGCAAGGGGGGGCACTGGGGAGTTACCGTCGCTTTCCGTGACCGGCCGCGGTGTGCCCCGCCGGGGGCTCCGGTCCCGGGGCCTCGGTCCGTGCCCGGCGGGCGGGGGTCAGCCCGGGATCAGGCCGTCGTCACTGAGCAACTCCCGGACGTCGTCCAGGGTGGCGTCCGGGGACGGCAGGATGAGCTCGGAGGGTTCCAGACAGTCGTCCGGCAGGGGCGTGCCGAGGCGGCGGACGGCGTCGAGGAGGGCGGTGAAGGTGCGCCGGAAACCGGCCTCGTCACCGCCCTCCATCTCGGCGAGCAGTTCGTCGTCCAGCTTGTTGAGCTCGGCGAAGTGGGAGTCGTCCAGTCGGACCTGGCCCTCGCCCATGATCCGTACGATCACATCGGCCTCCTCGGCTCCGAGCCCCGGCGCCGGGTCACTGCTTGTCGAAGCGCGGGGTGTCCTGCGGCTGCTGCTGGGGCTGCTGCTGTCCGGTGCCGCCCTCGATGGCCTGCCGGTCCGAGGTGCCCCCGGCCAGCTCCGCCTTCATGCGCTGCAGCTCCAGCTCTACATCCGTACCACCGGAGAGCCGGTCCAGCTCGGCCTGGATGTCGTCCTTGTGCATGCCGGACTGGTCGTCGAGGGCACCGGAGGCGAGGAGTTCGTCGATCGCGCCGGCCCGCGCCTGCAGCTGGGCGGTCTTGTCCTCGGCGCGCTGGATGGCCATGCCGACGTCGCCCATCTCCTCGGAGATGCCGGAGAACGCCTCGCCGATGCGGGTCTGGGCCTGGGCCGCGGTGTAGGTGGCCTTGATGGTCTCCTTCTTGGTGCGGAAGGCGTCCACCTTGGCCTGCAGGCGCTGGGCCGCCAGGGTGAGCTTCTCCTCCTCGCCCTGGAGCGTCGCGTGCTGCGTCTCCAGGTCCGTGACCTGCTGCTGGAGGGCGGCCCGGCGCGACAGCGCCTCGCGGGCCAGGTCCTCGCGGCCCAGGGCGAGCGCCTTGCGGCCCTGGTCCTCCAGCTTGGAGGACTGCGACTGGAGCTGGTTCAGCTGGAGTTCCAGGCGCTTGCGGCTGGTCGCCACGTCGGCGACGCCGCGGCGCACCTTCTGCAGCAGCTCCAGTTGCTTCTGGTACGAGTAGTCGAGGGTCTCGCGCGGGTCCTCGGCCCGGTCAAGGGCCTTGTTCGCCTTCGCGCGGAAGATCATCCCCATACGCTTCATGACACCGCTCATGGGCTTCGCGCGCCCCCTTCTGACGGACTCCAGCTCAGCTGCGACAGAACCCACAGTACGGGCCCTGCCTCCATTGACGCACTGTTCGCGGGATGATGCGCTCATCCCCGAGGACGACTGGGGACCGGCCCTCTCCGGCGTAAGGAGTAGGTGGATCCCGCATCGCCCGCTCTGTCCCTTACGACGTCCGGTGTTGCCGGATCGTTCCCCGCCGGGCGACGGTCCATGCCCGGTCAGCGCTTACCCTTGTGTTTTGTGTTCCGTAGCCGTGCCAAGGAAGAGAAGGCCCAAGCCGCCGACAAGGCGCTGGTGACCGACTCCAGTCAGCCCCGTGACCCGCAGGCCCCGAAGGGCCGGCCCACGCCCAAGCGCAGTGAGGCCCAGGCCCAGCGTCGCAGCGTGGCCAATACGCCGACGACGCGCAAGGAGGCCGCCAGGCGTCAGCGCGACGAGCGCCGCGCCCAGATGGAGAAGCAGCGCCGGGCGCTGGCCGGCGGCGACGAGCGGTACCTGCCCGCGCGGGACAAGGGTCCGGTGCGCAAGTTCGCGCGTGAGTTCGTGGACTCACGGTTCAACGTGGCGGAGTTCTTCCTGCCGATGGCCGTGGTCATCCTGGTGCTGACGCTGGTGCGGGTCCAGCGGGTGCAGGCGCTCGCGCTGCTGCTGTGGCTCGTGGTGATCGTGCTGATCGTGCTCGACTCGATCCTCAGCGGGATCCGCCTGCGCAAGCGGCTGCAGGAGCGCTTCCCCGACGAGAACCGGCGCGGCGCGGTGGCGTACGCGCTGATGCGCTCCCTCCAGATGCGCCGGCTCCGGCTGCCCAAGCCTCAGGTCAAGCGCGGAGAGCGGCCCTGAGCACGAGTTCCTTCTCCGGGGGTGCGGCCAAGGCCTGGCTGAGCAGGATCGGCGGGCTGCGCGATGTCGTACGGCAGGAGCTGGTGGCCCGGCAGCTCGACGAGCAGATCACGGCGCGGTTCCCGGTCGGGCAGCGCCTGCGGGTGCTCGACGTGGGGATGGGACAGGGCACGCAGGCGCTGCGGCTGGCGCGCCTCGGTCACTCGGTGACCGGCCTGGAGCAGGACGCGGCGATGGTCGCCGCGGCCCGCGAGGCGCTGGCCCGGGAGCCGGAGGGCATCCGGGAGCGGATGCGGATCATCGAGGGCGACGGCCGGGACACGGGGGTGCACTTCCTGCCCGGCAGCTTCGACGTGGTCCTCTGTCACGGTGTGCTGATGTACATCGAGGAGCCGGACGCCCTGCTGGCGGGGCTGGCCCGGATGCTCGCGCACGGCGGTCTGCTGTCGCTGCTGGTGCGCAACGGCGACGCGCTGGCCATGCGGCCGGGTCTGTCGGGCGACTGGGCGGGCGCCCTGGACGGTTTCGACACCGTCAGCTACCGCAACCGGCTGGGCCTGGACGTGCGCGCGGACCGGCTGGCCACGCTGACCGGCACCCTCGCGGGGATCGGGGCGCCGCTGGCCACCTGGTACGGGGTGCGGGTCTTCACCGACACGGCGGCCGACGGGGCGGACCTCCCGGCCGATGTGGAGACGCTGCTGGCCGTCGAGGAGCGGGCGGGCCGGACGGACCCGTACCGCGCGGTGGCGGCGCTGCTGCACCTGTGCGGTGTGCGGGGCTGACCCCGTCGGGTCACCGGCCGGCGACCCCCTGTCGGGGGAACAGCGGGGGCGGGATCACCGCTCCGACACGAGACTCGGGGCATGGACGCCTCCCCTGCCCGCGTCGCCCGGACGGCCGCGGCCGTCGCCGCGCTCCTGTGCTGCCTGGCCCCGCTGTCGGGCTGTTCCGGCGGCGGCTCCGGTGACCGGGACGGCGATGCCGCGGCGACCACCGCGCCGGCCGCCGCGCCCGTCGCCAGGGCGGACGGCGATCTGGAGGACGCGTACCAGAAGGTGATCGAGGACGTCCTGCCGTCGGTGGTGCAGATCCGGGCCGGCCGGGCCGTGGGCTCGGGGGTCGTGTACGACGACGAGGGGCACATCGTCACCAACGCGCACGTGGTCGGCGAGGAGAAGACCTTCCGGGTGACGACGGCGGGCAGCGAGGATCCGCTGCCCGCGACGCTCGTCTACTCGTACCCCCAGCAGGACCTGGCCGTCATCGAGCTGGACGAGGTGCCGGACCGGCTGCGGGCGGCCTCCTTCGGGGACTCCTCGAAGGTGGAGGTCGGGCAGATCGTGCTCGCCATGGGGTCGCCGCTCGGGCTGTCGTCGAGCGTGACGCAGGGCATCGTCTCGGCGACCGGGCGGACCGTCAGCGAGAGCGGCGGGGACGGTGGCACCGGCGCGACCATCGCGAACATGGTGCAGACGTCCGCCGCGATCAACCCCGGCAACAGCGGGGGTGCGCTGGTCGACCTGGCCGGGAAGGTCATCGGCATCCCGACGCTGGCCGCCGTCGACCCGGGGTTCGGCGGCAGTGCGGCGCCGGGCATCGGGTTCGCGATCCCGTCTTCGATGGTGCGGACGGTCGCCGACCAGATCATCGAGGACGGCAGGGTCACCGACTCGGGCCGGGCTGCGCTCGGCATCACGGCGCGCACGGTCGTCGACGACGAGTACCGGGCGGCCGGGGCCGCGGTGGTGGACGTGGTGGAGGGGGGCGCTGCCAACAAGGCGGGACTGAGGCCCGGGGACATCATCGTCGGGCTGGGCGACACCCGCGTCACCACGGTCACCTCCCTGGCGGAGGCGCTGGCCGCGGACCGGCCCGGACAGCGCACCACGGTGACCTTCACGCGCAACGGGGAGCGGCGCACGGTCGAGGTGACGCTGGGCGCCCAGTGACGCCCGCGCTCGACGACGTCCTGGGGGGCGACGACATCCTGGGGGCGAAGGCGCCCCGTACGCCGGACGCGGCGAGGGCCGGTGTGCGGCCCCCGCCCGCCTGACGTCAGGTCAGGAGTCCTCGGGGTGGAGGCTCATCGGGCCGTAGATCTCGGTGCCGTCCTCGAAGAGCCTCACCTGGTCCGCGCCGCCGGCCGCCAGTTCCTTCCAGTGCTCGCCGATCCATGACTCGGCGTCACCCTGGGTGGTGAACTCCTCCGGCTCCACCGCGGGCGCGACCTCCGCCCCGTCGGCCTTCTCGAACCGCCACGTCCATGCCGCCATGTACGCCTCCCTGGTGTGAACCCGTGCGGAGCAGGGGCCGGATCTTGGTCCGGCTCCTGCTGGCAGCCTAGCCGGATGCGCAAGACCTGCGGGGACACGCGAAAATCGGTGTGTGGACGTGACTCTGCTCGGTACCGGTGCTCCCGCGGGCCTGCCCCGCCCCGACTGCCCCTGCGCGGCGTGCGCCGGCTCGCTGGGCGAGGACGCCCGGGCCGCCACCGCGCTGCTCGTCGACGGCTCCCTCCTGCTGGACCTCACGCCGGGGGCGGCGTTCGCGGCCGCCCGGGCCGGGCATTCGCTGAGCGGGGTGCGGCAGGTGCTGCTGTCGCACCCGCACGACGGTCCGGCGGTGGAGGTGCCGGCCGGGCTGCCGCAGCCGGTCCGGGTGCCCGACGGGCGGGAGTTGACGCTGCTGACGGGGCACCGGGTGCGGGCCGTGGCGATGGACGCGGGCGGCACCGGGTACGCGGTGAGCGGGCCGGACGGGCAGCAGCTGCTCTATCTGCCGCCGGGGAGCGCGCCGGCCGGGCTGGAGCGGGGGCCGGGGGCCTCCGAGGGGTACGACCTGGTGCTCGTGGACGTGGTGGGGCGGCCGGACGCGCTGGCGAAGCTTCGGGCGGTGGGCGCGGTGGGCCCCACGACGGACGTGGTCGCCGTCCACCTGGACCATGACGTGCCGCCGGGGCCGGAGTTGCGGCGGCGGCTGGCCGCGGCCGGGGCGCGGGCCGTCCCGGACGGCGAGACGCTCGCCGTGGGCGGTTACGACGAGGTGCCCGACGTGCCGCGCCGGACGCTGGTGCTGGGCGGGGCGCGCTCGGGCAAGTCGGTGGAGGCCGAGCGGCGGCTGGAGTCCTTCCCCGACGTGCTCTACGTGGCGACCGGGGGCGCGCGCGGCGGGGACGCCGAGTGGGCGGACCGGGTGGCCGCGCACCGGGAGCGGCGGCCGGGGTCGTGGCGGACGGCGGAGACCTGCGATCTGGTGCCGGTGCTCGGGGGGAGCGGGGCGCCGGTGCTGATCGACTGTCTGTCGCTGTGGCTGACGGACGCGATGGACGCCGTCGGGGCGTGGGACGACGCGCTGTGGGCGGACGGGGGTGAGCGGGAGCTGCGCAAGCGGGTGGCGGAGCTCGCGGCGGCGGTGCGCGGGACCCGGCGGACGGTGGTGCTGGTCTCCAACGAGGTGGGCTCGGGCATCGTGCCGGCCACCGCGTCCGGGCGGCGGTACCGGGACGAGCTGGGGCGGCTGAACGCGGCGGTGGCGGCCGAGTGCGAGGAGGTTCTGCTGGTCGTGGCGGGGCAGGCGGTGGTGTTGCGGGGGTAGGGGCCAGGGGCGGTCGGCACCGGGGCCGGGCCTGTGGCCGGCCGGCGGGGGCACGACCGCACCGGGCCTGTGGCCGGCGGAGACACGCCCACGTCGGCCCTGTGGCCCGCGGGGGACACCACCGCGGCCGGGCCGCCGTGCACGCCGTATGCCGCCGCTGCCGCTGGCGCTGGCGCTGGCGCTGGCGCTGGACCGTCTCAGCCGCCGCCCGTCTTCCGGGCGATCAGGCGGTACGTGTTGGAGAAGGGCGTGTGCCGCAGGACCGGGGACAGGGCCAGGTCCAGGAACAGGGTCAGGGCGGATGCCGGCCGGGCGACGGCCCGCATCCGGGTGCGGGACAGGCGCACGCGTACGGCTGCCGCGAGGTCGCGCGGCAGGTGCGGGGCGCTGCTGTCCGTCGAGACGACGGCGCAGCCCTGCGCCTCCAGTTCGGCGCGGAGGTTGGCGGGCGGGATCAGGTGCAGGTGGCGCGGCTGGTCGTAGGCGGGCCACCACTTGCCCAGCAGCGACGCGGAGGCGCTGGACGGGTCCGGGAGCTCCACCAGCAGGTGGCCGCCCGGGCGCAGGGCCGTGACGGCGGCCCGGAGTTCGGCGCGGGGATCGCTGGTGTGCTGCAGGTGGTGCAGCATGCTGACGACGTCGTAGCGGGCGCGCAGCCGGGACGTCAGCTCGGGCGCCGCGAGACTGCCCACGTGGGCCTCCTCCACCCGGCCGGCCGCGCGGGCCCGCCGCACCCGCGCCGTGGGGTCGAGGCCGTCGAACGCCGTGTAGGTGAACAGCTCCCGCGCCGTCTCCGGGAAGCGCGCGTCGCCCGTCCCCACGTCCAGCCAGCTCTCCGGCTCGGGGAACGCCAGCATCGTCCGGGCGGTGGCGCGCAGCCGTCTGCGGTCGGCGGCGGTGACCGGGTCGGCCGGGTAGAGGGCCAGGCCCTCCGGGGTCAGGCGCGGGTTCTGGAAGGCGTGTGCGCAGTCCCGGCACTCGTCCAGGGTGAAGGTGCCCGGGCGGTGCCGGTGGCGCAGGTCGGGGGTGCGCAGCCGGGTGCGCAGCCGGGTGGAGCCGCACCAGGGGCAGTCGTCGCGGCGGGGTTCGTGGATGGGCCGAGGGGGGCGTGGGGTGCGGGGCGGGCGTGGGGGCATGGACGGTGGCTCCCGGTGCGATACCTGACGGGTCATGTCGTACGACATTCCATGGCAAAACGGAACGTATGGGATCGCGATCCCGGGTGCAAAGACGCGGCGGGAGTGTGGTGGCGATCGCGGCGCGGATCCGTTCGATCGGTGCCGGTACTGTTCGGCGAATGAGCTCGCTTAATCTCGACGACTTCACCGATCTCATCGAGCGCCCCGACGGCGGGGTGCGCCGCGACGCGGAGGCACGCCGGGAACGTCAGATCGTGCCGCCCGGGTCGCTGGGGCGTCTGGACGACCTGGGTGAGTGGCTGGCGGCAGCGCAGGGCCGGGTGCCGGTACGGCCCATCGAGCGCCCGCGTCTCGTCCTGTTCGCCGGCGACCACGGCGTCGCCGAGCTCGACGTCTCGGCGCGGCCCGCGGGCAGCGCCGCGGACCTGGTGCGGGAGGTCCTGGAGGGGGCTCGTCCGGCCGCGGTGCTGGCGCGCCGGCTCGGGGTGCCCGTGCGGGTGGTGGACATGGCGCTGGACTGCGAGCCGGACGCGTTCCCGCAGGACGTGGTGCGCCACCGGGTACGGCGGGGCAGCGGGCGGATCGACGTCGAGGACGCGCTGACCCCCGAGGAGGCCGAGGCGGCCTTCCGGGCGGGCATGGCGGTGGCCGACGAGGAGGCCGACTCCGGTACGGATCTGGTGGTCCTCGGCGACGTGAGCGTCGGCGGCACCACGGCGGCCGGGGTCCTGGTGGCGGCGCTGTGCGGGACCGACGCGTCCGTGGTGACCGGGCGGGGCGGGCTGGCGATCGACGACCTGGCGTGGATGCGCAAGTGTGCCGCGATCCGGGACGCGTTGCGGCGGGCCCGGCCGGTGCTCGGGGACCAGTTGCAGCTGCTGGCGACCGTGGGCGGCGCGGACCTCACCGCGATGACCGGGTTCCTGCTGCAGTGCGCGGTGCGCAAGGTGCCGGTCGTGCTGGACGGTGTGGTGGCGGCGGCCTGTGCGCTGGTCGGGCAGCGGATCGCCTTCCGGGCGCCCGACTGGTGGCTGGCCGGGCACGCCTCCGGGGAGCCGGGGCAGGCCAAGGCGCTGGACCGGATGGCGCTGGAGCCGCTGCTCGACCAGGGGGTGCGGGTCGGCGAGGGCGCGGGCGCCCTGTCGGCGCTGCCGCTGGTGCAGGCGGCCGCCGCGCTGGCCGCCGAACTCCCTGAGCGGGACGGGACACCTTCCGGCGGTCCGGCCGATGCGGAGAAGGACGGGCAGGGCGAGCGGGGCGAGCGGGACGGACAGGCCGAGCAGGGCGCGGAGACCGAAGCGACCGAACAGGCCGAGCAGCGCGAGCGGACCGCATGAGCCGAGTCGGCTGAAGCAGCCGAACAGGCCGAGACAGCCCGGCTGAGCAAGCAGACCGAAGCGGCCGAAGCGGCCGACGGAACCGAGTTCCTGGCGGGGCAGGACCCGGCGTGAGCGGCCCGGCCGCGGGCGCCGGAACGCCGGCACCGCCGCACCCGGACTCCGGCGGCCGGCTCACCGCCCCTCGCCGCCACCCCCGGGCGGCACGGGCTCCGTGCCGTGTTCGGTCTGTTCGGTCGCCTCCGGCAGGGCCGGTGGTGGGGCGTCGGGGGCACCGCCGAGCCAGTTCTCCACGGCGCGGCGAGGGCGGGACCAGCGGCGGTCGTGGCGGTAGGCGCGCAGGGTCGCCCGGGCGCGGGCGCGGGGGCGGTGGGGATAGAAGCGGCGGGCCCAGAGCGAGTTGGGGCGGGCCAGACGGACCGCGCCGACCAGCGCGACGAGCGGGACGATCACCCCGAAGACCGCGACCCGGGTCTTGCCCTTGCCGAGGGCGACGAGCGCGAAGAGGAAGTTGGTGATCACGGTGACGATGGCCGCGCCCCGGTTCTGCAGCTCGTCCTCGGAGAGTCCGTTCACGCCGAACGGGGAGAACCCCGCGAGTACCAGGCCGACCAGGGCGGCCGTCATCACGACGGCCTCGACGCTCTTGCGGCCCTCCTCGCTCCAGTAGACGTCGTCGAGGTGCAGGATCAGCGCGAACTCGTCGAGGACGAGTCCGGCGCCGATGCCGAAGACGACGGCGCTGAGCGCCGGCCCGACGCCGTCGCGGCCGCCGGTCACCGCGCCGAAGCCGCCCACGAGGGTGAGGACGACGCCGGGCACGACGTGGTGGATGTGCACACCGCCGGCCTTCACGTTGCCGAACGGGCCCTTGCCCGCGCGGATGAGCCGGGTGATGACGCGGGTGACGAGGAAGGTCAGGACGAAGGCCGTGAGGGCGAGGAGCAGCGGCAGCTTGCCCGGCTCGACGATGTTCCGGTAGAGCCAATGTCCCATATAGGCACTCTAATCTCTTTTGTCGCTGTCTCACTTCCTCCCCGCCTTCCCTGTCACCCGCCTCCCCTGTCACCCCCTCCCCTGGCCCCGCCCTCCCCTGGCCCCGCCCTCGCCTGTCGTCCCTCCCCAGCCACCGCCCCCTCAGGTGCGGCCCATGGCGGCCGGTAGCCTGCGCGGGTGACCGACACCCCGACGACCCCCTCCCCCTTGGACGGCCTGCGCTTCGCCTTCGGCACACTCACCGTGCTGCCCGTCCACGTCCACCGCTGGGACCGCCCGGCCGCGCGCGGTGGCATGCTCAGCGCCCCACTGGCCGGACTGGTCGTCGGCGGTGCCGCGGCGGGCCTCGGCCTGCTGCTGCTCGCGTCGGGCGCGGGTCCTCTCCTCGCCGCCGTGGGGTCCGTCGCCGTGCCCGCCGCGCTGACCCGCGGGCTGCACCTGGACGGCCTCGCCGACACCGCGGACGGGCTGGGCAGCGGCAAGCCCGCCGAGGACGCGCTGCGGATCATGAAGCAGTCGGACATCGGGCCGTTCGGGGTGGTCACCCTGGTGCTGGTACTGCTCGCCCAGGTGGCCGCGCTGGCCGGGCTCTACGCCGACTCCTGGGCGCAGGGCGCGCTGGGGGCCGTGGTCTCCGCGGTCGCGGCCCGGCTGGCGCTCACCCTGGCCGCGCGGGCGGGGGTGCCCGCCGCCCGGCCGGAGGGGCTGGGGGCGGCGGTCGCGGGTGTGGTGCCGACGGCGGGCGCCGCGGGGGTCGCGGCCGGCTGTGTCGCGCTGGCGGCCGCGGCGGGCGCGCCCGGTGGACCGTACGACGCGATCCGCGCGGCGCTGGCGGTCGTCACCGCGCTGGCCGCCTCCGAACTGCTGCTGCGCCGCTGCACGCGCCGCTTCGGCGGGGTCACCGGGGACGTCTTCGGCGGCCTGGCGGAGACGGCGGCGACGACCGCGCTGGTGGTCCTGTCGCTGGGCTCCTAGCCAGGGGCCCGGCGCGGCCCTAACAGGCCTCGCGCCAGGCGCCCAGCTCGTACTTCTTCAGCAGGGAGCTGAGGCGCAGCCGGCGCGACTCGGCGCAGAAGCGGCTGGTGGGCAGCTCGTACTCGACGTGGAAGACGGCCTTGCCGGCCTCGATGAACGGGGTCAGGGACGCGCACTCGCCGTACTGGGCGCACTGCTCGTTGACCGCGAAGTCGAAGTCGCCGACCAGTTCGGGGATCTGGTCCAGGTCGTTCTTCAGGCCGACGGACATGCCCCGGTCGTGGGCGAGGCGGGCGATCAGCCGGTTGTAGCGGAGCTGGTCGTCGGCGGTCAGGGGGAACCCGGTGTCGTTGAGGTGGCCGTCCATGTTGTCCGGTTCCACCGCGTCGAACCCCTTGTCGCGGCACATGTCGAGCCGCTCGGCCATCAGCGGTTCCAGGACGTCGGTGCGGCGGATGTCGAACCAGCGCTCGCCGGGCCAGCCGTTGCTGCGGCCCACGACGGCCTCGGGGAACGCGTCGGCGTCCGGCCGCCAGTCCTCCCAGGCACCGGTGGACAGGTAGCAGATGACCTTGCGGCCGTCGGCGTGCAGGGCGTCGACGGTCGCCTTCGGGTTGTCGAAGCCGTCGATGTCGTAGACCGGGACGTCGACGGAGGTGTCCAGACGGTCCCTGAGCTGCCACTGCCAGCCGATGCCGGGGTGCGGCACCCAGCGCCCGGCCGTGGGCCGCGGGTCCGCTTCGTCGTCCCGC
Source organism: Streptomyces sp. bgisy159 (assembly GCF_965341775.1). Lineage (GTDB taxonomy): Bacteria > Actinomycetota > Actinomycetes > Streptomycetales > Streptomycetaceae > Streptomyces. The sequence continues at coordinate 321,866 of NZ_CBDQZH010000003.1, read as the reverse complement.
GGGGTCGTGGTGCAGCCCGCCAGCAGCAGCGCGAGCAGAGTGGTGAGCAGTATCGGGTGTCTCAACGGACCGGCTCCAGGGTGTGCGGCAACGTACCCCAAGGATGATCTCCCGTCCCCGGCACCGCACAGTGCAGTCCGGCCCCGAGGGAACGCGCGAGGCCCGCGCAGTCGGCGCCGGCCGGGACGCCGTGGACGAGGTGGCACTGCACGGCGGCCACCGCGGGGGCCGGGGGCCGCCGTGTGCGGTACGCCGCCCAGGGGTCCTCGAAGGTGACCAGGACGTCGGCGACGCGGGCGTAGCCGGGGTGGGGCGGGGTGCCGGGGTTGAGGGTGAGGGAGCGGCAGCCGGCCGCCCGGACGGCGTGCGCGAGACCGCGGTAGTACGGCAGGTCGCCGGGCCCCGAGGCGACCTGGTCGAGGAACACCCCGTCGGTGGCGTACCAGGCCCGGTGGCGGGCGAGGTCGTCCGCGACCTCGGCGGGCGGGCGCCGCCCGTAGGCGGTGTCGGTGTAGCCCAGCACCCGGACGTCCGCCGCCCGCAGCCGGGCCGCGACCTCGGCGAACGCCGGGTCGGGGACCGTGCCGGGGCCGCTCGCCGGGTTGAGGACGACGCCGTACAACCGGGGGGCGGCGGCGAGGACCGCCGCCCACTCGGCGGGCCGGACGGCCGGGTGCTCGTAGTACGGGACCAGCAGGGTGCTCATCGGTGGGCGGTCGCCCTTCCGAGCAGGGCACCGGCCAGGACGGCCTGGGCGGTGGCCGCCGCCGCGTACACGGCCACGGCGACCGGGTGTGCGGGCAGGTGGTGCAGCAGGGCTCCCGTCTGGGCGAGGGCGGCCAGCGAGCAGACCACGGCGGCACCGAGCACCGCGCCGAAGGACTGCAGCAGCAGGCCCGTCCACAGCACCACGCCGAGCAGCAGCAGTCCGGCCAGCCGCATGCCGGTCGGCTCGGGCGCGTGCGGCCACAGCAGCGCGGCGAGCACCCCCAGGGCGAGCAGGACCAGCAGGTACCCGGCCAGGCACAGCGTCACCGTACGGGCCGTCGCACGCCGGAAGGCGCGCGCGGTGCCGGCCGCGCGCAGCCCGGCCAGGCTGCCGCTGCGGAAGCGGTGCAGCAGCCACTCGGCGGGGCCCATGCTGAGGGTGAGCGCCACGGCGGCGGGCGCGGCCGGCGCGCTGTGCGCCTGTCCCGCGAGCACGTCGCCGAGCGCCGCGTACAGCACCAGGGCCCCGCTGGCCAGCCCGAACAACGCGTAGGGCAGGGAGCCGACCGGCAGCCGGGACACGCCGCCGGCGCGGCCCGGTGCGAACAGCTCGCCCATTTCCCGCAGCGTCGGCCGGACCTCGCGCAGCGCGAGGACCGTCACGGCGCCCGGTGAGACCACCAGGAGCAGGAGCCGCAGCGACGACGGAACGGGTTCGACGAGGGACAGCAGCGCGCCGCCCGTCATCGGGGCCAGGGCGGCCAGCAGGATCCGTTCGCGGCCCAGCACCAGCAGGACGGTCGAGGCCCCGAGATAGCAGGACTGGCCGGCGGCGAAGGCCAGTGCGGCCGGGTGGGCCGGTCCGGTCACCGCGAGCGCGGCCAGCGAGCCGAGCAGGGCGCCCACCGGGGCGCCGACCAGGAGGCAGCGGCGGGCGGCGGCCCGGTCGCCGAGGCCGAGCCAGGTGTAGGCCCGGTGGGACAGTCCCTGGTTCCAGCTCCAGCCGCACAGCGCGCCCGCGAGGAGCGGGACCGTGCCGGCCGGCAGGCCGAGGTCGTCGCGGGGCCCGGCCAGCAGGGGGGCGCCGAGCACGTGGGCGAAGCCGGGGAGGGCGAAGACCAGGCCGCGCAGCAGACAGCCGAGCAGGCTCACCCGCCAGGGGTCGGCCGGCGGGCCGTCGGGGCCGGGGTGGCGGCGCGGGACGCGTGCGTAGAGCTCCTCGGCGAGCGCGAAGGAGTTCCGCACGCCGTACCGCTCGCGTATCTGGTCGTCGGACAGGCCGTCGGACTCCAGCAGGGCGGCTATCTCGTCGGGGTGGACGGCGGCGGCGACGAAGTCGTCGAGTTGCGCGGCCAGTTCGTCGATCGGGTCGGGGGCGGCCCGGCGGGGCGTGGCCCGCTGGTGCGGGATCGTGGGCAGGGCGACGGGGCGGGCGCCCCGAAGCAGCCCCGGGGAGCGGCTCACCAGTCGGTTCCGTCCGTCGCGACGGCCGCGTACCAGGGGTCGCGCAGTTCGGCGGTCCAGTCGGCGACCGTCTCGACGGCCGGCCGGTAGATCTCGGGCAGCCCGGCGAGTTCCTGGTAGACCGTGCGGAAGTTCTCCACGCAGCGGCGCAGGGTGAACCGGTCGATGACCCGCTGCCGGGACAGCTCGGCCAGGCGCAGCCGCCGTTCGTCGTCCTTGAGGAGGGCCAGCGCCGCCGCGGCCATCTTCTCCGGCTCGCGCGGCGGCACCACCAGGCCGGTGTCACCGACGGCCTCGCGTACGCCGCCGACGTCGGTGGAGACGGTCGTACGGCCGCAGGACATGGCCTCGATCAGGGAGAACGGGAAGCCCTCGGAGATCGAGGACAGCATGACGACGTGGCCGGCCGCGTAGGCACGCCACACCTCGGTGACGCGGCCCTCGAAGCTGAGGCCGTCGGTGACGCCGAGTTCGGCGGCGAGCTTCTCCAGTCTCGTCCGGTACGCCTGCCCGCCGGGCGGGACCGGCCCGAACAGGCGCAGCCGGGTCTCGGGCAGCTCGGCGCGGACCGTGGCGTAGGCGTGGATCAGCGTCTCCAGGTCCTTGATGGGGTCGACGCGCCCGCACCAGGTGAGGGTGGGCACGTCGGGTTCCGGTCCGGCGTGCGGGAAGGCGGCGGGGTCGACGCCGTTGTAGACCGTGCGGATACGGTCCGGGGCGGCGCCGCCGCGCTCCTCCCAGCGGCGGTTGTACCGGTTGCACGGGGTGATCAGGTCGGCGGTGCGGTAGCCGTGGGAGTTCAGCGCGCGGTAGAAGGCGAGCATGAACGCCTTGACCGGCCAGCGCTGGGCGTCGCGCCGGTAGCCGAGATAGCGCTCGCGCAGGTAGATGCCGTGCTCGGTGAGGAGGAAGGGCACGCCCTCGAAGTGGCGGGCGGCGAGCGCCGGGAGGGTGGCCAGGCCGCTGCTGACGGCGTGCGCGACGCAGTCCTCGGGCATCCGTGCGGCCAGCGGGCGCAGGGCGTGTTCCAGCAGGTCGGTGGCGGTGAGCGCGTCGTGCACGGTGGGCCGGGCGGCGGCGGTCGGCAGATGCGGCATCGTCCATATCCACATCAGGGAGCGCAGCGCGGTCTCGGTGCGCAGCGCCGCCGGCAGCCGGCCGTCCCGGGCGAGTTCGGCCAGCTCGTACAGGGCGGAGCCGAAGTCGCAACGGGCCTCGGGGTCGAGGAAGGAGAGCAGGAGGCGCTCGTAGGAGTCGGCGAAGCGGCGGCGGGCCCGGCCGACGGGTGCTCGCGCGCGGCCGGGGCGCGGGCCCCAGGTCGGCAGGGTGGTGTGACGGTAGACGTTGGGCGGCAGCTCCCAGGTCACGGGTTCGCGGCCGGTGCCGGTGAGCGAGAGGATGTGGAAGTCCACCTCCGGCATGCCCTTGACGAGTTGGTCGCACCAGGTGCTGACCCCGCCGTGGACGTGCGGATAGGTGCCTTCGGTGAGCATGGTGACGTGACGGCCGGTTCGCGGCATCGCTGCGCTGGCTTCCCCCCTGTATGCGGATGTTGTCCTGGGGGAACTGCGCGCCGGAGGCCGGGTGCGGTCTCGATTCGGCCGGTCGCGCAGTTCCCCGCGCCCCTGAGGGCGTCGGTGTCTACGGCAGCTTCAGGACGACGGCCGTCTGGAGCGCCGCCGGCTGGGTCCAGTCGGAGCGGGCTCCCGCGTACGGGGTGCCGAAGACGGTGGTGCCGAGCAGGAGTTGCCGGCGAGTGCCCTCCGGGGCGGTGAGCGGGATCTCGGTGCCGGACGGGGCCGTCACCGTGACGGTGTCGCCGACCCGGTACGCGGTGACCTCGCCCGCGGCGACGGCGGCCTGCCAGTCGGCGCGGTTCTTCAGCTCGGTGCCGATGGCGGACTGCCGGGCGTTCTGCAGCGGGGTGTTGTCCGCGAACAACGCCCGGTAGCCGGCGAGCACCCGTTCCAGCACCGGGTACAGGATCCGCTCCTCGGCCAGGTTCGACTGGTGGACGTAGTGCGGGCGCGGGTCACCCGACAGGGCGTGGCCGAGGGCGGTGCGGGCCTCCATGGGGACGATGTAGTCGTCGTAGCCGGTGGCGGTGTCCAGCGGGGTGATGCAGGTGGACAGGGGGCTGTCCTCGCAGATGCCGCTGCCGCCGTCGGCCCGGGTGGTGTACACCCAGTTGTACTCGTCGGCCATCTCGGCCTTGGTGCCGACGTTGTAGTAGACGTTCATGGGATGGCGCGGCACGGTCGACGCGAGGCCCACGGCGCGCTGTTCGGGCTCGCGCGAGTTGTCCGAGCCGGTCCAGCGGATGCCGTTGTCGGCGAGCGCGCCGGCCAGGTTCGGGTTGTCGACGGGCTGCTGGGGCAGGGTGCGCAGGCCGGAGTGCTCTCCGGTGACCAGTTCGGTGCGGTCGAGCGGGAGCCCCTTGTTCACGGCCCAGTAGTAGTTGTCGCGGATCTCGGCGGAGATCTCGGAGCGGCTCACCCACCGGATGCTGCCGTCGGCGTTCTTCGCGCAGGTCCACGGGACGGTGGAGGTGTCCTGGACGCAGCCGAGGAAAGGGTGGGTGTAGGTGTGGTTGATCCACCGGTAGCGGGCCCGGTCGGCGAGCAGCCGGTCGGTCAGGGCGTCGGTGCCGCCGCCGTTCTCGGTCTTCCACTCCTCGCCGGCGCCGGCGTTGTAGACCATGTCCAGGGTGAACCCGTGCTGGGTCTGCCACTGGGCGGCGTACGCCGCGTCGGCCGCGGTCATCCGGATCGGCACGGTGCCCGGGCCGTCGCCGCCGACGCAGTCGAGGTCACCCGGGGTGCAGTTGCGTTCGGTGTCCCAGCGGGCGTCGGGCGCGAAGACGTCGTCGACGTGGACGGCGAAGTAGTTGCGGAGCTGGCCGAGGTGGACGCCCTCGGTGAGCCACTCGACGATGCCGCGGGCCAGCAGCCGGAACTGCTGCTGGTACTGGTTGTAGGCGAAGGTGACCACCAGCTCGCGGCGCCCGTCATGGGCGTACTCGCCGACCAGGCTGCCGGTCGTGTCGCCGACGGACACGTCGACGTAGCTGGTGAAGCCCTCCCGGGGCGCGCCCAGGTAGCCGTAGCTCTCCGACACGTCCGGGGCGTTGTCCTCCAGGGTGAACGCTCCGTCGAGGTAGCCGAACCAGCCGCCGCGCCCGGCCGCGGTGACGGCCGCCGGGCGGCCGTCCAGCGGGCCGGTGTAGGAGGCGTAGTCCAGGCCGACCTCCGGGTGGGCCCAGGTGTAGGCGTCCACCTGCGGGATGCCGTAGGTCCGCTCGTAGTCCTCCAGCGCGGTCTGCTCGGCCGAACCGGCGCCGAACGGGGCCTCGTTCGGCAGCACCACGCCCTGGAACCTGGCCCGCGGGGTGCCGCCCGCCGTGTCGCTGAGGAAGCCTGCGTCGACGGTCGGCCGGTCCGGGTCGTTCAGGTCCACGGTGGTGTACGGAACGCCCGTGTTCCTCAGCTGTGCGGTGATCGCCTCGACGGGGCTGTCGCCGTTGTCGACGACCAGCACCTTCAGGTCGACGCGCGGGGTGGTCGCCGCGGCCGCCGTCGGCGCCCCCGCCCCCACCGCGGTCAGCATCCCGGTCGCCGCCGCCAGTGCGGCGGCACTTCGCCATCTGTTCCGGCCGAGCGTGCGCTGCGTCATGGTTCGTCCTCCCCCAGCAAGTGGATCCGCGCGGGTCCGTTTGTGCGCCTCTCGCGGCAGATCCGTGGAATTCACGCGAAACGGTGGGCGGATCGCCGCACCGGACGCGACGAGTGTGACCCAGGTCATGGATTGGAAGGGTCGAGAAATGGCCACGACACCACCCACAGGTGAACGCTCGCAGGAATGAGCGAACGCGCGCGCACGCGTAGGCTCATCCCCGGGTCCGCCCGGCCGGTTCGCCGCGCCGCCGGGACGGCCCCCGTGCGATCGCGCCCGCGACCCCGCTCTAAGGTCGGCTGTCGGGCCGGTCGACCCACTCCGCTCGACCACAGAAACTCCACATCGGAAGCGAGATTTCACCACCGTGACTGCTCTCACTCTCAGCACCGCCGCGGCGCCCGGCCTGCGGGCCGACGCGATCGTGATCGGTGTCGCCAAGGGCTCCGCGTCCGGGTCCGGCGACCTGGTCGTCGCCCCGGGCGCCGAGGCCCTGGACCAGGCCTACGACGGGCGGCTCGCCGGCCTTCTGGACACCCTCGGCGCGTCCGGCGCCGAGGGCGAGGTGACGAAGCTGCCCGCGCCCGCGGGCTTCAAGGCGCCCCTCGTGGTGGCGGTGGGGCTGGGCGGTGAGCCCGAGAAGGACGCGGGTTACGACGCCGAGGCCCTGCGCCGGGCCGCCGGTGCGGCCGCCCGCGCGCTCGCCGGGACCAAGAAGGCCGCCTTCGCCCTGCCGCTGGCCGACGCCGGCGATCTCGGGGCCGTCGCCGAGGGCATCCTGCTCGGCGCGTACTCCTTCGACACCTACAAGGAGTCGAACCGCAAGGGCGCCGGCGCCGCCAAGGCCAAGAACGGCAAGGCGCCGCTCGCCGAGGCCGCCCTGCTCGGCGGCAAGCCGCGCGACGCCGCCCACAAGGCCGCGCTCGCCCGCGCCACGGCCGTCGTCGAGGAGCTGAACCGGGCCCGCGACCTGGTCAACACCCCGCCGAACGACCTCGACCCGGCCGCGTTCGCCGCGCTGGCGCAGACGGCCGCCAAGGACCACGGCATCAAGGTGCAGGTGCTCGACGAGAAGGCGCTGACCAAGGGCGGCTACGGCGGCATCCTGGGCGTCGGCGGGGGCTCCGCCGCAGCACCGCGCCTGGTGAAGCTGTCCTACAGCCACCCGAAGGCGGACAAGCACCTCGCGTTCGTCGGCAAGGGCATCACCTACGACTCGGGCGGCATCTCGCTGAAGCCGGCCGGCCACAACGAGACGATGAAGTGCGACATGAGCGGCGCGGCCGCCGTGTTCGCCGCGGTCGTCGCCGCCGCGCGGCTCGGCCTCCAGGTCAACGTGACCGGCTGGCTGGCGCTGGCGGAGAACATGCCGTCCGGCTCCGCCGTCCGCCCGGGCGACGTGCTGCGCATGTACAGCGGCAAGACCGTGGAGGTGCTGAACACGGACGCGGAGGGCCGGCTGGTGCTGGCCGACGCGCTGTGGGCGGCGTCGCAGGAGAACCCGGACGCGATCGTGGACGTGGCCACCCTGACCGGCGCGATGATGCTGGCGCTGGGCTCGCGCACGTTCGGCGTCATGGCGAACGACGAGGCGTTCCGCTCCACCGTGGTCGAGGCCGCCGAGGAGGTCGGCGAGCCGGCGTGGCCGATGCCGCTGCCGGAGCACCTGCGCAAGGGCATGGACTCGCAGGTCGCCGACATCGCGAACATGGGTGAGCGGATGGGCGGCGGCCTGGTCGCCGGCCTCTTCCTGAAGGAGTTCGTGGGCGAGGGCATCACCTGGGCGCACCTGGACATCGCGGGGCCGGCCTTCAACGAGGGCGGTCCCTTCGGGTACACGCCGAAGGGCGGGACCGGGTCGGCGGTGCGCACGCTGGTGCGGCTGGCCGAGCTGACCGCCGCGGGCGAGCTCGGCTGACGGCCGCCCGCCGCGGCGGGCTCGTCCGCCGCACGGCGGATTCGGGGCGCGGGGGCTTGTCGCACGGCTCCCGCGCCCCCTTGCGTGGGCGGGCGTGGGGTGTCTCACACCCCGGCCCGGCGTCTCGTACCGCGGCGACTAGTGCGAAGATGGGGCTCGGCAGGACAGGGCCCCACCTAAGGGCCGAAGAACGAGCGGCCGGACACCAGCCGCCTGCCGGTCACTGCAGACCGGTGGCGCACATGCATGGAGGACGTGACGTGGCGAACGACGCCAGCACCGTTTTCGACCTAGTGATCCTCGGCGGTGGTAGCGGTGGTTACGCCGCGGCCCTGCGCGGGGCGCAGCTGGGCCTGGACGTCGCCCTGATCGAGAAGGACAAGGTCGGCGGTACCTGCCTGCACCGGGGTTGCATCCCCACCAAGGCCCTGCTGCACGCGGGCGAGATCGCCGACCAGGCCCGCGAGAGCGAGCAGTTCGGCGTCAAGGCCACCTTCGAGGGCATCGACGTCGCGGGTGTGCACAAGTACAAGGACGAGGTCGTCTCGGGCCTGTACAAGGGTCTGCAGGGTCTCGTCGCCTCCCGCAAGGTGACCTACATCGAGGGTGAGGGCCGGCTGTCCTCCCCGACCTCCGTCGATGTGAACGGGCAGCGGATCCAGGGTCGCCACATCCTCCTGGCCACCGGTTCCGTGCCGAAGTCGCTGCCGGGTCTGGAGATCGACGGCGACCGGATCATCTCCTCCGACCACGCGCTGGTCCTGGACCGGGTGCCGAAGTCGGCGATCATCCTCGGCGGCGGTGTCATCGGCGTCGAGTTCGCCTCGGCGTGGAAGTCCTTCGGCGCCGACGTCACGGTCATCGAGGGCCTGAAGCACCTCGTCCCGGTCGAGGACGAGAACTCCTCCAAGCTTCTTGAGCGCGCGTTCCGCAAGCGCGGCATCAAGTTCAACCTGGGCACCTTCTTCCAGAAGGCCGAGTACACCGCCGACGGCGTCAAGGTCACCCTCGCCGACGGCAAGGAGTTCGAGGCCGAGGTGCTGCTGGTGGCCGTCGGCCGCGGCCCGGTCTCGCAGGGCCTGGGCTACGAGGAGGCCGGGGTCGCCATGGACCGCGGCTACGTCCTGGTCGACGAGTACATGCGGACGAACGTCCCGACGATCTCCGCCGTCGGTGACCTGGTGCCCACGCTCCAGCTCGCGCACGTCGGCTTCGCCGAGGGCATCCTGGTGGCGGAGCGGCTGGCCGGTCTGAAGGTCGTCCCGATCGACTACGACGGTGTCCCGCGGGTGACGTACTGCCACCCGGAGGTCGCCTCCGTCGGCATCACCGAGGCCAAGGCCAAGGAGATCTACGGCGCGGACAAGGTCGTCGCCCTGAAGTACAACCTGGCGGGCAACGGAAAGAGCAAGATCCTCAAGACCGCGGGCGAGATCAAGCTCGTCCAGGTCAAGGACGGTGCCGTCGTCGGCGTCCACATGGTCGGCGACCGCATGGGCGAGCAGGTCGGCGAGGCCCAGCTGATCTACAACTGGGAGGCGCTGCCGGCCGAGGTCGCCCAGCTCGTCCACGCCCACCCGACGCAGAACGAGGCGCTCGGCGAGGCCCACCTGGCCCTGGCGGGCAAGCCGCTGCACTCGCACGACTGACCGACCCTCGGTCGACATCCGTCGAACGCGACGACCCAGACTTCCGTAATTCGTTAGGAGCAACCGAAACCATGGCGGTTTCCGTAACCCTTCCGGCGCTCGGTGAGAGCGTCACCGAGGGCACTGTCACCCGCTGGCTGAAGGCCGAGGGCGAGCGCGTCGAGGCCGACGAGCCGCTGCTGGAGGTGTCGACCGACAAGGTCGACACCGAGATCCCCTCCCCCGCCGCCGGCGTTCTGGCCTCCATCAAGGTCGCCGAGGACGAGACCGTCGAGGTCGGCGCCGAGCTGGCCGTGATCGACGACGGCACCGGCGCCCCGGCGGCGGCCCCGGCCCCGGCCGCCGAGGAGGTCGCCCCGCCGGCCCCCGAGCCGGCCCAGGCCGCCCAGCCGTCCGCCGAGCAGGCCGCCCCCGCCCCGGCGCCCACCGCCGAGGCCGCCGCCGGCGGCGGCTCCGCCGAGGGCACGGACGTGGTCCTGCCCGCGCTCGGCGAGTCCGTCACCGAGGGCACCGTCACCCGCTGGCTGAAGTCGGTCGGCGACAGCGTCGAGGCCGACGAGCCGCTGCTGGAGGTGTCGACCGACAAGGTCGACACCGAGATCCCCGCGCCCACCGCCGGTGTGCTGCTGGAGATCGTGGTCGGTGAGGACGAGACCGCCGAGGTCGGCGCCAAGCTCGCCGTCATCGGCGCCCCGGGTGCCGCCCCGGCCGCCGCCGCCCCCGCGGCCCCGGCCGCCGCCGCCCCCGCGGCCCCGGCCGCCCCGGCCCCGGCTCCGGCCGCGCCCGCCGCTCCGGCCCCGGCTCCGGCCGCCCCCGCCGCCCCGGCTCCCGCCGCCGCTCCGGCCCCGGCCGCCCCCGCGGCTCCGGCGCCCGCTCCGGCTCCGGTCACCCCGGCTCCGGCCGCGCCCGCCGCGCAGCCGAGCGACGAGGGCGCCTACGTCACCCCGCTGGTGCGCAAGCTCGCCTCCGAGCACGGCGTCGACCTGGGCTCCGTCAAGGGCACCGGCGTCGGCGGCCGTATCCGCAAGCAGGACGTGATGGCCGCCGCCGAGGCCGCCAAGGCGCCCGCTCCGGCTCCGGCCGCCGCGGCGGCGCCCGCCGCCAAGAAGGCCGCCCCGGCCCTGGAGGTCTCCCCGCTGCGCGGCCAGACCGTCAAGATGCCCCGCATCCGCAAGGTCATCGGCGACAACATGGTCAAGGCGCTGCAGGAGATGGCCCAGCTGTCGTCGGTCGTCGAGGTCGACGTCACCCGGCTGATGCGTCTGCGCGCCCAGGCGAAGGACTCCTTCGCCGCCCGCGAGGGCGTCAAGCTCTCCCCGATGCCGTTCTTCGTGAAGGCGGCGGCCCAGGCGCTGAAGGCCCACCCGGTCATCAACGCCCGGATCAACGAGGCCGAGGGGACCATCACCTACTTCGACACCGAGAACGTCGGTATCGCGGTGGACTCCGAGAAGGGCCTGATGACCCCGGTCATCAAGAACGCCGGTGACCTCAACATCGCCGGTATCGCCAAGGCCACGGCGGAGCTGGCGGGCAAGGTCCGCGCCAACAAGATCACTCCGGACGAGCTGTCCGGCGCGACCTTCACCATCTCCAACACCGGTTCGCGCGGCGCGCTGTTCGACACGATCATCGTGCCGCCCGGCCAGGTCGCGATTCTCGGCATCGGTGCCACGGTCAAGCGTCCGGCCGTCATCGAGACCGAGGAGGGCACGGTCATCGGCGTCCGCGACATGACGTACCTGACCCTGTCCTACGACCACCGTCTGGTGGACGGCGCCGACGCCGCGCGGTACCTGAGCGCGGTCAAGGCGATCCTGGAGGCGGGCGAGTTCGAGGTCGAGCTCGGGCTGTAACCCTCAGGCGTCCGTGCGGTGCCCCGGCCGGTTCCTCCGGCCGGGGCACCGTCGTTTGCCGTGTAAGCCTCGTCTCACCTGCGCCAAAGCGCCCCCGTGCGCCTCTCCACGGCGGCCTCGCGGCCTTATTGTCTTTACGTCGAACGCCCTAGGGGCCGCTGGGCCCTTCCCTGAGGAGCCCTCATGACCGCGCCCGTCATCCACTCGCTGCGCGAGCAGATCCGCGAGCACATCGTGGAGGGGATCGTGAGCGGGCGCTGGAAGCCGGGCGAGCGGATCGTGGAGCGCCGGATCGCCTCCGAGCTGGAGGTCAGCCAGACACCGGTCCGGGAGGCGCTGCGCGAGCTGGAGTCGCTGCGCCTGATCGAGTCGGCGCCGAACAAGGGCGTGCGGGTGCGGAACCTGACCGCGGCGGACCTGGAGGAGAGCTACCCGGTCCGGGCCGGCCTGGAGGCCATCGCGGCCGAGCTGGCGGCGGAGCGGCTGGCGGCGGACTGCTCGGCGCTGGAGTCCCATGTCGCGGCGCTGTACGAGGCGGACCGCAGGTCGGACGGTACGGCGCAGGTGCGGCACACGGTGGCCTTCCACCGCGAGATGGTCCGGGCGGCCGCGAACTCGGTGCTGCTGCACACCTGGGAGGGGCTGGGCATCGAGGTGTTCACCGCGCTGTCGATCCGCTGGCTGGGCACGGTGCAGCAGTCGTACGCCGAGGAGCACGAGGAGCTGGTCCAGGCGTTCCGCCGACGCGACCCGAGGATCGCCGACCTGGTCAAGTCCCACGTCCTGGGCTGCGCCCCGCGCCACGGGAGCGAGTGAGACCGTCCCCGCGAGGCCCCCGCGAAACCGTCCCGGCAGCATCCGAACACCAGAGCAGCCGCCCGCTCAAACGCCGCCCCACCTGCGAAAACAAGGCGGAATGACGTCACCCGGTGCCACTCCCGGAGGCACCGCGTGCCTACTTTCTCGAGATCGAGAGGTTTTCTTCGTCAACCCTTTGATCGATCATCGATCAGGGAGTTACAGTCGCCGACGGGCTTGCCACCCAAGCCCCAGCCCTGTCCTGCCAAAGACCAAGGGCACCCCGAACCCTTACCGATGAGGGAACCCCCTTCGACTGAGGAAGGCGGCGACATGACCGACCCCAACGCCATCCAGCCGAGCGAGCTCGACCAGCTCCCCGACCGGGACCCGGAGGAGACCGCCGAATGGCAGGCCTCGCTGGACGCGGTCGCCAAGGCGGCCGGCCCGCACCGTGCCGCGTACCTGATGCGCCGCACGCTGGAGCGCGCGGAGGGCACCGGCATCGCGCTGCCCAAGCTCCTGGAGACGGACTACGTCAACACCATCCCCACCGCCGCGGAACCCGCCGTTCCCGGTGACGAGGAGATGGAACGCCGGATCACCGCCTGGAACCGCTGGAACGCGGCGGCCATGGTGACCCGCGGCTCCAAGCACGGTGTCGGCGGCCACATCGCCACCTTCGCCTCGGCGGCCTGGCTGTACGAGACCGGCTTCAACCACTTCTTCCGCGGCAAGGAGTCCGGCGACGCCGCCGGCTCCGGCGACCAGCTGTACATCCAGGGCCACGCCTCCCCCGGCATCTACGCCCGCGCCTTCCTGGACGGCCGGCTCACCGAGCGGCACCTGGACAACTTCCGCCAGGAGGCCGGCGGCGAGGGCCTGCCGTCGTACCCGCACCCGCGCCGCCTGCCCTGGCTGTGGGAGTTCCCGACGGTGTCGATGGGCCTCGGCCCGCTCTCCGCCATCTACCAGGCGCGCTTCAACCGGTACCTCACCAACCGCGGCATCAAGGACGTCTCCGCCTCGCACGTGTGGGCGTTCCTCGGTGACGGCGAGATGGACGAGCCCGAGTCGACGGCGGCGCTCGCGCTCGCCGCCCGCGAGGGTCTGGACAACCTGACCTTCGTCATCAACTGCAACCTGCAGCGCCTCGACGGCCCGGTCCGCGCCAACTTCAAGATCGTGCAGGAGCTGGAGGCCCAGTTCCGCGGCGCCGGCTGGAACGTCGTCAAGACCCTGTGGGGCACGGCCTGGGACGAGCTGTTCCAGCTCGACACCACGGGCGCTCTGGTACGCCGACTGCGCGAGGTACCCGACGCGCAGGTGCAGACGTACCAGACCCGGGACGCCGCCTACATCCGCCAGGACTTCTTCGGCAAGGACCCGCAGCTCGCCGAGATGGCCAAGCTGCTGAGCGACGACAAGATCCTGGAGTGCTTCCACCTCTCCCGCGGCGGCCACGAGGCCCGCAAGGTCTACGCCGCCTACCGGGCCGCGCTGGAGTGCAAGGGCGCGCCGACCGTGATCCTCGCCCAGACCGTCAAGGGCCACACCCTCGGCGAGGGCTTCGCGTCGAAGAACGCCAACCACCAGATGAAGAAGCTGACGGTGGACGAGTTCAAGGCGATGCGCGACCTGCTGGAGCTGCCCATCGCGGACAGCGCCTTCGCCGACGGCCAGGTCCCCTACGGCCACCCGGGCGCCGACGCTCCCGAGGTCCGCTACCTCCAGGAGCGCCGCGCCGCCCTCGGCGGTCCGGCCCCGGCGCGCCGCGTCCACCCGGTCGCGCCGCTGCCGGCTCCGGCCGAGAAGGCGTTCGCCTCCTTCGACAAGGGCTCCGGCTCGCAGAACGTCGCCACCACCATGGCCTTCGTCCGCCTGGTCAAGGACCTGGTCCGCGACAAGGAGACCGGCAGGCGCTGGGTGCCGATCGTCCCCGACGAGGCGCGCACCTTCGGCATGGAGTCGCTGTTCCCCTCCCTCGGGATCTACTCGCCCAAGGGCCAGACGTACGAGCCGGTCGACCGCGACCAGCTGATGTACTACAAGGAGGCCCAGAACGGCCAGATCCTCAACGAGGGGATCACCGAGGCCGGTTCGATGGCCGACTTCATCGCCGCCGCGACGTCGTACGCGACACACGGCGAGGCGATGATCCCGTTCTACATCTTCTACTCGATGTTCGGCTGGCAGCGCACGGCCGACCAGATGTGGCAGCTCGGCGACCAGCTCGGCCGCGGCTTCCTCATCGGCGCGACGGCCGGCCGCACCACGCTGACCGGCGAGGGCCTCCAGCACGCCGACGGCCACTCCCCCGTCATCGCCGCGACCAACCCGGCGGCGCTGACGTACGACCCGGCGTTCGCGTACGAGATCGCCGTGATCGTCCGAGAGGGTCTGCGCCGGATGTACGGCGAGGCCCGGCCGGGTGAGGACCAGGACGTCTTCTACTACCTCACCGTCTACAACGAGCCGCTGCCGCAGCCCGCGAAGCCGCAGGCGGCCGGCGTCGACGAGGGCATCGTCAAGGGCCTGTACCGCTTCAACACGGCGGAGTCGGCGGGCCTGTCCCCGGCGGCCAACGCGCCGCGCATCCAGCTGCTGGGCTCGGGCACGGCGATCCACTGGGCGCTGAAGGCGCAGCGGCTGCTCGCCGAGGAGTGGGGCGTGGCCGCCGACGTGTGGTCCGCGACCTCCTGGACCGAGCTGCGGCGCGACGCGCTGGAGTCGGACGCGGCGCTGCTGCGCGGCGAGGAGCGGGTGCCGTACGTCCGGCAGGCGCTGCAGGGCGCCGAGGGCCCGGTCCTCGCGGTCTCCGACTACATGCGCCAGGTGCCGGACCAGATCGCGCAGTGGGTGGAGCAGGACTGGTCCTCGCTGGGCGCCGACGGCTTCGGCCTGTCGGACACCCGGGACGCCGCCCGCCGCCACTTCGGTGTCGACGCCGAGTCGATCGTCGTCGGGGCCCTCGCCCAGCTCGCGAGGCGCGGCGAGGTCCAGGCCGCGGCGGTGAAGGAAGCCCGCGAGAAGTACGGCCTGTAGGACGTCTCCGCACGACGGCCGGACCGGCACCGCCGGTCCGGCCGTCGTGTCGTCGGTGGCCGGTGCCGCTCAGCCCTCCGCGCGCGGGATCCCCGTCTCGTCCGGCTCGGGGCCGGGGTCCGGATGGCGGCGGAGCTGGACGATGGCCGCCAGCAGGCCGCCCCAGACGATGAGCATGGCGATGATCATCATCGCGATGGCGCCGCCGGTCATCAGCGGTCCTCCTTTCCACCCGGGTCGTCCTTGTGGTGGTGGGACTCGTACTCCTCGGCGGTCTCCATGTCGAGGTCGATCAGCCCGCCGCCGGCCGCCTTCCACGGGATCAGGGAGAGCACCACGCCGACCAGCAGCGCGCCGATCGCCACGCTCCACCCCACCGCCAGCAGGAAGTCGGTGGAGTAGCCGGCGTAGTTCTCGTCGAACTCCTTGCGCAGGCTGTCGATCATCATCCAGCCGAGGACCAGGGGGGTGATCAGCCCCAGGCAGATCCGCCACCAGTGGCCGAGCCGCACGGCGGAGGTGGCGTCGGCGTCCCGCTGCAGCTCGGGCAGCTTGCGCAGCACCCAGGCGACCACGACGACGCCGACGAGCGCGGCCAGGGCGATGCCGTACTGGTTGATGAAGTGGTCGGAGGCGTCGAGGAAGTAGACGCCCTCGTCGGTCGGGAACAGCAGGATCGACACGATCGCCACCGCGCCGCCGACGCCGAACACGGCGGGGATGCGGTGCATCCCGGTGCGGTCCTGCACGGCGGAGACGACCACCTGCACGATGGAGATCAGCGAGGACAGTCCCGCGATCACCAGCGACACGAAGAAGACGACGCCGAACAGCCCGCCCGCCCACATCTCGGAGATGATCGTCGGGAAGGCGACGAAGGCCAGTCCCAGGCCCGCGGTGGCCACCTCGTCGACCGGCACGCCCGCGCTTTGCGCCGTGAAGCCCAGCGCGGCGAACACCCCGATGCCGGCGAGGATCTCGAAGGAGCTGTTGGCGAACCCGGCGACCAGG
This sequence comes from Streptomyces sp. bgisy159, assembly GCF_965341775.1. GTDB lineage: Bacteria > Actinomycetota > Actinomycetes > Streptomycetales > Streptomycetaceae > Streptomyces. The sequence goes on along the minus strand of NZ_CBDQZH010000003.1, from coordinate 305,745 downwards.
GCGGAGCCGGTGAGGTCCGCGCGCCGGCGCAGGTAGGAGGCGTAGGTGACCATGATGCCGAAGCCGATCGACAGCGAGAAGAAGATCTGGCCGTAGGCGGCCACCCACACGCTGCCGTTGCTCAGTTCGGACCAGTCGGGGCTGAACAGGGCGTTCAGCCCCTGGGCCGCCCCGTCCAGGGTGACGGCCCGGATCACCAGGGCGCCGAAGAAGACGACCAGCAGGGGGATGAAGAGCTTGTTGGCCTTCTCGATGCCGCGCCGGATGCCGAACGCCAGGATGACCAGCACCACGATCCAGACGGCGATGAGCGGCCACATCACGCCGGAGACGTACCCGGAGACGAACCCGGGCTCGTCGGCCGCCTCCAGGAAGGTGCCGAAGAGGAAGCCCTCCGGGTCGTCGCCCCAGGCCTGGTCGGCGGCGAAACCGACGTAGCGGACCGCCCAGGCGATGATCACTGCGTAGTAGGTGGCGATGACGAAGCAGATGGCCACCTGCCACCAGCCGAGCACCTCCGCCGGGCGGGCCATCTGCCGGAGCGCGGCCGGGGGCGAGGTCCGGTATCTGCGCCCGATCGTGTACTCCATGATCAGCAGGGGGATGCCGGCCGTGAGCAGGGCGATCAGATAGGGCACCAGGAAGGCCCCGCCGCCGTTCTCGTAGGCGACGGCCGGAAAGCGCCAGATGTTGCCGAGGCCGACGGCGGAACCGATGGCCGCCAGCAGGAAGCCGGTGCGGGTGGACCACTGTTCGCGGGGTTGACCGGCCGGGTGGTCCGCCGGTTGTTGCGCCATATTCGCCATGTGCGTGTCCTCGTTCAGGGACGTCCCGATGGAACCGCTGAACCGTGAAACCTCGAATGCCGTTCGACGTTAACAGCGGTGCGCGGTGCGCCACAGGGTGCGTACCGCCAGTCGGGTGACCCACGCGGCACAATGACGGACATGCGTGCGGCCCGGCTCATCAGGATGGTGCTTCTGCTGCAGTCCCGGCCCGTCATGACGGCGGCCGAACTGGCCCGGGAGCTGGAGGTGTCCGAGCGGACCGTGACCCGGGACGCGCAGGCGCTGTCGGAGGCGGGCGTGCCGGTCTACGCCGACCGGGGGCGGGCCGGGGGCTACCGGCTGGTCGGTGGATACCGGACCCGGCTGACGGGTCTGGCGCGCGGTGAGGCGGAGGCGCTGTTCCTGTCCGGGGTGCCGGGGGCGCTGCGGGAGATGGGGCTGGCGGACACGGCCTCGGCGGCCCGGCTGAAGGTGTCGGCGGCGCTGCTGCCGTCGCTGCGGGACGCGCCGGACAGCGCCGCCCGGCGGTTCCACCTGGACGCGCCGGCCTGGTTCCGGGAGCCGGAGCCGCCGGAGCTGCTGCCGGCGGTCGCCGAGGCGGTCTGGGCGGACCGGCGGGTCGGCGCGCGCTACCGGCGCGGGGACGAGACCGTCGAGCGGGAGCTGGAGCCGTACGGGCTCGTGCTGAAGGCGGGGGTCTGGTACCTGTGCGCGCGGGTGCCCGGCGGCGACGGGGTGCCCTGGCGGACGTACCGGATCGAGCGGTTCACCGACGTGGAGCCGCGCGAGGAGCGGTTCACGCGGGACCCGGACTTCGACCTGGCCGGCTTCTGGGCGGCGCAGGCGGAACGGTTCGCGCGGTCGCTGCTGCGTACCGAGGTAGTGGTGCGGCTCTCCCCGGAGGGGGCGCGCAGGCTGCCGCACGTCGTCGATCCGCTCGCCGCCCGCGAGGCGCTGGCCGGCGCCTCGGACCCGGACGGCGAGGGGCGGCTGACGGTGACCCTGCCGGTGGAGTCGGAGGAGGTCGCCCATACACAGCTGACCGCCCTCGGCCCGGAGGCGGAGGTGCTCTCCCCCGCGTCGCTGCGCCGCCGGCTGCGCGACGACGCGGCCCGGCTGGCGCGGCTGTACGGCCTCGGGTGAGCGGCGCGGCCGTGGCGGCCGCCTTTCTCGGTCGCGGAGATCCGCGGAGTCCCGGTCGGGGTAATCCGCCGAGTCCCGGTCGGGGAAATCCGCGGAGTCCCGGTCGGGGAAATCCGCGAACTCCGGGTGCGTGGCACCGCCCGAGGCACGATGCTGGAACCCGTGATGGACGAGACCGAGTTCTGGGAGCTGGTGGACTCCTCCCGCGAGGCCGCCGAGGGCGACCCGGAGGAACAGGCCGACGTACTGGTGTCCCGGCTGCTGGAACTGGACCCGGACGCCGTGCTGGACTTCGCCCGTCACTTCGAGGCCCGCTACAACCGCGCCTACCACTGGGATGTGTGGGGTGCCGCCTGGGTGCTGCTGGACGGCGCGAGCGACGACGCCTTCGACTTCTTCCGGTGCTGGCTGATCGGGCAGGGCCGGGACGTCTTCGAGGGGGCCCTGCACGACCCGGACTCGCTCGCCGACCTGCTGGACGACTTCGACGAGGAGATCGACGGCGACGGCGAGGAACTGGGGTACGCGGCCGACGAGGCCTACGAGCAGCTCACCGGCACCGTCGCCCCCGACCTCGGGATCTCCCCGGCGGCCGCCGAACCGGAGGGTACCCCCCTCGACTTCGAGAACGAGCGGGCGCTCGCCGAGCGGTACCCGAAGCTGTGGGACCGCTTCCGCGCGTAGGACCGGTCCGGTCACCCGGCCGGGGTGCGGCGGCGGCCCGTGTCCGACGGAAGGTAAGCCGGCGGCTGCTCGGCCCGTACGAGGTGGCGCGGCGGCGCCCCGTCGGGGTGCTCCAGCGCGGACGCGGTGGCGGCGGCCGGTCCGAGGACCACGGCGGTGACCGCGGCGGCCGCGGCCAGTACCGCCCAGGGCCGCCGGGGGCTCCTGACGTGCCGGCGTCCGCGGCCCGCACGGCCCCCGGGACCGCTCCGGGCGCGTTCGGCACACCCGATGCGGCCGATGCGGCCGATGTGGCCGATGCGGCCGATGCGGCCGATGTGGTCTGTGTGCTGGGTGCGCCCGGTCTCGGTGCGCCGGGTGTCACGCGTGTCCGCCATCTCCCCGCCCTTCGTCGGCTCCTGTCGGCACGACGGTAGGGCGGGGGGCTGGGCGGGCCCTGGGCGGCGGCTGGGGCGTCACTGTGAGGGGACGGCCCTGTAGGCGGGCGGCCTCCCCGCGGATGCCGGGCAGGTGCGCGGACAGGGCGGCGCCGGGGCAGCTCGTCATGTATCCGTCGTCGTGGCCGGCCACGGCGGGCAGCCGGACGGTCGTGCCGGCGGCGTAGCGGCTGCGGCTGTTGCTGGAGGTGAGGGGAACGGTGACGCGGGGGTCGATGTCGGACAGGCCGAGCTTCCAGGCGACGACGGCGGCTATGGCGTCGGTCATCGCCCGGGGGACGGGGACGCCCGCGGTGAAGGTGCCCAGGGCCGCGATGCCCGTGGTGCGGTGGTTGAAGCCCTGGGTGTGGGCGCCGGTGACGGGTCGGTCGACGCCGCCGGCGCGGCCCTCGTAGACGGTGCCGCAGCGGTCCACGACGAAGTTGTAGCCGATGTCGTCCCAGTCGCGGGCGCCGGTCTGCCCGGCGTAGAGGGAACGGATGATGCGGGGCGCGTCGGCGCAGTCGTAGCCGTTGGGCGAGTCGGTGTGGTGGATGAAGACGGCGACCACCTCGTCGTCGTAGCGCGGGGGTGGCTGGGCGCGCCGGGTGAGGGGGTCGAGCCAGGCGGAGCGGGGCACGATGGGCGGCCGGGGCGCGGTGTGGGCGGGGCGGGAGCGGTCGGTGGGCGGCCGGGTGCCGTCGGTGGACCGGGCCGTCGGGGCGTCGCCCTGGGCGCACATCGCGAGGACGGCGACGGCGGCGAGCGCGGGCAGGCCGCCGAGCACCACCAGGGCCGGCCTTCGGGTCGGTCCGCCCGCCCGTGACCGCATCGCCCCCAGCCGTCCGCGCAGCCCTGTCCGCATGGTCCCACTCTCGGGGCGTTCCGGTCCGTCCGCGATGTGTGCTGTGCCACCCGGTGGAACCATCGTCCCGTTCCACGACGTTTTCCGGGTTGCACGCGCGCGTGCACGGCGCGCGGGCCCACGCTCGTGTGGCTGGCTGATCACAGGGCCCTCCCCCCACGTACTCAGGGGTCCGAGAGAAAGGCGGCTCCGTGAACCTCCTGGACATCCTGCTGGTGCTCGTCGTGTCGGCCTACGCCGGCTCCGGCTACCGCCGCGGGCTGACGGCCGGCTGTGTCTCGCTGGCCGGCTTCGTCGGCGGCGCGGCCTTCGGCGTGTGGGTGCTCCCCTGGGTGATGGGCCTGGTGACGCCGGGGACCACGGCGGCGACGGTGACCGCGGTGTGTACGGTGCTGCTGCCGGCGGCCGTGGGGCACGAGCTGGCGGGCCGGCTGGCGGCGCGGCTGCGGCGCGAACTGGACGCGGGTCCGCTGCGGGTGGCCGACGGGATCGGCGGGGCGGTGGCCCACGGGGCGGCGGTGCTGATCGTGGCGTGGGTGGCGGCGAGCGTGCTGGGCGCGTCGTCGTCGCCCTCGGTGACCTCGGCGATCCGGGACTCCCGGCTGCTGGGAGCCGTGCAGGAGACGATGCCGGACACCACCCCGGCCTGGTTCGCGCGGGCCACCACCGCGCTCACCGAGGCGGGGTTCCCGCAGGTCTTCAACCCGTTCGAGCACGAGTCGACGGCCGAGGTGGCCCGTCCGTCCGGGGACAGCGTCACGGCGGCCGCGACGGACGCGGCCCGGCTGAGCACGGTGAAGATCGAGGGGGTGGCGGGCGACCAGGGCCGGGAGGGCAGCGGGTTCGTGTACGCGCCCGAGCACGTGATGACGAACGCGCACGTGGTGGCTGGCATCGACGAGCCGTCGGTGCGGGTGGGGGGCGTCGGCCGGTCGTACCCGGCGCGTGTGGTGCTGTTCGACCCCGCCAAGGACGTCGCCGTGCTGTACGTGCCGCGGCTGCGCGCCCCCGTGCTCTCCTTCGAGCCGTCGGCCGCGCGCGGGGACCGGGCGGTGGTGGCCGGCTACCCGCAGGACGGCGGTCTCGATCTGCAGGCGGCGACGGTGGCGGGCCGGGTGAAGGCGACCGGGCGCAACATCTACAACGACGAGGCCGTGGCCCGGGAGATCTACTCGGTCCGTTCCACGGTCCGCCCCGGCAACTCCGGCGGCCCGCTGCTGACCACCGAGGGCCGGGTGTACGGGGTGGTGTTCGCCCGCTCCACCTCGGACGCGGAGACGGGCTACGTCCTGACGGCCGCCGAGGTCGCCGAGGACGCGCGGCGCGCGGCGGACTCGACGGCCCCGGTGGACACGGGCGAGCTGATCAGCTCCTGACGGGCCGGGCTCACAGCCGCTGCCCCATGAACACGTCGTCGACGTACTCGCCCGCCAGCAGGAACTCCTCCGGCAGGACGCCCTCCACCGCGAACCCCTCGGACTCGTAGAGCCTGCGCGCGGGGGTGTTGTGGCCGAGGACGCGCAGGGTGAGACGGCGGGCGCCGCGCCGGCGGGCCTCGGCCAGGGCCGCGCGGATCAGCGCGCGTCCCACGCCCCGGCCGCGCGCGTCGTCGTCGACGACGAGTCCCTGGATCTGCAGGACGTGGGCGTTGGCGGCGAGCGGGGTGGGGGCGCCGAGCCGGAGGTAGCCGACGGGGCGGCCGGCCACCTCGGCGACCAGGCAGTCCTCCACGGCGTGCCGTTCGCCGAAGAAGGGCGGGAGGGGCGGCTCCGGCTCGGGCATCACCGCGTGCAGGGTGGACCAGGTGCGGTGGTCGAGGGCGGCCAGCTCCGCGTCGTCCTCGGCACGGGCGGTCCGTATGCGAAGTTCCTGGGACATGTGGGTCACCCTACGGCGGCGCTCACGCGATCAGACACGTGTTTCCCGGGTGCGCACAGCAGGATGGACGCATGCGACGTATTGCGGTGGCCGGTGCCTCCGGCCTGATCGGCAGCGCCCTGGTGCGGTCCCTGACCGCCGACGGGCACGAGGTGGTGCGCCTGGTGCGCCGGGCGCCCCGGGACGCGGACGAGGTGCGGTGGGACCCGGAGCGGGAGTACGTGGACACGGCCGGGCTCGCCGGGTGCGACGCGGTGGTCAACCTCGCCGGCGCGGGTGTGGGCGACCGGCGCTGGACGGACGACCGCAAGCGGCTGATCCGCGACAGCCGGGTGCTGGGCACCCGGACCCTGGCGCGGGCCCTGGCCGGGCTGGACGACGGTCCGCGGGTGTGGGTGAACGGCAGCGCGATCGGCTTCTACGGCGAGACCGGCGACCGGGTGACCGACGAGAGCGCGCCGGCCGGGTCGGGGTTCCTGCCCGAGCTGTGCGTGGAGTGGGAGGGCGAGGCGGCGCCGGCCGAGGCGGCGGGGGTGCGGACGGTGTTCACCCGCACCGGGCTGGTCGTGTCCCGGGACGGCGGGGCCTGGGGCAGGCTGTTCCCGCTGTTCCGGGCCGGTCTGGGCGGGCGGTTGGGCGACGGGCGGCAGTACTGGTCGTACATCGCGCTGCACGACGAGGTGGCGGCTGTCCGGCACCTGCTGGACCGTGACGACCTGTCGGGGCCGTTCAACCTGACCGCGCCCGAGCCCCTGACGAACCGTGAGATCACCGAGGCGATGGGGCGCGTGCTGCGGCGGCCGACGGTGTTCGCGGTGCCCGCGCCGGTGCTGCGGACGGCGCTGGGCGAGATGGCGGGGGACGTGCTGGGCAGTGCGCGGGTGGTACCGCGGCGGCTGCTGGAGTCGGGTTTCACGTTCGCGTTCCCGGGGATCGAGGACGCGCTGCGGGCCGCGTGAGAGCGCCCCGTGCGGTCACGTGACGCCCCCTCGGTCCATATGCGACCGTCGTGCGACCGTGCTCTGCTCATGCGCGACTGTTCCTGACCGTTCGCAGCCCTACCCTCGACCCGAACTCGGGTATCCGGGAAGCCAGTTGGGGGCATGACGTCTCCACCGGCCGCGCAACCGCGAGGAGGGGCACGTGCTAGAGCCCGCGTACCAGGCAGACGTCGTCGTGGTGGGAGCCGGGGTCGCCGGACTCTCGGCCGCCCACCGGCTGACCAGCGCAGGTGTGAGGACCGTGGTCCTGGAGGCCGCCCCCTGGGTGGGCGGCCGCATGTCGACCGAGAAGATCGACGGCTTCCGGCTCGACCGGATCGGACAGCTGCTGTCCACCGCGTACCCCGAACTGGGCCGGATGCCGGGCCTCGACGCCCTGGTCCTGCGCCCGTTCGCCCCCGGCGTCCTGCTGCACAGCGGCGGCCGGCACCACCGCGCGGGCGCGCGGACCGGAGTGGGGGGCGCACGGGGCGCACTGCACGTGGTGCGTGCCCTGGCGAGTTCGCCCCGGGTGCCGGGGCGCGCCTGGGGCTCGGGGGCGGCCCGGACGGCCGGGGCGCCGGGAGCGGTGCGGGCGGTCGCGCCCGCCTGGTCTGCCGGGGCGGGCCGGCCGTCGGGACTGCCGCTGCCCTCCGCACCGGCCAGGTCCCGCCCGGCCGGTGCGAGGGTGGGACCGCCCGCCCTCCGGGGGACCGGCGCCGGGCCGGTGCCGCCGCCGCGGGTCCGGCCGGGCGCCCCGCTGGGCACGGCCGTGGACCAGGCCCGGCTGGGCGCCGCGCTGGCGCGGCTCGGCGCCATGCCCGTGGAACGGCTGCTGGCCCGTCCGGAGTCCCCGGCCGGACAGGCCCTCGCCGGCCGGGGACTGCCCGCGCGGACCGTCGACGGGTTCCTGCGCCCGCTGCTCGCCGCCCTGCTGTGCGACCCGGACCTGACCACGTCCAGCCGGTGCGCGGACCTGGCGCTGCGGGCGTTCGCCACCGGCCGGCTGTGTCTGCCGGAGGGCGGTGCCGAGGCGCTGCCGGAGCTGCTCGCGCGGGCCCTGCCGCCGGGCACCGTGCACACCGGGGTGCGGGTCACGTCGGTCGCCACCGACCGGGTCACCACCGCCGAGCACGGGCAGTTCCGCTGCGGTGCGGTGCTGGTCGCCACGGACGCGCGTACGGCGGCCGACCTGCTGCCGGGCCTGCGGGTGCCGGAGTTCCACCCGGTGACGGTCGTCCACCACACCACGGACGAGCCGCCCGCCACCGGGGCGGCGCTGCTGCTGGACGCCGACCGGGGCGGCCCGGTCGCGCACACGGCGGTGGTCAGCGGTGTCGACCCGAGCCGCGCCCCCGCGGGCCGCACGCTGGTGTCGTCCACGGTGCTCGGCACACCGCCGCCGGGCATCGACACGGCGGTCCGCCGCCACCTGGCCCGGCTGTACGGCGTGCCGACGGACCGGTGGGAGACGCTGGCCGTCCACCACACCGCCGAGGCGGTCCCCGCGATGCGCGCCCCGCACGACCTGCGGCGCCCGGTACGGCTGCTGGCGGGGCTGTACGTGTGCGGTGACCACCGGGACACCAGCACGGTCCAGGGCGCCCTGCACTCCGCGCACCGGGCGGCCCGGGCGATCCTCGCGGACCTGGGCACGGCCGGCTCGCTGCACCTCGCCGACCCGGTCCGGACGACCCCGGAAGCCGCGTGACGCTGCCGCGGGGCAGCACACGGGGGAAGGACGCCCCGGGGCACGGACGAGCCGGCCCCACCGTCCGCCCCCGCCCACGGCACGACAGGCGCCGCCGGTCTACCCGGGAGCCCCGGGCTCTCGCATGGTCCCCGGGCCCTCGCGTGGGCCCCGGGGCAGGCGGGGACGGAGGACCCGGGGTGCCCCGGACGGCCGAGGTGACCGGGGCAGCCGAGGTGACCCGGGCGCCCGAGGTGACCGGGGGCGCCCCGGTCGGCCGGCGTTCCGGTCGGCCGGCGCCCCGGACAGCCGGCGCCCCGGACAGCCGGCGCCCCGGACAGCCGGCGTTCCGATGAACCGGACGACCCCGTCAGCCGGCGTTCCGGTCAGCCGACGGGCAGGGCTCCGCAGCCGGTCCGCGGGTCGCCCGGGCGCCCGCCACGGGCGCGGGTGGGCACGGTCAGCCCAGGGCGGCCGCCACCTTGTCGCGGTAGGTGCGCACCGCCGCCGCGTCCTTGTAGGGCTCCAGCCGCCGTTCGAACTCCCTGACGTACTCCACCGCCCGGACCGAGCGCATCTCAGCCGCCTGTCCGGCCGCCTCGGCGGCGAGCTGGCAGGCCTGGTCGAGCTCGCCGAGGCCGAGGCGCGCGGAGGCGAGGACGACCCGGCAGAACAGCCGGCTGCGGGCGTGGGCCGGGGGACGCAGCTGGAGGGCGCGCTCGGCGTGCTGGGCGGCGGCGCGGAACTGCTGGAGGTCCCGGTGGCAGTGGCCGAACTCGTCGGCCAGCTGCGCCTCGTCGAAGAACCGCGCCCAGAACGGCACCTCGTCGCCGGGCTTGGCCGCTTCCAGGGCGCGCTCGGCACGCACCAGCGAGGCGGTGCAGGCCCGGACCTCGCCCAGCACCCCGTGGCCGCGCGCCTCGACGGCGTGCAGCAGCGCCTGCACGGTCGGCGAGGCACCGGCACCGATGCCCTGCTGGGCCACCCGGGCCAGCTGCACCGCCTCCCGCCCGTGGCTCAGATAGACGGCCTGACGGCTCATGGTGATCAGCACGTAGGCGCCGTACGCCCGGTCCGCGGCGGCCTGCGACAGCCGCAGCGCCTGCACGAAGTAGCGCTGGGCGAGGCCGTGCGCGGCGATGTCGTACGAGGTCCAGCCCGCGAGGCGGGTGAGGTCCGCGGCGGCGGCGAACAGCCTGCGGCCGGTCTGCTCGCCGTAGACGCCCCGCAGCATCGGCTCGCACTCGTGCTCCAGGTAGCGCACCAGTGCCTGGCGCGCGTGGCCGCCGCCGTAGCGGTCGTCGAGGGCGCGGAACAGCTCGCCGACCGAGCGCAGGGCGTTGATGTCGCCGCCGGTGACCCGCTGGCCGGGGCCGCGCTCGCCCTGGCCGCGCGGCCGGGCCGGCGCCGCCCCGGGTCCGCCCGGTTCGGCCGCCGTCGGCACCTTGGCCGGGCGGCCCTGGACCGGTACCCGGACGGCGGTCGGCTCGCCGCGGGCCACCTTGTCGTCGGAGCGCCCGATCAGCCAGTCGCGGCTGGGCACGACCAGCCCGGCCGGGGTGAAGGCGATCTTGCGGAGCTCGGCGTGGCTGCCGGAGTCCTTGCGCCACAGCCCGCTGACGATGTCGATGGCCTCCTCGGGGGTGCCGGCGAACTCCAGACCGGCGTACACCGGCGCGCAGGCGTCCAGGCCGAGGTCCTGGGCGGTGAGCCGGCGGCCGAGGCGCCGGGTGAAGACCTCGGCGATCAGCGCGGGGGTGGTGCCGCGCGGCTGCTGCCCGCGCAGCCAGCGGGTGACGGACGTCTTGTCGTATCTGAGGTCCAGCCCGTGTTCGAGGCCGAGCTGGTCCACGCGCCGGGCGAGACCCGCGTTGGAGAACCCCGCTTCTGCGATGAGCGCGGCGAGTTGTCGGTTGGGGGTGCGCTGCGCGGGTCGTTCCGTCATGGTGCGGTGCGGTCTCCTGCCTTCCGGGCCTCTGAAGTGCCCGGATTGCCTGTGAGCAGCCCTTATGGCCTCGTGGACGGCGCGAATGTAGCTGAGCGTAAGCAGGCGGTCGCAACCTTCGGCGTTCGTTCATCCGATCGTGTGAGAATTGCCCGCCGGGCTGACGCGTGGCGGACAGTCGTACAGTGGCGTGGGCGTGTTTCACGCCTGACGACTTCGAGGAGGCGCTTGCCGTGAGTGAGCTGCGGTTCGTCCGGATGGGGTTCGGCGCGGACATGGTCGACTACCAGGTGGCGTGGGACGAGCAGCGCCGGGTGCACGCCGCCCGCTTCGCGGACGAGGCACCCGACACCTGCCTGCTCCTGGAGCACCCGCCGGTCTACACCGCGGGCCGCCGCACCGCCCCGGAGGAGCGCCCGCTCGACGGCACCCCCGTGATCGACGTGGACCGCGGCGGCAAGATCACCTGGCACGGCCCGGGCCAGCTCGTCGGCTACCCGATCCAGAAGCTGCCCCGCCCGGTGGACGTGGTCGCGCACCTGCGCCGCCTGGAGGAGGCGATGATCCGGGTCTGCGCCGACTTCGGCATCACCACCTCGCGCGTCGAGGGCCGGGCCGGCGTCTGGGTGCTGGGCGACCCGGTCGAGGCACGCCCCAGGCTCGGCGGGCTCACCCTCGACTTCGACCCCCGCGCCGCCGACCCGGAGTTCGACCCCCGCCTGAACGGTCCCGAGTACGCCCCGTCCAACGCCGGCCAGCGCCGCGAGGACCGCAAGATCTGCGCCATGGGCATCCGGGTCGCCAAGGGCGTCACCATGCACGGCTTCGCCCTCAACGTGAACCCGGACACCTCGAACTTCGACAAGATCATCCCGTGCGGCATCCGCGACGCGGGCGTGACCTCGCTCTCCTACGAGCTCGGCCGCGAGGTCACCATCGAGGAGGTGCTGCCGGTCGCCGAGCGGCACCTGCGCGACGTACTGGAGAACGCGGACCCGAAGCCGCGCGAGATCGAGAAGACGTCGGCGGCCTGACGTCGGACCGGGCCTTCGGGCATTCGAATCCACGGGCGTACCCTTGGGGGCGCCGAAGAATCAATCGCTAGGGAGCCGGTCGTGTCCGCAGTCGCACCCGACGGGAAGCAAGTGCCAAGCCCTGACGGGCGGCGAATGCTGCGCCTGGAGGTCCGCAACAGCCAGACCCCCATCGAGCGCAAGCCCGAGTGGATCAAGACCCGGGCGAAGATGGGCCCCGAGTACACCAAGATGCAGAACCTCGTGAAGGGCGAGGGCCTGCACACGGTGTGCCAGGAAGCCGGCTGCCCCAACATCTACGAGTGCTGGGAGGACCGGGAGGCGACCTTCCTCATCGGCGGCGACCAGTGCACCCGGCGCTGCGACTTCTGCCAGATCGACACCGGCAAGCCCGAGGCGCTCGACCGCGACGAGCCGCGCCGCGTCGGCGAGTCCGTGGTCACCATGGACCTGAACTACGCGACCATCACCGGCGTCGCGCGCGACGACCTGGAGGACGGCGGCGCCTGGCTGTACGCGGAGACGGTCCGCCAGATCCACCAGCAGACCGCCGCCCGTGAGGCCGGCCGCACCAAGGTCGAGCTGCTGGCCCCCGACTTCAACGCCGTGCCGGAGCTGCTGCGGGAGGTGTTCGAGTCCCGCCCCGAGGTGTTCGCGCACAACGTCGAGACGGTCCCCCGGATCTTCAAGCGCATCCGCCCCGGCTTCCGCTACGAGCGCTCCCTGAAGGTCCTCACCGACGCCCGCGACTTCGGCCTGGTCACCAAGTCGAACCTGATCCTCGGCATGGGCGAGACCCGCGAGGAGGTCAGTGAGGCGCTGAAGCAGCTCCACGAGGCGGGCTGCGAGCTGATCACCATCACGCAGTACCTGCGCCCGTCCGTGCGCCACCACCCGGTGGAGCGGTGGGTGAAGCCGCAGGAGTTCGTGGAGCTGAAGGAGGAGGCCGAGCAGATCGGCTTCTCCGGAGTGATGTCCGGGCCGCTGGTGCGGTCGTCGTACCGGGCCGGGCGGCTGTACCGGATGGCCGTCGAGAAGCGCGGCGGCTTCGTGGCGGGCCAGGCCGTGTGAGGGCTGCCCCCATGGCCGGGCGGCCGACTGTGTGAATTCACGCACAAGCGGCTACCGGCCGGTTCTGACCGGTTCGACGCGGTCCCGCCCGTCCTCCCAGCTGGGGGCACGGGTCGGGGCCGCGTTCGTGTTGCCGGGGCCCGGGATCGGCCGTATCAAGGCTTCATCGGTGTTTGACCGGTCGGTCACGCCCTGGTAACACCAATGAGTGACTCTGCTATCACACCCTGTAGGGCCTTACCCACCGCCACCGAGGGGGGACCTCATCATGCAGGCCGCGCCCGTACGCGCCACCGCCATCCCGTCCTTCACCGACGCGCTGCGCGCCGTCGAGTCGCTGCTCATGAGCGGCGGCCAGCGCACCGCCCGGCGCAACGCCTGGACGTCCGTCCTGGAGGACCGCCGCCGCGCCAAGGACCGCGTCGAGACGCAGCGCGTCCTCGAAGCGGCCGTCTCCGCCCGCTCCTGACCGGCCGCGGCCCCGCCCCAGGGGGCCGTCGCACCGCCGCCCCCGCCCCACGGGGGGCACCCCAGTCCCACCGCTCCCGGCCCGCCCCGGGACACCGCCGTCGTCGGCGCTCCCGCGGCCACGTAGACTTCGTGGCATGGCGAGGAAGGACAACGCGGCCGAGGCCGCGAACCCCGGGCGACTGAAGCAGATCGCCCTGACCTACAAGATGACCCGCAAGGCCGACAAGAAGATCGGTCTTGTACTCGCGGCTGTCGGAATCGTCACCTTCGGTGTCTTCCTCGCGATCGGTTTCTTGATCGGTCACCCCATCTATCTCGGCATCCTGGGCCTTCTGCTCGCCTTCCTCGCGTCGGCGATCGTGTTCGGACGCCGGGCCGAGCGGGCCGCCTTCGGCCAGATGGAGGGCCAGCCGGGCGCCGCCGCGGCCGTACTGGACAACATCGGCCGGGGCTGGACGACCACCCCCGCGGTGGCGATGAACCGCAGCCAGGACGTGGTGCACCGGGCCGTCGGCAAGGCCGGCATCGTCCTGGTCGCCGAGGGCAACCCCAACCGGGTGAAGAGCCTGCTGGCCGCCGAGAAGAAGAAGATGAACCGCATCGTCGCGGACGTGCCCGTGCACGACCTCACCGTCGGCACCGGTGAGGGGCAGGTCGAGCTGAAGAAGCTGCGGACCACGATGATGAAGCTCCCCCGGGTGCTCACCGGACCGCAGGTGACGGCGACGAACGACCGGCTGCGCGCCCTGGGCGACCTGATGAGCAACATGCCGCTGCCGAAGGGGCCGATGCCGAAGGGCATGAAGCTCCCGAAGGGCGGGCCGAAGGGCCGCTAGCCCCCAACCCACGATGCTGTCGGCCTCACGACCAGGCCCCGGGAACCTCCTACGGGTTCAGCCGGGGCCTTCGTCGTATCCCGTCCGCCGCATCCCGTCCGTCGTGTCCCGTCCGTCGTGTCCCGTCCGTCGTGTCCCGTCCGTCGCCGGGCGACGGAATGGCGCTGCCCGGTCGCGCGGTCCTCGCGCTCCCGGACGGCCGGACAGCCGGACTCGGACCGGACAGCCGGGCTCAGATCCGTACCTCCACCGTCCGGGCCAGCCGGTCGTGAAGACCCCGGCCGTCGCGGTCCCAGATCAGGGCCGGGACGGCGAGGCAGAGCAGGAAGGTGCGCAGCAGGGCGCGCAGCGGGCTGACCGTGCCGGTCTCCAGGCTCACGACCCGGATGCCGAAGAGACGCTTGCCCGGGGTGAAACCGATCGTGCCGACGGTGAGGGCACCCAGCGCGAAGAAGACGAGCAGCGCCCAGTTGCTGGTGGCGGGGCTGTAGCCGTCCGTGATGAGGCCGTATGCGATCAAGACGCACAGCGCCCAGTCGACGCCGATGGCACCGAGACGCCGGCCGGGGCGGGCCAGGGAGTTCGGCCCCTCCTCCGGCAGACCCAGCTGCTCACCCCGGTAGCCGAACTCCGCACCGGCGTCCTCCATGGCCGCGCGGGGCCCGGAGAGCCACGATCCGATTGCTTGCCTGTTGTCCACCCGTCCACGGTACTGCGCCCGTATATGCCCCCTGCGCCGAGGGTGGACCGGAGCTAGGCTCGGACCGGGGCCGGTTAACTTCAGCGAAACAAATGGGTCACGCCCGAGAAATCACCCGTCCCTAGGGTCGAGGACAGCGTGTGCCACCGCACTGGCCGCACGAACGAACTACCACCCCGGCATGGCGGTCGGGAGTAGGAGGAGCTGGATGTTCCAGAACGCCGACGAGGCCAAGAAGTTCATCGCGGACGAGGACGTCAAGTTCATCGACGTCCGCTTCTGCGACCTGCCGGGCGTCATGCAGCACTTCTCGCTGCCCGTCGAGGCGTTCGACCCGGACGAGGAGCTCGCCTTCGACGGTTCGTCGATCCGCGGTTTCCAGGCGATCCACGAGTCCGACATGGCGCTGCGTGCCGACCTGTCGACGGCCCGGGTCGACCCGTTCCGCCGCGACAAGACGCTCAACATCAACTTCTTCATCCACGACCCGATCACGGGCGAGCAGTACTCCCGTGACCCGCGCAACGTGGCGAAGAAGGCCGAGGCCTACCTGGCGTCGACCGGTATCGCGGACACCGCGTTCTTCGGTCCCGAGGCCGAGTTCTACGTCTTCGACAGCGTCCGCTTCCGGACCTCGGAGAACGAGTCCTTCTACCACATCGACTCCGAGGCCGGCGCCTGGAACACGGGTGCACTGGAGGACAACCGCGGTTACAAGGTCCGCTACAAGGGCGGCTACTTCCCGGTCCCGCCCGTCGACCACTTCGCCGACCTGCGCGCCGAGATCTCCCTGGAGCTGGCCAAGTCGGGCCTGCAGGTCGAGCGCCAGCACCACGAGGTGGGCACCGCCGGCCAGGCCGAGATCAACTACAAGTTCAACACGCTGCTCGCCGCCGCGGACGACCTGCAGCTCTTCAAGTACATCGTGAAGAACGTGGCCTGGCGCAACGGCAAGACCGCGACCTTCATGCCGAAGCCGATCTTCGGCGACAACGGCTCGGGCATGCACGTGCACCAGTCGCTGTGGGCCGGCGGCCAGCCCCTCTTCTACGACGAGGCCGGTTACGCGGGCCTGTCGGACATGGCCCGCTACTACATCGGCGGCATCCTCAAGCACGCCCCGTCGCTGCTGGCCTTCACCAACCCGACGGTGAACTCGTACCACCGTCTGGTGCCGGGCTTCGAGGCCCCGATCAACCTCGTCTACTCGCAGCGCAACCGCTCCGCGGCCATGCGTATCCCGATCACGGGGTCGAACCCGAAGGCCAAGCGCGTCGAGTTCCGGGCGCCCGACTCCTCCGGCAACCCGTACCTCGCCTTCTCGGCCCTGCTCCTCGCGGGCCTGGACGGCATCAAGAACAAGATCGAGCCGGCCGAGCCGATCGACAAGGACCTGTACGAGCTGGCTCCGGAGGAGCACGCGAACGTCGCCCAGGTCCCGACCTCCCTCCCGGCCGTCCTCGACTCGCTCGAGTCCGACCACGAGTTCCTCCTCCAGGGCGACGTCTTCACGTCCGACCTGATCGAGACGTGGATCGACTTCAAGCGCACCAACGAGATCGCCCCGCTGCAGCTGCGCCCGCACCCGCACGAGTTCGAGCTGTACTTCGACGTGTGATATCGCCCCAGGTCGAAGCGGGTTTCCGCTCGCCTGGACCGTCCTGGGCCGTCGGCCGGCCCTCCCCGCACGGGAGGGCCGGCCGACGGCTTTCGCGGCTCCGGGTGGGCGTGTGCCGCCACCCTCGCGGACCGGGCGACGCGGGAGCGGGACACGGACGGGGGGCGAGATGTTGCTGCCCGGCGCACGCGCGGTGAGGCTGACCCTGACATCAACGGACCCCAGCGGGCGATCGGGACCGAGCCGATCGCGGCGGGCGGAAGGAGCGCAGGCAATGAGGGTCATGCTGAGAGCACGTCTGGACACCCAGGTGTCCAACGAGGCGATCAAGAACGGCACGCTGCCGAAGATCATGCAGTCGATGGCGGAACGGCTCCACGCCGAGGCGGCCTACTTCGGGCCCAGCGAGGGCGGGCGCTCCTGCACCTTCGTCTTCGACATGCAGGACAGCTCCCTGCTCCCCACGATCGCGGAGCCGCTCTTCCAGGAACTCGGCGCGCGGATCGAGATCCAGCCGGTGATGAACACCGAGGACATGCAGAAGGGCCTCGCCGCCCTGCAGCAGGGCTGAGCCCCGGCCGGCGCCCACACCTGATCCGCCGGTCCGCCGGTCCCGCCGCGCCACGGCCCCTGACCTGGAAGTCCGGTCGGGGGCCGCTCGCATGACCGGCCTCCGCGGCCACCGCCGTTTCCCGGGGGCGGGGGTACGGGCGTATGTTCTATCGCATCGTTGCAGTCGTCGACTTCGACAAGGCGGTACGGGGGCGTACGGGATGGCGGGACAGACGCACGGGCGTGGACAGGGGCCCGACGAGCACGGTGACGAGCGCGAGTTCGACCTGCGCTGGGCGGATGCGGCCGAGCACAAGGAGCCGTCCGCGCGGGCGCGGATGCTGGCGGCCCGGTGGCAGGACAGCCCACCGGAGGCGGTGCCGTTCCGGGGGGATCCGGACGGGGTGGGGCGGCAGCGGTCGGGCTGGGGGGCCGTGGCACTCGTGCTGGGGTGTGTGGTCGCGGTGATCCTGGTGCTGGGTTACCTGGGCTTCCAGCCGCCGTACTGGTAGCGGCTGACCCCGTACCAGGAGCTGTCGGCCACCGCCGCCCCGCGCCTTCACGCGGGTCCCCTGGTCAGGGGACATGGGGACATGCGAACATGACCGGGCGCCGAGGCCGACCCCCGCGGTCAGGGACCTTTGCCGGGGCCGGGGCCGTTCGGGACCGTGCCTTCGGCGGGGGGCGGTGCACACTGGGCAGTGGGGCGAGTGTCTGACTGCGGGTGTGACTGCGGGGTGGTACAGATGCGGAGCCGGTTCCAGAGCGATCGGCGGCTGACCGTGCGGATGACGGTCACCATGTTTCTGCTCGGGCTTCTCTACGTGGCGTTCGTGGCGGCGCTGGTGCTGCTGCTGAGGTCGTGGGTGATGGTCGCGGTCGTGGCCGCGGCGCTGCTCGGCGCCCAGTACTGGTTCTCGGACCAGATCGCGCTGTTCGCGATGCGCGGGCGGGTGGTGGAGCGGGAGGAGTATCCCGAGCTGCACGCCGTGGTGGACCGGCTGTGTGCCATCGCGGACATGCCGAAGCCGGTCGTCGCCGTCTCCAGCATGGACATGCCGAACGCGTTCGCGACGGGGCGCAATCCCGACAAGGCCGTGGTCTGCGTGACGACCGGGCTGCTGCGGCGGCTGGAACCCGCCGAACTGGAGGGCGTCCTCGCGCACGAGCTGTCGCACGTGGCCCACAAGGACGTCGCCGTGATCACCATCGCCTCGTTCCTCGGTGTGATCGCGGGTCTGATCGTGCGGTTCGCGTTCTACTCGCAGCTGTTCGGCGGGCGCCGGGACCAGAACACCGCGGCCGTGTTCGCCGCCGTGATGGGCGTCTCGGCTGCCGTGTACGCGGTGAGCTTCCTGCTGATCAGGGCCCTGTCCCGGTACCGGGAGCTGGCCGCGGACCGTGCGGCCGCGCTGCTGACCGGCCGGCCCTCGGTGCTCGCGTCGGCACTGACCAAGGTGACCGGTGACATCGCGCGGATCCCGACGAAGGACCTGCGGACGGCGCAGGCGTTCAACGCGTTCTACTTCACCCCCGCCGCCGGCAAGGAGCCCGGCATCGAGCGCGTGTTCTCCACCCACCCGACCCTGCAGCAGCGGCTGGAGCAGCTGGAGCGGATCTCCGCCGAGCTGGGCGAGGCCGCGGCGCCCGGCGAGAGGTGAGCATGGGACTCCTGGACATCCTGCTCGGCCGGACGAAACCGGTCGCACCCGATCTCGGTCAGCTGTTCGCGCTGCCGTCCGCGGCGATCACTCTGGAGGCGGCGGCCGGCTTCACGCCGACCGGGCAGGGCGCGGTGTGCTTCGCCACGGTGGAGGGCGGGGCCTTCGAGCAGACGCACCGGGAGGTGCGGGCACTGCTGGACGCGGACACCGGCCGCACAGGCCCACCGGTGGAGCTGACCCGGGACGACTACGGCTACTCGTGGCTGGTCTCCCACCGCTCCCCCGACCAGCTCGTGGAGCTGGTCAACGACCTGCACGCGGTGAACAGCGCCCTGGAGGCCGACGGCTTCGGCCCCCAGCTGCTGTGCTCGCTGGCGGGCTTCCGCAGCGCCGACGACGGCCGGCGGCTGGCCCTGGTGTACCTGTACAAGCGGGGTTCCTTCTACCCGTTCGCGCCGCTGCCCGGCGGCGGACAGCGGCGCGACAACGCACTGGAGCTGCAGGTGAAGGCGGCCCTCGCGAACGACCTGCGGATCGAGGGGGACCTCGGCCGGTGGTTCCCGGTCTGGGGCGCGCCCGGCCTGTGACACCCCGCGCGGCTCGGGGGCGGGGTGGCTCGGGGGCCGGGGTCCTGCCCCCGGCCCGCCGGTCGGCCCCTGAGCCCGCGCTCGCGCCGGTGGCGACGCTCCCGCCCGGCCTGCCGGTAGCGGTGGTCGGGAAGGTCGCGGCGGCCGGGGCGGGGCGGTCGGGGCACGCCTCCCGCCAGGTGCGCGCGATCCGCGGCTGCCGCGCGCCGCACACGCTCACACCCCCGGCGCCGCCGCGACGACCCCCGCCGCGATGGCCGCGCCGAGCGCCGCGTGGTCGGCGTCCGTCTGGTCGGCGTACGCGAGGGCGAACTCGGTGACGGCCCGTTCGAAGGTGTCGGCGGAGCCGAGGTAGCCGCCGATGGCGATGCGGTCGCCGGAGCGGGCATGGGCCCGGGCCAGGGCGGTGCCGCACAGGCGGGCGTAGCCGAGCAGGTCGGCCGGCCCCATGCCGGCGACGTCGGCCGAGCCCTTCATGTCGCGCAGCTGACGCCAGTAGAAGGCGCGGCCCTGCGGCCCGGTCATCCAGCCCAGGAAGATGTCCCCGGCGGCCTGCAGCAGCCGCTGCCCGGCGACGACACGGTGGCCGGGATGGACGTACGGCCCGCTCGGCAGGTACTCCTCCAGGACGGCCGGCCGGGCCTCCTTGATCTGCAGGAACAGCGGGTCGTCCGCGTCGCGGCCGGTGAGCAGGACGACGAAACAGCGAGTGCCGACGCTGCCGACACCGACCACCTTGCGGGCGGCGTCGACGAAGCGGTAGCGGTCGAGGAGGAGGCGGCGCTCCTCGGCGAGGGTGGAGCGGTAGTCGCTGAAGATCTTGCGCAGCGCGGCGGTGTCGGAGGCGCCCGCGGGCTCCAGCAGCGGTGGGTCGTGGATGATGCGGCGCTGTCCGTCGACGACCTCGGTGAGCTTGCCGAGGGCCTGCAGGTGGGTGCGGCGGCGGGCGCGGGTGAGGCTGGCTTCGACGCGGCGTCGGGGGCCGGCGGAACGGGCGAGGGCGAGGAGCTGGTCGGCGTCCATCCGGGCGTACCAGACGTCGAGTTCTCCCTGCCGGGCCAGCCGCCGCATGGTGGTGCGGTACGCGGACGCGGCCTCGCGCGCGGCGAGGCGGACCTTGGGCTCCTTGTGGCCGTTCTCGCGTCCGGCGACGGCCACGGAGGCGGCGAGCCGTTTGACGTCCCACTCGAAGGGGCCGGTGTAGGTCTCGTCGAAGTTGTTGAGGTCGAAGAGGAGGGTCCGCTCGGGGGACGCGAACAGGCCGAAGTTGAGGAGGTGGGCGTCGCCGCACAGCTGGACGGTGAGTCCGGTGTGGGGCTGCGCGGCGAGGTCGGCGGCCATGACGGCGGCGGCACCGCGCAGGAAGGACAGCGGTGAGGCGCTCATCCTGCCGTACCGGATCGGCAGCAGCTCCGGCAGCCGGTCCTGGCCCTGCCGCTCCAGCAGGGCGACCGGGTCGTGGCGGTCGACGGGCGGCAGCCATGCGGCGTGTCCGGACCGGGGGACCCGTTTGCGGGCGCGTCTGCCGAGGTCGGCCCGGTCGGTCGGGGTCGTCATGTGCCGCGCCCCGGCTCGGGGCGCACCGGTGTGCGCTGCCGTGGCTTCATCCGGCCTCCCGTCCGCGCGTGCTCACCACTCACGATTCCCCGATGCCAGCAGTGAAAGCCGGACGCGGGCGGGGCGCACGCGGAGTACGGCGGACGGGTGACGGGGCGTTGTCAGTGGCGGCGGGCAGGATGGTGGGAGCGGCGGCGCGCCGCTCGGCACGGCTCGGGCAGGGCTCGGCACGGTTCGGCGGTCGGCGGTCGGCGGTCGGCGGTCGGCGCCTCGGTGCAACGGGTCCGGGACGGTACGGAGGACGGACGGGATGAGTCAGGCACGGCGGCACATCGGGGTGGCGGAGCGACGTGCCCGGCTGGTGGCCCGGCACCGGTTGGCGGCGGAGGCGCGGGCCGGGAGCCCGGAGGAGGTCGCCGACGCGCTGGTGGCGCTGCACGGCTCGGATCCGGCAACGGTGTACCTGGCCATAGGGGCGCGGCTGGCGGAGCCGGCGGCGACGGTGGCGCAGACGGAGCGGGCGCTGTACGCGGACCGGTCCCTGGTGCGGATGCACGCCATGCGGCACACGGTGTTCGTCTTCCCGACCGCGCTGACCGCGGTGGCGCACGCCTCGACGAGCCTGACGGTGGCGGCGCGGGAGCGGGCGTCGCTGCTGAAGAACATGGCGAAGGTGGGTGCGCCGGACGCGGTGTGGCTCAAAGAGGTCGAGGAGTCGACGCTGGCGGTGCTGGCCCGGCTGGGCGAGGCCACGGCAGCGGAGCTGGCGCGGGAGGAGCCGCGGCTGCGG
Source organism: Streptomyces sp. bgisy159 (assembly GCF_965341775.1). GTDB lineage: Bacteria > Actinomycetota > Actinomycetes > Streptomycetales > Streptomycetaceae > Streptomyces. Next base: position 284,476 of record NZ_CBDQZH010000003.1, on the reverse strand, counting down.
GAGCGGTTCGCACACTCGGTCGGGAAGCCCTACGAGGCCATGCATTCGGTGTCGTCGAGGCTGCTTCGGGTGCTCGGCACGGAGGGGAAGGTGGTGCGGGGCCGTCCGCTGGGCTCGTGGACGTCCAGCCAGTTCCGGTGGGCCCTGGCACCGGAGCACCCGGAGCTGGACGGCGGCGAGGCGCGGGCCGAGTTGCTGCGGCGCTGGCTGGCGGCGTGCGGTCCGGCGACCGAGGAGGACCTGAAGTGGTGGACGGGGTGGCGGGTGTCGGACGTGCGGCACGCGCTGCGGGCGATCGGAGCGCGGGAGGTCGCGGTCGACGGGGGCCCGGCGTACGTGACCGCCGGTGACGAGGAGGAGGTGGCCGGCCCGGCGGAACCGTCGGCGGCGCTGCTGCCCGGTCTGGACCCGACGTCGATGGGGTGGCTGCGGCGGGACTGGTACCTGGCGCCGGAGCTGCGGGGCGCGCTGATCGACCGGGCCGGGAACATCGGGGCGACGGTGTGGTGGGACGGCCGGATCGTCGGGGGCTGGGCCCAGCGGGCGGACGGGGAGATGGAGTGGCGGGTGCTGGTGGAGGGCGGTGTGGGCCGGGAGGCGGAGGCGGCGATCGAGCGGTCGGCACGGCAGTTGCGGAGCTGGCTGGGCGACACCCGGGTGCGGCCGCGCTTTCCGGCGCCTCTCGACAAGGAACTCGGCGGATACGTCAAGTGACGCCGGGGGCGGCCGGGGCCTCGACGATCCGTCGGCAGGGCGGCCTCGAACCGCCTACCGGGTGCCGCGCGGACACGGCACCCGGCGCCGGCGTCACCGGCTGTAGCGCATCAGCGCCCGCACCATGTGGCAGGTGGTGTCGGACGGCGGGTGGACGCCGATCTGCTCGGCCGTGCTGCGGATCGTCTCGTTGCGGGCCTGGTTGGGCATGTAGACGCCCGAGTCGAGCAGGGCGATGGCGAGGCGCATCGCCTTGAGACGGCGGTTGTGCGTCATGTACCACTCCCTGGGGCGCCCGGGCGGCAGCGGCTGCTTCACCACGGGCGTGCACGGCAGTTCGAGCAGGACGGGTCGCTTGGCGGTGGACTGGGTGGGCAGCGGCTTCACCTTGGTTGCGGCAGCGGGCACGGGCATCCTCCTGTCGCGGTCAGGGCCCTCACCGGACACCCCGGCGGGACCCTCGAACACTGCTTCTATTCTACCGGTCACCACTGACAAAAGCCCCTGGCCACAGGGGCTTTGAGGCCGTCACGCGAGCACCTCGGGCCTCATGGGGATCCGGGTCGACCGGGCCCGTGGCGCGGGCCCGGAAGGAGTCCGTCACGGCCGCGGGGGCGCGGCGAACGCCGTCACGGCCGGAGGGCCGAGGCGGGCCCCGGCTTGCACGGTTCGCGGTGTGTGTAGACCGTGGGCGGGAAGCCGGTGGCGGACTCGGGCACGAACGCGTCGTACGGGCGGCCCGGCTCGATGCGGTCGCCGCAGCGCCCGCAGCTCACCCAGTGACGTAACGTCAGCCGGTTCAGCAGCCGCCCGGTCTCGCACAGTGTGGGGCGGTGAGCGCAGTGCCCGCAGCTCTGGACGTGGTCGAAGAACCCCGAGTGGGCGCGGCGGCCCGTGCAGGGGCGGCAGGCGCGGGGGAACCAGCGCTCGGGTGGTTCCCGCTCACCGAGGTCGACGGCCGACTCCGCGTTCAGCGCGTACCCGCACCAGACGCAGGTGGCGCCCCGCCGCTGGCCATCGTCCAGTTCCTGCTGGGCGGGCAGCTTCAGGGCGGCCAGCGCCTCGGACGTGATCTCCAGGGTGCCGTTCACCGGGCCGTCTCCGCTCGGTGGTGGGGGCAGGCGCACGGCGGGTAGTACGTTCCCGGCCTGGCCGGGAGCGAGCCGGGCGCCGGCGGCACGAGGCGCGGGCCGGTGTCGGCGGTGATCGTGCCCGCTCGGTTCACGGTGTAGACGCGAATCGTCAGGCCGCCAGGCTGCCGGCCGGTGTGAGGTACCTGATCGCGCTCTGCCATTGCGGCGCGTGGTGTGCTACTTGTGGGCACTGTCGGCGCTCCTCGTCAGCGTTGACCACGCCCCCGGACCTAGCCCGTCGCGGGGGTCTGTGGCTTCCATGCGGCAGTCACACGGCGGCACCGCTGTACGACATCCGCATGTGACGATCGGCCACACTCGGGTGCTGCCACGGACCACGACGTGTCCTGCCTCGCGCAGCGCTTTGTTCACTGCCCCGCAGTAAAAGCAGGCTTCGCCATGCAGGCGGGCGATGATCACGTCCCCACTGACGACCGTGGGCACGATGTGGAGCACGTCGGGCATGCCCGCCTCCATCCGCTGGGTTCTGCGCGTGCAACAGATGGTGGGGGCAGGAGAAGACCACAAGTACCCCTGTCAGGGGTAGCCGAGGACGCCTGCTACGTAGCGGCGCACCACTCGGCGAAGTTGGTGAGGCTTTCGGAGTCGGCTCGCTTCAGTCGACGTAGGGTGGCGGCGTCCTCACGGACCCAGCGGTGTTCTCGGGTGTGCTGAGGAGCGATGTGACGGGCCACTTTGAGAGATTCGAAGGCGTCGTCGGACAGCCCTGCCCACAGCTGGGCGCGCGCCAGCTCGATGTAGAAGCCTGAGCGCCGCTCAGCCGGAAGGTCCTTCGGCGGCTTCCACTCCCTGGCCACGTCCAGGGCACGGCCGACATGGTCGTCTCCGAGGCTGACAGCGACGGACACCTCGTGGATCCGCACGGAATCCGGACCGAACGCGGTGCCGTAGTAGACGTCCTCACGGACGCGGTCCGCCAGAGCACGGGCTTCGCTGAGGTGGTCGGTAGCCGCCGCATCGTCGCGCGCCCGGCCTGCGACGACGGCAGCCCTCATGTGCAGAGTGCCCGCCACGGCGGCTTCGGCCGACGTGGACGGGGCAGGAACGGCATCCACAGCCTGCTGCAACGCACGCAGTCCAGCGGCATGTAAGCGGGCTGCGAGGAAGGTCTCTGTCCGGACGTACGCGACGGATGCCGTCAGGAGCGGATCACCCGACTCGGGCACTGCCCAGCGCATGAGGTCGATCAGACGAGCGGAGAGATCCCGGGCGCCGAACTTGTAGGCGACGGCGTCGGCGGACCGGCAGGCGCTGACCAGCAGACTGGCAGCCTCGGCGCGCTCACTGGCGACCGCACCATGGTAGGCGCGGGCAAGCTCGGTCAGCAGGTCGGGCAGCTCTCGGGCGATGCGGGAGTATTGCGCGCCCAGCCTCCAGGTCACGGCCTGGCTGACCGCCGTCCGCAGCTCCTGTACAGGGCGGACGAAGCCGTCGTCCGGAAGGTCGTACGCGGCGATGGCAGCCGACAAATCAGGAAGCGCGTCGCGTACGCGGGTGTGTGCCGGGCTGCGATCGGTGCGCAGGCTGCTGGAGTCGACGCCGAGCGCGGCAGCGATGGCTTCGAGGGTGGCCTCGGTAACGCCTCGTTCGCCTCTCTCGATCTTCCGGATGGTCCCGAGTGCGACACAGGACATATCGGCAAGCTGCTGTTGCGTCAGCTTCGGCCGCCTGACGCTGCGATAATAGGCGATCCTTCGGCCCACTCCGCCATCGGTGTTCGCGGCCATGACATCTCCGTTCGACGCACCCGCTTCGGACCGTACTCGCACGGGGGCGCCACGCGTACAGGAACGGCCTCACCAACCCCCGTCCGGGTGGGGCTTGTTCATCAGCCCCCCACGATGGTTCGAAGCTCCATGAGGCTGTCGATGCACCAGTCGGCTGCGGCCACCACCTCCGGGTCACCCGCCCACAGATGCCCCCACGGCCCGCGCCGCAGGTGCGCCACACGCAGTCCTGCCGCACGTGCGGGGAAGACATCGTTGGCCGGATGGTCCCCCACATACACCGTGGCCCTGGCCGGAGCCTGCGCCACCTCCAGCACCCGCTGAAAGAACTCGGGGTGCGGCTTGGCCACGCCCCACTCCCCCGACGTGACAACAAGGTCGGCGGGCAGGCCCAGACCTCGCAGCAGTTCACCTGCCCGGACCGTCTGGTTGCCCGCGATGACGACGCGCGCGCCAGCTGCCCGGAGGGCGGCCAGGGCGGGGCGTACGTCTTCATGCAGGTCGCTGTCGTCGAGGTACTCACCACGGCCGGCCGCCTCGCGCGCACGGTACTCGGCGGCCACGTCGATCCCGGGCCGCATCAGGCGGAGAGCCTCGGCATTGTCCAAGCCGCGGGCGACGACGGCGCCGACGAGCGCGGAGAGCGTGTGGCGCGGGACAGACAGCCAGTCTGCCCAGGAAGCCCAGTACCGGTCGTCTCGGGTGATCGTCTCGCCGATGTCCAACACGATGGTCTCAATCACCTTGCGAGCGTACGGCTCCCTTTCCGGTGCGGGCCCGCCGCGGGAACGGGGGTGCGGCGCTCTGCCGCGCCCCTGTCGGCGGCCCGGCACAAAGCCCCTGGCCACAGGATCCGTCTGGCCGTGCCGCCGGTACCGTGCCCCCCATGGAGATCTGGATCAACCCCGCCTGTTCCAAGTGCCGGGGCGCGCTCACCCTGCTGGACGCCGAAGGTGCCGACTACACCGTGCGCCGGTATCTGGAGGACGTGCCGAGTGCCGAGGAGATCCGGGAGGTCCTCGCGCGGCTCGGGCTCGAACCGTGGGACATCACCCGCACCCAGGAGCCCGCGGCGAAGGAGCTGGGGCTGAAGGAGTGGCCGCGCGACGACGCGTCCCGGGAGCGGTGGATCGGAGCGCTGGCCGAGCACCCCAGGCTGATCCAGCGGCCCATCATCACGGCGGACGACGGTTCGGCCGTGGTCGCCCGCTCCGAGGACGCCGTGCGCGACGCGCTGTCCCGGAAGTGAGTCCGATCCTGGCGGCCAGGGGCCCAACTGCCGCGTGACTCACGTCACTTCACCGACTCCTGTCACCGGCTGAGTCATCCCGTTCGGTATCTCGTACATAGCGGCGTACGCTCCCCTACCTCTTCAGGAGGCGCGCATGTCGCGCAGGAGAACGCTCAGCAAGAAGAAGAAGCTCGCGCTGCTGGTGACCGCGGCGACGATGGCCGGAGGCGGCGCTTTCGTCCTGGCGAGCACCTCGAACGCCGCCCCGCCGGCGCAGACCGCGGCGGAGTCCACCGTCTGCCAGGGCCTGGCCACCGCGCTCGGCAACAACGAGCGGTTCATCGAGGGACAACGGGCCGCCCCGGACGCCCAGTCGGAGGCTCGGATCGCCAACCGGCAGGCGGTCATCGAGCAGATCAAGGTCCAGCAGAAGGCGTCGGGCTGCGTCGTGGGGGAGTCGGCTCAGGACTCCCAGGCGGCGCAGAACGGCGGTCAGGCCGAGCAGGGCGGTCAGGCCGGACAGGGCGGCGAGGGCGACCAGGCCGGGCAGGGCGGCCAGCAGGCCGCGCCGTCCGAGCCCGCCCAGAACGCGGGAAACGCCGGCGGTGCCGCCACCGGACAGCAGGTGTGCAACGGATCCACCGTCACCCTCTCCGGCGAGGGCGGTGCGCCCGCGGCGTCCAGCAACCAGTTCCCGGCCGGAACCCGGCTGAAGGTGACCAACCTCGACAACGACAAGTCCACGACCGTCGAGGTGACCTCGGTCTCCGGCAGCTGTGTGCTGCTGAACAACGCGGCCTTCGAGCAGGTCCGCGAGCCGGGCAAGTTCCTGATCCGCCGGGCGCTGATCGAGAAGGTGGGGTGATGCTCAGGACGACGATGTAGCGCAGTCGCTCAGAAAGTCGCTCAGGCGGCGGCCCAGGGCCGGGGAGGCGCCTTGGGGCAGCGCGTGGTGCGAGACGCCGGGCAGGATCTCCGTCTCGGCATCGCGCAGCACCTTCCCGGCCCGGGCCGTCACCGCCGAGGCGTCGTGCGTCCTGCTGTTCGCGGCCACGAGCAGCAGGACCGGCAGGTCGAGCGCGCGCAGGGCGTCCGCCGACGGGCGCGGTCCGGTCACCGGCCGGGCCGCCGGGAAGCCGGCCGCCGCCTCCTGCAGACGCAGCCAGTCGGGGTCGAGCTCCGCTCCCCCGGCAGCCGCTCCCCCGGTCTCCCAGGTGAGGAAGGCCCGCACCCGGCGCGGGGTGGGCCGCAGCAGCATCGGCAGGGCACGCAACAGGTAGGCGGCCCGGAACCCGGCGAAGCACTGGGTCGGGTCGAGGAGGACCAGACGGCGCACCCGGCGGGGCGCGTGCAGCGTGTGCTGCAGGGCGATCCAGGCGCCGTAGGAGTGCCCGCAGAGGTCGGCCCGCGCCACGCCCAGCCCGTCGGACAGGGCGTCGAGCCAGGCCGAGAGGTCGGCTGCCGTGCGCAGCGGCCGGTCGCCGCCCCTCGCGCTCAGCCCCGGCGCTCCGACGAGGTCGACGGCGTACACCCGCCGTGTCCGGGCCAGTTCACCGGCCTGTGCGTACCAGGACGCCGAGGTCGCTCCCCCGCCGCCCGGCAGGAGCACCAGCGCGGGCGCGTCGCGCGGGCCGCAGACGTTGACGTGCGTGGTGCCGTACGGGGTGGGCACGTCCAGCGCTTCCCGGTCCGCGGGCCATTTCGCCAGCACCTTGTCGTACGCCGCCCGGAAGGCGTCACCGTCGTGGGCGCTCATCGCCGTACCCCCTATTATTTCGCTGAGCGAGACAGTCGTTTCGAAGATACTCGCTGAGCGAGACAAAGGGGAGCCGGGCATGACAGCCGAACCGTCGGCCGAGGCGATGGAGATCGTTCACCTGCTGCGCGCGGTGACCGTCGAACTCGGCCTGCACAGCGCCCGGTTCGCCCAGGACAACGGCATGCATCCCACCGACGTGCGCGCCCTGATCGCCCTCATGGACGCCGCGCGCGCGGACGAGGAGCTCACGGCCGGGCGGCTCGGCGCGGCGCTCGGGCTGAACTCGGCGGGGACGACCGCGCTGATCGACCGCCTGGAGCGGGCCGGGCACGTGCGGCGGGTACGGGGGCGGCGGGACCGGCGGCAGGTGGTCGTCGAGCTGGAGGAACGGGCCGTGGCGCTCGGCCGGGCCCGTTTCGGGCCGCTGATCGAGCGGGCGGTGGAGCTGCTCAGCGGCTACGACGAACGGGAGCGGGCGGCGATCCGAGGGTTCCTGGCGGGCATGCGGGAGGCGGCCGGCGGGGCGGAGTGAACCAGGCCGGCCGACGGACGCGGTGGCGGACGCCGCGGAGTGGTCCCCCGACGGACGCGGTGGCGAGCGTGCGGGAGGCGGACGGCCGGGCAGGAGCAGGAACCGGTCCCCCGACGGACGCGGGCCCCTCCGGCACTCGCCCGCCTCGCACGATCCCATCGCATACGAGCCGCCTCCCCCGGCCGCAGGGGCGGGACAGCAGGGCGGGTCCGTGGGCACCCGCCCTGCCGACTCAACGACGGGGCCGGTGCCCTCACAGCGTGAGCCGGGCCACCGCACCACCAGGTAACACGGGGTTCACACACGAGCAATGGCCGGGAAATCGCCTGTTGACAGGCTCGCGGGCATCAAGCGCGGCGCCCCAGTGCCGCAGCGCCGCAGCACCCGCAAGTGCGTCAGACCCACCCCGAAGGAAGTGGCCCGTGACCTTCAAGGCTGAGTACATCTGGATCGACGGCACCCAGCCGACCGCCAAGCTCCGCTCCAAGACCAAGATCATGGCGGGCGAGCCCGCCGGTCTGGACGCGCTGCCGATCTGGGGCTTCGACGGGTCCTCCACGAACCAGGCCGAGGGCCACGCCTCGGACCGTGTCCTCAAGCCGGTCTTCACCTGCCCGGACCCGATCCGCGGCGGCGACGACATCCTCGTCCTGTGCGAGGTCCTGAACATCGACATGACGCCGCACGAGTCCAACACCCGTGCCGCGCTGGCCGAGGTCGCCGAGAAGTTCGCGGCACAGGAGCCGATCTTCGGCATCGAGCAGGAGTACACCTTCTTCAAGGACGGCTACCCCCTGGGCTTCCCCAAGGGCGGCTTCCCGGCCCCGCAGGGCGGCTACTACTGCGGTGTCGGCGCCGACGAGATCTTCGGCCGCGACGTCGTCGAGGCGCACCTGGACAACTGCCTGAAGGCGGGCCTGGGCATCTCCGGCATCAACGCCGAGGTCATGCCCGGCCAGTGGGAGTTCCAGGTCGGCCCGCTGGCGCCGCTGGAGGTCTCCGACCAGCTGTGGGTGGCCCGCTGGCTGCTCTACCGCACGGCCGAGGACTTCGACATCGCCGCGACCCTGGACCCCAAGCCGGTCAAGGGCGACTGGAACGGCGCCGGCGCGCACACCAACTTCTCCACCAAGGCGATGCGCGAGGGCTACGACGCGATCATCACCGCGTGCGAGTCGCTCGGTGAGGGCTCCAAGCCGCTCGACCACGTCAAGAACTACGGCGCCGGCATCGACGACCGCCTCACCGGACTGCACGAGACCGCCCCGTGGGACAAGTACTCCTACGGGGTCTCCGACCGCGGCGCCTCGGTGCGCATCCCGTGGCAGGTCGAGAAGGACGGCAAGGGCTACATCGAGGACCGCCGTCCGAACGCCAACGTCGACCCGTACCTCGTGACCCGTCTCCTGGTCGACACCTGCTGCTCGGCCCTGGAGAAGGCCGGCCAGGTCTGATCCGGCCCACGGCCGAAGTGAGGGGCGTCCGCCACACCGGCGGGCGCCCCTCACGCCTGTCCCGCCACACCGGCGGTGCTCTGCCCAGGGCAGAAGCCTGTTCCCACCCGCACGGCCGGCCCGGCAGAGTCGGGGCATGAGACTTCTGGTGCTGGGCGGGACGAGGTTCGCGGGACGGGCGCTGGTCGAGGTGGCCGTCGCACGGGGCTGGGACGTGACCGTGTTCAGCCGGGGGCGGGCCCCGGTCCCGGCGGGGGCGCGGACGCTGACCGGGGACCGGACGGCGCCCGGTGGCCTGGCCGCGGCGGCCGGTCCGGCGCACGGGCCCTGGGACGCGGTGGTCGACACCTGGTCGGGGGCGCCCCGCGCGGTGCACGAGGCGGCGCGGCTGCTGCGCGGGCGCGCCGGGCGGTACGTGTACGTGTCGAGCTGCTCGGTGTACGCGTGGGCACCGCCCGCCGGGTACGACGAGAGCGCGCCGGTCGTGGAGGGCGCCGAGCCGGACGCCGAGGGAACCGACTACTACCACGACAAGCGCGGCGGCGAGCTGGCCGCCGTCGACGCCTTCGGCGCGGACGACTCGGTGCTGGTGCGCGCGGGGCTGCTGCTGGGCCCGTACGAGAACGTCGGGCGGCTGCCGTGGTGGCTGACCCGGATGGCGCGCGGCGGGCCGGTGCTGGCGCCCGGCCCGCGCGAGCTGCCCCTGCAGTACGTCGATGTCCGCGACCTCGCGGCATGGCTGCTCGGGGCGGTCGAACAGGGGCTGAGCGGGCCGTACAACCTGATGAGCGCGCAGGGGCACGCCACGATGGGGGAGCTGCTCGACGCGTGCGCAGCCGTCACCGGCTCCGGCGCCGTCCTGCGCTGGGCCGACCCCCGGGTGATCCTCGACGCCGGGATCGAGCCGTGGACCCAGCTGCCGGTGTGGGTGCCGCCCGGCAGCGACCTGCATGACGCGCTGCACTCGGCCGATGTCTCGCGGGCGCTGGCGACGGGGCTGTCGTGCCGGCCGGTGGCGGAGACCGTCGCGGACACCTGGCGGTGGCTGCGGGAGATCGGGGGCACCGCGCCGATGCGCGCGGACCGCTCCCCCAAGGGCCTGGACCCGGAGCTGGAGGCGAAGGTCCTCGCGTCCCTCGGCACTGCCGGGAACGAAAGCTGACGACCCGTACGGCACCGGGGCCGCCCGGCGCAGGGGCGTGCCGCGCGGGCCCGGGGTGTACCTGGCACCACCCCTGACCGGGGGCATCGGGCCAGTGACCGGCGCCGGGGCGGTCGGCACACTGAGGGCATGAAGACCGACACGAGAGACGGCGGGGTCCGGGCGGGTGCCCGGGAGATGCTGCTGACCGTCGCACGGGGGCTCGCGCTGGCCACGGCCATGCTGCCGATCGCCATCATCTGCTTCGTCCTGACCGTCCTGTCCGTGGGGCTGATCCCGATCGGCATCGGGCTGGTCACCACCCCGGCGGTGCTGACGGCGGTGCGGGCCTTCGCCGACGTGCGGCGCCGGCTCGCCGCCGAGTGGTGCGGGGTGGAGATCCGGGCGGCGTACCGGCCGCTGCCCGAGGGCGCCAACCCCTGGACGCGCACCTTCGGGATGCTCCGCGACCCGCAGGTCCGGCGGGACGTGCTGTGGCTGCCGGTGGACATGACGGCCGGGTTCTTCACCGCGCTGCTTCCGGCGGTGCTGGTGCTGTACCCCCTGGAGGGGCTGGCGCTGCCGTTCGGGCTGTGGCGGGCCATGACGGGCGGCGCCTACGGCGAGTACGGGCCGTACTGGTACGGGTTCGTGCCGGTGAGCGGCCAGGCGACCGCGTTCGCGGCCGCGGCGCTGGCCGCGGTCCTGCTCTGGGTGGCCTACCGGTACGCGGCGCGTCTGATGGTCGTCCACTTCCGCCTCACCCGCGCCGTCCTCGGCTCCGGCCAGGCCGAACTCACCGAGCGGGTGCGGGTGCTGACCGAGACGCGGCGGGACGCCGTGGACGTCTCCGCCGCCGAGCTGCGCCGGATCGAGCGCGATCTGCACGACGGGGCCCAGGCCCGGCTGGTCGCGATGGGCATGGACCTCGGCACGGTGGAGGCACTCGTCGAGAAGGACCCCGCGCAGGCCAAGCTGTTGCTGGCGCAGGCCCGCCGGTCCTCCGCGGAGGCTCTCGCCGAGCTGCGCGACCTGGTGCGCGGCATCCACCCGCCGGTCCTGGCCGAGCGCGGACTCGGGGACGCGGTGAGGGCGTTGGCGCTCAGGCTGCCGGTGCCCACGGAGGTGGCGGTGGAGCTGCCCGGGCGGGCGGACGCGCCGGTGGAGTCGGCGGCGTACTTCGCGGCGAGCGAGGTGCTGACCAACGCGGTGAAGCACTCCGGCGCCGACCGGATCTGGGTGGACCTGCACCACGCCGACGGCCTGCTGCGGATCACGGTCACGGACGACGGCCGGGGCGGTGCCGCGGTCGGGGCGGGCTCGGGGCTGGCCGGGGTCGAGCGGCGACTGGGTACATTCGACGGCGTCCTGGCCGTCAGCAGCCCCGCGGGCGGCCCCACCATGGTCACCATGGAGATTCCGTGCGCGTTGTCCTAGCCGAAGACCTGTTCCTGCTGCGGGACGGTCTGGTGCGGCTGCTGGAGGCCTACGACTTCGAGATCGCCGCCGCCGTCGAGTCCGGTCCGGAGCTGGAGCGGGCGCTGGCCGAGCTGTCGCCGGACGTGGCGGTGGTGGACGTACGGCTGCCGCCGACGCACACGGACGAGGGCCTGCAGTGCGCCCTGAAGGCCCGCCGGGCCAGGCCCGGCCTGCCGGTGCTGGTCCTCTCCCAGCACGTGGAGCAGTTGTACGCCCGCGAGCTGCTCGCCGACGGCACCGGCGGGGTGGGCTATCTGCTCAAGGACCGGGTGTTCGACGCGGAGCAGTTCGTGGACGCCGTACGGCGGGTCGCGGCCGGTGGTACGGCGATGGACCCGCAGGTGATCCAGCAGCTGCTGGCCCGGCGCGGCGGGGGCGAGGGCAGGCCGCTGGACCGGCTGACGCCGCGCGAGCGGGAGGTGCTGGAGCTGATGGCGCAGGGCCGCTCGAACGCGGCCATCGCCGGCAAGCTGGTGGTGACCGAGCGGGCCATCGCCAAGCACACCGCGAACATCTTCGTCAAGCTCGGGCTGGAGGTGTCGGACGACGACAACCGACGCGTCCTGGCCGTGCTCGCCCATCTGGACGACGACCGCTGACCTGCACAATTCCCCTGGCCAGTGAGGCAGTTGTGACCCAGCGGGAGCACCGGGTCCGCAGGAAATTTCCGGGGTGGCTGAACACCTCCGGGACGGCGTCCGTATGGGAGGGCGCCGCTTCACTCCTGTCGGGCGCCTCGATGCTGCCCCGCAAGGAAGTCAGAGGAGTTCCATGGGACGCAACACACGTAAACGCCGTTCGTCGATGGCCAACAAGGCCATAGCCGCGTCGGCGGCCCTAGCGCTCGGTGGGGGCGGGCTGATCTGGGCGAACTTCTACGCCTCCGCCCATGAGTCGAACAACGGGTGGAAGCAGAACCAGACGAAGGCCGCCGCCGCCCGGGTGGCGACGATCTCCTGTCCGGATGTGGGTCAGCAGCTGACCGATGTGCCGCAGGGGGCCCGCTCCGGCGTGGCCTGGGAGCTGGCGAACCTCGACAAGCAGATCACCGAGGCGTACGCCCGGCTCTCGTCCACCCGCCGGGCGCAGGCCGGGGATGCGAACTTCGTGCAGAACGCCATCGTCGGCCCGCTCCGGGACAAGCGCATCGCGACGATCGACCGGATCCGCATCAACATCGAGCGGTCCGGCGGCCGGGCCCCGGACAACATGACGCAGTTCGCCGGCTGCACCACCCAGACCGCCGAGACCAACGCCGGCGGGAACGACGGGGGCCAGAACGGCGGCCAGAACAACGGCGGCGGGGACAACAACGGCGGTCAGAACAACGGCGGTCAGAACAACGACGGCGGCCAGCAGGGCGGCATCGGCGGCCAGGCCGGCAACGGCCCCGTCGCCGCGGACTTCGTCGACATCACGAAGGTCCAGCCGAACGTGCCGGCCAAGCCGCGCAAGAACCGCAACGCCTCCACCGGCAGCTTCAGCACCAGCTGCGGTGTGAACGCCAACAAGAACTACAACACCGACAACGTCATCGTGGCGCCCGGCGTGAACAACGGCGCGCACCACACGCACGACTACATCGGCAACCAGAAGATCAACGCCAACTCCAACAACGACACGTTCCTCCAGGGCGGCACCAGCTGCCGGAACAAGAGCGACCTGTCGTCGTACTACTGGCCGGTGCTGCGTCTGCAGGACGGCACCCAGGAGTTCGACCAGAACCAGGACGGCGGCGGCAAGGAGGGCAACGTCGGCCGGATCCTGACCGCCAAGTCGGTCCAGATCAAGTACGTCGGCAGCCCGAAGAGCAAGGTCGTCCCGATGCCGCAGTTCCTGCGCATCATCACCGGTGACGCCAAGACCACCACCAACGGCTTCGCCAACGCCAACGCGCACTGGAGCTGCACCGGGTTCGAGAACAAGGTCCAGCTGACGGAGCAGTACCCGCTGTGCCCGCAGGGCAGCAGCGTGGTCCGGTCGTTCGCGTTCCAGAGCTGCTGGGACGGCCAGAACATCGACAGCGCCAACCACCGCACCCACGTGGACTTCGCGGACGCCAACGGCAACTGCAAGAACGGCTTCAAGGCCATCCCGCAGCTGACGATGCGCCTGGTCTACGACGTGCCGCGGCCGGTCATCGAGAACGGCCAGGTGAAGAACGCCTTCGCGGTGGACGGCTTCCCGGAGCAGCTGCACAAGGCGCACACCGACCACGACGACTTCATCAGCATCACCAAGAACAACCTGGCGAACAAGATCGCCAACTGCATCAACCGCGGCCAGCGCTGCGCGTGACGCGGGCCTGACGGACCGAGAGCCGGCGGTGGGGATCCCCCACCGCCGGCTCTCGTCCGTGCGGGTGCCCGGCTCGGCGCGTGCGGTGCGTGGTGCGCGGCGTCAGCCGACGTGCGCCGAGTGGTCAGTGCCCTCCTCTATGTCCCCGCCGAGGGTCGCGCGCAGCACGTTCACCGTGCCGGTCTCGCCCACGGCGACCCACTTGCGGCCCACGAGGTAGTGGCCGCCGTAGTCCTTGGCGGTGTTGACCCACTCGCGCAGCCCGCGGTCGGTGGCGAAGGTGATCAGTACGAACCTGCCGTCGGCGTTCTGGCAGACGGCCTGGCGGATCTCGTCGGCGTCGGTCTGCATGTCCGGCGCGCACTTCACCTGCGCGGCCAGCCGTTCCAGGCTGCCGGTCGCGGTCTGCGGCACCGGGGCCGCCTCCGGTGTGCCGGACGCGCATCCCGCCAGTGCCAGCACCGCCGCGGCACCGGCCGCGGCGAGCATCGGTCGGGTCACCTTCATGTCTTCCTCCCTGCAGGGGCCTGGACTTGGATACGGCCGCCGCCCGCGGACCGCTCAACGCGCCTCCGCCGACGCGTCCCCCTCCGACGCGCCCCTCTCCGACGCGTCCCCGGGCCGACGCGTCCTCCACGGGCGTGCGACCCTGGCCCGGTGAATCAGGACTGGGAAGACCGTGTGGCCGCCGCCTGGGCCACGTACGACGATTACACCGAAGAGACCGCTCCCGAGTTCCGGGCGCTGATCGGTGCGCTCGCCGACGAGTTGCCGCGGGAGCATCCGTTCGCCCCGTTCGAACGGGCCTGCGCCTGGGACTCCACCGGGCATTCGGACAAGGCGGTGCCGCTGTACCGGGAGGCGCTCGCCCTCGGGCTCGACGGCTACCGGGGCCGGCGGGCGAGGATCCAGCTCTCCAGCTCCCTGCGCAACCTCGGCCGCGCGCAGGAGGGAGTCGAACTGCTGACGCCCGAACTGGACGGCCCTTCGGACGAGTTGGACGACGCGGTGCGAGCCGTGCTCGCGCTGTGCCTGTCCAGTCTGGGCCGCGACCGCGAGGGGCTGTCCCTGGTGCTCGGCGCGCTGGCCCCCCATCTGCCGCGCTACCAGCGGTCGATGGCGCACTACGCGCGGGCGCTGGTTCACCCGGAGGACTGAGTCGTCCGGGTGCCGGTGACCAACGCCCGCCGCGCTCGTTCTGAGGGACGTGCAGTCACAGGATGTCGCCCAGCGCCCCGCCTCCGGTTCCGGACCCGGTCCCCGCGCGGACCGGGTCGTCGACGTCGAGCAGGCCGAGGCCGCGCTCGTCGAGCACTATCCGCGTCTCGTCCGGCTCGCCTACCTGGTGCTGCCGTCGGGCCTCGGCCGCGGCCGGCGGGTGCTGACCGCCCACGCCCTGGCCCAGCGGGCGCTGCCCAGGGGCCGGTCGGCGGTGCCGGTCATCCCGTCCCAGTCGGCCGACCGGGACGGCGACCCCGGGTACGCCTTCGTCCGCCGGCGGGTGGTGCGCTCGGCGCTGGAGGCGGGGCTGCCGCTGATGCGCGTGGCCCGGCCCAAGCGTGCGCAGCTGCCGCCGCTGCTGCCACAGGTGTGGGGGTTGCGGCTGTTCCCGCGCTCCGGCGGTGCCGACGAACTCGCGCTGGACCAGCGGCTGGCCGCCCTGTCCGGCCCGGGCCGGGCGGCGTACGTCCTGCGGGGTCTGGAGAGGCTGCCGGACGGTGCGGTGCGCGAGGTGCTCGCCGGGTGCGGTGTCGAGGACGCGGACGCGGCGCTCGCCGAGGCGGACGCCGTCGGCGCGGACCACGCGCTGCTGGAGTCTCCCGAGTTCGACCCCTGTTCGCTGCAGGCGCGGCCCACCGACCTGATGCGCCGCCGACGGCACGCCAAGGCCGCCCTCGCCGCGGCGGCCGCCCTCGCGGTGTGCGGGGCGCTGATCGCGCTGCCCGGCGGCGGCTGGGGCGCCGACGGCGCCGCCGCCCCGTCGTACGCGCGCAACCCGGCGGCCGAGGCGGCGCTCGACCCGGGCCGGCTGGTGAAGGTCTCCCCCGTCGCCTGGAAGACCTCCTCGCGCACCGACTTCTCCGTCTGGCCGGCGCGCGGCGAACTCACCGGTGACACGGCCCTGTTGCGGCGGGCCCTGGCCGTCTGGGCGCGGCCCGGGGAGCGGGTGCGCGTCTCGGCGACCACCGGCACCCCGTCGGGCGGCCCGGCCGGACCGCCCCAGCTGCTGTACGCGGGGGCCGTCGACCGGGCACGCGTGGTGATCCTCTACGACGGTCTGCGGATCGCCCGCTACGCCGAGCCGAAGGACGGTACCGCCGGGGCGGCGCTGGACTTCGCGCGGGTCGACGGCGCGGCGGGCGCCGAGGCGAGCGCGATGGTGCTGGCCCGGACCGACGGCAACGTCCGCTATCTCACCGCCCCCTGGGTGACCGGGGTGGCCGAGCGGGACCTGTCGAAGCCCGGCGCCGGGGAGATGGACCTGACCCTGGCCCAGGGTGTCACCTCGCCGATGTCCAGCCCCGCCACCCGCTCCGGCGCGTGCACCACGTGGAACGTGCTGCGGGTGACCGACGCGCGGGGCTCGCACCTCCTCAGCGACCTCGGCGAGCTGGTACCGGCGCGGCTGACCACCGGCCGGCCGGGTGCGGCGAAGGACGTGACGGGCGCGGAGGCGCTGCGTACGTGGGCGCCGTTCGCCTGCTCGCTGGGCACGGTCCGCGGGCTCGGGGTGCGCAGTGTGAACGCCTGGCGGTACGCGAGCCAGCCGCTGCCCGACGGGAGCGGGACCGGCAGCTGGGTGTGCACCAGGGCGGAGACCTGGCGCGGGGACGGGACCCGGGCGCAGGCGCAGTTCGCGGTGCCGGGCGGGCTGTTCGGTGCGGTGGCCGCGCAGGCCGGGGACGTCCCGGCGTGCGGTCCGCGCGATCCGCACGTCCTGGCCGGGGTGCTGTGGAAGTCGGAGGGCGGGTCCTGGTACCTGCTCGCGGCGGGCGACAAGGACACCGAGTCGATCCGGGCGACCGGTGGGGTGAAGGGGTCCGGCGACGGTCATCTGCTGGCGCTGCCGGCGAAGCAGGGGGCGCAGGCCGGGCTGGCGGGCACCCTGGAGGGCGGCGGGGCGATCAGCGCGCTGAAGTGAACGATCAGCGCTGAGGTGAACCGCGCGGCCCGGCCCGTGAAATGGGCGCCGCACGGGGATTCCCCCTGGGTCTACCCATCAGTACATTGACAACATGTCTAACAAGGCGGAGCGGATACCGCTCACGGCGCGGAAGGTGTCCTTCTCCTGGGAGGACACCCCGCTGCACTGGGTGCCCGGGGACCCGTTCACCACGCACACCATCAACGTCCTGCACCTGCTGCTGCCGGCCGGCGAACGCTGGTTCGTGCACGTCTACCGGCAGGTGCTGCCGTACATCCGCGACGACCGGCTGCGCGAGGACGTCATCGGGTTCATCGGGCAGGAGGCGATGCACTCCCAGGCCCACGACGAGGTGCTGCCGCACCTGCGCGAACAGGGCCTGGACCCGACGCCCTACACCGCGCAGGTGGACTGGATGTTCGAGAAGCTGCTCGGCGACCGCACCCTGCCACCGGGCCGGGCGCGCCGCTGGTGGCTGATGGAGCGGGTGGCGCTGATCGCGGCCATCGAGCACTACACCGCGTTCCTCGGCGACTGGGTGCTCAACGCCGCGGAACTGGACCGGCGCGGCGCCGACCCCACCATGCTGGACCTGCTGCGCTGGCACGGCGCGGAGGAGGTCGAGCACCGGTCGGTCGCCTTCGACCTCTTCCAGTACGTGGACGGCGGCTACCGGCGCCGGGTGCGGACCTGGGCGCTGGCGTTCGCGACGCTGGTGTTCCTGTGGCAGCGCGGGGTCCGGTTCTTCATGGCGAACGACCCGACGCTCGACGACGGCCGGGCCGGCTTCAAGGACTTCTACCTGCGGGGCCGACGCGGCACCCTGCCCTCGACCGGCGCGCTCCTGCGCTCCGTCCCCCGCTATCTGAGCCGTACCTACCACCCGTCCCAGGAGGGCTCCACCGCCCAGGCCGTCGCCTACCTCGCGAGCTCCCCCGCCGCGCTCGCCGCACAGAAGAGGGCCGCGTGATGCGCAAGCCGCTCGCACTCGCCGTCGCCGCGGGGACCGTACCGCTGGTCAGGCGCGCCCTGCGGCGCCGGATCGAGGACTCGCCGCTGTGGCCGATGCCCGCCCTGCCCGAGCCCGTCTCCGGCCGGCCGCGCTCCCGGGCGCTGCGGCTGCGGATCGCCTCGCACGACAGGATCGCCGACGGGGTCGTACGGCTGCGCCTGGAAGGGCACGACCTGCCCCGCTGGGAACCCGGGGCGCACCTCGACCTGGTGCTGCCGTCCGGACGGGTCCGCCAGTACTCGCTGTGCGGGGACCCGGCGGACACCTCGTCGTACACGGTCGCCGCGCGGCTGGTCGAGGACGGGCGGGGCGGCTCCCGCGAGGTGCACGAACAGCTGCGCGAGGGCGGGGAGATCGAGGTGCGCGGGCCGCGCAACCGTTTCCCGCTGGCCGCCGCCGACTCCTACGTCTTCGTCGCGGGCGGCATCGGGATCACCCCGGTCCTGCCCATGCTGCGGGCCCTGCCGGAGGGCACCGCGTGGCGGCTGCTGTACTGCGGGCGCAGCCGCGCGTCGATGCCGTTCCTCGGGGAGGTCGAGGAACTGGCGGGCGAACGGCTCACGCTGGTCGCCGAGGACGAGGTGGGGCTCCCCGACCTCGACGCGCTGTTCGCGCGGCTGCCCGAGGGGACGGCCGTCTACTGCTGCGGGCCTCAGGGGCTGATGGCGGCCGTGGCCGAGCGGGTGCCCGAGGTGCGGCTGGAGCGGTTCGCGCCCCGCCCGGCGGCCGGCGGCGAGACCGGCTTCGAGCTCGAACTGCGCCGCAGCCGAAGGGTGTTGACCGTGCCGGCGGACCGGAGCGTGCTGGCCGTGGTGCGGGCGGAGCTGCCCGACACCCTCTACTCCTGCGAGCAGGGGTTCTGCGGGACCTGTCAGCAACGGGTGCTGGAGGGCGAGGTCGACCACCGCGACGAGCTGCTCACCGACGGGGAACGCGCCGACTCGATGCTGATCTGCGTCTCGCGGGCGCGCGGCGGACGGCTCGTCCTCGACCTGTGAACAGCCCCGGGAGGTCCGGCCGGTGCGCGGCCTGATCCGATCGGTAAGGTGTTCGCATGAGTACCGGGGTTCGCCGCAGAATGGGCGTCGAGGAGCGGCGGCAGCAGTTGATCGGCGTCGCGCTCGAACTGTTCGCCCGCCGTTCCCCGGACGAGGTCTCCATCGACGAGATAGCGACGGCCGCGGGCATCTCGCGGCCGCTGGTCTACCACTACTTCCCCGGCAAACTCAGTCTGTACGAGGCCGCGCTGAAGCGCGCGGCGGACGACCTGGCGAGCCGGTTCGTCGAACCGCACGAGGGCCCGCTCGGCGCCCGGCTGCTGCGGGTGGTGCGGCGCTACTTCGACTTCGTCGACGACCACGGGCCCGGCTTCGCCGCCCTCATGCGCGGCGGCCCGGCGGTGCCCGCCGACGGCGTCGGCACCCGGGAGCACGTCTCCACCACCAACGCGCTCATCGACTCCGTGCGGCAGCGGGCCTACGAGCAGATCCTGGCGCACCTGGGGATCGGCGACCCGCCGGCCCGGCTGGAACTGGTGGTGCGTTCCTGGATCTCGCTCGCCGAGTCCACGGCGCTGCTCTGGCTGGACGGGCGTCGCATCCCGCGCGGGGAGCTGGAACTGCAGCTGGTGCACGACTTCGCCGCACTCGCGGCGGTGAGCGCGGCCTATGACGACCGGACGCGCGACCTGCTGCGCCCGGCCCTGAAGAACGAGCCGGGTGACGGTCCCTTCGGGGACCTGGTCACCCGGCTCGTCGCTCTGGCGTCCTAGGACGGCTTCAGATCTCCGCCTTCCGGTAGGAGGGGTCGAGGTCGCGGACCTCGGCCGACAGGTGGAGCCGCACGCCGTCCGCCGGTTCGAGGTGCTTGCGCAGCACCTCCAGCACGGCCTCCGTGAGCCTGCCCTTGGTCTCGTCGCTCCGGCCGGCGAGCAGGGCGAGCGTGACGTTCACGATGGCGTGCCCGTCGGCTTCCTCCCCGACGGCCTCGTCCTCGGTGCGCAGGACCCGGGTCTTGCACGCCTCGATCCGTGCGGCAGCCGTCCCGACGACCACCGGGTGCAGCGCGAGCGCGACCTGCTCCCAGTCGACGTGGTCGAGACGCCCGGACCGTTCGATGGTGATCTGCGGCATGAGAACTCCTGTTCCTGCGCTGACGGCGACGGGATCACCCTAGTTGCCGGAACACCGCCACCGTTCGGGCCGGAACCGTGAAGGTGCCGGTGGTCCGCTCGTACGCCGCCCGCTTCACGGTGGCGTCCGCGCCCGCAGCCTGCACCGGGTGCAGCCGGTAGGCCGAGCCGGCGAGCGCGGTGACGGTCTGCCGCTGGGCGTCCGGCGTCGCGTTGAACACGACGACCAGATCACCGAGGCGCATGGTGATCACGCCGGGCGTCTCCTGCGGGCCGGACAGCGGGAAGGACAGCTGCGACTGCACCCGCTCGGCGGTGCCGAGGGAGAACGCCCTCTCCGTCGTACGGATCCGCAGCAGGTCCCGGTACGCCGCCGAGGCGCCGTCGATCTGCGCGCAGCCGACGCCGACCGTGGACAGCAGCGGCTTGGCGTACGGCCACTTGGACTCGTTGTCGGCCGCCATCGGCAGGCCCCGGCCGAAGCCGTTGCCGGCGGCGCAGTTCCAGTGGATGGCGTTGAACCAGTCACCGCTGTCGTAGGAGTTGCGGTCCAGGGACTTGGAGCGCAGCAGGTCGGTGCCGGCCTGGGACAGGGACGGGCCCTGCGAGAGGGTGGCCGTCGCCATGGCGAGGACCTGCATCCGGCCCCGGTCGGCCGCGCTCGTGGTGGCGGGCAGCTTGTAGGTCAGCGCGTCGAACAGCGACTCGTTGTCGTGTGCGTCGGCGTAGGCGAGGGCGTCGCCGGGGGCCGCCGCGTATCCGGCGGGCGCGCCGTTGTAGTCGACGTCGGAGCCCCTGACCTGCTTGCCGCTGGTGTCGGTGAAGCGGTAGCCGGCGAGGTTGCCGGACAGCCCGACCTTGATCAGGTCCTGGTAGTGCAGCAGGCGGGCCTTCTGCTCGGCGGGCGTGCCGTTGTGGGTGGAGGAGTTGGGGTCGGTGTAGAGCCCGGAGGCGAAGCCCTGGACGCCGGGGTCCTCGTCGAAGGGGCCACCGCCGCGCACCGCGTCGCGGGCCCGGTCGGAGAAGGTGGCGATGCCGGTGCCGGCCATGTTCTTCTGGGTGGCCTGCACGAAGCGCGCGTCGTCGGCGACCTCGCCGAAGTTCCAGCCCTCGCCGTACAGGATGATCTTCTTGCCGTCGACGCCGTCCTTCGCGACCGTCAGCGCGTCCAGGGCCTTGCGGACGGCGAGGATGTTGGCCTTCGGGTGGTGGCCCATGAGGTCGAAGCGGAAGCCGTCGACCTTGTACTCCTTGGCCCAGGTGACGACCGAGTCGACGACCAGCTTGCCCATCATGGCGTTCTCGGTGGCGGTGTTGGCGCAGCAGGTGCTGTTCGCGACCGAGCCGTCGGCGAGGAGCCGCTGGTAGTAGCCGGGGACGACCTTGTCGAGGACGCTGGTGCCGGCCTGCCCGGCGGCCGCCGTGTGGTTGTAGACGACGTCCATCACGACGCGCAGGCCGTCCTCGTTGAGCGCCTGCACCATCTTGCGGAACTCGACGTTGCGGGCGGTGCCGTCCGGGTCGGTGGCGTAGGAGCCCTCGGGGACCGTGTAGTGGTACGGGTCGTAGCCCCAGTTGAAGGCGTCCTTCGCGGCGATCGCCGCCACGCACTCCTGCTGCTCGGCGGAGTCGGCCGGCAGGGCGGCCAGGTCGCAGTCGGGGGTCGCCTGGTCGGCCTTCCTCTCGGGGATGGTGGCGATGTCGAACGCCGGCAGCAGGTGCACGTAGGAGGTGCCGGACCGCGCCAGCTCGCGCAGGTGCTTCGAGCCGTCGCTGTCCTTGTCCGCGAAGGCCAGGTAGGTGCCGGGGTGCGCCGCCGTCGGGTCGGCGACGGAGAAGTCGCGGATGTGCAGCTCCTGGATCTGGGCGTCCTTCAGCGGCACCGCCTTCGGCTTGGTGTACGTCGACCAGCCGCGGGGCGCGAGGGCCCGGTCGTGCAGGTCGACGATCAGGCTGCGCTCGGAGTCGGCGGTGAGGGCGAGGGAGTAGGGGTCGGTGACCTTGTTGGTGACGACCTTGCGGACGCTGGGCGCCCACACCTTGACGACGTACCGGTAGGGCTTGTTCTTCCAGGACCGGTGTCCGGTGACCGACCAGACGCCGGTGGTGTCGTTCCGCTTCATGGCGACGGTCCTGCCGTCCAGGTCGAGCGCGACCGACTGGGCGGTGGGGGCCCAGACGGCCAGGGTGGGCCGGCCCTTGCCGAACGTGGGGCCGAGCCTGGCCGCCGTGGCGTCGTACAGGTCGTCGAGGACGCCGGCGATCTGCACGCCGGTCGCGCTGAGCACCGCCCCGTTCACGGCCCGCTGGGAGGCGACGACCTGGCCGCGCAGGGCCGCGCGGACCCGGTCGCGGTCGCGCGGGTCGACCGACCAGGCGGTGTAGTCCTTCAGGTGCGGGAACCTCGCCTTCTGGGCGTCGGTGAGGGCGGTGCGCGTCAGGCGCAGCCACTTCTGGTCGGCGCCGGTCAGGGTGCCGTTCTCCACGGTGATCGAGCCGGTGCGGGAGTAGACCAGCTGGGTGGAGGCGGCCGCCTCGGAGCCGTTCCAGGCGAGGGTGTCCCGGTCGATCCACACCGCCTTGGAGGTGGTCAGGTCGAGCGCCGCCGCGCTGCCGGCGGGCTGCGGCAGCAGGTACTCCTCCTGGCCGCTCAACAGCCACACCTCGTGCCCGTCGGCGGTGAGGTCCAGTGACTGGTCGGCCGGGAGATCCTTCTCGTCGCCCTTGTGGATGATGTAGCTGAGGCTGGTGGCACCCTCGGTGAGCGGCACCTCGAAGACCGCGCCATAGGCATCAGTCTTCACCGGCTCGAGGGGGTTCGACCACTCGGTGGGCCGCGCGGCCCCGGTCCAGGTGTGCAGGCCCCAGCCGTCGTAGTCGCCGCCGGCGCGGTGGTAGTGCAGGACGGCCTTGGTGGTGTCCTGGGCCGGGTGGTCGGGCCGCTCGGTGAGGACGTCGGCCTTGCCCTGCTCGATCCACACCTCGCCCGTCCGGGTGACGTCGATGGCGCGGTCGGCGGAGACGTCCTTCGTGCCGTCCTTGTCGATGACCAGGAAGCCGACGTTGGACGCGCCCGGCTTCAGCTTGACGTAGGCGAAGGCGCCGTAGGCGTCCCGGCCGGCGAAGGGGTGGCTGTCCGGCCAGTCGGTGGCCTCGCCGTCGGCGAGGTCGCCCCAGGCGTACAGGCCCCAGTTCGCGTAGTCGCCGTCGGCGCGCTTGTAGTGGACGACCGCGTGGTCGCGGGAGGAGGCGGTGGGGATCTCCTCGGCGGGCGGGGCGCCCGTGGTGGAGGCGGCGGTGGCGCTCGCCCGGTGGCGGGCGGAGTCGACGACGACGGCCTTGTAGCGCAGGGCGGTCCCGGCGGGCACGTCCTCGCCGATGACCTGGGTGACCTTGTACGGGGCGTGGTCGGCGGAGCCGAGGACGCGCCACGGGCCGTTGCCGGTCTGGGCGGCGAAGACGACCCGGTCGAGCTGCCCCCCGTCGACGTCCGCGCTCAGCTCGACGGTGCCGGTGGCGCCGGCGGCCGGCGCGTGGAGGGTGATCGTGGGCGCGGTGGCCGGTGCGGCGAGCCGGCCGGCCGCCTTGAGGACGATCGCGGAGCCCGCCGGGACGGTGACCGTGATCCTGCGGTCGGCGTCGGAGGTGACCTTCGCGGTGGTGCCGTAGATGCCCTGGAAGGCCATGCCGGCCGAGCCGGTCGCGAAGGTCGCCGTCCTCGCCTCGCCGGCGTTGTTGAACGCGACGACGTACTCGGTGGTGTCCGTGCCGGTGCGGGAGAAGGCGTAGACGCCGGGCCCGTCGGCCGCGTAGCGCTCGGTCTGGACGCCGTCGGTGAGCGCCGGGTTGGCCTTGCGCAGCGCGGCGAGTTCGGCGATCCGCCGGTACAGCGGGGCGGTGGTGTCGTAGGCGTCGCTCGCGTGGGTGCGGTCGGTGCCGATCTGGTCGTCGTCGAGGTAGTCGGCGGTGCGGGAGGCGAACAGGGTCTGGCGGGCGTCCTTGTCACCGCCGTTGCCGGTGAATCCCTGCTCGTCGCCGTAGTAGACGACCGGGTTGCCGCGACTGAGGAACATCAGCTCGTTGGCGAAGCGGTCCTTGGCGAGCAGTTCGGCGTCGGTGGCGTCCGGGTTGTCCTGCTTCAGGAACGTCCCGAAGCGGCCCATGTCGTGGTTGCCGAGGAAGGTGACCTGCTCGTAGGCGTTGGCCTTGTCGGTCGTGTACTTGTAGTCGTCGCCGAAGACGGCGGCCAGCTTCTTCGCGCTGCCGCCCTGGGAGGCGTACTGCCGGGCCGCTTCCTGGAAGGGGAAGTCGAGGGTGGCGTCGAGGCGGCCCTGGGTGACGTACGGCGAGGTGACGGAGGTGTCGGCGGAGTAGACCTCGCCGAACATGAAGAAGTCGTCCCGGCCCCGCTTCGCCGCGTAGGCGTCGAGGGCGGTGGCCCACTGGGTCCAGAACTCCATGTTGACGTGCTTGACCGTGTCGATGCGGAAACCGTCCACGGCGAAGTCGCGCACCCAGCGCTCGTAGATCTTCTCCATGCCGTGGACGACCTCGGGACGCTCGGTCCACAGGTCGTCGAGCCCGGAGAAGTCGCCGTACGTGGTGGACTCACCGGCGTACGTCGAGTCGCCCCGGTTGTGGTACATCGTCGGGTCGTTGAGCCAGGCCGGGACCTTGCTGCGGCTGGTGGCCTTCGGCGTGCGGGGGAAGGAGCCGGCGTCGACCTCGGGGAAGCGGCGGGTGCCGTCGGCGTAGTCCGCGTCGTCGAACGGCCGTCCGTCCTCGGTCAGGTAGGGGAAGGCGCCCTTGGCGAGGTAGCCGTAGGACTTCTCCTCGTAGTCGACGACGTCGGCGGTGTGGTTGGTGATGACGTCGAAGTAGACCTTCATGCCCTTGGCGTGCGCCTTGGAGATGAGGTTCTTGAGGTCGCGGTTGGTGCCGAAGTGCGGGTCGACCTGGGTGAAGTCGGTGATCCAGTAACCGTGGTAACCGGCGGAGGCGTTGCTGCCGGTGCCCTGGACGGGCTGGTTCTTGAAGATGGGGGCCATCCAGATGGCGGTGGTGCCCAGGCCCTTGATGTAGTCGAGCCGCTGGGTCAGGCCCTTGAGGTCGCCGCCCTGGTAGAAGCCCTTGTCGGTGGGGTCGTATCCGGTGGTCAGCCGTGAACCGGTGAGTCCGCCCCTGTCGTTGGCGGTGTCGCCGTTGGCGAAGCGGTCCGGGAGGACGAAGTAGAACTGCTCGCGGGTGGCGTCGTGCCGGGCGGGCGCCGAGGCGAGTCTCGCGTCCGAGGGCGGCGGGGGCGGTGTCTGCGCCTGTGCGGCCAGTGGCTGCACCAGGGCGCTCGCCAGGGTGGCCGCGGTGACCGCCGCGACTCGTCCGACCTGCCGTATTCGGCGCCGCGGGGGCGCCGGCCATCTGGGTGTCACAGGCGTGAACTCCTTGCGATTGCGGCTCGATCGGGGCCCCGGAGGGCCCCACGGGTCCGACCCCGCGCGACCGTATCGCTAACGAAAGCTTTACAGCAAGACTGTTGAAACACACAGCAAGAACTTTCAACAAGAGTCTTGACGTTGCTTGATCAACCACCGCACTCTCACCATGCGTCAGCTACCTCCCCACCCCACATCCGGAGCCGCACATGCAGAACACCCCCCGACCGCCGGGCCTGTTGCGCCGGGCCGCGACCACCGCCGCCGCCGGCGCGCTGGCGCTGGCCGGCGCCCTCGCCCTGCCCGCCACGCCCGCCCAGGCGGACCCCACCGCCTCCGGCGACGTCATCGCCAACCTCTGGTCCTACAACTGGACGTCGGTCGCCGCCGAGTGCACGGACGTGCTCGGCCCGAACGGCTACGGCGCGGTGTGGGTCGCCCCGCCCTCCGAGTCGCTCAAGCAGGCGAACCACTACTGGTGGGACCTCTACCAGCCGTACTCCTACCAGCTCAGCGGTCGCCTCGGGACGGCGGCGCAGTTCGCCGACATGGTGTCCACCTGCCATGCGGCAGGGGTGAAGGTCTACACGGACGCGGTGATCAACCACACCGCGGCCCAGACCGGCACCGGCTATGCCGGCACGACGATCGGGAACAAGTACGACACCCCGGACTGGGACCCCGGCGACTACCACACCTCCGCCGAGTGCAACGACTCGGACCTGATCATCGACGACTGGGCGAACCTCTCCGAGGTGCAGAACTGCGAACTCCTCGGTCTGCCCGACCTGAAGACCGAGAGCGACCACGTCCGCTCGGGCATCGCCGCCTACCTCAACCAGCAGATCGCCCTCGGCGTTGACGGGTTCCGCATCGACGCCGCCAAGCACATGCCGGTCGCCGACCTCAACGCGATCTGGGCCAAGCTGGACGACACCACCTCGGGTGCGCAGCCGTACATCTTCCAGGAGGTCTACCCGGGCGCGACCCCGGCCGCCTCGGACTACTACGCCTCGGGTGACGTCCTCGACTTCACCTACGCGAGCAAGCTGAAGTCGGCCTTCCAGGGCAACATCGGCGACCTGCAGTCCCTGCCCTCGTCCGGGGTGCTCGACCCGGCCGGCTCGGTGTCCTTCGTGACCAACCACGACACCGAGCGCAACGGCATGCACCTGAGCTACAAGGACGGCGACACCTACCGGCTCGCCAACGTCTTCCAGCTCGCCTACAAGTGGTCGACGCCGACGGTCTACTCCGGCTTCGAGTTCTCCTCCTCGGACCAGGCCCCGCCGAACTCCGGCGGCTTCGTCAGCGACACGAACTGCTCGTCCGGCTGGTACTGCCTGCAGCGCGACCCGGCCATCACCGGCATGGTGAAGTGGCACAACGCGGTCGGCTCCGAGGCGGTGGCCAACTGGTCGACGAAGTCCTCGGACGTCATCGGCTTCGGCCGCGGCACGGCCGGCTACATCGCCATCAACAACGGCTCGACGGCGGCCACCCACACCTTCGCGACCGGCATGGCCGACGGCACGTACGCGAACGTCGTCGACAACGGCGCGACGACGGTGACGGTGACGGGCGGCAACGCGACGCTGACCATCCCCGCGAAGGGAGCGGTCGCCTTCTACGATGGCGAGTTCACCCCCTGCACGACCTGCGGGGGCGGTGGCGACCCCGTCTCCACGGTGACCGCCACCTTCAACGAGTACGCCCCGACCTCCGCCGGCCAGGACGTCTACGTGGTCGGCTCCCTGCCCGCCCTCGGCGGCTGGGACCCCGCCAAGGCGGTCAAGCTGTCGTCCGCCGGCTACCCGGTCTGGTCGGGCGCGGTGAACGTGCCGGTGGGCACCTCCTTCAGCTTCAAGTACGTCAAGAAGGACAGCGCGGGCAACGTGACCTGGGAGTCCGACCCCAACCGGTCCGCGACGGCCGGCACCTCGGCCCTGACCCTGAACAACTCCTGGAACCTCGCGGACACCGACGCGACCGACCTCACCTTCAACGTCGACGCCACCACCACCTGGGGCACCGGCGTCTACGTCGTCGGCTCCCTCCCCTCCCTGGGTTCCTGGAACCCGGCGAACGCGATCCCGCTGTCGTCCGCGTCCTACCCGACGTGGAGCAAGGCGGTGATCGTCCCCGGGAGCACGGCCTTCGAGTACAAGTACGTCAAGAAGGACAGCTCCGGGAACGTGACGTGGGAGTCGGGCACCAACCGCTCGTACACGACGGGCACGGCGACCGGCTACACGGCCGCGGACACCTGGAAGTAGCCCTCCGCCCAGGCCCCCGTCGAGTCCTCCACCGCTGATCGGCCCAGGACCCCGGCCCCACCCGGCCGGGGTCTTCGGGCTTGCCGGGTTCGGGAGTCGCCTGCGCGGTCTTCCCGACAGCGCGTGGAGCGACGTGACGCCCGTCGGGAGCACCCCGTCGTGACCGTCCGCCCCGGCGGTACGCGGGGCCGTCCGCCCCGGCGTCCGAGGCCGGCTGCGGGTTCCGTGCGCCGGGTGCGGGGGTGCACACGGCAGATGCCCGCCCCTCCGTGACGGAGGGGCGGGCATCGTCAGGGGCGGAGTGTCAGGCGGTGGTCCACCAGGCCGTCGTGTCGGCCGGGATCTTCGCCTCGCCGTCGGACTCGGCCACCTCGCCGCTGGTGAGGAGGAGACGGCCGTGGACGGGGACGCTGACGGACTCGGCGGTGGTGTTGGTGACGCAGACGAACTCGCCCCGGCGGAAGGCGAGGACGCCCTCGGGGGCCTTGAGCCACTCGACGCGGTCGCCGGTGCCGAGGTCGGCCTGGGCGCGGCGGACGGCCAGTGCCGAACGGTAGAGCTCCAGGGTGGAGTCGGGGTCGCCGGTCTGCGCCTCGACGCTGAGGCCGGCCCACTCGGCGGGCTGCGGCAGCCAGCTGCCGCCGGAGCCGAAGCCGTACGAGGAGCCCTCGCGGGTCCAGGGGATCGGCACCCGGCAGCCGTCGCGGAAGCCGTCCTGGCCGGCGCCGCGGAAGTACGCGGGGTCCTGGCGGACCTCGTCGGGCAGGTCGACGACGTCGGGCAGGCCCAGCTCCTCGCCCTGGTAGACGTAGGCGGAGCCGGGGAGAGCCAGCATCAGCAGGGTGGCGGCCCGGGCGCGGCGCAGGCCGAGTGCGCGGTCGCCGGCGGTGCGGATCTGGGTGCCGAGGCCGGGCGGGTTGGCGAAGCGGGTGGCGTGGCGGGTGACGTCGTGGTTGGACAGCACCCAGGTCGCGGGGGCGCCCACCGGGCGCATCGCCTCCAGGGTGCGGTCGATGACGGTCCGCAGCTGCTCCGCGTCCCAGTCCGTGGACAGGTACTGGAAGTTGAACGCCTGGTGGAGTTCGTCGGGGCGGACGTAGTTGGCGGTGCGCTCGACGGTCGGGGTCCAGGCCTCGGCGACGAAGATGCGTTCGCCGGCGTACTCGTCGAGGACCAGCCGCCACTCGCGGTAGATGTCGTGCACGCCGTCCTGGTCGAAGAACGGCATGACATCGTTGCCCAGCAGCTTGAGCTGGTCGTGGGCGCCGAGGTCGGGCAGTCCGGCCGCCTTCACCAGGCCGTGGGCGACGTCGATGCGGAAGCCGTCGACGCCCATGTCGAGCCAGAAGCGCAGGATGGAGCGGAACTCGTCGCCGACCGCCGGGTGCTCCCAGTTGAAGTCGGGCTGCTCGGGGGCGAAGAGGTGGAGGTACCACTCGCCGTCGGGGACCCGCGTCCAGGCCGGGCCGCCGAAGATGGACTCCCAGTCGTTCGGCGGGAGTTCGCCGTTCTCGCCCTTGCCGGGGCGGAAGTGGTAGCGGTCCCGCAGCGGGGAGCCCGGGCCGTCGGCCACCGCGCGCTTGAACCACTCGTGCTGGTCGGAGGAGTGGTTGGGCACCAGGTCGACGATGACGCGCAGGTTCAGCTCGTGGGCGTCGCGGATCAGGGCGTCGGCATCGAGGAGGTTGCCGAACATCGGGTCCACGGCGCGGTAGTCGGCGACGTCGTAGCCGGCGTCGGCCTGCGGGGAGGCGTAGAAGGGGCTGAGCCACACGGCGTCCACACCGAGGTCGCGCAGGTAGGGCAGGCGGGAGCGCACGCCTTCCAGGTCGCCCATGCCGTCGCCGTTGCTGTCGGCGAAGCTGCGCGGATAGACCTGGTAGATCACCGCGTCCCGCCACCAGTCGCGGCGCTTGGTGACGGCGGTGCCGGGGGCCGGGTCGGTGACGGCGTCGGTGGCGACAGTCTGCTGCTGGCTCATGGCGTCCTTGGCGTCCTTGATGAATAACGGAGTCATGGGTTCGGTCGGGTCGGCGGCGGGTGACGAGGCGGCCGCGGGTCAGCGGGGTCGGATGGACACCGCGGCCGCCACCCGCGCGGCGAACTGCGCGGGAACCTGCTCACCCGGGGGTCGGGCGAAGGGCGTCAGCCCTTCGTTCCGCCCGCGGTGAGGCCCGTCACCAGGTTCTTCTGCACGAGGTAGAAGAACGCGGAGACGGGTATCGCGATCAGCACCGCGGTGGCGGCCATCAGGTTGCGCTGGGCGTCGTGTTCGCTGACGAAGCTCTGCAGGCCGACGGCGAAGGTGTACTTGGTGTCGTCGAGCATGAACGTCGAGGCGAAGGCGACCTCGCCGAAGGCGGTGATGAAGTTGTAGAAGGCGGCGACCGCCAGGCCGGGCCGGGCGAGCGGCAGGATCAGCCGGATGAACGTCCCGAACGGCGAGAGTCCGTCGACCCGGCCGGCCTCGTCGATCTCGAAGGGGATGGTGTCGAAGTACCCCTTGAGCAGCCAGGCGCTGTAGGGCACGGCCGTCGAGCAGTAGACGAGGATCAGGCCGAGGTAGTTGTTGATCAGCTGCAGGTCGGACAGGATCTGGTACATCGGCACGATCAGCACGGCGATCGGGAACATCTGGGTCACCAGCAGCACCCACATCAGCTTCCGGTAGCCGGGGAAGCGCATGCGGGAGACGGCGTAGCCGGTGGTGGCCGCGACGAAGACGCCGATGACCGTGGTGCCGAGCGAGACGATCAGCGAACTCTTCATCCACTCGAAGAAGTTCGTGTGCTGCAGGACGAACGAGTAGTTGTCGAACGTCATCTTGTCCCAGATGCGGCCCGGGTGCAGGTAGTCGTCCTTGTCCGGCCCGAGGGAGAGGAAGACCAGCCAGGCGACCGGGAACAGCGCGATGACGGCGGCGGCGCTGAGGATGCCGTGGGAGGCGAGGGAGGCCAGCGGGCCGCGCTCGCCGCGGCCGCGGACCTTGCCCGCCCGGGCCGACGCGGTGGGGCGCTCGGTCGCCGGGGCGGAGTTCTCGACGGTGGTGGTGCTCATGATGACTCCTGCCTCAGATCGCGAGCTGCTGCTCGTTGCGGTTCAGCCAGCGGCGGTAGAACGAGGTGAACACGACGAGGACGGCCAGCAGCAGCATGCCGTAGGCGGCCGACTCGGCGAAGGCACGCGGCTGCTGTCCGAAGCCGAGGTAGTACGCCCAGGTGACGAGGATCTGCGCGTCGGGGGCGGTGGTGCCGAACAGCAGGAAGATCACGGCGAACTGGTTGAAGGTCCAGATGATGCCGAGCAGCACGACGGTGGAGCTGACCGAGCGCAGGCCCGGCAGGGTGACGTAGCGGAACCGCTGCCAGGCGGTGGCGCCGTCCATCTCGGCGGCCTCGTAGAGCGAGGAGTCGATGGACTGAAGGCCGCCGAGCAGCGAGATCATCATGAACGGCACACCGCACCAGGTGTTGACCATGATCGCGGAGAACCGCTGCCAGAAGGTGTCCTCCAGCCAGGCCGGAGTGGGCAGGTGCAGCGCGTCGAGACCGATGTTGATGATGCCGCCGTCGGCGAGCATGAAGCGCCAGCCGAAGACGGTGACGAACGTCGGGACGGCCCACGGCAGGATGAGGATCAGCCGGTAGAAGGTGCGGCCGCGCAGCTTCTGGTTCAGCAGCAGCGCGAGGCCGAGGCCGATGGAGTAGTGCAGGGCGACGCAGGCGGCCGTCCAGAAGATCGTCCAGATGAAGTGCGACCAGAAGCGGTCGTAGGCGGTGGGGCCCCACAGGATGTCGGCGTAGTTGTCGAGGCCGATGAACTGGTAGGTGGCGTCGATGTGGTTGGCGCCGATCGTGCGCGCGGTGTTGAGGCTGGTGGCGTCGGTCAGGGTGAGGTAGAAGCCGTACACCAGGGGATAGATGACGAGGACGCCGAGGACGACCACCACCGGGGCGATCATCGCGTAGGCGTACCAGTTCTTCTGGTAGCTGCGCTTCAGGCGCTGCCCCAGCCCGGGCCGGGGTGCGCGATCACCGTGGCGCTTGCCCGTGGCGCGGTCGATGGCGACTGTCATGTTCGACACCTTCTGAAAAGAGCGATGACCTGCTGGAAGATCGGTGGGTACGGCGCACAGGCCGGTGGCCGCCGGATCCCTCCCCCCCTGGTCACGGGGATCCGGCGGCCACACGGGCTCACTTGCTGAAGTCCGGCACCAGCTTGGTGATGGCGAGTTCAGCGTTGCTCAGGCCCTTGTCCAGGGGCTCCTTGCCACTGGCGATCTTGGGCAGCTCGGTGTCCAGCGGGCCCCACAGGGAGCTGTACTCCGGCAGCGCGGGGCGCGGCTGGGCGGAGGCGAGGACGGCGCCGTAGCCGGCGATGCCCGGGTCGGCCTTGACCTCGTCGGTGTAGGCGTCGTCACGGGTGGGCAGCGTGGAGTTCTTCAGCGCGATGGCCGACTGGGACTTCGCGCTGGTCATGAACTTGATGAACTTCAGCGCGGCCTGCTGGTGGGCCTTGTCGGAGCCGGCGTAGACCGAGAGGTTGTGGCCGCCGGTCGGGGCGCCCGCCTTGCCGGTGGAGCCGGCCGGGACGGTGGCGATGCCGAGGTTGGCCTTGTCCGCGAAGGCCGAGCCCTTGTAGAAGTTGGTGATCTCCCAGGGGCCCTGGATGATCGCGGCGACCTTGCCGTTGACGAACGCGTCCTGGATGTGGGCGTAGGCGTCGGCGGTGGTGTCGGCCTTGTGCAGGCCCTTGCCGTCGAACAGGCTCAGCCAGGTGCCGTACGCCTTCTTCGCGGCCGGCGAGTTCACGGTGATCTTCTTGGCGTCGGCGTCGACCGTGTCGGTGCCCTCGCCGTAGAGGAAGGGCTGGGCGTAGTAGCCGGCGGTGGCGGAGCCCCAGTAGCCGTCGACGCCGGTCTTGTCCTTGATGGTGGCGGCGGCCTTCTTCAGGTCGTCCCACGTCTTGGGGGCCTCGGTGATGCCGGCCTTCGCGAAGAGGGCCTTGTTGTAGACCAGGGCGAGCGTGTCGGTGACCAGCGGCACGCCGTAGGTCTTGCCTTCGTACTTCGCCTGCTCCAGCAGGTTGGACTTGAACTTGTCCTGCTCGGCGAGGGCCTCGGTGCCGTCCAGCGGCAGGAAGTAGCCCTTCTTCGCGAACGCCGGGGTCCAGCCGACCTCGGAGCGCAGCACGTCCGGGGCGCCGGAGGCGCCGGCGGCGGTGTCGAACTTGTTCTGCGCCTGGTCGAAGGGCACGTTGACGTACTTGACCTTGACGTCCTTGTTGGCCGCCTCGAATTCCTTGATCAGGGCCTGGTACGTCGGCGCCTCGTTCGTGGCGTTCGAGGTGTCCCACCAGGTGATGGTGACCGGCCCGCTCTTCGAGTCGCTGCCGCTGTCGTCCCCGCCGCCGCAGGCCGTCGCCGCGAGGGCGAGGGATGCCACCAGCGCGGTGGCCGCTATGCCACGCCGCATGAGTTCTCCTTGAGGGTGAAAGCCCGTCTGGCTGCAGGGAGCGGTCGTCCACCGTCCCTGCCGACTTCGCCGACTGCGCCGCTGGGGGTGCCCCCGCGTCATGGGACGTGGAGGAGGCCGTCGGGCGACGTGAACGTAACAGCGATGTAAGCGTTGCGAAAGACCTTGCAGAAAAAAAGTGCAAGAGATCTCTGAAGTTATTCGGGCGTGACCTCGACCAGACCGATCCGAGATCGAGCCATGCCTCTTTATGAGGACCGGTTACGCCCCGGTTTCACGCTGCGCGGCACCCCGGGCACGGGTTGTGCAAGACTCTGAAAGCTCTTGCCATCTGTTTGCAGTGAGGGGACCATCGCCGCAGAGGTCCCTTGCAGGAGCAGGAGCCCAGACGCCGACAACACTCACAAGGGAGCGCGATGACGCAGCAGCCCGCACCGGGCCGCCCCCCACTTCGCACCAGGCGTCCGATCGGTGTGCAAGGCGAGACCCGGCCGGTACAGTCGAACCCCGTGACCACACGGCTTGCCGATATCGCTGCGCAGGCGGGGGTGAGCGAAGCGACCGTCAGCCGGGTCCTCAACGGGAAGCCGGGCGTCGCCGCCACCACCCGCCAGTCCGTGCTCGCCGCACTCGACGTGCTCGGCTACGAGCGTCCGGTGCGGCTCAGACAGCGCAGCGCGGGTCTGGTCGGGCTGATAACCCCCGAACTGGAGAACCCGATATTCCCGGCCCTGGCCCAGGTCATCGGCCAGGCGCTGACCCGCCAGGGCTACACGCCCGTCCTCGCCACCCAGACCCCGGGCGGCTCCACCGAGGACGAACTCACCGAGATGCTGGTCGACCGGGGCGTCTCGGGGATCATCTACGTGTCCGGCCTGCACGCGGACACCACCGCCGACACCCAGCGCTACGAGCAGCTGCGCGGCCAGGGGGTGCCGTTCGTCCTCGTCGACGGCTTCTCCCCCAAGGTGCAGGCGCCGTTCATCTCCCCCGACGACCGCGCGGCGATGCAACTGGCGGTCACGCACCTGGCGTCGCTCGGCCACATCCGGATCGGGCTGGCGCTCGGCCCGAAGCGGTTCGTGCCGGTGCAGCGCAAGATCGAGGGGTTCGTCCGCGCGATGCAGGACCAGGTGGGACTGGATCCCGAGACGATCGAGACGGAGCTGGTCCAGCACTCCCTGTACACCCTGGAGGGCGGCCAGGCGGCGGCCACCGCCCTGATCGACCGCGACTGCACGGCCGTGGTGTGCGCCAGCGACATGATGGCCCTCGGCGCCATACGAGCGGCCCGGCAGCGGGGGCTCGCGGTGCCGCAGGACGTCTCGGTGGTCGGCTTCGACGACTCCCCGCTGATCGCGTTCACCGACCCGCCGCTGACCACGGTCCGCAAGCCGGTGCCCGCGATGGGGCAGGCCGCGGTGCGCACGCTGCTCGAGGAGATCGGCGGGACGCCCGCGCCGCACAGCGAGTTCGTGTTCATGCCGGAGCTGGTGGTGCGCGGTTCGACGGCGTCGGCCCCCGGGGGCCGGCATCGTCCCTGAGACGGAGGGATGGCCGGTTCCCCGCCGTGCGCGCGGAGGATCCGGTCACATCCGACCGCGGTAGGACGTGCACGCGCAACCCGACCGGAGGATGATCGGAGGAGAAGGGCTTTTCTGGCAGACTCTGGATTCATGGGTGATTTGCCGGTGACGTCACTGGAAGGCCGCGAAGAGGCCGTTCCGCCCCGCGTCACGGCCGAAGCGACGAATGCGCCGTCACGACGGATTCGCGCCCCCCGTCGGCCCCGGCTGTGGTTCGAGATCCTGCTGATCGCCGTGAGTTACTGGACGTACTCGCTGGTGCGCAACGCGGTACCGGAGCAGCGCGGCGAGGCGCTGCGCAACGCGGACTGGATCTGGCGGGTGGAGCACCAACTCGGCCTGGCCTTCGAGCAGTCGGTCAACCACGCCGTGGGTTCGGTGACTTGGCTGATCGTGGTCATGAACTACTACTACGCGACCCTGCATTTCGTGGTGACGCTCGGTGTCCTGGTGTGGCTGTTCCGCAGTCACCCCGGCCGCTACGCGGCGACCCGGCTGGTGCTGTTCGTGACCACCGCCACGGCCCTGGTCGGTTACTACGTGTATCCGCTCGCCCCGCCCCGGTTGATGCCCGGCGGGCACTTCGTCGACACGGTGCTGGCCCATCAGACCTGGGGCTCGCTGGCCTCCGGTGACCTGAAGGACATGTCGAACCAGTACGCGGCGATGCCGTCCATGCACATCGGCTGGGCGCTGTGGTGCGGGCTGACTATCTTCGCGCTGGCCCGCGCGCCGTGGGTCCGGGTGCTCGGCGTGCTCTACCCCGCCCTGACCCTGGTGGTCATCGTCGCCACCGCCAACCACTTCTGGCTGGACGCGGTGGGCGGCGTCCTCTGCCTCGCCTTCGGCTTCCTGGTGGCCGGGCTCTGGTACGGCACCCTGCCGTACGCCCTGCCGCGCGTGCTACCGCCCCGGGGCTCCGAGGGACGGCTGCTGCCGACCAAGGCATAGCCGGGGCGGGTGGGCGACGGCGGTGGCCTGGCCGTCCCTCCGGACCGCGCCCCTGGAGACGCCACGGGCACGCGGTCCGGTCCCGGCGGGCAGCGACGCCGACGACCTCTCTGGCCGGTGCCTGGACACCGGCGACCTCTCTGCCCGGTGCCTGGACACACCTACGGCACTCCCGCCCGCCGGCCACCCGCCTCGGCCCCGACCCCACCGGCACCGCCGGCCGCCGCGGGGCGCAGAGCCGTCACGCGCCGTAGAACAGTTCGTCCACGACCCCCCGCGCCCGCCGCGCCGTACGGCGGTACGCGTCGAGCAGCTCCCCCACGTGCCCGGGCCCGTAGCCCAGGTACCGGCCCACGGCGGCGAGCTCCCGGCTCTCGGAGGGGAACGTGTCGCCGGCCCGCCCGCGCACCAGCATCACCGCGTTGCGCACCCGTGTCGCCAGCACCCACGCCTCGTCGAGGATCTCCGCGCTCTCGGCGTCGATGAGGCCGGCCGCTCGCGCCGCCGCGAGGGCGTCCCGGGTGCGGGTGGTGCGCAGCCCGGGCTCGGCCCAGCCGTGCCGCAGCTGCAGCAACTGCACGGTCCACTCGACGTCGGACAGCCCGCCCGGCCCCAGCTTGGTGTGCAGCTTGGGGTCGGCGCCACGCGGCATCCGCTCGGCCTCCATGCGGGCCTTGAGCCGCCGGATCTCGCGCACGGCCTCGTCGCCGAGCCCCCGCTCCGGGTAGCGCAGCGGGTCGATCAGCTCGACGAAGCGGCGGCCCAGCTCCTCGTCGCCGGCGACCGGTTCGGCCCGCAGCAGCGCCTGCGACTCCCAGACCAGCGACCAGCGGTGGTAGTAGGCCCCGTACGACTTCAGGGTCCGCACCATCGGGCCCGACTTGCCCTCGGGGCGCAGGTCGGCGTCGATCAGCAGGGGCGGGTCGGCGCTGGGGATCTGCAGCAGCCGGCGCATCTCGGCGACGACCCGGTTCGCGGCCTGGGCGGCCTCCCGCTCGTCCACGCCGTCGCGCGGCTCGTGGACGAACAGGACGTCGGCGTCGGAGCCGTAGCCCAGTTCGTGGCCGCCGAAGCGTCCCATGCCGATGACCGCGAACCGGGTGGGCAGGGTCTCCCCCCAGCCGTCCCTGACCACTGCCCGCAGGGTGCCCGCCAAGGTGGCCGCGGTGAGGTCGGAGACGGCGGCGCCGACCCGGTCGACCAGGGCTCCCTGGTCGGGCTCGGCGGGGCGGGCCTCGGTGCCGTAGGAGCTGACGATGTCCCCGGCGGCCGTGCGGAACAGCTCCCGGCGGCGCACCCCGCGTACCGCGGTGACGGCCTGTTCGGCGGTGCCGGCGCGGCCGACGCCGGCGAGCATCTCCTGCTCCAGGTGCGCGCGCCCGCGCGGCTGGAGGCCGCCGCCCTCGGTTCCGCCGTCGCCGTCGCCGAGCAGGGCCACCGCCTCCGGGGCGCGCATCAGCAGGTCGGGGGCGAGGCGGCCGGCCGACAGCACCCGGGCCAGGTTCTCGGCGGCGGCCCCCTCGTCCCGCAGCAGCCGCAGGTACCACGGGGTCTTGCCCAGCGCGTCCGACACCTTGCGGAAGTTGAGCAGCCCGGCGTCGGGGTCCGCGGAGTCGGCGAACCAGCCCAGCAGGACGGGCAGGAGCGTGCGCTGGATGGCGGCCTTGCGGGTGACTCCGGAGGCGAGCGCCTCCAGGTGGCGCAGGGCGGCGGCGGGGTCGGCGTAGCCGAGGGCGACGAGTCGTTCGCGGGCCGCCTCGGGCCGCAGCCGGGCCTCGCCGGGGGCGAGCTGGGCGACGGCGTCGAGCAGCGGCCGGTAGAACAGCTTCTCGTGCAGCCGGCGTACGACGGCGGCGTGCCGCTTCCACTCGCGGTTGAGGTCCGCGACCGGGTCGGCGCGCAGGCCGAGGGAGCGGCCGAGACGCCGCTGGTCGGTCTCGTCCTCGGGGACGAGGTGGGTGCGGCGCAGCCGGTAGAGCTGGATGCGGTGCTCCATGGAGCGCAGGAAGCGGTACGCCTCGTCGAGCCGGGCGGCGTCGTCGCGGCCGACGTAGCCGCCGGCGGCGAGGGCCTTCAGCGCGTTCAGGGTGGTGCCGCTGCGCAGCGAGGGGTCGGTGCGGCCGTGCACCAGCTGCAGCAGCTGGACGGCGAACTCGACGTCGCGCAGTCCGCCGGGGCCGAGCTTCAGCTCGCGGTCGACCTCGGCGACGGGGATGTTCTCGACGACCCGGCGGCGCATCTTCTGCACGTCGGTGACGAAGTTCTCGCGCTCGGCCGCCTGCCACACCAGGGGTTCCAGGGCGGCGATGTACTCCTCGCCGAGCGCCGGGTCGCCGGCCACCGGGCGGGCCTTCAGCAGCGCCTGGAACTCCCAGGTCTTGGCCCAGCGCTGGTAGTAGGCGAGGTGGCTGCTGAGGGTGCGCACCAGCGGGCCGTTCCGGCCCTCGGGCCGCAGGTTGGCGTCCACCGGCCAGATGGAGCCCTCCACGGTCGTCTCGGAGCAGATCCGCATCATGTGGGAGGCGAGCTTGGTCGCGGCGCGCAGCGCCTTGCCCTCGTCGGCGCCCTCGGCCGGCTCGCCGACGAAGATGACGTCGACGTCCGAGACGTAGTTCAGCTCATGGCCGCCGCACTTGCCCATCGCGATCACCGAGAGCCGGCACAGCGCGGCGTCGTCGGGTGCGGCGGCCCGGGCGAGGGCCAGGGCGGCGCGCAGGGTGGCCGTGGCGAGGTCGGCCAGCTCGGCCGCGCACTGGGCGACGTCCGTGGTGCCGCACACGTCCCGGGCGGCGATGGCCAGCAGGCAGCGCCGGTAGGCGACGCGCAGGCCGACCGGATCGCCGGCCTCGGCGAGACCGGCCTCGAACTCTTCCACGCCGGGGTGCAGGTCGCTCGGCTCGTACTGGACGAGGGCGTGCCAGTCGCGGGGGTGCCGGGCGAGGTGGTCGGCGAGGGCGGCGGAGGCGCCGAGCACGCCGAGCAGCCGGTCGCGCAGCGGCTTGGCCGACGTCAGGGTGTCCAGCAGCTCACGGCGGGCGGTGGGTCCGGGCTGCGCCTCCAGCAGCCGTACCAGGCCGTGCAGGGCGAGGTCCGGGTCGGCGGTCGCGCCGAGCGCGTCGAGCAGGACCGGGTCGTCGCGCACCGGGGCCAGCTCGACGCTGTCGAGGAGACGCTCCGCGGCGGAGGGGTCGGTGAAGCCGTGCCGCAGCAGCCGTGTGAAGGTACTGCTCCTGCGCCCCGGCACCGTCATCTGCGGGCTCCCCTCGGATCAAGGTCGTACGGAGTCGAGCCTAGCCGCAGAGTCCGCGGGAGGCTCCGGGGAGTTCTCGGTGGCGCCGAGGGGGCCCGCGGACGAGGAGGGGCGGCCCGCTCGGGCCGCCCGGTAGGTGTTGCGTGGTGGAGTGGGTCAGCGGTTCTGTCCTGGCGGGGCGTGGCCCGCGGGGTTCTGGTTCTCGCTGTTCTGGGTGAGCCCGTTGCCCGTGCAGGTCGGCTGCTGACCGCCCGGCTCGTGGCCGCCTCCGTTGGTGCACGAGGTGTCCACCGGCTGGATCTTCGCGTCCGCGACGCTCGCGCCGCCCAGGCTCAGTGCGCACACGGCGGCAGCGGCGCCGACGGCCGCCCCGATCCGCTTCGCCCTCAGTCTGCTGGTCATGCGCTCAGCCTCCGATTCCGCTCTCGGCTGTGCGGCAGAACGTCTCGCCGGACTGTCGCGTCTCCTGGCCACGCTTGTCATGGTGTGGAGGAACGTCAAGACGAATCGGGCAGTTATTACGAAATAGTGTGCGTATGAAGGCGCCTCGGACACGGGCGCCTTCACCGGCGGCGCTCCTAGAGAACCGGCAGGCTCTTCCGCAGCTCGAACGCGGTGACCTCGCTGCGGTACTCCTCCCACTCCTGGCGCTTGTTGCGCAGGAAGAAGTCGAAGACGTGCTCGCCGAGGGTCTCGGCGACGAGGTCGCTGCGTTCCATGAGGGTCAGGGCCTCGCCGAGGTTCTGGGGCAGCGGCTCGATGCCCAACGCGCGGCGTTCGGCGTCGGAGAGGGCCCAGACGTCGTCCTCGGCGCCCGGGGGAAGCTCGTAGCCCTCCTCGATGCCCTTGAGGCCGGCGGCCAGGAGGACGGCGTAGGTGAGGTAGGGGTTGGCGCCGGAGTCGATGGAGCGGACCTCGACACGGGCCGAGCCGGTCTTGCCGGGCTTGTACATCGGGACGCGGACCAGCGCGGAGCGGTTGTTGTGGCCCCAGCAGATGTACGAGGGGGCCTCACCGCCGGCGCCGGCGGTGCGCTCGGTGCCGCCCCAGATGCGCTTGTAGCTGTTCACCCACTGGTTGGTGACCGCCGAGATCTCCGCGGCGTGCTTGAGCAGGCCCGCGATGAAGGAGCGGCCGACCTTGGAGAGCTGGTACTCGGCGCCGGACTCGTAGAACGCGTTGCGGTCGCCCTCGAAGAGGGACAGGTGGGTGTGCATGCCGCTGCCGGGGTGCTCGGAGAACGGCTTCGGCATGAAGGTCGCCTGGACGCCCTGCTCCAGCGCCACCTGCTTCATGACCAGGCGGAACGTCATGACGTTGTCGGCCGTGGAGAGGGCGTCGGCGTAGCGCAGGTCGATCTCCTGCTGGCCGGGGGCGCCCTCGTGGTGGGAGAACTCGACCGAGATGCCCATCGACTCCAGCATGGTGATCGCCTGGCGGCGGAAGTCCATGCCGATGTTCTGCGGGGTGTGGTCGAAGTAGCCGGAGTTGTCGGCCGGGGTGGGGCGCGAGCCGTCCAGCGGGCGGTCCTTCAGCAGGAAGAACTCGATCTCGGGGTGGGTGTAGAAGGTGAAGCCGAGGTCGGAGGTGCGGGCCAGGGCGCGCTTGAGGACGTAGCGCGGGTCGGCGAAGGACGGGGAGCCGTCCGGCATGAGGATGTCGCAGAACATGCGGGCGGTGCCGGGGGCCTCGGCGCGCCAGGGCAGGATCTGGAAGGTGGACGGGTCCGGCTTGGCGATCATGTCGGACTCGTAGACCCGGGCGAAGCCCTCGATCGCGGAGCCGTCGAATCCGATGCCCTCGTCGAAGGCCTGCTCCAGCTCGGCCGGGGCCACGGCGACGGACTTGAGGAAGCCCAGCACGTCCGTGAACCACAGGCGTACGAACCGGATGTCGCGCTCCTCCAACGTCCGGAGCACGAACTCCTGCTGCTTGTCCATCTTCCGCTTCCCCATCCTTGCTGGTCAGGCCGCCTGTCTCCGGTGCCGGTCGAGAGGCGGTCGGGCACCTGAGCATCCCACCACAACAGCGTTTCGTCCGCGTTGCCGACCTTGATCGGCCGGCCGGCCCCGGGATGAACGCCCGCGGCCGGCAGGTGTACCGCTCTGCCGCCCATCTTGCCTGCTCGGACCGACATCCGTAATGCCCGGCCCCGCTCGTTCGCACCCCGGCCCCGGTCCGCCGGGGCGCCGCCCGGGTCCGTCCGGTCCCGGCCACTGGTCCGTTCGGCCCCAGGACCGCGGCCGACCGGCCCCAAAACCGCCCAAGGTTAATTGGCATCCCGAATGCAAGTTTTAATGGATGCCGACAGACGGTCGATTCCCAAGGAGCCCTGATGCTGTCCGAGCAGTCCGCTGCCACCGTGCGTGCCACCCTCCCCGTCGTCGGCGCGGCCATAGGCGAGATCACCGAGCGCTTCTACCCGCGCATGTTCGCCGCCCACCCCGAGCTGCTCCGGGACCTGTTCAACCGGGGCAACCAGGCCGCCGGCACCCAGAAGCAGGCCCTCGCGGGCTCCATCGCCGCCTTCGCCACGTACCTGGTGGACCACCCGGACGAGCGCCCGGACGCGATGCTCGGCCGCATCGCGCACAAGCACGCCTCACTGGGCGTCACCGCCGAGCAGTACCCGATCGTCCACGAGCACCTCTTCGCCGCCATCGTCGAGGTCCTCGGCGAGGCGGTCACCCCGGAGGTCGCCGCAGCCTGGGACGAGGTCTACTGGCTGATGGCGAACGCGCTGATCGCGCTGGAGAAGCGGCTGTACGAGGAGAACGGCGGCTTCGAGTGGCGCGAGTGGGAGGTAGTGGAGCGGGTCGCCGAGACCGACGACGTGGCCACCTTCCGAATGCGCCCGGTGGACGGCGGCCCGGTGCGCGACTTCCGCGCCGGCCAGTACGTCTCGGTGGGCGTCCGGCTGCCGGACGGTGCCCGGCAGATCCGCCAGTACACCCTGAGCGGCGCGCCCGGCTCGTCCGTGCGGCAGATCAGCGTCAAGCGGGTCGCGGGCGGGACGACGCCGGAGGGCGAGGTCTCCAACCACCTGCACGCGCGCATCCAGGTGGGCGACGTGGTGCAGCTCTCGGACCCGTACGGCGACCTGGTGCTCGACGGCACCGAGGACACGCCGCTGCTGCTGGCCTCGGCGGGCATCGGCGTGACGCCCATGGTGGCGATGCTGGCCCAGCTCGCCGACCGCGGCCACCGCGCCCCGGTCACCGTGGTGCACGGCGACCGCTCCCCCGCCGCCCACGCGCTGCGCGCCGAGCACCTGGCGTACGCGGCGAAGCTCCCGGAGGCGGACGTCCACCTCTGGTACGAGGAGGACGCGCCCCTCGACAACGGTTCCGGTCTGGTCGACCTGGCCGACGTCCCGGTCGCGCCCGGCACGCGCGCGTACCTGTGCGGACCGCTGCCCTTCATGCGGATGGTGCGCTCCCAGCTGATCGCCAAGGGAGTGGCCCCGGCGGACATCCACTACGAGGTGTTCGGGCCGGACCTGTGGCTGGGCCAGGAGGGCTGAGGCTCAGTCCGGCCGCCGGCCGATCCGCAGCAGCAGCGGGCCGGTGGAGCCGGCGGTGACGTCGGTGATCGTCAACGGGTCCAGCGAGGCGTAGAACGCCTCCTGGGCCCGTCGCAGTGCCCCGCGCAGCCGGCAGTCTGCGTTGAGCGGGCAGGGGGTGTCGCCCTCGCACTCGACGACCTCGGTGTCGCCCTCGAAGGCGCGCACCACGGCCCCCACCGAGACGGTGCGGCCGGCCGCGCTGATGGCGAGCCCGCCGCCGCGGCCCCGGCGGGCGTCGACCAGTCCCATGTGCCGCAGCTCGGCGACGACCTTGGCGGCGTGGGTGTAGGGAACGCCCATGTCGGCGGCGACCTCGCGGGTGGCAGGGGTGGCCGCGGCCTCGACGGCGAGCCGCATGAGGATCCGCAGGGCCAGGTCGGTGGAGCGCAACAGCCGCATGGGAAGCAGCGTAGATAATGCGCATCCCCGGTTCAAAAAATCGTTTCACCCACGGGCCGCCACGGCGGAGAGCGCTTCCCCTTAGGATCAGCGGACTCGAACGTCCCCGCAGTCCCCGCAGTCCCCGCCGTTCCCCCGCTGTCCCCCGCTGTCCCCGGCTGTCCCACCCTCCCCGACATCCCGGTCGCCCCACCGCCCCGACCGGCCCCCACCGCCTCGTCGCTTTCCCGAGCGTCCCCACCCCCAGAAGGACTGGCCCATGGGTCCCGCCGACAAGACCGGCAACGCGGCGCGCACGGCGCGCATAGCCGAGATGCGCCGTGCCGAGCAGGCT
The DNA here is from genome assembly GCF_965341775.1 of Streptomyces sp. bgisy159. Classification (GTDB taxonomy): domain Bacteria; phylum Actinomycetota; class Actinomycetes; order Streptomycetales; family Streptomycetaceae; genus Streptomyces. Next base: position 241,435 of record NZ_CBDQZH010000003.1, on the reverse strand, counting down.
CGCGCGCGGCGGACCCGCATCCTGACCGTCGCGGTGAGCGCGGTGGTGGTCGCCGGACTCGCCGCCGGTGGTGTCTTCCTGGTGCGCTCGCAGTCCGACGACGGCGGCGGCGCCTCGGTCAAGGACACGGCCGAGGACACGGCCAAGAACACGCCCAAGGACACGGCGGACGCCAAGAGCTCGGGCGACTTCCCCGCGGACGCCGACGGCGTGCACACCTGGAAGGGCGAGCCGTCCCGCAACCACGTCACGAGGTCGGTGGACTACCCGGTCGAGCCCCCGGTGGGCGGCGACCACCACCCGGTCTGGCTGAACTGCGACGCCCAGGTCTACACCGAGCCCGTGCGCAACGAGAACGCGGTGCACGCGCTGGAGCACGGCGCGGTGTGGGTGACGTACACCGAAGAGGCGTCCGAGGCGTCCGAGGCGGACGTGGCGGCGCTGGCGGCGAAGGTGAAGAGGACGCCGTACACGTTCATGAGCCCGGACGACCGGCAGAAGGACCCGATCATGCTGACGGCGTGGGGGGTGCAGCGCTCGGTGACCGGTGCGGGCGATCCGCACGTCGACGCGTTCCTGCAGAAGTACGTCCAGGGTGCGCAGACCCCCGAACCGGGCGCCTCGTGCACGGGCGGGGCGATGAAGTGAGGAAGCACGTCGCGTGGATCGCGGGGGCCGCGGCAGCCGCCCTGGTCGCGGCCGGCGCCATCACCTACGCGGTCGCCGAGGACGGCGGGCCGGCCGCCTCGGTGCCGACCGCCGACTCGGCGGACGCCGGGTTCGCCCGGGACATGGCGGTCCACCACCAGCAGGCCGTCGAGATGGCGTACATCGTGCGCGACCGCACCGACGACCCCGAGGTGCGGCGCCTGGCCTACGACATCGCGCAGACCCAGGCCAACCAGCGCGGCATGATGCTCGGCTGGCTCGACCTGTGGGAGCTGCCGAAGACGTCGCCGGCCGCGCCGATGGCGTGGATGGGGATGCGCGAACTGCCCGCCGAGGACGGCGCGCTGATGCCGGGCATGGCCACCGGCGCCGAGATGGCGAAGCTCGGCGAACTCGACGGCAGGCAGGCGGAGATCCTGTTCCTGCAGTTGATGACGGACCATCACGAGGGCGGCGTCCACATGGCCGAGGGCTGTGCCGCCAAGTGCGAGGTGGGCGTGGAGAAGCGGCTGGCGCGGGGCATGGTCGCCGCGCAGCGGTCGGAGATCAGGCTCATGGCGGACATGCTCGCGAAGCGGGGGGGCGAAGCCGCGTCCTTAGCGCCCGCCCGGCACCTGGGCCGTGGGCTCGCTTTTGCCAAATGACCCCGGCATTAGGTTACTTGGGCTCTCTTTGATCTTCGCATTCCCCTGGCATGAACGGTTCATCGAAAGAGTGGCGGGGCGAGTCGACCGCTCGCGACGGACCACTTCCAGGGGGCTCCATGAGATCCGAACGTGCCGTGCTGCGCGCCGGTGTGAGCATGGCGGCGACACTGCCGATGCTCGCCGGTGCGCTCGCGCTCGGCATACCCGCGGCGCACGCCGCGGACCACCCGGCCCGGCAGACGCTCGCCGGGACCCGGCCGGCGTGGGCCACGGCCGCCGCCGACCGCGGTGCCACCGCCGACGGCGCCGCGTTCTCCGCCCGCGTCTACCTCGCCGGCCGGGACGCCGCCGGCCTCGCCGCCTACGCCCGGGCCGTGTCCGACCCGCACTCCCCGTCGTACGGCAGGTATCTGAGCGCGGCGCAGGCGCAGAACCGCTTCGGCGCGACCGACGGCCAGGTGGCGGCCGTGAAGTCCTGGCTGACCTCGGCCGGCCTGCGGGTCACCGGCGTCAGCCGGCACTACGTCTCCGTCACCGGTGATGTCGCCGCCGCCGAGCGGGCGTTCGGCACCCAGCTGCACGAGTACCGCAAGGACGGGCGGACCTACCGCGCGCCCGAGCGGACCGCGACGGTGCCCGCCGGCCTGGCCGGGGCCGTGCTCACCGTCACCGGCCTGGACAACGCCCCGCACCGGGCCCGGGCCAAGGACCAGCTGCCCCCGCCGGACCAGGTGTTCCGCAACGCCGGGCCGTTCTCCTCGTACTACGGCTCGAAGACCGCGACCACCCTGCCCGACGCCTACGGCACCAAGGTCCCCTACGCCGTCCGGGGCTACACCGGCAGGCAGCTGCGCGCCGCCTACGGCGCGGGCCGGCGCACCGGGCGCGGGGTGCGGGTCGCCATCACGGACGCCTACGCCTCCCCGACGATCGCCTTCGACGCGGGCAGCTACGCGAGGAAGCACGGCGACGCCAGGTGGCGCACCGGACAGCTCACCCAGGTGCTGCCCGGCGAGTACACCAGGACCGAGGAGTGCTCGGCGGCCGGCTGGTACGGCGAGGAGACCCTCGACGTGGAGGCCGTGCACGCCGTCGCCCCGGCCGCGGACGTCGTGTACGTCGGGGCCGCGTCCTGCTACGACGACGATCTGCTCGACTCGCTGAGCAAGATCGTGGACAACCACCTGGCCGACGTCGTCTCCAACTCCTGGGGCGACATCGAGGCCAACCAGACGCCGGACCTGGCGGCCGCCTACGACCAGGTGTTCCAGTTCGGCGCGGTGGAGGGCATCGGCTTCTACTTCTCCTCCGGGGACAACGGCGACGAGGTCGCGAGCACCGGCACCAAGCAGGTCGACACCCCGGCGAACTCGGCGTGGGTGACGGCGGTCGGCGGCACCTCACTGGCGGTCGGCAAGCACGACAGGTACCTGTGGGAGACCGGCTGGGGCACCGAGAAGGCGACCCTGTCGGCCGACGGCACGAGCTGGACGGCGTTCCCCGGCGCGTTCACCTCGGGCGCGGGCGGCGGCACCAGCCGGACGGTCCCGCAGCCGTACTACCAGAAGGGCGTCGTCCCGCAGGCGCTGGCCACCGCCCACCACGCCGCGGGCAACCGGGTCGTGCCGGACATCGCGGCCATCGCCGACCCGAACACCGGCTTCCGGGTGGGCCAGACGCAGACCTTCCCGGACGGGTCCCAGCGCTACAGCGAGTACCGCATCGGCGGCACCTCGCTCGCCGCGCCGGTGATCGCGGCCGTGCAGGCGCTGGCCACCGAGGCCCGCGGCGGCAAGCCCATCGGCTTCGCCAACCCGGCGATCTACGCCAAGGCCGGCACCCGCGTCTACCACGACGTGACGGACGACCCGACCGGCTCCGGCCTGGCGGTCGCCCGCGTCGACTACGCCAACGGCTTCGACGCGGCCGACGGCCTGGTCACCTCCGTGCGCAGCCTCGGCAAGGACAGCTCGCTGTCCGCGGTGAAGGGCTACGACGCCGTGACCGGGGTGGGCTCGCCCGCCAGGGGCTACGTGGAGTCGTACCGGCGCCGCTGAGTGACCGCCGGCGACGGCACCTCAGGGGGCGCGGGGTGGCCCACACCCCGCGCCCCTTCGCCGTGCGGGAGTGTTCCGCACCCCCGCACCACCCCATCGCGTCGCTCTGACGATTACACTGGCCGGGTGCCTCCCTTGAACTTCTGGTCGATCTATCAGCACGGCTTCGCGCGCGTCGCCGCCTGCACGGGCCACACCGTCATCGCCGACCCGCCCGCCAACGCCGAAGCGGTCCTGCGGCAGGCGCGCCGGTGCGCCGAGGAGGGGGTCGCGGTCGCCGTCTTCCCCGAGATGGTGCTGTGCGGCTACTCGATCGAGGACCTGCTGCTCCAGGACGCGCTCCTCGACGAGGTCGAGGCGGCCCTGGCGAGCGTGGTGGCCGGGTCGGCCGACCTGCTGCCGGTGCTGGTGGTGGGTGCTCCGCTGCGCCACCGCAACCGGGTCTACAACTGCGCGGTCGTCGTGCACCGGGGACGGGTCCTCGGTGTCGTGCCCAAGTCGTACCCGCCGAACTACCGGGAGTTCTACGAACGCCGGCAGATCGCCGGGGGCGACGACGAGCGCGGCGGCACCGTCCGGGTCGGCGGCCGGGACGTGCCCTTCGGCACGGACCTCCTCTTCGAGGCGGCGGACGTGCCCGGGCTGGTGCTGCACGCCGAGGTGTGCGAGGACATGTGGGTGCCGGTGCCGCCGAGCGCGGAGGCCGCGCTCGCCGGGGCCACCGTGCTGGTCAACCTGTCCGGCAGCCCGATCACGGTGGGGCGCGCCGAGGACCGCAGGCTGCTGTGCCGTTCGGCGTCCTCGCGCTGCCTCGCGGCGTACGTCTACGCGGCGGCCGGCCTCGGCGAGTCGACCACCGACCTGTCCTGGGACGGGCAGACCATGATCTACGAGAACGGGGCGCTGCTCGCCGAGTCCGAGCGGTTCCCGCTCGCCGACCAGTACGCCGTCGCCGACGTCGACCTGGACCTGCTGCGGCAGGAGCGGCAGCGCATGGGCACGTTCGACGACAACCGCCGCACCCACCAGGCGCGCACCGGCCACTTCCGGACGGTCGGCTTCGAGCTGGACCCGCCGTTCACCGACCTGGGGCTGCGCCGCCGGGTGGAGCGCTTCCCGTTCGTGCCGGCCGATGCCGACCGGCTCGCCCTGGACTGCTACGAGGCGTACAACATCCAGGTCGAGGGGCTCCAGCAGCGGCTGGCGGCGATCGGCGGCCCGAAGGTGGTCATCGGGGTGTCCGGCGGCCTGGACTCCACGCACGCGCTGATCGTCGCGGCCCGCGCGATGGACCGGGCGGGCCGGCCGCGCAGCGACATCCTGGCCTTCACCCTGCCCGGCTTCGCCACCAGCGACCACACCAAGGGCAACGCCCACCGGCTGATGGAGTCGCTCGGCGTCACCGCGGCCGAGCTGGACATCACGCCGACCGCCCGGCTGATGCTCCAGGAGATGGGGCACCCCTTCGCCTCCGGCGAGCCGCAGTACGACGTCACCTTCGAGAACGTGCAGGCCGGGCTGCGCACCGACTACCTGTTCCGGCTGGCCAACCAGCGCGGCGGCATCGTGCTCGGCACCGGTGACCTGTCGGAGCTGGCGCTCGGCTGGTCCACGTACGGCGTGGGCGACCAGATGAGCCACTACAACGTCAACTCGGGCGTGCCGAAGACGCTGATCCAGCATCTGATCCGATGGGTCATCAGTACCGGCCAGTTCGGCGAGGAGGCCGGCCGGACGCTGGCCGCGATCCTCGACACCGAGATCAGCCCGGAGCTGGTGCCCGGCGAGGAGATGCAGTCCACCGAGTCCAAGATCGGGCCGTACGCGCTGCACGACTTCACGCTCTTCCATGTGCTGCGCTACGGCTTCCGGCCGTCGAAGATCGCCTTCCTGGCCTGGCACGCCTGGCACGACGCGAAGGACGGCGCCTGGCCGCCGAACTTCCCGGAGGCCGAGCGCGTCGCCTACGAGCTGCCGGAGATCCGGCGCTGGCTGGAGGTGTTCTGCCGGCGGTTCTTCGCCTTCGCGCAGTTCAAGCGCTCGGCGATGCCGAACGGGCCGAAGGTCTCGGCGGGCGGTTCGCTCTCGCCGCGCGGCGACTGGCGGGCGCCGAGCGACGGTTCGGCACGGGCCTGGCTGCGGGATCTGGAGCGCTTCGACCAGTAGGCCAGGGCCCGCGGGGCGGCGCGGACAGCGGCTCAGTCGGTGCCGAGGGTCACCCGCGCCGCCACCGGGAGGTGGTCGCTGCCCGTCTCCGGGAGGGTCCAGGAGGTGACCGGCTCCACCCCGCTGACCATGATCTGGTCGATCCGGGCCATCGGGAACGACGCCGGCCAGGTGAAGCCGAACCCGTGGCCGACCGCGCCCTGGGTGGAGCGCATCTGCGAGGTCACGGCGTTCAGCGCGCGGTCGTTCATGGTGCCGTTGAGGTCGCCGAGCAGGATCTTGCGCGACAGCGCGTCGGCGGCGATGGCCTCGCCGAGCGCGTCGGCGCTCTTGTCGCGCTGCCGGGCGGTGAACCCGGCCTCCGCCTTGACCCGTACCGACGGCAGGTGGGCGACGAACACGGCGACCGGCCCCTGCGGGGTGGTCACCGTGGCCCGCATCGCCCGCTTCCAGCCCAGCTTGATGTCGACGGCCCGCACCTCGCTCAGGGGGTACTTGCTCCAGAGCCCGACGGTGCCGACCACCTCGTGGTACCGGTAGGTCGTCGCCAGCGCCTTCTGGTACGTCGGCACGGCGGACGCCTTCAGTTCCTCCAGGGCGAGCACGTCGGCGCCGGCGGCGGCCACGTCGCGGGCGGTGCCGGACGGGTCGGGGTTGTCGGCGTTGACGTTGTGCGTGGCGACCGTGAGGTCGCCGTCGGCGCCGGTCTTGTCGGTGAGCAGCCCGCCGAAGGAGTTCAGCCAGACCGCCGCCGGGAGGGCCGTCGCGATCAGCGCGGTCGCGGACCGGCGCAGCAGCGCGCACAGCAGGAACACCGGGACGAGCAGGCCCAGCCAGGGCAGGAACGTCTCGGTGAGACTGCCCAGGTTGCCGTAGCGGTTGGGGATCCGCGCGTGCAGCAGGAGCACCAGGGACAGGGCCGCCGCGAGGGCGGCCACGACCAGGCCGCGGCGCCAGATCCGCGGGTCGCCGCGCCAGCCCGAGGTGAGCCGGCCGATCAGACGGACCGTCAGGCGCCGAAGCCGGTCGCTCCGGCGCTCGGGACCCGAGCCGCCGTTGTCCGTCTCCGTCATGTACGCCTGCTGCGCCATCCGTCGCCTCACCGCCTGCCGTGCACACCGTCCGTCCCCCGGTTACGACCCTAGGGGATGGGCGGTTCCGTTCCTGCCGTCGGGGACGGCCGTACGGGCAGGAGGACGAGCGGGGCGTCGTCAGGAGTTCCGCGCGGGGCCGCCTCGGGCGCGGCTGTGACCGAACGGGCACATTTCAACTAGTTCTGTGTTGAACTGACGGGGCGTAGGCCCTCCAGCAGCGTGTCCACGATCCGGGCCGACAGGCCCTCGGACAGGTCGCCGTCGGGACGCATCATGGTGCGCAGCAGCATGGGCCCGACCACGATGTCGTTCACCAGGTCGAGGTCCAGGTCGGCGCGGAGTTCCCCGTTCCGCTGCGCCCGGCGCAGGACGTCGAGGGCGAGGCGACGGCGGGGCTCGACGACGCCGTGGTGGTAGGCGTCCCAGACCTTGGGACTGCTCTTCATCTGGGCGTACACGGTGTGCAGGAACGCCGATCCCCGCTTGGCCAGGCCGCGCCGCCGGAGCGTCTCCAGCAGCGCGATCAGGTCGTCGCGCAGACCGGTGCCGGGCAGCTCGGGATCGGGGGGCTCGGCCGCGCGCACGACGTCGACGAAGAGCTCCTCCTTGCCGCTCCAGCGGCGGTAGATGGCGGCCTTGCCGACGCCGGCGGTGCGGGCGATCCGCTCGATGGAGATGTCGCCCAGCGGGACGCCGTCCTCCAGCAGCTTCATCGTCCCTTCGAGGATGGCCCGCTCCACCGCCTCGCTGCGCGGCCGTCCCCGGCCGGGGCTGCCCGCCTCGCCCTGTGTGCCGGCAAGACTCACCTGCGTCGTCCCTTCGTCGTCTCGGGCCAATTCTCCCAGGTCACCACCGGGCCGTCGGCGCCTACTCCGGTACCCCGGCCAGCTCCCGCTCACCCTCGGCCGGTTCACCGGCGGACGGCCGGCCCGGCAGGAACAGCGCGACCACGACCGCGCCCAGCACGGCCACACCGGCCCCGCACAGGGCGGTGACGTGCATGGCGTGCAGGAAGGCGTCGTGGGCGGGTGCGACCAGCGCCTCGCCCCGCTCGCCGAGTCCCGCCGCCACGCCCAGGGTGGCCTCGATGGACTCGCCGGCGGTCTCCCGCACACCCGGCGGCAGCGCGCCCAGGTCGCCCTCGATGCCCGTGCGGTACGACGTCGACAGCACCGAGCCGAGCACGGCGATGCCCAGGGCGCCGCCGACCTGCCGGAAGGTGTTGCTCAGAGCGGACGCGGAGCCGGCCTTCTCGCGGGGCAGCGCCTGCATGATGACGACGCTGGTCGGGGTCATGATGTGGGCCATGCCGGCGCCCATGAGGAAGAAGACGACCTCCAGCAGCCAGATCGGGGTGTCCTCGTCCAGCGTGGCGAACGCCACCAGGGTCGCCGCGATCAGCACCATGCCCGCCGTGGTGGTCGCCCGGTTCCCGAACCGGTCGACGACCAGCCGGGCGCGCGGCGCGAAGACCAGCTGGGCGAGGGCCAGCGGCAGCAGGAGCAGACCGGTCTGCAGCGGCGAGTAGCCGCGCACGCTCTGGGTGTAGAAGACCGAGAAGAAGGTGACACCCATCAGCGCGAAGAAGACCAGCGCGATGACGGAGATCGCCGCCGAGAACACCTTGTTCCGGAAGTAGGAGATGTCGATGGACGGGTGGTCGCTGCGCTTCTCGAACAGGACGAACGCCACGAGCACCGCGAGACCGGCGGCGATGGTCGCGAGGACGGTCGGGTCGGTGAAGTCGGCCAGCTCACCGCCCTTGATGATGCCGTAGACCAGCAGCACCAGGCCGACCACCGACAGCGCCACGCCGACCGGGTCGATCCGGCCGGGGTTCGGGTCGCGGGAGTCGGGCACCAGCCACACCATCAGCGCGAGGGCGACCACCACGATCGGCACGTTGACCAGGAAGACCGAGCCCCACCAGAAGTGGTCGAGCAGCACGCCGCCGGTGATCGGGCCGATGGCGATGGCGAGGCCGACCCCGCCCGCCCAGATGCCGATCGCCTTGGGCTGCTCCTCGCGCTCGAAGACGTTCATCAGGACGGCGAGGGTGGCCGGCATGACGAAGGCCGCGCCGAGGGCCATCAGCGCGCGGAAGGCGATGAGCTGACCCGGTGAGCCGGACTCGGCGGCCAGCGCCGAGCCGACGCCGAACACGACGAGGCCGCCCAGCAGCACCTTCTTGCGGCCGATCCGGTCGCCGAGCAGGCCCGCGCTGAACAGCAGGCCCGCGAAGACCAGGGTGTAGGAGTTGATCGCCCACTCCAGCTCGCTCTGGGTGGCGCCCAGGCCGGTCGGGGCGGGGGTGGAGATGGTCTTGATGGCGACGTTGAGGATCGAGTTGTCGAGCACCACGATCAGCAGGCTGAGCATCAGCACGCCCAGGATCGCCCAGCGGCGACGGTGCACGGCCTCCGGTATGCGGCCGGGTGCGGGAGAAGCGGCAGTGGTCATGCGTCGAGCCTAGGAGGAGAACCCCCGATTTCCGATACGGAACCGTCTCGTATCGGAATTCTTTACTGAGGTCTTACCCACAGGGGGCGCTCTGGCCCCCGTCGGCACGAAGTGCCACCATGGAGGTGGTCCGGGGACGCCGTCAGGGCGCCTCGAGATGACGTAAGGAGCCGTTGCCATGACGCAGCTTTCGGCTGCCCAGAGCGCACCGCACAAGCCCTCCGACGCCGGCAAGGCGCTGTACGGGGGCAAGACCACCCGCCGCATCACCGTGCGCGACATCGCCGCCGCCAAGGAGCGCGGCGAGAAGTGGCCCATGCTCACCGCCTACGACGCGATGACCGCGTCCGTCTTCGACGAGGCCGGGATCCCGGTGATCCTCGTCGGCGACTCGGCGGGCAACTGCCACCTCGGGTACGACACCACCGTTCCGGTCACCCTCGACGAGATGACCCTGCTGTCGGCGGCCGTGGTGCGCGGCACCCGGCGCTCCCTCGTCGTCGGCGACCTCCCCTTCGGCTCGTACCAGGAGGGCCCCGTCCAGGCGCTGCGCTCGGCGACCCGGCTGGTGAAGGAGGCCGGGGTGGGAGCCGTCAAGCTGGAGGGCGGCGAGCGCTCGCACCGCCAGATCGAGCTGCTGGTGGAGTCCGGCATCCCGGTGATGGCCCACATCGGGCTCACCCCGCAGTCCGTCAACGCCATGGGCTACCGCGTCCAGGGCCGGGGCGAGGAGGCGGCCGCGCAGCTGCTGCGCGACGCCAAGGCCGTGCAGGACGCCGGCGCGTTCGCGGTGGTGCTGGAGCTGGTCCCGGCGGAGCTGGCGGCCGAGGTGACCCGGGTCCTGCACATCCCGACGGTCGGGATCGGGGCCGGCGCCGAGACCGACGCGCAGGTCCTCGTCTGGACCGACATGCTGGGCCTGACCTCCGGCCGGGTCCCGAAGTTCGTCAAGCAGTACGCGAACCTGCGCGAGGTGATGACCGGGGCCGCCCGGGCCTTCGCGGAGGACGTCGTCGGCGGAACGTTCCCGCAGGAGGAGCACTCCGTCCACTGAGCCACCGCCGCACCACGGACAGCCCGCCGACTTCCCCCATCGGCGGGCTGTCCCCGTTCCGCCCGGCCCGGCGCGGACGCGCGCCCCGGGGTGTCGGTGGCGTGTCGGTGGTCTGTAGGCGGGTTGTCGGCGGCTGTCGGTCCCCTGTCGGTGGGCGCTGGCAGCGTTCTCGGCATGACGCGCATCGACAACGACCCCGCCGGCGCCGCGAGCGCCGTGACCGTACGGGGACTGGCCAAGCACTACGGCGAGACCAAGGCGCTCGACGGAGTGGACCTGGACGTGCGGGAGGGCACCGTGATGGGGGTGCTCGGCCCGAACGGCGCCGGGAAGACCACGCTGGTCCGCATCCTGTCCACGCTGCTCGCCCCCGACGCCGGACAGGCCACCGTCGCCGGCTACGACGTCGTACGCCGGCCCCGGCAGCTGCGCCGGGTGATCGGGCTCACCGGACAGTACGCCTCGGTCGACGAGAAGCTCCCGGGGTGGGAGAACCTGTACCTCATCGGCCGGCTGCTGGACCTGCCGCGCAAAGAGGCGCGGGCCCGGGCCGACGAGCTGCTGGAGCGGTTCTCCCTGACCGAGGCCGCGCGCCGGCCGGCGGGCACGTACTCCGGCGGTATGCGGCGCCGGCTCGACCTCGCCGCGTCGATGATCGGCCGGCCCGCCGTGCTGTTCCTCGACGAACCCACGACCGGCCTCGACCCCCGCACCCGCAACGAGGTGTGGGACGAGGTCAAGGCCATGGTCGGTGACGGGGTCACGGTCCTGCTGACCACCCAGTACATGGAAGAGGCCGAACAGCTCGCCTCCGAGCTGACCGTCGTGGACCGCGGCCGGGTCATCGCCCGGGGCGGCATCGACGAGCTGAAGGCGAAGGTCGGCGGCCGGACCCTGCGCGTACGGCCGGCCGACCCGCTCCGGCTGCGGCCGCTCGCCGCGCACCTCGACGGCCTCGGCATCACCGGCCTGGCGGCCACCACCGTGGACACCGAGCGGGACTCCCTGCTGGTGCCGGTGCTCAGCGACGAACAGCTCACCGCCGTCGTCGGCGCCCTCACCGCCCTCGGCGTCACCCTCTCCTCCGTCACCACCGAACTCCCCAGCCTGGACGAGGTGTTCCTGTCCCTGACCGGCCACCGCGCCGGCGCCCCGCAGGACACCGTGCCCGCCGACACCCGCGAGGAGGCCGCCGCATGAGCGCCACCACCACCGCCCCCGACCGTACGCCCGCCGCCGCACCGGAAGCCGCACCGGCCGACGCCCCGGCCGACGTCCGGATCCCGCTGCGCGGGCATCTGCGGCACACCGGTGCCCTGATCCGCCGCAACCTGCTGTGGATCCGGCAGGACCCGGAGTCGATGTTCGACGCCGTCCTCTTCCCGATCGTCTTCACGCTGCTCTTCGTGTACGTCTTCGGCGGCTCCATCGGGCAGTCGCTGGGCGCCGCCGGCGGCCAGGAGGCGTACGTGCAGTACGTCATGCCCGGCATGCTGGCCATGATGGGCATGACCATGGCCCAGGGCGTGGGCACCGGCTTCAACACCGACTTCAACTCCGGTGTCATGGACCGTTTCCGGTCCCTGCCGATCGGCCGCGGCTCGGTGCTGTTCGCCAAGATCGCCGTCGAGCTGATGCGCATGCTGTGCGCGACCTGCGTCCTGATGGTGGTCGGCGTGCTGGTGGGCTTCGAGATCACCAACTGGGCCGGGCTGCTGGCCTCCGTCGGCCTGGCCGTGCTCTTCGGCTCCTCCCTGATGTGGGTCTTCCTCACACTCGGCGTGGTCATGAAGAGCGCGCAGTCCGTGCAGGCGATGGGTTTCCTGGTGCTGATGCCGCTGCAGTTCGGCTCGTCGATCTTCGCGCCGACGGAGTCCATGCCGGGCTGGCTGCAGAACTTCACCGACTACAACCCGCTGTCCTCCCTCGCGGACGCCGCGCGCGGGCTGATGGTCGGCGGTCCGGTCGCCCACGGCCTGTGGATGACGGTCGGCTGGTCGGTGCTGCTGACGGCGGTCATGGCGCCGGTGGCCGTCCACAAGTTCCGCACCAAGCACTGAGCCGGTGACCGCTCAGACCAGGGCGGCGGCCTCCTCGTAGGAGAGGCCGCCGCCCTCGGCGTACGCGCGCCGGTACTCCTGCTCGCCGAGCGCGGACCGCACCCGGCCCTCGGCCAGCTCCAGGGAGACCCGCTCCAGTCGGGAACGGACGTGTTCGGGTGTCAGCAGCGCCTCGGCGGCGCCCAGGCAGCGGGCCGCGTCGGCGGCACGCGCACCGTCGTCGACACCGCCGAGAGCCACGGCGGCCACCGTGAGGTAGAGGGGGCGCACTTGCGGGGCGATGGCCTGGGCCAGCGTGTCCCCGGCCCGGTCCAACGCCGTGCGCACCGTCTCCAGGGCCTTCCCCGAGTGGCCGTCCACGGCGTCCAGCCAGGCCTCGGCGCCGAGCAGGAACGCCTCGAAGACGACGAAGTGCGCGATGCCGAAGTCCTGGCGCAGAAGCCGCAGTTGCTCGCGGGCCTCCGCGGTGCGGCCGGTGATGCCCAGCCAGCCGGACAGGAACAGCCGGGCGGCGGGCATGGCCTCGCTGGTGGCGTCCGTGCGGTCGATCACCTCGCGCAGGATGCGCTCACCCCGCTCGTCGTCGCCGGCCTCCAGCAGCACGCTGCCCAGCCGGGCGGCGAGGATCGACTGCTGGGCGCGGGCCCCGAGCCGTTCGGCGTGGGCCATGGCGTCCTCGTAGTCGGCGGCGGCCTCGCGGTAGTCGGCGCGGCGCTCATGGGCCTCCGCGCGGGCGGCCAGCGCCTCGGCCGCGCCCCAGGTGTCGCCCAGGCTCCGGAACCGCTCCAGCGCCTCGTCGGCGTCCCGGGCGGCGTCGCCGACCCATTCGGTGCGGTTGGCGAGCATGTTGGCGCGCAGTTGCAGACAGAAGGCGAGCTCCCAGTCGAAACCCGGGGTCTGCCGGCAGGTGCGGACGTTGGCGTCGATGATCTCGCGCAGCCGCTCCATGTCACCGGTCAGCATCACGGCGAAGAACCAGAGGATGCCGGGGGCACGGCAGGTCTGCGGCAGGCCGGGGACGTAGGTCGCGGCGATGGTGTGCAGCTTGTCCTGGGCCGCCGGGGTCTGCCACGCCTCCATCTCGGTGTGCATGGCGGCGAGGTGGGTCAGGTGCAGTCCGCGCCGGGCCTCCCACAGTTCCTCGCCGGTCAGCGGGGGCGGGGTGTCGGTGCACCGCCGTGTCACCGGGGCGGCCGGGCGGACCGGCTCGGCGAACGGGTCGGGGCCGAGGTCCATGACCGCGCGGGACCAGGTGCGGGACTCGATACGCAGGTCCCGGGTGTGCCAGTACCAGACCAGGGAGTGGACGAGGTACAGCCCCTCCTGCTCGTCGCGCGCGGCGACGGCGCGGCGCAGCGCGGTGCGCAGGTTCTCGTACTCGGTCTCGAACCGGGCGATCGCGGCACGCTGGTGGCGGCCGCGCAGCAACGGGTCGGTGGTGCGGGCGAGTTCGCGGTAGTACGTCAGGTGCGCGCGCTCGGCGTCGGCGCGCCGGCCGGCCTCGTCGAGGCGTTCGCCCGCGTACTCGGCGACGGTCTCCAGGAGCCGGTAGCGCATCTCGCCCTCGTCCGTGGGCGCGGCGGCCACCAGGGACTTGTCGACGAGCGAGCCCAGCGCCTCCAGGGCGACGGGGCCGCACACGGCCTCGGCGGCGGCCAGGTCGCAGCCGCCGGCGAACACCGACAGGCGGGTGAGGACGTCGCGTTCGTCGTCGTCGAGCAGGTCCCAGGACCAGTCGACGACGGCGCGCAGCGTCTGCTGGCGGGGCAGGACGGTGCGGCTGCCGGAGGTGAGCAGCCGGAAGCGGTCGTCGAGGCGGTCGGCGAGCTGCCGGGGGGTGAGCATGCGCAGGCGGGCGGCGGCGAGTTCGATGGCGAGGGGCAGGCCGTCCAGGCGGCGGCAGATCTCCGCGCAGGCCGCCGCGGTCTCCTCGTCGGCGTCGACGCGGAAGCCCGGCCGGGCGGCCGCGCCGCGCTCGGCGAGCAGCCGGAGCGCGACGGGCTGCGGCAGCGGCTCCACGGGGCGCAGCGACTCGCCGGGCACGCCGAGGGGTTCGCGGCTGGTGGCGAGGAGGGTCAGCCCGGGGCAGCGGGCGAGGAGTTCCTCGGCGAGGCGGGCGGCGGCCTCCACGACGTGCTCGCAGTTGTCGAGGATCAGCAGCATGCGGCGCCGGCCGCAGTGCTCGACGAGCCGCTCCACGGGATCGTCGTGGCGCTCGGCGACCGCCCGCATCTCCTCGGCGCCGGCGCTGTGCAGCAGGGTCTCCCGGCCTCCGACGGCGGTCAGTACGGCCCGGGGTACGGCGTCCGGGGCGTCGACCGGTGCGAGTTCCGCCAGCCACACCCCGTCCGGCGCGGCGTCCCGGAACCGTTCGGCGGCCTCCTGCGACAGCCGGGTCTTGCCCGCCCCGCCGGGGCCGAGCAGCGTCACCAGGCGGGCGGTGGCGAGATCCTCCCGCAGATCCTCGATGTCGGCCTCCCGGCCGACGAAGGAGGTGAGCCGGGCACGGAGGTTGCCGGGCGGCTGCGCCCCGGGGCGCGGCCGTCCGGCGTCGGGGGCCGGCCCTGCGGCGGCCCCGGCCGGGTCCGGCGACCCGGACGGCTCCGTCGACCCGGACGAACCGGAACGCACAGGTGCGGCCGGCCCCGCGAGCGGGTCCGGGCCCGCAGACGCTCCCGGAGCCGGGCCGGGGGCCGGATCACCGGACGAGACCGCAGCCGCCCCCGAAGCCACCCCACCCGGAGCCGACGCCGCACCGGAAGCCGCACCCGACGCCCCGGGCGAACCCGAGACACCACCGGAAACCGGACCACCGGACCCGACCGGGGACGCACCCGAAGCCGACGCCGCGCCAGAGGCCGGCCCCGGTGCCGCAGTCGGCGTCCCGCCCGGGGTGGTCGGCTCCTCGGGCGCCGTGGGGCGCCGGGCGGGAGCCGGGGCCGCGGGTCGGGTGGGCGCCCGCGGGGCGAGGAGTTGCGAGTGCAGGGTGCGCAGTTCGGGTCCGGGGTCGGCGCCGAGCCGGTCGGCCAGCAGCCGGCGCACGCCGTCGTAGGCGGCCAGGGCCTCGGCCGAGCGGCCGGCGTCGCGCAGGGCGCGCAGCCGCAGGCACTGCAGGGGCTCGTCCAGCGGATGCGCGTCGCACAGCGCCGTCAGCTCGGGCAGGGACCACTCGGCGTGGCCGAGCGCGAGGGCGGCGGCGTGGCGGGCGCGCAGCGCGTCCAGGCGGCGGGCCTCCCACCGTGCCGTCTCCGGGCCGCTGTCGGGCAGGCCGGTCAGGGCCGGTCCCTGCCACAGAGCGAGGGCGTCGTCGAGGGTGGCGGCGGCCTTGGGGGCGTCGCCGTCGGCCAGCGCGAGCAGACCGTCGGCGGTGAGGCGCTCGAAGCGGTGCAGGTCGACGTCGTCGGGGTCGGCGGTGAGCCGGTAGCCGCCGTCGACCGAGGCGACGGCGTCCGCGCCGAGCGCTCGGCGCAGCCGGCCGACCAGCGCCTGCAGCGCGCCGGCCGCGTCGGCCGGCGGATCGCCCGCCCAGACCTCCGCCACCAGCAGCCCGGCCGGCACCGTCCGCCCGGCCCGCAGCGCGAGGACGGTCAGCAGGGCACGCAGCCGCGCCCCGCCCACGGTGACGGCCGTGCCGTCGGGGCGGAGCACCTGAACGGTGCCGAGGATGCGGTAGCGCACGGGGTTCATTGTCCCTGTCGGTCGGGTGTGCTGGGGACGGCTCGGGTCAGGGGGCGGCCGGGACGTCCAGTGTCACCAGGACGCCCACCTCGTCGTGCCGTACGCCGCGCTCCCCCGGCTCGCCCTGCCGGAACCACTTCGGGCAGCGGTCCACCGGCCGCAGCGACCGGGTGCCGGGTACCGGCTCCCAGGTCCGCGAGCCCGGGCCGGTCTCGGCGTACCCCTGGGTGACCATCAGGATCTCCCGGACGCGGCCGGTGGTCTCGGGCCACTTGTCGCCGTGCCGCTCGACCACGTGGGGCGCCGGGGCGTCCGCGCCGTCGGCGGGCCGCAGCGGCCAGCCGACCTCGTCGCCGACCGCGAACGGCCGGCCGCAGCACTCCATCTGCCAGTCCTCGTAGAACACCTGCCGCATCCCCATGCCCCCACCTTCTCCGGAACCCCTGACCCGCCGCGAGACGTTTTCCGGTGCGCCGGGTACGGTCGGGGCGGTCCGCGCCCACACCGTCGCGCCCATTTCGTGAGAGTCAGGGAGCCCTATGACCACCGCCACCGCCCGCCGGCCCAGCGACCGGCGGGTCAGCCCGGTCTTCGTCGGCATCGTGGCCGTCACCGCGGTCACCGGGTGGGCCACCTGGAGCGGGTTCGCGGAGCAGCCCGGCGTGGCCGTGTTCCTGTTCGTGACCGCCGCCTGGGTCGTCTCCCTGTGCCTGCACGAGTACGCGCACGCGCGCACGGCCCTGCACGGCGGCGACATCACCATCGGCGCCAAGGGATACCTGACGCTGAACCCGCTGAAGTACACGCACGCGCTGCTGAGCATCGTGCTGCCGGTGGTGTTCGTGATCATGGGCGGTATCGGTCTGCCCGGCGGTGCCGTCTTCATCGAGCGGCACCGGATCCGGGGGCGCTGGCGCCACAGCCTGATCTCGGCGGCGGGTCCGCTGACCAACGTGCTGTTCGCCGCCGTGTGCACCGCGCCGTTCTGGCTGGACGCGCTGGACGGCGTCCCGGACGACTTCCGCCTCGCCCTCGCCTTCCTGGCGCTGCTGCAGGTGACGGCCGCCATCCTGAACTTCCTTCCGGTGCCCGGCCTGGACGGCTACGGCGTCATCGAACCGTGGCTGTCGTACGGCGTGAAGCGGCAGGTGGAGCCGTTCGCCCCGTTCGGGCTGCTGTTCGTGTTCGCGCTGCTGTGGGTGCCGTCGGTCAACGCGGTCTTCTTCGACCTGGTCGACACGGTGCTGCGCTTCCTCGGCGTGAGCGAGTTCGAGACGTACTACGGCCGGGACCTCTACCGCTTCTGGGCGTAGGCCGCCGCCCGGCCGCGCCGGACGTAGTACCAGGCCATGTTGGACGACAGGCCCGCCAGCAGCACCCAGACGACGCCAAGCCAGCTGCCCTCGACGAAGGAGACGACGGCCGCGGCCACGGAGAGCGCGCAGACGATCAGGGTGTACACGGCCAGGCGGGGCATGGGGTCGGCTCCTGTGAGGCGGGGGGACACTGCTGTGCCGTCCAGTGTCCCCCATGCGGTCACACGTCCGTGACGCGGAGCCCCGCGTGCGCCTTGTAGCGGCGGTTCACCGAGATCAGGTTCGCGACCAGCGACTCCACCTGGTGGGCGCCTCGCAGCCGGCCGGCGAAGATGCCGCGCATGCCGGGGATGCGGCCGGCCAGCGCCTGCACGGTCTCCACGTCGGCGCGCTCCTCGCCGAGGACCATGACGTCGGTGTCGATCTCGTCGATCTCCGGGTCCTGGAGGAGGACGGCGGACAGGTGGTGGAAGGCGGCGGTGACCCGGGAGTCCGGCAGCAGGGCGGCGGCCTGCTGGGCCGCGCTGCCCTCCTCGGGCTTCAGCGCGTAGGCGCCCTGTTTGTCGAAGCCGAGCGGGTTGACGCAGTCGACGACCAGCTTCCCGGACAGCTCCTCACGCAGGGACTGAAGGGTCTTGCCGTGGCCGTCCCACGGCACGGCGACGATGACGATATCGCTGCGGCGCGCGCACTCGGCGTTGTCGGCGCCCTCGACGCCGTGGCCGATCTCGTCGGCGGCGGCCCGGGCGCGGTCGGCGGCGCGGGAACCGATGATCACCTTCTGGCCGGCCCTGGCGAGGCGGTAGGCGAGGCCCTTGCCCTGCGGTCCGGTACCGCCGAGCACGCCGACGACGTGACCGGAGACGTCGGGCAGGTCCCAGGGGTCCTTGGCGGGAGCCTTACGGGCGGGCGCGGGCTGGGCACTGTCGGTAGAGGTCATGGCCCGACTTTACGCGGCGGCCTCCCCCGGGGCCGGGGCGGCGCTCCTCGCCGCTCCTCGCCCTGTCCGTTCGTCAGGTCGGGGGAACCGGCGGCGAACCGGGTGCCGGGACGGAGGTGACCGGGGCAGGATGCGGCGGCATGGACGCCGTACGGGTCGCGCTGCTGCGCGAGGTGCTTGCCGGGACCGAGTGGCTGGGGGCCACGCGCCGCTTCGCCGGGGCGTTGCGCGGATCGGTGGTGTCGCACGGGGGCGGTCTGCTGCTGGTGGGCACGGCGGCGTACGAGCCGTGGCACCTGGCGGCGCACCTGGTGGACGAGGCGGCCTGGTCGGACACGCCGGAGCTGGCGCCGACGCTGGTACGGCACGCCGCGCGGCCCGGGGATCCGCCGCATCTCGCGGTCGGGCTGGGCCGGATCGAGGCGGCGCGGCGCGGGGAGACGCTGCTGGTGGTGGCGCCGGACGGGGACGCGGCGCTGCTGGAGCGGGTGCACGGGGCGCGGAGGGCCGGTGCGACGGTGCTCGCGTTGGGGGACGGGGACGGTGAGTTGCAGGCCATGGCGCACGAGGGGCTGGCGGTGCCGGAGGGCGCGGAGCTGGACCTGGACACGGTGCAGCACCTGGTGAGCGCGGCGGCCGGCGAGGACACGGTCTCCTCGCCTCCCCGCGGCCGCCGTCGCTTCCGCGACCGCCTGGCCGCCCTGGCGGACTCCCTCACGGCCCCACCCCCGACGCCGTGGTGAGTGCCGTCGCCGACGGGGCCGAGGAGGGGAACGGGAACGGCGGGCCGCCGTCGCGGAGGCCGCGCCGTGATCAGGCCGCCGGGCGGCCGGCCGGTGCGGGCGTGCGACGGCGGGCGCTCGGGTGCCCCCGGTGTGCGGGCGACGCGGTCAGCTCTCGTCCGTCGGCTCGCCGGTCCGCGCGTCGTGCCAGCGCGGGTCGTTCTCCCACTCGAGGTTGCGTTCGCGGGCGGTCTGCAGGGCGTGTTCGGCGTCCTGGCGGGTGGCGTAGGGGCCGAAGCGGTCCTTGGCGGGGCACTCCGGGCCCTCCTCGACCTTCTTGTGCTCCAGGCAGTAGTACCACTCGCCCGGTTTGCCGACCGTACGCTTCTTGAACAGGGCCATGACCGGTTCCTTCCGTCGTCAACGGACATGGTCCCCCATCGCCGCTGTCTTAGACTCGCTGGCATGTCTGGCCAGTCGCTGCTCGTACCAGGGGAGCTGTCTCCCACCCGTTCCGTGCCCGGAAACATCCGCCGTCCCGAGTACGTCGGCAAGCCCGCGCCGGCCCCGTACACCGGACCGGAGGTGCAGACCCCGGAGACCGTCGAGGCGATGCGCGTCGCCGGGCGGATCGCCGCGCGGGCGATGGCGGAGGCCGCGAAGATCATCGCGCCGGGTGTCACCACCGACGAACTGGACAAGGTGGCGCACGAATACATGTGCGACCACGGTGCCTACCCCTCCACCCTCGGCTACCGCGGCTTCCCCAAGTCGCTGTGCACGAGCGTCAACGAGGTGATCTGCCACGGCATCCCGGACTCGACGGTCCTGCGCGACGGCGACATCGTCAACCTGGACGTCACCGCGTACATCGGAGGGGTGCACGGCGACAACAACGCCACCTATCCGGTGGGTGAGGTCGACGAGGAGTCCCGGCTGCTGGTGGAGCGCACCCGCGAGTCCCTCACCCGCGCGATCAAGGCGGTCAGGCCGGGCCGTCAGATCAACGTCATCGGGCGGGTCATCGAGTCCTACGCCAAGCGGTTCGGCTACGGGGTGGTCCGGGACTTCACGGGCCACGGCATCAGCTCGTCCTTCCACTCGGGCCTGATCGTCCCGCACTACGACAGCCCGCACGCCACGACGGTGATGCGGCCGGGGATGACCTTCACCATCGAGCCGATGCTGACCCTCGGGACCCACGAGTACGACATGTGGGACGACGGCTGGACGGTCGTCACCAAGGACCGCAGGCGGACGGCGCAGTTCGAGCACACGCTGGTGGTGACGGAGACCGGGGCGGACATCCTCACCCTCCCGTAGCCCGCGCCCCCACCCCTTTCGGTAACCCGTACGGAGGCCCGTCCCCACCGGGGGCGGGCTCCTGCTTGTACGCTTTTACCGACAGGTCGTCGGCAAAAGGCGGGTTCCATGGATTCCTTCTCGGCCGTCATCCGCACCGCGTCCCACGAGCAGCACACCGAGGCCGAGACTTCCCCCTTCATGAGCGCCCTGCTCGGCGGCAGGCTGCCCGTGAAGGCGTACACGCGCTACACCGAGCAGCTGTGGTTCGTGTACGAGGCCCTGGAGGCCGGCGCCGAGCGGCTGGCGGCCGACCCGGTGGCCGGGCCGTTCATCCGGCCGGAGCTGTTCCGGCTGCGGGCGCTGGAGCGGGACCTGGCCCATCTGCGCGGCCCTGGCCGGCGCTCGGCCCCGACGGCGCTGCCGGCCACCCGCGCGTACGCGGGCCGGGTGCGCGAGTGCGCCGAGCGGTGGCCGGCGGGCTACGTCGCCCACCACTACACCCGCTACCTCGGCGACCTGTCCGGAGGACAGTTCATCCGGGACCGGGCGGAGCGGACCTGGGGGTTCGCGAGGAAGGGCGACGGCGTCCGCTTCTACGTCTTCGAGTCCATCGCCAGTCCGGCCGCCTTCAAGCGCGAGTACCGGGCGCTGCTGGACGCCATGCCCGCGGACGACATGGAGAAGCAGCGGGTGGTGGCCGAGTGCCGACGGGCGTTCACGCTGAACACGGCGGTGTTCCGGGCGCTGGGCGAGGAGTTCCCGCTGTCGGCCTGAGCACGCACGCGCGCCCCGCACCCCGCGCCGTTCACGGCGTGGGCACGGGGCGCGTTCGCGCGACCGTGTCTCCGTGGTGGTCGCGGCAGTAGGCGCCGCCCCAGAAGAGGTCACTGGAGCTGGTGTCGATGCCGCCGAAGTAGGTGTCGCACGCGTCCCTGTCGTTGCAGTGACGCGGGTCGTGCTGGGCGGCGGAGGCGGTGGCCGCGCCCGCGGCGGTCAGCGCGACGGCCATGGCGGCGGCGGCAAGGACTGAACGAATACGCATGGGGTTCCTCTCCCAGGGGGACTGGACATGGCCAGAGGTCCCCTGGCGCCGCCGCGCCCACACGCCGGTCCGTCCGTACGGACGCGCGCCTTCCGCCCGTACGGACGGACGGACCGGCGCCCATCCGTCCGCCTGGGGCGGCACCGCCCGGGTCAGCGCTCCAGGAAGACCCGGCCGCCGATCTCCACCCAGCCGCCCGGCTGCGGAGCGGTGAGGATCTGGGAGCCGGAGCCCTGGGTGATGTTCAGGGCGCGGCCGAGACGGTCGGTGAGCAGCAGGGCCGCCGCACCCGTGGCCTCGTCCTCGTCGATGCCGTCGTCCCGGCCGGGGAAGGCCCGGGCGCGGATCCGCCCCGCCGGCTCGTCCTCCCACGCCCAGGCGTACACCCACTCGCCCTTGGGCGGCACCGGCAGCGCGTCGACCTCGGCGGCGGTGGCGTACGGGCGCAGGGTGCGCGGCGGCGCCCACTCCGGGCGCGCCTCGATCCAGCTGAACTCCCCGTCGAGGCGGGCGCCGACCACGCCGGCGGGAGTGACGAGTTCGGGCACGTCGAGCAGCCAGGCCGCGCCCACGCAGGGGTGGCCGGCGAAGGGCAGGCGCAGGGTGGGTGTGTAGATGTCGATGACGCCGCGCTCGGGGTCGTCCACGAACACGGTCTCGCTGAAGCCGAGCTTTCCGGCCAGTTCCTGGCGGTCGGCGCGGTCGGGGAGCCGCGAGCCGTCGCGGACGACGCCCAGTTCGTTGCCGTAGCCGCCGTTCGGCGCGCAGAAGACCCGGAGCACGTCGTAGTCAGTCACGCGGGCATTGAAGCACCCGGCCGCCACCGCCTTCCTCTTTGAGGTTCCCTTGACCTCCCCATGGGATCTGCTTTGCTCTTCCGTGATCTGATCGTGCTCTTACACCGTCTATGAGAGAGGAATCACGGCATGCGGGGTTATCACCTAGGTATGCCTTAGATAAGTTAGGCAAGCCTCACTGAACCTTGTGAGCTCTCTCACGTACGTTTCAAGCCAGACCAGGAGCCCGAATGCGCGCCGCCAGACTGTCCTTCGTCACCGCCGCCGCGGCCGCGGCGGCCCTGACCGCTGTCACGGGCTGCACGCAGAAGAGCGACGGCGGCGACGGCGACCGCGTGATCAACGTCACCGCCACCGACGACAAGTGCGAGACCTCCGCCAAGGAGATCGCGGCCGGCCACGTCGAACTCGCCATCGAGAACAAGGGCTCCAAGGTCACCGAGGTCTACCTGCTCTTCCCGGACGACCGGGTCGTCACCGAGCGCGAGAACATCGGGCCCGGCACCAAGCAGCGGGTCACCGCCGAGGTGAAGGCCGGCGAGTACCAGATCGCCTGCAAGCCCGGCATGAAGGGCGACGGCATCCGCCAGTCCCTGAAGGTCACCGGCGGCTCGGCCGCGAAGCGCGACCCGCGCCTGGACAAGGCCGTCGCCGAGTACCGCGCGTACGTACAGGAGCAGGCCGAGGCGACGCTCCCGCTGGCCGAGGTGTTCGCCAAGGCCGTCAAGGCCGGTGACCTGGAGGCGGCGAAGAAGGCGTACGCCCCCTCCCGCATCGGCTGGGAGCGCACCGAGCCGGTCGCCGAGTCCTTCGGCGACATCGACCCCGAGGTCGACGTGCGCGAGGACGGCCTGGAGGACGGCCAGGACCCGGCCACCGACTGGACCGGCTGGCACCGCCTGGAGAAGGCCCTCTGGCAGGACAAGAAGATCACCGACCGGGAGAAGCAGCTCGCCGACAAGCTGGTCACCGATCTGGAGGAGTGGGAGGAGCGCGTCGGCACGGCCGACATCTCCCCGACCTCCATGGCCAACGGCGCCAAGGAACTGCTCGACGAGGTCGCCACCGGCAAGGTCACCGGTGAGGAGGAGCGCTACTCGCACACCGACCTGGTCGACTTCAAGGCCAACGTCGAGGGCGCCCAGAAGTCCTACGAACTGCTCAAGCCGGTCGCCCAGGAGAACGACAAGGCGCTGGTCACCGAGCTGGACAAGCAGTTCGCCGCGCTGAACGCGCTGCTGGACGAGTACCGCCCCGACACGTCCTCGTACGACTTCACCTCGTACGACAAGGTGACCGAGGCCCAGCGCAAGGAGCTGTCCGACGCGGTGAACGCGCTCGCCGAGCCGCTGTCCAAGCTCGCGGCCGCCGTCGTCACCAAGTAACCGGAGGGCCACCGACATGACCGACACGGACAGCACCCCGAAGACGCCCACCCGGCGCTCGCTGATCGGCTGGGGCGGTGCCGGGCTCGCGCTCGGCGCCGCCGCGGCCGGTGGCGCGGTCGCCATGGCCCGCACCGGCGACGACGTGGACCCGGCGGGCGCCGACGCCGGTGCCGCGATCGCCTTCCACGGCGCGCACCAGGCGGGCATCGCCACCCCCGTGCAGGACCGGCTGCACTTCGCCGCTTTCGACGTGACCACCGAGGACCGCGCCGCGTTCGTCCAGCTGCTGAAGGACTGGACGGCGGCGGCGCGCCGGATGACCGCGGGCGACGCGGTCGGTGAGGGCGCCTACGGCGGACTGCCGGAGGCGCCGCCGGACGACACCGGCGAGGCCCTGGGCCTCAAGCCGTCCCGGCTGACCCTCACCATCGGCTTCGGGCCCTCCCTGTTCGCGAAGTTCGGCCTCGCGAAGCAGCGCCCCGACGCCCTGGTGGACCTGCCGAAGTTCCCCGGCGACGCCCTCGACCCGCGGCGCAGCGGCGGCGACCTGTGTGTGCAGGCCTGCGCGGACGACCCGCAGGTCGCGGTGCACGCGATCCGCAACCTGGCCCGGATCGGCTTCGGCAAGGTCGTCGTCAAGTGGTCCCAGCTGGGCTTCGGCAAGACGTCCTCGACGACGCCCGACGCGCAGACCCCGCGCAACCTGTTCGGGTTCAAGGACGGCACCCGCAACATCTCCGGCACCGAGACGGACCGGCTCGACAAGTTCGTGTGGGTCGGCGAGAAGGACGGCCCCGACTGGATGACCGGCGGCAGCTACCTGGTCGCCCGCCGCATCCGCATGCACATCGAGACCTGGGACCGCACCCCGCTGCAGGAGCAGGAGGACATCTTCGGCCGCGACAAGGGCGAGGGCGCCCCGGTCGGCAAGGCGAAGGAGCGCGACGAGCCGTTCCTGAAGGCGATGATGCCGACCGCGCACGTCCGCCTCGCCCACCCCGACTCCAACGGCGGCTCGACGATCCTGCGGCGCGGCTACTCCTTCACCGACGGCACCGACGGACTGGGCCGGCTGGAGGCGGGGCTGTTCTTCCTCGCCTACCAGCGGGACGTGCGCGAGGGGTTCGTCCGGATCCAGCGCAACCTCGCCACCGACGCACTGAACGAGTACATCCAGCACGTGGGTTCGGCGGTCTTCGCGGTCCCGCCCGGGGTCCGCGACAAGGACGACTGGTGGGGCCGGTCGCTGTTCGCCGAGGAGGCGTGAGCCGGTGTTCTCCAACTACCTGATCGGACTGCGGGAGGGCCTGGAGGCCAGCCTCGTCGTCTGCATCCTCATCGCCTACCTGGTGAAGACGGGCCGCCGCGACGCGCTGAAGCCGGTCTGGGCCGGCATCGGCGTCGCCGTGGCCATCGCCCTCGCCTTCGGCTGCGCCCTCGAATTCGGCTCGCAGGAGCTGACGTTCAAGGCGCAGGAGACGCTCGGCGGCTCCCTGTCGATCATCGCGGTCGGCCTGGTCACCTGGATGGTCTTCTGGATGCGGCGCACCGCCCGGCACCTGAAGGCCGAACTCCACGGCAAGCTCGACGCGGCGCTGCGGCTCGGCACCGGCGCCCTGGTCGCCACCGCCTTCCTCGCCGTCGGCCGGGAGGGTCTGGAGACCTCGCTGTTCGTGTGGACGTCCGTGCACGCGGCCGGCGACGGCACGCCCCGCCCGCTGATCGGGGCGGGCCTGGGCCTGGCCACCGCGGTGTTCCTCGGCTGGCTGTTCTACCGCGGGGCGCTGCGCATCAACCTCGCCAAGTTCTTCACCTGGACCGGCGGCATGCTCGTCGTGGTCGCGGCGGGCGTGCTGGCGTACGGCTTCCACGACTTGCAGGAGGCCGACATCCTGCCGGGCCTGACGAACCGGGCCTTCGACATCACCGGCGCCATCCCGCCGGACAGCTGGTACGGGACCCTGCTGAAGGGCGTGTTCAACTTCCAGGCCGACCCGACCGTGCTCCAGGTCACGGTGTGGCTGCTGTACCTGGTCCCGACGCTCGCGCTGTTCCTCGCCCCGGTAGGGTTCGCCTCCGGGAAGGGGAAGGTGAAGACACCGGATGACCAGTCGACGCAGTCCAAGGATGACCGGCCGTCCACGGCTCCGCGCTCATGACCGGAGCGGGTTCCGACGGGGGGCGCGCGGCGCCCTCCTGACGGCGTCACTCGCCGTCGTCGCCCTCGCGGCGAGCGGGTGCGTGGTGGTCCACGGGGAGCGCGAGGTCATCCCCACCGCGACGCCCGCCGAGGCCGAGAAGGCGGTCGAGCAGTTCACCGACGCCTACAACAAGGCCGACGCGGCGTACGACGCCTCCCTGGACGCCGAGTACACCACCGGTCCGCTCGGCGCGATCGACGCCGCCCGGCTGCGGGCCGGGCGCGTCAACAACCCCGACGGCAACCCGAAACACACCGACCTGGTGCTGTCGGACGTGAAGTACACCATCCCGCAGAAGGCGGGCTGGCCGCGCTGGTTCGTCGTGGACGCCGCGGCCAACAAGGGCGGCGCGTCGCGCTGGCTGATGGTGTTCCTGCGCAACGACGTCTCCGAGCCGTGGAAGGCGGCGTATCTGATGCTGGTGGCGCCCGACGAGGTACCCCGGTTCGCCGAGAACGCGGACGGGTGGGGCGAGGCCGTCGCCGCCGACGCCGCCGAACTGGCCGTGCCGCCCGGTGAGCTGAGCGACCACTACACGGCGTACCTGCGGCAGGGCGGCGACGGATACGCCGACGGCACGTTCACCGGCGCGCTGCGCGAGCGGCGGGCCAAGAACGCGGAGAAGCCCGGCCTGGTCACGCAGTACATCGACCAGCCACTCGTCGACGGCGACTACGCGCCGCTCGCGCTGCGCACCATCGACGGCGGGGCCGCGGTGTTCTTCAGCAGCCGGCACTTCATGAAGCAGACCGCGGCCCAGGGGGCGGCGGTGCCCACGCCGAACGCCAACGTGCGGGCGCTGACCACCGGGGAGATCAAGCAGTCGCTGACGATGGAGTTCGTCGCGAACACGGTGGTCGTCGACCCGGTGAAGGGCAAGAAGGTGTCGGTGCTGGGCCGGATCGAGGGGCTGACCTCGGGCAAGGGCGAGTGAGGGGCCCGGGGGCGGGCCCGCGGGAGCCTGTCGCGCGGATCGATCCCCGCGCAGGCGAGGAGCCCTCAGTGCCGTAGGGGCCAACCGCCCGTCGGGTGGTCCTCGTGCGCGCCGGCGTGTTTCGCGCAGGCGTCGGTGAGGGCCTCCAGGAGGGTCAGGGGGTCCGGCAGGGGGTTCTCCGGGCCGCGCACCCAGTGGACCGACCGGCCGTCGTCGCCGGGGAGGCGGGCCGGGGGGACCAGGACGTAGGAGCCCCGGCAGTGCCAGCGCAGCCCGGGGTGCTCGTCCATGGTCTCGGGGTGGCAGTCCAGCTCGCAGGGCCACCACTCGTCCTCGTCCTCGGGGGTGCCCCGGGTGAGGGTGAAGAAGGACATCCGGCCGTCGTCGCTCGCCGCGACCGGGCCGACGTCGACACCGGCGGCCAGCAGCCGGTCCAGCGCCTCGCGGCCGGCCTCCAGGGGGACGTCGAGGACGTCGTGGGTCATGCCGGTCGCGGTGATGAAGTTGGCCTGCGGCTGGTGCCGGGCCCAGCGCTCGACCTGGGCGCGGTCGGTGGTGGACTGGGTCTGCCAGGCGAACGAGACCGGGTGCCGGGCGGGGGTGGGGCAGCCCACGCGGTCGCACGAGCAGCCGTAGCCGGGGGCGGGGTGGGCGGCGGGGGCCAGCGGCAGCCCGGCCGCGGCGGCGGCCAGCAGCAGGGCCTCACGGCCGCCGTCGTCGGCGGCCTCCTCGGGAGCGCTGCCGCGCAGCCACCGGGAGAGCTTGCCCCGCAGGCTGGTCAGGCCCTGGAACTCGGCGCTCATCTGTCCCCTCGTCTCGCTGTCGTGCGGACAGCATGCCTCATGGTCCCACCATCATGCGCATCGGGGGGCCGGTGCCCTCAATTCGGACACTCACCGGGGCACCAGCCCGTACAGGGCGTAGTCGACGAGGACGTCCGTGTAGGCGTGGGAGAGCTCACCGGTGCGCTGCAGCCAGCGCTGGGCGAGCGGTGAGACGAAGAGCTCCAGGGCGATGCGCGGGTCGAGTCCGGCCCGTACCTGGCCCGCCGCCTCGGCGGCGCGCAGCCGGTCGACGTACAGCTGGAGGGAGGGTTCCAGCAGCTGGGCCACGAACTCCCGGCCCAGCCCCTCGTCGATCAGGCCCTCGGCGGCCAGCGCGCGGTACGGGACGTCGAAGCGGGGGTCCAGCAGTTCGTCCACGGTGGCGCGCAGCACCGCCTTGAGGTCGGCCGCCAGATCGCCGGTGTCCGGGATGGCGTACGACCGCGGCGCGGCGGCCTCGCCCTGCCCGTCCCGGTCGAGGAAGGCCTCCAGCAGCACCTCCGCCTTCGACGGCCACCACCGGTAGATGGTCTGCTTGCCGACCCCGGCGCGCGCCGCGATCCCCTCGATGGTGGTCCGCCGGTACCCGATCTCCCCGACGAGGGCGAGGGCGGCGTCGTAGATGGCCCGGCGGGACCTCGCGCTGCGGCGGGAGGCGTCGGGCAGCGGTTTGTCAGGGGTTTCGGCCATGGCCGTACGGTACCAATGCGGCGAGACGTCGCGTCTCGCAACGTGCGGGCCGGCATGAGGGGCGCGGGAACCGAGGCCGGCCACCCGCACCCCGGCGGGACCTAGAGACGCTCCCCGGGGTAGCGGACCCCGATCGAGGACCGCACCGCGTCGAGCGTGCGCATCACCGCGAGCGTCCCCTCCAGCGGTACGACGGGCGACTCGCTCTGCCCGGCCCGCACGGCCCGCATGACCTCGCGCGCCTCGTGCCGGAACGTCGTGCGCGGCCCGTCCGCGGGGTCGGCCAGGAACTCCTCCGGCTCCCGACCGGCCCGGTGCAGCACGAACCGCTCGGGGTGGAAGAAGCCCGCCGGGAGGTCGATCCGCCCCCGTGACCCGGTGACCGACGCGGTCGTCCCCGTGCCGCCGTCGATGGAGCAGTGCAGCGCGGCCAGCGCCCCCGAGTCCCAGGACAGCACCGCGCCGGTCTGCAGGTCGACGCCCTCCTCGGAGAGCACCGCCCGCGCGGCGATCCCGTCCGGCTCGCCGAGCAGGAGGTGGGCGAAGGAGACGGGGTACACCCCGAGGTCGAGCAGCGCGCCGCCGCCCTGATCGGGATCGCGCAGCCGGTGCGAGGGCGGGAAGGGCCCCTCCAGCCCGAAGTCGGCCTGCACGGTCCGCACGTCGCCGATCGCGCCGTCGGCGACCAGGTCCGCGAGCCGCCGGATCAGCGGGTTGCAGTACATCCACATCGCCTCCATCAGGAAGCGCCCCTCGCGCCGGGCCAGCGCGACGAGTTCCTCGGCCTCGCGCAGGTTCAGCGTGAACGGCTTCTCGCACAGCACGCCCCGCCCGGCCTCCAGGCACATCCCGGCGGCGGTGCGGTGCGCGGCGTGCGGGGTGGCCACGTAGACGACATCGATGTCGTCGTCCTTGGCGAGCGCAGCCCAGTCGCCGTAGGCGCGCGGGATGCCGAACCGCTCGGCGAACGCCCGCGCGCCGGCCTCGGTGCGCGACGCCACCGCCACGACCTCCGCGTCCGGCAGGTCGATGAGGTCGGCGGTGAACGCGGCGGCTATCCCGCCCGTCGCCAGAACGCCCCACCGCACCGTGTCCGTCGTCATCCCCAGCCCGCCCCTCGCGTCCGTCCGGCAGTCAGTACGAAGTTGTACGAGCTGAGAGCATAGGTGCCGCACGTGTCGAAGAGGGAGGGATACATGGCCGCAGGCGGGCCACCGACGTCGCAATCCACGGAATCCATACCGAACACGCCCCCGGCAGCGGTCGCGGCGCGCGCGGGGCGGCGCACCGGGCTGCTGGTGACGCTGATCCTCGGCGGGCTGACCGCCACTCCCCCGCTGTCCATGGACATGTACCTCCCGGCGCTGCCGGAGGTCACCCGCAGCCTGCACGCGCCCGCCGCGACCGTGCAGCTCACGCTGACCGCCTGCCTGGCGGGGATGGCGCTGGGCCAGCTGGTGGTCGGACCGATGAGCGACCGGTGGGGCCGGCGGCGCCCGCTGCTGGCCGGCCTCGCGGTGTACGTCGTGGCGACCGTGCTGTGCGCGGTCGCCCCGAACGTGCAGCTGCTGGTCGCCTTCCGGCTGGCGCAGGGCCTCGCGGGCGCGGCGGGCATCGTCATCGCGCGGGCCGTGGTCCGCGACCTGTACGACGGTGTGGCGATGGCGCGCTTCTTCTCCACGCTGATGCTGATCTCCGGGATGGCCCCGATCGTGGCGCCGCTGATCGGCGGGCAGATCCTGCGGGTGACGGACTGGCGGGGCGTGTTCGCGGTGCTGGCGGTGGTCGGCGTGGCGCTGACCGCCCTGGTGTGGGCCCGCCTCCCGGAGACGCTGGAGCCCGCCGAGCGGCACTCCGGCGGGGTCGGCGCCGCGCTGCGCTCGATGCGCGGGCTGCTGGCCGACCTGCCGTTCACCGGGTACATGCTGACCGGCGGGTTCACCTTCGCCGCGCTGTTCGCGTACATCGCCGCGTCGCCGTTCGTGATCCAGGAGATCTACGGTGCCTCGCCGCAGACGTTCAGCCTGCTGTTCGGGCTGAACTCGATCGGGCTGGTGGTGGCCGGCCAGGTCAACGGCAAGCTGCTGGTGGGCCGGGTCCGGCTGGACCGGGTGCTGGCGGCCGGGCTCGCGGTGATCGTGACCGCGGCCGCGGCGCTGCTGCTGATGTCGACGGGGGTGTTCGGCGAGGTGGGGCTGGCCCCGGTGGCCGGCGCCCTGTTCGTACTGATGTCGGCGATGGGGCTGGCGCTGCCCAACGCCCAGACGCTCGCCCTGATGCGCACCCGGCACTCCGCCGGGTCGGCGTCCGCGCTGCTCGGCACGTCGTCTTTCCTCGTCGGGGCCGTCGCCTCGCCGCTCGTCGGCGTGGCCGGAGAACACACCGCCGTCCCCATGGCGGTGGTGCAGCTGGCATCGGCTCTCGTGGCGGTGGCCTGCTTCGCGGGCCTGTGCCGTCCCTGGCGGGCCTCCGAGGACGTGGTGGAAGGAGCGGACAGCTGAGCGTGCCGAGACTGCGGGTCGACGCCCCGGAGAGGGCGGGCCTCGACCCCGAACAGATGGCTCTGCTCGCCCGTGGCGTGCGCGGGCTGACGGCCGGTGAGCGCCCGTGGGCGGCGGGCACGGTCGTCGTCGCCGGGCGCGGTCCGGTGATCGCGGTGCGGGAGGCGGCGGGCTGGGCGGTCCGGTACGCGGGCTACGACCCGGAGACCGACCGCGGCGTCGAGCTGCCGCCGGCCGAGCGGGTGCCGATGACCGTGGACACCCCGTTCGACCTGGCGTCGTTGACGAAGCTGTTCACGTCGGTGGCGGCGGTGCAGCAGATCGAGCGGGGGACGCTGGGGATGGACGCGCGGGTGGGTGCCTACCTGCCGGAGTTCCGGGGGGCCGCCGAGCACGGGGTGACCGTGCGGCACCTGCTCACCCACACCTCCGGGCTGCCCGCCGAACTGCCGCTGTACGACTGCGCGGACAACGCGGAACGGCTGGCGCTGCTGCGGGACCGGGGGCCGGTGGCGGCGCCCGGCGAGCGCCACCTCTACTCCGACGTGAACATGCTGCTGTTGCAGCGGCTGCTGGAGCGGCTGACGGGCCGCACGCTGGACGTCCTGTTCCACACCGGGATCACCCGCCCGCTGGGCATGGACTCGACCGGCTTCGGGCCCTGCCCGGGGGCGGCGGCGACGGAGGACCAGCGGCGGCCCTGGGCGAAGGCCGACCGGGGGATGCTGCGGGGCGTGGTGCACGACGAGAACGCGTGGGCGCTGGGCGGTGTGGCCGGACACGCGGGGCTCTTCTCGACCGGGAGCGACCTGGCGGTCTTCTGCCGGGCGCTGCTCGCGGGCGGCGCCTACGGTCCCGCACGGATCCTCGGGTCCGACTTCGTGGAGCTGCTGCTGGCGGCGCCGGGGCTGGGCTTCGCGGTGGACCAGCCGTGGTTCATGGGCGAGCTGGCGGGGCACGGGGCGGCCGGCCACACCGGCTTCACCGGCACCTCACTGGTGCTCGACCCGGCGACCGGCACGTTCCTGATCCTCCTCGCCAACACGGTCCACCCCCGCCGCCGCCCCCCGGACAGCACACCGCGCCGCGACGCGGCGACCCGCCTGGCCCGGGCGGTACGGCCGACTTGACCCGGCCTGCTCGGCCCGGGGCCGCGGGCTGGGGTCGTGGGGGGCGTGCGCCGGGCGAGGCGGCCGGGGTCTCGTGGCCCGTCCTCCGCCCGGCCCCACGCCTACTTGCCCCGGCCTGCTCATCCCAGGGCCGTAGGCGAGGGCCGCGGGCCGGGCGAGGCGGCCGAGGGCTCATGACCGCCCTCCGCCCCGCCCCACGCCTACTTGCCCCGGCCTGCTCAGCCCAGGGGCGTGGGCGGGGGGCGCGTGCCGGGCGAGGTGGCTGGGGTCTCGTGGCCCGTCCTCCGCCCGGCCGCAGGGGGGGAGGAGGCCGTGAGCCGGCCGACGGGGCGCCGGCTGCCTGGCCGCCCGGGGCCGTGGCCCGGGTCACGTGCCTCTCCGCGTCCTCCGGCCGCCCGTCTCCCCCGCGGCCGGCCGGAGGGGCGGGAGCACAGGGCCGGGGGCGAAATAGAATCGGCGGGTGAACCTCCCCCTGTCCCCGGCCGAGAGCCTGCGCGCCGCGCTCGATCGTCTGCTCGACGGCATTCCGCCCCGGCAGGCCGCGCAGGCGGTGGACCGCCTCATCGCCAGCTACCGGGGGGCCACCCCGACCGCCGCCCCGATCCTGCGCGACCGCGCCGACGTCGCCGCCTACGCCGCGTACCGGATGCCCGCCACGTTCGAGGCGGTGCGGTCCGCGCTGGACACGTTCGCGCGGGCGGTACCGGGATGGACCCCGGGCAGCCACGTCGACGTCGGCGGCGGCACCGGCGCCGCGACCTGGGCGGCGGCCGCGACCTGGCCCGGTGAGCGTCCCGTGACCGTCCTGGACTGGGCGGAGCCCGCGCTGACCCTGGGCCGGGAACTGGCCGGCGACCGGCCCGGCCTCGCGAACGTGCGCTGGGAGCGGGCCCGCATCGGCTCCGCCCTCACGCTCCCGGCGACCGACCTCGCCACCGTCTCGTACGTCCTCAACGAACTGACCGCCCCGGACCGCGGCGCCCTCGTGGACGCCGTGGCCGCCGCCGCGCGGGCCGTCGTGATCGTGGAACCGGGGACGCCGGACGGCTACGCCCGGCTGATCGGGGCCCGGGACCGGCTGGTGGCCGCCGGTTTCCGCGTCGCCGCTCCCTGCCCGCACAGCGCGGCCTGCCCGATCGAGCCCGGCACCGACTGGTGCCACTTCTCGGCGCGGGTGAGCCGCTCCTCGCTGCACCGGCAGGTCAAGGGCGGCTCACTGGCGTACGAGGACGAGAAGTTCAGCTACGTCGCCGCCGTGTCCCCGGATGCCGGCGCCCCCGTCGCCCCGGCGCCCGCGCGGATCGTACGGCGGCCGCAGATCCGCAAGGGCCAGGTGCTCCTCGACCTGTGCGAGGCCGAGGAGCGGCTGCGCCGGACCACGGTGACCAAGCGTCACGGCGACCTGTACAAGGCGGCCCGGGACGCCGAGTGGGGGGACGACTGGCCGCCGCCCGCCGGAGACGCCCGGGGCCGGTCGTGAGAGCCCCGGGCACCTGTCCGGTCAGCACGACTAGGCGGGCTTCAGTCCCGGGTCGCCGGCCTCGGTGACGAAGGACGCGGCCGTGGTGAGGGGCGCGCCCGGGGTGGTGACGTACGGCATGGTCTTGAAGTCGGCGCGGGCCAGGTCGTGGCCGAGCCGGACGGTGGCGTAGCCGCGCCGCCCGTCGTAGAACCTCAGGTGCGGGTTGGCCGCCAGATAGGTGGCCCAGTTGGACGGGTGCTCGGAGCCGTTGCCGCCGCTGGAGACGGAGGTGGTGACGATCTCCGTGCCGACGGTGCGCGAGCCGGGGTCGTCGAAGTCCCGCTTGATGTCGAAGCCGTAGTGCACGTGGACGTCGCCGGTGAGGACCATGAGGTTCTCGACGCCGGCCGCCTCCGCGCCCGCGAGGACCCGCTCGCGGGAGGCCGGGTAGCCGTCCCAGGAGTCCATGGAGAGCTTGGACGGCAGGGTGGTGGAGTTGTGCCGGCGGGAGAAGGTGACCTGCTGCGGGACCACGTTCCAGCGTGCGCGCGAGCGGCGCCAGCCGTCGATGAGCCACCGTTCCTGGGCGGCGCCGGTGAGGGTGCGGGCCGGGTCCTCGGACTCCGGTCCGGGGTACCGCCAGCCGTCGCCGTAGGCCTGGTCGGAGCGGTACTGGCGGGTGTCGAGGACGTCGAACTGGGCGAGCCGGCCCCAGTGCAGCCGGCGGTACAGGGTGAGGTCGGGGCCGTCGGGCCGCTGGGGGCGGCGCAGCGGCATGTTCTCCCAGTAGGCGCGGTAGGCGGCGGCGCGGCGCAGCAGGAACTCCTCCGGGGGGACGGAGTTCTCGGGGATGTCGCCGGCGTAGTTGTTCTCGGTCTCGTGGTCGTCGTAGGTGACGACGAAGGGGTGGGCGGCGTGCGCGGCGATCAGGTCGGGGTCCGACTTGTACAGGCCGTACTTGAGCCGGTAGTCGTCGAGGGTGACCATCTCGTGGCGGTAGACGTCGGGCACGGTGCCGGCCGGGTAGGCGCGGGCGCCGGCGACGTCGCTGACCGCGTACTCGTAGAGGTAGTCGCCGAGGTGGAAGACGACGTCCACGTCGTCCTGCGCGAGGTGGCGGTACGCGGTGAAGTAGCCCTGGTCGTAGCGCTGGCAGGAGACCATGCCGAGGGTGAGGGCGGCGGGCCGGGCGCCGGGGCCGGGGGCGGTGCGGGTGCGGCCGGTGGGGCTGATCCAGGTGCCGGCCCGGAAGCGGTAGTAGTAGACGCGGTCCTCGTCGAGGTGGTCGACGTCGACGTGCACGGCGTGGTTGAACTCCGGGTGGGCGACGGTGGAGCCGCGCCGGGCGACGCGGCGGAAGTGCTCGTCGTGGGCGAGTTCCCAGCGGACGGTCACGCGGGAGGCGGGCAGCCCGCCGTCGGGCTGGTGGGGGGCGGGCGCGAGGCGGGTCCACAGCAGGACGGCGCCGGGCCGGGGGTCGCCGGACGCGACCCCGAGGGTGAAGGGGTCGGCGGGGATGCGGGCCGCGTCGAGTTCCGCGGCGGCCGCGGTGCCGGCGGTGGGCAGGCCGACCGCGAAGGCGAGGGCGGCGGCCGCGCCGGTGACGGTGAGGAAGCGGCGCCGGTTCAGGTGGCGGGCGGCGGCGCGGAGTTCGGGGGCGTGCTGGGACTGCCGGGCTGCGGCGCTGACTTCCGGGGCGTGCTGGGACTGGCGGGCTGCGGGTGTCATTCCGGTCCTCCCCTGCGAATGGCTGCAGGAGGCATTGGAGTGGCCGGGGACGACACCGGGGCGACACCGGGACGACGTCGCTCTGGCGCGTGCACGACAGTCGTATGGCGGACGGATCAGTTCCGGATAGCGGACCGTCACCTACGCTGCGACACCATGAATGCCAAGGAAACTGCCGACGAGACCCCCATCGCGCTGGTGACGGGCGCCGGTTCCGGCATCGGCCGCGCGGTGGCCGTGGAACTGCTGCGCGCCGGATGGGCGGTGGCCCTGGCCGGCCGACGCCCCGAGGCCCTGGAGGACACGGCCGCGCGGGTGCCCGGCGCGAACCACCTCGCCGTACGCACGGACGTGTCGCGGCCGGACGACGTGGCCGCGCTGTTCACGGCGGTGCGGGAGCGGTACGGGCGGCTGGACCTGCTGTTCAACAACGCGGGCACGTTCGGGCCGGGCGGGACGCCGGTCGAGGAGCTGCCGTACGAGGCGTGGCGGCACGTGGTGGACACCAACCTCAACGGGGCGTTCCTGTGCGCGCAGGCGGCGTACCGGCAGATGAAGGAGCAGCACCCGCAGGGCGGCCGGATCATCAACAACGGCTCGGTCTCCGCGCACTCGCCGCGGCCGCACTCGGTGGCCTACACGGCGACCAAGCACGCCCTCACCGGGCTGACGAAGTCGCTGTCACTGGACGGGCGGCCGTACCGCATCGCCGTCGGGCAGATCGACATCGGCAACGCGGCGACCGAGATGACGGCGCGGATGGAGACCGGCGCGCTGCAGGCGAGCGGCGAGATCGCGCCGGAACCGGTGATGGACGTCGCCGACGTGGCACGCACCGTACGGCACATGGCGGAGCTGCCGCTGGACGCGAACGTGCAGTTCGCGACCGTCCTGGCGACGACGATGCCGTACATCGGGAGGGGTTGAGCCGCCCACGGGCCGTCAACTGCGCGACCTACACAACCGGAGTTTGGCCATCCGCAGTATTGCGCCCACTAGGAGACCTATGCTCGACTCGTCTCCACGGAACCTTCACACTTGCTGCACGAGGGTTCCGGGAGCCACTCCGAGGGGGGAGGGGGTGGCCGCCCGGGGCGCCGGGTGGGGGTGGGCCTCGCACGGGACCGCGAGGTGCGCACCGGCGCCGGGGCGGCCGCCACACCCCGCGAGCACGGGGTCTCGGGTCATGCCTGCCCGGTCTCGAACCGGGAGATGCGTCCGTCGTCGCCGACCTCGAAGTGCCAGCGGGTGCGCATCTCGCCCCAGGTGTCGTTCCGGTAGCGGGCGACGATGTCCCGGCCGCCGCGGGACTCGTTGTCGACCTCCAGATGACCGTGGGAGGTGAAGATCTCCCGGTCCACCCAGTCGGCGAGATCCCGGTCCGATCCGTCGTCCGCCATGGTCGCGTCGGGGGTGAGGCAGTCGAGGAAGGCCTCCCGGTCCCGGGAGTTCACGGCGGTGACGAAGGCCCGGACGGCCGGATCCCTGAGCTTGGCTGGCTGAATCGTCATGCCCGCAGCCTCACACCGCGCTCCGCCCACCGCACCCGGAGCGCCACCCGAACGGCGTCCCGGGCGGGCCGGACGGGTGTCGCGGGTGCGACGGTGGGAACGCATGGGTTCGGCCACCGGCCGGCCACGGCCGCGGCGCCGCGGCCGTCCGTACCGGAGGTACCGCGCACCACATGCGGTGCACGCACGGCGCACGCATCGGGCACGCACCGCGCACGTCCCGCCCATGTTCCGCCCACGTCCGCACAGGGAGTGACCTGACCGTGACCTCGTACGAGCGAAGTGACCTGGGCCTGCTGCTGCTCCGGCTGGGAACCGGCGGGGTGCTGGCCGCGCACGGCGCGCAGAAACTGTTCGGCTGGTTCGGCGGGCACGGGCTGGCGGGCACCGGCCAGTTCATGGAGTCCGTCGGCTACCGGCCGGGCCGGACCAGCGCGACCATGGCGGGCCTCGCGGAGGCCGGCGGCGGCACGCTGCTGGCACTCGGCCTGGCCACGCCCGCGGCGGGCGCCGCGGCGGCCGGCGCGATGGCCGGCGCCACCGCCGTGCACGCCCCCAACGGCTTCTTCAACCAGGGCGGCGGCTACGAGTACGCGGCCTCCCTCGGCCTGACCGCCGCGGGCCTCGCCGTGGCCGGCCCCGGCCGCCTCTCCCTCGACGCGGCCCTCGGCCACACGGTCAACCGCGGCTGGATGGTCCCGGCCGCCCTCGCGACCACGGCCGCCGCCACCGCCGTGGTCGTGGGCCTGCGCACCCGGCGCCTGCGGCGGCAGCGGGAGGGCGAACAGGAGGCACTGTTCGACCTCGACGAGCGGGACGCGATGCGGAGCGGGCCGGAGGCGTAACGGCACCGGCCGGCGGTGTCACACCTGCGTGGCAAGCTGCGGCCCATGGCTGACCACGACACCACCCCGCTCCCCACCAACCTCCCGGCCGGCCTCTGGCCCACCATCGACGCCCTGCACGCATGGCTGGAGCGCGACGAGTCGGTCGCCGGCCGGGAGGGGCTGCTGCTGCGGATGCTGAAACTGTCGGAGGAGGTCGGCGAGGTGGCCGAGGCGGTGATCGGCGCCGTCGGCCAGAACCCGCGCAAGGGCGTCAGCCACAGCTGGGACGACGTACGGGCCGAGCTGTGCGACGTCGTCGTCACGGCGCTGGTGGCCCTGCGCACCCTGACCCCCGAGCCCCGGGAGGTGCTCACCCGCCACCTGTCCGAGGTGGCGGCCCGGTCCCTGACCGCCGGAGGGGAGAGCGCGGCCGAGCAGCCGGGCCAGGCACAGAGCCGGGTATAGAGCTGCCCAAACCTCGACGGCGACCGGCATCAACACGCCGTCAAGGGGACACAATCGGCCTATGAACGACAGCGGTGAGGCGGGTCTGGGAAAGGTCGAGGTCAAACTGCGCTGGGACCCCAGCCCCCCGGGCCGCCCGCCGCACCACCTCGACATCGTCGCGGCCACCTACCCGGCCGACACGCCGTACGGACGACCGGCGTACGTCGTCCACTACGACAGCCGCTCCCCCGACGGCACCATCAACATGACCCGCCACAGCCGCACCGGCCAGGGCCTCGGCTACGTCGAGGCGATGACCTTCGAGTTCGACCGCCTCTCCCCCGCCTACGCCCGCGTCGTCGTCGGCATCGCCATCCACCAGGACGACGGCCCCCTGACGTTCGGCGACGTCACCGGTAAGGGCGTCATCGTCGTCGCGGGCCACCGCGAACTCCTCTCCGACGCCCTGACCGACGTCGCCGACGCGACGGCGGCGACGGTGGCCGAGTTCGTACGGGACGGGTCGGGCCGGTGGCTGATGCGGGAGATGCTGCGCGGGTACGACAGCGATCCGGTGGTGTTCGTGGCGGAGATGGGGCGGGTTCGGCAGGTCTGACGGCGGCTGCCCGGGCGAGCGTGACCAACCGGATCCCAAGAGGATCCGTACGGCTGTCAGGGACTTGTGGATCGGTTTTCGGGACGGGACGCGAAGGGCGTACCTTCCCGAGTGATCCAGTCCCCCCGAGGGCGTGATCAAGCCCGGTCAGCGGCAACAAGGCTCGCGATCAATGGATTCAGCGTCGCTCCTCCTCTGCAACTCGCTGCAGGCGCAGGCTACGCAAAATCCTGCGCACCTCGGCGTCCATCACCGACCACGAGGCGAAACGCCAGTCTGGGTCCACAGCACCGGGCGATACCGCGCCTCGCGCCTCCCATTCGCGGACCAGCGCCGCATACAGCGGTGTGAGATGCAGGTCCGCGGAGGGACGCGGGGCGGCGTGGCGAGGCGCAGCGCTCCGTCGGCAGGGCAACGGTGGCAGCGGCTCTGCCGCCGTCGGCTCGCTTCCCGGGCCGGGCACTGTCACATCCTTGCCGTCCCAGTGCGCGGTCCCGACCAACGCCCCCCAACTCTCGGACGTAGCGGCGGTGTCAGCCGGAGGCATCAGACGGAGATCCATGCTCTAGGAACGAAGGACTCACGCCGAGAGACACTCCGCGCGCCAAGTTCGTTGGGCTACTGAAGTGACGGGGAGCTACTGCATCACGGCCGTAAGCCGCAGCGGAAACAGGTTCGATCGGCCGCGCACGGCCGGGAAGACCGGGGGTGGACGCTGGTACGGATCGGGGCCTGTGATCGGTCGGCGGCACGTGGAGAACGAAGAACACCACGCAGGACGCCGTCCCCGCCCTGACAGGCTCAGGCCGGGGGTGAGAAAGGATCACCTTCGGATAAGGCGCATAACAATTCACCCGTTCGGGCTTACTCCAGGTGGACCCTGCTGTCGTTGTATCGGCGTGACTAAACCAAGTGGATATTCACTGCATCGCTCACTCGGAAACCATCACATTATCGGCACCCTCAGCCCCCGCACCTTTCGGAGTCCGGCCACTTCGATCATGAAGCCGTGGCCGGACAACCCTCTCGACGATCTTTTCTCCAGGCTGCAGCAGATCAAAACGGATATCGATGCGCGCTGGGAGGGAATCGTCGGATGAACGAGTACGGCCAGGCTTTTGAACCACATTGGAAAATGGAAGGACCCTATACAGCCGCGAGTGATTTCCCCTGGCAGCAGAGCGACACGCCCTGGGCGACGCCGGTACCACGTTCCGTTGTCTCAGGATTCTCCGGAGACACCCTCGATCAGGAACTTAATCTCCTCCTGGGGCAGGCAGCTTCAGGAGCGCCTGAAGAGACATCGGCCCACGCACCGCAGCGCGGCCCGATGGCACGACGCCATGCGCGTAAGCGGGCTGCCGGTGCCCGCTGGTGGAAGGTTTTCACGTCAACCCTCAACCGCTTGGTATCCATGGCTGTTTTCGCCGTGGTCAGCACGCTCAGCGGCCTGCTCAGCTACGAGCCGCTCCGGCGCCTGGCCACCCCGGCCGCGCACGACTTGGCGCTTTGGTGGCCCTTCCTTGTCTTCGGCCCCTGGCTGACGGCAGTTCTGGCGATTTCCTGTCGCGGCCTCCCCGCCCGAAGAACGTCAGGGTGGTGCGTCCTGCTGACCTTCACAGGTCTCACCGTGGTGCTGTGTCTGATCGGCGCCCCCAGGACACCGGCCGGCTTCGTCACTGCAGGACTTCCCCCCCTGGCAGCTCTCACCTGCATCGTTTTACTCTCGCCGGGGCGACGCGAGGCCAAGCGGGGGTCCACGGAACAGACGGCGAACAGCGGCGCGGCGGTGGCCGAGCGGACCTGGTGACCCGAGCCGCCCGCGACGCGGCGGCTGCTCCGGTGAGGACGATCAGTACCGCACTGTGCGTGCACGGAAGCTGAAGTTCAAAGTCGCGGTCTCCGGCTACGAGTACCTGACGGGACTGCTGCATGATCGGGTGACAGCGGGGTTTATGCAGCCAGAGCTGCGGCTGGGGTCATGATGGTCTCGTACTCGACGGGGGTCAATCGGGCCAGGCGTCTCTGACGCCGGCGTCGGTGGTAGGTGCGCTCGATCCAGGTCACGATTGCGATCCGCAACTCCTGGCGGGTGACCCAGGCACGGCGATCGAGGACGTTCTTCTGCAGTAGCGCGAAGAAACTCTCCATGGCCGCATTGTCGCCGGCCGCACCGACCCGGCCCATGGAGCCGACCAGGCCGTGACGTGCGAGAACGGACACGAACTTCCGTGAGCGGAACTGCGATCCGCGATCGGAATGAACAATGCATCCGGCGACCTGGCCGCGACGGGCGACGGCGGATTCAAGGGCTCTCACCGCGAGGCTGGACTTCATCCGCGCGTCGATGGAATAGCCCACGATGCGGCCGGAGTACAGGTCCTTGACCGCGCAAAGATACAGCTTGCCCTCGCCGGTCGCGTGCTCGGTGATGTCCGTGAGCCACAGCCGGTTCGGCCCGGCTGTGGTGAAGTCCCGCCGCACCCGGTCATCGTGGACAGGCGGCCCGGCCTTGGCATTCTTCCCGCGGCCCCGTCGCTTGCCGAAGGCGCTCCACCAGCCGTTGTCCCGGCAGATCCGCCAGGCGGTCCGCTCGGCCATCGCCTCACCGGCCGCCCGGGCCTCGTCGAGGAGGAAGCGGTGGCCGAACTCGGGATCGTCGCGGTGCGCGTCGAACAGCGCGTTGGCCCGGTATGCCTCGGCCATCTCGGCGTCGGTGACCGGCCTGTCCAGCCACCGGTAGTAGGGCTGGCGGGCCAGCCCGAGCACCCGGCACGTCACCGCCACCGGCACCCTGTGAGGGGCATCGGCGGCGGCCAGCTCGCGGACGAGCGGGTACATCATTTTGCCGGCAGGTTCGCCTGCGACAGATACGCCGCAGCCCTCCTGAGGACCTCGTTCTCCTGCTCCAGCAGCCGGATGCGCTTGCGGGCCTCACGCAGCTCGGCCGACTCACCCGATGCCGTGGCGGGCCTGGCGCCCTCGTCGGTGTCGGCGCGGCGCAGCCACTTCGACAGAGCGATCGGGTGGACGCCGAAGTCGGCGGCGATCTGTTCCAGCGTGACGCCGGGCTCGCGGTTGCGCGCGACCCGCACGACGTCCTCGCGGAACTCCTTCGGATACGGCTTGGGCACTGCAACATCCTTCCAGGCCGCCTCTCAGCAAGCCAGGTCAGGTGTCACCTGTTCGTGCAGCAGTCCCGTGACGCCCGACGCAGGCGGACACTCCACGTGGCGAGGTCGGGGAACACCGACAGCCTGGGCACCAGTTCGCGCAGTACCAGCCCCTCACGGAACCGGCTGAGGCCGGACACGGTCAGGCGGCACCCCTCCGTGAAGGAGCGCTCTCCGAAGACGACCGGCTCCTCCAGGACCCGCACGGAACTGGCCACCGTGGCCCGGCCGATGACACGTCCCAGGTCACGCGTCGGGTTGCCGAAGCAGCCCCGGGTGGAGTACAGGAAGATCTCGTCCCCCTCCTCCAGTCCGCGGGCCGCCCTGGAACGACCCGCCGGGAAAGCCATGCGCTGCTCGGCCAGCACCCAGCTCAGCGCGGCGCGGTCTCCGATGATCAGCAGGTGCGTGGACGGCATGACGAGCACCATAGCCCGAGGGCTGACGCCCCAGTGCGGCAGCGGGCTCCCTGTGGACGACTACACCGGCCGGTACACCGCCTGACCGGGGTCCGGTCTCGCGATAAGACCCTCATCGGCCAGCTCCCGCAGGTTTCGGCGGGCCTCCTTGCCGGCTGCTTCGTCGCTCGTGGGCTCATACCCGGCAACGCGCAGAGCCAGTACGGCACGGTCCGTGTCCCAGGTGCCTCCCAGAACCCGGATCACCGCGGCGAGCGCCTGCTTGTGCGTGAGCGGTGCCTCGGTCACTCACCCTCCCCTCCTGTGCAGCCGTCCCAGGATGTCACAGGCGGCGGGGCAGCACCCGGCCCTTCCCGACAACAGCGCTACCAGGGCGGTGGATCCGGCATCATGACCGCCATGACGGACCAGTTGGGCCTGCGGGCGGCGGCGGCGGATTTCGACCGGAGCAGTGCGGCGGAGGCCGACGCGGCCGCCGAGCACGAACGCAAGCAGGTGCTCTCGCAGTTCCCTCTCGACGAGTGGGCGACGCTGCCGCTGTCGCGCTACGCCCTGGGCCAGGCCGCCTCCGCCGGGGACGGGCCGACGTACTGCCGGCTGATGGAGTTCGGCACTCCGAACCTCGGCAGCATCAAGGGCGGCAGCGCGGCGAAGCACATCATGTACCACCACAACTCCGGTGAGTGGCGGGTGGCCGCCCCGCTGCGCGGCATGGAACCGCAGGAGGCGTGGGAGGTGCTGCGCGGGCAGTTCACGCGCGCCTTCGAGGCCATGGCCGCGGGAGACGTCGACGCCGTGGACGACCTGGAGGTGCTGCGGTTCGGTCCGACGCTGGTGACCAAGTCCCTGGCCACGTACTTCCCCGAGCATTTCCTGCCGATCTACGCCGCGGAGCACCTGCGCAAGTTCGTCGCCCTGCTGGGCGGGACCGCGCAGAGCGACGCACCGGCCTGGCACACCAACCGCCGGCTGCTGGAACTCGTGCGCGCACGGCCGGAGTTCGAGGGCTGGAGCGGGCAGGAGGTCATGCGCTTCCTGTACGAGACGTTCAACCCGCGTCCGCAGCAGCGCACGATCTGGAAGATCGCCCCCGGTGAGCGCGGCCGACTCTGGGAGGAGTGCCGGGATGCCGGGGTGATCCGCGTCGGGTGGGACGAGATCGGGGACCTCGGCCAGTACCAGAGCGACAGCGAACTGAAGCAGGCCCTCGACGCCCACTGGCCGCGCAGCAGCGGGGGCAGCCTGACGCTCGCCCGGCGGCTGCTGGCGTTCCGGGACCTGGAGGCGGGG
Source organism: Streptomyces sp. bgisy159 (assembly GCF_965341775.1). Lineage (GTDB taxonomy): Bacteria > Actinomycetota > Actinomycetes > Streptomycetales > Streptomycetaceae > Streptomyces. The sequence goes on along the minus strand of NZ_CBDQZH010000003.1, from coordinate 198,287 downwards.
GACCGGATCGTCGCCAACCGCGGGACGGACGAGGTCCTCGCCACCGGTACCGTCAGCGGGAGTTACCGCTTCGAGGCGGACCACGCCGAGTACCGGCACGTCGTCCCGGTGTCCTGGGACGTCTCCCACGCGCGGAGACTGCCGAGCCCCCAGCACGGCTGGCGGTCCACGTTCGCCAAGGTCCAGCCGTCGTTCCTCTCCCGGATCACCGAGGGGCCGGCCGATCCGGGCACGGCGTCCGCGGAGCCGTACGCTCGTGGTCCGGTCGCTCTGCCCGAGGACGTCACGAGTGTGCTGGAGGCGTTGGAGCGCAAGGGGCAGGTGATCCTGCACGGGCCGCCCGGCACGGGCAAGACCCGGCTCGCGCTGGGTGCCGCCCTCGCCCTGGCCGGCCGTGCGGAGGCTCTCACCGCGGCGCCGGACCGGCGGGCGGCGGCCCAGGCCGAGATGCTCGGGGACAGCCGCGTCCAGCTGGTGACCTTCCACCCGTCCTACGGGTACGAGGACTTCGTGGAGGGCTTCAAGCCGGATCTGAGCGCCACCGGCCCCGGCCTGACCCTGGCACTCACCGACGGGGTGTTCCACGCCCTGTGCGCACGGGCCGCCGCTCACCCGGACGACACGTTCCTGCTGATCGTCGACGAGATCAACCGCGGTGAACTGCCGCGCATCTTCGGCGAGCTGGTCACGCTGCTCGAACTCGACAAGCGCGGCCTCCCCGTCGCCCTGTCCGTCAGCAGGCGCACCTTCTCCGTACCGCCGAACGTGCGGATCATCGGCACCATGAACACGGCGGACCGCAGCATCAGCCACCTGGACGCCGCCGTACGCCGCCGCTTCGCCTTCCTGCCGGTCGGCCCCGACCCGGACGCCGTGGCCGGCACGGTGGGCCCCCTGGACCTGGCGCAGTTCTTCGAGTCCCTCAACACCCGCATCGCCCGCCACCTCGACGCCGACCACCAGATAGGGCACGCCTACCTGCTGCGCGACGGTGAGCCGATCGCCACCGAGGACGACCTGGCGGCCGCCTTCCACCACGAGGTGATCCCCCTCCTGGAGGACTACTGCCTCGGCCGCGCCGACCTGCTGCACCGCATCCTCGGCGGCCTCGTCGACGCGGACACCGGACGCCCGGCACTGATGTCGCCGCAGGACCTTGCTGCCGCGCTCGCGACCGAGTTCACCAGCGGCGCCCCCGACACCGATGCCTGACCGCGCCGAGGTCCGGCTCGCCGAGTACGGCTCCACGCTGCTGGCCGCCGACCGGCTCACGCCCCGGGACGTCGAGCGGCTGCGCGCCCTGCAGGCACGCGGCTGCCTCGGCCTGGACCAGGGCCCGACCGGCTGGCGGCTCAAGGCCGACGCGACCGTCGGCATCCTGGTGCTGGACCGCGTCCGCCTGGTCATCGAGCCCAAGTTCGCCATCCCCGGCGAACAACTGATGAGCTGGCTCTCCTACGCCCTCGGCGCCTCGGACCCGCTTCCGGCGACGGCCCGGCGCTGGTCCACCGGCCCGGACGGCTACGCCGACCTGGTGGCCGCGGCCCTGCTGGAACAGTGCGAGCGACTGGTACGGGAGGGACTGCGCCGGGACTACGTACGCCGCCGGAGCCTGGAACCGGTGCTTCGGGGACGCCTGGACGTCGGCGCCCAGGTGGCGCGGCGCTACGGGCAACTCGACCGGCTGCACGTCCGTACCTTCGACCGGGAGGCGGACATCTGGGACAACCGGGTGCTGGGGACAGCGCTGCGGGCGGCCGGTGCCCTGGCCACACACCCCGGCCTCGTCCGCGACCTGCGCTCCACCGCCGAGGCGTTCCCGCGGGCCGCGACCCCCGACGCCGCCCTGCGCGCCCTGGACCGTACCCGCTACACCCGCCTGAACGCCCGCTACCGCGCGGCACACACCTGGGCCCGGCTGCTGCTGCGGGGCGGCGGCGTGACCGACCTCCTCACCGACCGGGGCACCGCGGCGGACGGCCTGCTGCTGGCCATGCCCGCTCTGTGGGAAGGCGTCGTCCGGCGCCTGGTCGCCGAGGCCGCCGCACCACGGGGCGGTCACCGCGTACCGAGCGGCGGCGCGACGGGCATCACCGTCCGGGGCGACCTCGGCAGCTCCTCGGCCTTCCGGCCGGACGTGCTGCTCAGCCTCCCCCGGCCCGACGACGCGTCCGCGCGCACGCTGCTGCCGGTGGACGCCAAGTACAAGCGCTACGACCGCTACGGCGTCGGCGCCGGCGACGTCCACCAGCTCCTCACCTACAGCGCCGGCTACACCCCCGGCACCGCTCCCCGCTCGGTGATCGTCCACCCGAGCCCGAGCGGCCCTTCCCACCGGGTCCTCCGGATCAGCGGGCCCCAGGCCTCGCTCGGAAGCGTTCACGTCCTCGGCGTCGACAGCCGCGCGGCCCCGGAGGAGGCGGCCGCGTGGATCGGGTCGGTGCTGCCCTGGGCGGACTCGTGATCAACGCTCGCCGAGGCGGAGGTCGTCGGCCACGGGGCCGGCCGTGGGGCGCGGGCCCCTTCCTGGCGGAGGCCGGTGCCCCCGGCGCCACCGCCCGGACCGCCCGGATCCCTCAGGGCATCGGTGGCGGTGGAAGGCACGGGCCCTGGGGGCGCAGGGAACACGCTGAGTTCCTCGGCGCGGCGCTCAGAGCCTGGCGGGATCTGGACCCGGCGACTGGCCGTTCCCCGGGTCCCTCGCCGACCAGGTGCGCGAGGGCGAATCCGGCACCCACCGCTCCACTCTCACCCCGCCCCCGGGCCACGGCCCCGGGCGCTCCGCCTGTCAGCCGGGTCCCGGCAAGTTCGAGGTCCTGTGAGAGCCCACCGTGCCTAGGCTGTCACTTGAGGAGCTAAGCGCCACATGAACCCGTACAACACCCCAGCCCCGCCCCGCCCTTGGTGGAAGACCACCACGGCTGTACTCGGCGTCCTCGCGCTGGTCGCCCTGCTCGGCGCGTTCAGCTTCGCCCTGGGCTTCCTCGTGATGATCGCCGCCGTGGTGGCCGTGTGGGTGCTGCCACCGTGGCGCTGGTTCGTCAGGCTCGGCGCGACGTTCGGCGCCTTGGTTCTCCTGACGATCGGCGCGGGCCTGGGGGGTCAACTCGACGACGACGGGACAGGCAAGGCCGACGTCAAGACAGCGGACGCGGGCAGGGCAAGCGCCGAAGCCGTCTCTGCATCCCCGGCCGTGGCCGAACCCGCCAAGGCCGCCGACTACGTCGGACAGCCGCTGGACGAGGCCGAGAAGCAGGCGCGCTCCGCCGGCTACAGCACAGGCCACCACGACGCGGCGGCCGACGAAGACCGCACGATCATCATGCGCTCCGGATGGACGGTGTGCTTCCAGAAGGCCGACACAGCCGCGAAGACGATTGACTTCGCGGCTGTCAAGAGCAACGAGCCCTGCCCCGAGAAGGACGGCGGCCCGCTCCCGTGGCCGAAGATGCCCGACGTCGTCGGCGCCACTTACGACACAGCCGTCAGGGATCTGAAGCAGGCCGGCATCGACCTCGACCGCGTCGCGCTCGACGACGTCTACCTCGACATCGGCACTCCGACCGCCGAGGAAGCCGCAGAGGACGGCGACGAGTGGCGGGTATGCTTCCAGTCCCCGGACGAAGGAACCGAGGTCGACTCCGCCACCACGGTCCGCCTCGACATGGGCCAGTGGACCGAAGCAGACCTCGTCCAGCGCTGCCCGTCGGCAAAGGACACGACCTACAAGATTCCGGCCAACGCCCCGGACTACGACAACGACGACAGCAGCACCGGAGGCAGCGGTTCGGCCGACGGTGACTCCTCGGTCTCCTCCGACAGTTCCAGCGGAGGTTCCACCGACGGTGGGAGCGACGTCGGCACTGTCCACCCCGGCTCGTTCTGCTCCCCGCGCGGAGCGACCGGCGTCACCGAAGCCGGAACCCCCATGGTCTGCGGCCCCGGATCCGACGGCCGTAACCGCTGGCGCAGCGCTTGACCTGTTGCCCCACCCCATCAGGAGCCCCCGTGCCGTACGCAGAGGAAGAAGACACGCGCAAGGTCCAGACCGCAGTCATCGGCCGGGCCGAGTCGGACTGGCCGGTGTTCCTGCCGTACGACCATGACGACTTCGACCGGTTCATGCGGGGTCGCACGCGCGACGACTTCTACTGCGGCATCCTGCTCGGCGGCTGCGGCAAGAAACTGTCCCCGAAGCGGTACACGGACAAGAAGTGCCACTTCGCGCACCGGCCCCCCGTGCACTGCCGCCGCACGGAGATCGGTGAGGACAGCGCCGATCACCTCTACATCGGGCGGGCCGTCGCCGACTGGCTGAAGCAGCAGGGGCAGCGGGCGGTGCAGCCCGTCTACAAGCCCAGGGGGCACCAGGTCCGTGATGTCGTAGACGTGTCGTACGAGGCTGGACGCCGGTTCATACGCGTCCAGCTTGCCCGGCGGTCGAAGCGGGAGTGGGAGGAGGCCGACGCGAAGCTTCGAGTCCGGCACTCGCAACTCGACTGGTTCTTCGGACCGGACAGCCTCCTGGCCAACTGGCAAGTCGAACGGCAGGGGTACGCCCTTCGTGTGCAGTGCCGGTCTCTCGGGACGATGCGAACGGTGGAGATCGGCACCCAGTTCCCGGACAGACCCGTGGAGTGGTCCTCGCTCTCGGAGTGCACGCTGACCCCCGAAGGTATCGTCACCCCGAGTCTCCTGCGCACACCGAGCGGCATCGTTCCACGCCATGCGGCCCCCGCGGAACCCGCTCCTGGCCCGCCCGGCCTGCGTCTCGCCCCGGCCTCCGTCCTCATCACCGACGCCGTGCTGTCTCACGCCACCGACACCCACCGATGGTTCGATGTCTCCGTACGCGTCAACGCCCGCCTGTCGCTCCCCGCCCAAGCGGATTCGCCCGACGTTCACCAGGCGTACCTGCCCGTGGGCGCCACTCTCTCCCTCGATGGTGTGGGCACATGGCTGATCGAGGCCGGTGCACTACAGCGCATCCGGACCGACGCTGCCGACCGGCCCACGGACAGCGCCGAGCTCTCCCCCGACACGTACAGTCCCTCGCCCGAGGAACGGCCACTTCCCCCTGACGCCGCTGTTGTCGCCTCCTTCCGCAAGACGTTGGAGAACACCGCGCGGAGCAAGAACGTCGTCACGACGGCGACCCTGGGCAAGGGAGCGTCCCTCCACGGCCACACACTCTCCGTGGACCGGTGGCGGGAGCTCCTCCTCCGGGTCGAACAGCCCCGGACACCGGGTAAGCCCGTTCTGTCAGCCCTCATCACGGGGCGAGACGGCGGTCCAGCCCCGTTCTTCAGAGAGATACTGCACGGACTCGGCTGGACGAAGAGCTTCTCCGACGCCGAGTTGCTCGACATCTGGAACCGCGAGCGTGGCCGCGTCCACGAGGCCTACAGCAGTAGCCCGGCGAACCCGTCTTTCCTTCCCCGTCAGGAAGACCGCCGCGGGCCACTGGGCCGTGTCAGCGTGAAACGAACCGATTCCGCTGCCGAACGCCGCGCCGCCCTCGACGCTCTGCTTGACCTGGCTGACGAGGCACGACAGGCCAGGGACCTCGATACCTGCGAACAGGTCCTGAGCCTGGCGGAACGGGCAGCGCTGTCGACGGACACCCACGAGGCCCTGCGCATCCACACTGACTGGCTGGTGGACCAGCGCGCCAGCGAGTTGCTCAAGACCTGGGAGCGCCTGGCAGCGCTCATTGACGTAATGAACCGCGACGGAGACGACTTCCATCCGGACCAGTTGCGCCGTGCTCTCCGGAATGCCGAGGAACTCGCCGAAGAGGTCGGAGACGATCTTGCGGCGGAGGAACGCCGCGACATTGCCCGCTGGCAGCGGCACCTGGAACGAATGGCCGAGCGCCTCACGCTGTCGCAGATACGCGGCCATGCCGTCGCCGTCCGCGTGGCACTGCGGCAGGCCGCGCGCGAGGGACGCACCACGACATGGGGCGATCTGGCTCTGCGGATCGGGGCTCCGCTCGCGGCTCTCAACCCGGACGACAAGATCGCCGTACTGGTCGAGGTAGACCGCGAGACACCGGACGACAGGCCCCTGCTGGCCGCGCTGGTCACCGCGCACGGAGGCGACCGGCCGCATCCGCTCTACCAGCAGGTCCTCTTCAACCTGGACCGGATCGCTCCCTCACCCGAGGCCCTGTTCATGCACTGGCGCATGGCACTGCGCCGTCACTCAGAACTACGGTGAAGCCTGACCGAACCGCTGTCGGGAGGGCCATCACGCGCGCCGCTTCAGGCGTGCGTCACGAACCCCACGAACCGCGACCACTCCTCAGGCCCGACCATGAGGTCAGGACGCGTCAGGTCCTTGGAGTCCCGCACGTGGACGACGTGTTCGGCGATCGCGACCTCCACGCAGTCGTCGCCCTGTGTACCGCTGTAGCTGGACTTGAACCAGGCGAGTCCCTTAGTTCCGCTGCTCATAGCTCTCCTCGGAGTCGCTCCAACAGACACCTGGACTCCTTGGGGTTCAGGGCCTGTGAGCGCAGTTTGTCATAGCGCTGGCAGAGGAGGCTCATCTCTTTCGGGCCGGAGATCAGCCGACCGTTCTGCTGACCCTCGGAGTAGCCGAGCCGCTGCCCCTCCGGGGTCTCCAAGATCCGTACAGGACCGTCCAGGCAGCCGTGAAACTCCGACTCCAGTGGCACCACTTGAAACGTCACGTTGCGCGGCGCGGTGAGATCAAGCACATGGTCCAGCATGCCTGCATGCACCTGATCACCGCCGAGCCTGCGTCGGAAAACAGACTCCTCCACGATAAAGCTGAACGGCACCGTCACCCGCTCCCGCATCATCGCCTGCCGCTGCATACGCGCGACGAGTTGCGCCTCCGTCTGCTCGTCCGTCAGCAGCGGAATGCTGTTGTCGAACACCGCCCGCGCATACCCCTCCGACTGCAACAGCCCCGGCACCAGCCGGCACTCGTACGAACACAGGCTCACCGCCTCCCGCTCCAGCCGCGCCCACCGCCGGAACCACGCCGCCAGTCCCGCCTCACCCCTGGTCAGATGGCGCGCGGCCTTCCGTAGCGCACCGGTGTTGCCGAGCGCCTCCTCCGCCTGCTCCACGAACGCCTGGTCCGGCATCCGGCGGCCCAGCTCGATCGACTCGACGGTGTGCTTCGAGTACCGCACGCGGGCGCCCAGCTCCGCGCGGCTGAGCCCGGCGTGCTCGCGCAGTGCCTGGACGACCGCCCCGAACGTGCGCAGGCTGTCGGAGGGGTGCGGCTCCCGCTCCCAGTCCCCCGCCGGAGCCGACCGTACGCCGGCAGCACCGGCTCCGCGCTCGCCCTCGGCCGCGTCCCCGTCGATGATGTCCATCCGCCGCCCTCTCCGTACCGGACCGCGACGCCTCCTCACGGCTCCCGCGCTCACCACCCAGCGTGACGGAATACTCGGCGCACTGTCCACCGATTGTGCCCGTACGCTCACTCCGCGCACGGGGTGCCGGACTCGTTCCCACCCGTCTCCGGCCGCCACGCTGGTGCCATGAACCAACCCGCTCCCCAACTCATGGCTCCCACGCGCACCTTCACGCAACTGCTGTCGTCCACCCGGCGCGGCGCCCGCCTCGCCCGCCTGCTGGGCATCGCCGAGCTGCGGTCCTGGGGCGCGTCGCACGGCCTCACCGAGCGTGCCGAGGCCGTCGTCGCGGAACTGGCCGCCAACGCCGTCCTCCACGGCCGCTGTCCGGGCCGCTGCTTCCGGCTCACCCTGGCCTTCACCCCGTCGGCCGGTCGCCTTCGCATGGAGGTCGCCGACGCCCGCGGCGACCTCTACCCGCAGATCAGGACGGGCGCCGACGAACCCGGCACCCTCCGGACCGGCGGTCGTGGCCTGGCGCTGGTCGCCGCGCTCGCGGACCACTGGGACTGCGTCCCCTACCCGCCCAGCGGCAAGACCGTCCGCGCGGTGCTTCTGGCGACGCCGACCGAGGCGTGACCCACACGGCTTCGCCCGGAAAGGCCGACGCCGAGTTCCGGCAACAGACGCCGACCAAGCGGGGCCGGCCTGTCGTCGAGCTCCTGGAACGGCCCGGACCGCGCGGTCCTGACCTCGGCCACCCCTCGCCATCGGGTGCCACAAGTCTTGACCATGGCTCGAAGGCGCTTTGCAGGTGGCGACCCTGACATCCCCTCAGGTGGGATTTACATCTCCTCCACAGCCTTCCGTGCAACCTTTGCAAGGTGTGACAGAGATCACCAACCCCTCATGGGGAATGTCGCCGTATGCCTGACTTTCTGTGTTCGACCTGGGACTCGTTTCATGGTGGTATGGCGAAGCGGATGACGATTGCCGAGACGGGGGCCTCTCGCTTCGAGAGGTATGGGACTGCTTTCCGCGGGGGTTGAGGCATGCCCGGCGGAGCGATGTCGATATCGCATTCCTGTGCACCCTGATTCGGGCCCGGTGATGGATTTTCTGGCTGTCAGCGATGAACAGGGGGATGCAGTGAAGGAATACAGCAGAAAGTCCGTGAGGCCGCAGCACAAGCGGCTCGCGCTGCGTGCACTGGGCGCGCCGGGCGCGGACCGCGGCCGACGCCCCGGCCCGGATCGGAACTCCTGAACGCCGGTAGGTGAAACCGCGGACGCGGAGGGCCGCGATCACCTGCTCGTCGGGATCAGGTCCTCCAAGTAGCCGCAGGCAGACGCCGACCCGCTCACCGCTGCACGGTCCTGTGCCCACAGGACGCGCGGATCTCATGAATAGGAAGCCACATTCATGCACCTCTCCAGACGCCCCCGGCTCGCCGCGTCGGCCGCTGCCCTGATCGCGGCCCCCGTCATACTGAGCTCCGCCACCGCCCCCGCCGCCGCGCTCGACGGACCCGACGCCCCGGCGCAGCTGAACTACGTTGCGAAGATCACCGTCGGTGAACAGAGCGCCTGCACCGGCACCCTCATCGACCCGCAGTGGGTCCTGACCGCGGCCACCTGCTTCGCCGCGGACGGCAAACCACCCGCGGGCCGGCCTGCCGTGACCACCACCGTCACCGTCGGCCGTACCGACCTGACCCAGACCAGCGGCAGCGTCCTGCCGGCGATCCGGCTCGTCCCCCACGCCGACCGGGACCTGGTGCTCGTCAAACTCGCCGCCAGGATCACCGATCCCGGCATCACGCCGGTCCGGCTGGCAACCACGCCCGCCGCCGCGGGTGAGGAGCTGGTGAAGGCGGGCTTCGGCCGTACCAGGACCGAATGGGTACCCGACAAGCTCCACTCCGGGACGTTCACCGTCGCCTCCACCGCGGACACGTCGGTGAACCTCGACGGGTCCGACACCGCGACCGTCTGCAAGGGCGACGCCGGCGGTCCCGCCCTGCGCACCGTCGACGGCGCAACGGAACTCGTCGCCGTCAACTCCCGTTCCTGGCAGGGCGGATGTCTCGGCACTGATCCTGCCGAAACCCGTACCGGTGCCGTCGACACCCGGGTTGACGACATCGGCGACTGGGTCGATCACGCCCTCTCCCGCGACCCGGACGACCTCACCGGTGACGGCAAGGCCGACCTCGCGGCCGTCAAGGACGACGGCGTTCTGTGGATCTACCCCGGCACCGGAAACGCGACCGGCAGCACCTTCGGCACCCGCTTCCAGGCCGGCACCAGCTGGCAGAGCCAGGACGCCGTCACCGTCGGAGACCTCAACAACGACGGCATCGGCGACCTCCTGTCCCGTCAGGCGTCCGACGGCACGCTGTGGGTCTACCCCGGCACCGGAAAGCCCGGCATGGAAGCCTTCGCCACCCGCTACCAGGTCGGCAGGTACTGGCAGACCCAGGACGTCACCCGCGCCGCGGACTTCAACAACGACGGGCTCACCGATGTGCTGACCCGTCAGGCGTCCGACGGCACGCTGTGGGTCTACCCCGGCACCGGAAAGCCCGGCATGGAGGCCCTCGGCACCCGCTACCAGGTAGGCAGGTACTGGCAGTCCCAGAACATCATCACCACCGGCGACCTCAACAACGACGGGCGGCCTGACGTGCTGTCCCGTCAGGCGTCCGACGGCACGCTGTGGGTCTACCCCGGCACCGGAAAGCCCGGCATGGAGACCCTCGGCACCCGCTACCAGGTAGGCAGGTACTGGCAGACCCAGAACGCCGTCCGCACCGGCGACTTCAACGGTGACGGCCTCACCGATGTGCTGTCCCGTCAGGCGTCGGACGGCACCCTGTGGGTCTACCCCGGCACCGGAAAGCCCGGCATGGAGACCCTCGGCACCCGCTACCAGGCCGGCACCGGCTGGGGCCCCTACCGCATCTTCTGAGGTCGCCGAAGATCAGGGAGTCGCTGCCTGGGGCCTGCCTGCACGGCCCGGGCTCCTGCCCGCGACACCGACCGGGCCTGCCGTTGAGTCCGGCTGCCCGGACTGGACGAAAGGCATGGGGCGCAGGGACTGGCGGCGGCCGTGGGCTCACCCTTTGGCTGGCGGTTGCAGACGACAGCTCAACGGCGGTGGCGAGGCCGCGGACGGTCAACGACCGTCGGCGGTCTTGGCCTTCTCGGCCTCGCCACAGCCCTGAGCCGTACTGCCGGTGGCCTGCGACCGGATCCGGCACGGCAAGCCGATGAACCCGGAGGGGCCGCCCCTGCTCCACCCGCACGGACTGTCCGTCCGGGTACTGCGTGCACGCGCCGGAGCAGTTCCCCGGCGTCACGGCCGGGCCGTCGGCGGTGCGAGCGCGCTCACGCCGCGGCGGCCAGTGCGGGGAACACGACCACCGAGCCGTCCTTGTCGCGGGCGATGTCGATCGCCACGTCGGTCGTGCGGCCGTTGAGCGTGACGCCGTCGCCCAGCCGGTGAATCCGGTGTGCCGCGCTCATGAGGCGATCGACTTCACCAGGGGTGAAGACGGGCCGCAGACCGTTCGGGCGGGCCAGCTCCAGGGCCGACAGGCGCACCAGGACCCCGGCGATGCCCGACTCGATCTCTTCGAGCTGCCGCTGATCGCGCTTGAGGGCACCGGTGAAGCTCTCGAACGGGTTGGCGGGGTCGCTCTGGGTGTGCTCGACGGCCTGGAGGACGACCACCCGCCGCTTCAGCGCGACGGCCAGCGAGGCGAGTTCGAGGTGAGTGCGGAACGTGCCGCCCTGCTCGTCGATGCCGGGGAACGACTTGGTCAGCGTGCCGAGTTCGACGGCCTCACCCTCGGGCAGGCCGTCGAGCGCGCTCTGCCACCGGGCAAGGCGGCGTTCGGCTCTGCTCAGCGCCGTGTCGATGGCATGCACCGCCGAGTCGAGGCCCAGCGAAAGACCGAGTTTGCCCTGGTCGAGCAGAATGGACCTGGCTTTGTCGATGGCACCGCGGCAGCCGTCCAGTTCGCTGTGCTCGTCGTCGAGCTTGTCCTGCTGAAGCTGCTCCAGCAGTTCCGATGCAGACGCCGCCGGGGGCGACGACCAGCAGGTCGACCTCGCGGACGTGGCCGGTGTTCGCGGTGAAGGTGAAGTTCGACCAGGCACGCCAGGGATCGGAATCCGGGAGCTTGGCCCGGACCGCCTCCAGGCCGCGGCGTTCGTGGTCGGACTCGGTGACCGTGACCCACCGGCCTTCCCGCATGCCTCTTCCCCGCTCCTCGTGTCCCGCGGGGGCGACCGCTCCCCGTCATGGCCAGGCCCCTGGCCCAGATCCTGGTGGCTGGGCGCGTCATGAGGAGAGACAGTGAAGGACTGCGATGTGACGGCGATCGACGCCGGCCCGTCCGGTGCGCACGCGTCCGGCGTGTGGGCGGAGGCACTACGGCGTCCGAAAACGATCTGTGCCAACCGGCCCGTGCACTAGCGTGTCACCCGCTGCGCACCTTCCCGGAGGTACGTCGGCGGTGTTCCAGGTGCCGGTCCTCGGCGATGAGCGACGGATGGTCTCCACCGCGTGTGCCACGCGGTGTGACTGCGGATGCCCGGTAGGGCGATCCCTGCCATTCCCAGCTCACGCTCAGGAGTGGAAACCGATGAACCTCGTTGACTACAAGATCGCACGTCGTGACCGGATTCGTCAGATTCTGGCCGACGTCACGGTGGGCGTGATCACCAATCTTCTGGTGACGCTTCTTGCCGTGGCAGCGCGCCTGGTCTTCTGACCGGCGGTCGGCGGGCCCGGGAGCCCGCCACTCCCCCTTCGGCACACCTTCAGAAGAGACGCATCTCCCCCGGCGGCGTGTTCTTCCGCTGACGCTTCCTGCGGCGGCGCCGGCCTCGGCCGGGACGCGGCAGATGCGGCTGTCGCGCCTGCTCCGGCAGGTTCTCCCAGGTGGGTCGCAGACCGTGGAGCTGGACGTCGCCGACGAGCCCCTTCAGGTAGTCCCGGGTCTCCTCGTCCGTGGAGTAGAGCACGGTCGCCCGGCTCGCCCTGGTCATCAGCACGTGGTACGCGTGCCGGACGAGGCGGGCGAACTCGTCATCGTCCACGCTCTTCGGTTTCACCTTGGGGTCGAAGGAGCCGGGAACAGCCACCCGCTTGACGCCCGCCTCCTTGTCCGCCCTCTCCTTGCCCCGGCGGAACACCCAAAGGTCGCCCCGGCGCACCATGTCCTCACCCATGATCACGCCGCACCAGTCCCACTCCAGGCCCTGCGCGGTGTACACACAGCCGATCTGGCCGAGGCCGTTCTCGTGCACGGACCAGATCTTGGACGGCGGGACGGTCTTGTTCTCGCAGAAGGACTCGCTGTCCGCGTTCCACGGCCGGTGCCACTCGCCTATCCGGACGTCGGGTTCGAGCCGCTTCTCCTTGCCCAGTGGTTTCGTCCAGGGCCAGCAGTATCCGGCGACCATCCGCGCGGAGGCTCCCGCCTCCGCCTCGGAGCGGATGATCCGCTCCAGTTCCTCCGGACTGTCCACGACCTCGACGTGCATCAGGCCGTCCGGGGTCCACGGCTCGGGCTCCGCGTCGGACACCCCCAGCGCGCCGCGTACCCACCGGATGTAGGCGTCGCTGCCGCCGCAGCGGAACTGCTCGCTCAGGCGATAGCGGAGGAGGTGGGCGTCGTAGCGTCGCGCCGCGTCCTCGACGAGTGCGACGGTGCCGACCTCCTGCGGGCGCACGGACTGAGCCTCGTCGAGGAAGAACACCGTCAGCCGGGAGGCGTCGAGGAGTTCGTCCACCTGGGGTTTGGTGCCCCAGTCCTCGGGTTTCCAGAAGCGGTTGGTGGAGCGGTCCCGCAGGCGGTGGGCCTCGTCGCAGATCAGCACGTCCAGAAGCGGGTTGGGTGGAGTGACGAAGTTGCTGAAGTAGGTGAAGGTCTCCTTGAACTCCCGGTCGCCGTAGCCGACGTGCTCCTGCAGTGCCCCGTTGAACGCCCGGCTGCCGCTCGCGTACTTGACGGTGCGGCCTTCCGCCTCCAGTTCGGCCTTGACCTGGAGTCCGATGGCGCTCTTGCCGGTACCGGCGCCTCCGGTGACCAGGAACACCACGCGCCGCTCATCGGGAATCAGAGCGGGTCGCCGGGGGTCGGGCAACACCTTGGAGGCGGTGTCCAGGATCTGGTCGGCGACCTTCTTCTGCCGGCCGCGCAGGGTGAAGACCGTGTCCTCGCCATGGGAGCGGATCATGGCGTCGAGCAGTGGAGTGTTGCGCAGGCCCATGCTCCGCAGCAGGATCTCGGCCGCCGAGTCGGCGCCGTCGGCGGCGAAACTGCTCCGCAGGTCCGACAGCAGTTGGGCACGGCGGTCGCTCGTGTAGACACGGGCGTAGGAACCGGTCGGCGCGTCCACGCCGACCAGCGGGAGCACCGAGGCATCGGTGGCGTTGCGCAGATAGGCGAAACCGCCGCACTCGAAGTCGAGTCCCTGCAGGGGCCCTCTGTGACTCGTGAACGCCTCGTAATACTCGCGCAGTTGCAGCGCGGGATGCTTCTTCTGCCCCATGCCGGGGACGTGCACCAGCTCCGCGGTGGCTCGCTCCACCCGGGTCACCGTCGACCACCGCTTCAGCTCGACGAGTTGGACGGACAGTCCCCTTTCCTCGGGATGGTGGCCAACGAGGACGACGTCGATCAGCCGCGGGTCTCCGGCGCGGTCCGTCTCGTCGAGGGTGGCGGCGCACTCCACGACCATCTCGACGTTCCCGCGGTCGGCGGCGACCAGGTCCTCCGCAAGATGTACCAGGCTCTCCGCCCAGGCGGAACGTTCGGTCAACGACGCTTCGGTGCTGAGGAAGTGCTTCCACCTCGCCGCGAGGTGGGGCACCATACGGCGTCTGGAGTTCAGGGTGAGCAGATCCCGCGCTGGCAGTTTCAGCAGGAGCATGGACACGAGGTGGATCCCCCAGGGCACGAGTGACTCGTGCGGATGGGGGGCATGTCCACCTGGGGAAGCCCGTCGGGCCGCAATGGCGTCTGGGATCTTAGGAAAGCGATCGCCCCCGCGGACGCACCGGACACGCCGGTCGGCTGGAAGCACGACCATCATGGCCGGATATCGCGCACTCACCGCCGCGCGACGGGCTCCTCGATCGTGGCGGGCCGTGCCTCCGGGCGGCCGGTCACCAGTTCCCGCAGCTTCTCCCGGGTCTCCGGGTCGGTCGAGTACACGATCGTGCCGACCATGCCCCGCGTCAGCAGCACCTTGTACGTGTTCCGGATGAGACGGTCCACGTCGGAGTCCGGTGTGGACTTCTTGAAGACCGGATCCTGGGACGCGGTGCGGTCGGTGACCCAGCGGTCGCCCCGCCAGACCAGGTCGGGGCCGATGATGACGCCGGACCAGTCGTACTCGAACCCCTGGGCCGTGTAGACGCAGCCGATCTGCCCGAAGCCCGCCGGGTCCGTTGCCCACAGGGCGGACGGGGGCGCACCGGAGACCGACCGGTCTCCCCGCAGGTTCCAGGGCCGGGCCCAGCCCCCGATGACGACGTCGGCAGGCAGTGGTTCGCCCGGCTTGGGCTCAGGAGACCACCGCCAGCAGTAGCCCGCGGACATCCGGGCGCCATAGTTCTCGGCGCGGCGGGCGTCGAGGAACGCCTCCAGTTCCTCAGGACTGTCGGCGACCAGCAACTGCATGCGGTCGTCGGGCTCCCACACGACCGGCCCGCCGGGCTCGAGGCCGAGCAGCCGGACCACCCAGCGCAGGTAGGCGTCGCTGCCCCCGCAGCGGAACTGGCTGTCCAGGGGGACGACATGGCAGTCGATGCCCCGTCTCGACACGGCCTCACGGATCTCGGCCACGGTGCCCATCTCACCGGGACGCACCACTTGGTGCTCGTCGAGGAAGAAGACCGGTACGTGGGCGACATCGATGAGTTCGTCGATCTGTGCCCGGCCGGTGCGCAGTGCCGCGCGGGTGTAGCGGTTGGCGGAGGTCTCCCGGATGCGGTGCGCCTCGTCGCAGATCAGAGCACCCAGACTGTTCTTTTCCGCGGTCATGAAACTGTTGAAGTACTTGAAGAGGTCCTGGACCTCCCGCTTCCGGGAGCCGGCCACCTTGCGCATCGTCTTGGTGAACGACTGCGAACCGGTCGCGTGGACCGCGGCGACACCCCTCCGGTACAACTCACCGAGCAACTGGAGCGCGATCACGCTCTTACCCGTCCCGGGGCCACCGGTGACGATGACGACTTCCTTGTGGTCGGAGCGCTTCGCCCTCTCCACCGCGTTGAGCACCATGCGGTAGGCGACCTGCTGCTCGTCGAGGAGGACGAACTGCTGCCGCTCCCTGACTTCCTTGGCCGCCACGGACATCAGCTGCCTCGACGGTACGGTGGCGCCCGCGAGCAGTTCGTCGGCCGCGCGGGCACCGGAGTGCCCGTCGCTCAGCTTCGACCGCAGGTGGTCCAGGAGCGCACCGCGACGGTCCCCCGTGAAGAGCCGTCCCCTGCCGTCGCGCTCGATCTCCCGCAGCCCAGCCACCCCGAACTCGGTAGCGTTGTGCAGGAAGGCCACCCCGTGGACCCGCTCGCCGTGTTCCGCCACCGCACCGTTGAAGTTGACCAGGTAGTCGCAGTAGCGCCGCACCTGCTCGATCGGGTTGAGCACGGGGTGCGCGTAGGGGTCCACATGGCACAGGGTGGGGTCGTCCTCGTGCGGAACCGCCTGGCTCCACTGCTTCAGCTCCACCACCATGTAGGACGGCTCCTGCGTGACCGGGTGCACTCCGGCGAGGACGACATCGGCACGCTTGCTGTTCAGCGGGAGCGCGTACTCCAGCATGACCTCGACGTCGCCCAGGCCGGCGTCGTTGAGCGCGGCGGCCAGAACGGGGATGCTGCGCTCCCAGGAACGCACCTCAGAGGTGCCGGGCCGGTAGCCGTGCATGTGGACGAACTGATCGGTGAGGTGCAGGAACAGCGAACCGTCGAGTGCCATGACGGCGACCGTTTTCGCGGACGCGCGGAACAGCAAGGACTTCCCCCAGGCAGCACGAAGAGACTCGTGCGGGTGGGGGCATGTCCTTCGAGACTCCACCGGGGTGGAGCGGAAGCCCGTCGGGCCGCGTTGACGATGTGGTTCAGGGTACCCGGCGGCACCGACGTGCCAGGTCCTCGCCTTGGCCCGTCGGTTCGGCGGCCTTCGGGGCGTACGGGGAGACCCCGTCCTGACCGATCAGGAGCCCTCAGCGGGCATCACGCCGCCCTCCGACTCGGTGAGGCCCCCTGCTGCGATCAACGTGTCGATGTCGCCGGTCAGCGCGTCCCGGATATCGGGTCCGAGTCGTGCCCACCCGAAGAAGCGAGCCACCTCCCGCAGCAGGTCCTCGCGGTGCACGCCCGGCCCTTCGTCGACCACGTTCCCGAGGACGAGCTGCCGCTCCGCCGCGGGAACCTCCGCCACCCGGCGGGCGCACCGCTCGGTCGGCGTGCGGGCGAACTCCATCGCGTGGCCGGGTCTGTCGTAGGCCGCGCCCACTTGGACGATCTTGCGCTGCTTGAGCAGGCGTCGCAGGGCTCGGTCGATGCGGTCGCGCACCACCGGGCCGGCTCGTCCCAGGCCCCACGCGAGACGGACCCGCGTGTAGACCACTTCCTTCTCTACGGGTCCCTCCACCTCGACCACGCACAGCGCCACGTCCGCCACCACGTCGAGGGCGTCGGGGTCCTGCAACTCCGCACCCGGCCTGCCCCGCTGCCTGCTCGACCGGTCACGTACCTCTGCCAGGAGATCGACGTCGACCTCCTGGTAGGGACGGCTCCAGGACGCGGGGCCGGCGTCGACGGTCACGAACTCCACGCGCGGGACCGCCGGACCACCGGCCGTTTCTCCGGCTTCTCCACCACCCGTGCTCGCAGCGCCGTCCCCGGCCTCTGCCGCCCCGTCACCCTCGCCGAGGTGCCCGCCGTCGCCGTCCACGCCGGCGGGCCGCGCCACACGCACCGCATGCGGATCCTCCGCGCACGCCGCCTCCACCGCGGCCCGCAACCGCGCCATCGCATCACGCCGGTTCCGGTACCAGTCCGTGCCCCAGATGCGGTGCAGCCTCCAGCCCAGGTCGCGCAGGACCGCTTCCCGCAGCCGGTCGCGGTCCCGTGCCGCGCGGGAGGAGTGATACATGGCGCCGTCGCACTCGATGCCCAGCGCGTACGTGCCGGGCGCGCCCGGGTGCCGCACCGCCATGTCGATACGGAAGCCGGCGACCCCCACCTGCGGCTGGACCTCGTAGCCCCAGCCGCGCAGGACGCCGATGACCTCCTCCTCGAAGGGGCTCTCCGGAACGGCGTCCGGGTCGGGGGCCTCCGTCCGGAGGATCGCGGGACCGTGCTGGGCGTACTGCAGGTACCGCTTGAGGTGCTGCACGCTCTTGTTGGCGCTGTCCGGCAGATCGCCTCCGTGGAAGGAGGCGACGACCTCCATGCGGCGCCGGGCGCGGGTCACGGCCACGTTGAGGCGCCGCCAGCCGCCCTCCCGGTTGATGGGGCCGAAGGTCGACAGGAGTTTGCCCCGGTGGTCGGGGCCGTAGCCGATGGAGAGGATGATGACGTCGCGCTCGTCACCCTGGACGGTTTCGAGGTTCTTGACGAAGAAACCGTCGAGGCGGCCCTCCGTGAAGTGGTGGTCGAGGTCCGGGCGGGCCGCCCTGGCCTTCTGCACGGCCTCCTCGATCGCCTCCGCCTGCGCTTTCGACAGCGCGACCACGCCCAGGGTGTGCTCGGGGCGGGTGTCGAAGTGGTGGATGACGCGTTGGGCCACCTTCGCGGCCTCGACGGGGTTGTCGCTGTTTCCGCCGCGGTCGTAGACACCGTCCGCCTTGATGAACTCCACGCCGATGTCCGGTCCCTGCTCCAGGGCGCCCGGGAACGTGACCATGGAGTTGTCGTAGAAGTCGTGGTTGCTGAAGGCGATCAGGTTCTCGTGTCGGCTGCGGTAGTGCCAGCGCAGGGGCAGGCCGCGCAGGACTCCGCTGGCCTTGCACATGTCGAGGACGGACTCGAAGCCGTCGGTGGCGTCCTCGTCCCATTCGTCGCCGTCGTCGCTGTCGGCGGCCGCGCTGAAGAACGAGGTCGGCGGAAGCTGTTTCTGGTCGCCCGCCACGATGAGGGCCTTGCCCCGGTAGACGGAGTTCACCGCGTCCTGGGGCAGCACCTGGGACGCCTCGTCGAAGACGACGACGTCGAACCCGAAATCCGCCGGGAGGAACTGGCTGACCGTCAGCGGGCTCATCATGAAGCAGGGCTTGATCAGCCGTACGACGTCACGGGTCTGCTGCAGCAGGTGCCGTACCGGCATGTGGCGCCGCTGCTTCTCGGACTCGCGGCGGAGCACGGCGGCCTGCCCCACCGATGTGCGGCGTGGGCGGCGGGAGTTGCATGCGGCGATGACCTCGGCGTGGGCCGCCGCCACCAAGTCCCGGTCCACCTGCCGGTAGCGCTCCACCAACTGGTCCCTCTCCACCGCTCGCATCGGTCTCAGCCTCTGGTCGGTGGCGAGCTGGTGCTCGACCCACGCGGTGAGCACCGCACGTTCCATGGCGGCGGGGAAGTCGTCGGCCGAGACCTCGCGGCGTGCGAGCTGGTCGGGCAGCCCGTCGAGGTGGTAGCGGCGCAGCAGGGTCAGTGCGTCGGCGCAGCTGGTCCACGCTTCCGGGCCGAAGGGGTCGTGGTCGAGGCGGGACAGGACGGACCGGGCCTCGGTGAGGGATACGGCGAGTTCGCCTCGCAGCTCCTCGGCCCGCTCAGCTTCGAAGTACTGGGTGAGTGCTTCGCGCTGACGGCTCCAGTCGCCGGCTCGGGCCGCGACGGACGGATCGGCCGACGCGGCCAGCATCAGCCGGGCCGCCACCTGCGGCAGGGGTGCGGAGTGGCCGCCGTGTGCGGTTCGGCGTACCTTCTGGGCCCAGTCAAGGGCATCCAGAATCGCGTCGCGGTCCGTCTCGGTGCCCTGGTAGAGGGAACCGAGGAGGCTTCGGTACGTGGCGTCGTTCGCCGCGAAGGAGGACTCGGCGGCGCGGGCGGAGACCACGCAGGCCACTGCCTCCCTGGCCCGTGCCAGGGTGAGGCCGGTGTCCTCGTCCATGACGCGGGCGGTCGAGCGGATGAGGTCGGCCGCGTCCTCGAAGGGCTCCACGTGCGCGCGGAGCCAGCTCGCCGCTCGGTCGAGGGGACGAGTGGCGAGTGCCGTGCCGACCACCGCGAGGTGGGGCCGCCGGGTGTACTCCTGCCACAGGTCCAGGTCGTTGCGGATCCGGTCGGTCTGCGCGAGGAGATCACGCGGTTCGGGCCGGCCGTCGGCCACCACCGCGACGAGGCTGGTCCGGCGCGCCGGTTCCGCGAGGGTGTCGGGTGCCAGACGGACGATCAACCGGGCTGCGTCCAGGGCGGCCCGCAGGGCCTCGGTGCGCGGGTGCCCTTCCGGCGCGTACCGCCCCAGCAACTCGCGCTGCTGATCCGTGGTGTACGGGCCCGGTTGCCGTCGCGTCAGGTCCAGGCCGCGGCGCAGGAGCGTCCCCATGGGCTCGTAGCCGGTCACACCACCGGGCGCGGCCTCCTGCAGGTCGTCCGCCCGCGTGTCGAGGCCCCGGTACCAAGGGCCCAGCAGAGCCCGGTCGGTTACGGCCCGGGCGTCGAACGCGGCGGTCTCCTCCTGCGCCGCGTGCGCGATGGTGACCGCCGAGCGTGCGGAGGCGAGCGTGTACTCGGAACCGGGGCCGCCGGCCCGACGGCCCACCGAGGCCACGGTGTCCAGGAGCGCGACGGCCTGCCGCAAGGGGGTGAGGTGTGCGCGCAGCCAGCGGGCGGCGGCGTCCAGCGGGAGCTTGGCCAGGTCGGCCGCGTGCGGTGCCAGCGACGGGCCGCTCAAGTCTCTCCGCCACGTGGCGAGATCGCTGCGCAGCGCCGCTCCCTGTCCGACGAGTGCGGGCCGCGGCTCTCGGCCGTCAGCCAGTTGGGCGGCGAGCAGACCGCGGCGGTAAGGATCGGCGACGGCCTCCGGTGCGAGTGCGTGGACCGCTTCGGCGTGCGTGAGTGCCTTGCGCAGCGCTGTGACGTCGGGCAACACCGTGCCCCTATAGCGGCCGAGCAACTCGGCCCGGGTCTCGCCGAGCGATCGCAGCCTGCGGTGAGCGGCGCACCAGGCGTCGGCGAGCGCAAGCTTGTCGTACAGTTCGCCGCGCCACGAGCCGCCGTGCGTCAGCCGGGCGACGAGCTTCCGGTCGGCGCGGACGCCGCTGGACAGCATGCCAGCGAGTCCCTGGCGGCCCTCCATGAGGCGGTGGAGTGCTTCGGGGAGTTCAGGTGTGGAGACGACTTCGGGCAGGAAGGTGTCGCGCGCCGCGTCCTCCGCGGCGGCCAGGTCTTCGGCAGCCGCGGAGATCTCCGCGACGGCTGCCTGGGCCTGGGGAAGCACCCGGGGATCGAGCCATGCTTCCAGCGTGCGGTCCGAGGCTGTGGCCAGCTCCACCAGGGTGGCCAGGTCCTCCGCCTGGGACGTCGCCTTCGGACGGTCGCACCCGAGGCACTCGGCCACCGAGTCGGCGTGCTCGGCTGCCGCATCGAGGGCGTCGGCGAGCCTGCCGAACCGCTCGGCCGACTCCGCTGCCTCGCGGCCGGTCAACGACGCGATGTCGGCGCCGGGCGGCTCCAGCGCGGCGAGAGCCTGCTCGTCGGCCGGTCGCTCCGCGCTCACTTCCCGACGCAGTTCGGCCCACCCCGGGCCTGCGTGGTCCGTCGCCAGGGCCTGGGCGGAGAGTACCCGGTCACGTCGTGCCAAGAATTCGCTCAACGCGTCGGCGACGGCCCCGACAGCCGCTTCCTCCACCCGCGCGGGGCCTTCGGGGACCAGCCACTGTTCGAGGGGACGGTGTTCGGTGCCGGACACGGTGAGCACGTCACACAGATGACGTGCTTCCTCGGGGCTACCGGGATGGGTGAGGCCGGTGAGGTGACTGATACCGGCGAGGCTCTGCAGGGTCCGTTCCAGCACGCCGGCGGTCGCGTCGAACTCACCGGCGAGCTGCCGGGCTCGCTCCTCCGTGAGTCCGGTGAGGTCGAGGCCGGGTGGAGCCATCGTCGACAGCGCCTTCTCGGCTTCCCCCGGTTCCGCCGTCAGCCTGGTGGACAGCTCCTGCCAGCGCTCGCCCACCGCCGCGCGGACGGCGGTGCTCGCACGCTGCGCCTTGCGCAGTTCCGCCAGGAAGGCGTCGGCCCGGTCGTCCACCTCGTCGGCGAACGAGTCCGTGGTCAGCCATGCTTCCGGGACGGGACTCCGCACGTCGAGCAGGTGCAGGAGCGCGATCAGACGGTCGATTCCGCTCTGGTCCGTTAGGGGCACTCCTCCGGGCGCGAGATCCCGGTAGCGGTCGACCGCTGTCGCGAGCGCGTCCCGCGCCGCCTGCGCCTGTTCCAGGGCAGGACGGGGATGCGGTAGGCCGGCTCGCAGACCACGCCAGGGGAACGACGGATCGGCGACCGCCTCCCACGCTTCGGAGATGGCTTTCGTCGCGTCGACGATCAGACGCAGGTCCTCGTCGCTGAGCGTCTCGGCCCGAAACGTCGTCTCGCCCGGCGTGGCCGTGTCGTCCCCCTGGCTCAGATAGGCCACCGGCGCGTCAGTGAGTCGGCCGACCCGGCCGAGCACGTCGTGCAGCGTTCTTTCCAGCGGGCTTCGGACCTCGTTCATCGCTTCGGCGTAGGCGCTGAGCGCGAGGCGCAGTTCCCTGGCCTGGGCGAGGGTCTGCTGCGACAGTTGCGGTGCGCGCGGCTCCTCCGCGAGTGCCCGTCCCAGCTCCTGGGCCACCGCTCTGCGGCTGGTGTTGTGGCTGTGGAGGGCCAGGGCGTACGAGTCGAGTCCGACCGACTTCAGCCGGTCGAGGACGACGTCGAGGGCCGCCGCCTTCTCACTGACGAAGAGCACACTGCGGCCCGCGTGCATCAGACCGGCGATCATGTTCGTGATCGTCTGGCTCTTGCCGGTGCCGGGCGGGCCGTCCAGGACGAACGACCGTCCGGCCACGGCCGCGGCGACGGCCTGCCGCTGCGAGGCGTCGGCGTCGAGCACCAGTGGAGTGTCCTCGGGCGGGCTCAGCTCGTCGATCCGGTCGAGCTCGATCTCTTCGAAGTCGAAACGGTCGGAGGCGAGTCCGGAGTTCGGGCCGAGCGCCATCGCACGGACGAGGGCACTGCCGAGGACGCGGTCCTCGTTGTCCAGCAGGTCCTGGTACATCGACTCCTTGTGGGAGGCGAAGAGTGCGAGCACCACTCGGTCGGAGACCTGCCATCCGGACTTGCCCGCCACCGCGCGAGCCGCGACGGAGAGCACTGCCTCCAGGTCCGAAGGGTCCTGTTCGCCGACCGGCGTCCAGTCGATGTGGAACTGCTCCAGCTTCACCCTCAGTGCCGGGTTGAGACGTGGTTCCTCGTCATCGCTCGCCCTGAGACGCACGCGGCCGTTGCGCGCGCGCTCGATGACCACCGGCACGAGGACCAGAGGAGCGTCGCTGCCCGTCTCGGCTCCGTCCTCACGCCAGCGGAGCATGCCGACACCGAGGTTGAGGGTCCACAGGCCGTAGTCGTTGAAGACCTGCGTCGCTTTGGCGCGCAAGCTGTTCAACGCGCGCAGGAGGGAAGGTGCGGTGGTCTTCTGGGTCAGGATTCCCTCGGAACGGTCATCCTTCTTCGCAAGGACCACGTCGCCGGGTCCCCTCTCCTCGCCGGCCTCCTCTTCCTCGTCCGGGAGGGGCGCGAAGTCCCAGCCACGGGCCAGACCTGCGAGCAGCTCCTGCGCGGACGGGGCCGCGATCTCCAGTGTCGCTGACCTGGTGTGGCGGAAGTTGAGCAGCCGGTTGCGGCCGCTCAGGTCCACCAGAGAGGTGCGCCAGTGGTCGAGCATCGCCTTGAGGCGGTCGAGTTCCTGGCTGCCCCCGAAGTCACCCGAGTTCGTCACGCTGGTCCCTGGTGTCGTTCGCTTCTGGACCAACGGATCACCGGCGTCGCCAGGCGGTCCCCTCTGCCGTCAACGCAAAAACGGCCACAGAAGTCCGTCCTGTCCTGGTGGCCGCAGAAGTCCCGCTGATCCCCCCTGGAAGCGGATTCTAGGGTCAGTACGGCAATGCGCGCAGCGCTAACGGCAAGACGATCTTCCCAGTGCCCGCCAAGCTGCGATTCAGCCCCGCCGCTCCGCGTGGGCACTCTGCCCCGGGGAAGCCACAGACAGCGGCAGACGAGTCGGGCTGTACGCCGGGTTCTGTGCCGAGGTGCCTCGCGGCGGCCTCGGTGACGGCCATCCATCTAGGGCCGGTGTTACCACCGGCCTCGTGCGGTCTACCCGCGGACTCGGGCGGGCAGCCCTCGGTCGTCCGCGCAGAGCGCCTGTTACGGCGCTCCTCTTGACCTTGCTCCAGGTGGGGTTTACCTAGCTGCCCAGGTCACCCTGGGCACTGGTGGTCTCTTACACCACCGTTTCACCCTTACCCGGCGCCTGAGCGCCGGGCGGTTTGCTTTCTGTGGCACTGTCCCGCGGGTCACCCCGGGTGGCCGTTAGCCACCACCCTGCCCTGTGGAGCCCGGACGTTCCTCGGGAAGCCCTGGGGCTTCACGCGGCCGTCCGCCCGGCTCGTCTGCCGTGCGGACCATGGTACCGGGCCGCCGCCGGCACTTACGCCGCCGTCCCCATGGCCGGGCCGCCGCCGTCACGGGCGCAGTGCCTCCAGGCCCCGCGTCCAGGCCGCCGGCAGGTCCGCGTCGGCCGGGAAGCGGTCCTGGAGCTCCAGGATCACCATGCCGTGCGCGAAGGCCCACACCGCCCGGGCCAGGTCCAGGTCGTCGCCGCACGCCCGCAGCAGGGGCCGGGCGGTGCGGTCCTCCAGGCCCGGTGGAAGGAGGTCGCGGGGCAGGGGGCGTTCGGTGGCCAGGCGGTAGAGGTGGGGGTGGGCCAGGGCGTACGCCCGGTACGCCTCGCCCAGCACCGGCAGCGAGCCCGGCGCCCGTGCCTGAGCCGCCTCCATCGCCTCCGCCATCTCCCGCAGCACCTGCGCGATCAGCTCGGCCTCCACGGACCGCTTGTCCGGGAAGTGCTTGTACAGGGACGGCGCCTTGATGCCGAGGCGGTCGGCCAAGGTGCGCATCGTGAGGGCGGCGGGGCCGGACTCCTCCAGGACGGTCCGGGCCACGCCCGCGATCTCCCGCGCCCTGGGCGTCAGGCCCTCCCCCGCCGTCACCCGCTCAGCCACGCTGGAAGCCCTCCTCGGTCCGCAGCCCGTATCCGAAGGCGCGATCGTACGAGATGTGGGCGAGCCAGCCGCACAGTGCGGCGAAGGCGGGCGCCCAGGTGAAGGGTACGAGGGTGTAGGCCAGGACCAGGACCAGGGGGATCAGCGCCCGGTGGGCCGCGTTGTAGTACGGCACCGCTCGCGGGGGCAGTTGCCCGGGCGCCATGCGGGGTGCGTCCCGTACCGCCACCAGGAACGTCAGGTCGGGCGCGATGAAGAACACGAGCGCGAGGGTGGCGGCGGCCCAGCCGTGGTGGACCGCCTCCAGCACCGCGAACGCCGACCAGAACAGCGCGCCGGCCAGCCAGGCGACCCGGCGGGCGACGGCGGTACCGGGGGTCGGGGTGGTGACGGGGGCGGGGGTGGCGGGAGTAGTGGGGGTGGTGGTCGCGGGAGTGGGGGGTGTCATGGCTGCCGCCTCCAGGATGGCTAACGTCGTTAGCCAGACGTTAGGGCTAACGGCGTTAGCCTGTCAAGGGTCCGGTCCGCGCCCGCCCGCCTTGACCTTGCCGCGACGTCAACGTCTTCACTGGTCCCATGCGGATCGGAGAACTCGCCGGGATCGTCGGCGTCACCACGCGGACCGTGCGGCACTACCACCACCTCGGCCTGCTCCACGAGCCCGAGCGGCTGGCCAACGGCTACCGGGACTACACCCTGCGGCACGCCGTCGTCCTCGCCCGGATACGGCGGCTGACCGAGCTGGGGATGGGGCTGGCCGAGGTGCGGGACGTGCTGTCGGACGACGCGGGCAAGGACCTCGCGGAGATCCTGGCCGAGCTGGACGAGGACCTCGCCCGGCAGGAGGCGGCGATCCGCGAGCGGCGGGCGCGGCTGCGGGCGCTGCTGGACGGGCCGGGCGTGCCCGCCGAGGGGCCGGTGTCGGGGGAACTGGCCGGGCTGTTCGCCGAGCTGGCCGACGGGTTCGACTCGCCGCTGGCCGCGAAGGACCGCGAGATGCTGGCGCTGCTCGACACGGTGGCCCCGCCCGAGCTGCGCGAATCGCTGGCGGGCGCGCTGCAGGAGGGTTTCGGCTCGCCCGAGGCGCAGGCGCGGGCGCGCGAGGCGTACGCGCTGCTGGACGGGCTGGCCGACGCCGAGCCGGACGACCCGCGGGTCGCGGCGGCCGCCCGCGCGCTGGCCGCCTGCACACCGCCCCACCTGGTACCGGAGTCGCCCGTCGAGCACGACGGCACGTTCCTGCGGGCCCTGTACGCGGACCTGGCCCCGGGGCAGGCCGCGGCGGTCCGCGCCGCCATGGAGATCCTCACGCAGGAGGGGCGATGAGACGACGTGGAGCACGGACGATGACGGCGGCGGCGGCGCTCGCGCGCCACGAGCTGCGGCTGCTGGCCAGCCTGCTGTTGTGGGCGGGCCGGCGGCGGCACGGGGTGGCCGGGGGGCGGGCGTTCGGCTACGCGCGGGGGCAGGGGGCGATGGCGTTCGGCCTGCTCTTCGTGTGCGCGGTGGAGACGGTCGGGGTGTCCGTGCTGCTGCGCGACTGGCCGGCCGCCCACCACGTACTGCTGGTCCTGGACCTGTACACGCTCCTCGTCGTCCTGGGGCTGCACGCGGCGACCGTGGTCCACCCGCACGTGCTGCGCGGCGACACCCTGCGCGTCCGCCACGGCGGCCATCTCGACCTGCGGATACCGCTGGACCGGATCACGGCGGTCCGGCGGGAGGCGCGCTGGTCCCACCCGCCGGCCGAGGGGGCGCTCGACGTCACCGTCGGCGGGCAGACGTCCATCGCCGTGGAGCTCGCCGAGCCGGTCACCCACGTGAGCCTGCTGGGCCGGCGCCGGCCGGTCGGTACGGTCCGGTTCCACGCCGACGACGCGGACGGCCTCGTGGCGGCGCTCCGGCGGGCATGAGGACGGCGTGAGGAGGGGGCGAGGAGGAGGGTGACGAGGGGGTGAGGAGGAGGGTGAGGAGGGCGGGGCGCGGGACCGTACCCTTGCTCGGAGCTCAACCGAAGGAGAACCCGTGCTCGTCCTGCTCCCGCCCTCCGAAGGCAAGGCGTCCGCCGGCCCCGGTGCCCCGCTGACGCTGGAGTCGCTGTCCCTGCCGGGGCTCACCGAGGCCCGTGCGGCGGTCCTCGGTGAGCTGGTGGAGCTGTGCGCGGCCGACGAGGAGAAGGCGCGGGACGTGCTCGGGCTGAGCGAGGGCCTGCGCGGCGAGGTCGCCAAGAACGCCGGGCTGCGCACGGCCGGGGCCCGGCCCGCCGGGGAGATCTACACCGGCGTGCTCTACGACGCCCTGGACCTGGCCTCGCTGGACGCGGCGGCGAAGAGGCGCGCCGGGCGTTCCCTGCTCGTCTTCTCGGGGCTGTGGGGCGCGGTGCGGGTGACGGACCGGATTCCGTCGTACCGCTGCTCGATGGGGGTGCGGCTGCCGGGGCTGGGCGCGCTGGGCGCCTACTGGCGGGCGCCGATGGCCGACGCCCTGCCGGAGGCGGCCGGGGACGGGCTGGTGCTGGACCTGCGGTCGTCGGCGTACGCGACGGCGTGGAAGCCGAAGGGCGAGGTCGCGGGGCGCACGGCGACCGTGCGGGTGCTGCACGCGCCGACGCGGAAGGTGGTCAGCCACTTCAACAAGGCGACCAAGGGCCGGATCGTGCGGTCCCTGCTGACGGCCGGGGCCGCGCCGGAGGGCCCGGCCGAGCTGGTCGAGGCCTTGCGGGACCTCGGGTACGAGGTGGAGGCGGCGGCTCCGGAGAGGGCCGGGCGGCCGTGGGCGCTGGATGTGCTCGTCACGGAGGTCCACTGAGATCCGCTGAGGTCCGTTGAGGTCCGTTGAGGTCCGTTGAGGTCCGCTGAGCCGGCGGCCGGTCCGGGTGGTCAGGCGCGCAGGTGTGAGGTGTCGTTGACCAGGCGGACGCTGGCGTTGCCGTCGGCGTAGTAGGCGATCGCCGAGACGGAGGCCGCGGACAGTTCCATGCGGAACAGGGACTCCGGCGGGGCGCCCAGGGCGAGCCGTACCAGCGTCTTGATCGGTGTGACGTGGGTGACCAGCAGGACGGTGCGGCCCGGGTGCGCGGCGACGAGCTTGTCGCGGGTGGCGGCGATCCGGTCGGCGGTCTCGGCGAAGCTCTCGCCGCCTCCCGTGGGGTGGGCCTCCGGGTCGGCGAGCCAGGCCTTCAGGTCGGCCGGGTACCGCTCGTGCACCTCGCCGAAGGTCAGCCCCTCCCAGGCGCCGAAGTCGGTCTCGCGCAGGCCTTCTTCGACGGTCACGTCCAGGCCGAGGCGGGCGGCGACGACGGCGGCGGTCTCCCTGGTGCGGGCGAGCGGGGAGGCCACGATGTGCTGGACGGTGCCGCGCCGGGCGAGGGCGTCGGCCACCCGCCCGGCCTGCTCGCGCCCCACGTCGGACAGGGACGGGTCGGTGCCGCCGCTGCCGGAGAACCGCTTCTGCGGGGTGAGGGGTGTCTCGCCGTGCCGCAGCAGTACGAAGGTGGCGGGGGCGCCGAGGTCGGGGGCCGAGGCCCAGCCGACCGAGGGGGTGGCCACCTTCCGCGCGGCCCGCACGTCGGCTTCGGCCCGCACGCCTGCTTCGGCAGGTGCGTCGGCTTCGGCAGGTGCGTCGGCTTCGGCCCGTACCTCGGCTTCGGCAGGGGCGGCTGCCTCGGCGCGTGCCTCCGCCTCCTCCCGTGCGTCGGTGGCGGCGCCCCCGGTCGCCCCGTCCGGCGTCCGCCGTACCCGGAAGTCCGTCCGCCCGGCCGCGCCCGCGTCCATCGCCTCGTTCGCCAGCCGGTCGGCGTGCTTGTTGCGCTCGCGCGGGATCCACTCGTACGTCACCTGGCCGGGCGGGAAGACCCGGGCGGCCTCGGCGGCGAGCGGCTTCATGTCGGGGTGCTTGATCTTCCAGCGGCCCGACATCTGCTCCACGACGAGCTTGGAGTCCATCCGCACGCGCACCCGCGCCGACGGGTCGAGGTCGCGGGCGGCGAGGAGCCCGGCGACCAGGCCCCGGTACTCGGCGACGTTGTTGGTGACGACCCCGAGGTACTCGGCGCACTCGACCAGGGTCCGGCCGGTCTCCGCGTCGGCGACCACGCTGCCGTACCCGGCGGGCCCCGGGTTGCCCCGCGATCCGCCGTCGGCCTCGACGATGAACTCCCGCGCCACAGCGGCCCCTTACAGCCCGGACTCGGCGGTGCGCACCAGGATGCGCCGGCAGTTCTCGCAGCGGACGACCGTGTCCGGCGCGGCCTTGCGGATCTCGCTCAGCTCGGTGATGGCGAGTTCCTGGCGGCAGCCCTGGCAGGTGCGGGCGTACAGCTTGGCGGCGCCGATGCCGCCCTGCTGCTCGCGCAGCTTGTCGTAGAGCTTGAGCAGGTCGGCGGGGACGGCACCGGCGACGACCTCGCGCTCCTTGGTCACCGTGGCCGCCTCGCCGTCGATCTCCTCGAAGGCGGCGTCGCGGCGCGCGGTGGCGTCGTCGATCTTCCCCTGCACGGAGCCGACCCGCTCGGTCAGCTCGGCGACCCGCTCCTGCGCGGCCTCGCGGCGCTCCATGACCTCCAGGACGACGTCCTCCAGGTCGCCCTGGCGCTTGGCGAGGGAGACGATCTCGCGCTGGAGGTTCTCCAGGTCCTTCGGGGAGGTGACGGCGCCGGAGTCCAGCCGCTGCTGGTCGCGGGCGGCGCGCTGGCGGACCTGGTCGACGTCCTGCTCGGCCTTGGTCTGCTCGCGGGCGCAGTCGCTCTCCTCGGTCTGCGCGGCCACCAGCAGGTCGCGCAGCTGGGTGAGGTCCTTGGTGAGCGACTCGATCTCGGCGTGCTCGGGCAGCGACCGGCGCTTGTGGGCGAGCTGCTGGAGGCGTACGTCGAGGTCCTGGACGTCGAGGAGTCTGATCTGGTCGGCGGGCGCGGCGTTCAGTTGGGGGCTCCAGGGGTGTCAGTGACGGTGGACGCCGCGTGGGCGGTCCAGGGGTCGGTGACCGTGGCGGAGACATGGACGCGAAGGTTCCATCCCTCCCGGTCGGAGATCTCGTCGAGCTGGCTCGCGGCCAGCTCGCACCAGGGCCACTCGGTGGCCCAGTGCGCCGCGTCGAGCAGCGCGAGAGGACTGTGGGCGCGGGCCTCGCTCGCCGGGTGGTGGCGCAGGTCCGCGGTGAGGAAGGCGTCGACGCCGGCCGCCCGGACGTGGTCGAAGAGGCTGTCGCCGGAGCCGCCGCTGACGGCGACGGTCCGTACGAGTGCGTCCGGGTCGCCGGCCACCCGGATGCCCTGCGCGGTCGCGGGCAGCCGCGCGGCGGCGCGCTCGGCGAAGTCGCGCAGGCTCAGCGGGGGGTCGAGTTCGCAGACCCGGCCGAGGCCGCGGCGGCCGCCCGGGTCGGTGGGGTCGGGCACGAGGGGCCGTACGACGCGCAGGTCGAGCGCGCCGGCGAGGGCGTCGCTGACGCCCGGGTCGGCGGTGTCGGCGTTGGTGTGCGCGACGTGCAGGGCGATGTCGTTCTTGATGAGGGTGTGCACGACCCGCCCCTTGAAGGTGGAGGCGGCGACGGTGGTGGTGCCCCGCAGGTACAGCGGGTGGTGGGTGACCAGCAGGTCGGCGCCGAGCCGCACCGCCTCCTCGACGGTCTCCCGCACCGGGTCCACGGCGAACAGGACCCGGGTGACCTCCTGATCGGGGTCGCCCACGACGGTTCCCACCGCGTCCCAGGACTCGGCCCGCTCGGCGGGCCACAGCTTCTCCAGCGCGGCGATGACTTCTGACAGACGGGGCACGGACAAAAGGCTACCTGCCCGTTCCCCGCCCCCGCACCGCCCTCCACGGGCCTCGCCGGGCCTCGCCGGCCGCCCGGCCACCCGGCCGCCCCCGCGGCACGCATCTCACCGGCGAGCGGCTCTGCTCCGGCCCCGCACGGACTCGGACAGCCCCGCCCACGCCTTCACCCGGGTGCGAACGACTCGCGGTCACGGGCGGGGACGCGGGCGAGGGCGGGGACACGGGCGAGACCGGCCGGAGCCGTTGCCCGGGGTCAGCGCGGAGTCAGGAGGCAGAACTCGTTGCCCTCCGGGTCGGCCAGGACCGTCCAGTGGATCTCGGACTGGTCGATACCGGGGTCGGTGGCGCCCAGGGCGCGCAGTCGGGTTTCCTCCGCTCGCATGTCGTCGCCGGGGTAGGGGCGGACGTCGAGGTGGACGCGGTTCCACCCGCTCTTGGTGTCGGGCGTGCGGACGAACTCCAGGTAGGGGCCCACGCCGGCGGCGGAGCGCAGGGTGGCGTGGTCGTCGGCGACCTCGTGCAGCGTCCAGTCCATCGCCCCGTCCCAGAACCGGGCCATCTCCCGCGGGTCGGCGCAGTCGACCACCACCGCGGCGATCGGCCCGGTGTCCTGGTAGACCGGGCGGGGTTCCAGGACGCAGAACTCGTTGCCCTCGGGGTCCGCCATGACCGTCCAGGGGACATCTCCCTGTCCCACGTCGGCGAGCGTCGCGCCGAGGTCCTTCAGACGGGCGACCAGCTCCGTCTGATGGGCGGCCGAGGTGGTGGCCAGGTCGAGGTGCACGCGGTTCTTGACCGTCTTGGGTTCCGGGCGGGCGACGAGGTCGATGCAGACGGCCCCCGGGCCGGGGTAGTCGAAGCCCACGGGTTCGAGGTTGGTCACGCCGGGCCCCTCGCTGTCTACACCCCAACCGAGTGCCTCCGCCCAGAACCGGCCGAGCGCGGAGTCGTCCCGGGCCTTCATGTTGATCTGTACGAGTCGTGTCGTCATACCGGCGATCTTAGGAACCGCGCCGCCATACCGACGATCCTGGGGACCACGTCGCCATACCGACGATCCTCGGAACCGCCGACGCCACGGGCCACCGCTACCGGGCATGGGCACGCTCCGGTGCCGGCCTTGGGCCCGCCCTGTGCCGGCCGTGAGCCCGCCCGCCATGTGTCGGCCGTGAGCCCGCCGGTGCCGACCTTGCACGGGCCGGCCCCGAACCGCGTGAGCGCGACCGGTGGAAGGGAAAACGCGTCGACAGCGCACCTCGCCCCCGGCAGAGTGGCCGCCCGTGACGAGCAGTGAGCTGTGGACCCGTGCGACCGCCGAACGCTACGACGCCGAGGAGACCGAGATGTCCTCGGCGGCCGTCCTCGAACCGACCCTCGCCTTCCTCGCCGAGCGCGCCGGAGACGGCCGGGCCCTGGAGTTCGCCATCGGGACGGGACGGGTGGGCGTACCGCTGCGCGAACGCGGCGTGCCGGTGGTGGGCATCGAGCTGTCCGAACACATGGCGGCGGTCCTGCGGCGCAAGGCCGACGAGGACACGCTCCCGGTGGCCGTCGGCGACATGGCCACCACCGTCGTGCCCGGCGAGTTCACCCTCGTCTACCTCGTCTACAACACCATCACCAATCTGCTCTCGCAGGACGAGCAGGTCGAGTGCTTCCGCAACGCCGCGCGTCATCTGGCGCCCGGCGGCCGCTTCGTCGTCGAACTGGGCGTGCCGCCGCTGCGGTTGCTGCCGCCCGGCCAGGTCGCGGTGCCGTTCGACGTCTCCGAGCGGCACCTCGGCTTCGACACCTTCGACCTGGTCGAGCAGATCCTCGTCTCGAACCACTTCACCCGCGACGGCGACGACGGCCCCTACCGCCGCACCGCCTCCCGGCACCGGTACGCCTGGCCGGCGGAGCTGGACCTGATGGCCCGGATCGCCGGACTCGAACTGGAGGACCGCGTCGCGGACTGGGACGGGGCGCCGTTCACCCAGGACTCCACGAAGCACATCTCCGTGTGGCGCAAGCCGGTGTGAGGCGCCCCGGCGCCGGCGGTGCATGCCCGAGCCGAGGGCGGGCCGCCGCGGCCCGTGACCGACCGCCACCGGGTGTCCGAGGCCCGGCCGGGTGGGGCAGACGGCACATTCGGGACCGTTGCGGAGGCGAATCGGTTTTCCGCCACTCGTACGGGCGAAGCCCCCCGTCCGTGGTCCCACGGGCGCGCGTGCGAAAACGTACCTTCGTCGCCGGAGGTGACCGACCCATGACGGCCTGTGCGATCGAACCCTCGGCGGACGCGGACGACGAACCCCGGACGCCCCCCGCGACCTGCGCGATCACGGCGGACGGCACCTACGCCGCCCGCCTCGCCCGGAAGGACGGCTGCTGGTTCCCGGAGCGCTGGACCCTGGCCGGGCCCGCGCCGTACGCCGTTCCGCTGCCCGGCAACCAGCCCGAGGAGTCCGGCACGGAGGTGCAGCCGCTGGCCGACGGCCGGGTGCTGATCCACCGCCGGGCCGCCGGGCGCCACGTGTTCTCGCTGCTCTACCCCACCGGCCCCGGCACCGGCGAACTGCCGCTCGGGGCCGTGGAGTGCCCGGACGAGTCGACCCGGCTGCGGCTGCTGCCGCCGGCCCCGGACGGCGAGCGGGCCTTCGCCCTCGCCGTGGGCCGCCGTTCCACCGCTCTGTGGCAGGTGGCCGGCGGAGCCTTCGGGCCGGAGCAGCTGGCCGACGTCCCGGGCCGCTGCTCGGGCGGTGTCTGGCTGGACCGCTCGGGCCGGATGCTCGCCCTGGACCGCGAGGTCGCCGGGCGGACCAAAGCGGTCGTGGTGGACCTGGAGCGGGGCGGCGAGGTGTCCCCGCTGCTGCAGATCGCCGCCGGCAGCGACGACCGGCTGCTGCTCGCCGACCCCGGCAGCGGTCTGCTGCTGATCGCGTCCGACGCCCCGTCGCCCGGCGAGCCGCGGCTCGGCTGGGGCGTCCTCGGCAGCACGCTCCCGGTCCGCTTCCCGGAGTCCCTGCGGCTGCCGGGCCGCGCGCTCACCCCCTTCGCGATCCAGCCGGGTCAGGTGCTGCTCCCGGAGAACTGCGCGGTGGCGCTGCGCGTCGACGGCCCGTTCGGCAGCTGGCTGGCGGTGTGGCGCCCGGCGGACCGGCGGCTGCACGAGCTCCCGCCGCCGGCCGGATGGCTGGCGGGCACCGGCCTGTGGACGCCGGACGGGGTGCTGCGTCTGCCGTACGTCACGGAGGACGAGCCCTGCGGGGTGGCCCGGGTGACGGTGCCCGAGCGGACGGCAATGGGGCAGGCGACGACGGAGCAGGCGGCGACGGAGCAGGCCGCAAGGGAACGGGCCGCAGCGGAACGGGCCGCAGCGGAACGTCCGGCAGCGGAACGTGCGGCGATGGAACGGGCGGAGCAAGCTCGCCCGGAGCGGTGCGCGTCCGGACCTTCCGAGAGCCCCGGGCCCGCCGACTCGTCGCGTGTCCCGCCCGCCACGGAAGTCGCCCCGGCCGACAGGGAGGTTGCTCCCGCTGCCACGAAAGTCGTGCCGGCCGTCCCGGAGGTCGCCCCCGCCGCCACGGACGTCGCCCCCGCCGTCACGGAGGCGTCGCAGCCCGAGGGGCCCGTCGCCCCCTGCCGTCCCGTGCCCCTCCAGCAAGCCCCTCTGGCACGGCTGGTAACGAACTAGCGGCGGTCGGCGTGGCCGCCTGGATTCGCCCCATGGTGGGTTGGTTAGACTCACCCGGCTGTAAAAAGATCATGTTGACGGGGTGAACTCTTCCGATGAGCGACGCAAGCACGACGCAGCCGCTGCCTTCCGAGGGCCAGGGGGCCCAGGAGGCCTCGGGCCACGGCAGGCACCGGGGGCCGGTGTCGCAGCACGACAGCGACACGGCGCCGCGCGGCCGGCACCGCAAGCCCGCGCACCAGGAGGCCCAAGCGGCTGCCTGACGGTACGTCGGGAAACACGAGGAGGGGGTGACCGCCGGCCGGCGGTCACCCCCTTCGCCCTGTGCGCCATCACTGGTCCGACGCCGGCAACGGCACCGACTCCGCCATCGGCACGGGCACCGGCCCCGCCATCGCCACCGGCACCAGCACCAGCACCAGCACCAGCACCGACGTCAGCGCCGACGTCAGCCGCGCCGCAGCCGCAGTACCTCCGCCGCCGCGAACGTCTCCCCGGCCGGCCGCTCCGCGTAGTACGGCGTCAGGACGGCGTCCAGTTCGTCGTACGTGAAGAGTTCCCCCTTGCTGTCGAACTTCGCCCCGATCCTGGGCCGTTCGACGACGGCGACCATGCCGCCGTGCACGACGAGCAGCTGCCCGTTGATCCCGCCGGCCGCCGGTGACGCCAGGTAGCCGACGAGCGGGGCGACATGCTCGGGGGCGAGCGGGTCGAGCCCGTCGGCCGGGCGGGCGGCGCCGGCGAAGACGTCCTCGGTCATCCGGGTGCGGGCGCGCGGGCAGATGACGTTGGCGGTGACGCCGTACTTCGCGAGCGCGAGGGCCGTCGAGGTGGTCAGGCCGACGATCCCGCCCTTGGCCGCCGCGTAGTTGGGCTGGCCGGCCGAACCGGCCAGGAACGCCTCGGACGAGGTGTTGACGATCCGCCCGTGGACCGGCCCGCCGGCCGCCTTGGACCGCTCCCGCCAGTGAGCGGCGGCGAACCGGGTGGTGTTGAAGTGGCCCTTGAGGTGGACCCGGATCACCGCGTCCCACTCCTCCTCGGACATGGCGAACACCATCCGGTCGCGCAGGATGCCCGCGTTGTTGACGAGGATGTCGAGCGTGCCGAACTCCTCGACCGCCGCGCCGATCAGCTGCCGGGCCTGGCCGAAGTCGGCGATGTCCCCGGCGTGCGCGACCGCCGTGCCGCCCGCCGCGCGGATCTCGGCGGCGACCTCCTCGGCGGGGGCCGCGGACGCGGCGCCGGTGCCGTCGCGGCCGGGCAGGCCGTAGTCGTTGACGACGACGGCGGCGCCGAGCCGCGCGAGTTCCAGCGCCTCGGCGCGGCCGAGTCCGCGGCCGGCGCCGGTGACGACGGCCGAGAGCCCTTCCAGCGGCAGCGTCATCAGATCTCCACGCAGGTGCGCAGTGCGGTCCCGGTGCGCATCTGGTCCAGCGCCTCGTTGACCTCGGCGAGCGGCACCCGGTGGGTGATCAGCCCGGCGAGGTCGATGCGGCCGGCCCGCCACAGGGCGATGGTCCGCTCGTAGGAGCGCAGGACGTCCCCGCCTCCGTACAGGGAGGGCAGGATCCGCTTCTCGTCGAAGAACAGCTCGAACATGTTGAGCTTCAGGAAGTCGTCCATGGCGCCCGCCCCGACGATCACGAGAGTGCCGCCGCGCCGGGTGGTCTCGTACGCGGTGCGGGCGGTGGCCGCCTTGCCGACGACCTCGAAGACGTGGTCGAACCCCTCGCCGGCGGTGACCTCCTGCTTGGCGCCGGGCAGTTCCTCGGGGGACACGGCCCTGGTGGCGCCGAACCGGAGGGCGGCCTCGCGGCGGGCGGCGACGGGGTCGACGGCGACGATCTCGGCGGCGCCGCGCAGCCGGGCGCCCTGGATCGCGGAGATGCCGACGCCGCCGCAGCCGATGACGGCGACGGACGAACCGGCCTCCAGGCCTGCGGTGTTGAGTGCCGCGCCCAGTCCGGTCGTCACGCCGCAGCCGATCAGCGCCGCGATGTCGAAGGGGACGTCGTCGGGGATGGGCACCGCGCAGCCCGCGTCGACGACGACCTCCTCGGCGAAGGTGCCGGTGCCGGCGAAGCCGAAGACGTCACCGGCGGGCCGCCGGAAGTTGGGCGTGCCGGCGTTCATGAAGCCGGCCAGGCACAGCTCGGTCTGTCCGCGCCGGCAGGCGGGGCAGGCGCCGCAGGCGGGCAGCCAGCACACGACGACCCGGTCGCCGGGCTTGACGCGGGTGACGCCCTCCCCCACCTCCACGACCTCGCCGGCGCCCTCGTGGCCGGGGACGAAGGGGCCGGGCTGCGGCAGGACGCCGCTCATCGCGGAGAGGTCCGAGTGGCACAGCCCGGTGGCCCGTACCCGGATCCGCACCCTGCCCGGGCCGAAGCCCACCGCCTCGACGTCGTCGAGGACCTCCAGCTTCTCCTGGCCGATCTCGTGCAGTACGGCTGCGCGCATGGTGCGGCTCCCCTCGACTCGTCAGGGCAGGCTTCAGGGCTCATGGGCGGACTGACTCAGGTGTGGCGCACGATCGTGTCCGTGAGGACCGGTGCGTCCTCCCGCTCGACCGCGCTGACGGCGACCCGTACGGCGCCGTCCCCGGGCCACATGCGGATGCGCAGGGTCTCCCCCGGGTACACGACCCCGGCGAACCGGGTGTCGTACGAGCGCACCCGGCCGGGGTCCCCGCCGAGCAGGGTGTCGACGACGGCCTTGAGGGTGACGCCGTAGGTGCACAGGCCGTGCAGGATGGGCCGGTCGAAGCCGGCGCGGGCGGCGAACTCCGGGTCGGCGTGCAGCGGGTTCCAGTCGCCGGAGAGGCGGTACAGGAGGGCCTGGTCCTCGCGCAGCGGCCGTTGGACGACGTGCGCCGGCTCACCGGCGGGCGGGTCGAGCCGCGCCGACGGCCCGCGGTCGCCGCCCCAGCCGCCCTCCCCGCGTACGAAGATCTGCGCGTCGTTGGTCCACAGCGGGCCGTCGGCGTCGGTGACATCGGTGCGCAGGACGAGGACGGCGGCCTTGCCCTTGTCGTAGACGGCGGCGACGCGGTGGGTGGCGGTGGCGGTGCCCTCGACGGGGATCGGCCGGTGCAGGGTGAGGGACTGTCCGCCGTGCAGTACCTGCGCGAGGTCGGCCTCGACGCCGGGCATCGACAGTCCGCTGATCACGCCGGGGGCGCCCGCTCCGGCGACGGTGGCGAAGCTGGGCAGGACGCGCAGCCGGTACTCCAGGGTGTAGCGCAGCTCGCCGGGGTCGGTCGCGGGGCTCTCGCGGTCCGGATCGGCGCCCGCGCCGATGCCGAGGTGGTAGAGCAGGACGTCCTTGGCGGTCCAGGAGATGTCCACGGTCCGGGGTTCGGCGGCGAGGGCCTTGGCTGCGTCGATGGGCATGGGGCTCCTGATGTCTGACGGGCCCGAGGGCCCGCGGTCCCAAGACTGTCTCAAGACCTCGGCGCGACCGTCCGCACCGTCGGCCGTGCCGAGGTCGTCACGGGCGGACCCGGAGCGCGCCACCACGGGCGGATCTAGAACGCGTTCCAGTCCGGCGCCCTCTGTATAGCCGAGCCCTCGCCACTTGTGAAGGCTCCTGACACATCGTCAGGTCGGGCGGCGTGCCGCACCCGTCCCTACGCTGGGGCCGTGAACGAGATGCCCCGGGAGCAGCGCCCGGTCCGGTCTGTCAGGGTCCTGCTCACGGAGGCCGCGGACACCGAGCGCGGGGCCGCGCTCGCGCTGCCGCTCGGCAGGGAGCCCGGCATCCGGGTCGTCGCGCGGGTCGGGCCCGGGGAACCGCTCGCCGACGCGGCCCTCGCCCACCGCCCCGACATCACCCTCCTCGACCTCGGCCGGCTCGGTGACGCCGCCGTGCTGCGCGAGCAGGTGCCGGACTGCCGGGTGGTGGTGCTGGCGACCTCGGGCCGCCCGGACCAGCTGCGCCGGGCCCTGGAGGCGGGCGCGGCCGGCTTCCTCATCAAGGACGGGCCGGTCGCGGAGCTGGCCGAGGCGCTGCACCGGGTGCTGACCGGGGAGACGGTGGTGGACCCGGCGCTGACGGCCTACCTGCGGCGCAGCACCGGCGGCGGCCCGGCATCCGACACCTCGGCGCGGTGAAGCCCCGGCTCACCCGCGGCGCAGCACCCGCAGCACGCCGACGTCCTGCACCTCGGCGCGGTGAAGCCCCGGCTCACCCGCGGCGCAGCACCCGCAGCGAGCCGGTGTCCGACACCTCGGTGAAGTCCCCGGACTCCAGTGCGCGCAGGTAGACGCGGTACGGCGCCTGGCCGGTGAACTCGTCCTCGGGGTGCGGGAAGACGTCGTGGATGACCAGCAGGCCGCCCTCGGCGACGTGCGGGGCCCAGCCCTCGTAGTCGGCGCTCGCGTGCTCGTCCGTGTGGCCGCCGTCGACGAAGACCAGGCCGAGCGGGCTGTTCCACAGGGCGGCGATCTGCGGGGAACGGCCGACTAGGGCGACGACGTGCTCCTCCAGCCCGGCCCGGTGCAGGGTGCGGCGGAACGTCGGCAGCGTGTCCATCAGGCCGAGTTCGGGGTCGACGGTCTCCGGGTCGTGGTAGTCCCAGCCGGGCTGCTGCTCCTCG
The DNA here is from genome assembly GCF_965341775.1 of Streptomyces sp. bgisy159. GTDB lineage: Bacteria > Actinomycetota > Actinomycetes > Streptomycetales > Streptomycetaceae > Streptomyces. Next base: position 159,613 of record NZ_CBDQZH010000003.1, on the reverse strand, counting down.
CTGCCGCGGTGGTGGTCGACGGTGAGCGCGGTGACGCCGGCCGCGCGGGCGGCGTCCGCGAGCAGGACGGTGGAGCGGCCGCAGTAGGTGCCGACCTCCAGCAGTGGCAGTCCGAGCCGGCCCGCCTCGACGGCCGCCGTGTACAGCGCGAGTCCCTCGTCGACGGGCATGAAGCCCTTCGCCGCCTCGAACGCGGCCAGGATCTCGGGCTTCGGCGCCGCGGTCATGGGGTTCCTCTCGGTCGTACGGGCTTCTCGGCGCCCCATGGTGTCGCACCCCCCCGGCGCCGGGGCGACGGGGGGGTGCGGGTCGGCTCCACGGACTCCCGGGACCGGTCTTCCCAGGCCGCCTCAGGCTTGAGGCCGCCACAGGCCGCCTCAGGCCGACACGGTGTCCCCCGGCAGGGAGAGGTCCAGGTCGACCGGCCCCTCGTCGCCCGCGTGGGTGGCCGGGGCGTCGTGCGGACCGTGTCCGGCGGCCCGCGCCGCCACCACGTACGCCCCCTGCTCCGGCACGGCGAGCGTGTAGCCGCCGTCCGCGGCGGACAGCGTGGCGCCCGCCTGGCGGCCGCGGCGGTCGATCAGGGTGACCCGGGCGTGGGCGACCGGGGTGCCGTCGGCGCCGAGGACGCGGCCGCGGAAGCCGCGCAGGGCCCGCTCGGCGCGCTCCAGGTTGGCTTCCTCCTCGCTGCTGGCGCGCAGCTGGGGGGCTCGGTTCGGCCTGGGCAGGAAGAGGGCCATCAGCAGCCCGACGGCGACGGCGGCGGTGGCGATGAGGAAGGAGACGCGGAAGCCGTGCATGGTCGGGACGGCGACGCCGCCGACGTCGTTCGCCGTGTTGGCCAGCACCATGCCGATGACGGCGCTGGAGACGGAGGTGCCGATGGAGCGCATCAGGGTGTTGAGGCCGTTGGCCGCGCCGGTCTCGGAGGCCGGGACCGCGCCGACGATCAGCGCGGGCAGCGAGGAGTACGCGAGGCCGATGCCGGCGCCGAGGACGACCGCGATGACCAGGCTCTGCCAGGCGGCGCTCATCAGGCCGAGGCCGGCGCCGTAGCCGACGGCGATGATCAGCAGGCCGAGGATCAGGGTGACCTTGGGGCCGTACTTCGCGGACAGCCGGGCGTAGACGGGTGCCGTGAACATCATGGTCAGGCCGAGCGGCGCGACCAGCAGGCCCGCGACGACCATCGACTGCCCGAGGCCGTAGCCGGTGGACCTCGGCAGCTGGAGGAGCTGGGGCAGGACCAGGGAGACGACGTAGAAGGCGACGCCGACCATGATCGAGGCCAGGTTGGTGAACAGGACGGCGGGGCGGGCGGTGGTGCGCAGGTCGACCAGGGGGGCCTGGAGGCGCAGCTCGTAGAGGCCCCACAGGACCAGGACGGCCGCCGACGCGGCGAACAGGCCGAGTGTGGTGCCGGACGCCCAGCCCCAGTCGCCGCCCTTGGTGATGGGCAGCAGGAAGAGGACGAGCCCGGCGGACAGGCCGAGCGCGCCCGGGAGGTCGAAGGTCCCCTCGGCGCGCGTCGGGGACTCCGGGACGACGACGAGGGTGAGGACGATGGAGAGCACACCGAGGCCGGCGGCGCCGTAGAAGAGGGCGTGGAAGTCGGTGTGCTGGGCGACCAGGGCGGCGGCGGGCAGGGCGAGGCCGCCGCCCACGCCGATGGAGGAGCTCATCAGCGCCATCGCGGAACCGAGCCGCTCGCGCGGCAGCAGGTCGCGCATCAGGCCGATGCCGAGGGGGATGGCGCCCATCGCGAAGCCCTGCAGGGTACGGCCGACGATCATGGTGGCGAGTTCGCTGGTGACCGCGCTGACCAGGGCGCCGGCCACCATCACCGCGAGGCTGGCGACCAGCATGCGGCGCTTGCCGTACAGGTCGCCGAGCCGGCCCATGATCGGCGTGGCGACGGCGCCCGACAGCAGGGTGGAGGTCAGGACCCAGGTGGCGTCACCGGGTGCGCTGTCCAGCAGCTGCGGCAGGTCCTTGATGACCGGTACCAGCAGGGTCTGCATCACCGCCACCACGATGCCCGCGAAGGCGAGCACGGGGACGAGGGCGGCGGAGGGGGCTCTGCCGGAGGGCTGATCGGTCGGCGTAGGCGTCATGTGCATCACGAACTCGGTTCGGTGGGGCAACTATTCCAGTGCTTTCGCCATCTAACGAAATCTTGACCTTCTCTTGGGACGGTGAGGCGCCGGTCGGCGGCGCTCCTGGACGCCTTCTCGCATCCAGGAGGTGCCGGAATCCCACGGCGGGAACAGCCGGTCCGGTCGGCACGGTTGCATCGACGGGGGGACCTGCGCCGCGCGGGCGGGGAACCCGGAGACCACAAGACCGCTTTCGGCAGGAGAACTTTTTCATGACTGACCGGCCTTTGACGCTCATGGCAGTGCACGCCCACCCCGACGACGAGGCCACCGGAACCGGAGGGGTTCTCGCGCGGTACGCGGCGGAAGGTGTCCGCACGGTCCTCGTGACCTGTACCGACGGCGGCTGCGGTGACGGACCGGGGGGAGTCAAGCCGGGCGACCCCGGGCACGATCCGGCGGCCGTCGCCCTGATGCGCCGCCGAGAACTGGAGGCGAGCTGCGGCGTGCTGAAGGTCAGCGAGCTGGAGATGCTGGACTACGCCGACTCCGGAATGATGGGCTGGCCGAGCAACGACGCCCCCGGGTCCTTCTGGCAGACCCCCGTCGAGGAGGGCGCCGCCCGCCTCGCGGAACTCATGCGCCACTACCGGCCCGATGTGGTCGTCACGTACGACGAGAACGGCTTCTACGGACACCCCGATCACATCCAGGCCCACCGCATCACCATGGCGGCGCTGGAGCTGACCGAGCTGACGCGGAAGGTGTACTGGACGACGGTGCCCCGCTCGGGGATGCAGCGATTCGGTGAGATCATGCGCGAGTTTCATCCGGACATGCCGGAGCCGGATCCCGCCGAGGCCGCCGCGATGGCCGAGATCGGCCTCCCCGACGACGAGATCACCACGTGGGTGGACACCACCGCGTTCAGCGATCAGAAGTTCGACGCGTTGGCCGCGCACGCCAGTCAGGGGGAGAACATCTTCTTCCTCAAGATGGGCAAGGAGAGGTTCGGCGAGTTGATGGGCACGGAGACGTTCGTACGCGTGCAGGACGCCACCGGCGCCGCCATACCCGAGAACGACCTCTTCGCCGGACTGCGCTGATCCGCCCGTCCGACCGGCCGGGAAGCGCCTGAACCGCCCGGCAGGGCAGCCGGGCCCCACGCCGGCGCACCACCCCCCGCAGGCCGGCGGCCGGGCCCCCGCGCGGGATCCGGCCGCCGTGTCCCGGCCGGCTGTCCGGGGCCGGCCGCTAGGGTGGCTGCCGTGTCGTACACAGGTCCGGAATTCGATCCCCCTCGGCCCCGCCGCTCCCCGCTGCGCCGCCCGGCCGTCGTGGCCGTGGCCGCGCTGGTGCCCGGGGCGCTGGCCGGCTGGCTGGCGTACGGGGCGGTGGGCGGCTCGGGCGACGACGGCGGGTCCGGGCGGGCGGCGGCGGCCGACGGCGGGTCCGCCTCGACCGCTCCGTCCGGCCCGGCGACCCCGCGCACCGGCACCCCGCGCACCGGCACCCCGGAGGACGACGACGCGAAGGCCGGCACCTCCGCGCCGCTCAAGGGCCGGGTGATCGTCATCGACCCGGGCCACAACCCGGCCAACTTCCGCCACACTGCCGACATCAACCGCAAGGTGGACATCGGCACCGGCTGGAAGGAGTGCGACACCACCGGCACGTCGACCAACGACGGCTACACGGAGGCCGCGTTCACGCTGGACGTGGCCCACCGGCTGCGCGCGCTGCTGGAGGAACAGGGCGCCACGGTGAAGCTGACCCACGACGCCGACCGGTCCTACGGCCCGTGCATCGACGAACGGGCGCGGATCGGCAACGCGGCCCACGCCGACGCGGTCGTCTCGGTCCACGCCGACGGCTCGGGCGCCGGCAACCGGGGCTTCCACGTCATCCTGCCGGGCACGGTGCACAAGGGCGCCGCCGACACCCGGCCCGTCGTCGGCCCCTCCAAGGCGCTCGGCGAGAGCATCGCCGCCGACTTCGCCCGCGCCACCGGCACCTCGCCGTCGAACTACGTCGGCGACGGCACCGGACTCGTCACGCGCGAGGACCTCGGCGGGCTCAATCTGTCGACTGTTCCCAAGGTGTTCATCGAGTGCGGCAACATGCGCGACGCCAAGGACGCGGCACTGCTGACCAGTGGCGCCTGGCGGCAGAAGGCGGCGCAGGGGATCTCTGACGGAATCGTGGGTTTCCTGCGCGGATGACGGTCCCCGTGCCGATCCGGGCGGACAGCCCGATCTCGTGGACGATAGTGTCGCCTCTACGATGTGGGGCCACCCCCGCGCTTCACACAGGGGCCTGACGGCGACATGGTGACAGCGACGCCTCCTCGGCTGACGTACCGACGACGAAGACGACTGACGAAGGACCTAAGGTGAATATCCGCTCCCTCACTCGGGGCGACGGCGTGGTGATCGGAGCAGCGGTGTTGCTGTTCATCGCGTCGTTTCTCGACAACTACTCGTTCGAAGGCGCCTCGGACGAGGCCAACCTGCCCAACCTGTGGGACAGCGGTCCGGTCCTGCTCAGTGTTGTCCTCGCCGGCCTCATCGGTGCCGCGCTCGTCGTCGTCTCCCACGCCATGCCGCAGCCGCGCAAGGTCGTGGGCCTGGACCTCGGGCAGTTCGGCGTCGCCTTCACGGTGTTCGCCGCGTGGAGCGCGCTCGGCAACATCTTCGACCCGGCCGGCAGCGCGGACAACTTCGGCCGGGGCGACGGCCCGGACGCCGGAACCGGCCTGATCCTGGCCCTCATCGCCACCCTGGTCATGGCCGCCGCCGCCATCGCCACCCCCCTGGTGCCCGCCCTCAAGGCCGGTCTGGTCCCCGCCGCGCGGCCCGCAGCGCCACAGCCCTACGGCGCGCAGCCGCCCGGTGGTTACGGCTACCCGGGCGCCCCGCAGCCGGGCCAGCCGGGCCAGCCGGGTGGCTACGGTCACCCGCAGCCGGGGCAGCCGCAGCAGCCCGGGCAGCCCTTCGGCGGTGCCCAGCCGGCCGCCGCTCCCGCCGCGCAGCCGGCGGCGGACTTCTCGCCGTTCTGGTTCGCGGTGCCGGTCGCCCGGCCGCTGTACGCGGAGGACGGCTCCCCCATGCCGATCGCGGAACTGGCGCCGGGCACCTGGTACCTGGCGGTGGAGCAGGGCGGCCAGGGCCTGATCGCGCAGACGCAGGACGGCCGGCGCGGCGTGCTGCGGGACACCTCCGGGATCCAGCGCGGCTGAGCCACCCCACGCGTCGTACGCGGCCCCTCGCCCTTCCGGGCGGGGGGCCGTTGCCGTACAGTCGCCGCGCTGATGGCTGACGGTACGTCAGGAGGCGGTGGCATGCGGCTCGGTGTGGCACTCGGGTACTGGGGACGCGGGCCCGACCCGGGGCACGTGGAACTCGCGCGGGAGGCGGAACGGCTGGGGTACTCCTCGGTGTGGACGGCCGAGTCCTGGGGGTCGGACGCGTTCACCCCGCTGACCTGGATCGCCGCCCACACCTCGACGATCGGGCTGGGTACGGCCGTCGCGCAGATGGCGGCCCGCTCCCCGGTGGCCACCGCGATGCACGCGCTCACCCTGGACCACCTCTCGGGCGGGCGGCTGACGCTGGGGCTCGGGCTGTCCGGGCCGCAGGTGGTGGAGGGCTGGTACGGGCGGCCGTTCCCGGCGTCGCCGCTGACCGCCACCCGCGAGTACGTGGAGGTCGTACGGCAGGTGCTGCGGCGGGCGGGGCCGGTGGAGGTGGCCGGGCGGTTCCACGCGCATCCGTACCGCGGGCCGGACGGGACGGGGCTGGGCCGGCCGCTGAAGTCCGTCACGCACCCGCTGCGGCCGGACCTGCCGGTGCTGCTCGGCGCGGAGGGGCCGCGCAACGTGGCGCAGACGGCCGCGATCGCCGACGGCTGGCTGCCGCTGTACTGGTCGCCGAGCAGGCCGGACGCGTACGGGCCGGCGGTCGCGGACCTGCCGGACGGCTTCCGGGTGGCGCCGATGGCCCGGGTGAAGGTGTGCGACGACGTCACGGAGGGGCTGCTGCCGGTGAAGGCGATGCTCGGCTTCTACATCGGCGGCATGGGGCACGCCACCCGCAACTTCCACGCCGACCTCATGGCCCGCATGGGGTACGAGGAGGAGGCGCGGCGGATCCAGGAGCTGTTCCTCGCCGGGCGCCGGCAGGAGGCGGTCCGGGCCGTCCCGGACACGTTCGCGGACGAGATCTCCCTGGTGGGCCCGCGCGGGCGGGTGGCGGAGCGGCTGGAGCGGTGGCGCGGGGGCCCGGTGACCGATCTGCTGGCGCTCGCCCCGGACCCCCACACGCTGCGGGTGCTGGCCGAGCTCAACGGCTGAGCGCGGCCGGCGCGCGAAGGCGGACCCCAACTCCGGCCGGGTGCACGGCATATCGTCGTACGGAGGTGTTTCGAACGGCTTCCCCGGGTCACCCGGTGGGCATGTCCCCTCGGTATCGCACCGGTTCGAATCCTCTCGGCAGGGCCGTCGCGGCCGTCGCCGACGTCATGGCCCTGATCCTGGGCCTGTGGATCCTGTTGTACCTGCTGGACGCGAACCGCGCGAACGACTTCGTGCGGTTCGTGCACGACATGGCCGACTGGCTGGCGGGCTGGTCCCGTGACCTGTTCACGTTCGACGAGGCGTGGGCCAGGGTCGTCATGGGCTACGGACTGGCGGCCGTCGTCTACCTGTTCGTCGGGCACGCCCTCGCCAACGCGCTGAGCCGCCGTTCCTGGTGACCGGCTCGCCGGCCGCCCGGTCGGCGGGTCAGCGGGTCAGCGGCAGCAGTCCGGGTCCAGGCCCGTCGGCAGCTGTTCGCCGCCGAACACCGCGCAGGTGGCCTCGTGGCCGCCCAGGGCGGCCACGGCCAGCAGCAGGGAGCCCGCCGTCCAGGTGGTCAGTTCACGCGGCCAGACCGCCTCGTCGTCGAAGACGTAGCCCGTCCAGTACAGGCCCGACTCGGCGTCCCGCAGGTGCTGGATGGACTGCAGGATCTCCAGCGCCCGGTCGGACTCGCCCATCGCCCAGAGCGCCAGGGCGAGTTCGGCGGACTCGCCGCCGGTCACCCACGGGTTGGGCACCACGCACCGCACCCCGAACCCGGGCACGACGAAGCGGTCCCAGCCCTCCTCGATCCGGGCCTTGGCCTCCGCGCCGGTGAGCGCGCCGCCCAGCACCGGGTAGTACCAGTCCATCGAGTAGCGGTCCTTGTCCAGGAACCGCTCGGGGTGGCGCCGGATCGCGTGCCGCAGGGCACCGGCGGCCAGTTCCCAGTCGGGCTGCGGCTCCTCACGCTGCTCGGCGACGGCGAGCGCGCACCGCAGGGCGTGGTGGATCGAGGAGGAGCCGGTCAGCAGCGCGTCGGTGGCCGCCGTGCCGTCGTCGTCGCGCCGCCAGCCGATCTGCCCGCCGGGCCGCTGGAGGCGCAGCACGTACTCCACGGCCGCGTACACGGTCGGCCACATGCGGTCCAGGAACGTGTCGTCCCCGGTGGACAGGTAGTGGTGCCACACCCCGACGGCCACGTAGGCGACGAAGTTGGTCTCGCGTCCGGTGTCGGTGACGTCGTCGTGGGCGCCGTCCGCGTAGGCCGCGTACCAGGAGCCGTCCTCGTGCTGGTGGCGCGCCAGCCAGTCGTACGCCCGCTCGGCGGCCGCGTGCTCGCCGGCCGCGTCCAGGGCCATCGCGGCCTCGGTGTGGTCCCACGGGTCCAGGTGGTGGCCGCGGAACCAGGGGATCGCCCCGTCGTCCCGCTGCACGGCGAGGATGCCGCGCACGGTGGCGGCGGCCTGCTCGGCGGTGAGCACGCCGGGCAGGACCAGGTGCTCGGTGCGGGGGGTGGTCACCGGGCGTCCGCCTCTTCGGCGAGGCGCGGCAGGTGCGGCTTGGTCGCGTAGACGACGAAGCTCTTGCCGATCAGCGGGTTCAGCGCCTGCTCGGCGACGCGCGTCGCCAGCGGCTTCTTCATGATGTCCCAGACCAGCAGCTTGTGGTAGGCGCGCACCGGCAGCGCCTTGTCGTTGTCCACGCCGAACGCGCACTTCAGCCACCAGTAGGGCGAGTGCAGGGCGTGGGCGTGGTGGCTGCCGTAGGGCTTGAGTCCGGCCTCGCGGATCTTCCCGACCAGCTCGTCCGCCCGGTAGATGCGGATGTGGCCGCCCTCGACCTCGTGGTAGGCGTCGGAGAGGGCCCAGCAGACCTTCTCGGGGCCGTAACGGGGCACGGTGACGGCGATGCGCCCGCCGGGCTTCAGCACGCGCACCATCTCGGCGAGTACGCCCTTGTCGTCGGGGATGTGCTCCATCACCTCGGAGATGATGACGACGTCGAACGACTCGTCGGGGAAGGGCAGCGCGAGCGCGTTCCCCTCCATGGCGGTGGCGGTGGCGCCCTCGGGGGCCTCGCCGGCCTCCTTCATCGCCGCGAACCACTTGGCGACCTCGCGGATCTCCTCGCCGTTCTGGTCGAGCGCCACGACCTGGGCGCCGCGCCGGTAGCACTCGAACGCGTGCCGTCCGGCGCCGCAGCCGAGGTCCAGGACGCGGTCGCCCGGGGCGAGCGGGAACCGGGAGAAGTCGACGGTCAGCACGTGGCCCTGCTTTCGGGGGTCGATACGGCGGGTGCGGCGGCGGAGGTCGTCGAGCGGCCCGGGGCCGTGCCGGGGGCGGCGGTTCCCCCGCCCGGGCGCCCGCGGGCGTCGGAGCGGGCGATGGCCTCGCGGTAGCGGGCCACGGTGCCCTCGGCGGCGCGGGCCCAGGTGAAGTTCCGCAGCACCCGCTCGCGCCCGGCCGCGCCGAGCCGCGCGCGCAGCTCCGGGTCGCCGAACAGCCGCAGCAGGGCGGCGGCCAGCGCTCCCGGGTCGCCCGGCGGTACCGCCAGACAGGTCTCCCCGTCCCGCCCGGCCACCTCGGGGATGGCCCCGCCGGTGGTGGCGACCAGCGGGGTGCCCGCGGCCATGGCCTCGGCCGCCGGGAGGGAGAAGCCCTCGTAGAGGGAGGGCACGCAGGCGGCCTCCGCGGAGCGGACCAGGTCGACCAGTTCGGCGTCGGAGATGCCCTTGACGAACTCCACGGCGCCTTCGAGGCCGTACCGCTCCACGGCCTGGGCGACCGGTCCCTCGGTGGGACGCTTGCCGACGACGACGAGGTGCGCGGCGGGCTGCTCGGTGCGGACCTTGGCCAGTGCCTCGACGAGGAAGACGAGCCCCTTGAGCGGCACGTCGGCGCTGGAGGTGGTGACGATCCTGCCCGGCACGACGGGCACCGACGGGTCGGGCGCGAACAGGTCGGTGTCGGTGCCGATGTGCACGACGTGGACACGGTCGTCGCGGACGCCCAGGTGGTCGACGATCTCCTGCCGGGAGGTGCCGGAGACGGTGAGCACGGACGGCAGCCTGCGCGCGACGCGCTTCTGCATCCGGGTGAAGGCGTACCAGCGCCGCACGGAGTAGCGCCGCTGCCAGGTCCCCGCGGCGTCCAGCTCCAGCTGCCGGTCGACGGTGATGGGGTGGTGGATGGTGGTGACGAGGGGGGCGCCGATGTCGCCCAGCAGCCCGTAGCCGAGTGTCTGGTTGTCGTGCACCACGTCGAACTCGCCCCGCCGCGCCCGCAGATGGCGCCGGGCGCGCAGCGAGAAGGTCAGCGGCTCGGGGAAGCCGCCGGTCCACATGGTCGCGACTTCCAGGGCGTCGATCCAGTCGCGGTACTCGTCACGCTTCGGGGTGCGGAAGGGGTCCGGCTGGCGGTACAGGTCGAGGCTGGGCAGCTCGGTCAGGGTGAGCCCGGGGTGGCCCTCGTCGAGGACGGGGTACGGCTGGGCGCCGATGACCTCGACCCGGTGGCCGAGGCGGGCCAGCTCGCGCGAGAGGTGCCGTACGTAGACGCCCTGCCCGCCGCAGAACGGGTTCCCCTTGTAGCTCAGAAGCGCGATGTCGAGCGGTCGCTCACCGTCAGCCGCCATGTCCTTCCCGGACCGGGCCCGACTGGCCTCAGCGGTCACTCCGGGCCCCCTTCTGCCTGCACTGTCCCGCGAGACTACGACGGGACGCTAACCTAGAACAAGTTTCAGACTTGATCGTTCGGGAGGCTCTGAATCTACCGGCAGGTAGGGGCACTGTGGCCAGTGGATCAGGTGATTCACGCCACGGCCGGAGGCCCCGTCACGCCGGTGTGATCATCAGCGCTCACCGACTGTCACGGATCGGGATCATGCCTGCGGAAACCAGTGGTGCGCGTCCGTCCCCCACGCTCGGCTACACGCCCGCGGGGGCGTCCCCGGCGCCGCCCCTCACCGAGCGGCAGGAGGCCCGGCGCCGCCGCATCCTGCACGCGAGCGCGCAACTGGCCAGCCGGGGCGGCTTCGACGCGGTGCAGATGCGGGAGGTGGCGGAGTCCTCCCAGGTCGCCCTGGGCACCCTGTACCGCTACTTCCCCTCCAAGGTGCACCTGCTGGTCGCCACCATGCAGGACCAGTTGGAGCGCATGCACGGCACGCTGCGCAAGAAGCCCCCGGCGGGCGACACGGCCGCCGAGCGGGTGGCGGAGACCCTGATGCGGGCCTTCCGCGCGCTGCAGCGCGAGCCGCACCTCGCCGACGCCATGGTGCGCGCCCTGACCTTCGCGGACCGCAGCGTGAGCCCCGAGGTGGACCAGGTCTCCCGGCAGACCACGGCGATCATCCTGGACGCGATGGGCCGGGAGAACCCGACCCCGCAGCAGCTGTCCGCGGTCCGCGTCATCGAGCACACCTGGCACTCGGCCCTGATCACCTGGCTCTCGGGACGCGCCTCCATCGCCCAGGTGAAGATCGACATCGAGACGGTGTGCCGGCTGATCGACCTGACGGAGGTCAGGGAGCGGGAGTAGCGGTCTCCTCGCAGCGCATCCGTCCGCCGATGACCATCAGGCCCGTGAAGTCCCCGGACAGGATCTGCTCCTCGATCGGCCGGGTCCCGCTCGCGGCCTCCTTCGAGGTGGCTCCGGCGAGGATCTGCAGGTGCCAGCCGTCCTTGTCCACGAGCCAGGACACGCCGTCCTCGTCCTCGTCGGGGCTCTCCGCCCGCCACCCGCGCTTCTGCAGCTCGGCGACCACCCGCGCGGCGGCCTTCCGGTCCGGTGCGGCCGGGGTGCGTGATCCCGCGGCCACCTGGCAGGGGCGGGCCCGCATGGCCGGGGAGCCGGCGTCGGCGAACGCCGGCTCGGGGAAGCCGCCCGCCGCGGCGGCGGCCCGGACGTCCTCCTGCACGGCGGCGGCCGTGACACCCCCGGACTCCGCCGCCGCGCTCGCGGCCGGCGCGGAACCGCTCGCCCCGGGCGCCGCCGTACCGCCGCCTCCGCCACACCCCGCCAGGACCGCCGTCGCGGCGGCCACGGCCACCACGGCCCCCTTCACGCGCATACGCCCCCCGCCCCTCGTGGATCACGGATGCCGGGCCGCAGTCTCGCACGGGACCCGGCGGGCGCGCGGAAGGTCAGCAGAAGGGCACGGGACGCGGCAGGCGCACAGAAGGGACCTACGAGACGGGTTCCCTGCGCCGGCATGGTCCGGATCAGGTTCCGGGGGTCGCCGTTCGGCCCGACTGCTGCCGTTCGGCCTCTCAGCCCGACCGTCGCCGTCGGCCTCGGCGGAAACCTGGTGGTCTCTCGCCCAAGTCGGCTACTCCGGTTGGACTCCCTCACTCGCCTCGTAGGCCAATTCCAGAATAGAACGCCACGAAGAGGATGAAACCCCCCAGAAGGGATTTTTTACTCTTCCGGCGGGAACACCGCCTCCCCGCTGCCCAGCAGCGTGATCGTGATGGCCTCCACGGGGCAGTTCTCCGCCGCTTCCAGCACCCGCTCGTCGGCGTCGGTGTCCGGCTCGACCGGCCGGGACTGGCGGGCCGCGTCGAGACGGAAGCCGTCCGCCGCGCGGTGGACGCACTGGCCCGAGCCGATGCACAGGGAGCGGTCGACCTCCACGTGCCAGCGGTCGCCCATCCGGCTACGCCCCCGCCGGCAGGTGGATCATCTTGTGCTCCAGGTACTCGCCGTACCCCTCGGGCCCGAACTCCCGCCCCAGCCCGCTGTTCTTGTAGCCGCCGAACGGGCCCAGCATGTCGAGGCTGAAGGTGTTGACGGAGTAGGTGCCGGTGCGCACCTGCCGGGCGATCCCGATGCCGCGCTCGACGTCGGCCGTCCAGACGCTGCCGCTCAGCCCGTAGTCGGAGTCGTTGGCGATCCTCACGGCCTCGGCCTCGTCGCGGTAGGGCAGCAGGCAGATCACCGGGCCGAAGATCTCCTCGCGGGCTATCCGCATGGAGTTGTCGACGTCGCCGAAGAGGGTGGGCTCGACGTACCAGCCCCGCTCCAGACCCGCCGGACGCCCGCCGCCGGTGAGGATCTTGGCGCCCTCCTCCTGCCCGATCCGGATGTAGTCGAGGTTGCGCCGCTGCTGGCGCCGGGCCACCAGCGGGCCGACCTGGGTCGCCGGGTCCAGCGGGTCGCCGACCACGAGCGCGCTCGCCGCCGCCGCGAACGCGTCGGCGAACTCGTCGTAGCGCGAGCGCGGGACGAGGATGCGGGTCTGGGCCACGCACGCCTGGCCGTTGTTCATCCAGGCCGCCGGGACGATGCCGGCGACCGCCGTGGCCGCGTCCGCGTCGGGGAGCACCACGGCCGCCGACTTGCCGCCCAGCTCCAGGGTGACCCGGGTGAGGTGGCGGGCGGCGACCTCCATGACCCGCTTGCCGGCCGCGACCGACCCGGTGAAGGAGACCTTGTCCACGCCGGGGTGCCCGACCAGGTACTCGCTGACCTCACGGTCGGCCGGGAGGACCGACAGAACCCCCTGCGGCAGCCCCGCCTCGGCCGCGATCTCCGCGAGGAGGTAGGCGTCCAGCGGCGACTCCGGCGACGGCTTGAGGACGACCGCGCACCCGGTCAGCAGCGCGGGCGCGAGCTTGGCGGCGGCCACGAACTGCGGGACGTTCCAGGGCACGACGGCCGCGACGACCCCGACGGGCTCCCGGCGCACGAGGATCGGCCCGAGCACCCCGGCGCGCCGCTCCTCGTAGGTGAAGTCCCGGGCGACGGTGATCGCCGCGTCCCAGACCATCATCGCGCCGAGCGCCTGGGCGAGGACGCTCCAGGAGTACGGGGAGCCGTTCTCGGCGGAGATCACCCGGGCGATCTCCTCGTGGCGGGCGGCGATCCCGTCCTTGATGCGTGTGACGACGGCGATCCGCTCCTCCAACGGAAGCCGCGGCCAGGGCCCTTCGTCGAAGGCGCGGCGGGCCGCCTCGACCGCCCGGTCGACGTCGGCCGGCGAGGCGTGCGGCACCCGGCCGATGACCTCCTCGGTGTGCGGCGACACCACCTCGATGACGTCCCGGCCGAGAGGGTCGGTCAACTCCCCGCCGATGAACAGCTGTCCGTGTTCCCTGAGCTCGGTCATGGCCGACTGCCTCCCGGAGCCATGTGCCTGACGAACCGTCAGGCCACCTTTCTGGAACAGATACCAGTTCCGCACCAAGGAGTCCACGGACGGGAGGGCGACAGGCGGCCGACGGACGGGTGACGGACGGACCCGTATGCGTCGAGCCTCCTGTCGAAACGCGTTCTAGTTATAGTGACCGTACGCGGCGCGGCGATTGGGGAGTCCATGGCACAGGTGTACGACCACGGCGGCGGCGTCCGGTCCGTCCGGGTCCCCATCCCGGACAACCCGCTCGGCCACACCCTGGTCCACGTCGTCGACACCGACCGTGGCCCGGTGCTCATCGACACCGGATGGGACGACCCCACCGCCTGGGACACCCTCACCGAGGGCCTGCGGGCCTGCGGCACCGACGTCGCCGAGCTGTACGGCGTGGTCGTCACCCACCACCACCCCGACCACCACGGGCTGTCCGGCCGGGTGCGGGAGGCGTCCGGCGCCTGGCTGGCGATGCACCCGGCGGACCTGGCCGTCGTCCGGCGGACGCGGGAGACCCGCCCGGAGCGCTGGTTCGCGTACATGGCGGAGAAGCTGACGGCGGCCGGCGCCCCCGAGGAGCACGTGGCACCCCTGCGCGGCGCCGGGCACGGCCGCACACTGCCCGGCCTCTCCCCCGCCCTGCCGGACCGCGAGATCACCCCCGGCGAACTCCTCGACCTCCCGGGCCGCCGGCTGCGCGCGGTGTGGACCCCGGGCCACACGCCGGGCCACGTCTGCCTGCACCTGGAGGAGGAGCACCCCGGCGGACTCCCGGGCCACGGGCGGCTGTTCTCCGGCGACCACCTGCTGCCGGGGATCAGCCCGCACATCGGCCTGTACGAGGACCCCGACGACACCGCCGTCACCGACCCCCTCGGCGACTACCTGGACTCCCTGGAGCGCGTCGGCCGCCTCGCCCCCGCCGAGATCCTCCCGGCCCACCAGCACCCCTTCACCGACGCCCCGGCCCGGGTGCGGGAACTGCTCGCCCATCACGAGGAGCGCCTCACCGGCCTGCACGCCCTGCTGACCGCCCCGCTCACCCCGTGGCAGCTCGCCGAGCGCATGGCGTGGAACCGGCCCTGGCCCGACATCCCGTACGCCTCGCGCACCATCGCCGTGGCGGAGGCGGAGGCCCATCTGCGCCGGCTGGTGAAGTCGGGGCGCGCTGAGGCGGTGCCGGGGAGCGATCCGGTGGCGTACGCCGCCGTGTAGGCGGCCCGCCAGGTCACGGAAAGGTCGCCGGGACGCGGGGGCCCTCCGGGCCCGGTCTACCGCCCGGTACAGTAGCGGCGTCGTCATCACACCCGTACGGGGGGAAGCCGGTGCAATTCCGGCGCTGACCCGCAACCGTGAGCCGTCCCCGGACGGTGAGCCGGACTGCCCCGCGCGGACGTGACCGGCTCACGTGCGTCGGCGTCCGCCGCCGCACGGCAGGCACCGTCGAGGTCTACGGAGCCGAGCCGCCCGGGGTGTCCCGCGCTGCCCGGCTCCCCCTAGGGAGAGGCACCCGCCGATCATGAACGTCCGCCGCACCACCGCGGCGCTGGCCGCAGCCATCGCCGTGATCGGCGCCGCCACGCCCGCCGTCGCCGCCCCGCCGTCCCCGACCCCGTCGGTGGTGATACCCGACGGCCTGTACGGCCTGGCCGACCCGACGTACGACGGTGTGTGGCGCCAGTCGTACGCTCTGCTCGCGCAGCACGCCGTCGGTGTCGTCCCGGCCGACGAGGCGGTCGGCTGGCTGGCCGGCCAGCAGTGCGCCGACGGTTCCTTCCCCGCCTTCCGCGTCGACCCGGCGAAGCCCTGCGACGCCAAGGTGACGGTCGACACCAACAGCACCGCCGCCGCGGTCCAGGCGCTCGCCGCGCTCGGCGGCCATCGCACCGCCACCGACAAGGCCGTCACCTGGCTGAGGTCGGTCCAGAACAAGGACGGCGGCTGGGGCTACATGCCCGGCGGCCCCAGCGACACCAACTCGACGTCCGTGGTGATCGGCGCCCTCGACGCAGCCGGCCTGAAGCCGGGACAGGTCCGCAAGGACGGCAAGTCCCCCCACGACGCCCTGCTGACGTTCGCCCTGCCGTGCGACGGCTCCACGGACGCGGGATCCTTCGCCTACCAGCCGGACAAGAGCGGCAAGCTCGCCGCCAACGCCGACGCCACGGCGGCGGCCGTCCTCGGCGGGTTCGGCGCGACGCTCGCCGGACAGCGCCCCGCGCAGCCGCTGACGGGCGTGCCGGCCTGCGAGAAGACCACCGACCCGGCGCACGCCGCCCGCAACGCCGCCGCCTACCTGGCCCGCACCCTGGACAAGGACCACCACCTGGTCTCCACCCTCCCCGGCGCCGAGAACCAGCCCGACTTCGGCAACACCGCCGACGCCGCCCTCGCCCTCGCCACGGCCGGCCTGCGGACCGAGGCCACCGCCACCCTGGGCTGGCTGAAGGCCAACTCCGAGGCGTGGGCCGACATGACCGGCCCGGCGGCCTACGCGCAGCTGATCCTGACGTCCCTGGCGACCGGGGCCGACCCGCACGACTTCGGCGGCGCCGACCTGGTGGAGCGGCTGAACAAGAGCGGCCCGGCCCCCAAGTCCGTGCCGGCCCCGTCGTCCGCAGCGTCCGCGTCCGCCTCCCCCGCCTCCGCGGCGGCGGACCGCGACGACGAGGGCCTGGGCGCGGGCGCCGTCACGGGCATCGTCCTGCTGGTCCTGATCGCGGCCGGCGGCGCCGTCCTGGTGGTCCGGTCCCGGAAGCGGCAGGCGTGACCCGCCGCCGCCCCGGGGCCGCCCCGCCGGCACCGGCGGCCCTGACGCGCCGCCGTGCCGCGCTCGCCCTGTCGGCGGTCCTGGCCGCCCTGCTCCTGCCGCTGCCCACCGCGGGTACGGCCGGGGCGGCGACCGGCTACCGCTACTGGTCCTACTGGACCCACGACGCCCAGGGCTGGACGTACGCCACCGAGGGCCCCGCGACCGCGCGCCCCGCCGACGGTGACGTGCAGGGCTTCCGGTTCGCGGTCAGCGAGGACTCCGCGGACGCGGACCGGCCCCGGGGAGCGGCCGCCTTCGGGCCGATCTGCGCGGGCACCCCGGCCCAGGACGGCATGAAGCGCGTCGCGCTGGTCATCGACTTCGGCACGGCGGCCGACGCCCCGTCCGGCGAGAGCCCGCCCGCCCCGCGCACGGCCTGCGCGCGGGTGCGTGAGGACGCCTCCGCCGCCGAGGCCCTGGCGGCGGAGGCCAAGCCGCTGCGCTACGACGCCAACGCCCTGCTCTGCGCCATCGCGGGCTACCCCGCGAAGGGCTGCGGGGAACAGGTCTCGGTGGGGAAGCCGCAGGAGTCGCGGAAGCCCGAGGGCTCACCGACGGCGCAGAGCGAGGCCGCCGGGCAGGACTCCGACACCGGCGGCACCCTCCTCGGGCTGCTCGCCGGCGTCGGCGCCGTCGTCCTCGTCGCCGCGGCGACCCTGTGGCAGGTCAGGCGACGCCGCGATGCGTGAGCGCGCGGCCGTGCACCCCGGCGCCTGGTGGCTCTGGGCGCTGGGGCTCGGCACCGCCGCCACCCGCACCACCAACCCCCTGCTGCTCGGCCTCCTCGTCGCCGTCTCCGGCTATGTGGTGGCCGCCCGCCGCCCCGACGCGCCCTGGGCCCGCTCCTACGGCGCGTTCGTCCGGCTGGCGCTCGCCGTGATCGCCGTCCGCGTGCTGTTCGCGGTGGTCCTCGGCTCCCCGATCCCGGGCACCCACATCCTGCTCACGCTCCCCGAAGTCCCGCTGCCCGACTGGGCGAAGGGCATCCGCCTGGGCGGCCGGGTGACCGCCGAGGGGGTCCTCTTCGCCGCCTACGACGGTGCGAAGCTGGCCGCGCTGCTGATCTGCGTCGGCGCCGCGAACGCCCTCGCCAGCCCGTCCCGCCTGCTGAAGGCGCTGCCCGGCGCCCTGTACGAGACGGGCGTGGCCGTCGTCGTGGCGCTCACCTTCGCCCCGAACCTGATCGCGGACGTCCACCGGCTGCGCGCCGCCCGCCGGCTGCGGGGCCGCCCCGACCGCGGTGTCCGGGGCCTGCTGCACGTCGGACTGCCGGTGCTGGAGGGGGCGTTGGAGCGTTCGGTGGCGCTGGCCGCCGCGATGGACTCCCGCGGCTACGGGCGGACCGCGCGGGTCCCGGCCGCGGTCCGCCGTACGACCGCCGCTCTCACCCTCGCCGGGCTGCTCGGGGTGTGCGCGGGGACGTACGGGCTGCTGACCGCCGAGGGCGCCGGGTACGGGATGCCGGTGCTGCTGGCCGGGGTCGCGGCCGCGCTGGCCGGGCTCCGGCTCGGTGGCCGCCGTACGCCGCGCACCCGGTACCGGCCCGACCGCTGGGGTCCGCCGGCCTGGCTGGTGGCCGGCTCGGGCGCGGCGGTGGCCGCGCTGCTGGCGCTGGCCGCCGACCGGGACCCGGCGGCGCTGCGTCCCGGTGTGGTCCCGCTGGTGGCCCCCGAGTTCCCGCTGTGGCCGGCCGCGGCCGTCCTGCTGGGCCTGCTGCCCGCCTTCGTGACCCCGCCCCCGTCCCCGCCCTCTTCCCCTGTCCCGTCCCCCTCCCCCGCCGTCGCCGCCGAGGAGCCGCAGTGATCCGCTTCGAGGATGTCTCCGTGACGTACGAAGGGGCGCCCGGACCCGCCGTCCGGGGCCTCGGCTTCGAGGTGCCGGAGGGTGAACTGGTGCTGCTGGTCGGCCCGTCGGGGGTCGGCAAGTCGACGGTGCTCGGCGCGGTGAGCGGGCTGGTCCCGCACTTCACCGGCGGCACCCTGCGCGGACGGGTCACGGTCGCCGGCCGCGACACCCGCACCCACAAGCCGCGTGACCTCGCCGACGTGGTGGGGACCGTCGGCCAGGACCCGCTGTCCCACTTCGTCACGGACACGGTGGAGGAGGAACTCGCCTACGGCATGGAGTCGTTGGGCCTGCCGCCGGAGGTGATGCGCCGCCGTGTGGAGGAGACCCTGGACCTGTTGGGCCTGGCCGGCCTGCGGGACCGTCCACTGGCCACGCTCTCCGGCGGCCAGCAGCAGCGGGTCGCGATCGGCTCGGTGCTCACGGCCCACCCGAGCGTCCTCGTCCTCGACGAGCCGACCTCCGCGCTCGACCCGGCGGCCGCCGAGGAGGTCCTCGCGGTGCTCCAGCGCCTGGTCCACGACCTCGGTACGACGGTCCTGATGGCCGAGCACCGCCTGGAACGGGTCGTCCACTACGCCGACCAGGTGCTCCTGCTGCCCGGCCCGGGAGCGGCCCCGGTCCTCGGAACCCCGGCCGAGGTGATGACCGTCTCCCCGGTGTTCCCGCCGGTGGTGGAGCTGGGCCGCCTCGCCGGCTGGTCCCCGCTGCCCCTGACCGTCCGCGATGCCCGGCGCCGGGCGGGTGACCTGCGGGAACGCCTGAGCGGGCGGGAGGGGAGCGGCGGCGCGCCGACCGCTTCGGGCGCGGGGGCCCCGGCAGTACCGGCGTCCCGGGCGGGGTCTGCCCGTGCGTCCCGGGTGGGGCCGACGTCCGGGGTGGAGCCGGTGTCCCAGGCGGAGCCGACCGCCCAGGCGGAGCCGGCCTCCCAGGCGGGGCCGGCCTCCCAGGCGGGGCCGGCCCAGGTGGGGCCGGCGCTCCCGCGCGCACTCCGGCGGCTGTTCGGACGCCGGGCCGCCGGGGCCGAGCCGGTCGCCGGGGGCGCCGAGGTCGCCCAGGTCGCCGAGGTCCGTTCGCTGGCCGTCCGGCGGGGCCGGGTACAGGCGCTGCGGCGGGTCGACCTGACCGTGTCCGTCGGCGAGACGGTCGCGCTGATGGGGCGCAACGGGGCGGGGAAGTCGACGCTGCTGTCGGCGCTGGTCGGCCTGGTCGAGCCGGCCTCCGGCACGGTCCGTGCCGCGGGTGCCGTCCCGCACCGCACGGCCCCCCGCGAGCTGGTGCGCCGGGTCGGCCTGGTCCCTCAGGAGCCGCGCGACCTGCTGTACGCCGACACGGTCGCCGCCGAGTGCGCGCAGGCCGACCGGGACGCCGGGGCCGCGCCCGGCACCTGCCGGGCTCTGGTGTCGGAGCTGCTGCCCGGGGTCGCCGACGACCTCCACCCGCGCGATCTGTCGGAGGGCCAGCGGCTGTCGCTCGCCCTCGCGGTCGTCCTGACGGCCCGCCCGCCGCTGCTCCTGCTCGACGAGCCGACCCGCGGCCTGGACTACGCGGCCAAGGCCCGCCTGGTGTCCCACCTGCGGGCGCTGGCCGCCGAGGGCCACGCCGTCGTGCTGGCCACGCACGACGTGGAACTCGCCGCCGAGCTGGCCCAGCGGGTGGTGCTGCTGGCGGAGGGCGAGGTGATCGCCGACGGTCCGGCCGCCGAGGTGGTGGTCTCCTCCCCGTCCTTCGCACCCCAGGTGGCGAAGATCCTCGCCCCGCTGAAGTGGCTGACGGTGACCGAGGTGAAGGCGGCCCTCACATGACACGCCACCCCGTGCGACCCGAGCCGGACCGCCCCACCGCGTCCCAGCCGACCCCGCCCGAACCGGACCGCCCCACCGCATCCGAGCGAACCCCGCTCCACGCGCCCGGACGGCCCGGCATCTCCCAGCCGACCCCTCACCCGACGCCGAAGCCGACCCCGGCCGCACCGACGGACCCCCCGCAACCCCCGGCACCCGAGCCACCCCGCTCCACGCCCTCCGAAGACGCACACTCCACGACACCCGCCCCGGACCGCCCCACGACGCCCCGGCCGACCCCGCCCGGACCGGACCGCCCCGCGGATCCCGAACCGGCCCGGCGCACGGCGCACCCCGTGGCCCCGCGGACGGCTCCGGGCGCGGCAGCCCCGGGGGACGCCGGAGGCCGGCGCCGGGTCCGTGCCGTGCGGCTGGGGGCACGGTCCGTGGTCACGCTGGGGCTGGTCAGCGCGGTCGGGGTGGCGGCGCTGACCTGGCCTTTCTTCGCGCCGCCCGACTCGTCGGCGGTGGCCCACGCGCAGGACGCGCCCTGGCTCTTCGCGGGGCTGCTGGTGCTGCTGGTCGCGGTGGTGGCGGCGACCATCGCCGAGTCCGGGATGGGCCCGAAGGCGGTCGCGATGCTCGGTGTGCTGGCGGCGACCGGCGCCGCGCTGCGCCCGATCGGCGCGGGGACGGCCGGTCTGGAGCCGATGTTCTTCCTGATGGTGCTCAGCGGCCGGGTCCTCGGCCCGGGCTTCGGCTACGTCCTCGGCTGCGTGACGATGTTCGCGTCCGCGCTGCTCACGGGCGGGGTCGGCCCCTGGCTGCCGTACCAGATGCTGTGCATGGGCTGGTTCACCATGGGCGCGGGTCTGCTGCCGGGCCCGGAGCGGCTGCGCGGCCGGGGCGAGGTGCTGATGCTCGCGGGCTACGGGTTCCTGGCCGCCTTCGCGTACGGCACGGCCATGAACATGCAGGGCTGGCCGTTCCTGTCCGCCGACAGCACGACCATCGCGTTCGACCCGGACGCCGGACCGGCCGCGAACCTGGCCCGCTTCCTCGCGTACTGCCTGGCCACCTCCCTCGGCTGGGACCTCGGCCGGGCGGTCTGCACGGTGCTGCTGACCCTGGCCGTCGGCCCCGCCGTGCTGAAGGCGCTGCGGCGGGCCACCCGGCGGGCGGCCTTCGAGACGCCGGTCACCTTCACCCCTCACGAGGACCCCGCGCACCCTCCGGCCACGGTGAAGCACCCCACATGACCCACGTCACCCACTACACACCTTAGTAGGGCATTCCGGACATCATGCCCACACCAAAAGGGCCTCCGACCTGGCCTTTGAGACCCAGGTCACAGAGGCCGTCGGCTCTCCGCATGCGACCACAACTAGTACAAGGGGTATTTGCCAGCCCATTTCGGGCCTGCTTCTCTGGATGACGTCGCACGGCGCCGACGAGCCCCCCGGGCCTCGGCGCCGACGCACGCCGGCAGCACCGCCCCCGCGGCGCGGCCCGCCCGCGACAGCACCGTCCCCGAAGAAAAAGGTTCTCCGTGTCGTTCTCCGTCATCCGCCGCGTCGCCTCCGCCCCCAAGAAGGTCCTCACCACCGCCGCCGTGGTCACCGCCACCGCCGGCATGGCGCTGGCCGCGGCCCCCGCCCACGCCGCCCCGGCGTCCGCGGACTCGGCCGGCCAGGCCAAGGCGATCGCGAAGAAGATGATCCCGAACGCGGCGCAGTACAACGCCTTTTCCAAGATCGTCGAGCACGAGAGCGGCTGGGACGTCGACGCCGTCAACGCCTCCTCCGGCGCCTACGGCCTCGTCCAGGCCCTCCCCGGCTCCAAGATGGCCTCCGCCGGCTCGGACTGGAAGACCAACGCCGCCACCCAGATCAAGTGGGGCCTCGACTACATGAACTCCCGCTACGGCAGCCCGGTCGGCGCCTGGAACTTCTGGCAGGCCCACCACTGGTACTGAGCCGTACCCACCCCCCGCACCGCACCGTAGGCGGCGACCCCGGCACCCGGGGCCGCCGCCTTCGGCGTACACCGCGGCTACGCCGTCACCCGCAGCTCCTTGATCCCGTTGATCCACGCCGACCGCAGCCGCCGCGGCTCCGCCGCCGCACGGATGTCCGGCAGGGCGTCGGCGACGGCGTTGAAGATCAGGTCGATCTCCAGCACGGCGAGGGACTTGCCCAGGCAGAAGTGGGGCCCTCCCCCGCCGAAACCGAGGTGCGGATTGGGGTCCCGGGTGATGTCGAAGGCGTCGGGTTCCTCGAACACCTCGGGATCGTGGTTGGCGGAGGCGTAGAAGAGCCCGACACGGTCACCCTTCCTGATCCGCGCACCCCCCAGTTCGGTGTCCTGGGTGGCGGTGCGCTGGAAGGAGACGACCGGCGTGGCCCACCGCACGATCTCCTCGGCGGTCGTGGCCGGCCGCTCCCTCTTGTACAGCTCCCACTGCTCGGGGTGGGTGAGGAAGGCGTGCATGCCGTGGGTGATGGCGTTGCGGGTCGTCTCGTTGCCGGCGACGGCCAGCATCAGCACGAAGAACCCGAACTCGTCGGAGTTCAGATTGCCCTCGTGCTCGGCGGCGACGAGGGTACTGACGATGTCCTCGGCCGGGCACCGCTTCCGCTCGGCGGCCATGTTCATGGCGTAGGCGATGATCTCGGCCGCGGAACGCGCGCCGACCTCCTCGGTGATGGCGTACTCGGGGTCGTCGTAGGCGATCATCTTGTTGGACCAGTCGAAGATCTTCGCCCGGTCGTCCTGGGGTACGCCGATCAGCTCCGCGATGGCCTGAAGCGGCAGCTCGCAGGCGACCTCGGTGACGAAGTCGAAGGGCCCCGAGCGGCGGCGCGCCCCGTCCACGATGGCGCCGGCCCGCTCCCGCAACCGCCCCTCCAGCGCCCGGACGGAACGGGGCGTGAAGCCGCGCTGCACGATCTGCCGCACCCGGGTGTGCTCCGGCGGGTCCATGTTCAGCAGGATCAGCCGCTGCGCCTCGATGGTCGCGCGCTCGATGTGCTGGTTGAAGCGGATGATCGCGGTGTTGAGGCTGGAGGAGAACAGCTCGGGGTGCGTGGAGACGTACCGGACGTCGGCGTGCCGGCTCACCGCCCAGTACCCCTCGTCGTCGAAGCCGGCGATGCGCCCCGACTGCGGGATCCAGCACACGGGCTCCGCCCGGCGCAGCTCGGCGAACTCGGGCAGGGGCACGCGGTGATGCAGCAGGTCGGGGTCGGTGAAGTCGAACCCGTCGGGAAGCGCCGGACAGGGCATGGGCAGCTCCAGCCAGGGGGCACCAGGGAGTATGTGAACTGACGGTCTATCAGAAACAGGTTGCGGCGAAGGTAGTTGAGGGCGCCGAAGGCTGCAAGACCCTTGCGGTGAGCGACGTCACATCAGCAGACTGCAACAGGAACTAGAACACGTACTAGTTCCGCCTGCTGGAGCCGCCCCCCGGAAGGATCCGCACCCATGGCCGCCGAACCCGTGATCGTGGAAGCCGTCCGCACCCCCATCGGCAAGCGCTCAGGCGCGCTGGCCAACCTCCACCCCGCCTACCTCCTCGGCGAGACCTACCGCGAGTTGCTGGACCGCACCGGCATCCCCGCCGACGCCGTCGAGCAGGTCGTCGGCGGCACGGTGACCCACGCCGGCGAACAGTCCATGAACCCCGCCCGCACGGCCTGGCTGACCGTGGGCCTGCCCTACGAGACGGCCGCGACCACGGTCGACTGCCAGTGCGGCTCCTCGCAGCAGGCCTCCCACATGACCGCCAACATGATCGCGGCGGGTGTCATCGACGTCGGCATCTCCTGCGGTGTGGAGGCGATGTCCCGGGTGCCGCTGGGCTCCGGCTCCAAGCACGGCCCCGGCAAGCCGTTCCCCGACGAGTGGAACGTGGACCTCCCCAACCAGTTCGAGGCGGCGGAGCGCATCGCCCGCAAACGGGGCCTGACACGCGAGGACGTGGACCGGCTCGGCCTGCTGTCGCAGGAGCGGGCGGCGGCGGCCTGGGCGGAGGAGCGCTTCAAACGCGAGACGTTCGCGGTCCAGGTCCCCACCACGGAGGACGAACAGCGCGCCGGCCAGGGCATGTGGCGTCTGGTGGACCGCGACGAGGGCCTGCGGGACACCTCGCTCGACGCCCTGTCCGGCCTGAAGCCCATCATGCCGACCGCCGTGCACACCGCCGGCAACTCCTCGCAGATCTCGGACGGCGCGGCGGCCATCATGTGGGCCTCCAAGCGCATGGCGCGGGCCCTGAAGCTCAAGCCCCGGGCCCGCATAGTCGCCCAGGTCCTCACCGGCGCCGACCCCCACTACCACCTCGACGGCCCCATCGACGCGACCAACGCCGTCCTCGGCAAGGCGGGCATGACCCTGAAGGACATCGACCTGGTCGAGATCAACGAGGCGTTCGCGTCCGTCGTCCTGAGCTGGGCCCGGGTCTTCGACCAGGACCTCGACAAGGTCAACGTCAACGGCGGCGCCATCGCCCTGGGCCACCCGGTCGGCGCGACGGGCGCCCGCCTCATCACCACGGCCCTCCACGAACTGGAGCGCACGGACAAGGAATTCGCCCTGATCACGATGTGCGCGGGGGGCGCCCTGGCTACGGGGACGATCATCCAGCGGCTCTGACCGGCTCGCGCCGGCGAGGGCTCCCCCAGGAAGAGGGACACCCGCCGGCGCTGTGCCGCTCCGGTGCCCTAAAGCGGCACCGCCACGATCGTCGACGACATCGTCGGGTCCGACCAGTCGGAGTCGAAGCGGGCGTTGACGACGTAGAGGCGGTCGCCGTGGACGGCGGCCGTGGTGGGTTCGTCGAAGCGGGGGTCGGTGATGCGCCTGACGAAGGTGCCGCGGGTGCCGTCGCCGGTGAGGCGGAAGACGTCGACCGCGTAGGCCCAGTTGCGCACGACGTACAGGGTGCGGCCGTGCAGGACCAGGCCGTCGCCGTTGCTCACCGCGCCGCCGGTCAGGGCGACCTCGGTGGTCTCGCCGGTGCGCGGGTCGACCCGGTAGAGGAGGGCGGAGTTGTCGTTGACGACGAGCAGGCCTCGGCGGTCCGGGGTCAGTTCGATGCCGTTGGCGCCGAACGTCTGGCCGCCGGGCGGTGTCGGGGCCCAGGCGCCGGTCAGCGGCAGTGTGCGCACCGGGGAGGCGGAGGGGACGGTGCGGCGCACGGGCACGTGGTAGAGGACGTCGTTGAAGGAGTCCGTGAACCAGGCGCCGCCGCAGCCCACCACCACGTCGTTCACGAACGCCGTGCCGGTCGCCGCCTGCCAGGCCGCCAGCGGGCGCCCGGAGCGGCGGTCGACGACCCTGATCTGCCCGGTGTCGCCGCCGGCGATCACGAGCCTGCCGTACGGGGCGACCTTGAGGCCCACCGACATGGGGCCCTGCCCCTCGGTGATGATCCGGCCGCGTCCGGTGGCCAGGTCGGCGGCGTAGACCGAGCCGTCGAGGAGGGAGCCGGTGTAGGCGACGGCCCCGGGGCCGATCGTGATGCCCTCGGGCTGGAAGCCGGGCGGTGTGGCGATGGTGGCGGGCCAGGAAGCCGCGCTGCCGCCACCGCCGGTGGCGGCCTGGGCGGCGGAGGCCGGCGGTCCGGCCAGGGCGGCGGCGCCGCCGAGCGCCGCCGCGGTGCCGAGGAGGTGACGCCGGGTCAGGGAGCGTGCCACGGTGCGTGATCCTTCCGACGGTGGACAAGCCAGGCAGCCAGACCAGCACACCGCCCGGCGCACGGCAGCACGCCGCCCCCATCCTTCACAAAGGAATGCCGGGCCTCCCCTTCCGGCGGCCGCCCCGGAGGCGGCGCCGGCCCCTCGGTACGATGCGGACCGCCCCGTCCCACCGGCGGGGCGCCGACCGAGGGGAGGGTCCGGGATGGTGACCAAGGCGGCGGCCGTGACCGCGGCAGGGGCCGGTGCGGCCGTGGTACGGGCGCTCGGCGCCGAGGGCCGGGCCTGGCTGCCGGGCCGGTGCGCCGGGCTGGTCGGCCGGGGCGACGCCGCCCGGGAGGCCGGGGCGCTGGAGCGGCTGGACCGTACGGCCGCCGCGCTGGCAGCCGCCGAGGAGGGCGACCGGGACCGGCTGCGGGCCGTGCACGCCGTCATGTGGCAGGGCGAGTTCGCGGCCCTCCTGGACGCGGCCGGGACGGCCGACGAGCGCGACCGTCTGCTCGACGAGCTCACCGCGCTGGTGCGGGACGTCGACGCCGCCTGAACGAGCGGGAGCGCGCCGCCCGGGCTGTGAGCACAGGCATGCCGCCCGGGCTCAGGCGCTCGGCGCCGGTTCCTTCGTCGCCTCGGGCTCGGTGACGGCCGGCGGGCCGGGCGCCGGCCGGGCGCGGGGCCCCTGCAGAACGTAGGTCAGGGCGAAGCCCCCGGCGACGACCACGGCGCCGCCGGCCGCGTCGAGGACCCAGTGGTTGCCGGTCGCGACGATCGCGGTGGCGGTGAGCAGCGGGTGCAGCAGGCCGAGGGCCTTCATCCACCACCTGGGGGCCACGATCGCGATGATCAGGCCGCACCACAGTGACCAGCCGAAGTGCAGCGACGGCATCGCCGCGTACTGGTTGGTCAGGGAGGTCAGCGTGCCGTAGTCGGGGCGGGAGAAGTCCTGGACGCCGTGGACCGTGTCGATGACGTCGAGACCGGGCATCAGGCGGGGCGGGGCGAGCGGGTAGAGCCAGAAGCCCACCAGGGCGAGCAGGGTGGCGAGGCCCAGGGCGGAGCGGGCCCAGCGGTAGTCGACCGGGCGGCGCCAGTAGAGCAGGCCGAGGACGGCCAGCGGGACGATGAAGTGGAACGACGTGTAGTAGAAGTCGAAGAACTCCCGCAACCACCCGACGGTGACCACCCAGTGGTTGACCGCGAGCTCGAAGTCGAGGTGCAGGAAGCTCTCGATGTCGAGGATCTCGTGCCCGTGGGCCTCCGCGCGGGCCCGGCCGCCGGAGATCGTGCCGCCGGTCGCCGCCAGCCGGACCTGCGAGTACGCCGCGTAGCCCACCCGGATCAGCAGCAGCTCCAGCAGCAGGTTGGGGCGGGTGAGGACCCGGCGCAGGAAGGGCAACAGGGGGATGCCGGGGAAACGGGCGGGGACCGCGGGGGCGTACTCGGTGGGGACGGGCCGGTCGTAGTAGGGCGAGGTGCGCGGCAGGAAGGGAACGAAGGTGGCGGCGGCCAGCGCGGCCAGCAGGATCACGTTGTCGCGCAAGGGCGCCAGGAACGCCATGCCCGGCAGCAGCATGTCCGCCGGGAGCGTCATCACCAGCACCACGGCGGCCGGCCAGAGCAGCCGGTCCGAGGCGCGCCTGCCGACCCGGCCGACCACCGCGAGCAGCAGCCACAGCAGCTGGTGCTGCCAGCTCGTCGGGGACACGGCGATGGCGGCGCAGCCGGTGATCGCCACCGCGAGCAGCAGCTGCCCGTCCCGGGCGTAGCGCACCGCCCGGCGCAGTCCGAGGGCGACGACGGCCGCGCCCAGGGTCAGGGCCAGGGCGGTCTCCGGGGGGCCGGACAGGCCGAGGCGGAGCAGGGCGCCGTGCAGGGACTGGTTGGCGAGGGCGTCGGCGTCACCGCCGAGGCCGGCGCCCGCCAGGTGGTGCACCCAGTAGGTGTGGGAGTCGTGCGGCAGGACGGCCCAGGCGAGCAGGGTGCAGCCGAGGAAGGCGGCGCCGGTGGTGAGGGCGGCGCGGCGGCGGTCGGTGCACCAGAGCAGGGCGGCGAAGAGCAGGACGGTGGGCTGGAGCGCGGCGGCGAGCCCGATGAGCATTCCGCCGGCGTAGCGGCCGCGTACGACGAAGCAGCCGAGGAGGACCAGCAGGACGGGGATGATGCTGGTCTGACCGAGCCAGAAGGCGTTGCGGACCGGGAGCGACAGCATGAGCAGGCTGATCGCGACGGGTGCGGCGAACAGCGCGGTGCGCCGCCCGACGGGCTGGGGCAGGGCGCGGGCGGCGACCAGACCGAGCGCCGCGACCAGCAGCAGGGAGCCGAACGTCCAGCCCCAGCCGAGTCCCTGTTCGGCCGCTCGGGTGAGGGGCTTGAGGACGAGTCCGGCGAAGGGGGTACCGGTGAACCGGGTGGACGCGTAGATCGAGCCGTTGACGTGCAGGACGCCCTGGGGGCCGACCCAGGTCTCCAGGTCGGTCAGCCGCTCCCGGCTCGGCGTGGTGAGCACGACGGCGACCTGTCTGACCGCCAGCACGACCGTGATCAGCCAGAGCGCGAGGCGGGCCGCGTGCACACGCGTCGGGGGGGTGCCCGCCGCGGTCGCCCCGGCGGGTTCGGCCGATCGCCCGATGTGCTCCGCATCCACCACGCCTCGTCGGCCTCCCGCCCCGTCCGGTCCGCGCCCGGTCGCGCGGAAGTTCCCTTATGCACCCTAAGAGGCTCTCGCCCCCCGGGACAGAGACACGAGCCGTCGCCGTTTCACCTGACGACCGATCTCCTTTTGTCCGGAAGACGATAGTGCGCACGGATCCGGGGTGCCGCATCGAGGGACGGCGGAACCGGCGACTCCGTGACCCGAACGGCTGAAATCGATCCACCGCCCACGCTGAGGGGAACCCGTCCGAGGTTCCCGCCGTTGGCACGGCAGTCAGCTCTTTTCACGCGGTGAAGTGCACGAGAGGCGGAGCGCATGAGTGAGTCGCAGGTCTGGGACACCGTCGACGCCTACTTCGGCGCCACCCTGGCCCCGGACGACGAGATGACGGAGGCCGCGCTGCGCGACAGCACGGCCGCCGGGCTGCCGCCGATCAACGTGACGGCCGGGCAGGGCAAGTTCCTGCAGCTGCTGGCCGAGATCCAGGGCTCCCGCAGCATCCTGGAGATCGGCACCCTCGGCGGCTACAGCACGATCTGGCTGGCCCGCGCCCTGCCGCCCGAGGGCCGGCTGATCTCGCTGGAGTACAACCCCAGGCACGCCGAGATCGCCACCCGCAACATCGCCCGGGCGGGCCTGGACAAGCAGGTCGAGGTGCGCGTGGGGCCCGCCCTGGAGTCCCTGCCGCTCCTCGTCGACGAGAACCCGCCGCCGTTCGACCTGGTGTTCATCGACGCCGACAAGGCGAACAACGCCCACTACGTCGAGTGGGCGCTGAAACTCACCAGCGCGGGCAGCCTGATCGTCCTGGACAACGTGGTGCGCGGCGGCGAGGTCGCCGACGCGGACAGTTCCGACGACGGGGTGCGCGGCACCCGCGCCGCCCTCGAACTCATCGCCTCCCACCCGAGACTGAGCGGCACCGCGATCCAGACGGTGGGCAGCAAGGGCTACGACGGTTTCGCGCTGGCCCGCGTCCTGGCGTAGCCCCTCGGCGGCAGGCCCGCCGGGGCCTACACCTCGTGGTAGAAGCCGACGTTGACGCTGCGCGGGCCGGTGCGGTCGTGGATGACGATCTCGCCCGAGCCGCCGTAGGGCAGCGGCAGGGTGCCGCCGTACGCCAGTTGCTGCGCCTGCTCGCCCAGCAGCAGCCGGACCTCGGAGGAGGGGTCGGCCTGCGAGCCCTGCAGCCAGGTCACCTGCCAGGTGCCCGTGGGCCCGCACAGGAACTCCAGGTGAACCCGGGAGACGAACAGCCAGTCGTCGGGTGTCACGAGGCGGCACACGGACTTGTCCCGGCCCACCCGCAGCACGGCACCCGGTTCACTGGGCGCGTCGGCCATGAGCATGCCGGCCGTGGCGCCCTCTTCCGCCCCCGAGACGGACGCCATGGTGAGTTCGAGCACGTGCGCTCCTTAAGAAAATCCGCATGACTGGTGGAGCGCATGATAAATCGCCCGACGCCGCCCCGTCCGGCGCAATGGAGGCATGACCGAGCCAAAGCCGACCGGGGGTTCCGCGCACCGGGGCGGACGCGACGCCGGGTGCCGACGGGCTCCTGCCCGCCGGCACCCGGCTTGTCGTGCGACGACCCGTGGGACCCGGACGGAGGGCGCGC
Source organism: Streptomyces sp. bgisy159 (assembly GCF_965341775.1). Taxonomy (GTDB): domain Bacteria; phylum Actinomycetota; class Actinomycetes; order Streptomycetales; family Streptomycetaceae; genus Streptomyces. Next base: position 129,645 of record NZ_CBDQZH010000003.1, on the reverse strand, counting down.
CGACGGCGCCCCTCGGTTCAGATGTGCAGCAGGCGGTTGGTCAGCTCCCGGTAGTCCCGCAGGGCGAGGCGCAGTTCCTCGGTCCCCGCCTCGTTCCCGGCCATCTCCTCGGCGCGGTCACCGCCGCCGTCCGTGGGCTGCCAGTGACCGCGCAGGGCGCGGCGCCGGTCGCTCATCGCGTCGGTGAACCGGGTCGTGAGTTCCTCCAGGACGTGGTCGGCCTCCTCCACGGCCTCCCGGGGCCGGTCCACGAACTCGGCGATCGCGTGCTGCAGGCGGGTCGTGAGCCGGTCGCTCTCGTCGGCCGGGAGCAGGGGGGCGTGCGGGTCCTCGATCCCGCCCTGGGCGTGCTCCGTGCCGCCCCGCGCGCCGAGCGCGTCCCGCCCCTCGGCCGTCTCGCCGCCCATCGTGGCGCGCACGTCCGGCTCGGGCGGTGCCTCTCCGGCCTCGGGGCCTCGCATGCGGGAGGTCCCCACCCCGGCCTCGGAGCCGCTCATCCCGGGAGCGGCGGACGGCGTGCCGGCGGCGCCCGCCGGGCCCTGGCCGTACGGGTCGGAACCCGCTCGCCCGGCCCCGGGCGTCTCCGCGTCCGGCACCATCGGGGCCGACCGGTGCGAGTCGCGGCCCCGCCGCTCGTCGGCTTCCCGCCCGTACGGATCCTCGGGGCCAGGTGCCGGTGTCCTGCCTGTCGTCATCCCACTCACCCCTCGTCGTCCTTCGTCGTCCGTCGTGCCTCGTCGTCCTGCGTCGTGTGCGTCCGTCGTGCCTCGTCGTCCCTGAGCGTCCGCCGCCGTCCGCCGTCGTGCGCCACCGGGGTCGTCCGACGGCATCCGCTGTTGTCATGCGCCACCGGGGTCGTCCGACGGCCTCCGCTGCCGTCGCCCGGCCGTCGGCGGTCGTCCGTCGTCGTGCTCGCCGGGCGCGTCACCCGTGCTTCGGGTGGTGCCGGTGGAACAGCCCCGGCCGGTGGCCGCTGCGGGCGGTGTCGGAGGCCGTCGCCCGGCCTGCCGGGGCCCGGTGGCGACCCGTGTCGTGGCGGTCCGGCGTCAGCAGGTCCTCGAACAGCGCGCGGGCCTCGACCAGCGCCACCCGCATGTCCTCGGTCCCGGAGCCGGACCCGTTCGCGGTGTGCGCGGCCCGGTGCACCCGCCGGTACCCGTTCACATGCTCGGCGTGGTGCACGGACAGGGCCTCGACCTGCTCCTCGTACCGCCCGCCGTCCGGGAAGCCGCGTGCCTCGGCCGCCTCCGCGAGCAGCCGGTCGGCCTCGCCGAGCGCCTCGCGCGGCGAGTCGACGAAACGCTCCTGAACGGCCGTCCAACGCGCCTCGAAGCGGTCGCGCTCGGCCGGTTCGATCGGGCGTTCCCGCAGGTCGCCGTAGCTCGCCACGAGGGAGTCGAGTTCCCGCTCGGCCGCATTGCTGTCCCCGTCGTGCCGGGCGACCGCCCGGTCGTACTCGGGTCCGAAACGCTGCTTGAGGTTCCGGCCGCCGCGCGGGCGACGCGCGCGTACGGTCATGAAGGCCACGACGGCCACGATGGCCACCGCGGCCACGATCAGAGCAATGATCACGGCTGTGGACATGGCTGCCTTCCAGTCGGGTCGGCCCCGCGGGCCGGTTCCCGGTCCGGGTTGCCCGCGCCGCCCCCTTCAAACAGCGCGTTGTGACGCGCGATATCCGGTTGCGAGCGGTGTGCGACCGGCCCCCACACTGGCCGCATGACATGGATCATCGCCCCGGAGCTCCCCGGCTCCCCGGCCGCCGCGGACCTGTGGCGCGCGTACTACACCGAGGTCAGCGACCGCTGGTACCTGCTGCACCGCGGTCACCGCACCGACCCGCGGGAACTGGAGCGGGAGATCGCCGCGCACTCGGACGAGGACCTGGCACCACCGCGCGGCCGGCTGCTGATCGGCCGTCACGGCGGCGAGCCGGCCGGCAGCGCGGGCGTACGGCTGCACCGGTCTCCGGGCGGCGCGGCGGCCGAGCTGACGCGGGTGTACGTACGGCCGGAGGCCCGGGGCACGGGCGGGGCGGCGCTGCTGGTGGCCGCCGCCGAGGAGGCCGCGCGCGAGCTGGGCGCCACCCGGATGATCCTCGACACGCGGGCCGACCTGGTGGAGGCGCGGGCCCTGTACGCGCGGCTCGGCTACGCGGAGACCGAGCCGCACAACGACGCCCCCTACGCCGAGCACTGGTTCGGCAAGGCGCTGGCCGGGTGAGCGTCAGGTGAGCGCGCGGCCGATCCTGGCCCCGGGACCGGTGTCGTGCGGCTCCTCGCGGTCGGAGCCGCTCAGCTCCTCGTTGAGGAGTTTCACCAGCCGTACCAGGTCGGTGGGCCGGTCCGGTCCCCACCAGTCGCCCAGCAACTCGGCCAGCGACTCCTCGCGGGCCTGGGCGAGCCGCTCGGCGACCTGCCGGCCCTGGTCGGTCAGGTGCAGGCCGAGGCCGTTCCGCACGGCGAGCCGGCGTTCCTCGGTCTGCCGGGCGGCCGCGATGATCACCGACAGCGGGACGGGGAGGTGTTCGGCGAGGCGGGCCGGTTCGACCGTGCCGTACTTCTTCATCCGCAGCACCAGCCAGCTCGTGGCGGGCAGCAGGTCGTAGCCGGCCCGCTCGGTGATCCGCCGGTAGATCTCGCGGCGGCCCTCGCGGCTGCCGAGGACGGACAGGGCGCGGCACACCTCGTCGTAGGAGGACCGTTCGACCGGGTTGCTGGCGTAGGTCTCGCTCAGGTCGGGCGCGGTGACCGAGGCGCGCAGCTTGTCCTCCTTGAGGAACCAGGCCAGGACGAAGCCGAGGAGGGCGACGGGCACCGCGTAGAGGAAGACGTCGGTGATCGACGCCGCGTAGGCGTGCAGGGCATCGGGGCGCAGCGAGGGCGGGAGGGCGGCGATGCCGCGCGGGTCGGCCTGGAGGGAGTCGACGGAGACGCCGGGGGGCAGCGGGACGCCGCCGAGGGCGGCGCCGAGTTCGTCGCCGAGGCGGCCGGCGAAGATCGTGCCGAAGATCGCCACGCCGAAGCTGGCCCCGATGGAGCGGAAGAAGGTGGCGCCGGAGGTGGCGACCCCGAGGTCCTCGTAGGAGACCGCGTTCTGCACGATGAGGACGAGGACCTGCATGACCAGGCCGAGGCCGAGTCCGAAGACGAAGAAGTAGGTGCTCATCACGGCGGTCGAACTGTTCTCGTCGAGCCGGTGCAGCAGGAGCAGTCCGAGGGTGGTGACGGCGGTTCCGGCGATCGGGAAGACCTTCCAGCGGCCGGTGCGGCTGACGATCTGCCCGGACAGCGTGGAGGAGAGCAGCAGGCCGAACACCATCGGCAGCATGTACACGCCGGACATGGTCGGGGAGACGCCCTGGACGACCTGGAGGAAGGTGGGCAGGTAGGTCATCGCGCCGAACATCGCGAAGCCGACGATGAAGCTGATCACGGCGGACAGGGTGAAGGTGCGCACGGCGAACAGCTTCAGCGGCAGGACGGGTTCGGCCGCCCGCCGCTCGACCGCCACGAAGGCGACGGCGAGGACGGCGCCGAGGACCGCGAGGCCGACGATCTGCGGGGAGCCCCAGGCCCAGGTGGTGCCGCCCAGGGAGGCGACCAGGACCAGGCAGGTGGCGACGGAGGCGATGAGGAAGGTCCCGAGGTAGTCGATGACGTGCCGGGCGGCGCGGGACGGGATGTGCAGGACGGCCGCGATGACGGCGAGGGCGACGACGCCGACGGGCAGGTTGACGTAGAACACCCAGCGCCAGCTGAGGTGTTCGGTGAACAGCCCGCCGAGCAGCGGGCCGAGGACGCTGGTGGCGCCGAAGACCGCGCCGAACAGCCCCTGGTAGCGACCGCGTTCCCGGGGCGGGACGAGGTCGCCGACGATGGCCATCGACAGCACCATGAGCCCGCCGCCGCCCAGGCCCTGCAGGGCGCGGAAGGCGATGAGCTGGGGCATGTTCTGGGCGGCCCCGCACAGCGCGGAGCCGACGAGGAACAGCACGATCGCGGCCTGGAAGAGCTTCTTGCGCCCGTACTGGTCGCCCAGTTTGCCCCACAGCGGGGTCGCGGCGGTCGAGGCAAGCAGGTAGGCGGTCACCACCCAGGACAGGTGCTCCATGCCGCCGAGTTCGCTGACGATGGTGGGCAGCGCGGTCGAGACGATCGTCTGGTCGAGGGCGGCGAGCAGCATGCCCAGCAGCAGGGCGCCGATGGAGACGAGGACGTTCCCGCCCACGTGCTCGTCATGCGGCTCCTGGGTGCGGGCCCGCGCTTCCACGGCCATGGCGACCTCCCTGCTCCGGCGGCTGTCCCGGCTGTCGTGACACTCCCATCGTGGTGGGTGTGTCCCGTAATGGCCTGTCGAGTCCGGTCGGAGGCGAGCATTCCGGTGGGATCTGGGGGTGTGGCGTGTGAAGCGTCTGCATAATTTCTGGAGTTCGCATGGGGGAGGGACGAACAGGTGACCGAGCCGAAGGGGCGCCCGGACGCGCGGCGGCAGGGGCGGGGGGACCCGTGCCCCCGGTGCGGCGCGGAGCGCGCCGCGGACAACACGCCGCTGTGCGGCTGCGCCGAGCGGGCTTCCGACGCCCTGCGCGACACCCGTACGGCGGAGGTGGCAGCGGCGGAGGACTTCGACCCGCTGCGCATCCGGCCGTACGTGGAGATCGGCGAGATCGTCGAGCCCGGCGGGCCGCCGGCCGGGCCGGGCGAGGAGACCATGCGGCTGCGGCAGGTGGGCCCGCCTCCCGCCGGGGGGACGGCGCCGCCGCCTCGGGGGCCGCTGCCTCCCGGCTCGCTCGCCACGGGGCCGTTCCCCACGGGGCCGTTCCCCACGGGGTCGCTGCCCACCGGGTCGCTGCCGACGCCGCTGGCGCCGTCGGCCGCGGCGCCCGACGCCATGGACCTGAGCCTGTTCGACCAGGTGCAGGCCGAACCGCCGGGTGGCGCCGTGCGGGAGCCGAGCGCCGGGCGGCGGCGGCGCTCGCTGGCGCTGGCCGCGGGCGGGGCGGCGATGACCGTAGTCGCGGCGGCCGGGTTCGCGAGCGGACTGTTCTCCTACGAGAAGCCCACACGGGACGGCGCCGCGGCCGAGGACGTACGGGCCGCCGTGCCCGAGTCGGCCGCCGGCACCTCCTCCGCGTCACCCTCCGGGGGCGCTACGGCCTCCCCGTCGGCCTCGGGGCACTCCTCGCCGTCCGCGTCACCCTCCGGGAGCGGTACGGCCTCCCCGTCGGCCTCGGCGTCGGCGGCCGGCGGCTCGCCGTCACCCTCCGACGGGGCCACGGCGTCCGGCGCCGCCGGGGCGGAGCGGGCGACCGGACCGGCCGCGCCGGTGTCGCCCACCGGGTCACCCTCGGCGACCGCCGGACCGTCCCCCTCCGACGGGGGGCCCGGCACCACCCATCAGGGCTCGGGGTCCACCACCACGGTGCTGCGGCGCGGGGACAAGGGCGGTGAGGTGGCGGAGCTCCAGGGGCGGTTGCGGCAGCTGTCGCTCTACAACAGTGACATCAACGGCAGTTACAACGAGCAGGTCGAGAACGCGGTGCGGATGTACCAGTGGTGGCGGGGCGTCAGGGGGGACGCGCCGGGCGAGTACGGGCCGTCGACGCGGGCGCGCCTCGAAGCGGAGACCAGGAAGCCGTAGGCGCCGTACGGCGCCATACGGGGTGCGGTCGCCTTCTCCGCGCGGGTCGTCCTCGGCCGCTCGCGCAGTTCCCCGCGCCCCTGAGGGCCGGACCCGCGCCGCCCTCGCACACCGGATCCGCATGACCGGACCGCGATGGTGCGGCAGGCCCGGGTCAGCCCACGTGCAGGTGGATGCCCTCGGGGCCGCGTTCCACGCGTATCTCGGTCAGGTCGCCGACCACCGCGTCGGGGCGGTGGAGCGCGGCGCGCGGGCCGACGCCGATGACGCGCATGCCGGCCGCGCGTCCCGCCGCGACGCCCGCGCCGGAGTCCTCGAAGACCACGCAGTCGGCGGGGTCGACGCCCAGTTCCGCGGCGCCCTTGAGGAAGCCCTCGGGGTGCGGCTTGCTCTCGCCCACCGACTCGGCGGTGATCCGCACGGCGGGCAGCTCCAGCCCCGCGGCCGCCATCCGGGCCGTGGACAGTGCGACGTCGGCGGAGGTCACCAGCGCGTGCGGCACGTCCAGCCGGGTGAGGGCGGCGAGGAAGGCCCCGGCACCGGGTACCGGCACCACGCCGTCCAGGTCGGCGGTCTCCTCTTCCAGCATCCGCGCGTTGTCCGCGTGGTTGGCCTCCATCGGCCGGTGCGGCAGCAGTACGGCCATCGAGGCGTACCCCTGGCGTCCGTGGACGACCTTCATCACCTCGTCGCCGTCCAGCCCGTGCCGGTCGGCCCAGCGCCGCCAGACCCGCTCCACGACGGCGTCGGAGTTCACGAGCGTGCCGTCCATGTCGAGCAGCAGGGCGCGGGCGGTGAGCGCGGCGGTGGCCGTCATGGGCAGCTCCAGAGGTCGGACGGAGACAGAGCGGTCCCCCGGGAACAGAGTGGTCCCGCCCGCCGGTCAGGGAAAACGGGCGGGAGCCACTTTGTTTCTCTACGGTACAAAACAATCGGCCCGGCACGCTACCGCGCGGGGCACCTGTTCACCGGCCGTTCAGCTCAGCCGGCCACCGCCTCCCACAGGCTCCAGCCGCCGAGGGCCATCATCAGCAGCGCCGCGATCCTGGTGATGAGCCGCAGCGGCACCCGCTTCATCAGGGCCTTCCCGCCGACGATGCCGAGCCCGGCCACGCTCCACAACGCCAGCACCGCCCCGAGTCCGACGGACAGCGGGTCGTCGTAGCGGGCGGCGAGATTGGCCGTCATGATCTGCGTCAGATCGCCGAACTCGGCGACGAGGATCAGCATGAACCCGGCCCCCGACACCTTCCAGAAGGACTGGTTCGCGGGTCGCCGGATCTCCTCCTCGTCCTCGTCGCGCTTCAGCAGGAGCATCGCGGCGCCGGCCAGGAAGAGCACACCGGTCAGCGCGTGCACGATCCGCTGCGGCAGCAGCGTCAGCACGGACCCGGCCGCGACGGCCAGCGTCACATGGAGCGCGAAGGCGGCGGCGACGCCCGCGAAGACGTACGAGGCGCGGTAGCGGGTGCCGAGGACGAGGCCGGCGAGCGCGGTCTTGTCGGGCAGTTCGGCGAGGAAGACGACGCCGAAGACGAGCGCCATGACGGTGATGCTGATCAAGATTCCTCAATCGGTCGGGGCCACCCCGCCGAGAGTGCTGGACCTTGGACGCACGACACATCGGCACGGCAGCACACAACGGCATCCGCGCCGGACGGCACGGATGTGCACTGCTTGCCGAAGGTCTCGCCGACGGGCCGCACGCGGTCCGCCTCCGGGCGCCGGCTCAGCGAGCTGAGCAGTATGTCGACGGTCCGGCGAAGAGCTACTCCCCTTCTGCTCCCCCCATCGTACGAGATCGTTCCGCCATAAACCTTGTCGTGTCATGAACGCGTCATTAACTTCTCACCGGGCGCACACCTCCCCGCAACGCCGCACGACGAGCATTCCCAGCGCTCACGCTCCAACAGCCCCACACCACAAGGGAGTTCCGCATGTCCAGGTTCTACGCGCGTCGACGACTGAGCATACTCGCGGCCCTCACCGGCCTCCTGGCCTCGCTCGCGCTGTTCGACCCCCCGACCGCCTCCGCCGCCCTGCCCACCCCGGTCAGCGCCACCACCGCCCGCGGCTACCTGGCCTCCCTCACCGTGGCCGCCGAGAACCGCACCGGCTACAGCCGGGACCTCTTCCCGCACTGGATCACCGTCTCCGGCTCCTGCAACACCCGCGAGACGGTCCTGAAGCGGGACGGCCGGAACGTGGTCACCAGCTCCACCTGCGCCGCCACCAGCGGCAGCTGGTACTCCCCCTACGACGGCGCCACCTGGTACGCCGCCTCCGACGTCGACATCGACCACCTCGTGCCGCTCGCCGAGGCCTGGGACTCCGGCGCGAGCGCCTGGACCACCTCGCGACGCCAGAGCTTCGCCAACGACCTGACCCGCCCCCAGCTCATCGCCGTGACGGACAACGTCAACCAGTCCAAGGGAGACAAGGACCCGGCCGAGTGGATGCCGTCCCGCACCGCCTACCGCTGCACCTACGTCCGCGCCTGGGTGCAGGTGAAGTACTACTACGGACTCTCCGTCGACCCGGCGGAGAAAAGCGCGCTCACCGGCTACCTGAACAACTGCTGACCCTCCCGGTACGGCAGACCCGGGGAGGGTTAAGCATTGGCTAAAACTTGAACTTGCAACAAACAGCGAGCCGTGCCTACGTTGGCGCTCGATTCGGTAATCGCCGTCCCCACCGGCCGCCCGCCCCAAGCGACCTGTTCGAACCGAAGGAGTGCCCTCCCCATGACCGAACGCCTCGACAGCGCCCAGCCCTACGCCATAGGCCTGTACCGCATCGTCGTCGGCCTGCTCTTCGCCTGCCACGGCGCGGCCTCGCTCTTCGGCATCCTCGGCGGTGCCGCCCGCTCCGGCGGCACGATCCCGGCCGGCACCTGGCCCGGCTGGTACGCCGCGGTGATCCAGCTCGTCTGCGGCGCCCTGGTGCTGCTCGGGTTCGGCACCCGCGCGGCCGCGCTCGTGGCCTCCGGCTCCATGGCGTACGCGTACTTCTCCGTGCACCAGGAGCTGGCCCTGTGGCCGCTGCAGAACGGCGGGGAGCCCTCGGCGATGTTCTGCTGGGCCTTCCTGCTGCTGGTCTTCACCGGCTCCGGCGCACTCGCCGTGGACCGCTTCCTCACCCAGCGCGCCTCGGGGGACGGCGAGCCCGCGGGGCAGCAGTCCACGGTGGCCGTCTGACCGGACCCGGCCCGTCCGGGCCGACCACGGCGCCTCCCGCCACGAGCGGGGGGCGCCTCGCCGTCCGTAGGCGGTCACGAGCGCGCGCCCGGCGGCGGACCGAGCCCTCCGGCCGCTCCCGGGCCGCAGGCGCATCGGTTCCCCCGCGCACCCGAGCGGGCCCCGAACACGGGCCTGCGTACGTATCCGGCCACTTACCGCTCGCCCGCACCGGCAGGCCGGGTGAACATCTCGTGTCGGACACACCCGCCCCCCGTGAATCCGCTGTCACACTCCGGGCGTACGCTGTATGGCTGTTATGGCCGCTACCGGCCACACGGGGGAGTCACGGGGAGTTCACGGTGTTCGAAAGTGTCGGGACGCTGACCGGCAGTCCATGGATCTACGCGCTGATCGCGCTGTCCGTGCTCCTCGACGTCTTCCTGCCGGTGCTGCCCAGCGGCGTGCTGGTGATCGCGGCGGCGACGGCCGCGGCCGCGGGGACGAAGGCCGCCGGGGCCGCCCAGGTCGTTCCCGACGACGTGCCGGACGTGGCGGCCCTGGTGCTCTGCGCCGCCACCGCCTCCGTGCTGGGCGACCTCGTCGCGTACCGGCTGGCCTGGCGGGGCGGCGAGCGGCTGGGCCGGGTCGTCGCCCGCTCCCGCCGGCTGACCACCGCGCAGGAACGTCTCGGCGATGCGCTGGCCAAGGGTGGCGGTCCGCTGGTCGTACTGGCCCGCTTCGCTCCCGCCGGACGCTCGGTCGTCTCCCTGATCGCCGGCGCCGCCCACCGCCGCGCCCGCGACTTCCTGCCCTGGTCCGCACTGGCGGGACTGTCCTGGGCGGGCTACAGCGTGGCCCTCGGCTACCTGGGCGCGCACTGGCTCGGGGCGACCTGGCTGGCCACGGGCGTCTCGGCACTGGCACTGGTCGCCGCGGGGGCCGGGGCGGCGTACCTGGTGCGGCGGCAGCCGGCGTAGCCCCCGCCCCGGCGCCCTACGACGCGCGGGAGCCCGCGCCCCGCACCTCCAGCCCCTCAAGCAGCTGCGCCGTCGCCTCCGCGACGGCGTCCACCGCGCGTTCGAACACCTCGCGGTTGTGGGCCGCCGGGGCGCGGAAGCCGGAGACCTTGCGGACGTACTGCAGGGCGGCGGCCCGGATCTCCTCCGGCGTCGCCTCCTCGGGCAGCGCGGGCGGGCGAAGGGTCTTGATGCTGCGGCACATGCCCCCAGTCTCGCCCCCTGACACGGCTGCTGACGAGGGGCCCTCCCCACTGGCATGATCACCTCCGTGGCGGCCACCGAACTACGGGGCCGACCGACGAGAGGAGCCATCACCATGGCGAACGACGAACCGACGGTGGCGGTGCTGGGCCCGGGCGGGGTCGGCGGACTGCTCGCCGCGCTGCTGTCCCGCGCCGGACACCGGGTCGTGTGCCTGGCCGGGGAGGACACCGCGGCCGTCCTGCGCACGCGCGGGATCACCGTCCGCAGCGCCGTCTTCGGCGACTTCACGGCCGAGGTCGAGGCCGACACCGAGCTGCGCACTCCGGCCGACGCCGTCCTGGTCGCCGTCAAGCACACCGCCCTGGACGCCGCCCTCGCCCGCGTCCCCGCCCCTGCGCTGGGCGACGCCCTCCTCGTACCGTTCCTGAACGGCGTGGAGCACCCGGAGCAGCTGCGCGCCCACCACCGGGCGGACCGGGTGGCGCCCGGCGTCATCCGTGTCGAGTCGACCCGGGTGGCCCCCGGCGTGATCGAGCACACCAGTCCGTTCGCCGAGGTGGACCTGACCGGCGACGCGGTGCCGCGCCCTCGTCTGGACGCCCTCGCCGCGGCGCTGACGGCCGCCGGCCCGACCGCGCGGGTGCTGCCCGACGAGACGGCCGCGCTGTGGGCGAAGATGGGCTTCCTCGCGCCGTTCGCGCTGCTCACCACGCGCTACGGGCTTCCGCTGGGCGAGGTGCGCACCCGGCACCGCGAGGAGCTGACCGCCCTGGTGGCGGAGACCGCCGCCGTCAGCGCCGCGTGCGGCGCGCCCGCCGACCCGGCCGCCGCGCCGGCGCGGTACGACGCGTTCCCGGCGGGGACCAGGTCGTCGATGCAGCGGGACGCCGAGGCGGGCCGGGCCGTCGAACTCGACGCCATCGGCGGTGCCCTGCTGCGCGCGGCGGAGCGGCACGGGGTGGCGGTGCCGGTGACGGCCCGGCTGGTCCGGGAGCTGCGCACGGCGACCGGCGGCTAGCGGCCGCCTCCCCCGCCGCTGCCCAACTCCCCGCCGCCCCGTCTCCCAGTCACTCGTTCGAATGAAGCCGCCCACAACCCCGGGAAGGAGCTCGCGACTGAAATTCGAACAGGCGTAGCATTAGCGCGTGGCTAAGACCTATGACTTTCCCAGCGACCTGCGCGCCGGTCAGGAGGAGCTGCATCAGGTCCGGGCCGAGCTGTCGGCCCTGCTGAAGCGGCTCCCCTGGTCGGTGGAGCCGTCGGACGGGTTCACCGACGACGGCGGATGGCGGAAGGTGGAGCGCCCCGCCTCCCCCGGATGGACGGCCGACGAACAGGCCGAGGTGGAGAAGCTGCGACGCCGTGAGCACGAACTCGCGGTCTTCGTGACCGGCCACCGCTTCTGGGAGGAGACGGCGCCCGGGGACCGGATGGACGCGCGCTCGCGCCTCAAGCACACCCACGAGCCCGGCTAGCGGCGCCGCGACGCGACGAGGGCCGACCCGCGATCGGGTCGGCCCTCGTGTCGACCGGCAGGTCGCCTGCGGGTCACCGGTGGGCGCGGACGGTTTCGAACCGCCGACATCCTGCTTGTAAGGCAGGCGCTCTACCCCTGAGCTACGCACCCCGCACCCCGGCTTCGAACGGCCAGGACGAGTCGACAGCCTACCTTGCCGGGGACCCTGTGCCGCAAACCCGTATACCGGTACGGTCCGGCCCCGCGCCGAGCCGCGTACGGGGGTTGTCCCCACCCTGATCCGGGAGCGGACCTCATGGTCGGCGGGCCGGGCGGGTCCCTACGCTCGAGGCCGGACTACAGGGGGATCCCATGAACCGTTCCGTACCGGGCCGCGCGGCCCTCGCCTCGGTGGCCGTCGTGCTGCTCGTCGCCACCGCCACCGCCTGCGGCGCCTCGGCCGCCGACGACGACCGCCCCGAGCACCGCTCCTTCGCCCTGGACGGCACCGCCCTCACCATCGACTCCGACGACTCGGCGCTGGAGATCGTCGCCGTCGACGGCCGGCCGGCGGACCGGATCGAGGTCACCCGGTGGTTCGAGGGCTCCGTCGTGGCCGGCGAGGACCCGAAGGTGACCTGGTCGATGGAGGACGACCGGCTGAAGCTGCGCGTGCACTGCTCGGGTGTGATCGCCGACTGCTCGGCCAAGCACCGGATCGAGGTGCCCCGTGGTGTCACCGTCAGCGTGGAGGACGGCGACGGCAGCGTGCGCGCGTCGGGCTTCCGGGACGCCCTGAGCATCCGCACCGGGGACGGGTCCGTGCGCGTCACCGACACCAGCGGCCCCCTGCGGCTGCGCACCGGCGACGGCTCGGTGCGCGCCGACGTCAGCTCACGGCAGGTCAGCAGCCGTACCGGGGACGGCTCGGCACACCTGCGGCTGGCCGCCGTACCGGACCGGGTGGACGCGGTCGGCGGCGACGGCTCGGTGACCATCGACCTGCCCCGGGCCGCCTACCGGGTGACCACGTCCAGCGGCGACGGCTCCGTCGACGTGTCCGTACCCCGCGACGAGACCAGCGCGCACGTGGTGTCCGTCCGCACCGGAGACGGCAGCGTCACAATCCGTACGGCGAACTGATCGGCCCGTGTGTTCGTCTCTTACCGGTGGGAGAATGACTCCGGGCAGGGCGGACCACAGCACGGGAGAGGCATGTGACGGCGATACCACGGCAGCCGCACCCGCGGACGGCACCCCGCGCCCCCGGCGCCCCGCCCCTCCCCCGCGGCTCCCGCGGCTCCCGCGCCGTGCGCGAGACCCTCACGCTGATCGCGCTGCCCCTGGTCGCCGCGCTGGCCGTCCCGGCCGCGTTCGCCGGCGGGGGCACCCGGCGGTGGTTCGGCGGACGGGCCGACAGCGTGCGGGCGGAGGCGCAGGCCGCCAAGGACGCGGCGGCGGCCGCGTTCTACGAACTGGACACCGCCCAGCGTGACCTGCGGATCTCCATCGAGACCATCACGGCGGTCGACGACTCCCCGGCGGCCCGCCGCGCCGTGACGGACTTCGCGGCGATCGGCCGCCGCATCGACGAGGTCAGCCACGCGTACATCGCCGCCGTCGACGCCCAGGACCTCGACCGGGACGACCTGGAGACCTCCGCCGCCGCACAGGCGCGCACCCGGCTGACCCGGGCGAAGGAGGAGCTGGAGCAGGTCAAGCGCGAGCTGGACCGGTTCGCGGACGGCCTCGGACCGCTGCTGGGCAAGGCCGAGACCCAGCTCGCCCGGCTGGCGCCCGCCGTGGAGCGGGCCCGCCAGGCGCTGCGGGCGGCCTCGGACGCGCTGGACGCCGTCCGCGCGGCCGGGCTGCGCGCCGACGACCTGGCCGCCCGGCTCGCCGCTCTCGCACCCGAGCTGACCCTGCTCAACCAGGGTGCCGGGCAGCAGGGCGTCCAACGGACCCTGGAACGCGCCGAGCGGGTCTCGCGGGAGGCCGAGGCGGTCCGCAGCGAGGCGGAACGGCTGCCGGAGAAAGCCGCCGAGATCGACCGCCGGCTGGTGTCGCTGCGCACTCGCGCCCAGGCACTGACCACCCGGGCCGAGCAGGTGGAGCCGGTGCTGAGCGAACTGCGCCGGCGTTTCGTCGCCGCCTGCTGGCAGGACCTGCAGCAGGTCCCCGCCCAGGCCGCCGAGAACATCCGGCGGGCCGAGGCCGAGCTGGCTCAGGCACGGGCCGCGCGCGAGGCCCAGCGCTGGCCGGACGCCACCGCCCTGCTGTCGACGGTGCGGGCGCTGCTGAACGCCACCGACGAGTCGGTGTCGGCCGCCGGGGACCGGCTGTCCCGGCTGAACGCCGTCCAGAAGGACCCGCAGCGGGAGATCGAGCGGACCCGGTTCGCGATCCGGGACGCCCAGCGGCTGGCCATGACGGGACGGACGACACCCGATCCGCGGCACGCGCGCCCGCTGGACGACTCGGTGGGCCGGCTGGAGCGGGCCGCCGCCGCGCTGGAGGGGCATCACCCTGACTACTGGCACTTCCTGACCGAGACGGAGGAGGTGCGGCGGACCGTCGCCGGGGTGGTGGCGCGGATCCGGGAGGAGCTGGGCGGCCACTGAGCCGTCCTGTTTGCCCGCGGGGCGCCTCGGGCGGATATTGAGAGGAGTAGGTACGGCCCCCGCTGGAACCCGGAGCTCTCAAGGAGGCGGAGATGGCCACCCACTCACTGCGCACGGGCTCACGACGGCGGATCCGGCTGGACGACCACCTGCCGGTCGACCACCGACTGAACACGGTCTACCGGATCGGCGCCGGCCTGATGGGCGCGTTCCTGCTGGCCTTCGGGATCCTCGGGATCACCGACAACATCGGGTTCTTCGACACCGGCGGGGACGAGGTCTGGGGCCTGAACACCAACGGCGCGCTCGGCTGGCTGTCGGTCGCGGTCGGCGTGCTGCTGCTGGTCGGCATGGTGATCGGCGGGAACTTCGCGTCCACGCTGAACATGACGCTCGGCGTGCTGTTCATCCTCAACGGGTTCCTGAACATGGGCCTGCTGGACACCGACTACAACTTCCTGGCGTTCGAGATCCAGAACTGTCTGTTCAGCTTCGCCGTCGGCATCCTGCTGCTGGTCTTCGGGATGTACGGCAGGGTCGGTTCCGCCCTGCCGCACGACAACCCGTACTGGCGGGCCCGTCACCCCGAGTTCGCGGAGGGACGGGACCGCCAGCTGGAGCGCCCCGAGGACCGTCCGGCCTGACCGGCCGGCCCGACCGGCGTGCGTCAGGTGCGGTAGGCGTAGTACGCGGCGGTCGGGTAGGAGGCGATGATGCTCGACACCGACCGGCGGTAGGTGTTGGTGGAGTGGTACGTCAGGTACGGCACGCCCTGCGGGCTGCGGTACGTGACGATCATGGTGTGGTCCTTGGACCCGTCCCTGTCGAAGTCCATCTGGAGCACGTCACCGACGTCCAGCTGGTAGACGTTGGTGAGGGGGGTGGTCCGCTTGGAGTTCTGGGCGAACCAGGACCACTCGTTGACGCCGACGAACGAGTCGGACTGGATGTCGGCGGTGCCGAACCACCTGGTGTAGTCGTACACGTAGCCGGGCACGTGCTTCCAGCCGCCCGCCTTGAGGGACTGGCTGACGAAGTTGGTGCAGTCGCCACCGGCCCCGTGACCGTTGAAGTCCGGGTAGGCGGTGTTGTAGTTGCTCCAGTACTTCTCGGCGTACGCGGCCATCGCCTTGTAGTCGTAGGCGCCGGCGGCAAGGTCCTTCGGGTTCTTGGTCGCCGTCCACCGGTTGGTCGACGCCCGGGGGGCGTCCGGCATGGTGTTGCTCGTGGTGGTCGCCGTTTTGGTGCTGACCGACGGCTTCGCGGTGGGCTGGTTGACCGCGATCTCGCCGTCGTCGGTCTCGCGGATGGACGTCAGCCGCCAGTTGCCGCGCTTGTCGGCCTTGAACGTCAGCTCGTGGTGGGCCTGGAAGCCGGTGGTCCGCGGCTCGTCGCCGCGCACCTTGGCGTAGGTCAGGGTCGTGGTCTCGGTGACCGCGACCGTGGCCCGGCGGCCCTGCACGTTGGTGGCGTCCAGGGTGACCTTGGTGTCGGCGGCGGAGTACTTCTCGCCGACCGCGGCCAGGCGGTTCTTGCGCTGGCCGAGCGAGTCGCGGGCGGTGTCCTCCTGGTGCGACAGCCCGGAGGACAGGGCGACCCGGCCGGAGAAGCCGCCGGTCCGCGGCTTGTGCCCGTGCTTGGACCCCCCGGTGACCAGGGCCTCGGTGCGGTCGGTGAAGACCGCGTCCGCCAGCCGCTGGAAGGTGGCCTTGTCCTTGGCGTTCACGGTCGGGTCGTCGACGACGGCCGCGCCCGCGCTCCAGTTGGGCAGCAGCGCCACTCCGGCGACCACCGAGGCGGCGGCTGCCGTGAGTATGGTCGCGCGGCGCCGGGTACGGCTCAATTTCCTTGACTTCACTGATGTTTCCCCTCTTGCCCCGGCGGAGGGATGCCGGGGTAGCGGAATACTCGCATGCCATGTGTGACATCTGTGAAGGGGGATGCGCTGATAACTGCCGGGGAGTTATGTGACCGTCATCGCACGACCGTGGACCAGTCCGGGGACTGCGCCGGATCGAGGGTGCGCAACCGCTGCAGGGTGGCCGGGGTCTGAACGTCCATCCAGTCGGCGAGCTCCTTGAACGAGACGCACTTGACGTCCTTCTTGGTGCACACCGTCTCGACCATCTCGTCGACGGCCTTCATGTAGATGCCCCCGTTCCACTGCTCGAAGTGGTTGCCGATGAACAGCGGCGCCCGGCTGCCGTAGTACACGCGGTTGAAGCCGGCCGTGTAGGAGTCGATGGTCTGCTGCTGCCACTCGGGGTACTTGGCGGGGTCGCCCTCGGTCTTGCCGTCGGACTGGTTGTAGAGGAAGTTGAAGTCCATCGACAGGCCCTGGAAGTCGCCGCCGTCGTACGGGAGCATCTGCAGCGGGAAGTCCCACATGCCGTTCTTCTTCGTCGGCCAGATCTGGAAGTCGCCGGCGGAGGAGGCGTCGTAGCGCCAGCCGTAGCTCTTGGCCGCCTTGAGCAGGTTGGCCTGGCCCTCCAGGCAGGGCGCGCGGCCGCCGGTGACCTCCTTGCGGAAGTCGAACGGCAGCGGGTCCATGTCGGTGTAGCCGGTGTTCGTCTTCCACTTCTCGGCGAACTCGAAGAACTGGTCGATCTCGCTCTTCCACTCCTGCACGCTCCAGTCGCCGCCGCCCTTGGCGCCGCAGAAGTGGCCGTTGAAGTGGGTGCCGATCTCGTTGCCCTCCTCCCACGCCTTGCCGAGTTCGACCAGCGTGGTGCGGATATGCTCGTCGGTGGGGAAGCTGATCGCCGCGGAGCCGGGCGAGTGCTGCGGCGGCTCGTAGAGTTCCTTCTTGCTCCTGGGCAGCAGGTAGATGCCCGTGAGGAAGAAGGTCATGTGGGCGTTGTACTCCTTGGCGAGCTCCCGGTAGTGCGTGAACAGCTCGTCGTCGCCGGCCAGGGCGCCGTCCCAGGAGAAGACCACGAACTGGGGCGGCTTCTCACCGGGCTTGAGGCGTTCGGGCTTGAGCCTGCCCTGCTGGGGCCCGGTGTAGGAGGTCGAGCCGTCGCCGAGCACCTTGGTCCTGCCGTCCCACTCGGCTTCGGCCCCTCCGCTCTGCCCGGCCGACGGGCTGCCCGTGGTGCCGTCCTGCGCGGAGGCGGTCGGGGTGGTCTTGTCGGAGCGGGACAGCACCAGGTACCCGGCGATCAGGGAGGCGACGACGAGGAACGCCGCCAGGCCGAGGAACCCGGGGCGTACCGGGGGGCGCGGACGGGGGACGGGGGCCTTGCGGCGGCGACCCGACGGCTGTTTCATGGGCGGCTCATTCTGCTGGGGGACAGGGGTGGGGTGCCGGTCGCACGGGTCAGTCGAGCGGTCTCACGGCGCTCGACCAGATGTCGTAGGGGACGCTGTCGGTGATCGTGCCGGCGAGGCCTTCGAGCGGCAGCGGTTCCAGGCTCTCGGCGAGGTCGATGCGGTAGACGACCACCGCCGTGGAGACGGACTCGGCCGTGCCGACGTACCAGGCGGCGGTGTCCTTCTCCGTGGTGCCCCGCTTGCCGGCGACCTCCGCGGACGCGGACGCGGCGCCGGGGTGGGCGGTGCGGAAGGCGTCGCCGAGCGCCGAGGTGACCTCCTGGGCGACCTCGGCGCTCATCGCGCGGCGCTGGGCGGGGGCTTTGAGAGGGACGTTGCTGCCGTTGCGGGTGATCCGGCGCACCGAGTACGGCTCGGTGTGCTTGCCGTCGGCGGCGAAGGTGCTGTAGCCGCTGGCCATCCGGATGGCGCTCGGGGTGGAGCTGCCCGTCGACAGGGTGGGCACCTGGGCGCCGATACTGGACGGCAGCAGGCCGGACGCCACGGCGGTGGCGCGCACCTTGTCCAGGCCGGTGTCCATGCCGAGCTGCATGAAGGGCGTGTTCACCGACCGCGCGAGGGCGTCGTGCAGGGTGATCCGGCCGTAGGACCGGCCGCCGTCGTTCTTCGCGGCGACCTTCCTGCCGCTGCGGTCCCAGTACGGCCCCTCGGGCGTGGTCACCGGCACGCCGTCGTCGCCGTCGTAGACCGACTGCCCGCTGACGGGGGTGGGTTCCCCGTCGCGGGTCTTGCGCGCGCCGTGCTCCAGTCCCGCCGCGTACACGAACGGCATGAAGGCGGAACCGGCAGGGACGGTGGTGGCGTTGGACTCGTTGTAGCCCTGCTTGCGGTGGTCGGGGCCGCCGTAGACGGCGAGGATCCGTCCGTCGGCGGCCACCGAGGCCGCGCCGTAGTGCCCGTTCTCCGCGGCCTTCGGGTCGTCCTTGACCGCCTGCTCGCGGGCCTTGGTGACGGCGTCGGTGAGCTGTTTCTCGCGCTTCTCGTCGAAGGTCGTGTAGATCTGGTAGCCGCCGAGGTCGAAGTCCTTCTCGGAGATGCCGGCGGACTTCCTGGCGTACTGGGCGGCCAGTTCGACGAGGTAGTCGCTCTGCTCACCGGTGTTGTAGAGCGGGTTGCTGGCGAGCGGCTCGGGGAACTTCTTGTAGCCCGCGCGCTCCTCCTTGGTGAGCTTGCCGATCTCCACCATGCGGTCCAGCGTCCACGACCAGCGTTCCGTCGCGCGGGCCCGGTTGGCCTGGCTGATGGTGGGGTCGTAGAGGCTGGCGCCCTTGAGGAGGGAGGCGAGGAAGGCGGCCTCGCTGGCGTTGAGCTTGCTGACGTCCTTGCCGTAGTAGGCCTGGGCGGCGCGCTGGATGCCGTAGGTGCCGCGGCCGAACCAGCTGGTGTTGAGGTAGCCCTCCAGGATGTCGTCCTTGCTCATCTGGTTGTCGAGCTTGAGGGCGATCATCGCCTCGTGGAACTTGCGGCCGATCGAGCGGTCCTGGTTGAGGTAGACGTTCTTGACGTACTGCTGGGTGATCGTGGAGCCGCCCTGGGTCTCACCCTGGCCGACCGTGCGCCACAGGGCGCGGGTGACGCCGGAGAAGGAGATGCCGGGGTCGCTGTAGAAGCTGGCGTTCTCGGCGGCCAGGACGGCCCAGCGGACGTCCTCCGGGATGTCCTGAAGGGGCATGTCCTGCCGCTGCACCCAGCCGGTGCGGGCCATGGGCGTGCCGTCGGCCCAGAAGTACACGTTGTCCTGCTGGGTGGCGTACGTGTTGAGGTTGTCCGGTATGTCGGTGGCGGCGTAGGCGACGACCAGGAGCATGCCGGAGAGCCCTGTCGACGCCAGGAAGCCGCCGAGGACCTGCCGCCAGGACGGTATCCAGCGCCGCCACCCGGCGCGCCCGGGGCGGGGGTACCGGGGCCGCAGCCGCCGCAGGTAGGGCGTCAGGACGGCGAGGGCCGCTAGGACCGGGGCGAGCCTGGCCCGCAGGGAACCCGGGGCCGCCTCGGCACGACCGGGCGAATCGGCCGATTCGCCCGGATCAGCCGAGTCGGATGCACTCCGCCCGGGTATTCGCCCCCCAGGTATGCCCTGGTCCGGTATGCGCAGCTGCATGGTCTCGTCGGCCTTGGGGACGGCGGGGACCTTGAGTTGCATGGTCTCGTCCGGCCGAAGGGCCGGCGGGACCTTCAACTGCATGGTTTCGTCGGGCTTCTGGGGCTCCTCCCCCTGCCCCGGCTGAGTCACGACGCGTCTCCCTCCGCACTTTCTGTTGCTCGCGCAGGCAGACGTACAGACGTACGAGGGCCGCGGTTCGGTTGCCGAGTCACCTTGGCAACTGCCGACCCCCCTGAATCCCCCGACCACGCTGGTCCTTCGCGGCGCCCTCAAGTTACCAGCGCTCTTCGCAAAGTCTCCACATCGGATTCGGGCGGAACAGGTCACATCCGGGGCGGCTAGCCTGACCCCATGCCTCGCTACGAATACCGTTGCCGCCCCTGCGGCACCACCTTCGAACTCACCCGCCCCATGGCCGAGTCCTCCGCCCCCGCCGCCTGCCCCGAGGGCCACACGGACACGGTGAAGCTGCTGTCGACGGTGGCGGTCGGCGGCACGGCCGCCCAGGCCCCGGCCCCCGCCGCCGGAGGGGGCGGGGGCGGCTGCTGCGGCGGCGGCTGCTGCGGCTAGGTGTGCTGTCCCGACAGCACACCTAGGGCGGGACGAAGCCGCGGGGCCGGCACCGCCCCGCCCTACACGGCCGCGAGGAACTCCCTGAGGATGCGCTCGCCGGCCAGCACGCCCCGCTCGGGCAGCGCGACCACGCCGGGCGCCGACCACGCCGTGTCCGCCAGCTCGCCGTGCCCGGGCCGCCACCCCCGGTCCGCGGCGAGCAGCAGGTCGGCGTCCAGCAGGGAGTCGCCCGCCGCCAGTGTCAGCTCCGCGCCCGTGCGGCGCACCACCTCGCGCAGGGCCGCGCTCTTGGTGAGCGGCTTGGGCACGGCGTACAGCTTGCGGCCCTGGAGGGACACCGTCCACCCCAGCCCTTCCGCCCAGGCGGCCAGTTCCTTCACCCATTCCTCGGGCAGCAGCTCACGTTCCACCACGAGGTAGGCGAACAGGTCCTCCGCGACGCGGTGCTTGCGCAGCCACGCCGGGTCGGCGGCCTCGGCGAGATGCGCGCGGACCTCCGCCAGCGGCGCGCACTCGTCCGCGAGCCGGGCCGTCACCCTCGCGTGCCAGTCGGGGTCGGGCACCCCGTCCACCAGCAGATGGCCCCCGTTGGCGCAGATCGCGTACGTGGGCGCCGGGCCCGGCAGATTGATCCGCAGGTACTGCTTGCGGGTCCGGGTGGTCGTCGGCACGAACACCGCCGCGTCCCCGAGGGCGGTCAGCAGGCCCGCGGCCGTCTCCGTCAGGTAGGACAGCGGCCGGCTCTCGTGCACCTCGACGCAGAGCAGCCGGGGAGCGCGGGCGTCCGGCATGGTCAGCGCGAGGGCCGCCGCGGAGTAGATGAGCGTACGGTCGAGATCGCTCGCCACCAGGACCGGCATCAGACGGCCACCGCCTTTCCGTCGGCGCCCGTGGCGCCCCGTGTGTACTGGGGGTGAATCAGCCCGACACAGGTGTACGGCAGATCGCCGACCTCCTCCACCGGCACGCCGCGCTGTTCGGCCAGCAGGCGGACATGGTCGAGGTCGGCGCCCGCCCCGGCCTTGGCGAGGATCTTCCACGGCACCCGGCGCAGCAGCACCCGGGTGGTCTCGCCGACACCCGGCTTGACGAGGTTGACGTCGTGGATGCCGTACTCCTCGCTGATCCGCTCGACGGCCGCCCAGCCCTCCCAGGTCGGGGTCCGGTCGGCGGCCAGCAGTTCCTTCACCGCCGGGTCCACCGCGTCGGCGACGTCCGGGAAGCGGGCGGAGACGGCGTCGAGGAAGACGCCGGAGACGTCGGCCCCGGCCAGCTCGCGGTAGAACTTCGCGCCGTGGAAGTCGTCCGGCCCCACGAGGTCGGCCCGCAGGACGGTCCGGGACACCAGCCCCGAGACGGTGGAGTTCAGGCACGCCGACGGGATCAGGAAGTCCTCTCGGGTGCCGTACGTCCGCACGCAGGAGCCCGGGTCGGCGAGCACGGCGATCTCCGGGTCGAAGCCGGTGGCCCCGCCGTCCGCCTCGTACTCCCGGATCGCGGCGGCCAGTTCCCGGGTGATCGCGCCCTTGCCGGTCCAGCCGTCGACGAAGACGACGTCGGCGGGGTCGTGGTGCTCGGCCAGCCAGCGCAGCGCGTTGGCGTCGATGCCGCGGCCGCGCACGATGGAGACGGCGTAGTGGGGCAGGTCGAGGCCGTGCCGCCACCGGGCCCAGCGGCGCATGAGCACCCCGACGGGTGTGCCCGCGCGGGCCAGTGACGCCAGGACCGGGCGCGGCGCGGGGGTCCCCCCGCGCGGGCGGAGCCGGGCGTGGGGGCGCTCGGCGAGGACGGTCTCGGTGACCACGCCGACGGCGTGCGCGATCCGCTCGGCCGACGTCTCCAGGGCCGCGTGGAACAGTGCCTGGTACCGCTCGCTCGGCTGGTACTCCACCGGCAGCGACTCCGCGTAGTGGGCGCCGCCGCTCTGGATGGCCTCCTCGCGCTCCTCGGTGGGCGCCTCCAGGGTCACGTCCGAGAGGTCCCGCAGCAGCCAGCCCACCTCCTCGGGCGCGTACGAGGAGAAGGCGGGGCCGCGGAGGGGCTCGGGCAGCATCGGGGGCCTTTCGGACACGCCGGGGCCGGACGTGTCGGGTCTGTAGGAGGGGACGACCGCGAGCAGCACGTGCGGCACATGGGCGGCCAGCTGGTCCAGCAGGCCGCCGGGGGCATGCAGGGCGGGTGTGTCGCCGACGGAGTCGACGACGGCGGCGACGGTGTCGAAGCCGGCGCCCGCCACGTTGTAGGCGTAGCGGTCGCCGGGGCCGTCGGCGGGGTCGTCGTGGGCGGGGAAGACGAGGCGGCTGCGGATGGCGTAGCCGGGGTCGTCGACCGCCAGGACCGGCGAACGGGTGGTGGTGGAGTAGCGGACCTCGGCGTCCACGGCCCGCTCCAGCTCGCGGGCGAGTCTGAGCGGGGCGTACATCAGTTCCTCGGAGCCGAGGACGAGGATCCGGCGGGCGTCGCCGGGTATCGCGTCGGCGAGGCGCGCTCCCATGGCCGGCAGCGTGGTCTCCAGGCGTATTCGGTGGGCCGCGGTGAAGCCGTGGCGGGCGCCGTCGGGGAGGCCGGCCGGCCAGTTCAGTTCCACTCGGCGGTGGGTCCGGTGCGGGCGGGCGGGGGCCGGGCGGTCGTGCGCGGTCACGTCGCCCGGATCGCCGGCGCGCGCCCCCGGCTGGGCGGCCTCGTGCCCCGCCACCAGCTCCCGGCCCTTCTCCAGGACCCCCTCCGGGAGCCGTACGGTTCCCGAGGCGGCCGCGACCAGGTCGACCCGGGCGCCGATCCCACCGGCGAACTCCGTCAGCCGCCGCGCGTCGGCCGCGGAGCGCATGTCGACGAGGGCGACCACGACGTACCGCCGGCGGGGGTGGCGGGCGTGCAGGGCGCGGATGGTGTTCAGGACCGTGTTCCCGGTGGAGAACTCGTCGTCGACCAGGACGAGGGGCCCGCCACCCGCCAGCAGGGCCGGGTCCTCCGGGAGCAGCAGGTGTGAGGTGGCGTGGGAGTGGGACTCCTCGAAGCCGCCCGCCGGGGTCACGCCGGGCACCGGGCGGCGGGTGGAGTGCAGGCAGGGAGCGGTGCCGAGGCCGTCGGCGACGCTGTGGCCGAGTCCGGTGGCGGTCTCCGCGTAGCCGAGGACGACCGCGCGGGCCGCCTCGTCGGCGCCGAGCAGCTCACGCACCCGGCGGCCCAGGGCGACCCCGGCGCCGTGGACGACGGACGGGGACTGCGGGACGTGCTTGCCGAGCACGTGGGAGACGAGCAGGTGGGCCCGTTTGGGGTTGCGGCGCAGTGCCAGGCCCAGCATGCCCCGAAGGCTGTCGTCGCCCACCAGTTCGACCCCGAGCCGCTCGGCGACCCAGGTGCCGGACCAGATGCCGTTGTTCTCTGCGTTGTTCATACGTCCCTTGTGACGATTCTCCGTGCGGAAACGGTTCAGCGGGGTATCCCGGCGGCCAGCAGATCCACGAAGCTGACGTCCTCGTGGGCCACGCCGAAGACCTCCGCGCGCAGCATCGTCCGCTCGGCCCAGGCGCGGTGCGGCTTCACCTCGTTCATCTTGTTCGTGTACTGCGAGCGCAGCACTCCCCCGCCACCGCGCTCGGGGCGCAGGATGTCCGCCGCGTCGCTGTACTCCTCGTGGCTGACGACGGACAGCGCGTGCACCGCCGGCACGTGGGAGGGGTGGATGCAGGTCTTGCCCAGCAGGCCGTTGGCCTGGTCGAGGGTGATCTCCCGCAGCAGCCCGTCCATGGCGTGCTCGATCAGTCTCTCGCGCAGTTCCACGGCCTGGCCCTCCAGGAAGGGGCTCTGCCGCAGCATCGGCTTGAACATGCGCTCGGGCACCCGGAAGTACTCCCACACCGGACCGGTCACGGTGAAGCCGGTGCCGTCGGCCCGCCCCAGCATGTTCACCACGTCGGCGATCACGGAGGCGACGATCTGGACGTCGTACGCCGTCATGTCGGGTGCCCGGCGCAGGCCGTAGGAGGAGCAGAAGTCGGTCACGCCGAGGCGCAGGGCCAGCACCCGGTCGCGGTACTTGTCGACGGCCCGGAAGATGCCCTCCAGGGTCTCCACGCGTGACTCGCGGTAGAGCAGCTCGGGCGACTCCAGCACGGGCATGGCGAACAGCCGCCGCCCGCCGGCGGCCTCGGCGGCGGCCAGCGCCTCCAGGAACGGCACCCCGCGCTCCCCGGTGAACTTGGGGAACACGAACCCGGTCAGCAGCCGCACGGCCGGGCCGAGGCGTCCGACCAGGTCGGGGATCTGCTCGGGGGTGCGCACCCGGACGAACAGCAGCGGGGGCTCGGCGTCCGGGCGGGCGGCGAGCTCGGTGAACTGGCGGACCAGGTTCTCCTCTCCGGCCGGCACGTCCTCGTCGCCGATGGAGTCCTCCAGGCACAGCACCATGGACACCACGCCCCGCGCCGCCTGCTTGGTGACGTCCTCGGCGATCCGGGGGCGGGTGGCCGGGCTGTACAGGGTGGCGCCCAGGGCCGCGGAGAGCAGCCGGGCCGGGGAGTCCGCGGCGAACTCGCACGGCTCCTGGTGGAAGAGACGCCGCCGCTCCGCCGGGGCGACGTGCCCGAAATGACGCATGGAACTCCCCCGTGACACACGGAACGACTGTGGACTTTGAGAACAGGTGGCCGGTAATAGTACGTACCCACCCATGGCCGGGGTTCCCATCGGGCATGAATTTCCGGTAACTCCACTGTGTCGGTGGTGTCGGCAGCCCCCACACCCCGCGTTGTCGTGGCCAGGACCGAGAGGGCAGGATGACCGCATGACGCACGCGATGTTGAAGGGGTCGAACGTCCCTCTGGAAGCCACCACCGTACGGGCCGTGCTGCGCTGGACGCCCGGGCAGGGGGTACCGGACGTCGACGCCTCCGCGCTGCTCCTCGGTCCCGGCGGTCGGGTGCGCTCCGACGAGGACTTCGTCTTCTACAACCAGCCCCGGCACCCGTCCAGGACGGTGTGGCGGCTCGGCCAGAAGCGGGTCACCGAGGGCCTCACCGACACCATCCAGACGGATCTGGCGGGCGTCGAGTCCGATATCGGCCGGATTCTGCTGGTCGCCTCGGCGGACGGCGTCACCTTCGACCGCGTACCGGACCTGTGCATCACGCTGTACGACGCGTCGGCGGCGGCCGGGGAACCCCTGGCCCACTTCGACATCCGGCCGGAGACCGGCGAGGAGACGGCCCTCATCTGCGGTGAGCTGTACCGCCGGGGCGAGGGCTGGAAGTTCCGGGCGCTGGGCGAGGGTTATTCGAACGGACTGAAGGGCCTGGCCACGGACTTCGGCATCTCGGTGGACGAGGGCGAGGAGGGCGAGCAGCCCGCCGCGGACCCCGCCCCCGAGACGACCGCCCCCGGCGTGTCCCAGCCGCTGCCCCCGGAGCAGCCCACGCAGACGGTGCCCAGGCCGCCGGCCCAGTCCCAGCAGCCGGCGGCGTACGGCTATCCGTCCTCGCTGGCCACCCACGGCTACGGCTACCCGGAGAACTTCCAGCTCCCGCCGATGGGGCCGCAGTTCATCGGGCGGTGACCGCGGTTCTCCGGGCGGTGACCGCGGGTCACCGGTCGGCGGCCTTGTAGCCCCGGCCCCACTGCAGTCCCCACCCGTAGAGCCGGTCCAGCTCCGCCTGGAAGCCGTAGACGAACCGGACCTCGCGGCGAACCAGGATCTCGCCCTTCACGTTCTCCACCAGCACCACCGCGCAGGACCGGGCCTGAGGGTGCCGCTCGTCGAGGCCGATCTCGATCCGGGGCCCGTTGCTGGGGTAGAGGGTGACGGTGGCGTGCGTACGGTCGAACGCCGGTGTCTGGTCGTAGATGTAGACGAACACCAGCAGCCGCTTGATGTCGTCGCGGTGGTCCAGGTTGACGTACAGGGTCTCGCCGGAGCCCGAGCCGAACCGGTCGTCGCCGGTGATCTTCACGTACGGCGGTGCGTTGACGTCGCCGAGGTAGCCGCCGAGCGGCTGGACGACGCCCTTGGTGCCGTCGGCCAGCTCGTACAGGCACCCCAGGTCGAGGTCGACGTTCACCATGCTCTGGCTGTGGCCCATCACCTCCGGCGGTTTCAGGGCCCGCAGCGGATGCCGGAAGAGGCTCTCGCGCTGGGGCCCGCCGAAGTCGGACGTGCGCATCGACCAGGTCAGGTTGACGCGCAGGTGCCCGGTGGCCGCGTCCTGCTTGGTGAGGGAGACCTGGTGGTGCCGTTTGGTCAGCTCGATCGCGTTGCTGGCCGCGCTCCCCGAGTCGAACTCGGCGGCCCGGCCGCTCCAGAAACCGTCGAACAAGCCCATGCCCGCCCCCATGCTCGCTGACAAACCGGCGGGGCGGCCGGCAGGACCCGTCCTGCCGGCCGCCCCGCTCAGAGCGTTCCTCACACGGGAGGTGGTCACACCCCCGGTTCACACCCCGGACGAGACCTCAGCCTTCTCGTCCGAGCCCGCCGCTTTTCCCTCGGCCTGAGCGAGGGCGCGGTTGCGGCGGACCGAGGACCAGAAGGACCAGGCGATCAGGACGACGCCGACGAGGCCGGTGATGACCTCGTTGATCTGGTACTGGATGGTGACCATGAGGATCACGGCGAGCGCGCCGATCGCGTAGTGGGCGCCGTGCTCCAGGTAGACGTAGTCGTCGAGGGTGCCCTGGCGGACCAGGTACACGGTCAGCGACCGGACGTACATCGCGCCGATGCCGAGGCCGAGGGCCATCAGGACGATGTCGTTGGTGATGGCGAAGGCGCCGATCACGCCGTCGAAGGAGAAGGAGGCGTCCAGGACCTCCAGGTAGAGGAACATGAAGAACGCGGCCTGCCCGGCCAGGACGACGGCCGGTTTCTTCTTGCCGGTGCGCTCGGCCTCTTCCTCCTCCTCGTGCTCGCGCTCCTCCTCTTCCTCCAGCTTGTCCTCGAAGTAGCCGGAGAGGCCGCCGACGACCATGTAGGTGATCAGACCGGCGATGCCGGAGATCAGCACCGTCTGCGCCTTGTCGACGTGTGAGCCGCCGTGCTGGTGGGCGTGGGTGGCGAAGGTGAAGGCGGTGATCAGCAGGACGATCAGGGCGATGCAGACCGACAGCATGTCGACCTTGCCGAGCTTGGCGAGGGGGCGCTCGATCCAGCGCAGCCACTGGATGTCCCGGTCCTCGAAGATGAAGTCCAGGAAGATCATCAGCAGGAACATCCCGCCGAAGGCGGCGATCGCCGGGTGGGCGTCGGTGACGAGCTCCTGGTACCGGTCCTTGTTGTTCACGGCGAGGTCGACGGCCTCGATCGGGCCCATCTTGGCGCTGATCGCGACGATGACGACGGGAAAGACCAGCCGCATGCCGAAGACCGCGATGAGCACGCCGACCGTGAGGAAGATCTTCTGCCAGAAGGCGTTCATCTTCTTCAGGATTCCGGCGTTGACGACCGCGTTGTCGAAGGACAGCGAGATCTCCAGGATGGAGAGGATCGCCACGATACCGAAGGCCTCCCACCCCCCGAAGAAGGCCGCAGCGGCGAGGCCGATCGCGGTCACCGCGAACGACCAGCCGAAGGTTCTCAGAAGCACTGGCTACCCAATCCTGTATGGGGGTCCCCCCACCGGGGCCACGTCCGGAGGAGGGTCACCCCCGTCGCCGTACCCGGCTTTACGAAACGTTGACCCCGAAGTCTAGAGCGATGCCCCGCAGCCCCGACGCGTACCCCTGTCCCACGGCCCGGAACTTCCATTCGCCCTGGTAGCGGTAGAGCTCCCCGAAGATCATGGCGGTTTCGGTGGACGCGTCCTCGCTGAGGTCGTAGCGGGCCAGTTCCTGGCCGTCGGCCTGGTTGACGACACGGATGAAGGCGTTGCTGACCTGGCCGAAGGCCTGGCCCCGCTCGTCGGCCAGGTGGATCGAGACCGGGAAGACGATCTTGTCGCACTGGGGCGGCACCTTGGCGAGGTCGACCAGCAGCGACTCGTCGTCGCCCTCGCCCTCACCGGTGAGGTTGTCGCCGGTGTGCTCCACCGAGCCGTCCGGGCTCTTGAGCTGGTTGTAGAACACGAACCACTCGTCCCCCAGGACGCGGTTGCCGGCGTCGCACAGCAGCGCGCTGGCGTCGAGGTCGAAGGGGGCTCCGGTGGTGGAGCGCGCGTCCCAGCCGAGCCCGACCATCACCTGTGTGAGGTTCGGCGCGGCTTTGGACAGGGAGACGTTTCCTCCCTTGGCGAGCGTGACGCCCATGATGCTGGTCCTCCCCTTGGTGGTGCCATGGTGCTTCTTCGGTTGTCCTGCGCGTCCGGCGCCGCCCGTAAACGGTGCGGCGCCGGACGGTGCGGGCGGCAGAACGCCGCCCGGATCGGACGTTGACGTGTCGGACACGCCGCCCGGGTCGGACGGGGACGCGTCAGACGTTGACGCCGAAGTCCTGGGCGATGCCGCGCAGGCCCGAGGCGTAGCCCTGGCCGATGGCACGGAACTTCCACTCCGCGCCGTGGCGGTAGAGCTCACCGAAGACCATGGCGGTCTCGGTGGAGGCGTCCTCCGAGAGGTCGTAGCGGGCGATCTCGGCGCCGCCGGCCTG
The DNA here is from genome assembly GCF_965341775.1 of Streptomyces sp. bgisy159. GTDB lineage: Bacteria > Actinomycetota > Actinomycetes > Streptomycetales > Streptomycetaceae > Streptomyces. The sequence goes on along the minus strand of NZ_CBDQZH010000003.1, from coordinate 100,941 downwards.
GTTGACGACGCGGATGAAGGCGTTGCGCACCTGGCCGAAGGACTGCTGACGGTTCTCGGCGTCGTAGATCGAGACCGGGAAGACGATCTTCTCGACGTCGGCCGGGACGTTCGCGAGGTCGACCTTGACCTGCTCGTCGTCGCCCTCGCCCTCACCGGTGAGGTTGTCACCGGTGTGCTCGACGGAGCCGTCCGGGCTCTTGAGGTTGTTGAAGAAGACGAAGTGCTGGTCGCTGGCGACCTTGCCGGTGTTGTTCAGCAGCAGCGCGCTGGCGTCCAGGTCGAAGTCGGTGCCGGTCGTGGTGCGCACGTCCCACCCCAGACCGACGATGACCGCGGTGAGGCCGGGGGCCTCCTTGGTCAGCGATACGTTGCCGCCCTTGCTGAGGCTGACTCCCACGAGTCCTCCATTGGTGTCCGGGGGCGGGAGCCCCGTCGTGCTTCGGATATCGGATCAACGATCCGATCCTAGTGACGGGTTCCCGCCCCACACAGGGCATGGCCCCGATGAATCACAGGGTGTCGAGCGCCTTGACGTAGTCGTTGAGGTCGCGGGCGTCCGGCAGGGCGTTGACGACGGTCCAGCGGACCACGCCCTCCTTGTCGATGACGAAGGTCCCGCGCACCGCGCAGCCCTTGTCCTCGGCGAAGACGCCGTAGGCCCGGGAGACCTCGCCGTGCGGCCAGAAATCGCTGAGCAGCGGGTAGTCGAGGCCCTCCTGCTCGGCGAAGACCCGCAGGGTGTGGATGGAGTCGTTGGAGACGGCGAGGACCTGGGTGTCGCGGTCGGAGAACTGCGGCAGGTTGTCGCGCACCTCGCACAGCTCGCCGGTGCACACACCGGTGAAGGCGAAGGGGTAGAAGAGCAGGACGACGTTCTTGCTGCCGCGGAAGTCGGACAGCTTCACGGTGGCGCCGTGGTTGTCCTTGAGCTCGAAGTCGGGGGCCTTCTCGCCGACCTGGATGGCCATCGTGGGTGAACCCTTTCGGTGGAGGCTGCTCGGGTGACGGTCGCGTCCACCCTACGCAGTGACCACCGCACGCCCTCGGACGGGCCGGTGGGTACCGGCCCGTCCGGCGCGGGTCACTTCTTGGACTTGGCCGCCTTCGGCGTGGCCAGCCGGCTGCCGCTCCAGTCCTTGCCCACACTGACGCTCTTGGACGCCGTCAGGCCGGCCGTGGTCGCGGCCTCCGAGATGTCGCTCGGCTCCACGTAGCCGGAACGGCCCGTCTTCGGTGTGAGGAGCAGGATCGCGCCGCCTTCTTCGATGTACGTGGTGGCATCCACCAGCGCATCCGTCAGGTCGCCGTCGTCGTCCCGGAACCACAGCACAACGGCGTCGGCCACGTCGTCGTAGTCCTCGTCCATCAGGTCTCCCTCGATGGCCCCCTCAATGGCCTCGCGGAGTTCCTGATCGACGTCGTCGTCGTAGCCGATCTCCTGGACCACCTGCCCGGGCTGGAACCCCAGCCTGGCGGCAGGGTTCGTCCGCTCCTCCGCGTGGTCCGCGGTCGCGCTCACGGGTTGCCTCCTGATCATGTCTTGGATGGGGGTGCCCCCGAACCCGTCCAGGGTTTGGGGGAATCTCAGCCACGCGCGTGCGCGAAGCATTGGCCGTAGTCCACACGGGCGGGGCGGATCGCGCAAGTACCCGGCGGTTCAGACCGCCGAAACGGTGACGATTCCGGCCGTCTCGCCCCAACCGTCAGGGTGATGCGAGTACCAGAGGTGACGCGCACCACACCTATCTGCCCCGTTTGCGTGTTTGGGAACCGCCCGCGGGTAGGAGGTCCTGGTTACCCCAGAGTAGAGATGCCGTTCGGCCTCGCCGGGGTACACGATGGGGGACGGTGCAGGCATACCGGAAAGTGGCCCCCGCGGGTGCCCTCTGACAGGTAAGGAACAGCGTGGCTTCCGGATCCGATCGCAATCCGATCATCATTGGCGGCCTTCCGAGTCAGGTACCTGACTTCGATCCCGAAGAGACCCAGGAGTGGCTCGACTCCCTCGACGCCGCCGTCGACGAACGCGGCCGGGAGCGGGCGCGCTACCTGATGCTGAGACTGATCGAGCGGGCCCGCGAGAAGCGCGTGGCCGTGCCCGAGATGCGCAGCACCGACTACGTCAACACGATCCCCACCAAGAGCGAGCCGTTCTTCCCCGGCAACGAGGAGATCGAGCGCCGGATCCTCAACGCGACCCGCTGGAACGCCGCCGTGATGGTCTCGCGCGCCCAGCGGCCCGGCATCGGCGTGGGCGGCCACATCGCCACCTTCGCCTCCTCGGCGTCCCTCTACGACGTGGGCTTCAACCACTTCTTCCGGGGCAAGGACGAGGGCGACGGCGGGGACCAGGTCTTCTTCCAGGGGCACGCCTCGCCGGGCATCTACGCGCGCGCGTACCTGCTCGACCGGCTGGACGGGAAGCAGCTCGACGGCTTCCGCCAGGAGCACTCCAAGGCGCCGGACGGGCTGTCGTCGTACCCCCACCCGCGCTCGATGCCCAACTTCTGGGAGTTCCCGACGGTGTCGATGGGGCTCGGCCCGATCGGCGCGATCTACCAGGCGCGGATGAACCGCTACATGCACGCGCGCGGGATCGCCGACACCAGCAGGTCGCACGTGTGGGCCTTCCTCGGCGACGGCGAGATGGACGAGCCGGAGTCGCTGGGCCAGCTGTCCATCGCCGCCCGCGAGGGCCTGGACAACCTGACCTTCGTCGTCAACTGCAACCTCCAGCGGCTCGACGGCCCGGTGCGCGGCAACGGAAAGATCATCCAGGAGCTGGAGTCGGTGTTCCGCGGCGCCGGCTGGAACGTGATCAAGCTGATCTGGGACCGCAGCTGGGACCCGCTGCTCGCCCAGGACCGCGACGGCGTGCTGGTCAACCGGATGAACACCACGCCGGACGGCCAGTTCCAGACGTACGCCACCGAGACCGGCGCCTACATCCGCGAGCACTTCTTCGGTGACGACCACCGGCTGCGGGCGATGGTCGAGAACATGTCCGACCACCAGATCCTGATGCTGGGCCGCGGCGGCCACGACCACCGCAAGATCTACGCGGCGTTCAAGGCGGCGGTCGAGCACAAGGGCCAGCCCACGGTGATCCTCGCCAAGACGGTCAAGGGCTGGACGCTGGGCCCGAACTTCGAGGGCCGCAACGCCACCCACCAGATGAAGAAGCTGACGGTCGACGACCTCAAGCGCTTCCGGGACCGGCTGCACCTGCCGATCGCCGACAAGGAGCTGGAGTCCGGCCTGCCGCCGTACTACCACCCGGGCCGGGACTCGGAGGAGATCCAGTACATGCACGACCGGCGCCGGTCGTGCGGCGGGTACGTCCCGACGCGCGTCGTCCGGTCGAAGCCGTTGGCCCTGCCGGACGACAAGACGTACGCGACTGTGAAGAAGGGCTCCGGTCAGCAGTCCATCGCCACCACCATGGCGTTCGTCCGGCTGCTCAAGGACCTCATGCGGGACAAGGAGCTGGGCAAGCGGTTCGTACTGATCGCGCCGGACGAGTACCGCACCTTCGGCATGGACTCGTTCTTCCCGAGTGCGAAGATCTACAACCCGCTGGGCCAGCAGTACGAGGCGGTGGACCGCGAGCTGCTGCTCGCCTACAAGGAGTCCCCGACCGGTCAGATGCTGCACGACGGCATCTCGGAGGCCGGCTGCACGGCCTCGCTGATCGCGGCCGGTTCGGCGTACGCCACCCACGGCGAGCCGCTCATCCCGGTCTACGTCTTCTACTCGATGTTCGGGTTCCAGCGCACCGGCGACCAGTTCTGGCAGATGGCCGACCAGCTGGCACGCGGTTTCGTCCTGGGCGCGACCGCGGGGCGGACGACCCTGACCGGTGAGGGTCTGCAGCACGCGGACGGCCACTCGCAGCTGCTGGCGTCGACGAACCCGGCCTGCGTCGCCTACGACCCGGCGTTCGGCTTCGAGATCGCGTACATCGTGCAGGACGGCCTGCGCCGGATGTACGGCGGCTCCCCCGAGCACCCGCACGGCGAGGACGTCTTCTACTACCTCACCGTCTACAACGAGCCGATCCAGCACCCGGCCGAGCCCGCGAACGTGGACGTCGAGGGCATCCTCAAGGGCGTCTACCGCTTCAGCGAGGGCACCGGCGGCGCGATCCCGGCGCAGATCATGGCCTCCGGTGTGGCACTGCCCTGGGCGATCGAGGCGCAGCGGATCCTCGCCGAGGAGTGGAACGTGCGGGCCGACGTCTGGTCGGCGACCTCGTGGAACGAGCTGCGGCGCGAGGCGGTGGAGGTCGAGCGGCACAACCTGCTGCACCCGGAGGAGGAGCAGCGGGTGCCGTACGTGACGCGGAAGCTGTCGGGTGCGCAGGGTCCGTTCGTGGCCGTGTCCGACTGGATGCGTTCGGTTCCGGACCAGATCGCGCGGTGGGTGCCCGGGCCGTACCAGTCGCTCGGCGCGGACGGTTTCGGCTTCGCGGACACCCGGGGTGCCGCCCGGCGGTTCTTCCACATCGACGCGCAGTCGGTCGTGGTGGCGGTGCTGACCGAGCTGGCCAAGGAGGGCAAGGTCGACCGGTCCGTACTGAAGCAGGCCATCGACCGCTACCAGCTGCTGGACGTGGCGGCCGCCGACCCGGGGGCGGCGGGCGGCGACGCCTAGAGCCCGACGGCGCGCGTGCGGGCGGCGGGGGCGGGCCACCGGTCCTCCCCCGCCGCCCGCACGCGTTCCTTACGATGCGGGGCATGAAGGAACAGTCACCGCAGGTCCGATGGGAACACTTCACCCAACGCCCCCTGTTCGTCCTGTCCGGTCTGTTCGCCGTCGCCTACGCCGTGCCCATCGTGGACACCTCGGCCGGTCACACGCTGACGCGCGTCTGCACGGCGGTCGAGTGGCTGGTGTGGGCGGCCTTCGCGCTCGACTACCTGATGCGCCTGGCGCTGAGCCGCCACCCGTGGACGTTCGTCCGCACCCACTGGCTGGACCTGTGCGCCGTGGCGCTGCCGCTGCTGCAGCCGCTGCGGCTGCTCCGGCTGGTCTCGACCCTGCTGCTGGTGGGACGGCGGGCGCGGATGGCGTCGCAGATACAGCTGACGACGTATGTCGCGGGGGCGGTCGTGGGTCTGATGATGTTCGGCTCGCTGGCCGTGCTGTCGGTGGAGCGGGACGCACCCCACGGGAACATCCACACGCTGGGTGACGCGCTGTGGTGGTCGTTCACGACGATGACGACGGTGGGGTACGGCGACCACTCGCCGACGACCGGGCTGGGACGGCTGCTGGCGGTCGGTCTGATGCTGTCCGGGATCGCGCTGCTCGGTGTGGTGACCGCGAACATCGCGGCCTGGTTCATCGCCCGCTTCGACAAGGACGACGTGGAGGAGCGGCTGCACCGGGAGGCGATCGAGGCGCTCACCGAGGAGGTGCGGGCGCTGCGCGCGGAGGTGGCGGCGCTGTCCGGCAGCCGTGTCGAGGCGGTCGAGTCGTGAGGGCGGTGGCGTCCCCGGGCCCGCGGCGCGCTGTCCCCCTCCGGCAGCGCGCCGCAGGCCGTGGCATGACCCACTGTGACCCGGGGCGTGTGCCGGAGGCGAGGGGCCTTTAGCCTTGTCACCCTGATAGGGGAATTCGCCGCGCGACGCCCGGGCCGAACCCGTTTCCGCGCGAACCGAAACGTGATCCCTGTCACTCGGTTCTCCCGAGACCCTCCCGTTCTCCTAGTGTGTCGTCCCAGTGATTTCCTTCGAGACCCCCCACCCCCGTGCCACACGAACGCTGCTGGCGCTGGCCGTGGTGTTCGTGATGCTCGCGACCACCGGCTGGACCGCGCTGCGTCACCACCGCGACCCCACCGCGCTGCAGGCGTCCCGCTCCGCCTGGGCGGACGGCCGGATCGACGGGCGTGACCTGCCCGACCCGGACGCGGCACCCGCCCTGATCGCCCGCTTCTTCGCCACGCTCACCAAGCAGCAGCGCGCCTCGCTCGCCGCCCGCTACCCGCTCGCCGTCGGCAACATGAACGGCGCCCCCGTCGAGCTGCGCTACCGCGCCAACCGCACCGCGCTCGTCCGGGCGGTACGGGCGGAGCGGGTCCGGACGCACGACGGCCGGCTCACACCCGCCGGGCAGCACGAGGCGGTCCGCCGGATGCACCGCTTCGAGGCGCTCGGCGACGCCGGGCGGCAGATCCTCGCCTTCGACCCGGAGGGCGCCGGCCGGGTCGCCGAGGTCTTCGGCAACCTCTCCGCGGCCCAGCGGATCTCCGTGGTCGTCCCCGGCGTCGACACCGACCTGCTCACCTTCCAGCGCACCGACCGCCGGTACTCCGCCCCCGTCGGCATGGCCCAGGCGCTGTACGCGGCCGAGCGCGAGGCGAGCCCCACGACCCGCACGGCCGTGATCGCGTGGGCCGACTACACCGCACCCGCCGGGCTGGGCATCGAATCGGCCACCGCGATGCGCGCCGAGAGCGGGGCCGTGCGGCTGAACGCACTGCTGCACGCCCTGCCCGGCAGCGCGCCCGTCTCGGTGTTCTGCCACAGCTACGGCTCGGTGGTGTGCGGTGTGGCCGCGCGCTCGATGCCGGGCCGGGTGGCCGACATAGCCGTCGCGGGCAGTCCCGGGATGCGGGCGGGCAAGGCCGCCGACCTCGGCACCTCCGCCCGGGTGTGGGCGATGCGGGACGCGGACGACTGGATCCAGGACGTGCCGTACATGGAGTTCGGCGGGCTCGGACACGGCGAGGACCCGGTGTCGGAGGTGTTCGGCGCGCGGGTGCTGTCGGCGCACGAGGCCAGGGGCCACGCGGGGTACTTCGTGCCGGGCACGGACAGTCTGCGCAACCTCGCCGACATCGGCACTGGCGCATACCGTTCGGTGCGGTGCGCGAGCGGAGCCGGCGCCTGCCGGGAGGGTTTGTCCGCCACCACTGCGGTCGGACGCGCGTAGAGACCGCAGGAACCGCGGCGTGCGCGAGGAGGGGACGAACGTGCCGGTCCCGCATACGATGAGCCGCATGGGTGACGTACTGGCCGGATTTCACGCAGCCTGGGAGTTCGAGTCCGACTCCGTCCTCATCCGTTACGAACGGGGCTTGCGCACGCCCAGGTTGTTCTCCGCGCTGGGGGAGCGGCGGATTCCGCTGAGCGCGCTGGAGTCGGTGGCGCTGGAGCCGGGCAAGCGGGGGACGGTCGTACTGCGGGCCCAGCCGCGGCCCGGGGCGGATCCGCTGATGGAGGCGGCGGCGGGTCAGCTGAAGGAGGCCGGCGATCCCTACCGGCTGGTGCTGCCCGCGGAGCGCGAGTTGCTCGCGGAGTACTACGCGGACGAGCTGAAGGGGCTGCTCACCGAGTCCGGTCCGGTGGACCGGTTCCTGGTGGCGGCGCCCGAGGTGCCGGTGTCGTTCAAGGCGTACGACGGGAAGGCGTCGTTCGACGGGCGGACCATACGGTTCCGGTGGTTCTGGACGGGAGCCTCGTCCGCCAAGTGGAAGGCGGGCGACCAGAGCTTCCCGGTGGCCGAGGTCGCGGACGTGGAATGGCGGTCGCCGGAGCTGCTGGAGGGGTATCTGCGGCTGCGGCTGCGCGGCGCGGACGTCGCGCAGCGGCCGGGTCCCGCCGATCAGGACCCGGCCGCCGTGGTGTTCGGGCTGGGGTACGGGGTGGTGCACGAGTCGCTGCCGTTCGCGGCGGCGGTGCTCGCCGCCGTCCGGGGACGGTGAACACCCCGGCGGGTCAGGTCACTCGCGGCCGGCCGAGGTGAACGCCATGTCCGCGTACCGGTCGCCGGCCACCTTCGAGGCGATCGGCTCCAGGAGGGCCAGCTCCTCGTCGGTCAGCCGCAGGGTCGCGGCCCGCGCGTTCTCCTCCACCCTGCTCGGCTTGCGGGTGCCCGGGATCGGGACGACGGGCAGGTCGTGGACGCCCGCCTGCTGCTGGACCCAGGCCAGGGCGATCTGGGCCGGCGTCGCGTCATGGGCCTCGGCGACGGCCTTCACCGGCTCCAGGAGCGCCGCGTTGGCCGCCGCGTTCTCGCCGGTGAAGCGGGGCTGCTGACGCCGGAAGTCGTCGGCGGTCAGCTCGGTCTCGGCGTTGGTGAAGGCGCCGGTGAGGAAGCCCCGGCCGAGCGGGGAGTAGGGCACGAGGGTCACGCCGAGTTCGCGGACCGCCGGCACCACCTTCGCCTCGATGTCACGGCTGAACAGGGACCACTCCGACTGGACGGCGGCGACGGGGTGCACGGCGTGCGCCGCGCGCAGCTCGTCGGCCGTGACCTCGCTCAGGCCCAGCTGCTTGACCTTGCCCTCGCGCACCAGCTCGGCCATGACGCCGACGGTCTCCTCGATCGGGACGTTCACGTCGCGCCGGTGCATGTAGTACAGGTCGATGACGTCGACGTCGAGGCGTCGCAGGCTGGCTTCGACGGCCTGGCGGATGTAGGGGGCGTCGTTGCGTATGACGCGCTTGGACGGGTCGTCCCGCGGGATGGAGAGCGCGAACTTGGTCGCGATGACGACCTCGTCGCGGTGGGCCCTGACGAAGGGGGCGAGGAAGCGCTCGTTCTCCCCGGCGCCGTAGGCGTCGGCGGTGTCGTACAGGGTGATCCCGAGTTCGAGGGCGCGCTCCAGGGTGGCCCGGGACGCGTCGGCGTCGGCGGGGCCGTAGGCGAAGCTCATGCCCATGCAGCCCAGGCCCTGGACCCCGACCTCGGGGCCGCCGGCGCCGAGGCGTGTGGTGGGGATCCTGGTGTCGGTCATCGGGCGGTCCTTTCCGTTTCGTACGCGCGCGTGGCGTCCGAATAGAACATGATCTTGCGGTCGAGGACGGCGAGCGTGTCCTGCAGTTCGGCGATCCGCGACCGGACGTCCCGCCGGGTCTGCTCCAGCAGGGCGCAGCGCTCGGCGTAGGTGCCGTCGCCCTCGCGGACGAGTTCGGCGTAGCGGACCATGTCGGCGACCGGCATACCGGTCAGCCGCAGCTTGCCGACCAGGTCCAGCCAGTCCAGGTCGCGGTTGCTGTAGCGGCGCTGGCCGGTGTGCGAGCGGTCGACGTGGGCCATGAGGCCGATGCGCTCGTACCAGCGCAGGGTGTGCGCCGTCAGGCCGGTGAAGGCGACGACCTCGCTGATGGTGTAGCTGTCCTGCCCGTCGGGGCGGGGGTGGCGGGGCGGTGGGCCGGAACAGATGTCGACGCGGCTGGGGCTGCTCTGCTCGGCTGTCACGGGGGTGCTCTGCATCACCGTCATGCCCTCCACGCTATTTCCTTGGAGTGCGCTCCAAGCAAGTGGATTGCCGTCGCCGTGCCCCCGTTAAGCTCGACCGCATGTCGCTCAAGAGCCTCGCGTTGATCGAGAACTGGCCGGTTCCCTCCGCTGCCGCGGGTGTCGTGCGGGCCGACGGGACCGTCCTCGGCACCCACGGGCCCGTCGGGCAGCGGTTCGCGCTGGCCTCGGTGACCAAACCGCTCGTCGCGTACGCCGTGCTGGTGGCGTACGAGGAGGGGGCGGTCGAGCTGGACGAGGCGGCCGGGCCGGCGGGGGCGACCGTGCGGCATCTGCTCGCGCACACCTCGGGGCTGGCGTTCGACGAGCACAGGGCGACCTCGGCGCCCGGAGAGCGGCGGCTGTACTCCAACGCCGGCTTCGAGCAGCTCGGGGACCATGTCGCGAAGGCGACCGACATCCCCTTCGCGGAGTACCTGCGGCAGGCGGTGCTGGAGCCGCTGGGGATGTCGTCGACGTCGCTGGAGGGATCGCCGGCCAAGGACGCGGTGTCGACGGTGGACGATCTGCTGCGGTTCGCGGCGGAGGTGCAGGCGCCCCGGCTGCTGGACCCGCGGACCGTGGCCGAGGCGATGACCGTTCAGTTCCCTGGCACCAAGGGCGTGTTGCCGGGCTACGGACACCAGAACCCCAACGACTGGGGGCTGGGGTTCGAGATCCGGGACTCCAAGTCGCCGCACTGGACGGGAAGTTCGTCCTCGCCGCGCACGTTCGGGCACTTCGGGCAGTCCGGCACGTTCCTGTGGGTCGACCCCGACGCCTCGCTGGCCTGTGTCGCCCTGACGGACCGGGCGTTCGGGCCGTGGGCGACCGAGGCGTGGCCGCCGTTCACGGACGCGGTGCTCACGGAGAGCGGGGCTGCCGCCACCGGCCGCTGACCGCCTCGGCTAACCTCCCTCTGCACAGCGGCACCCAGGGACTTCGGGGGAGCAATGGCAGGGGTAGAACCGGGCGGACAGTTCCGCCCGTTGGAGGCCGGCGACCCGGCCTCCGTGGCGGCGTACCGGCTCGCCGCGCGGCTCGGTTCCGGCGGCATGGGCACGGTGTACCTGTCGTACACGCCGGGCGGTCACCCGATCGCCCTCAAGACGATCCGGCCCGAGCTGAGCGAGGACCCGCAGTTCCGGCGCCGCTTCCGGCAGGAGGTCGAGGCCGCGCAGCGGGTGCAGGGGCTGTACACCGCCCCCGTCATCGACTACGACACCGAGGGCGACCTGCCCTGGCTCGCCACCGCCTATGTGGCCGGACCCTCGCTGGCGTCGGCCGTCGGCGAGCACGGCCCGCTGCCGGTCCCGTCCGTCCTGCTGCTGCTCGCCGGGATGGCGGAGGCGCTGTCGGTGATCCACGGCGCGGGCATCGTGCACCGCGACCTGAAGCCGTCCAACGTGCTGCTGGCCGGCGACGGCCCCCGCGTCATCGACTTCGGCATCGCCCGCGCCGCCGACGCGACCGCGCTGACCGGTACCGGCGTCTCCATCGGCACCCCGGCCTTCATGTCGCCGGAGCAGGCCGCCGGCGCGGAGATCAAGCCCGCCTCGGACCTCTTCGCCCTCGGCCAGGTCGCCGCCTTCGCGGCACGGGGGCAGGGGGCGTACGGCGACGGCCCCTCGCACGCCGTGCTGTACCGGATCGTCCACGAGGAGCCCGATCTCAGCGGGCTGCCCGGGCAGCTCGGCTTCATCGCGCGCTGCCTGGCGAAGAACCCCGCCGACCGGCCCTCCCCCGCCGAGATCATCTCCCTGTGCCAGGAGGCGTCGCCAACCCCGTTGCGCCAGTCCGGTTCCTGGCTGCCGGCGGCGATCACCGAGCAGATCACCCAGCGGGTGTCGGCGTCCGCCGCCCTCGCGGCGGCCCCCACGGTCGCCCCGCAGGCGTCCGCGCCCACCGCCCCCGTCACCCGGCCCGACACGCCCCCGGCGCCGGCGACGCCGCCCACGCCGACCGCGCCCCCGGTCCACGTGGTCCCGACGGCGCCCGCCGCGCACGTACCGCCCGGGCCCGCGTACCCGCCCCCGGCGGCTCAGCCGCAGTTCCGGCCCGCGTTCGGTCCGCCGACCGCGCCGCAGCCGCCGTTCGGTCCGCAGCCGGGGTGGCGGCCGCAGCCGCTGCCGCCGCCGAAGAAGAGGAGCAGGTGGATCGGCTACACCATCGCGGTGGTGGCGGGGCTGGTGTGGATCGGCGGCTGCGCGTCGTTCATCGGCACTCTCGACGACACCGCCGACTCCGCGAGTTCCTCGACGGACGGCAGCGGCGACAGCACCACGAACACCGGAACGGGAGCGGATCCCAAGCCCGTGCCGGATCCGAAGCCGGTAACGTTCAAGGCGATCAACATCCCCATGGACTACTACGTCCGCTTCGCGGACTCACCGCCGAAACCGCTCGAGGACGGGACTCCCTACAACAACGATGATGCCGACCTCTACTACGACTCGCTCTACGGCAAGGAGCTCGGCAGCCAGGGCGAGAAAGTGGTCCTGCTGAACAACGCTCAACCAGGCTCTCTGAAGACCTGCCGCGAGGAGACCCGGTACGCCGAGCGGATCTCGCTGTCACAGCTGTCCCAAGGCAGTCAGTTCTGCGTGCATACCGGCTCGGGACACATCGCCCTGGTCACCTACCAGGGCACGGCTCCCGCGAGCGACCCGAGCAACTACGTGACGGTGGACCTCACGATCTGGCGCAACGCCGAGGAACCCACCGACAGCTGACCGCGCTCAGCCCCGCATCTCCCACACCAGCACCTCGGCCGGGCCGCCGACGGCGGCGAGCTCCAACTCCTTCTCGTCGGCGGCCCGCGCCGCGTCCCCCGGCCCCAGCCGGTGCGGGCCGAGCCCGACGGTGCCGCGTACGACGTGGACGTAGACGCGGGGCGCGTCCGGCAGCGCGGTGCGCTCGCCGGTGCCCAGCCGCCGCACGTGCAGCAGCGCGCCGGCGGCGGGCAGGGCGTACGGCGTGGCGTCGGCGATGCCGGGCACCAGCTCGTACGACGGCTCGCCGCCGGGGCTGAGCGGGGCCAGCCACATCTGCACGAACGTCAGCGGCTCCGGTCCGGCGTTGCGCTCGGTGTGGCGTACTCCCGACGCGGCGCTCAGCCGCTGGACGTCGCCGGGGCGGACCCGGGTCTCGTGGCCGGTGGAGTCACGGTGCGTCAGCTCCCCCTCGACGACCCAGGTGACGATCTCGGTATGGCTGTGCGGGTGCTCCTCGAAGCCGGCGCCGGGGGCGAGCCGCTCCTCGTTGCAGGCGATCAGCGCGCCGAAGCGGAGGTTGTCCGGGTCGTAGTGGGGCCCGAAGGAGAAGGCGTGACGGGTGTCGATCCCGGCCGCCGGGTCCCCGCCCCTGTAGCGCTCGTCGGCGCGCCGTACGTCCATCACGTGCCCCACGGTAGCCGGGGCCCGGGTGTCGTGGAGCTCTCACCTGCGACCCGGCTCCACACAGGGTCGGCCCGATAAGGCAGTCTTGTCCCGTGCCCGAACCCGAAGCCAGCAAGACCGAACCCCCGATGCCCGGTGTGCATGCGCACGCCGCGACCCTGAAACGGCTGGAGAAGTCCTCCGGAGCGCTCGCCGCCCAGGCCATCGCGCGCATGGACGAGACCCTCCCGTGGTACCGGGCGATGCCCCCGGAGAACCGTTCCTGGATCGGTCTGGTGGCGCAGGCCGGCATCGCGGCGTTCACCGAGTGGTTCCGGCACCCCGACGCCCCGCAGGCCATCTCCACCGATGTGTTCGGCACCGCCCCGCGCGAGCTGACCCGGGCCATCACCCTGCGCCAGACCGTGGAGATGGTGCGCACCACCATCGAGGTCATGGAGAGCGCGATCGACGAGGTCGCGGCCCCGGGCGACGAGAGCGTGCTGCGCGAGGCGCTGCTGGTGTACGCCCGGGAGATCGCCTTCGCCACCGCGCAGGTGTACGCCCAGGCCGCCGAGGCACGCGGTGCCTGGGACGCGCGGCTGGAGTCGCTGGTGGTCAACGCGGTGCTCAGCGGGGAGGCGGACGAGGGGGCCGTGTCCCGGGCCGCGGCGCTCGGCTGGAACGCGCCGGAGCACGTGTGCGTGGTGCTGGGCAACGCCCCCGACGGTGACTCCGAACTGACCGTGGAGGCCATCCGGCGGGCCGCCCGGCACGCCAAGCTCCAGGTGCTCACGGGCGTGCTGGGTGCGCGGCTGGTGGTCATCGCGGGCGGCAGCGACAACCCGCTGGCCGTGGCGAAGTCCCTGATCGGGCCGTTCGCCGTGGGGCCGGTGGTGGCCGGGCCGGTGGTCCCCGACCTGCTGACCGCGACCCGGTCCGCGCAGGCCGCCGCGGCCGGTCTGAAGGCCTGTTCCGCCTGGCAGGACGCGCCCCGTCCGGTCCTGGCGGACGATCTGCTGCCGGAGCGCGCGATCGCCGGTGATCCCAGCGCGCGCGAGCAGTTGGTGGAGGAGATCTACAGACCGCTGGAGGAGGCGGGGTCGGCGCTGCTGGAGACCCTCTCCGTCTACCTCGAACAGGCGTCCAGTCTGGAGGGTGCGGCGCGGATGCTGTTCGTGCATCCCAACACCGTGCGCTACCGGCTCCGACGTGTGACTGACGTCACCGGCTGGTCGCCGTCCGATGTACGCTCGGCGTTCACGCTGCGGATCGCACTGATCCTGGGGCGTCTTGCCGACGGGGATCCCCAGGCGTAGGTATTTGTCGGGGCTCCACAAAACCCCCTGCTGTTCTTCGTCCCTGTCCCCACGGGCGGCCGTGGCCGTCCCCAAGAGAGAGTGTGAGAGTGCTCGTACTCGTCGCTCCCGGCCAGGGCGCCCAGACGCCCGGCTTCCTGACTCCCTGGCTCGAACTGCCCGGTGCCGCCGACCGCGTCGCCGCCTGGTCGGACGCCATCGGCCTCGACCTCGCCCACTACGGCACCAAGGCCGACGCGGACGAGATCCGGGACACGGCCGTCGCCCAGCCGCTGCTGGTCGCCGCCGGGCTCCTGTCCGCCTCGGCACTCGGCACCGCGACCTCAGCCGCTGACGCGGCGGGCGCGCCGGGCGCCGTGGCGGGACACAGCGTCGGTGAGATCACCGCGGCCGCCTTCGCGGGCGTCCTCGACGACACCGCCGCCCTGACGCTCGTGCGCAAGCGAGGTCTGGCGATGGCCGAGGCCGCCGCGATCACCGAGACCGGCATGTCGGCGCTGCTCGGCGGCGACCCCGAGACGTCGATCGCCCACCTGGAGAAGCTGGGCCTGACCCCGGCGAACATCAACGGGGCCGGGCAGATCGTCGCCGCGGGCACCCTGGAGCAGCTGGCCGCGCTGGAGGAGGACAAGCCCGAGGGCGTCCGCAAGGTCGTCGCGCTCAAGGTCGCCGGCGCCTTCCACACGCACCACATGGGCCCGGCCGTCGAGGCGCTGGCCGAGGCCGCCGGGGCCCTGACGCCCGCCGACCCGAACTTCACCTACGTCTCCAACAAGGACGGGCGGACCGTCGCCACCGGCGCCGAGGTGCTGGAGCGGCTGGTCGGCCAGGTCGCCAACCCGGTCCGCTGGGACCTGTGCATGGAGACCTTCAAGGAGCTCGGCGCGACCGCGATCGTCGAGGTCTGCCCCGGTGGCACCCTGGTCGGCCTGGCCAAGCGCGCCCTGCCCGGGGTGAAGACCCTGGCGCTGAAGACCCCCGACGATCTGGACGCCGCTCGCGAGCTCATCGCCGAGCACGCCTGACAAGGAGCCCCGATGGCGAAGATCACACCCAGCAAGGGCGCCCCGTACGCGCGCATCCTCGGCGTCGGCGGCTACCGGCCCACCCGGGTGGTGCCCAACGAGGTCATCCTGGAGAACATCGACTCCTCGGACGAGTGGATCCGCTCCCGCTCCGGCATCGAGACCCGGCACTGGGCGAACGACGAGGAGACCGTCGGCGCCATGTCCGTGGAGGCGGCCGGCAAGGCGATCGCGGACGCGGGGATCACCGCCGAGCAGATCGGCGCCGTGGTCGTCTCGACGGTCTCGCACTTCAAGCAGACCCCGGCCGTCGCCACCGAGATCGCCGACAAGCTGGGCACCGACAAGGCCGCCGCCTTCGACATCTCGGCCGGCTGCGCGGGCTTCGGCTACGGCCTGACCCTCGCCAAGGGCATGATCGTGGAGGGCTCCGCGGAGTACGTCCTGGTCATCGGCGTGGAACGGCTGTCCGACCTGACCGACCTGGAGGACCGCGCGACGGCCTTCCTGTTCGGCGACGGCGCGGGCGCCGTCGTGGTCGGCCCGGCCACCGAGCCGGCGATCGGCCCGACGGTGTGGGGTTCCGAGGGCGACAAGTCGGAGACCATCAAGCAGACCGTGCCGTGGACGGACTACCGCGACGGCGCGGTGGAGCGGTTCCCCGCCATCACCCAGGAGGGCCAGGCGGTGTTCCGCTGGGCCGTCTTCGAGATGGCGAAGGTCGCCCAGCAGGCCCTCGACGCGGCCGGCATCAGCCCCGCCGACCTGGACGTCTTCATCCCGCACCAGGCCAACGAGCGGATCATCGACTCGATGGTGAAGACTCTCAAGCTGCCGGAGCACGTCACGGTCGCCCGCGACGTGCGCACCACCGGCAACACCTCGGCCGCCTCGATCCCGCTCGCGATGGAGCGGCTCCTGGCGACCGGCGAGGCGAAGAGCGGCGACACGGCGCTCGTCATCGGATTCGGGGCGGGTCTCGTGTACGCCGCGACGGTCGTTACCCTCCCCTAGGCACTCCGTGCCGGATCATGCGGTCTGGCACGGTGTACACCGCCACACCCTCTGGAACATCTACGAAGGAGCGCCGACATGGCCGCCACTCAGGAAGAGATCGTCGCCGGTCTCGCCGAGATCGTGAACGAGATCGCCGGGATCCCGGTTGAGGACGTCCAGCTGGACAAGTCCTTCACCGACGACCTGGACGTCGACTCGCTGTCCATGGTCGAGGTCGTCGTCGCCGCCGAAGAGCGCTTCGACGTGAAGATCCCGGACGAGGACGTGAAGAACCTCAAGACGGTCGGCGACGCGACCGAATACATCCTCAAGCACCAGGGCTGATCCAGCCGCTGGCTGCCTGCCCCGCCACCCGGCGGTGGCGCCGCTGATCCTCGTAACGTTGGAGAAAGATTTCCCGTGAGCCCGACCAATCGCACCGTGGTCGTCACCGGTATCGGCGCAACCACACCGCTGGGTGGCGACGCAGCCTCTACCTGGGAGGGCCTCGTCGCCGGCAAGTCCGGCGTCAAGCCCCTGGAGCAGGACTGGGCGGCCGAACAGGCCGTCAAGATCGCGGCCCCGGTCGCCGTGGAGCCCACCGAGGTCATCCCGCGGCCGCAGGCCCGCAAGCTGGACCGCTCGGCGCAGTTCGCGCTGGTCGCGGCCCAGGAAGCCTGGAAGGACGCCGGGTTCACCGGCAAGGCGGGCGAGGACGGCTCCGTCGACCCCGACCGCCTGGGTGCGGTCATCGCCTCCGGCATCGGCGGCGTGACCACCCTCCTCGACCAGTACGACGTGCTGAAGGACAAGGGCGTCCGCCGCGTCTCCCCGCACACCGTGCCGATGCTGATGCCCAACAGCCCCTCCGCGAACGTGGGTCTGCTGGTGGGCGCCCGCGCGGGCGTGCACACGCCGGTCTCCGCCTGCGCGTCCGGCGCCGAGGCCATCGGCTACGCCATCGAGATGATCCGTACCGGCCGCGCCGACGTCGTCGTCGCCGGGGGTACGGAGGCCGCCATCCACCCGCTGCCGATCGCCGCGTTCGGCAACATGATGGCGATGTCCAAGAACAACGAGGACCCGCAGGGCGCCTCGCGCCCCTACGACGTCGACCGGGACGGCTTCGTCCTCGGCGAGGGCGCGGGTGTGATCGTCCTGGAGTCCGCCGAGCACGCGGCCCGGCGCGGCGCGCGGGTGTACGCGGAGGCGGTCGGCCAGGGCATCTCGGCCGACGCGCACGACATCGTGCAGCCGGAGCCGGAGGGGCGGGGCATCTCGCACGCCCTGCAGAACCTGCTGGACCGCACCGACCTGGACCCGGCGGAGATCGTGCACGTCAACGCGCACGCGACGTCGACGCCGGCCGGTGACGTGGCCGAGCTGAAGGCGCTGCGCAAGGTGTTCGGCGACGACACCGACCACATCGCGGTGTCGGCGACCAAGTCGATGACGGGTCATCTGCTCGGCGGTGCCGGTGGCGTCGAGTCGGTCGCGACCGTGCTCGCCCTGTACCACCGGGTGGCTCCGCCGACCATCAACGTCGACCGTCTCGACCCCGAGGCGGAGGCGAACGCGGACATCGTGCGCGGGGAGGCCCGGAAGCTGCCCGTTCAGGGCCGTATCGCCGCGCTCAACGACTCGTTCGGGTTCGGCGGGCACAACGTGGTGCTGGCGTTCCGTACGGTCTGACGGCGCCGCTCCGACGGTTTGTGGCCCGGCTCCTCGGTGAGGCCGGGCCACTCGTCGTTGTCTCGCCCGTCGGATGCCGGGTGCGGGTCCTGGTGGGTTGCTCGCGCGGTTCCCCGCGCCCCTGAGCCGCGCTGCCCCTCAGGGTCTTTCAGACCACCTGGTGAAGCCAGCGCACGGGCGCGCCCTCGCCCGCGTACCGGAACGGTTCCAGTTCGTCGTCCCAGGGCTTGCCGAGCAGCTTGGACAACTCGCCCTCAAGGTCGGTCTCGCCGCGTTGGCTGCGGAGCAGGGCCGCGCGCAGGCGGTCCTCGGGGATGAGGATGTCGCCGTGGATGCCGGTGACGGCGTGGAAGATGCCGAGGTCGGGGGTGCAGCTGTAGCGCTCGCCCTCGGCGGCGGCGCAGGGCTCGGCGGTGACCTCGAAGCGGAGCAGCTGCCAACCGCGCAGCGCGGAGGCCAGCTTGGAGGCGGTGCCCGCCTCGCCCAGCCAGGAGAACTCCGAGCGCCAGGTGCCGGGGGCGGCGGGCTGGCGGATCCAGTCGAGGCTGACGCGGGTGCCGAGCACCCCGGCGACGGCCCACTCGACGTGCGGGCACAGCGCGCGCGGCGCGGAGTGCACGTACAGAACTCCACGTGTCGTCACCGGGACCTCCGGGCAGGCGGGTCGTCTTGCGGGCCGGGGTGGCTGCGGTCATGGCAGCAGCCGCGTTGATGGCGAGGCTACCCTGCGGCGGCTCAAGGAGTGTGACGTACCGTCGGTCCCGGTGCCGCGAAACGCCCGCCATTCACCCGGGGGGACGCGTGTACGGGTGTGCCGCGTTGCATCTTGTGGGCTCTGGGGCCGGGGCGGGAACCCTCGGACGTTGTCATGGGTGGGGCCGGTCGACCGCCCGGCCCGGTGGTGCGGAGAGGCGAGGCGAGGGAGAGGCGAGGGATGCTCAAGCGGAACCCGCGGGTGCGGGCGGTGGCCGTCGTCACGGCGGCGGTGGTCGGGCTGGCCGGCTGCGACGCGGTGGGCGGGGACTCCCCCGGCCCCACGGGCACCCCGGCCCGGCAGGCGAAGCCGTCCGCGTCGCCGTCCTCGCTGTGGGACGCCAGCCCCGCCTCCGTGGCGGCCGTCGGGGACTCCATCACCCGCGGATTCGACGCCTGCGGCATTCTCACGGACTGCCCGGAGGTGTCCTGGGCGACGGGCGCCAGCAGCGAGGTGAACAGTCTCGCGGTGCGGCTGCTGGGCAAGGCGCGGGCGGCCACGCACAGCTGGAACTACGCGGCGACCGGCGCCCGGATGGCGGACCTGCCGGGCCAGATGGCGCGGGCGGCGGCGCGCAGGCCGGGGCTGGTCACGGTGATGGCGGGGGCCAACGACGCGTGTCGCGCCTCGCCGGAGGCGATGACCCCGGTGGCGGACTTCCGGGCGGACTTCGAGCGCGCGATGAGCACGCTGCGGCGCACGGCGCCCAGCGCACAGGTGTACGTGGCCAGCGTGCCGAACCTGAAGCGGCTGTGGTCCCAGGGGCGCACCAATCCGCTGGGCAAACAGGTGTGGAAGCTGGGTGTGTGTCCCTCGATGCTGGGCGACGCGGACGCGCTGGACTCGGCGGCGACGCTGCGGCGGGCGACCGTGCAGCGGCGGGTGGAGGACTACAACCGGGTGCTGTCGCAGGTGTGCGCGAAGGACCGCCGGTGCCGGTTCGACGACGGCGCCGTGTACGAGTACCGGTTCGGCACCGACCAGCTGAGCCACTGGGACTGGTTCCACCCCAGCAAGAACGGCCAGGCGCGGCTGGCGGAGATCGCTTACCGTCATGTCACGGCCAAGGCGGACTGACCTAGAGTTCCGCCCATGAGCGAACACTTCGGAACACTTTCCGACGGCACGCCGGTGCACCGCTGGACGCTGGAGCGGGCGGGCACCCGGGTGCGGATCCTGTCGTACGGCGGAATCGTGCAGTCCGTGGAGGTCCCGGACCGCGACGGGCGGACGGCGGACGTGGTGCTGGGGTTCGCGGACCTGGACGGCTACCTCGCCACCCCCGAACCCTTCCTGGGCGCCCTGATCGGCCGGTACGCCAACCGGATCGCGCACGCCCGGTTCCGGCTGGACGGCGTGGCGTACGCCCTGGAGCCCGTCGACGGTCCCCACTCGCTGCACGGCGGCGCGCGGGGTTTCGACAAGCGGGTGTGGGACGTGGAGCCGGTCGAGCACGGGGTGCGGCTGAGCCGGGTCGCCGAGGACGGTGAGGAGGGCTTCCCCGGGCGGCTGGAGGTGGCGGTGACCTGCACACTGGACGCGGCGGGCGCGCTGCGGTTCGCGTACGAGGCGGTCACGGACGCGCCGACCGTGGTGAACCTCACCCACCACGGCTACTTCGACCTGTCCGGCTCGGGGAACGCCGCCGGGCACGAGCTGCGGCTGGCGGCCTCCCGTCACACGCCGGTCGACGCGGACCTGATCCCGACGGGTGCGCTCGCGGAGGTGACCGGGACCCGCTTCGACTTCCGCACGGCCCGCAAGCTCGGCACCGGCTACGACCACAACTTCGTGCTGGACAAAGGCGTCACGGCCGCGGCGGTGGAGGTCGCGGAGCTGTGCGACCCGGCGTCCGGGCGGGTGCTGACGGTGGCGACGACCGAGCCGGGCCTGCAGGTCTACACCGGGGACCATCTGCCGGAGCCGCTGGTTCCCGGGGCGGGTGTGGCGCTGGAGGCCCAGCACTTCCCGGACTCCCCCAACCGCCCGGAGTTCCCGAGCACCGTGCTGCGGCCGGGTCAGGTCTACCGCTCGGAGACGGTGTACGGCTTCGGGGTGCGCTGACTCACGGCCGTGGACGCCACGAGCCCCGGCCAGGGGTCAGGTCCCCGGCCGGGGCTGCCCTCGACGGTAGCCGCCGCCGGACGGCTGCATGGCCGTTCCGGCCGAGTTTCGTACGACTCCCTCACACATGAGGAGGGTTGCCGCCGGGGTCGGTCACTGCCCCCAGCGGACGGCCAGCGCCTTGCTCGCCCCGCACGTGAGCGCGAGGGCCAGGGCCCAGCCGGGAGCGCCGGCGGCCACCAGGGCGGCCACTCCCGCCCCGAACCACAGCACCTCGAAGCCGGCCCGGCCCGCGCCACTGGTCCGGTACCGGGCGCGCGGCGAGCCGAACAGCGCCCACAGCGCGGCGAGGACCACCGGGGCGGCGACGGCGAGCGGCCACGCGACGGTGGCCCCCCAGTAGGCGGCGGCCCCCAGGGCGCCGAGCTCGACGAGGAACAGGACACCCAGGTTGGCCGTCTTCATGGGGGCAGTATCACTCGGCGGGCGGTACGGCGGCCACGGCCTCGATCTCGATCACCGCCTCGGGGCGGAACAGCCGGGGCACCTCGAAGGTCATGCTCGTGGGCGGGGTGCCGGTGAGGAACTCGCGGCGGACGGCACCGTGTTCGGGTAGGCCGTCGATGTCCGTGAGGTAGGTGCGGATGCTGATGATGTCGCCGAGGGCGCCCCCGCACGGGCGGTGTACGCGGCGACGCTCCGCGGCCGGGCGCGGGACGCGACGGCGGAGGAGTTCGTGGCGGCGGAGGGGTTCGTGGCGGAGCTGCGGGAGACGGCGGCGCGGGTCCGGCGTCCGGGCGACGGGCCGGCCGCACAGGCCGTTCCTCGCTCGTCGCGGTCGCCGGGTGCGACGGGGCCGGGACGAGGCTGACGCCGGGGCCGGGACGGAGCCGGGCGGACGCTCATCGCGGAGCCGGCGCCGGGGCGGTGACGGCCGGCCCGGTGACGACGGCTACGCGGGCACCCCGGTCACCAGGGCGAGTGATCCTTCGTGAGCGTGGGCGGGCTGTCGCGGTCGTCGCCGTCCGTGCCGTCGCCGGCGTCCTCGGGCTCCCCGGTCTCCTCGCCGAGCAGGTCGCGGGCCATGAGCGTGGCGCCCGCGACGGCGCCCGGCATCAGGAACACGGCGACGAACGGGACGAGGAAGGCGAGCGCCAGGGGCGTGCCGAAGCCCCAGACCAGGGTCTTGCGGGCGCGCAGCAGGGCGAGCCGGTCGCGCAGGTCGACGCGTCGGCGCTGCAGGGCCACCGCGGTCAGCTCCTCGGTGAGGAAGAACCCGGTGACGAAGAGCCCGACGACCGGTACGACGCTCTGCCCGGCGAAGGGGATGAACCCCGCGGCGAACAGCAGCAGCGCCCACAGCCCGGCCCGCGCCAGGATCCGCAGGCTGTCCCGGGCGGAGATCCACAGTTCGCGCCAGAGCGGCCGCCCGGACTGGGGCGCGGTGCCGTCGGGCGAGACGTCGCGGTCGACGGCCTGGGACAGGGCGTCGTAGAAGGGCTGGCCGACGAGCAGGGTCACGGCGGTGAAGGTGAGGACGGCGAGCAGCAGGCCGAGGACGAACAGCGCCGCGGTGAGCAGGCCGCGGAAGAGGCCCTGCCAGGGGCTGGCCCAGTCGTCGGCGAAGGGCGTCGCCCAGGCGACGAGGTCGTCGCCCCAGACGGCGAGCGCGACCAGTGCCGCACAGTAGAGCACCAGTGTGATGAGGGCGGGCAGCAGCCCGAACCCGTAAGCCCTGCCGTGCCGGGTCACCCACCGCTGGCCGGCCACCAGATGGCGGAAGCCCACCCCGAGATCGCGCATGGACGGAACTCTAGCGGCGCGCTGTTCGAGACGCCGCCGGCGGCGCCGGGTGACCTGACGCTGCTGTACCGGGCCCGTACGGCGCGGCAGCCGGGCGGGCCTGTAGGGCCGACGCGGCGCCGCTCAGGCGTCCAGCATCCGCCGCAGCAGCCCGCGCAGCACCTCGCGTTCGCCGTCGTCGAGGCCGGCCAGCGGTTCGCGGGCGAAGCGCAGGGACTCGCGCAGTTCCCGTGCCACGCGGCAGCCGTCCGCCGTCGCCGCGGCCAGCTTCACACGGCGGTCGGCCGGGTCCGGGCGGCGCTCGACCAGGCCGCGGGCCTCCAGGCGGTCGACGATGCCGGTGACGTTGGACGGCTCGCACTTGAGCCGCCGGGCCAGCTTGCGCATGGGCAGCGGCTCCAGGCAGAGCAGGCCGAGGAGCCTGGCCTGGGCGCCGGTCAGGGAGTGACCGGCGGCGGCCTCCTCGTAGTCGGCGTGGTAGCGGGCCACGACCTCGCCGATGAGCTCGACGACCTCCAGGGTCAGGGGGTCGGGGCGACGGGTCTGCTGGGGTGGGGCCATGGCTTCAGGATAACCGTTTACTTGACAACCTGAAATATTCACCTCCATGGTTGTTTCAGGTACTGAAGCAAACCGGAAGGCGCTCCCCCCATGAAGAACCGCGAGTGGCACCTGCTCAGCCGTCCCGTCGGCTGGCCCACCCCCGACGACTTCGCCCTCGTCGAGACCGAGGTCCCGGCGCCCGGCGCGGGCCAGGTACTGGTGCGCAACAGGTACCTGTCCGTCGACCCGTACATGCGCGGCCGCATGAGCGCCGCCAAGTCCTACGTCGCCCCGTTCGAGCTGGGCAAGGTGATGCAGGGCGGCGCGGTCGGCGAGGTCGTCGCCTCCGAGGCGGAGGGCATCGCGGCCGGCGACCACGTCCTGCACTTCTCCGGCTGGCGCGAGTACGCGGTGATGGACGCCCAGCACGCCGTCAAGGTCGACCCGCAGGCCGCGCCGCTGTCGACGTACCTCGGCGTGCTCGGCATGACCGGCCTGACCGCCTACGCCGGGCTGCTGCGCACCGCCGCCTTCAAGGAGGGCGACTCGGTCTTCGTCTCCGGTGCCGCCGGGGCCGTGGGCAGCCAGGTCGGCCAGATCGCCCGGCTCAAGGGCGCCTCCCGGGTCATCGGGTCCGCGGGCTCCGCCGAGAAGGTGAAGCTGCTGGTCGAGGAGTACGGCTTCGACGCCGCCTTCAACTACAAGGACGGTCCGGTGAGCGAGCAGCTGCGGGCCGCCGCCCCCGACGGCGTCGACGTGTACTTCGACAACGTCGGCGGCGACCACCTGGAGGCGGCCATCGGCTCCCTCAACGAGGGCGGACGGATCGCGGTCTGCGGCATGATCTCGGTCTACAACAACACCGAGCCGGCGCCCGGCCCGCGCAACCTCGCGCGGCTGATCCAGACCCGCGGCCGCATCGAGGGCTTCCTGGTCGGCGACCACTACGACCTGCAGCCGCAGTTCGTGCGGGAGGTCGGCCCCTGGGTCGCCTCGGGTGCGCTGAAGTACCGCGAGACGGTGGTCGAGGGCATCGACAACACCCTGGAGGCGTTCCTCGGCGTCCTGCGCGGCGACAACACCGGGAAGATGATCGTCAAGCTCTGACTCTGGCCCCATCTTTCCGTCATGCGGTAAGTTCTTTCCGAAATCCGCCGTCGATCGTGGGCGCGAGTCGGCGGCGGGCCGAGGAGGAGACCACCGCATGCCCCTTCAGCAGTCCGACGTCCTGTACACCGCCGTAGCCACCGCCGAGAACGGCCGCGACGGCCGCGTCGCCACTGACGACGGCAGGCTCGACATCGTCGTGAACCCGCCCGCCGAGATGGGCGGCAGCGGCGCCGGCACCAACCCGGAGCAGCTGTTCGCCGCCGGCTACAGCGCCTGCTTCCAGGGTGCCCTGGGCGTCGTGGCCCGGCAGGACGGCGCCGACGTCACCGGCTCGACCGTCACCGCCAAGGTCGGCATCGGGAGGAACGACGACGGCTTCGGCCTGGTCGTCGAGATCTCGGCGCACATCCCGAACGTCGACGCCGAGACGGCCCGGACCCTGGTCAAGAAGGCCCACCAGGTCTGCCCGTACTCCAAGGCGACGCGGGGCGACATCAGCGTGACGCTCGCCTGACCGCGTTCGTTGCGTACGACGGAGGCCGCACCTTGGACGTGGGGTGCGGCCTTCCACCGTGCGCGGTCAGCGGACCTGCGCCGCCCGGTGCACCGCCGCCACGAACCGTTCGTTCTCCGGTGCCGCCCCGCCGGGAAACACCGTCCGGCGACGGGTGTACCCGTAGGCCAGCCCGCTGCGCGGGTCCGCGAACGCCTGCGAGCCGCCGGCCCCGCTGTGCCCGAACGCGCCGGCACCGAGGAAGGGGTACCAGGTCTCGGCGGTCGCCTGGAAGCCGACGCCGTACGCCTTGTGGGCCCGCAGGACCAGGTCGTACCCGACCGAGTGGATCTGCCCGACCTCCGCGACCGTGTCCGGCTTCAGCAGCGGGGGCCGCCCGTCCACCTCGTCGATCGCCGCCGCGTACATCCCGGCGAGGCCGCGCGCGGAGGCGACGCCGCCCGCCGAGGCCGGTCCCTTGGCGCGCACCGTGCGGGAGTTGGCGTGGTCCGTCAGGTCCGCCGGGTCCGGCACCTGGGTGTTGAACGCGATCGAGCCCAGGGTGTGCGGGCCGCTCGGCACCGCGTCCAGTTCCGCCCGCTGCCGGGGCGTCGGCGCCATCGGCTGCACGGAGCGGAAGCGCGGCTCGTGCGCGGCCGGCAGTCCCAGGAAGAAGTCCAGGCCGTACGGCGCCCGCACCCTGTCCTCGTACAGCTCCTGCAGCGTGCGGCCGGTCGCCCGGCGCACCACCTCTCCGGACAGCGCGCCGATGACCAGCGCGTGGTAGCCGAACGCGGTGCCCGGACGCCAGAACGGCCGCTGGTCGGCGAGCCGTTCGGCCAGCGCCCGGTCGTCGGCCAGTTCCTCCCGGCTGAATCCGGCGTCCACGCCCACCACCCCCGCGCGGTGGGCGAGCAGGTCGCGCAGGGTCAGCTGGCCCTTGCCCTCGGCGGCGAACTCGGGCCAGTAGTACGTCACCCTGCGGTCCAGCTCCAGCGTGCCGTCCTGGACCAGCAGCGCGACGACCAGATGGGCGGCGCCCTTGGTGGACGAGAAGACGCCGTACAGGGAGTCGGGTCCCACCCCTTGCCCCGCCCAGAGGTCGACGACCCGCCTGCCGTGTACGTAGGCGCACAACTGGCCCTCGTAGTCGGGCCGTTCCCTCGCCACGAACGCGGCGAACTCCTCTCGCACCGCCTCGAAACCCTCGACCACGGTGCCGTGGATCTGCTCTGCCATCCGCTCTCCTCACCCAGACCGCTGCTTGCGCGTCCCATCATGATCAAACCCTGTGCGACCCGCCGACACGTCCCTGGGGCTCGCCCCCACCTGGGTGGTGCCCGGCATGCCGAGGTCGTGAGCCGTCTGAGATCGGTACGGCGAGGTGTACCCGTTCGACTCAACTGCGGCGAGGAGGCGTTGGTGTCACCGATAGCCCGGATGGCGTAGGCCGGCGGGCGGGGACGCCCGGGTTCAGGTGCACCACCACAGGAACCGGTCGCAGGTCTGCGACGGGGACGGCTTCGGTGACGGGGACGAGGCGGGCGGGTCGCCGGCGGTGGGGGTGGGGTCCGGGGCGGGGCCCGCGGTGGCACCGGGAGCCGTCGGGGTGGTGCCGGGTGCCGTCGCACCGGTGTCCGCGCCGGAGTCGTCGGACGGCGACGCGGAGGCGCTGCGCGAGGCGGAGGCGGAGGCGGAGGGGGACGCGGAGTCGGAGGCGGACGGTCCGGCGGAGACCGGGGTTCCGGAGGCGGCGTCCCGGGGGCTGTCCTGCGGACCGGGCGAGGTGCCCGGGGCCGTCGCGTCGTCGCCGTCGATCTCGGCGGACTCGCCGCCGTTCGTGGACGGGTTCGGGGAGGAGAACCCCGGTGCGTCGATGCCGAGTTCGGCCAGGCTGAGGCCGCCCGCCGCGAGCACGAAGCCGGCGGCGACCAGCGCGGCCCGGCGGCGGCGCCTTCGGTGTGCTGCGGCCTTGCGGTCGCGCCGGGCGGCGCGGGGGCCGGGCGGCTCGTCACAGTCCTGCTCCGCGTCGCCTCCGGCTGCCGGTGACGGGTCCGGCCGGCCTTCCGGGTCCGGACCGGCGGACGTGGCCGGGCGGGGGGACACGGCCGGATCGGCGGGGGCCGCCGGGGCGGCGGCTGCGGTCGGGGCGGTGAAAGCGGTGGGACCGGTGGATGCGGTGGGGTCGGTGGGTGCGGTCGCGTGGGCGGGGGCCGCCGGGTCGACGGGGGCGGGCACGGTACCGGACCGGTCGCCCGGGTACTCCGCGGCCGGCTCCCGCACCGCCTGCGCGGGCACCCTCGGCGCGTCCGCCGGGTGGGCCTCCTGCGCGTGGGACACCTGCGCGTACCCCGCCCCCCGCGATTCTCCGTACGCGTACGCGTACTCGGGCGCGTACGCGTGCAGCGCTTCGGAGGGGGTGCCGCACCCCGGGCAGGCGAGGGCGCCGTTGAGGTGCCTGCGGCACGGGTGGCAGTAGTCCATGACGCGGGAAGACTAAGTTCCGGACCGGCGGGGTTCCTAGCGCCGCCTGTGAAGGTTGTGTGGGAAACGATCGGCTCCGCCGGGGTAATGCCGCCGAAACTGTCGAAACCGTTATGTGTTCGACCCATTGACACCCCCCACCCGCCATCCTTACTGTCACGCCAGCATTTCGAACGTGTGACGAAATCTCGAACAGCGTCGACGAAGCAGCGAGGGACAACTGCCGTGCGCATCACCGGAATCAGCACTCATGTGGTCGGGACCCCCTGGCGGAACCTGACCTATGTCCAGGTGCACACCGACGAGGGCATCACGGGCGTCGGTGAGACCCGGATGCTGGGTCACACCGACGCGCTGATCGGCTACCTCAGGGAGGCCGAGACGAACCACATTCTGGGCTCCGACCCGTTCGCCCTGGAAGACCTGGTCCGCCGGATGAAGTACGGCGACTACGGCCGTGCGGGTGAGATCGTGATGTCGGGCATCGCCGTCATCGAGATGGCCTGCTGGGACATCAAGGGCAAGGCGCTGGGCGTGCCGGTGTGGCAGCTGCTCGGCGGCAAGGTGACCGACAAGGTCAAGGCGTACGCCAACGGCTGGTACACCACCGAGCGGACCCCGGAGGCCTACCACAAGGCCGCCCAGGGGGTCATGGAGCGCGGTTACCGGGCGCTCAAGATCGACCCCTTCGGCACCGGGCACTTCGAGCTGGACCACGAGCAGACCCTGTACGCCGTCTCGCTGATCGAGGCCGTGCGCGACGCCATCGGGCCGGACGCCGAGCTGATGCTGGAGATGCACGGCCGGTTCTCGCCCGCCACCGCCGTCCGGCTGGCCAAGGAGCTGGCACCGTTCAAGCCGGCCTGGCTGGAGGAGCCCTGCCCGCCGGAGAACCTCAAGGCGCTGGAGAAGGTCGCCGCGAAGGTGGACGTCCCGGTCGCCACCGGCGAGCGCATCCACGACCGCATCGAGTTCCGCGAGCTCTTCGAGAGCCAGGCCGTGGACATCATCCAGCCCGACGTCGGCCACATCGGCGGCATCTGGGAGACCCGCAAGCTGGCCGCCACCGCCGAGACCCACTACATGCTGGTCGCCCCGCACAACGTGGGCGGATCGGTGCTCACCGCCGCCTCCCTCCAGGTCGGTTTCACCTCGCCCAACTTCAAGGTCCTCGAACACTTCAACGACTTCGCCGACGCGGAGATCAAGAAGGTCGTCAAGGGCGCCCCGCAGGTGGACCCCGAGGACGGCTGCTTCCACCTCTCCGACGCGCCGGGCCTCGGCGTCGAGCTGGACGTCGACGCGGCGGCCGAGTTCCCGCAGCAGCAGGCCCGGTTCGACCTGTGGGCCGAGGGCTGGGAGCAGCGCAAGCCGAAGGGCACCAAGTGAGCTCCGAGGTCCTGGTCGAGGCGCCCGGCGAGCACCGGCTCGTCGAACACACCCCGCGCGAGCCCGGCCCCGGCGAGGCGCTGGTCGGCGTCCACGCGGTGGGGATCTGCGGCAGCGACCGCGAGGTGTACCAGGGCAACCGGCCCGAGGGGTACGTCCGTTACCCGCTGACGCCCGGCCACGAGTGGTCCGGGACGGTACGGGCGGTGGGCGCCGGGGTGCCGGCCTCGCTGGTGGGCCGCAAGGTGGTCGGCGAGGGCTTCCGCAACTGCCAGGTGTGCGACCGCTGCCACGCCGGCGAGACCACGCTGTGCACGGACGGCTACGAGGAGACCGGGTTCACCCAGCCGGGGGCCATGGCCGCCACGCTGACCCTGCCGGCCCGGCTGCTGCACGTGCTGCCGGACGACGCCGACCTGACCGCCGCCGCGCTGCTGGAACCGGCCGCCTGCATCGCGGCCGCCGCGCTCAGGGCGGGCGCCCGGCCCGGCGAGCGGGTCGCGGTCGTGGGCACCGGCACGCTGGGCATGTTCGCCGTGCAGTTCCTGCGGGCGGGCTCGCCCGCCGAGCTGCTGGTGGTGGGCACCCGGCGGGACCGGGAGGCGCTGTCCCGGCGGTTCGGCGCGACGGACTTCCGGACCAGGGACCAGGAACTGCCGGGCGACTTCGACGTCGTCGTCGAGACCGCCGGGTCGGCCTCCGCGGCGCGGACCGCCGCCGGTCTGCTGCGGCGCGGCGGGCGGCTGGTGCTGACCGGCATCCCGGCGCCGGGCGCGGAGGGTCTGGACCCGACCGATCTCGTCGTACGGCAGCTGGAGGTGCACACCGTCTTCGGGGCGCCGCCGGATGCCTGGTCGCACACGGTACGGGTGTTCGCCGCCGGGTTGCTCGATCCGCTGCCGCTGGTCACCCACGAGCTGCCGCTGGCCGAGTTCTCGGAGGCCATCGAGCTGGTGGGGTCCGGCGATCCGAAGGTGGGCAAGGTACTGCTGCGTCCCTAGCCGCACGCCCGCGCGGGGCCGCCCGCCCGACAGCCCGGCGCCCGCGCCGGCCCCCTCCGTAGCCCCCCGCACCCTGAGCCGCGAACCTCGTCCGATATATCGAACACTAAGGACACCCTGTGACCGACGCTCCCGTTACGGCAGCCCGCAGGCCCGGCGAGCAGGCGCTCGCCGCGCTCGGCCTGGGCGGGCCCGCCCTCGACCCCGCCGACGCCTCGCCCCACTCCTTCCCGGGCGGCGGCCGCTGGCGCACCGAGATCCCCTCGTGCGAGGGCCCCGAGGCGCTGGCCGTCGTCCTCAAGGAAGCCTCGCGGCTCGACGTGCCGATCCACCGGATCAGCCAGGGCAGCGGCGTCTGGATGCTCACCGATGCCGAGATCACCGAGATGGTGGAGGCCACCGGCGAGCGGGACATCGAGCTCTGCCTGTTCACCGGGCCGCGCGGCACCTGGGACACCGGCGCATCGGTGCGCACCGACTCACGCGGGGCCGGGCTGCGCGCCCGGGGCCACGACGCCGTGGCCGGCTGCGTGGAGGACGCGGTCCGGGCGACCGAGCTGGGCGTCCAGTGCCTCCTGGTCGCCGACGAGGGCGTGCTGTGGACGCTGCACCGGGCGCGGGCGGCCGGGATCCTGCCGGCGGACACCACGCTCAAGG
Source organism: Streptomyces sp. bgisy159 (assembly GCF_965341775.1). Lineage (GTDB taxonomy): Bacteria > Actinomycetota > Actinomycetes > Streptomycetales > Streptomycetaceae > Streptomyces. The sequence goes on along the minus strand of NZ_CBDQZH010000003.1, from coordinate 70,983 downwards.
TGTCCGCGCTCATCGGGCCGGTCAACCCGGCGTCCTTCGCCGTCTACGAACGACTCGGCGGTGACTCGATCAACGTGCCCAGCGATCTGACGCTGGACCACCTCACGGAGATCCGCAGGGTGTCCGCGGCGCCCATGGACATGTACATCGAGGCACCCGACGATCTGGGCGGATATGTCCGGATGTACGAGGTCGCCGAGCTGATCCGGCGGGGTTCCCCGCTCTACCTGAAGTTCGGCCTGTCCAAGGCCCCGGGGATCTATCCGTACGGCCACCACATGCGCGAGCTGACGCTGTCCACCGCGAAGGAGCGGGTGCGGCGCGGCCGGCTGGCGCTGGACCTGCTGGCCAGGCACGGAGCCGACGGCGACATGGCGCCGCTCGGGTCCCGCAGGCCGGGCGAGCTGAGGCGTTTCGAAACGTCCGCATAACGTTTCGAACACCACGGCTTCACAAAAGCAGACGCAGCCCAACACAATCCCACACACGCCACCTCGGTCCTCCCGCCCGGCCCTCCGACAGCCCCCGAACCACCCGGACCGAACCCCGCCCCACCCACATCAAGGATGATGATCATGCGTACTCGCAGAGCCGCCCTCGCCGCCATAGCCGGAGCCGCCTCCCTCGCGCTCACCCTGACCGCCTGCGGCCAGAACAGCGAGGGCGGCAGCAAGGAGGACAAGGGGTCCGCCAAGGGCGGCACCATCGGCATCGCGATGCCGACCAAGTCCTCCGAGCGCTGGATCGCCGACGGCAACAACGTCAAGAAGGACCTGGAGTCCAAGGGCTACGAGACCAAGCTGGTCTACGGCGAGGACGACCCCGACCAGCAGGTCTCCCAGATCGAGAACCTGATCACGCAGAACGTCAAGGCGCTGATCGTCGCCGCGATCGACAACAAGTCGCTCAACAACGTCCTCAAGCAGGCGAAGGACGCCGGCATCCCGGTCATCGCGTACGACCGCCTCATCCTCGGCACGCCGAACGTCGACTACTACGCCTCCTTCGACAACAGCAAGGTCGGCGAGCTCCAGGCGAACTACATCGTCGACAAGCTGGGCCTGAAGGACGGCAAGGGCCCGTTCAACATCGAGCTGTTCGCCGGCTCGAACGACGACAACAACACCAAGTACTTCTTCAACGGCGCGATGAGCGTCCTGAAGCCGTACATCGACAGCAAGAAGCTCGTCGTCAAGTCCGGCCAGACCGAGATCAACCAGGTCACCACGCTGCGCTGGGACGGCGCCACCGCCCAGCGGCGCATGGACGACATCCTCACCAAGTCGTACCAGAGCGCCCGCGTCGACGCGGTGCTGTCGCCGTACGACGGCATCTCCATCGGCATCCTGTCGGCGCTGAAGTCGGACGGCTACGGCTCCGGCTCCAAGCCGCTGCCGGTCGTCACCGGTCAGGACGCCGAGCTGGCCTCCGTGAAGTCCATCATCGCGGGCGAGCAGACGATGACCGTCTACAAGGACACCCGCGAGCTGGCCAAGGTCGCCTCGAACATGGTCGACGCGGCGCTCAACGGCAAGACGCCGGAGACCAACGACACCAAGACCTACGACAACGGCGCCAAGGTCGTCCCCGCCTACCTGCTGAAGCCGGTCAGCGTCGACAAGACCAACTACACCCAGGTCCTGGTCGACGGCGGCTACTACACGGCGGACCAGCTCAAGTAAGCGTCGGCCCTTACGGATTGGAAGGCACGACCATGGCGGGACCCGTCCTGGAAATGCGCTCGATCGTCAAGACCTTTCCCGGTGTCAAAGCGCTGTCGGACGTCACCCTGACCGTCCGGCAGGGCGAGGTCCACGCCATCTGCGGGGAGAACGGCGCCGGCAAGTCCACCTTGATGAAGGTGCTCTCCGGCGTCCATCCGCACGGCAGTTACGAGGGAGACATCCTCTTCGAGGGGGAGGTCGTCCGCTTCCGGGACATCCGGGCGAGCGAGCAGCACGGCATCGTCATCATCCACCAGGAGCTGGCGCTGTCGCCCTACCTCTCCCTCGCGGAGAACATCTTCCTCGGCAACGAGCACGCCAAGGGCGGCTTCATCAACTGGCGCGAGACCCTGCGGCACGCCACCGAACTGCTGCGCCGGGTCGGCCTGGACGACCACCCGGAGACCCGCGTCGCCGACATCGGCGTGGGCAAGCAGCAGCTGGTGGAGATCGCCAAGGCGCTGTCGAAGAAGGTGAAGCTGCTCATCCTCGACGAGCCGACGGCGGCGCTCAACGACGAGGACAGCGGCAAGCTCCTCGACCTGATCCTGGAACTGAAGACCCAGGGCATCACCTCGATCATCATCTCCCACAAGCTCAACGAGATCCGCCGGGTCGCCGACTCGGTGACGATCCTCCGCGACGGACAGACCATCGAGACGCTGGACGTCAAGGCGCCGGAGACGACCGAGGACCGGATCATCAGCGGCATGGTCGGCCGCGACCTGGAACACCGCTTCCCCGAGCGCACGCCGCACCACCCCGAGGAGGGCGCGGCCCCGGCGCTGGAGATCCGCAACTGGACCGTGCACCACCCGATCGACCAGCACCGCAAGGTCGTCGACGACGTGTCGCTCCAGGTGCGGCGCGGCGAGATCGTCGGCATCGCCGGGCTCATGGGCGCCGGCCGCACCGAGCTGGCGATGAGCGTCTTCGGCCGCAGCTACGGCCGGTACGCCGGCGGCACGGTCCTCAAGGACGGCCGGGAGATCCGCATCCGGAGCGTCGCGGAGGCGGTCGGGCACGGCATCGCCTACGCCACCGAGGACCGCAAGCACTACGGCCTCAACCTCATCGACACCATCAACCGCAACATCTCGCTGACGGCCCTCGGCAAGGTGGCCAGGCGGGGGATCGTCGACGAGCACGCGGAGCGGCAGGTCGCCGAGGAGTACCGCAAGTCCATGAACATCAAGGCGCCGACCGTCTTCGAGCCGGTGGGCAAGCTGTCCGGCGGCAACCAGCAGAAGGTCGTCCTCAGCAAGTGGATCCACGCCGGTCCCGACGTGCTGATCCTCGACGAGCCGACCCGCGGCATCGACGTCGGCGCCAAGTACGAGATCTACACGGTCATCGACCAACTGGCCGCGCAAGGCAAGGCGGTCGTCTTCATCTCCTCCGAACTGCCCGAACTGCTCGGCATGTGCGACCGCATCTACACCATGTCCGCCGGGCGGCTGACGGGCGAGGTGCCCCGGGCCGAGGCCACGCAGGAAGTGCTGATGCGCCAGATGACGAAGGACAAAGAGGTAACGCGATGAGCACCGAACTGACCAAGATGCCGGCGTCGGCCCCGCCGGGCAGGGACGACGGTCCGGCGGGCACCGGCCTGCTGCAGCTGGTCGTGGCCAACCTGCGCGGCAACATGCGCCAGTACGGCATGCTGATCGCGCTCGGTCTGATCGTCGCCCTGTTCGCGGTCTGGACCGACGGCCAGCTGCTGCTGCCGCGCAACGTCTCCAACCTGGTCCTGCAGAACGGCTATGTGCTGATCCTCGCGATCGGCATGATGCTGGTGATCATCGCGGGTCACATCGACCTGTCGGTGGGTTCGGTCACCGCGTTCATCGGCGCGTTCGCCGCCGTGCTGACCGTCGAGCACAGCGTGCCCTGGCCGGTCGCCGTCGTGCTCTGCCTCGCCATGGGCGCGGTGGCGGGCGCCACCCAGGGCTTCTTCGTCGCCTATCTCGGCATACCGTCCTTCATCGTCACCCTCGCGGGCATGCTGATCTTCCGCGGCTTCACGGAGATCCTGCTGGAGGGCCAGACCCTCGGCCCGTTCCCCGGCGGCCTGCAGAAGATCGGCAACGGCTTCCTGCCCGAGGCCGGCCCGAACACGAACTACCACAACATCACCCTGCTGCTCGGCCTCGCCGTGATCGTCTTCGTGGTGCTGCAGGAGGTCCGGGACCGCCGGCGCCAGCAGGAGTTCACGCTGGACGTCACCCCGCTCAACCTCTTCCTGCTCAAGCTGACGATCATCATCGCCTCGGTCCTGACGATCACCCTGCTGCTCGCCAGCTACAAGGGCGCCCCGATCCTGCTGCTGATCCTCGGCGTGCTGGTGGTCGGCTACGGCTACGTCATGCGCAACTCCGTCTTCGGCCGCCACATCTACGCCATCGGCGGCAACCTGCCGGCGGCCAAGCTGTCCGGTGTGAAGGACAAGAAGGTCACCTTCCTCGTCTTCATGAACATGGGCGCGCTCGCGGCCCTGGCCGGTCTGGCGATCGCCGCCCGGCTGAACGCGGCCTCCCCGAAGGCCGGCCTGAACTACGAACTGGAGGCCATCGCCTCCTCGTTCATCGGCGGCGCGTCCATGAGCGGCGGTGTCGGCACCGTCCTCGGCGCGATCATCGGCGGTCTGGTCCTCGGTGTGCTGAACAACGGCATGAACCTCCTCAGCGTCGGCTCCGACTGGCAGCAGGTCATCAAGGGCCTGGCCCTGTTGGCGGCGGTCGGCTTCGACGTGTGGAACAAGCGCAAGTCCGGTTCGTAAGTCAGCTCGGGCCCCGCCGGAGACGGCGGGGCCCTTCCTCCTCAGGAGCCGCTACATGGAACTGAACAGACGCACGGTCATCGCGGGCGCGGCGGCGGCGGGGCTCGCCGCGACCACACTCGGCGGCACGGCCCACGCCCACGGCGGCCGGACCCCGGTGAAGACCCTCTTCGGCACCCTCGCCGACGGCACCAAGGTGTACAGCTGGTCGCTGGCCAACGGCGGCACCCGGATGCGGGTGCTGTCCTACGGCGGCATCGTGCAGTCCCTGGAGATCCCGGACCGGCGCGGCTGCCACGCCAACGTCTCCCTCGGCTTCGACACCATCGAGGACTACGTCGCCTCCAGCCCGTACTTCGGCGCGCTGATCGGCCGCTACGGCAACCGGATCGGCAAGGGCCGGTTCACCCTCGACGGCACCGCGTACCAGCTGTCCGTCAACGACGGCGACAACAGCCTGCACGGCGGCGCCAAGGGCTTCGACAAGCGGGTGTGGGACGTCGAGCCGTTCACCAAGGGCTCCGACGTCGGCCTGCACCTGCACTACACCTCGGTCGACGGCGAGATGGGCTACCCGGGCACGCTGAGGACGAAGGTGACGTACACCCTCACCCGGCACGGCGACTGGCGGATCGACTACGAGGCCACCACCGACAAGGCCACCGTCGTCAACCTCACCAACCACGTCTACTGGAACCTGGCCGGCGAGGGCAGCGGCACCGTCGAGGACCACCAGCTGAAGATCGCCGGCTCCCGCTACACGCCGGTCGACTCGGGCCTGATCCCCACCGGCGAACTGGCGCCGGTCGCGGGCACCCCGTTCGACTTCCGCCGCGCCAAGCGCATCGGCGAGGACCTGCGCGAGGCCCACCAGCAGCTGCTGTACGGCAAGGGCATCGACCACAACTGGGTCCTCGACAAGGGCCTCTCGCCGCGCCCGGAGTGGGTCGCCACCCTCCGCGACCCGTCCTCCGGCCGCACCCTGCGCATCGCCACCACCGAGCCGGGCCTGCAGTTCTACTCGGGCAACTTCCTCGACGGCACGCTGGTCGGCTCCGGCGGTCGGATCTACCGGCAGGGCGACGCGCTGTGCCTGGAGACCCAGCACTTCCCGGACTCGCCGAACCAGCCGCACTTCCCGACCACCGTGCTGCGGCCTGGGCAGACCTACCGCTCGACGACGGTCCATTCGTTCAGCCGCTGAGCCAGAAGTCAGCGATTCGTCATATGAGTCGACCGGTGAGTTGAACGGCGTCACACCGGCCTCCGTATAGACCGGTGGCCCGCGCTCCCCCGCGCGGGCCACCCAGAACCGGAGGTTCCATGGCCGACAACGTCACCTCGCTGTTCCGCGGCACCGCGGCGCACAGCCCGTCCATGGCGGCGCTGACGCGGGCGGCGGGCGACGGCTCCGGCCCGATCGACTTCTGCATCCCGGTCAACCCCTACTTCCCCACCCCGCAGATGTGGGACGCCATGGCGGCCCGCCTGCGCGACATCGTCACGTACTACCCGAGCGGCGCCGACACCATCACGGCCGAGCTGTGCAACCTCCTTCAGCTGCCGCCGCAGGCCGTGGCGATGGGCAACGGGTCCACCGAACTGATCACCTGGATCGACCATCTGCTGGTCCGGGAGTCCGTCGCCGTCCCCGTGCCGACGTTCGGCCGGTGGACGGACCAGCCGATGGAGACCGGCAAGCGGGTCGACATGTTCCCCTTGCAGGAGTCCAGCGGCTTCGCCCTGGACCTCGCCCAGTACGCCGAGTTCATCCGCAGCCGGGGGACCCGGGCGGCGGTCATCTGCAACCCGAACAACCCCGACGGCGGCTTCCTGCCCAAGCGGTCGGTCGTGCAGTTCATGGACGCGATGACCGACCTGGACCTGGTGGTCGTCGACGAGTCGTTCCTGGAGTTCGCCGACGCGGAGGCCGAGCCCAGCGTCGTCCAGGAGGCGATGATCCGGCCCAACGTGATCGTGCTGCGCAGCCTCGGCAAGAACTTCGGGCTGCACGGCGTGCGCTTCGGCTACCTCGTCGCCAATCCGGCCCTCGCCGGGCGGATCCGCTCGATGCTGCCGAAGTGGAACCTGAACTCCTTCGCCGAGCACGTGGTGTTCATGCTGCGCGAGCACGGACCCGAGTACGCGCAGAGCCTCCAGCAGATCCGCCGCGACCGGCTGGACATGACCGCCCAGCTGTCGGCACTGCCCGGTCTGACGGTCTACCCCTCCCAGGGCAACTTCCTCTTCGTGCGCCTGCCCGTCGGCGCCGAGGGCACCGTGGTGCGGGACCGGCTGCTCACCGAGCACCGGATCCTGGTCCGCGAGTGCGGCAACAAGATCGGTTCGTCCAGTCGCTTCCTGCGGCTCGTGGTGCGCCCCCAGGTGGACGTGCGTCGCCTGGTGTCCGGCCTGGAGCAGGTGCTCTACGAGACCAGGAGGGGAGCCGCCGTGCCCGAGCTGGGCACCGGGACCAGCTACAGCTCGGGCACGGCGGCGGTGGACCGCCTGGTCGGCGCCACGAACGGCGCGGGCCTGCGCGGCCTCGCCGCGCCGGACGCCGGCGCCACGGCCCCGGGTTCCGGCCCCGGCCTGCCCCTGCCGGCGGCCGCGGCGGCGCCCGCACCGGCCGGAGCCTCCCCCTACCCCACGCCCACCCCTGCCCCGTCCCCGGCTCCTGCTCCTGCTCCTGCTCCTGCTCCTGCTCCTGCTCCTGCCCCGATTCCAGCTCCCGTCCCGGCCGCCGCGGCCCCGCCTCCGGCCCCGGCGCCCGCCTCGCCCCCGTCCATCGGTGCCGGGGTGCCCATGCCGGCGGCGGCACAGACGTTCCCGCCCCCGGCGCCGGCCCCTGCTCCCGCCCCGCTCGCCGCCCCGGCGGCCGCCATGGCGCCGGGGGCCTCCCCGGCGGCCGGTCTGGCCCCGGCCGCGCAGATGACCCCCGTACCGGCCATGACCGCCGCCCAGGTGCCGCTGTCCGGGCCCACCCCGCCGGGCGTGCCGGCCCGGGGCGGGCTCACCGCCGCGCAGGTGCGCGGCACCGACGGGCTGACTCCGGCCCCGGCGACCGGCTGGCCCAACGCGGGCAGCTGGCCGAACGCGGCGGGCGCCTGAGCGAGGGCCGAGGACGGCGGGTACGCCGTCCTGCCCGCCGTCCCCGGATCGCCGTCCCCGGACCGCCTCGCTCAGACCGCCTCGTCGCCGCCCGGAAGGAGTTCCCGGCGGCGGGAGCGGGCGGGCGGACCGGCCCGTGGGACCGCGCCCTGCCCAACACCCGCCTTCTTTCGAAACTCTCGAAACTCCGGTGGTCCCCGGACCCCCGAAATGCCGTTGTGCGCACGGCGGGCGGTGTGGGAGAGTCCAGCGACCTCGATCTCCCGGAAGGCGCCGCCCGGCGCCCCTACCTCCCCGAAGGACTGAAGCCGATGGTCCCGGCGTCCCGCAGCGGCCGCCGTCGGCGCTGAGGTGCCCTGGCTCTGTTCCGCCTCCTCACGGCGGCCGCATCACTCGATCGCTCGCGCATCCTTCCTTTCGCGTCACGTGAGGACATCACCACCGTGGACATCGACGTCCAGACCTTCGCCGTCGCCAACCTGCGCCGCCGCCCCGAGGTGGCCGAAGTCGGCGGTTTCGTCGTGGGGTTCGACCCCGCGACCACCAGCCCCCACATCAACTACGCCTCGCCGCTGCCCGGCGCCGACCCCACCGACCGGGACGTCACCGCGCTGATCGGGGCGTTCCGCGAGCGCGGCCTCACCCCCCGGCTGGAGTTCGCCCCGAACGCCGCCCCGTGTGTCGAACCCGCCCTGCGCCGGGCCGGGTTCACGACCGAGGCCGTGCACGAGTACCTGATCTGCACCCCGGACACGCTGACCGCGCCCGACGACGGCCCGGAGGTGATCGCCCCGCGCAGCGACGCCGACTACCTGGCGATCGACGCCGCCCTCGCCGAGGCGTTCGGCGGCGAGTTCCCCGCCTCCGCGGAGGGCGCGGCCCGGTTGCGCCGCACCGAGCAGGGCGGCGGGGCGGTCCGCTACGTCCGCTCCCCCGGCGGCGGCTGCGCGGGCGCGGCGATGTGCTCGGCGCCGGCCGTCGGCACGTCCGAACTGGCCGGGGTGGGCACGCGCCCCGCGTTCCGGGGCCGCGGCACGGCCGCCGCGGTCACGGCGACGCTCGCCCGGACCATGTTCGACCGGGGCAACCGCTCGGTCTGGCTGGAGTACTCGGGCGAGGGCTCGCGCCGGGTCTACGAACGGGTCGGGTTCCGGCCGCGCGGGAAGCGGCTGTACGTGATCCTGCGGGCGGCGGTGTCCGGTTCCGTTCCCGACTGACCGTCGGCTCGGGAGCCCGGGAGCCGGATCCCCTGCCGTGGGCGCCACGAAGGCCGCTGAGGGCGAGCCGAGCGGGTCCGCTCGGCTCGCCGGGGCCGGTGTCAGCCCGTCTTGCCCGGGCACTCCTTCCAGGCCATGTGGTAGACGGTGCTGATGTCGCCGTCCGTGGAGTCCATGGTCATGAAGCTGACCTTGTCCGCGGCGGTCGTGCCCGCGTTGACCCGCAGCTCTGTGTTGATGTTGAAGTTGCGCAGCACTCCGCAGGGGGCCCAGACGAGCTGGGCCCAGTCGGTGGTGTCGGTGGCCTGCCAGTTGTCGTTGTAGGGGCCGTTGAAGACGTGGCTGCGGAACGCCGTCTGGGACGAGCCCTGGAAGTAGTACGAGGCCCGCTGGGTTCCGCTGGCGCCCTGCTGGAGCGCGGCGAAGCCGCGGTAGTCGGCGCTGGCGATGGCGTAGGTGAAGCCCTGCGGGACGTGGACGACCAGGTTGAGCTGGCAGTTCCGGCGGAAGGCGGTCGGGGAGGAGTTGCCGCCCGCCTGGGCGAGGTAGTCGCTGTAGGTGACCGTGAACGCCGTGTTGTCCTCGGAGACGGCGACGGCGGCCGTCCCGGCGGGACAGCCGGAGCCGTTCACCGTGGCGATGTCGATGACGATGCGGTCCGGGGGCGGGTCGTCGAACACGGGTGAGGAGGCGGGCGCGGAGGTCACCGCCGTGGTGAGCAGAGCGGCGAGGGTGCCGCTCAGCAGGAGTCCACCGGTCATGGGCTCTCCCAGGGTGTGAGTGGGGGGTGGCTGGTTGCGCTCCCGGCCGCACGGGACCCGTGGAGATCCACCGGGATCCGTGGGGATCCTGTGAAGGCAGGGAGCGTTGGGCATCGTAGAGAGCCCCGGCCGGTGGGGGTCAGGGGCAACTCCAGCCATTCACACCGTGTGTTTCACAGCATCTGCCCCAGCCGGATCACGTTCCAGGACAGCGGCTCCAGCGTCGCCTTGAGGGTGCCGTCCGTCAGGGTGGTGCCGGGGACCGGGTGCGGGGTGACGCGCTCCGGGTCGGCGAGGGTGTTGCGGGCGTCCGGGTCGGCGTCGGCGAGGGCGGTGTGCTCGACGACCCGGGTGAGGCGCGGATCGCCGAGCACCACTTCCAGCGGGAGCGGTTCGCCGCGGCCGCGGTTGACCGCGAACACGGTGACCGTGCCGTCCTCGGCGCGGACCGCCGTGGCGTGCAGCAGGTCCGTCTCGCCGTACTTCGCCGTCCGGTACGTCGGTGAGTCGACGCGGACGTCGAGCACCTCGCCCCGGCCGTGCCTCGACGCCTGCGCGAAGGGGAAGAAGGTGGTCTGACGCCAGGCCGGGCCGCCCGGCTCGGTCATGATGGGCGCGATGACGTTGACCAGCTGGGCGAGGCAGGCGACCGTCACGCGGTCGGCGTGCCGGAGCAGGGCGATGAGCAGGGAGCCGAAGACCACCGCGTCCGTGACGCTGTAGTTGTCCTCCAGGAGGCGGGGGGCCTCCGGCCAGTCGTCGGGGTCGTGGGCCTCGGCGTGGTCCTCCCACCGCGACTGGTACCAGACGTTCCACTCGTCGAAGGAGAGGTTGATCCGCTTCTTGGACTTCAGGCGGGCGCCGACGTGGTCGCAGGTCGCCACGACGTTCTCGATGAAGGACTCCATGTCGACGGCCGAGGCGAGGAAGGAGTCGACGTCGCCGTCGTGCGGCTCGTAGTAGGCGTGCAGGGAGATGTGGTCGACGAGGTCGTACGTCTCCTGCAGGACCGTCGCCTCCCACGCGGCGAAGGTGGGCATGGACTGGCCGGAGCTGCCGCAGGCGACGAGCTCGACGCGCGGGTCGATCTGGCGCATCGCGCGGGCGGTCTCGGCGGCCAGCCGGCCGTATTCCTCGGCCGTCTTGTGCCCGGTCTGCCACGGGCCGTCCATCTCGTTGCCGAGGCACCACAGCCGGATCCCGAAGGGATCCTTGTCGCCGTGCGTGACGCGCAGGTCGGACAGGGCCGTGCCGGCCGGGTGGTTGGCGTACTCCAGGAGCTCCAGGGCCTCGGCGACGCCCCGCGTACCGAGGTTGACGGCCATCATCGGCTCGGCCTGCGGGCCGGCCTTGCGCAGGAAGTCCATGAACTCCGACAGGCCGAACCGGTTGGTCTCCGTGGAGTGCCAGGCGAGGTCCAGCCGGCGGGGGCGGGCCTCGGCGGGGCCGACGGAGTCCTCCCACTTGTAGCCGGAGACGAAGTTGCCGCCCGGGTAGCGGATCGCGGTCACGCCGAGTTCCCGGACCAGGTCGAGGACGTCGGTGCGCAGGCCGTTGTCGTCGGCGGCCGGGTGGTCCGGCTCGTAGATGCCGGTGTAGACGCAGCGGCCGAGGTGCTCGACGAAGGAGCCGAAGAGGCGGGGGTCGACCTCGCCGACCTTGAAGGCGGGGTCGAGGGTGAAGCGGGCGGTTCGCATGGTGTCCTTCCGGGTGGTGGGTCTGCGACGAAGGGTCACGCACGTTGGTTCGAGATATCGGATCTCGCCCGTAACTTCGAACGGGACCGTAGATTCGATCCGGCCGGACGTCAATGCTCACCGCAGGACTTCCGGCAGCGCTTCCCACCACGGCCTCCACGGTCGTCGGGTTTTCACACACCCGTGACGCGGCCCCGGCTTGCCGCGTAACCTCGAACAGGCCGGCGCCGGACGGCGAGAAGGGGGACTTGATGGACATCGCGGGCGCACTGCGGCGGGCCCGTACCGGCCCGGCCATGCGCGCGCTGACCCGCGAACTCACCGCCGGGCTGCGGGACCTGCCCCGGCCGCCGGGCGACATGGGTGAGCTGTGCCGGGCGCTGTGCGCGGCGATGGGCGCCCTGCGCGGCGGGCGGCCCGTAGAGCTGCGCTTCGAGCGCTTCCCCGACGAACTCGACGTGACGGGGCTGTGGGTGGAGTTCCAGGACTTCGACCTGGTGATCGTCGAGGAGCGGGCGGAAGAGGTGCAGCGCCTGGTCATCCTCGGCCATGAGCTGTGGCACCTGCACGCCGGGCACCGCCACCACCACGCGGCCGCCGCCGACGCGCTGGCCACCCGGCCCGGCTGGCCGGACGTCGCCCTCACGGTGGCCGCCCGCAACGGCTCCCGGGCGGCCGACGAGGCCGAGGCCGACACCTTCGGACACCTGCTGGCGGCCTCCGTACGGACGTATCCGCGCGGGCCGGGCGACGCCGGGCCGGACGCCGCGCACCGGGTCCAGCGGTCGCTGGGCTACCGCGGGCGCGGGGGCGCGGCCCGGTGACCCACACCCTCCTCCCGTCGGCGCTGGCGTCCGCCGGCGCCGCCGCACCGCTCGGCCGGTTCGCCATCTCCTTCTGGATCCCGACCGCCGTGCTGTGCGTGGCGCTCGCCATCAAGCTGCCGACCATCATCCGCCTGTGGCGGGACCCGCTGCTGCGCGCCGTGGGCGGACTGCTGCTGCTGGCCTGCGCGGTCTTCGTGTTCGTGGCGCCCACGACCATCGCCTGGACCAACCGGGTCACCGGCGTGCCCAACATCTCGGCGCCCTGGTGCTATTCGCTGCTCACGGCGTTCTGCGGGTCCTGTCTGCTGCTCATCATCGCCTGGCGCAACGGCCTGTCCGAGCGCTCCCCCGACACCCGCCGCGCGATGCGCTGGGTGATCAGCAGCTACTCGGCGGTGATCGTCGCGCTGTGGGTGCTGTTCTTCCTCGCGGACGCGCCCGAGGAACGGCTGCGGGACCTCGACACCTACTACGCGACCACCCCGTTCATGCGCGAGGAGATCCTGCTCTACCTCCTCGCCCACTGCGTGGCCGTCCTCATCACCTCGCGGCTGATCTGGAACTGGGTGCGCACCGACGGGCTCGACGCCTGGCTGCGCTCCGGGCTGGTCTTCCTGGTCATCGGCTACGGCCTCAACCTGGTCTTCGACGGGCTCAAGCTGACCGCCGTGGCGGCCCGGTGGGCCGGGCGCGACCTCGACTGGCTGAGCACCGACCTGGCCCCGCTCGCCGCCTGCCTGTCCGCGATCCTCGTCGCGGCCGGCTTCATCCTGCCGCACGCCGGCCAGTTCCTGCACGACCGGTGGCGGGTGCGGGCGGCCCACCGCGCGCTGCGCCCGCTGTACGTGCTGACGCGGACGGTCAACGGCACGGGCATCCCGTTCGCCCTGCGCGCCACGCCCGAACTGCGGCTGATCCGCCGTGAGACCTACATCCGGGACGTGCTGCTGGCGCTGGCCCGGCACATCGACGAGGACCAGCTGCGGCGCGCCTACGCCGCCGCCCTGCGGCTCGGCTTCCCGGAGCCCCGGGCGAAGGCGCTGGCCGCCGCCGTGGCCGTCCAGGACGCCGCCGCCCGCAAGATCCGCACACCGGACGGCGGGGGGTCCGTCCGGCCCGACACCACGGATCTGCTCCAGGAGATCGGGGCGGTCTCCCGGGCTCTGCGCGCCCCCGACGACCTGGCTGCCGTCCGCGCCCACGCAGCCGCCCCAGCAGCGCCTGATGAGCAGGCCCCGGCAGCAGAGAGCAGCGTTTGGCGTTCATGAGTCCCACGTCCGAGAGTCCCACGCCCGAGCGTTCCACAGCCGAAAGTGCCACGGCCGAAAGTGCCAACCCCGAGCGTCCCACGCCCGAAAATCCCGCTCCCGGGCGTCTGACGTCCGAGCGTCTGACGTCCGAGAGTCCCATGCACGGGCGGTCCGCGACCGGCCGCCCCACCACCGCCGTCGTCCTCGGCGGTTCCCTCGCCGGCCTGCTCGTCGCCCGCGCCCTCGCGGACGTCGTCGGCCGGGTGACCGTGGTGGAGCGCGACACGCTGCCCGACGGGGCCGAGCCGCGCCGGGGACTGCCCCAGGCCCGCCACGCCCACCAGCTGTGGTCCGGCGGGGCACTGGCCCTCGCCGAGCTGGTGCCGGGGATCACCGACCGGCTGCGCGAGGCCGGGGTGCGGCGCCTGGCCGTCACCACCGACATGGTCGCGCTGTCGCCTTACGGCTGGTACCGGCGGTGGGCCGAGTCCCACCACGTGCTGCTGGCCGGCCGCGATCTGCTCGACGCGACGGTCCGGGCCGCCGTGCTCGCCGACGGCCGCGTCGAGGTCCTGGAGCGCACGGAGGCACGCGCGCTCACGGGTACGGCCGCTGCGGTGACCGGCGTGCGGATCGGGCCGGCGGGCGGGGACGGCGCCGGCGGCCGGGAGCGGGTGCTGGACGCCGACCTCGTCGTCGACGCCACCGGACGCGGCTCACGCGCCGCGCGGTGGCTGACCGGGCTGGGGCTGCCCGAACCGCGCCGCCGCGAGGTGGACTCCGGCATCGCCTACGCGAGCCGGCTGTTCCGGGCGCCGGAGGCGGCGCGCGAGGCGTTCCCCGTGGTCAACGTCCAGCCCGACCCGAGGACCGGTGAGCCGGGGCGCGGCGGGGTGCTGCTGCCGGTGGAGGACGGGCGGTGGCTGGTCACGCTGTTCGGGACCCGGGGCGGCGAACCCAGCGCCGACACCGGGGACTTCGCGCGGTTCGCCCGTGCGGAGCTGCGCCATCCCGTGATCGCCGACCTGATCGGGCGGGCCGAGCCGCTGACCGAGGTGGCGTTCACCCGGACGACCGCCAACCGGCGGCTGTTCTACGAGCGGATGCGGACCTGGCCGGAGAACTTCGCCGTGGTCGGGGACGCGGCGTGCGCCCTCAACCCGGTCTACGGGCACGGGATGTCGGTCGCCGCGCAGGGCGCGCTGGCACTGCGCGAGGTGGTGCGGCGCCACGGGCTGGGGTCACCCGGCCTGGCCCGGCGCGTCCAGAAGGCGGTGGCCCGGCCGGCCTCCGCCGCCTGGGACCTCGCCATCGGCATGGACGTGTTCTACCCCGGCGCCACGGAGAACGGCCCCACCCTCCGGGAACGGGCACTCGCCGCCTACGTGGGGCGCCTGCTGTACACGGCGACCGGCAACGGCCGTATCGCCCGCCGGGTGACGGACGTGACGTCCCTGGAACGGCCGGCACCGACCCTGGCGGCCCCGGGCATGCTGCTGGCCGCGGCCGTCGGCCCCCTGAAGCCCCCACTCACCGAACCGCCGCTGACGGCGGAGGAGCTGAAGCGGGCGGGACTCCAATAGCGTGACCCGCCCGCGGCCCGACCGCCCCCGGCCCGACCGCCCGCGGGCCGGCGGAACCCGCCCGGGGTGCGGGAGTCCCGCGACCGGTCACCCTCGACCGCTCACCCACACCGGCGGCCGCATCCGTACGCCCGGTCAGCCGAAGGCCGGCTGGGCGACGCCCCGCCCCGCACCCGGGACCACCAGCAGCGACCCGGCCACGGGGTGCGGGGCGTCCAGGCCCACCCGGGCCGTGGTCACGTACAGGTCCGTGAGGCCGGGACCGCCGAAGGCGCAGGCGGTCACGCGCGGGGTGGGCAGCTCGATCACCCGGTCCAGCGCGCCGCCCGGCGTGTAGCGGCGTACCGCCCCGCCGTCCCACAGCGCCACCCACACGCAGCCGTCCGCGTCGACCGTGAGTCCGTCGGGGAAGCCCTCGCCCGTCTCGACCTCCACGAAGGGCCGGCGGTTCGCCACGCGGCCCCCGTCGTGGTCGAAGACGTCCACCCGGCGGGTCGGGGAGTCGATGTAGTACATGAGGCGGCCGTCGGGGCTCCAGCCGATGCCGTTGCTGACGGCGACGTCGTCGAGGACCGTCTCGACGGTGCCGTCGGCGGTGAGCCGGGACAGCGTCCCCCCGCCCGGCGCCTCGTCGTACCGCATGGTGCCGGCCCACAGCGCACCGTCCGGGGCGACCGCCGCGTCGTTGGCGCGACGGCCGGGCACCGGCTCGTGGTGCAGCCAGCGCAGGGAGTCGTCGGGGCCGAGCAGCGCCACTCCGTCGCGCAGGTTGAGGACCAGGCCGCCGTCCGCGCCGGGCTTGACGGCGCCGACGTGCTGGTCCGTCGTGCGGACGGTGCGCCGCCCCGTCACGGGGTCGTACGTGTGGACGCGCGCGCCCAGGATGTCCAGCCACAGCAGGCGCCCGCGGACCGGGTCCCAGGTCGGCCCCTCCCCCAGCTCCGCCTCGGCGCGTACCGCGACCTCGTACACCGGCCCGCTCACACCGGGCTCCGGTGGCCGAGGTGCTCGGACAGCTCGGCGGCGCCCTTGGCGGCCAGCTGCTCCAGCTCGCCGCGCCGTTCCTCGCTCCAGCGGATCATCGGCACCGAGATGGACAGCGCGGCGACCACCTGACCGGTGCGGTCGCGCACCGGCGCGGCCACACAGCTGACGTCCGGGTTGGACTCGCGGTTCTCCACCGCGAGCCCGCGCCTGCGGATCTCGGCAAGGGTCTCGCGCAGCGCGCCGACGTCGGTGATGCTGTTGGGGGTCATGGCGACCAGCTCGGCGCCGTCCGGGATGCGTGCCGCGAGTTCCGCCTCGGGAAGGGAGGCCAGCAGCATCTTGCCGACGGACGTGCAGTGCGCGGGCAGGCGACGGCCCGCCGCCGACACCATGCGCACCGCGTGCGTGGAGTCGACCTTGGCGATGTAGATGACGTCGGTGCCTTCGAGGATGGCCACGTGGACCGTCTCGTCGCAGGTCTCGGCGACGGACCGGGCGACCTGCTGGCCCTCGGCGGCGAGGTCCAGCTGTTCGGCGTAGCGACTGCCCAGCTGGTAGGGACGGACACCGAGCCGGTAGCGCCCCGGCTGGCCGGGGACGGGCACCAGGTAGGACCGGGCGGCGAGCGTGGTGACCAGTTCGTGCACGGTGGTGCGGGGCAGCTGGAGCCGACGCACTATGTCGGGGGCGGAGAGCGTCCCGTCCCCGTCGAGGAACAGCTCCAGGATGTCCAGAGCCCGGGTAACGGCAGGTACGAGGCGTCCCACGGCCGGCCCCCTCCCTTGAAGATCGCGTATCGGTCGCAGATCGCGTGCAGGTCAGAGATCGTTCGAAATCTCAACTGGCGATCGGAATGACGAACACAGGCTAGTCATAGAGCGTCGGAGCGGGCAATGGCCGGGGAACCGTAGGCTCGGCGGTGTGTTCACCGAGGCCGACTTCCAGCTCGTCCTGCTGCGCCGCATGGCCGACCACAACCCGGAGCTGGTGGCGGACGCCCGCCGCCGCCTGGGGGTGTCGATCGCCGAGATGCGGGACGCCAACAAGCGGTGGCAGGCCATGGTCCGCTCCCCGCGCGCCCGCGCCGCCGCCTCCCGCTACCGCTCCGTGCTCGGCGCCCCCGAGTCCACGGCGCCCCGCCGGATCGGCGACCTCGACTGCGAGGCCTGGCAGTGGCCCGTGCCGCTCTGGCCGGACCTGCGGTTCGAGGTGCTCCGCGGGCCCGGCGGAGCCGTCTGGAACGAGTGGCTGGTCCGCGCCCCGGGCGCACCCGGCCCCGTGCTGCGCACCCTCGCCGACCTGACCCCCTGGTCGTGCACGGTCGACGAGGCCGCCCGCGCCTTCGCACCGGCCCGCCCCCTGGAGGGCACCGCCCCCACCCGGTGGGGGCTGGCGTTCGCCGCGCCGGACGCGGACGGTGTGCCGCGGGAGGTGGTCGCCGAGTTCACCTGGGGGCTGCTGCAGCGCACGGCGGTCAGCGGCGCCGCGGGCCCGCCGTAGCCTCGGCCGCGGCGAGGATCGCCGCGACGACCGCCGGCACCGACCCCGGGTGCAGCCCGAGGAACAGGTTGGGCTCGATCAGTTCCAGTTCCATCAGCCGGGGCTGCCCGTCCGGGCCGTCGACCAGGTCGACGCGTGCGTACAGCAGCTCCGGGCCACCGGGCACGGCCGCCAGCGCCCTCTCGGCAACGGCGAGTTCGGCCGGGGTCGGCTGCCAGACCCGCAGATCGGGGTGCGGCACCTTGTCGGCGTCGTACGGCGTGTCCGGCGCGAGGACGGCGCCCTTGCGGCTGGCGTGCAGCAGGCTCCCGCCGAAGAACTGCAGCGCCCGCTCACCGCTGACGTCGATGTCCCGGACGTAGGGCTGCACCATCGCCGTGAACCCCTCGGCGTGCAGGCGCGCCAGGTGCCGGACGGCGCTGTCGTGCCGCTCGGGCGGGTACCGGGCGGCGAACCGGGCTCCGGCACCCGACGTCGGCTTGATCACGAACTCGTGGTCGGCGGGGAGGTCTGCGGGGTCGCCGGGCGCGAGGTAGCGGGTGGGCACGGTCGGCACGCCGGCGTCGGCCAGCTCCCCGAGGTAGCGCTTGTCGGCGTTCCAGCGCACCGCCCCGACCGGGTTGGCGAGCCGGGTGAGCTTCCCGGCCCGCTCCAGCCACCGCCCGAACTCGGCCGCCCGCCAGCTGTAGTCCCAGGTGGACCGGAGCACGGCGAGGTCGTAGGCGGCCCAGTCGGTACCGGCGTCGTCCCAGGCCACGGTGTCCACCGCGGCCCCGGCCGCCGTGAGTTCCCGCGTCAGCAGCGGCAGGTCGGTGTCGCGGTGGGGCCGCGGCCCGGGGTCATAGGTGACGAGCGCTATCCGGGGCACGACGGGGGCCTCCTCGAAGGTGTGGGCAGACTCCCGGCAGGTTAAGGCCCTTCCCGCGTAGACCGGTCGGAAGGGCCCCGGCCGCCGCACCGGCCCGGTGGCCGGGGTAGGAAGGGTGGTGTCCGTCGTCGTCCCGCCCCAAGGAGTGTCCGGCGTGTCCTCTCTCTTCCCGGCCCTGACCGACCGACCCGGCGACCGCGTCGCCCTGCGGTTCGGTGAGCGGTCCTTGACGTACGCGGAACTGGCGGCGGCGGCCGGAGCCGTCGGGCAGCAGGTGCGCGGGGCCGGACGGGTGGCCGTGTGGGCGACTCCGTCGCCGGAGACCGCCGTCGCGGTGGTGGGTGTGCTCCTCGCCGGGGCCGCCGCCGTGCCGCTCAATCCGCGGTCGGGCGAGCGGGAGCTGGGACACATCCTCGCCGACAGCGCCCCCGGGGCGGTCCTCGCGGCGCCCGGGGAACGGCTGCCGGACGCGCTCACCGGCGTACCGCGGATCGACGTGGCGGTGGACGGACGCGGCCCGGCACCCGGGCCCGGCACGGCGGGCGACGACGACCCCGCACTCGTCGTCTACACCTCGGGCACCACCGGGCCCCCCAAGGGCGCGGTCATCCCGCGCCGGGCGGTCGCCCACACCCTGGACGCGCTCGCCGACGCCTGGCGGTGGACGGACGCCGACGTGCTGGTGCACGGGCTGCCGCTGTTCCACGTGCACGGGCTGGTGCTCGGGATCCTGGGCCCGCTGCGGCGCGGCGGGTCGGTGCGGCACCTGGGGCGGTTCACCACCGGGGGCGTGGCGCGGGAGCTTACCGGCGGGGCGACCATGCTGTTCGGCGTGCCGACGATGTACCACCGGATCGCGCTGGCGCTGTCCGACGACCCCGAGCTGGTCGAGGGGCTCACCGGGGCCCGGCTGCTGGTGTCCGGTTCGGCGGCGCTGCCGGTGCCCGACCACGAGCGGATCGCCGCGGTGACGGGGCGGCGGGTCATCGAGCGGTACGGCATGACCGAGACGCTGATGAACACCAGCGTGCGGGCCGACGGCGAGGCCCGTCCGGGCACCGTGGGCCTGCCGCTGCCGGGGGTCGGGCTGCGGCTCGTCGACGACGACGGCAGGCCCCTGGCCGCCCACGACGGGGAGACGGTCGGGGAGATCCAGGTGCAGGGGCCGAACCTGTTCACCGGGTATCTGAACCGCCCGGACGCCACGGCCGCCGCGTTCACCGCGGACGGCTGGTTCCGCACCGGGGACATGGCGGTGCGCGATCCCGACGGGTACGTGCGGATCGTGGGCCGCCGGGCCACCGACCTGATCAAGAGCGGCGGTCACAAGATCGGCGCCGGGGAGATCGAGAACGCCCTGCTCGACCATCCGGGAGTGGCCGAGGCCGCCGTCACCGGCGAGCCGGACGACGACCTGGGCGAGCGGATCGTCGCCTGGATCGTGCCGGCCGACCCCCAGTCCCCGCCCGGCGCCGAGGAGCTGGCCGGGCACGTGGCCGCCCGGCTGGCCCCGCACAAGAGGCCCCGCGCGGTCCGCTACCTCGACGCGCTGCCCCGCAACGACATGGGCAAGATCATGAAGCGGGCGCTGACCCATGGCTGACCGGCTCTCCGCGCGCGCCGCCCTCGCCCTGGTCACCGGCGACTTCGCCGAACTCCCCCACCCGCGGCGGCGGTCCGCCCCGGACGGACCGCTCGGCTGGCACGGCTACGACGACGCCCGCGCCCGCGCCGCCGACCGCACCGGCGAGTCGGAGTCCGTGGTGTGCGGGACGGGGACCGTCGGCGGTACCCGGGCCGTGCTGATCGCGTTCGAGTTCGGCTTCCTCGGCGGCTCGCTCGGCGAGGGCACCGGCGACCGGCTGGAGTCGGCCCACCGGCACGCCCGCGCCCACCGGCTGCCGGTGGTGTCGCTGGTCGCGACGGGCGGCAGCCGGATGCAGGAGGGCATGCTCGCGCTGAGCCAGCTCCAGCGGGTGGCGCGGGAGTCGGCGCTCACCCGGGAGGCGGGGCTGGCGCAGCTCGCCGTGGTGCGCGACCCGACGACCGGCGGCGGCTGGGCCACCCTGGGCGCGGGCGCCGACGTCACGCTGGCCCTGCCCGGCGCCCAGGTCGGCTTCGCGGGCTCGCGGGTGCGCCCGGCGGACGCCGATCCGGCCGCCTACACCGCCGAGGCGCAGGTCGCGGCGGGGTCGGCGGACGCGGTCGTACGGCCCGCCGAGCTGCCGGAGACGCTGGGGCTGTGGCTGCGGCTGCTGACAGGTGGGTCAGGGGAGCCGGCCGAGGTGCCGGAGCCGCTCGGCGGGAGCGGGGACCCGCCCGCCACGGGCTGGGAGGCGGTACGGCGCGCCCGCTCGCCCGAGCGGCCGCGCGCACGGGCCTACCTGGACGCGTACTTCAGCCGGCGCACCGCTGTCGTGGGCGACCGCTGCGGGGGCGCCGACCCGGACGGGGTGCTGTGCGGCTTCGGCACCGCCCGCCGCGACGGCCGTACGGTCGCCTTCGCCGCGCAGACCGGGACCGCCACCCGCCCGGCCGGCTACCGCACGGCGACCCGGCTGATCCGGCTCGCGGACCGGCTCGGTATCCCGGTGCTGACGCTGGTGGACACCCCGGGCGCGGCCAACGACGCCGAGGCGGAGCGGCAGGGTGTGGGGCCGGCGATCGCGGAGCTTTTCGGTACGGTCGCCACGGCCCGGATCCCGGTGACCACGCTGGTCGTCGGGGAGGGCGGTTCCGGGGGCGCGCTCGCGCTGGCCGCGCCCGGCCGGACCTGGGCGACGCCGGACAGCTACTTCTCCGTCATCGCGCCGGAGTCGGCCGCCGCGATCCTCAAGCGGCCGGCTGCGCAGGTGCCGGCGACCGCCGATGAACTCCTTTTGCGGCCACAGGACTTGGCCGAGCTGGGGGTGATCCGAACAGGGGATCAGATGTTCCCCGGAACAGGTGATCGTCGCTCTTGAGAGCGAACAACTCCCGTGTGACAAGTGATACTTACGGTGTGCGAGCGACGGGCTGCAGACCGTGGCCGACGCACAGGTCCCACACCGCAGTCAACGCGAGGAGCAGCAAGATCATGAACGTTCTCACCGACGCCCTGGCCTGCCTCGTCCACTTCATCGGCTGGCTGGTCTGACGTCGACGAACGCGCGGCGCCGTCTCCCCGTCCCCGGGAGGCGGCGCCGTCCGCGTTCCCCCGCACCTCCAACCGCCCTGCCGCCGACAGTGGTTGACGAGGCCGACGAGACAGCATCCGGCACCGTCCGTAACAATGGGCGGACACAGAGACGCGGGAGAACGGGGGCGGCGTGGAAGGGCTGACGGAGTTCGAGACGGAGGACGGTGCGGTGGTCGCCGTGGAGACCCGCGACGACCGCCCCGGTTCCCGGCTCGCCTCCCGGGGCGACGGCGTGGTCCGGGCCGCCCGCACCTTCGAGCAGGCCCTGGACGGGGTGCGCGCGGCGGCCGAGTCGGCGCTGCGGGTGTTCCGCGACGGCTCGCTGCGGCCGGACGGCGTGGAGATCGAGTTCGGGGTGAAGCTGTCGGCGGAGACCGGCGCGGTCATCGCCAAGGGCTCCGCTGAGGGCCATCTGGTGGTCAAGCTGACCTGGTCGCCGGGCAGCGATCAGGGCGAGGACGAGGAGGCCCTGTGGGCGGGCGCCGCTCAGGCCGCCGGGAGCGGTCGGGCAGGTCAGGAGCCGTCCGCGTCCTCATGAAGAGCACCGAATGAAGAGCACCGTATGAAGAGCGCCGAGTGGCACGCCCGGATCGAGTGCGTCGGCACGGTGGCCGGCGCCGGCTTCCTGGTCACCCCGCGCACGGTGCTGACCTGCGCGCACGTGGTGGCCGACGGCCCGGCGGAACTGACCGTGACCTTCACCGAGCGCCCCGACGTCCCCCCGCCGCAGGCCCGCGTGGTCGCGCACGGCGGCTGGACGGCACATGCCTCCAGCGACCTGGGCGACCTCGCCGTCCTGGAACTGGAGGACGAGGTTCCGATCGAACCGGCCGCGCTGGCCCCGGTGGACGCCGCGGACGCCGCGCACGGGATGCCGCCGCGCAAGTTGCTGGTGTACGGCTTCCCGGTCGGCTTCGACGAGGGCACCCTCGCCGAGTGCCGGATCACCGGGCCGCAGCTGATCAGCCGGGAGTGGATCCAGCTGGAGGCGTGGCAGCCCGACGGGCACCAGCTCGCCAAGGGGTTCAGCGGCGCCGCGGTCACCCTGGCGGACACCGGAGAGGTGGTCGGCATGGTCACCGCGGCCACCGGGGCCGCGCGCACCGGACGGATGATGCCCACCGAGGTGATGGCCCGCCACTGGCCCGGCCTCGAGGGCCTGGTGCCCGCCCCCGGCCACCGCACCGCCGACCGCGCCCGGCTGCGGGAACTGGTGGAACGGGCGGTGCGGGTGGGCCTGGCCTGCGAGCCGCTACGGCTGTACCGGGCCGCGATGGGGCCCTGGGACCCGGAGCCGCCGCCGGAGGGGTTCGACTCGCTGCGCTCGGCCGCGCTGTTCGTGCTGTCCGAACTGGACGGGCCGGACGCGGCCGGGACCGTGGCTCGGTTCACCGAACGGCTGGCCGGCCTGCTGGACGACATGGTGCGGGCCCCGGCGGAGCCGCCCGCCGTGCCCGACTGGTCGCCGATCCTCGTCGACCTGCAGCACAGCGGCGGGGGCGAGGACCTGGTGCGGGTGGAGGTGTCCGCGTACAGCGGGGGCCGCCGGCACCCGGTCGACTCGGGCACCGTGCCCCGGGCCCGGCTGGAGGAGTACGTCCAGGACCGCGTCGAGGCCGCTTTCCCGTATCTGACGCCCGGCTCCGACGAGTTGCTCGCCTTCGCGCTGCCCGGCGACTGGCTCGACCTGCCGGTGGACCGCTGGGCGCTCGGCTCCGACGACCCGACGCCGCTCGGCTGCCGCTACCCGCTGGTGGTCACCGCGCAGTCCCGGCGCAAGGCCAGCACCCGGCATCTGCTGACCCGCGTCTGGAACAGCCTGGACGCGCTCCCGGGCACCCGGATGCACCGGGTGGAGTGCGGCTCCACCGAGGCGGCCGGCCGGCTGCGGGTACGGCTGCTGCGGTCCGACGCCTGTCTGGTGGGGTTCGCCGCCTCGCCCGCCGCCGCGCACACCCGGGACCGCTTCACCACCTCGCTCACCACGCCGGCCCCGCTGGTCGCCTGGTCCCGGGACGGCTGCGCCGACGGGGAGCGGCAGACGCCGTGCGCGGGCGGCGACGGCTGCGCGGGCCAACGGTTCCTGGACGAGCTGGACACCTGTGTCTCGGGCCGCCTGCCCGCCGAACTACCCCGAAGAATCTGGGAGTTACGGCTGGAGGCGGAGGCGGAGGACGGGCACTGGGCGCGCGGCGTCCAGCTCCTGTGGGACGACCCGCGCGTCTTCGCCGACCCGCACGGCGGGGCCGCGGCGCCCGCCCGGTCACCGGTGGCGTGAGCGGGTACGACATGCGAGACCTGACGGGAACGGAGACCGGAGAAACCCCCATGCAGCACTGGTCCGTCTACACCGGCGACAGCGAGCCCCACGACGGCATCGACCGGCTGCCCGCGCCGCCGCCCTGGCGGGCGTTCGACGGGGAGCCCGTCCTGCCGCCGCCCCGGGACGCCGACGACGGGGCCGCGGTCTCCCCCGACCGGGTCCACCGCGCCCGCACCTACGTCGCCACCCCGGACAGCGTGCAGCTCGTCAACGCCGCGCTGGTCCTGCGCCGGCCCCTGCTGGTCACCGGCCCGCCCGGCACCGGCAAGTCGTCCCTGGCCTACGCGGTGGCGCGCGAGCTGCGGCTCGGCCCGGTGCTGCGCTGGAACATCACCAGCCGCACCACCCTCGCCGACGGGCTCTACCAGTACGACCCGCTGTCCCGGCTGTACGCGGCCCGGCAGGAGGCGCTGCGGGCGGCGACCGGGCCGGCACCGGGCAGCGAGGTCGAGGACCACCTGCGCCTCGGCCCCCTCGGCACCGCGCTGCTGCCCTACCGGCGGCCCCGGGTGCTGCTGGTCGACGAGATCGACAAGAGCGACCTCGATCTGCCGAACGACCTGCTGAACGTCCTGGAGGAGGGCCAGTACGAGATCCCCGAGCTGCTGCGCGCCGCCCGCCGCTCCCCGGCCGGCGCCACCGCCGAGGTCCTCGCCGACGGCAGCGACACCCCGGTGACCGTGACCCGGGGCCGGGTACGCTGCCGCGCCTTCCCGTTCGTAGTGCTGACCAGCAACGGCGAGCGCGAGTTCCCGCCGGCGTTCCTGCGCCGCTGCGTCCGGCTCCAGCTGCTGCGGCCCGACCGCGACCGGCTCACCGAGATCGTCCGCGCCCACCTGGGCACCCCGGCCGCCGAGGCCGAGCCCCTCATCGACCGCTTCCTGGACCGCGCCAAGGACGGCGAACTCGCCACCGACCAGCTCCTCAACGCCATCTACCTCACCGGCGTCGCCGGCCTGGACGCGGACTCCCGCGACGCCATGGCCCGACAGCTCATGCCCTACCTGAGCGCCACGGCCGACCACGATGGCCTCTGACGACAGCGAGAGCTCCGAGCGGCTCTCCGGGCCCGAGGGGGCCGAGTCCGGGGAGACCTGGGGCGCGGTGGGGACCGGGAGGGCCGACCGCACCGCACCCCGGCACCCCCCGGACACAGGGGAAGCCGAGACGCCCGACAAGGCCGAACCCCGGCACACCCCGGAAGCAGAGGGAACCGAGAAGCCCCACGGGGGCGAGTCCCAGGCGTGGGCTTCGGGGGCGGTGGGGGGCGCAGGCACCGGGACGGCCGGGCCGTCCGGAGGCCCCGGTGGGGTGTCCCCCGTGGCGCGGCTGGCCGCCGTACTGGGGGCGGCCGCGCGGGACCGCGCGGGCGAGGGGGGCGGCCCGGCCGACGGGCCCACCCCGCGGGAGCTGGCCGAAGTGCTGTGGCTGGGGATGCGCCTGGCGGAAGGGGATCAGCCGGCCGGCCTGGACGATGAGCCGTCCGGGGCGGCGCCCGGGCCCCCGCCCGGGCACGGCCGTGAACAGGCGCCGTCGCCGGTGCGGCAGGCACCCGAGCCCGATCCGCTGCCGCGGCCCGCTCCCCCGCCCCGGGTTCCGCTGCGGCTGCCGGCCGCGGAGCGCGCGGCGGCCCCGCCCGGCACCGCGCGCGGGCCCGTGCTCGCGCCCGCACCGCCGATGCTGGCCCGCCCCCTGGCCCTGCAGCGCGCCCTGCGCCCACTGAAGCGCAGGGTGCCCGCGCCGCGCGCCCGGGTACTGGACGAGCGGGCCACCGCCGACCGCATCGCCCGCCTCGGCGCCCACCCGGACATCTGGCTGCCCGTGCTGCGCCCGGCGCACGACCGCTGGCTGCGCCTGGCCCTGGTGCACGACACCGGCCCGACGATGCCGGTCTGGCGGCCCCTCGTGCGGGAACTGCACACCGTGCTGTCCCAGTCCGGCGTCTTCCGCACGGTCACCCTGCACCCGGCCGGCCCCGACGGCCGCGCCGGGCAGGTGCCCGTCCCGGCCGACGGACGCACGGCCGCGCTGGTCGTCAGCGACTGCATGGGCCCGCAGTGGCGGCCGGGCGCGGCGGGCAGCCGCTGGTACGCGACCCTGCGGCACTGGGCGGCGCGGATGCCGCTGGCGGTCGTACAGCCGCTCCCGGAGCATCTGTGGGAGACGACGGCACTCCCCGCCCGGCCCGGGCTGCTGTCGCCGCCGGCCGCCGCGGCCCCCGCCGCCGCGCTCGCCTTCACCCCCTACGACCGGGACGGCACGCCCCCGCCCCCGGCCGCCGTCCCCCTGCCGGTGCTGGAGCCCGGCGCGCCGTGGCTGGCCAACTGGGCGGCGCTGCTGGCCGATCCGGGCGGCGGCCGGCTGCCGGGAGCGGCGGCCTGGCTGCCGCCGCTCCCTCAGGCCCCGCAGGAGTGGTCGCCCGACCTCACGGCCGCCTCCGCCGAGGAACTGGTGCTGCGGTTCCGCGCGACCGCGTCCCCGGAGGCGTTCCGGCTGGCCGGTCATCTGGCGCTGGCGGTGCCGTCGGTGCCGGTGATGCGGCTGGTGCAGCGGGCGGTGGACCGTGATCCGCGCCCGCAGCACCTGGCCGAGGTCATCCTCAGCGGCATGCTCACCGCCGTCGGCGGGCCGCCGGGGTCGTACGCGTTCCGGCCGGGCGTACGGGAGTTGCTGCTGCGCACCCTGCCGCGCACGGCCCGCGGCCGCACCCGGGAGTTCCTGGCCCGGGTGGGCGGGCTCATCGACGAACGGGCCGGAGCCGCGGCGGGTGAGTTCCGCGCCCGCCCCGGCGAGGCGGACGCGTTCGCGACGGTGCGGGAGGAGACGGTACGGCGGCTGGGCGGGGAGCCGGAGGCCCGGGTACCGGGGCCGGACGGCCCCACGGCGCGCCAACTGGTCGGTGGGCGCTACCGGTTGGTGACCCGGCGCGGGGCGAGCCGCCGGGTGTGGCAGGCGGTCGACACCCGCACCCGCGAGCCGGTCGTCGTCCATCTGTACCCGCGGCAGGAGGAGTCACCGCGGCGGTTCCTGCGGGAGGCCGAGGCCCTGCGGCGGGTCGACAGCCCGCACGTTCCCCGGGTGCTCGACCACGGCCTGCACGGCGAGACCCCCTATCTCGTCGTCGGTTTCACCGAGGGCGTGACCGTGAACGAGCTGATGAGCGGCAGCGGACCGGACGTGTCCACGGCCGTCTTCGTCCGGTTGCTGCGCGACGGCACGGCGGGACTGACGGCGCTGCACGCCCACGGCCTGGTGCGGGGGCAGCGCGGTGCCGGGTGCCTGCTGCTGCGCCCCGACGGCACGGTGACGCTCAGCCGGGTGGCGCTGGGCGAGGAGTCGCTGAACAGGACCGCCACGACGGATCTGCGCGGCTTCCACCGGACGCTGCGCGAGCTGGCACGGCACATCTCCGCCTCGCCGGAGTTCCGGGACGCGCTGGAGGCGATCCGCGAGGGGCGCCCACCGGACTTCCTGCTGGCGGAGCTGGAGGAACGGGCAGAACTGGAGGCATTGGCTCGCGACTTCGAACCGTTGGCCCTGCGCATGCTCGGCCCGCTGGCCCTCAGCCGGAACAACGAACCCCTGACGGTGCCGTCCCCCGAGGCCCAGGCCCTGTTGTGCATGCTCGTACGCCGGCGCGGCCACCGGGTGCCGTACGGCGATCTGGCCGGAGGCCTGTGGGAACGGCCGCCCGGGGAGCGGGAGTCGGCCCGTCGCATCGACGTCCTGGCGCGGGAGCTGGCCCGGATCCTGGGCCCCGGCACGCTGGCCGCGCTGCCGGACGGCTGGGCCCTGCACGCACCGGGGATCCAGGTCGACGCCTTCTTCCTCCAGGAGTTCGTCGGCCGGCTGCCCGAGCAGGCGCCCGAGAGCCGCCGTGATCTGGCGTATGCCACCCTCAACCTCTTCTGCGGCACGCCCCTCGACGGCGTCCCGGGCCCTGCCGCCGAGGCCGCCCGGGCCCACTTCGCCGCCCTCCGCGAGAGCCTGCGGACGACCGTCGCGGACACCGCGCCGCCGACCGCGCTCAGCGTCGAGACCGACACCGACCTCGCCGGCCGCCCCGAGACCCGGATCACCCTCGAACACGCACTCCACGAGATCCTTGCGCGGGGCTCCCTCACCGGTCAGCAGCACGAGATCCAGGTCCGCCCCAACGGCTATCTCGTCCGCATCGCCGCCGGCACCGACCTGCTCCCGGTCCTCGTCGCGGCCCTGCGCTGGCTCCCGGGGCACTGGGCCGCGCTGTCGGCGGCACCGCGCCTGCGGGTGGCGTTCGCGTCCGAACGGCACGCCGGGGAGGCCACCGCCCCGGTGACGGTCGTCGTCGCACCGGCCCTCTACGACGCCTTCTCCCGCAGCTCGGCGGCCACCGGCCCGCACCGCTTCCACCCACTGCACGGGGACGACCCGGACTCCCCCGCGGCCTGGTACTGGCCGGGCCCCGAGAACGACGGGCTGCTCAACGGACCCACCGTCGTCCAGGACCTCCGTCGACTCGGCATCCCGGCCCCGGGGCGGACGGCGATCGTGCACACCCGCGCCGAGGGCCCGCTCACGCTGTTCAACCCGACCGAGCCGCCCGTCGGCCCGGTGACGTACTGGGAGGTCGACCTCACCCTCCACCGGACCACCCGCCGCATCCTGCTGCCCAGCTCCGGGAAGGAGAACTTCACGGCGACCGTGGAGCTGCAGTGGCGTGTCACCGACCCGGTCGCGTTCGTGCGCGGGGGGCCGGCCGACGTCGCACGCCGGCT
Organism: Streptomyces sp. bgisy159; assembly: GCF_965341775.1. GTDB lineage: Bacteria > Actinomycetota > Actinomycetes > Streptomycetales > Streptomycetaceae > Streptomyces. Next base: position 42,421 of record NZ_CBDQZH010000003.1, on the reverse strand, counting down.
GGTCGAACACCTCACCCGCGGCGCCTCCAGGATCACCCGCCGGCACTCCCGGCGCCGCGCGACCGGCGCCGAGCGCGCGATCGCCGCGGGACTGGGCCGGTGGCCGGTGCCGGGGCTGGCCGTGACCTGCTCGGTCGCGCTCGCCCCGGAGAGCGCCGCGCCGCCGGAGACCCGCCCGTCGGGAACGGCGCCGCCCGGGCCCGGCGAGCTGCTGGGGCGGGCCGAGACCGTGCTGTTCGGCTTCGACGGCCCGCTGGTCCGGCTGTTCACGGCGGCGGCCGCGCGGGAGGCCGCGCTGGAGCTGCTGGCGCTGGCGGCCGAGGACCGGGACCCGCGGGACGCGCTGACGGGCCGCCCCCTGGTGGCCGGGGCGGCGCGGGAGTCACTGGTGCACCCCCTCGACGTGCTGCGGGTCTTCGCCCGCGAGCCGGTCGGACCGGTGCTGCGGCGCCGCCTCGACCAGCTGGAGCTGCGGGCCGTCCCGGACGCTCCCGCCACGCACAACGCCGTCGCGCTGATCCGCGCCCTGCACGGATCGGGGCGCCGGGTGAGCGTGGCCGCGGACGTGTGCGAACAGGCCGTCCACCGCTATCTGGAGTCCGCCCGGCTGCCGCTGTCCGGGGTGCAGGGCCGGGCCGACGACCTCGACCTGCTGATGCCGAACCCCGACTGCCTGCGGCGAGCCCTGCGGCCTGGTGGCACCCCGGCGAGCGGCGGCCTGCTGATCGGTACGACGGTCGCGGAGCTGGGCGCGGCCCAGCGGCTCGGGCTGGGCTTCGTGGGACTGGCCCGGAACCCGACCGTGGAGCAGGGGCTGCGGGCGGCGGGCTGCGAGGTGACGGTCCGTTCGCTGGCGCCGCTGCTGGAGGCGGCTCGGAGCCACTGACCGGGCGCAACGACCCTTATCTACGACTCATATGGGAAATAAGGGACAAAACCCCCATTCAGCGGCCCCCCGCCCGGCCCATCCGGAGAGGCGCCCGCCTCCCGCCCCTCGCACGATGCGAAGGAGGCCGACCGCCCGGCGGCCCCACGGTCTGCTTCTCGGGAGGACCCGCCCATGACCGCCAGCCTGGAGCAGCTGCGCCGCTGCCACTTCGCCGTCGACCTGGGCGCGGCGAGGACGCGGGTGTACGTGAAGGGCGCCGGGCTGGTCGTCGACCAGCCGTCCGCCGCCGCCGTCAACACCCGCACCGGCGCGCTGATCGCGGTCGGTGAGTTCGCCGAGAAGATGACGGGGCGCACCCCGCACTACATCCGCGTCGTGCGCCCGGTCTCCGGCGGCACCGTCGTCGACATCGAGATGGCCCAGCGCATGCTGCGCCACCTCCTCGGCGACAAGATGCGCCGCCAGCTGCGCCGCAAGCCACGGCTGCGGGCGGCGGCCTGCACCCCGCACGACGCCGACCCGCTGGCGCAGCGCGCCGCGATCGAGACCCTGGTCGGGCTCGGCGCCCGGCGCGTCGAGCTCGTCGACACGCTGATCGCCGCCGCCGTCGGCTGCGGACTGCCCGTGGAGCGCCCCGAGGCGACGATGATCATGGTGTGCGGGGCGGCCGCCACCCAGGTCGCCGTGCTCTCCCTCGGCTCGATCGTCACCGCCGAGCGCATCCCGGTGGGCGGCGAGGCGGTGGACCACGCGATCGTGCAGCACCTGCGCCACGAGCACGAGCTGATGCTGCCGAGCCAGTCCGTGCGGCCGCTGCAGCTCGCCCTGTCCGGCAACGGCCTCACCCCGCACGGCCCGGCCTCCACCGAGATCCACGGCCGGGACGTCGCCACCGGTCTGGCCCGCTCGGTGCGGATCGACACCGCCGCCGTGCGGGACGCCATCCAGACCCCGCTGACGGCCGTGCTCGACGGCATCGGCAAGGTCCTGCGAGACTGCCCGCCGGACCTGGTCGCCGACCTCGCCGACCGGGGGATCATGATGGTCGGCGGTTCGGCCCTGCTCCCCGGGTTCGACCAGATGCTGCGCCAGGCCACCGGCATGCCCGTGCACATCGCCGAACGCCCCGACATCTGCGCCGCCCAGGGCCTCGGCGCCATGCTGGAGGGCCGCATCCAACCGCTGGAACTGGACCCGCTGGGCGCCTGAGCCGACCGTACGACAGCTACCCACGTACCCGCGCGCCGGGCGCCCGGATCACCGGGCGCCCGGATCACCGGGCGCCCGGATCACCGGGCGCCCGGATCACCGGGCGCCCGGTCACCGCATGCCCGGACAACCGCTCCTCGGCCCCGCCACGCCAAGCCCGCGCCCCCGCTCATGCCACTGTCATGCCCCGGGCATACGCATCCTCCGTCCGGGTGTATCCCGGCGTGCCCGGGGCAGGGGCATCGAGAGGAGCGATGTCGGCAGCAGTGTCGTCCACGGCAGAGGCGGTGACATGACCCGGGTGATGGAAGGACAGCTCACGAGAGACGAGGACCCCCTGGTCATCGACGGGCGGGTGAAAGCCGGTCGAGCGGTTCTCACGGCGCGGGGCGAGCTGGTGCACGGCTGTACGAGAGTGCTCACCCAGCGGCTGGCCGCCCTGCCGGCGAGCACGAGCCACGTCGAACTGGACATGGCGGGCGTGGTGTTCATGGACACCGCGGGGCTCCAGTTCCTGGAGGCGCTGGTCGCCTACGGGCTCCGCTGCGAGGTGCCGGTCGCGGCCACCCACTGGACCGGCCAGCCGCGCCGCATCCTGGAACTCGCCGGCCTGGACACCGACGACCCGCTGCACAGCGCCCACACCCGCGCCGATTCCCGGGGGCCGGGCCCGGTCCCGTCGGCGGTGTCGCTGGAACGCGCGGAGCAACTGCTCGGCCTGCGCGAGGAGGTCGAACAACTGCGCCACGCGCTCGACTCCCGCCCGGTGATCGACCAGGCGCGCGGCGTCCTGATGGCCGTCCACTCCTGCACGCCCGAGCAGGCCTGGCACATCCTGCGCGAGGCCTCCCAGCTGTCCAACACCAAGCTGCGGACCGTCGCCGCCGCCGTCACCGACAGCGCGACCGGCCCCGCACCGCCCCACGAGGTGCGCTCCGCCCTGCGCGCGGCCATCGACCGGCACCGCTGAACGCCGCCCGGCCCCGCCGGTGCACGGCCGAGGGCAGCGGCGCCCGGAACGCCGGGTACCGGGGCGGACCGGACGCCGTACGCCGCCCCGTGCTTCCGCATGTCGCCCGCGTGCGGTCACAGGCGGTCGGAATGCGGCCGGTTGACGTCTTCCGGTGTTCGGCGGCGGGTCCCGCCGGGCATCGTGACAACAAGGCGGTACGGCAACGGGGCCGACCGCACGACCGTTCGGGCCGGGTGGGGCCGATGAGACGTCAACTCTCGTAGAACCGGCCGGTGTCCGGCTTTCGGCACGGCGTGCGCGGCCCCTACGATTCACCTGCCCCGGGCGACGACCCGCGGCGCCCGCGCGGGCTCGCGTGCGCACGGGCGTCTCCGGCCGTGCCGGACACCGCGCGGACCGCAACGGAGGGGGACCAGGCCATGGCGACACCAGGACGCGCCCGCTTACGGCGGCCGCTGCGGGCGGTGCCCCCGCTGGTGCTGGCCGGCGCGGCCGCACTGGCCGCCGGCACGCTGTGCGGTCTGGCGCTGGGCGCCGCGGGACTCGCGGACACGTCGGCCCTGGTGGACTCCCGCACCTACGTGTTCGGCGCCGGGCTGCTGCTCGCCGTCGGCCTGTACGGCAGCACGTACGGGATCGACGTCAAGGCCCTGCGCAGCGACCTGACCGGCGTGGTGGCCGCCGTCACCGTCGGCGTGGTGCTGAAGGCCGCGCTGATCACCGGGGCGATGCTGCTGGTCGTCCGCGGGCCGCAGGCCCTGGTGCTGGGCATCGCCGTGGCGCAGATCGACCCCTTGTCCGTGGCCGCCCTCGGCCGCAACGGCCGGATGTCCGCCCGGGCCCAGTCGCTGCTGACGGCGTGGGCCTCCTTCGACGACCCGATGACCGTCCTGCTCACCCTGTATCTGGCGGGCGCCGCCTACAGCGCCTCCGGCGGCGAGGGCACACCCGAGGTCGCGGCCGGGGGCACGGGCGGCTACCTGACCGGGCTCGGCTTCAACGCGGCCCTGCTCGCCGGTGTGCTGCTGCTGTGGTTCGTGGGCCGGCGGATCACCTCCCGGCTGCCCGACACCCCGGCGGGACGGCGGACGACGGGCACGGCCGCGGTGCTGCTGACCGTGGGGATGCTGGTGCTGGCGGCGGCACAGCAGCTGATGCTCGCGGTGGCGCTGGCCGGGCTGGTGCTGCGCTCGGTGTTCCTCGGCAAGGCGCTCGAACGCGCGGTCGGCGTCGCCTACCTCGCCGCGTTCTCCGCGCTCGGCCTGCTGCTGGCGCACGGGGTGGCGTGGTGGCCGGGGTTCGTGCTGGGCGTCGCGGCGTTCGGCGCGCAGGCCGTGGTGGCCCTCGGGGTGATGCCGCTGTTCGTACGGGGCCTCGGGCGCACCGACCGGATCGAACTGAGCCTGGGTCAGCAGAACGGCATCACGGCCGTGCTGATCGCCCTCACCCTGGAGCGTGATTTTCCCGGTACCGCCGCCACGGTGGGCCCGGCCGTCATCACCGTGAACGTGCTGTACGGCGTCTCGCAGGCGCTGCGCGCCCGTCAGGCGCGCCGCCGGCGCCCCGCTGACGGCAGGGAACTCACCGCGGGCACCGGACGTCTCCCGGAGTGCGAGCCGGGGGCCGGCAGCGAGCAGGTCGTGGACCGGCAGTCGGTCGCGTAGCCGCGGCCGGGCGGCATGCGGCGGGGACGGGAGAAGGGGGCGGCACGGCCGGTGCGGTGAGTCCGGCGAGGCGCGTCCGGCGGCACCGGGCACACCGGCGAGGTGCCCCCGAGGCCCCGGCAGGCGAACGGCGTACGAGGCGAGACACCGGTTCACGGTGGCCGAACGGGGAGAGGCGTATGAGGCAGCGGAGGGGACACGGTCGGCAGCGACCCGGGCACGGCGCCCGTTCGCCGGGGACCCGGCGCGGAACACGCGCCGGGTCCCCGGCCGCGCGCGGGCCGCGCCGGTCCGCCGCCGCGCTGACGACGGCCTGCGGGGCGGCGCTGCTGCTGGCCGCGGCCGCCCCGGTGGCGGCCGCGCCGGGCGCCGCCGACGAGCGGGACGTCCAGCTGGTGTACTGCCTGGGCCCCGCCCACCGCGCGGACCTGGTGGCCGCGGGGGTCCGGCTGGGTCTGCTGCGGCCGGGCAGCGGCGCGGCCGGGCCCGGGGTGCGGCGCGCGGCCTCCGACGGGCGGCTGACGGTGGAGGACTGGGCGGATCGGCACGGCAAGGAGTTCGCCCGCGCCTGTTCCGCACTGATGGCCGCCGACTCCGAGGCCCCGGCGCCCGCGGCCGACAAGGGCGGCGACGGCTGGCTGGCGACGTTCGGCACCGCCCTGCTGCTGTCGGCCGCCGGTGCGCTGATCACCCTCGGCGGCCAGTTGTCGGAGCGGATCGCCTCCGAGCGGCGGGAGCTGCGGCGTCGGCTGGTCGCGGAAGAGGCCGCGTTCCGGTCGGCGGCGCGCGCCTACCTGACCGGGTACGAGAACAACCCGCGGACCGACCACACGGCGGTCCGCGAGGCCCGCGAGGCGCTGGCCGCCGGCCTGTTCCGGGTGCCCGGTCCGGCGGCCCGGCGGCGCGCCGCGCGACAGGTCGCCGAGGGGCTGCCGCTGGCCCGCCCGCTGCCCGCCGCCCGGGATGGCGCGGTGCTCGGCACGGACGCCCGCGCCGAGGAGGCGCGCACCGCCGGCCGGGCGGTCGACGTCGTGCCCGGTTCCGTGGCGGAGCTGGACCGCGCGCCGGGGTACTGGGCGCTGCGCACGGTACGAGAAGGGTCCGCCCCGGCCGCGACCCGGGAGGCGGCCGGATGACGCAGTCCGTGCAGACGAACCCCTACGGCGTGCACGTGCCGGGCATCACGTCCCAGCTGGCGTGGCTGGCCCCCGCGCCGTCGGCCCTGGACGACCATCCGCTGGTCCCCTGGGAGGAGCCGAGCCACGCCCGGCAGTGGGTGGGGGTGGACCACGCCGAGGAACAGGTCGCCAAGTTCGAACAGTGCCTGGACCGGCTGCTGCAGGAGGCGATCCTGCCCCAGGCCGACCGGGGGCACGTCGTGGTGGTGACCGGCCCGGTGGGCATGGGGAAGACCACCCTGATCCACCGGTGCGTCCATCTGGTGCGGGAGAGGCTGCGGGCAGCGCGGCAGGGGGAGCACGCGGCGGCGCCGGGCGCCATCCGGCCACCCGATCCGGTGGTGGTGATGACCGGCGGGTACCGCAATCACGCGGACTCCGTCAGCGTGGACGAGCGGGGCCGGTTCGCCACCACCGACGGCATCAACAGCGCCATACGGAGGAAGATCGTGACCGAGCTGGAGCGGCGGTTCGTCGATGCCGTCAAGGGCCGGGTGCCGACCGACGGGGACGTCTTCGAGTCGTTCGCGGAGATCAGCACGGTCCTCGCCGAACAGGACGCGGTGCTGCTGGCCCTCGTCCCGCACATGGGCTGGCGGGACGACATGGGATCGGTGCGCACCGAGTTTCTGCGGAGTTGTGTGAGACACGCGCGCAGCCGGATCGTACTGTTCGTCGAGGTGGGTCACCACGATCCGCAGTCGGCGCACGACGAGGTGATCGCGGTGCTGGGGGACCAGCCCGCGCTCACCCATCTCTCGCTCGGCAGCCTCACCCCGGAGGACACCGTGAAGTTCAGCCAGGCGGCCCGCGGCGGCCACCCCGACCCCGACGCCCCGGTGCCCGAGGCGGACGCGCCCCGCGATCCGGAGGCCTGGCGCCGGTCGGACGTACGGCAGTTACGCAAGATCTGCTTCAGCGTCGCCGAGGAACAGCGCAGCAGACACGGGCGGGTGCGGGTCACCGCCTCCGACCTGCCGGCGCCCACGCCCGACCTGGCGTCGATGGCGCGCGGGCCGTCCGCCCCGATCCCCGTGCCCGCGCAACCCACGCCCCCGCCGGGCTCCTGACCGGCCGCGCGTCACGGTCCCCGCATGCCCTGGACCCGCGTCCCCGCACCGCCCGCCGCTCGGAACGCCGAAACCGGACACACGAGGAGTGCCGTCGTGGCCCCAGACAGTGGAGAGATCTGGCACAGGAACCCGTTCCCGCGCAGCCCCGTCGTGCGTCTGGGGCCGTCGTCCGATCTCGGGGACGCGGCGGTCCGGGGGGCCGACTCGGGCAACGCGCACGTACCGACCCCGCTGGTCACCGAGTTGGAGGGGCTGGTCGACGACTACTTCGCGCCGCCCAGCACGGGTGGCCGGCGCGGCCTGGCCGTCGCCCTGGTGGGCGAGTTCGGCCTGGGCAAGAGCCACGCGCTGCGCAAGGCGTACCAGAGCGTGCGCGCGGGGCATCCGGAAGCGGCGATGTGGATCGTGGACGAGCCCGCGCAGAACATGGGGCGGCTCTACCGCCACCGGCTGCGCGGCCCGGCCGCCAGCCCGCAGGGCCGCCAGGCGTTCGAGGAACTGGTGCGGGACTACTACGCGTACGTCACGGCCGGCTGGGTGGGAGCCCAGGAGGACGATCCCCGCCAGGAGACGCTGCGGGAGATCGCGGCGGGACTGCGCGACCGCACGCTCGACCCGGACAAGGTGGTCTCGGCGCTGCGCTACGACCCCGAGGTGATCCACGCCGATCTGCGCGGCACCCTGAACGAGGTGACCGAGCACCGCGGCTTCGCGACCGCGCTGGCGCTGCTGCTGGAGCCGCCGTTCAAGCGGATGGTGTGGCAGTGGCTGGGTGGGGACGAGCCCGCGGAGCCGCTGCGCGAACGCGGCGTCACCGAGCCCATCGGGCCGTCCCCGGACCGGGGGGACACCGCCGCCGGCATCGACCGGGTGTTCGACGCGCTGGCCGTGCAGGGCTTTCTGCACGGCCGGGTCGACGCACCGTACGTACTGCTCCTGGACTCCCTGGAGAAGGTGCTGGGCTGGCCGGAGGAGACCCGGCGCACCTTCATGGACGCATTCGAACGGCTCGTCAACGTCTACACGAGCCACGGCGGGCTGCTGGTGTTCTGCACCTCGGCGGACGGGCTGCGGGCCCTGCGGTCGAGCGTGCACGAGCGGGTGCTGGAGCTGTGGGCGGGCGGGCTGGACGCGGAACGCACCCGCGAGCTGGTGGCCGGCTACCTCGGCGCCGACGCCGCGGCGGCCGACGGGGCGCGGCCCGCCACCGGGCCGTTCGACGAGGAGGCTCTGGGGCTGCTGCACGAGCTGGCCGAGGGGGTGCCCCGCCAGGTGCTCAAGACCTGCCGGGAAGCCTGGCGGCTCAGCGAGGACGGGCACGGCGCGGTGCGCGAGGTGTCCGGGGCCACGGTGCTGTCGGCGGTGCGGCAGTTGCACGAGCGGGTGACGTACCGTCAGGTGGTCAACGAGGTCCACGAGGCGCTGGACCTCGGGCAGTGGCGGATCGCCTCCCGCGATCCGGTGCCGTCCCGGCTGTCGCGCTCGCCCGGCAACCGCGAGGAGGTCGTGTACTGGCTGTCGCCCGCGCCCAACACCTATCTGGCGGTGGTCTACGCCCGGTCGGTGCTGCTGGCCGACGACGCCGAGCGGATCACCGCCCTGCTGCACGGACTGCGCAGCGCGGTGCGCCCGGGGCGGTTCGAGGCGCTGCTGGTGGTCAACGGCCTGGTCTCGCACACCATGCAGGACCGGCTCGGCCGGTCCATCGGCTCCCGGCCGCTGGTCTACCGCAAGAGCGGCTTCCCGCAGGCGGTGCACGAGGCGCTGCTGCAGCTGGAGCGGCGGCTGGTGGAGGACCGGCGCGAGAGCGACCTGGTCGAGCTGGGCGAGCGGATGCGCCGTGATCTGGAGCAGCAGACGGCCCACCTCGACGAGGTGCGCCGCACCCTGGCCGGGCTGGTCCTGGACACCCGGTCGGGGGCGACCCCGCCCGTCCCGGCGCCGAGATCGTCCTCGCCCACCGCGTGGGAGCCGCCCGAGGAGGAGCTGCCGGGCCCGGTGGGGCGCCGGTTCCACGACGCGCTGGCCATGCTGGAGGCGGTGACCCGGCGGGTGGCCGGCCGGAGCGTGGCCCGCAGCTCGGCCACGTCCGCGGCGGAGCTGAGCGTCCTCGGCTGCGCCACGCTGGTGCGGGTGCTGACGGAGCAGTTCCGGGGGGCCGTCGCGACGTGGACGGCCGCGACGGCGGACGGCGGGCCGACCGAGGGCCAGCTCGGCGAACTGCGCCGGATCTGCCGGGAGTACGAGTGCGCCGTCGAGGTGCTGCCGGTGCATCTGCTGGGCGGTGCCGGACAGGCCCGTCCGCTGACGCCAGCCGGCACCGTCGAGGGGCTGGCCGAGGAGGTGTGGGGGACGCTCAGCGCGGCGGCGGCGGTGTGATGCCCCGCACCACCTCGGCGAGGGCGGTCAGGCGCCGCTCGGCGTGGTCGACCTGCCGCTGGTCGAGGGTGACGCCGAGGACGAAGGAGCGGGGCGAGGTCCACAGCACGTACACGGCGCCCTCCTGGACGTCGAGGACCAGCCGGTCGAGGGAGGCGCGGCCAGTGACGGGCGGGGCGACGAGACCGATCGCGTCGGTGAGGCGCGCCAGGTGTCCGCGCAGCCCGCGGGACAGGTCTCGGTAGGCGGTGCGCCGGGTGCGCACGCTGACGTCGATGAAGCGCGGGCCGAGGAGGTCGTCCTCGAAGACGTCGCCGACGCAGACCAGGGACCAGTCGTGGTAGTAGGCCGCGTAGTGCAGGTCGGTGGTGTTCAGGCACTGCCGCCACAGGTCGCGCAGCCGCTGTTCGTAGGCGGTGTCGGTGGCGGCGGCGATGCCCAGGTCGATGCGCGGGCCGGTGGGGCGGGCCTCCCGTGCCGGGGGGCCGGACGGGTGGGGCCGGGCCCCGACGTCACCGCCGAGGAGTTCGTCCGGCAGCGAGTGCACCTCGGTGCGGATGCGGCCGACGAGGCGGTTCATCGCGGCGTCCATCTCGGGCACGCCGTCGGGGCCGTCGACCGCCGCCGCGAGGAACTCGTTGGGCCGGGCCCGGCCGCCCCACAGTCCGCCGCGCGGGTTGGCCAGCACGGTGCGCATCAGCTCACCGGTGCCCAGCGGGCGCAGCACGCCGCCCAGGTCCGTGGCGCACAGCAGCAGCCGGCTGCCGGGCAGCGCCTCGTTGAGGGTGTCGTCGCCGGCCTCGGTGAGCAGGGCGCTGAGCGGGGCCCGGGGCCGGCGCAGGACGGCGAAGTCGAGGATGCCGTTGCTGTAGTGGCACAGGGAGCGTACGGACGGTGCCGAGGCCACCGTCTCCTCGCACAGCGCGGTGATCCGGCCGTGCCGTTTGACGGTCCAGTGGGACTCCTTCAGCGTCTCGGTGCGCTGGTCCGCGGGTGCTGCCACAGGTGCTCGCCTCTCGGTGGGGTCGCTGCGGCGCCGGCCGGGCGGGCCGGCCGGCGCCGCGGTGGTCACGACGGCAGTTCCAGGTCGATGTCGTAGCCCGAGGGCGGCAGCCCTCGGCCGGCGGCGGTGTCGGCGGCGCCCGCGAGCCGGTCGAGGTGGGCGCGCACCCGGCGTCCGTCGGGCCGGTCGGCGATCCCGAGGTCGCGCAGCCGGGCCAGCGCGGCCCGCCCGAACGCCGCGGCCTCCTCGGTGTGGCCGGCCTCGGCGAGGGTGACGGACAGGGAGTGCTCCGCCGCCGCGACCCAGGGGTGGGCCCGGCCCACCTTGTGGGTGAGGAGGTTGACGGCGCTGCGGCCGACCTCCTCGGCCAGCCGCAGCCGGCCCGTGGCGCGCAGGTAGACCCCGTGCCGCACCTGGCACACCCCGGTGTACGGATGGCCCGCGCCGAACAGCCGGGCGAGGGTGTCCCCGCACCGGCGGGCGTGCTGCTCGGCCTCCTCGGACTTGCCGAGGGCGTGCAGGTCGGCGGCGTAGCTGAACTGGCAGCGGAGGGTGTCGTAGCGGTCGGCGCCGAACCGGCCGACGTAGGTGTTCAGCGCCCGCAGGTCCCGTTCGTGGGCGAGTTCGAAGCCGTAGCGGGGGTCTCTGACGGCGGGGAAGCCGTCGGCGAGGCGGCGTTCGCTGACCGCGAGGCCCACCTCGGTCCACAGGCGCACGCCGGTGAAGGCGTCGCCCAGCCTGCGCAGCCGCCGGCGCAGCAGGTCGCGGGCTTCGCCGTCGCGCCCGACGCAGCGGTAGAGGTAGGCGAGCAGGTCCGCGGAGCTCCAGGCGACCGGGTCGTCGGGGCCGCCGACGGACTGCCGGTAGCGGAAGCGCCGCTGCAGCCGGGTCAGGGCCGAGGAGACGCGGCCGGTGAGCGCCTCGGTGAAGGCGAGGTTGTGCTCCACCTGGAGAGTGGCCGGGTGTTTCGGGCCCAGCAGCAGCGTCAGTCCCTCCAGGGCGGGGCGCAGTTCGAGCAGCGCGTCCTCGAACCGGCCCAGGGCGAGGAGGGTCGCGGCGTAGGAGTCGGCGGACAGCAGGGTGCGCGGGTGGGTGATGCCGAGGAGCCGGCGGTGGCCGCGCAGGGCCTCCTGGGCGAGTTCGCGGGAGAGGTCGTAGGCGCCGCGCAGCCGGTGGGCGCGGGCGGTGAAGTTGAGCAGGCGCAGGTACTCGGGCGACTGCTCGTCGTCGTCGGCCCGCCACCGCTCGCGGGCCCGGGCGGCGATGTCCAGGAGGCGGTCGAGGTCGGCGGGCTCGGCGCGGGCGCCGAGGGCGCTCAGGTGCCGCAGCAGCGAGCGGCGCACCCGGGGCCGGGGGTCCTCCCACAGGCGCAGCGAGTACACCTCGCGAGCCCAGTCGGCGGGCAGGTCCGCCTTCTCCTGCGGGGTGTACTCGGCGAGGACGCCCCGCAGGACGGTCTCGACGTAGGTCCGGTCGTCCGGGTCCATGCGGGCGCGGATCACGTCGCGCAGTCCGTGGTGCTGGGCGAGCGGCTGCTGCACGCGGTCGAAGTCGACGTCGAGCAGGCCGACCTGGCCGAGGCTCCACAGGGCGACGCTGACCATGTGCTCGTCGGGCAGCTGGACGTCGTCGGGCGGACGGACGGTGGCCGGGCGCCGGTCGGCGTCGTCGTCGCGGGCCAGCTCGGACAGGATGCGCCGGGAGCGCAGCAGTTCCAGGCCCATGCCGCGGCCGGTGAGCAGGGAGGCGGCGTCCAGCAGCCAGCCGAGGGCGTCGCCGTCGGGGCTCTCGGCGCGCCAGGCGGCGGCGCCCGCGGTTCCCTGGGCGAACCGCCGGGCGACCTGGACCATCACCTCGACCGCGGACGCCGACTCGCTGGTGCGCAGCAGTTCGGTCTTGCCGGCGCGGTGTTCGGCGAGCACGTCCCGCACGGCGGCGCGGACGGCGGCCTCCGGGGTGAGGTGGTCCTCGCGGCGGTGTGAGGCGGTGCGCTCGGCGAGGCAGCAGGCGGCGAGGTGCAGCGCGTGGGGGACGAAGTCGACGACGGCTGCGATCTGGCCGGCCTGCCGGGCGGTGATCTCCGGGACCCGGTCGGCGAGCAGCGCACGGCTCTCGTCGGCGGTCATGGGGGGCATCGCGAGCGGTGCCAGATACGGCGGTCTTCCGTCGGCCGCGACGTGTGCGCCGGGTGCGCCGCTCTGAGACGGCGGTCTGCCGTCGGCCGCGGCGACCGCGCCGGGTGCGTTCTCCGGCTCCGGCGCCGCCCGGCTGGTGATCAGGACGTGGCCGTGCTCGTGCGGGACGGGCAGCAGGCCGCGCAGGTCGGCGGGGTCGCCGGCGCCGTCGTAGACGAGGAGCCAGCGGGCGGGTTCGCCGTCGGGGCGGGACAGGCGGGTCAGCAGCCGGGAGACGGTCTGAGCGGGCGGGGTGTCGAGCCGGCCCTCGGTGGAGCCGAGCTGCCCGGCCAGCCGGACCAGGCCGCGTTCGACCCGCTCGCGGTCCCAGGACCGCACCCACCACACCACGTCGTAGCCGGGGCCGGACCGGTGGCACAGCTCGTGGGCGGTCTCGCTCTTGCCCCAGCCGCTGGGGCCGTGCAGGACCAGGCAGGCACCGTCCCGGCCGGCCGCGGCCAGCCGCTCGTCGAGGGTGGCGAGGAGGTCGTCGCGGCCGGTGAAGGAGCTGCTCCGCGCGCCGATGTTGGAGGTCTCCGGGAGGCGCGGGAAGGGGGCGCCCTCGGGTTCGCCGCCGAACGTGGCGGTGGTCAGGCCGAGGCCGGTGAGGAGCAGCCGCAGCGCCTCCTCCTCGCCGGTGTCGCGCAGGTCGATGCGCTCGTGGTGGGCGGCCTCGGTGTTCGGGAAGTCCTCGTCGACGAGGACGATGCGCACGTCGGTGTGGGAGAGGGCGCCGATCTGGGCCAGCAGGGCGTCGTCGGCGTCGTCCGGCGAGAGGAAGAGCAGGGCCGCACCCCGGTCGGGACGTTCCCCGGCATAGGTGTCGGCTCTGCGCAGCTCGGTGCGCACGCCCGCGGCGGCGAGCCGGTCGCGCAGCCAGGCGGCCCAGTGGGCGTGGCGCACGGAGTGGACGACTGTGACGTCGGTGAGCTGCGCGCCGCGGCGGGCGCGCAGCCAGTCCGCGAGCCGCTCGTAGTAGGGGCGCAGGCCGGCCACCGTGCCCGCCTCCTCGGCCTCGACGGCGAGGCTGCGGCTGTCCTGGTACATCGGGTTGTACGGGATCTCCAGCAGCGGGACCTCGCGTGTCCCGGCGGGCCGGCGGAACCGGCGGCGGGCCCGCTCGCGCGCCTCGCGCAGCCGGTCGTGGACGCCGACGTCGCTCTTCAGGCCCAGGGTGAGCAGCCGTGCGGGCGGCTCGGCGCGGTGGGCGGCCAGGTCCTCGGCGAGGGCGGCGGCGCCGTCGATGGACCAGGCGGTCATCGCGAAGCAGAAGACCAGCGAGTCGGCGAGGGCGGCCACCCGCACCGGTTCGGCGGGGTCGGTGGTGTCCGGCACCGGGGCCTCGATCAGGACGTGGTCGTACGCCCGGACGGCCGGGTCGCCGGCGAGCGCGGCGAGGGCGGGGCCGCCGGCGGCGGCGGTACGCACCCGCCCGGGCTCCGGCGGGGGCAGCGGCCGCGGGTCGGCAGCGCGGTCGCGGGTGCGGCCGTCGACGAGGAGAACGCTGCGGCCGGCCTCGGCGAGGATGTCGGCCGTGTTGCGCAGGGTGGTGCTCAGGCCGAGGTTCCCGGAGGTCGCGAGGAAGACCGCGAACGGGCCGGGGCGGTCGGGTGAGTTGGCGTCTGACATAGCCTCTCCGCTCAGCGCGGCGCGACGGGGGACGGTGACACGAGGGGTGCCGGCCGGACGCGAGGAGCCCGCACAACACCCCCACCAAGCCGGACAATCCGGGCGCTCGGCGCCGTCAGTATAGAGAGAGCGCCGGGCCGCGTCCCGCGCTTCCCCGCGATGCGCCCTCTCCCGCGCCGCACGGCGGCGCGCTCAGCCGTACGCCCGCTTTCGCGCCGCACGACGGCACGCTCCGCGAGGCACTGCGCCCCGCGGCTCACGGCGGGGTGCTCTCCTTGTGCCCCGCGACGAACGGATCGCCCTCGGCGCAGCTGTCGTACACCCGGCGCAGGGTCTCCCCCAGCACCGTGCCCGGCAGGGCGGCGATGTCCTCGGGCGTCAGGGCGGAGATGTCGAGGACCGCCGACTCCACGTCGGGCGCCACGTGCCGGCCCGTTCCCGTGCGCGTGCCGTCCAGGACCGCGCCCTCGTCAACTGTCATCGTGCTCCGCTCCACGGGTCCGGGGACGACATGACAGGTCTGCGGTTTCAGCGTAACGCCGCGGGGCAGCCGTACGGCAGCCGTGGGAGTCCGCCAATGGCCGCCAACTGCGCTTCGGGGCACTCCCGTTGGCTCATTAGCGATGTTGACGCTGAACGGACGGCGACCGAATACTGGTCGAACAGAGTGCGCCACCGACCGCGCCCGCCGAGGTCCGCGGCGTACGCCCTCGGGGGGAAGCGGATGAGTCGACCGCCACTGCGTCACGCCGAGCCGCCCTGGCCGCGGACCCTCGACCTGACGGAACGCCAGGCGGCGGGCTGGGCCCCCGCCCCCTTCCACTCCTTCGTACTGAAGGTGCACAGCCGCTGCGACCTGGCCTGCGACTACTGTTACATGTACCGCTCACACGACCGAGGTTGGCGCGACCAGCCGCGCACGATGGCCCCCGGCACCGTCCGGCGGGTCGCCGAACGCGTCGCCGAGCACCTGTCGGCCCACCGGGTGACCGAGGCCGGGGTGGTTCTGCACGGGGGCGAGCCCCTGCTCATGGGCGACGAGGCGCTCACGCACACGGTCCGGACGCTGCGCGAGGCGATGGGCGACCGGGTGCGGCTACGGCTGACGCTGCAGACGAACGGCATGCGCCTCACGGAGGAACGGCTGGCGCTGTGCGCCGAGTTGGGCCTGCGCGTCGGGGTGAGCACCGACGGCGGCCGCGCCGCCCACGACCGGCACCGGCGGCGCGCCGACGGGCGCGGCAGCCACGCCCGGGTGAACGCGGCCCTGGAACTGCTGGCGAGCGACCGCCACCGCCACCTGTACGGCGGCCTGCTGTGCACGGTCGACCTGCGCAACGACCCGGTGCGCACCTACGAGGACCTGCTCGCCCACCGCCCCCCGGTCGTCGACTTCCTGCTGCCGCTGGGCACCTGGCACACCCCGCCGCCCGGCCTGGACCCCACCGGCCGGCGGACCCCGTACGCGGACTGGCTGTGGGCGGTCTTCGAGCGCTGGTACACGGCACCGGTCAAGGAGACCGGGATACGGCTCCTGGACGACCTGATGGCCCTGCTGCTCGGCGCCGCGCCGGTCACGGAGTCGCTGGGCCTGTCCCCCGTGCGCTACGCGGTGGTGGACACGGACGGCTCCCTCACCCAGGACGACGCGCTGCGCACGGCCTACGACGGTGCCGCCACCACCGGCCTCGACGTGTGGCGCCACTCCTTCGACGCGCTGCTGCTGCACCCCGGCGTCGCCGCCCGCCAGTGGGGGGCCGACGCACTGTGCGACCGCTGCCGGGCGTGCCCCGAGCACCGGGTGTGCGGTGCCGGACACTACGCCACCCGCTACCGCCCCGCCACCGGCTTCGCCAACCCCAGCGTGTACTGCGCCGACCTGGCGGAACTGATCCGCCGGGTCCGGGGACGGCTGCGCTCGGACCTGACGCGGGCGACGGGACGCGACGGCGAGCCGAGCACGGCGTCTGCGGCTGGAGCCGGGTCCGGGGCCTGGTCCGAGCCGGGGTCTGGGGCTGGGCCTGGGTCTGGGTCTGAATCTGTCTGCGGGTCTGGGTGCGGGTCGGTGCTGCCTGTGCCCGGGTCGGGCGCTCCGTCCGGGTCTGCGTCTGGGTCTGCGTCTGCGTCTGTGTCCGGCTGCGGGTCTGCGTCCGGCTCCGGGTCTGCGGGCTCCGGGTCTGCGTCTGTGGAGGTGGGATGACGCCTGTGCCGCACCGTATGCCGGGCGAGATGTTCGACGCGGTCGCCGCGGGCGGTGGCGGGGCCGGAGCCCTTCGGCTCCTGGCCCGAGCGGAGCACAGCAGGCGCCTGGCCTGCGCCTACGCGGTGACACTCACCGCCCGCGCCGCCGGTGGCGTGGTGGCCGAGCGCACCGCCCGCGCGTGGGAGCTGCTGACCGCCGCCAACCGTGAGGCCCCCTCCGCGACGGCGGCCACGCTGACCCATCCGTCCACGGGCCCCGCCCTGTTCGGCCTGCTGGCCCGGCTGATGCGCGAGGACGGACCGGACGAGCCGCCGGTGCGCTGGTTCACCGCGCTGGCCGCCTCGGCGGCGGTCCGCGCGGGACTGCCGGGAGAGGTCGAGTGGCCGGTGGACGGCCCCTGGGTCGCGCTGCCGTCACTGGGCCGGGCCCACTTCCCCGGCGCCGCCCCCGATGACCTGGCACGGGTACGGATCGACACCGACGGCCGCGCCCTGATCACCCTGACCGACCGCCCCGACGGCATCCGCGGCTTCCGTGCGGACGGCCCGGTGCGGATACCGCCGCCCGGGGAGGCGTACGGCACCACCGGCCCCTGGCAGGGCGCCCACCTGCTGACCGACCTGGGCGAAGGCACACCGCTCCTCCTCGACGTCATGGACCGGCCGTACTTCCCGAACGCCGCCCCCCACCCGGAGAGCCTCGGCCCCGATGAGGTGCGGTACTGGACGGCGGTGGCCCGCGAAGCGTGCGCGCTGCTGCGCACCGACCATCCGGAGGTGTACGAGGAGCTGGCGGCCGGCCCCCGGCTGCTGGTGCCGCTGGTGAACCGCGGCAGGGGGCAGGCCAGCGGCAGCAGCGCGGAGGCGTTCGGCTGTGTCGCCCTGTCCCGCCCGGAGAACGCGACCCAGTTCGCGGCGACCCTGGCCCACGAGATGCAGCACAACAAACTGGCGGCGCTGCTGCACCTGTTCGACCTGCTCGAACCCGACGGCTCCGAGCGCTTCTACGCCCCCTGGCGCCCGGACCCCCGGCCCCTGCTCGGACTCTTGCACGGCGCCTACGCGCACCTCGGCGTGGCCAGGTTCTGGAACCGCCGCCGGGAGACCGAGCCGGCCCCGGGGCCGCGCGCCGCCGCGCACGTCCAGTTCGCTCGCTGGAGTCTGGCCGCGCACGAGGCGACCCTCGTCATCCTGGCCTCGGACCGCCTGACCGGCCTCGGCCGCCGCTTCGCCGAGCAGATGCTCACCACGCTGGACGGCCTGTGCCGCCTGCCGGTTCCGGCCCCGGCCCTGCACCGCGCCCGCTCGGCGGCCCTCGCCCACCGCACGGCCTGGCACGACCGGAACGGCGGCGTCGGGCGAGTGCTGCCGGTGTGAGACACCGGGGCACACCCGCCCTCGCGGAGCACGCTCTCACGATCAACGCAGGGCTCGCCGCCCCGCGCCGGATCACCCGTGGAGCCTCACCGTCCGGCCCCACCCGGCGAGTGCGCTCAGGGCGAAGCAGAGGTGAGGGCGTCCCGACCCGCCGGCCTGTGCGCGTGCCAACTCGCCCACCAGGGCGGGGTCCAGCAGCGGGGCCAGCGCCGAGGCGTCGGCGGCGGCCAGACCCTCCAGCAGCGCGCTCGGGGTGCGCAGCGGCGTCTGGTCGGCGTAGAACGGCGTGTCCGGCAGGGCGGGCCCCCGCAGCCAGTAGCGGAGCGGCGGGCGGGGGGAGGTCACGGCGCCGTAGCGCTCCTCCGGATAGCGCAGCAGCGCCGGGAACAGCCGGCCGATGGCCCAGCGGTGCCAGCGGTCGCCCAGCTTCCAGCTCCGGGGCAGGCTCTGCACGGCGTCGCTCCAGCCGGGGGCGAGCAGGGGCGCCCGCCAGCTGACGAAGGTGGTGACGGCCGCCAGGTTGGCGGCGATCTTGCGGTGTCCGTACTGGGTGCGGAAGAACGTGTCCGACGCCGCGAGCAGGGTGCCGCGCCCGGTTTCCCGCGGCAGCGCCGCCCGGATCCGCCCGGCCATCGCCTCCGGCCGCAGGGCTTCCCGGAGTTCGGCCGAGAGCCGGTGCCGCTCGTCCGGCGAGAACGGATCTCCGCCCGCGCGTTCGAGCAGGTAGGTGGCGGCCTCGGCGGCGGGACGCGCGGCCCGGGGCCAGGCGTGGCTCCCCGGGGTGGGCAGGTGGTGGGCCCTGGCCAGCTCACCGTGGTAGCCGAAGAGCACCGGCTCGGTGCGGGCGGCTTCGGCGACGTGGGCCATGCCCGCCCAGTTGCTGATCGGCAGGAGTCCGTCCGTCGCCGCCGTGATCCGGTCGGCGCCGGTCACGAGCGCGGACTCGGACACCGTGCAGGCGTCGTGGCGCAGCCCGAAGTCCCTGGCGATCGCCAGGGCGACCGTACGGTCGAACGAGCCGGCGACGCCCGAGATCAGCAGACACGGCCTGATCCCGTCGGCGAGCAGGGCGGCGAGCAGCAGCCGGGCGTCGAGGCCACCGGACATCGACAGGGTGCAGGGCGTCCGTGCCGCGTCCCGTACCGCCGTGCGCAGTGCGGTGAGGGCGGTACGTGCAGCCGCTCTCGGGGGCTCCGGCTCGCGGGGCCGCGGCGGCACGACCAGCAGGCAGGGGCGCGGCGGGGCCAGGGTCAGTACGGCCCCCGCCGGAACCCGGCGGACGTCGCGGTCCAGCGTGGCGTCGCCCAGCGGATGACCGTGCACCAGGTGGTCGGCCAGGGCCGCGGCGTTCCAGCGTGGTGCGCGGCGCGCGAGGCCGAGCACGTCCGTCACGCTCGCCCCGTGGGCCGCGCTCCCGGCGGCGGTGTCGTAATAGTGGGCCACGGCCCCCGACCGGGAGGTCACGACCACCTCCCGGTCCGGGAACGCGGCGGTGGCGGCGAAGTGTCCCGGCAGGTCCACGAGGGAGGCGGCGGCGCGGGAGGCGTCGGCCGGTCCGGCGGCGAAGGCGCGGCGGACGGCGGCCTCGGTGCCCGGCGGGCAGTCGCCGCGGACGGTGATCCGAGGAACCGGCTCGCTCACCGGCTCGCCGTTTCGAGGCCGTCCAGTTCGAGGCCGTCCAGCACGACGTCGGCGACGGCCATGACACCGAGTGAGCAGAACGCCGTGCTGGTGGCGGCCATGTCC
Organism: Streptomyces sp. bgisy159; assembly: GCF_965341775.1. Classification (GTDB taxonomy): domain Bacteria; phylum Actinomycetota; class Actinomycetes; order Streptomycetales; family Streptomycetaceae; genus Streptomyces. The sequence continues at coordinate 22,925 of NZ_CBDQZH010000003.1, read as the reverse complement.
GCCCGCTCCGCCCACTTGTTCGCCGGAGCGCCCCCGCCGCACACCGCGTAGTAGGCGCAGGTGCGTTCACAGGCGGCCCGGCCCCGCTCGATGTCCGAGGCGAGCAGCCGGAAGGTGTCCGGCCAGCGGTCGAAGCGGAACCCCGGGTCGGTCACCCGGCCCGCCGTGAAGTCCCCGTACCGTGCGCTCGTCCAGCCGTACAGCTCCGGGGAGAACGACGACACACGGCCGTCGGCTCCCACCGTGACGATCGACAGCGGTTCGTTCTGCGTGTTGCGCACGGGCAGGGCGTGGTGCAGGACGTGCCGCCGCATCGCCGCGAACTCGCGCACCTCGACGCCCGTCCGCTCCGACCAGCGCGCGACGCGGCGCAGGAAGGCCCGGTACTCCCGCTCGAAGCCGTCGGCCCGGTGCAGGGCGGAGTCGTTGCCCCCTTCGGTCTCCTCGGGGTTCAGTCCCAGCGATCGGGGGGCGAGCTCCGCCATGAAGTCCAGGTAGGCCCCGGTGTGGGCGAGCGTGACCGGGGTGATGACGGAGATGACGTCGTAGGGCAGCCCCGCCTGCACCAGGTGGCGGGTGCCCTTGAGGGCGCGTGCCAGGGTGCCCGCCCCGCCGCGGGTGCGCCGGTAGGCGTCGTGCACCTGCGCGGGGCCGTCCAGGCTGACGCCCACCCGCACCTCCTCCCGCCGCAGGAAGTCCGCCCACCCGCCGTCGAGCAGCAAGCCGTTGGTCTGGAGCGAGAACGACAGGCGGGTCCGGTCCCCGAGGGCTCGCCGCAGCAGGGCGTGGGCCTGCGCGTAGAACGGCCTGGCCACGGTGAGCGGTTCGCCCGCGTGCCAGCGAACCTCCAGCTCCGGTGCGAGCAGACCGCTGTCGGAGAGCGCCTGGGCCGTCGCGCGCACGGTGTCCAGGGGCATCACGGTCCTCGTACGCCGGTCGGGCAGGTAGCAGTACGCGCAGTCGATGTTGCAGAAGCCGGTGGACTGCAGCACCACCTGCCGTATCGGTCCGAGGGCGGGTGGGGTCGCGTGCCGCGGCGGGGTCATCGCGCCTCCCGTACCAGTGGGGCGGCGGTCAGCCGGTTGGCCGTCAGGAACGACACGTCCGGCAGGCCGACGGTGTTGGTGGCGCCGTCGTGCAGGACGTCCTGGGTGTTGACGAGATACGCCTGGCCGGGACGGAGCCGCAGCCGCAGCACCGGGTGGGCGGGGAACGCCGTGAAGAAGGCGTTCTTCAGGGCGTGGCCGGTCTCCGGAACCGCATGGCCTCCCGCGGCGAGCATCAGCATCAGATCCGTCGTGCGGAGATTGACGAAGTGGACGTAGCGGTCGGTGAAGCCCAGGTTGGCCACCGTGAGGAGGAGGGAGCGGTGCCGCTCGGTCAGCGGGAAGTCCTCGTGGTTGTCGAGGTGCAGCCCCATGAACGTGCGCCGCTCGTAGTTGTACGCGGTCGAGACGAGGCCGGGACGGTGGACCACGCTGTCGGCGGCCCCCTGACGCGTACTGCGTGCGCCGACACGACGTCCGACGGCGTCCAGCACGCGTTCCCGCACCCGTTCGAGGACCGAGCCGCGCCGCGCCGCATGCTCGTCGACGTCGCCTTCGCCGGCGTCGCCTTCGCCGGCGGCTGCGAGCACGGGCAGCAGTGCGTCGCGGCACGCCTCCAGCGCGTCGGCGTCCAGGCCGAGCACGGTCAGCATCCGGTTCAGCGGGGTGGCCGGGGCGGGGGCGAGCAACTCCCGCTCGGCCGGGGTGAGGTGACGCCAGTCGTCCCGGGGGACGACGGCCGTCGGGTCCGCCGCGGCCCCGATGACGTCGGTCAGCCGCCGGATACCCGAACAGATCATGACGTCCGACGGATCGAAGGCATCACTGCGAACGGAGAGGGTGACACCGGTTTTCAGCATGCGGACTCCGGCTCTGCGAGGCCCGGGGCCGCGCCGGGCGCGGCCCCGGGAGACGGATCGATGGGAGGTCAGTCGCCCCAGGTCGAGTACCCGGAGAGACAGGAGCCGCGGCTCGCGGCCGGGTGCGTGGCACGGAGACTCTCGACGCGGTCCGTCACACTCCTGACCTCGCCGGTGGACACGGAGACCGACAGGGGGACTTCCGCCGTGTCGGCGACGGCCGCCATCCGCGCGGCCAGGTCGGTGTTGCGTTCGGTCGTGGTCATCTTCAACTCCTCGTGTCGACTTGCCGGTTCGAGGCGAAGTCAACGCGTGCGGCGGCTTCCGCCGAAAGCACCGGACCGGTTCCCATCGGCTTCCGTTCCGCTTCCGTACGGCCGTGTGACTCAGCGGGCCGTGAGGCGTTCCCAGTTGCGGTGCGCGATGTCGGCCTTCTGGTCGTCGGTGAAGGGGGCGTCCTCCAGGAACGACCGGGCGACACCGGCACTGGTGTCGACGAAGGGGAAGCCGGCCGGGCGGAACCCGTAGGTGAAGGGGTAGTCGGTGGAGTACAGCATCCGTTCGGTCCCCACGACCTCCGCCGTCCAGCGGAGGTAGCGGGGGCTGACGGTGCCGCTGCCGGCGACCCAGAAGTTCTGCGTGAAGTAGTCGGCGAGCGGGCGGGCCAGACCGCCGGCGTCGGCGAAGAACCCGGTGTGGTCCAGATAGAAGAGCACGACCTCGCCCCAGTGGCCGGCGATCACCTGGAGCTCGGGGAACCGGTCGAAGACCCCGGAGAAGATCATGCGCAGGTACTGCACGCCCAGGTCGTAGTACCAGCCGATCGCGGGCCCCGCCAGTGCGGTCCCGATGGGACCGATGTCCGAGTAGTAGGCGTCCACCACGGCCTGCACGGGCATCTGCGGGTGGAAGTGCAGCGGGACCCGCAGCCGCTCCGCAGCGGCGTACAACTCGTCGTACCCGGGGTCGTCGGCGAGCTTGGACCCGGTGCGCCCGTAGAGCATGGCGCCGGGGAAGCCCAGTTCGGTCACGGCCCGCTCCAGCTCCGCGGCCGCGGCCGACGGCGACTGCGTGGGGATCGCCGCGAACGCCCGGAACCGGTCGGGCCTGCCGGCGACGATCTCCGCGAGCTGGTCGTTGGTGTCCCGGGCCACGGCGACCGCGTCCGGGCCGGGCAGGTTCTGCACACCCGGTGACGAGACCGACAGCACCGCCACGTCGATCCCCTGGTCGTCCATGTGCGCGAGCCTCGTCTCCGCGGTGTCGCGAAGCCGCCGGGCGACGGGGCTGTCGCCGAACCCCAGGTTCGGCAGCTCCGGCACCCCGGCCCTGGACCACGCTTCCGTGATCGCGGGCACGACGACGTGCTCTTCCAGTGCGGTGATCCGCAGTCGATCGGACATGCCACGCTCCCAAGCTTCTGGTATCAATGGAACCAGATAGAGCGTATCAGTGATATTAACAACGGAAACATTGAAGTACTATCGTCGATATCGCAGATCCGAGCAGAGGCAGGCGCGTCGACAGGGAGGGACGTCGGCAAGAGGAGTGCTGACAAGAGGAGGGGCGAGGGCAGCCGCCGCTACCCGGAGTCCGTCGAGCGTGCGGCTCGCTGCCGCGATCAGCGCCTGCCGGTCGGCCGGGTCGGCCCAGCACTCGAAGGAGTCGCAGAAGGCGCGGATGCCGAGGTGGGCGGCGAGAGTCGCGCGGCCGGGCGGCTCATGCCGCCGGCCGGCGCGGCGGCCCAGGGCGGTCCTTCACAGCCCGTACCGGTCGAGCATGCCCAGCAGCTTCCGCCGGCGTTTCAACTCCGTCCGCAGGTCGGCGAGATACCTGGCGAACACCGGTTCGCTCCCCAAGGCGCGATGGCAATCACGTGCGCCCAGCAGCAGTCGCGTCAGGCGCTCGTAGGCGCGGTCCCCGGTCGGCCCCTTCGACCGCTCGACCAGCCGCAGGTACACGCCGAGCGCCTCGCCCGGACGCGCCTCACGCGACAGGTCGGCGAGCCGCTCCCACTGCCGGTCGTCGGCCCGGTCGGCCGCCTCCCGCCAGGCGGCATCCACATCGCCGTCGTCGAGCAACACGTCGATCAGCACCGGCCCGCCGTACCGGCCACCGCGCTCCTGCCGGGCCTCCTCCCTCAGGACGGTCAGCGCCGCCACCCGCTCGGCGTCCCAACTGCCCGCCGCCCGGGCGGCGGAGCGCACCTGCCGGTAGGCGGCCAGAGACCGCTCGGCACGGAACCGGTCGCGGCGCACCGTGACCGCGTCGGCCGCCCGCCCCGCCGTCGCATACCGGGCGCATACGTAGTCGACCAGACGGCCGTCGATGTACGTCTCGGCGGCGCAGTCCCGCAGCCCCCGCTCCGCCCAGGCGAGTGCCTCGTCCGAGCGGCCCGCCGCTTCCAGTTCCTCTGCGATGTGCAGATGGGTGGCACCGGACGGGTCGAGGTCCCGCGCGTGCAGGGCGACCAGCGCGTCGACGTCGCCCTCAGCCTTGACCAGCCGTTCCATCAGATACCGCGCCGCCCAGCCGGACGGCCTGTGCTGCAGTGCCTCTGTCGCCAGCTGCCGCATACGGGCCAGCCCGCTCTGCCCCAGCACGTCGGCGTAGTCGAGCGGATCCAGGTCGGCCACGTCGTTGCTTCCGTCGAGTACCGTGCCGGCCAGCCACTCGGCCAGCCGCTCCGGATCAGGGTGGGCGACTCGGCAGGCCTCCAGATGGGCCCCGGCCACCGCGGCGGCGGCCTGCCCGACCACACCGTCGGAGTCGTCGATCTCCCCGTACGCCTCCCCCAGCACCCGGATCGCCTCCTCGGCCAGACCGACCGCCTGCGCCGCCTGCCCGTCGGCGGTCACGGCACGCAGCGCGGCAGCCGCCTCGGCCACTTGTCGCGCGTACCCCGCGGCATCGCCGTACTCGACGTACCCGTACCGGGCGAACGGCCGCGGATCGATCAGCGCGATGATCCGGTCCCGGACCACACCGATGTCGGAGCGAGCGGCGGCGGCCCGCAGCTCCCAGCGCCGACGCAGTCCCCGGTCCTCGGCGATCTGCTCCCGCACCAGCGCCAGGAGTTGCTCGCGTGACAGCCCTGAAAGCCACGATTCCAAGCCGGAAGACCGTGCCCGCGCCACGGCCCGCTGCCGCGGAATCGTCTTCGCCCGCCGCAGCACGGTCAACCCGACCGCCACACAGTGCTTGCAGAAGTTGCCCTCCTGCCCGTACGGGCAGTCGCACCATCCTGAGATGCCGTCATCCCCGCCGAGGGTGAGTTCCACCTCGTAGACATCCGTACCGTGCACCACGGCGCTGACCGAGCCCTCCCCCACCTCCAGCCCGCTCACCGCGTCCAGATACCCCAGCCCCCGCTCGAAGGACCGAGCCCCGGCCACCGCCCTCAGATCGTCCTCGCCGAATCCGACCACTTTCCGTGCCACACCGGCATTCAACCGCGGATCGGCAGCTCTTGGAGCGGGTAGGGACTCGATCTCTTGAGGGGGCCGAGTGATGGCCGGTCCGTCTTCCCGGCCATGCGCGGCTGTGGGCGTGATGTCCTCAGGCGCGGACGTCCCGCTGCTGCACTTCCTTGAGGACCGCCGCCACTGTGGCGAAGTCGTGGTCCACGTGGAGCACCGTGTGACCGTGGTGAACCGCTGTCGCGCACACCAGGAGGTCGATGACTCCCGCGGCCCGGTGCTGCCCGCGTTGCGTGAGCTTGTACTGAGCGGTCTCGACCCAGCGCCAGGCGTTCTTCGGGACCGGCGAGAGCTGACACAGAGCATCCAGCTCCCCTGCCAACTCGTCGCGATGAGACGGGCTGGTGGCCGAGTACAGAAACTCGGTGCGCGTGGGCTCGCAGATGCGCAACACCCCGGCGGCGATATGCCCCTCCCACGGATTCAGCGCCCCAGGGGTACGGAACAGGTGCCACAACGCAGAGGTGTCGACGAGATACGTGATCACTCAAACGCCGCCCGCCGCGCGCGCCTGGCAGCCTCGTACGCCGCTGCGGCCTCCTCGAACTCGCCGCGCTCGCCCCGCTGGACCAGCTTCTCCGCGGCCTCAAGCCTCCTGATGCGGGCCACATAATCCCGCAGAGCCGTGTTGACGGTCTCCTTTTTCGTCGTCACGCCCATCAGGCGCATCGCCTCGGCCAGCGCCTCGTCATCAAGGTCGATCTGGGTAACGGACATCCTCACCACCCCACCGAGAGTCCACAATGTACATATGCAATATACGTCACCAACATTCCTGGCGCTGTCCCCGCCGACCGGCCCTAAGCCGCTGCCGCGGAACAGGCGGGTCGCCCCCCAACGCGTGCTCAACGAGCCCCCACGGGGACGGCTGACCGCCAAGGGTGAGCACCGCAGCGCAGGCCCCGTCGACCTCCTGGTGGCTGCCGCCGCCAAGGAAGCGGGGCTCACGCTGCTCCACTGCGACCACGACTTCGACACCATCGCCCGCACCACGGGACAGCCGGTCCGCACGATGGACCTCAGGCAGTAGAGCCTCCACAGCCGCACAGTCGGCGATGAGGCACGAGGTGGCCCTCTGACAACGGCGTGTCGAGAACTCAGCCAGAGCCCGGGCGCCCGAGCCGCAGGATTGACTCGCCGACCGGCAACTCACCCGCGGCCCGTACCGTTCGTCAACCTTGCTCGTGGCCTCTTGCTCTCGGTAGCAGCGGGATCAGCGCGATGAGCCCGAGTTGACCTTCCAACACCTCAGAAGAGACGTTTCCGCAGGTTACGACCCTGCACTGGTGGGGCGGGTGGGACTCGAACCCACGGCCGACGGATTATGAGTCCTTTTCGGATCTTCCGCTTGCGGCCGGATCCTGCCCTGATCTTCCTATTTCAGCACGTCAGCGGCGTGCAGCCCTGCGGACACGCGCGTGACCTTCCTAGTCCTTCAGGATCCTTCCGTCCACTGCGTGTCCACTACGGGTGCACGACAAGCCACCCACGACGGCCACTGGGACCTCACCGAGAGCAGGTGCGCAGGCAGAAGCCTCGTGACTCGTGACTCGAAGAGCCGAGCAGCAGGGATGCCTTACCGGCGAAGCAAGGGCTCGCCCTCTTGACCCGAGGGCGGGGCTCCGCGCGTCTTGGCAGTCAGTGCGCCCGCACCGGATCACACGCCGGATGCGGGGACATCATGGTCGGCAGCGGGCAGGTGGCCCCAGAGGCACCGGGCGCGAGGCAGGTCGCCGCCCTCGCTGTGCGCGAGCACCTGCTCTCGGACCTCGTCCGGTCTCGCCTTCCGGCTGTGAAGCCCGCCGATCAGGCCAGGCTGGAGCCGGCCCCTCGATATACAGTGGAGTAGGTATACTGATATACATCGCCGTATACACAGGGAGTCGCAGTGAGCCGAACCGTCATCGATCTCGACGACGAGGCACTGGAGGCAGCCGCCAGGGAACTCGGCACCACCACCAAGCGCGACACGATCAACACCGCCCTGCGCGAGGTCACCGCTCGCTACCGGCGCCTGCGCGCGCTCGAGGATTCCCGGCAACTGGTGGCCGACGGAGCCCTGGACATCAACATCCTCCTGGACAAGAGCCAGTACCGGCCGTGACCGTCGCCGACTACCTCATCGACACCTCCGCCCTCGCCCGCGTCCTTCTCGCCCAGAACACGGCCGAGTGGGACGACAGGATCGCCGTCGGCCTCGTCGCGATCTGCGACCTCACGGAACTTGAGGTCCTCTACTCTGCCCACTCTTCCGCGGGCCGCGCTCGGCTGAAGGCGGCACTCGACGCCCACTACGTCTGGTGTCCGATGCCGGACGGCATCTACCGCCGCTCCCGCGTGGTCCAGGAGCAGCTCACCGCGAAAGGGGAACACCGCAGCGCGGGCCCGGTCGACCTCCTCATCGCAGCCGCCGCCGAAGAAGCGGGCCTCACCCTGCTCCACTACGACCGCGACTTCGAAACCATCGCCCGGACCACGGGACAGCAAGTACGCACGATCGACCTCAGACATTGATCCTTTTCCAACCTGACATGGAAACGTGGTGAAGGAGGAGGACCGGTCCCGACAGTGGCTGTGGCGCGGTTGGTACTGCGGCAGACCTTCAGCAGGCGCCGGCCCTCGAGGGTGACGCCTGCGCCCGGCTCAGTGGATCCTGGCGCGAGCCCCGACACACAGGCCGTCGCCCGCGGAAGGGGGCGCGGTCGGACAGCCCGCTCCTTGGGGCGCCTTGCCCCCCGGCTCGGTCGCGCGCGCTGTCCCGCCTCCCGCTGCCCGCCCTGCAGCAGCCGAAGCACTGGCCGCGCTGAGTGCGCTGGTCTCTCGGGACGTCCTGGCGGATTCGCTGGACGCGACGGCGGACGAGGCCGCGCGCGACCTGGACCCTCCGCATCTGTACGCCTGGTGTCATCTGCGCGATGCGAAGCGGGTGTTCACCCTGTCGCGGATCCACGGGTCGATGCCCCCGGCATAACGCCCGGGCGATGAGCCCGGGCGTGCCGAGCGGCCGTACCCATCCCGGAGGGACATCGGCACTCGCGTTCCGGCCGTTCCGCTGGGATACCGAATGAGCGGCACCGTCCGTCGCCGACAGCCTAGGGTAGTAACATGTACTACATGGAGACCACTGCCCGCGAGTTCAACCAGAAGTCCTCGCAGATCCTTGCCGCCGCGGCCCGTGGCGAGACCGTCACAGTCACCAAGAACGGAACCCCGGTGGCTCGGGTCGTACCGATAAGCGACACCGACATCCCCCCGTACCCGACCGACCCCATGGGGGACCTCGACCTGCCCGACCTCGGTCTGCCCGATCTCACCGACGACGAGATCGAGGACACGCTCAAGGGGATGGGCGCGTGACGATGATCGCCATCGCCGACACCAACGGCCTGTACCGCCTGCTCGATCCGAACCTCACCGGACACCAGGAGCACAGGAAGGCACTGGCAGCGACCAGCCACCTGGTCATCTCCCCCCTGGTACTGGCCGAGCTGGACTACCTGATCGCGACACGCGCCGGAGCCCGCAAAGCTCTGGCGGCGGCCCGGTTCATCGAACGCAACGTGGCGACGCGCCGATTCGAGGTACCGCCCGTCAACACGCACCTGAGCGCGGCGATCGCGGTCGCAGAAGGGTACGCCGACGCGGACGGCGGCAAAGGCATCGGACTGACCGACGCCATGAACGTCGCTCTGGCCGCCGCCTACCGCACCGACGCCCTGCTCACCACCGACCATCACTTCCGCATGGTCCGCCCCCTGACCGGCCATCCCGCCTTCAGGCTCCTACCCGACGACCTGTAGCCCGCACCGCCTGGCGCGACACCCAGCACCAGCCGATCACGTCGGTGCGGCGTGCTCCTGGCACGGTCGCTTCTGCAAGAGCGCAGCGAAGATCGCGCCCGCGCCGCATGCGCGCCACCCTCCACGTCGCCCGCCGCTGTGCCGCCCCGCGACAACAATCCATCGCCGCCTCCCGGTTGAGGTCGGGTACGCAGGGCGGCAGGCAACAGACGGTCAGCCACCTACGGGCTGCCACCCACCACCGCACATCGACTGCGTCCAGCGTCGGCACGAGGCACCGGCGTTACGGTTTCAGCTGCTGCGTTCGGTTCCGCGACCCTGGCCAAGTGACGGGCCACTTGCCCGGATCGTAGGGACGGACGCCTTGAGCTCTGACGACTTTCCCGACGACCTCTTCCTCCTCGAACCGGCGGCACCACACTGCGGCCGGCTCCAGGCCCTCCCGTCCACTGTGCGTCCACTGGATCTTGGACACAGAGCTCGCCAGGTGACCCCCAGCGTATCCGGACATCCGTGTCACTGCAGGTCAGAGCCCTGCCAGGAGCAGCCGGGCGAGCCGGGCGATCCTCTGCGACTTCCGACGGTGCCCCTGAGCAGCGGATTCTCTCCGTTGGGCCGGAGTTCATGATCTCCCTGCCGAGAAAAGACGTTTCCGCAGGTCACAGCCCTGCAAGGGTGGGGCGGGTGGGACTCGAACCCACGGCCGACGGATTATGAGTCCGCTGCTCTAACCGGCTGAGCTACCGCCCCATAGCGGCGTGTCGCGTACACGTGTGCGCGCCGTGTGCCGCAGCATAGCCGCTCATACGATCTCCTGCTTCGTACGGTCGACTACGCATGTCCTGAAGGACTCCGCCGTGACCTGCGCGGTTCCCCCGGACAAGGGGTGAGACATGAAAAAGGACCCCGGAGGGTCCTCGTTCATCACCTGCTCCCCCGACTGGACTCGAACCAGTAACCTGCCGGTTAACAGCCGGCTGCTCTGCCAATTGAGCTACGGAGGACCGAGCTCCCCCGACTGGACTCGAACCAGTAACCTGCCGGTTAACAGCCGGCTGCTCTGCCAATTGAGCTACGGAGGAATGCCTCGTTGCATCGAACGTACCTACCTGGGTAGCCCCCAGAGGGCGTGCGCTCGCTGCGACACATACATTAGCGCAAGCAGGGGGGTGCTTTGCCAATCGGTATCCCCGTACCGCAACGCCGCACCGCAGACCGACGCAAGGGAAGGGTGGCCGCCATGCGCTACCGGCTCACGTTCGTGGTTGGACTCGGCCTGGGGTACGTCCTGGGCACGAGGGCCGGGCGCGAGCGCTACGAGCAGCTGAAGAAGTCCGCCCAGCGGATCGCGCAGAACCCCGCTGTGCGCAACACCGCCGAGACGGCCGCCCACCAGGGCCGCCACTTCGCGGGCAGGGCGTACCACGTGGTCAGCGACAGGGTCGGTGACCGCATGCCGGAGTCGGTGGCCCACCGGGTCCGCTCCCTGCGGGAGCGTTCCTCGCACAACGGCGCCGAGGACGATTGGGGCACCAGCAACACGTAGGGGTCATCCGCTGAGCTCTCCCGGCCCGAGCAGAGCGACACGTGCGGCAGAATTTTCCGTATGGGGATAGTCGCCGGGTTGGACAGTTCGCCCGATTTCACTCGCATCGTCGTCTGCGACACGGACACGGGGGCCGTGCTCAGGCAGGGGTATGCCCCCCATCCGGTCGAGAGCCCGGAAGGGGCCGGCGGCCGGCCCTCCGACGTCGACCCGCAGACCTGGCTGCTCTCTCTCGGTGAGGCCGCCGGTGGCGGCCTGCTGGAGGGAGTGCAGGCCATCGGCGTGTCCGCGCAGGCGAACGCCGTCGTGCCGCTCGACGCGCAGGGCGCCACCGTGCGCCCCGCCATGGTCGGCGGCGACAAGCGCGCGCAGGTCGCCGCCGCCGATCTCGTCGACGCGCTCGGCGGCCGGGAGGCGTGGGCGCAAGCCGTGGGGAGTGTGCCGCAGGCCGCCCAGCCGGTGACCAAGCTGCGTTGGCTGGCCCGGAGCGAGCCGGAGGCCGCCGCCCGTACGGCGGTGCTGCTGCAGGCCCACGACTGGCTGGTCTGGCAGCTGCTCGGGCGGCCGGTGCGGCGCACCACCGACCGCGGCGGGGCCTCGGGGACCGGCTACTGGTCCGCGGCGACCGGCGCCTACCGGCCGGACCTGGTCGAACTGGCGCTGGGCCACCAGGCGATGCTGCCCGACGTGATCGGGCCCGCCGAGGCGGCCGGTACGACGCCCGAGGGGCTGCTGATCTCGGCCGGCACCGGCGAGACCATGGCTGCAGCGCTGGGCCTGGGCATCGGGCTCGGCGACGCGGTGGTGTCGCTGGGCGCCTCCGGGTCGGTGATGGCCGTTCACCCCGAGGCGCTGGTCGACAGCACCGGGATGATCACCTCGCTGGCGGACGCGACCGGCATGCACCTGCCCGTCGTCACCACCCTCAACGCCGTACGGGCCCTGCGGGGCACCGCCGAGCTGCTCGGGCTGTCCGACCTGGAGAGCCTGTCGGAGCTGGCGATGAAGTCCACGCCGGGCTCGCACGGGCTGGTGCTGCTGCCGTACCTGGAGGGCGAGCGCACTCCCCATCTGCCGCACACCGCGGGGACGCTGGCGGGACTGCGGCGCGAGTCGATGAAGCCGGAGCATCTCGCCCGGGCCGCCTTCGAGGGCATGCTGTGCGGGCTCGCGGACGCGCTGGACGTGCTGCGCGGGCGGGGTGTGGCGGTGCGGCGGGTCTTCCTGCTGGGTGCCGCCGCCGAGCTGCCCGCGGTTCAGGCGGCGGCGCCGTCGCTGTTCGGGGCACAGGTCGTCGTACCGCAGCCCGCGGACTACGCGGCGATCGGCGCCGCCCGGCAGGCCGCCTGGGCGCTCGGGGTGTCGCAGGGCACGCTCGATCCGCGCACCCCGCCGGCCTGGCAGGGCGCTGCCGCGCAGGTCCTGGAGCCGGGCGAGGAGCTGGCCGTGGGGCAGGCGGTGCGCCAGCAGTTCGTGTCGGTGCGTGAGCAGACCCACCCGGGGGCGTTCCGCTGACCGGTCACGGGGCTGAACTGATCATCACGGGGCTCCGCCGGCCATCACGGGGCCCGTCGGCCATCGAGGGGCTCCGCTGAGCGCCCCGGGGGCGCATTGCGTTCACCGTCCCCGGGCACCTCACGGGCCGGCCTCCCAGGGGTGCATTGCGCTCGCCGTCCCGAGGCGGTCGGCTGATCGTTCCGGAGTCACCGGGCGTCCGGGCGGTCCGCTGACCGCTCCGGGCTTCGCCGGCCGCCCGGCAGGTTCCGCCCACGGCTCAAGCGGGCAGCCTGTTGGGTTAATCGGTTGAGGTAACACGGGGGAAGTGTCCGACGATAGGGGCCAAGGGCAACCAACCGCCCCTACCGCCGACTCCGAGAGACCCAGTGTGCTCATACGACTGCTTAGGGCTTACCTCAGTCCTTACAAGAAACCCATCGCCCTGGTCCTGGCGCTGCAGTTCCTGCAGACCTGCGCCACCCTCTACCTGCCCACGCTGAACGCGGACATCATCGACCGCGGCGTCGTACGCGGGGACACCGGCTACATCCTGAGCCACGGCGGCCTGATGATCGGCATCTCGCTGGCGCAGGTCGTGTGCAACATCGGCGCCGTGTACTACGGCGCACGCACCGCCTCGGCGCTCGGCCGGGACGTCCGGGCGGCCGTCTTCGACCGGGTGCAGTCCTTCTCCGCGCGTGAGGTCGGTCACTTCGGCGCGCCGTCGTTGATCACCCGGACGACCAACGACGTCCAGCAGGTCCAGATGCTGGCCCTGATGTCGTTCACGCTGATGGCGTCGGCGCCCATCATGTGCGTGGGCGGCATCGTCATGGCGCTGGGCCTGGACGTGCCGCTGTCCGGGGTGCTGGTCGCCGTGGTGCCCGTGCTCGGTGTCTGCGTGACGCTGATCGTGCGGCGGCTGCGGCCGCTGTTCCGGGCCATGCAGAAGCGGCTGGACACGGTGAACCGGGTGCTGCGCGAGCAGATCACCGGCAACCGGGTGATCCGCGCGTTCGTCCGCGACGGCTACGAGCAGGACCGCTTCCGGAAGGCGAACGCCGACCTGACCGAGATGTCGCTCGGCACCGGCAACCTGCTGGCGCTGATGTTCCCGGTGGTCATGACGACGGTGAACCTGTCGTCGATCGCGGTGGTCTGGTTCGGCGCCCACCGCATCAACAGCGGCGAAATGCAGATCGGCGACCTGACCGCGTTCCTCGCCTACCTGATGCAGATCGTCATGGCCGTGATGATGGCCACCTTCATGTTCATGATGGTGCCGCGCGCCGAGGTGTGCGCCGAGCGCATCCAGGAGGTCCTGGACACGTCGTCGAGCGTGGTGCCGCCGACGGCGCCGGTCACCGAGCTGCGCCGGCACGGCCACCTGGAGCTCCGGGGCGCGGGCTTCCGCTACCCGGGTGCCGAGGAACCGGTGCTCAAGGCCGTCGACCTGGTCGCCCGGCCCGGCGAGACCACCGCGGTGATCGGCTCCACCGGCAGCGGCAAGTCGACGCTGCTGGGCCTGGTCCCCCGGCTGTTCGACGCCACCGACGGGCAGGTCCTGGTCGACGGCGTCCCGGTCGGCGAGCTCGACCCGGGGCTGCTCGCCCGGACCGTCGGGCTGGTCCCGCAGAAGCCGTACCTGTTCGCGGGGACGGTCGCGACCAACCTGCGCTACGGCAACCCGGACGCCACCGACGAGGAGCTGTGGCAGGCGCTGGAGGTGGCGCAGGCCGCGGACTTCGTGCGCAAGCTGGAGGGCGGGCTGAACGCGCCCGTCGCACAGGGCGGCACCAACGTCTCCGGCGGTCAGCGGCAGCGCCTGTCCATCGCCCGCACGCTGGTGCAGCGCCCGGAGATCTACCTGTTCGACGACTCCTTCTCCGCCCTCGACTACGCCACCGACGCGGCCCTGCGCGCGGCCCTGGGCCGGGAGACCGCGGAGGCGACCGTGGTGATCGTCGCGCAGCGGGTGGCGACCATCCGGGACGCCGACCGGATCGTCGTCCTCGACGAGGGCACGGTCGTCGGCACCGGCACCCACCACGAGCTGATGGCGGACAACGAGACCTACCGGGAGATCGTGCTCTCCCAGCTGACGGAAGCGGAGGCTGCCTGATGACCGGGCCGATGGCACGGATGATGGGCCAGGGCGGCGGTCCCGACAGCCGTTCGCTGGACTTCAAGGTGTCGGGCCGGCGGCTGCTGGGCCGGTTCCGCCCGGAGCGGGCCACGCTGTACGCGCTGCTGCTGTGCGTGGTGATCAGCGTCGGCCTGAACGTGGTCGGGCCGAAGATCCTCGGCCGGGCGACCGACCTGGTGTTCGGGGGCATCGTCGGACGGCAGATGGAGGCCGGCCCCAGCAAGGAGCAGGCCCTGGAGGCGATGCGGCAACGCGGTGACGGCGATGTCGCCGACATGCTGCGCGGCACCGACTTCACCCCCGGCGAGGGCATCGACTTCGGTGCGGTCGGCGAGGTGCTGCTGCTGGCTCTCGGCGTGTTCCTGGTGGCGGGGCTGCTGATGGCGGTGGCGACCCGGCTGGTGAACCGGGCCGTGAACCGCACGATGTTCCGGATGCGCGAGGACGTGCAGAGGAAGCTGTCGCGGCTGCCGCTGTCGTACTTCGACAAGCGTCAGCGCGGCGAGGTGCTGTCCCGGGCGACCAACGACATCGACAACATCGGGCAGACGCTGCAGCAGTCGATGGGCCAGCTCATCAACTCGGTGCTGACCGTCATCGGCGTGCTGGCGATGATGTTCTACGTCTCCTGGATCCTGGCGCTGGTGGCGCTGGTGACCGTTCCGCTGTCGTTCGTCGTCGCCACCCGCGTCGGCAAGCGGTCGCAGCCGCACTTCGTGCAGCAGTGGCGGTCGACGGGCACCCTGAACGCCCACATCGAGGAGATGTACACCGGGCACACCCTGGTGAAGGTGTTCGGGCGGCAGGAGGAGTCGGCGCGGCAGTTCGCCGAGCAGAACGCGGCGCTGTACGAGGCCGGGTTCAAGGCGCAGTTCAACAGCGGTGTCATGCAGCCGCTGATGATGTTCGTCTCGAACCTCAACTATGTGCTGGTGGCGGTCGTCGGCGGGCTGCGGGTCGCGTCGGGCTCGCTGTCGATCGGCGACGTGCAGGCGTTCATCCAGTACTCGCGCCAGTTCTCGATGCCGCTGACGCAGATCGCGTCGATGGCGAACCTGGTGCAGTCGGGCGTGGCGTCGGCCGAGCGGGTCTTCGAGCTCCTCGACGCCGAGGAGCAGGAGGCGGACCCGGTGCCGGGCACCCGGCCCGAGCGGCTGAGCGGGCGGGTGGCGCTGGAGCACGTGTCGTTCCGCTACGAGCCGGACAAGCCGCTGATCGAGGACCTGTCGCTGACCGTCGAACCGGGGCACACGGTCGCCATCGTGGGGCCGACCGGCGCCGGCAAGACGACGCTCGTGAACCTCCTGATGCGGTTCTACGAGGTCTCGTCCGGGCGGATCACCCTGGACGGGGTGGACATCGCGACGATGTCCCGGGACGAACTGCGCTCCGGGATCGGCATGGTGCTGCAGGACACCTGGCTGTTCGGCGGCACCATCGCGGAGAACATCGCGTACGGCGCCTCGCGGGACGTCACCCGGGGTGAGATCGAGGAGGCGGCGCGGGCGGCCCACGCGGACCGGTTCGTCCGGACGCTGCCCGACGGCTACGACACGGTGATCGACGACGAGGGCACCGGGGTGAGCGCCGGTGAGAAGCAGCTCATCACCATCGCCCGGGCGTTCCTGTCCGACCCGGTGATCCTGGTGCTCGACGAGGCGACGTCGTCGGTCGACACCCGGACCGAGGTGCTGATCCAGAAGGCGATGGCGAAGCTGGCGCACGGGCGGACGTCGTTCGTCATCGCGCACCGGCTCTCCACGATCCGGGACGCCGACACCATCCTGGTGATGGAGAACGGCTCGATCGTCGAGCAGGGCACGCATCTGGCGCTGCTGGCGGCCGACGGGGCCTACGCGCGGCTGTACAAGGCGCAGTTCGCGGAGGCGGTGGCCCAGGTCGACTGAGTGCGCGGGGCCGCTCACGGCGGTGGGCGGCCCCCGTTCAGTCGAGGTAGCCGCGCAGTTGGTCGGCGAAGGCGTGGTCGCGGAGCTTGTTGAGGGTCTTCGACTCGATCTGCCGTATCCGTTCGCGGGTCACGCCGAAGAGGCGGCCGATCTCCTCCAGGGTGCGGGGGCGGCCGTCGGCCAGGCCGTAGCGGAGCTGGACGACCTTGCGTTCCCGTTCACCGAGGGTGGACAGGACGGCCTCCAGGTGTTCGCGCAGCAGCAGGAACGCGGCCGACTCCACGGGGCTCGCCGCGTCGCCGTCCTCGATCAGGTCGCCGAGGGCGACGTCGTCCTCCTCGCCGACCGGCGCGTGCAGGGAGACCGGCTCCTGGGCGAGGCGGAGCACCTCGCTGACCCGCTCGGGCGGCAGGTCGAGCTGGGCGGCGACTTCCTCGGGGGTCGGTTCGTAGCCGCGTTCCTGCAGCATGCGGCGCTGGACCCGGACCACGCGGTTGATGAGTTCGACGACGTGGACGGGGACGCGGATGGTGCGCGCCTGGTCGGCGAGCGCGCGGGACATGGCCTGGCGGATCCACCAGGTGGCGTAGGTGGAGAACTTGTAGCCGCGGGCGTAGTCGAACTTCTCGACGGCGCGGATCAGGCCGAGGTTGCCCTCCTGGACGAGGTCCAGCATGGTCAGGCCGCGTCCGACGTACCGTTTGGCGACCGAGACGACCAGGCGCAGGTTGGCCTCGATGAGCCGTCGTTTGGCCATCCGGCCGAGCACGACCAGCCGGTCCAGGTCGACGGCGAGCCGGCTGTCCAGGTCGGGGGTGCTGCTCAGCTTCTCCTCGGCGAACAGCCCGGCCTCGACCCGGCGGGCGAGTTCGACCTCCTCGGCGGCGGTGAGCAGCGGGATGCGGCCGATCTCGCGCAGGTACTGGCGGAACAGGTCGGCGGAGGGGCCGCCGCTCTCGGTGCGGGTGCGGACCGGTTCGATCGCGGCCACCGCTTCGACCACGTCGACCGCTTCCGGCGCTTCGGCCGGTCCGGCGGGCGGGGCCGGTTCGGCGGGCTCGGTGGTCCCGGGGGTTTCGGCCAGGGCCGCCGGCGGCGGGCCGTCCGGTTCGCCGTCCGGGTGGTGCGGGGCACGGCTCTGCGCGGGCACCGCGACCAGGACGCCGCTCTCGGCGTCGGCCTCGCTGTGCTCCGTGTGCTCCGCGCCGCCGGTGGTGCTGTCGGTGTGGGTGAGGGTCCGGGTCTGCACGGGGGCGACCTCCAGGATGATCGCTGCCGAGGGGGGCGGCAGCGGTACTTGGGGAGCGGAGTCGACGGCCTCGCCGCTGTCCGTCCCGTACGCGTTGAGCGCGCCCGCGGCGATCGGGAACCCGTGGGGGACGGTTCGGCCGCGCTCCGAGGACTCAGGCACCGGAACCAGTGTGGGGTACGACACATCACCGCCACGAGGGGCGTGCGGTGACTTTTTGAGTCCGGTCCGTCACCGCGAGGTGACCGCCCGCCCGAAATCCGGGTGCCCTCGGCACGCCCCGTCTGCGAGGATCCCGCAGTGTCCGGATCCCTGTACGAAACCCATGTGACCGTCGACTGCGCGAGCCCGGCGGAAGCGGAACGGCTGTGTAGCTGGGCGGACACGGCCGGCCTCAAGCTCACCCACATCGTGCTGGCGCGCGGCCGGATGCGAGTGCAGCCCATGCTGACGCTCGCCGGTTCCCGCACGTACGCCGAGGAGTCGGCGCGGGCCGAGCGGGTGGTGGCGGCGCTCGGCGCGGACGGTTTCACGCCGGTCCGGGTGAAGACGGAGTCGTCGCCCTGGGCGCCGGAGGTGCCGGACGGGCCGTGCGGGGGCGGACGGTCCGGCGGGGAGTATTACGAGCACCATGTGAAGCTGCTGCTCGACGCCGGCGCCGGCCTCGGCGCGCTGACCACGCGGGTCGTACCGCACGGCGCCCACCTGTCGTGGAACGCGCGGCGGGTGCTCGGCGGCGGGCGGCACGAGCGGTTCGTGACGCAACGGTGCCACCAGGTGACGGCGGCGGGGGCGGGGCGGGCGCTGGACCGGCTGCTCGAAGAGCTGACCGAGTATCAGGTGCTGTCCGTGGAGCGGGAGTTCGTGCTGTACGACAGCGATCTTTCGGTGGACGACGGATGGATCGAGGACATGACGACCGAGGGGGCGCGGGGATGAGCTGGAGCTGGCGGAACTGGCGCTGGTCGAGCAAGGAGACGCCCCGGGACGAGCTGGACGACCGGATCCGGCTCGACCACCAGCTGCCCCGGACGGTGCGGACCGTCGCGGGCGAGGGCATCACCCAGCGGCTGGTCTTCGACCCGTCGACGAAGCAGTACCCGAACGCCTACCGTGCCTCCGACCCCGCCTTCGCCGACCCGGCACGCGGCGAGGCGTGGCGGGCCGCCCGGCGCCGGGCACTGGATCTCGTCCTGGCCGCGATCGCCGGCTCTCAGTGGTGCGACTCGCTGGTGCTGCGCGGCAGTGTGCTGATGTCGGCATGGTTCGGGGACGCCGCCCGCGAGCCCGGTGACCTGGACTTCGTCGTCGTACCGGACACCTGGGGCCTGCGCGACGAACGGACCGGCCGCATGCTCGACGGGATCGCACGGGCCGCGCGGGCCGCCTCCGCGGACGGCATCGGCTTCCCCGCCGAGGGCGTCGGCGTGGAGGACATCTGGACCTACGAGCGCGTACCAGGCCGGCGCATGGTCCTGCCCTGGTCCGCGCCCGGACTCCCCGGCGGCCACGTCCAGCTGGACTTCGTGTTCAACGAGCGGCTGCCCGAGCCGCCGGAGCCGGTCGAGCTGCCCGGCGGGGCGGTCCTGCTCGGGGCGACGCCCGCGCTGTCCCTCGCCTGGAAACTGATGTGGATCATCAACGACGCGTACGCGCAGGGCAAGGACCTCTACGACGCGGTGCTGCTCGCCGAGCGGCATCCGCTCCCCCACGAGCTGTTGCAGGAGGTGTTCCGGCTGTCGGGCGAATGGCCCCGCCCCTCCCGCGACGCCGTACTGTTCGAGGACCTCGTCGAGGGCGTCGGCTGTGTGGAGTGGCACCACTTCGTCGCCGAGTACCCGCGGTTCGCCGAGCGGGAGCGGGAGTTCGCGGACCGGTTGCTGCGGGCCGTGGCGCCGGCCTTCGAAGGGCGCTCAGAGGGCTCCGGCGCCGTGCTCCCGTAGTGCCTGGTCGTACTGCTGGAGGACCCACAGCTCGTTCTGCACGGTGGCGAGTTGGGCCGGGTCGCCGCCCGCGGAGAGGCGGGTGAGCTGGGACTGGACGTCGCGGACCCGGCGTTCGACGGCGCGGCGGCGGACCTGGACCAGGACGGTGCCGGCGTAGATCTCGTCGACGGCGCGGCGCATGATCGGCTCGACGGCGAGTTCCGTGACCATCGCGCGGACCGTGTCGTCGGGGGCCGCCTCCCGGACCCGCACCAGGTACTCCTGGGGGTCCTGCACGCCCCACTCGGCGCCGCCCGCGTCGAGGACGGCCTGGCGTACGGCGGCGTAGGGCGGGGCGGTGAACTCGTCGACGCCGTACGCGTCGAAGGCCGGGGAGACCAGTTCGGGGCGTTGCAGGGCGAGCTTGAGCAGTTCGCGTTCCGTCGCGTAGACCGGGTTGCGCAGGGTGAGCGCGGGGCCGGAGACGGCGGGGCGGGGCGGGGCGTCGTACTGCTGCGGACCGCGGGGGGCGGGTGCCGGGCCCTTGCCGCCGCGGTCGCGGGCCCAGCGGGCCAGCTGGGCGACCCGGCGGACGACGAACTGGGTGTCGAGGATGCCCAGCAGGCCGGCGAGCTGGACGGCGACCTCGTGCTGCGCCCCGCTGTTCTTGATGCGGGCGACGACGGGCGCGGCCTCGTCGAGGGCGGCGGCGCGGCCGGCCGGGGTGTCGAGGTCGTAGCGGCCGACGATCTGGCGGAGGGCGAACTCGAAGAGCGGGGTGCGCGGTTCGACCAGGTCGGCGACCGCGTCGTCGCCCTTGGCCAGGCGCAGGTCGCAGGGGTCCATGCCGTCGGGGGCGACGGCGATGTAGGTCTCGGCGGCGAACTTCTGGTCGTCCTCGAAGGCGCGCAGGGCGGCCTTCTGGCCGGCCGCGTCGCCGTCGAAGGTGAAGATCACCCGGGCCGAGCCGTTGTCCATCAGCAGCCGGCGCAGGATCTTGATGTGGTCGCCGCCGAAGGCGGTGCCGCAGGTGGCGATGGCGGTGGTGACGCCGGCGAGGTGGCAGGCCATGACGTCGGTGTAGCCCTCGACGACGACGGCGCGGGAGGACTTGGCGATCTCCTTCTTCGCCAGGTCGATGCCGTACAGCACCTGCGACTTCCGGTAGATCGCCGTGTCGGGGGTGTTGAGGTACTTGGGGCCGTTGTCCGCCTCGTAGAGCTTGCGCGCGCCGAAGCCGACGACGTCGCCGCCGATGTCGCGGATGGGCCACATCAGGCGGCCCCGGAAGCGGTCGATGGGGCCGCGGCGGCCCTCCTGGGACAGCCCGGAGAGGACCAGTTCCTTGTCGGTGAAGCCCTTGCCGCGCAGGTGGCGGGTGAGGTGGTCCCAGCCCTGGGGGCTGTAGCCGACGCCGAAGTGCTGGGCGGCGGCCTGGTCGAAGCCGCGCTCGGCGAGGAAGATCCGGCCGGCGTCGGCCTCGGGGCCGGTGGCGAGCTGTTCGGCGTAGAAATCCGCGGCGATCTTGTGGGCCTCGACCAGGCGGATGCGTTCGCCGCGCTGGTGGGCGGGGTTGTACCCGCCCTCCTCGTAGCGCAGGGTGAGGCCGGCCTGGGCGGCCAGCCGTTCGACCGCCTCGGAGAAGGTGAGGTGGTCGATCTTCATCACGAACGTGATGGTGTCGCCGCCCTCCTGGCAGCCGAAGCAGTGGAAGAGTCCCTTGCTCGGGCTGACCTGGAAGGACGGCGACTTCTCGTCGTGGAACGGGCACAGCCCCTTGAGGTTGCCGCCGCCCGCGCCTCGCAGCTGGAGGTACTCGGACACCACGGCGTCGATCGGGACCGCGTCCCGAACCGCCTTCACGTCCTCGTCATTGATCCGTCCTGCCACGCGTGAATTCTACGGGGGCGCAGTGACAGAACCGGTGGCCGTGGCGTCAGGAGGCGAGGCTGTCGAGGGGTACGTGGGGGTCGGCGAGGGCCTCGGTGTCGACCCGGGCCCGGGAGCGGATGAGGTTCTGGACGGGTTCTGTGACGTCCCACACGTTCACGTTCATCCCCGCGAGCACCCTGCCCTCCTTCACCCAGAAGGCGATGAACTCGCGCTTGCCCGCGTCCCCGCGGAGCACCACCTGGTCGTAGGAGCCGGGCGGTGCCCAGCCGCTGTACTCCATGCCGAGGTCGTACTGGTCGGAGAAGAAGTACGGCACGCGGTCGTACACGACGTCCTTGCCGAGCATGGCGCGGGCGGCGGCCGGCCCGCCGTTGAGCGCGTTGGCCCAGTGCTCGACACGCAGCCGGGTGTCGAACAGGGCGTGCGGGAAGGACGCCACGTCACCGGCCGCGTGGATGTCGGGGTCGGAGGTGCGCAGCCGTTCGTCCACCAGGACGCCGCCGCCGTGCGCCCGGTCGGCGATCTCCAGTCCGGCCGCCTCCGCGAGCGCCGTGCGGGGCGCCGCGCCGATCGCGGCGAGGACGTCGTGCGCCGGGTGCTCCTCGCCGTCGTCGGTGCGGGCGGCGAGGACCACGCCGTCCTGGCCGACGATCTCCGTCAGCCGTACCCCGAACCGGAAGCGGACCCCGTGTTCGCGGTGCAGTTCGGCGAAGATCTCGCCCAGCTCGGGGCCGAGGACGCCGTGCAGCGGGGTCGCCTCGGGTTCGACGACGGTGACCTCCGCGCCGTACTCGCGGGCCGCGGCCGCGACCTCCAGGCCGATCCAGCCCGCGCCGGCGATCACCAGGTGGCCGTTGTCGCGGCCGAGGGCGGTCAGGACGCCCTTGAGGCGGTCGGCGTGCGCGAGGCGGCGCAGGTGGTGCACGCCGGCCAGGTCGGTGCCGGGGACGGGGAGGCGGCGGGGCTCCGCGCCCGTGGCGAGCAGCAGCTTGTCGTAGTGGACGTAGGTGCCGTCGTCACCGAAGTGGACGGTGCGGGCGGCGCGGTCGATCGCGTCGACCGTCTGGCCGAGGTGCAGCTCGATGTCGTGCCGGGCGTACCAGGCGGGCTCGTGCACCGGGACGCTGTCGCGGGCCTCCTTGCCGAGCAGGTAGCCCTTAGACAGCGGCGGGCGCTCGTAGGGGTGGTCGCGTTCGTCGCCGATCAGTATCACGCGGCCGGTGAAGCCCTCCGCCCGGAGCGTCTCGGCCGCCTTGGCGCCGGCCAGGCCGCCCCCGACGATGACGAATGTCTGATCCGCGTCGACCACGTGATGCCTCCTCGTAAGCGTGCCGCCACATGCGAGCGTCCCGCACGGAGCGTGATGGGGGAAGAGGGAGTGGCCCGATCAGGCCACGCAGGGTCACCTACGGGTCACTCCTGTCCCGTCAGTCTCGCGTGCAACGAGCGCGCGGAGGCGTCGGTGAGGGAGGCGATCTGGTCGACGATCACCCGTTTGCGGGCGTGGTCGTCCCGCGCGCGGTCGAACATCGCCCGGAACTGCGGGTCGAGTCCGTCGGGGGCGTGGGGGGGGGGGG
>NZ_CBDQZH010000002.1:0-399633 GCF_965341775.1 Streptomyces sp. bgisy159 | reverse complement strand
CCACACCCGCCTTGCGTAGCCCATCATCCCTCCGCCTCGCCTCGTACCGGAGACACCGTGCATCAAGCGACACCAGCCGAAGTGTGGTTGGCTTTCCCACCTCTGGTCGACACCAACTTCGGAAGCTTCTACCCGTCGACCGCGGCGCTGGCTGCCTTCTTGAACCAGGCCGGCATACCCAGTGAACAGGCCGACCTCAACGAAGAGTTCGCCCTGTGGCTGCTCGACCAGGCGCGTGCTCAGGGCGGCCGGCTGCCCGAGGTGGGCCCCGAGACCATGGCTGGTGCCGCGGCGCGTTGGCTGTCGCGCTCCCAGGAGCGCGTGTTCGATTCCGACGGACGGCACGACTTCGGCCCCGACTCGCCGTACGGCTATGTGGTGCGCCTGCTGTCCACGCCCTATCTGGTCGACCCGGACGAGAGGGTACTGGGGCCGCTGGACCACGACGACGCCGTCGTACGCGCGTACAACGCCTTTTATGCGCAGGCGGACTTGCGCCGCCGCATCGGTGAGCGGGTGTCGCTGGTCGGTATCTCGGTGCCCATGGGCCCTCAGCTGCTGCCCGCCCTCCTGCTCGCCGCGCACGTCAAGGCCCTGGGGCTGGATGTACGGGTAGTGCTGGGCGGACCGGCCGTGAGCCTGATGGACCCCGCCGACCTCGACCGTCTCCTGGTCCACCATCCCCACATCGACTGCGTCGTACGCTTTGACGGCGAGCAGCCCCTTCTGGCGCTTGCCGAGCAGACCGGGCGGGGCGACTGGCAGCCCGCCCTTGTGCCCGGCGTCAGCCATCTGGACGGCGACGGTGCGACCCACCACAACGCGCCCGCCCCGGGCCCCGACATCAACCGGCTGCCCCCGCCTCTGTATCCGAAGGAAGTCCTGAACCGGCTTGCCGCGCCCGTGCTCGCGGTGACTCAGGCCCGCGGCTGCTACTGGGGCAAGTGCGACTACTGCGACTTCATCGAGCTGTACGACGGCAGCCCGCCGTTCCGGGGGCGGCGCCCCGACGGTTTCGTGGACGAACTTGCCACCTTGGTCGACGATTTCGGCGTCTCGCGGTTCACGTTCATCACCGAGTCCATTCCGCCTGCGTTCGCCCGCCGGGTCTGCCGCGCACTGATCGACCGGAACCTTCGGATCAGCTGGAACTCGTTCGCCATGGTGGACCGCAGGTTCGACCGCGAGCTGCTTGCCCTCATGGCGGAGGCCGGCTGTGAGTTTCTCGTCGTCGGTATGGAGACGACGATCACCAGGGTGCTAGAACTGGTCCACAAGTCGGCCGACCGTGAGGAGAACCTCCGCTTCCTGCGAGACGCCCGCGAGGTGGGTCTTCCTCTCATCATCAACCTCATCCCGGACCTGCCGACCACCACGTACGACGAGGCGTTGCGGG
Organism: Streptomyces sp. bgisy159; assembly: GCF_965341775.1. Classification (GTDB taxonomy): domain Bacteria; phylum Actinomycetota; class Actinomycetes; order Streptomycetales; family Streptomycetaceae; genus Streptomyces. Next base: position 398,237 of record NZ_CBDQZH010000002.1, on the reverse strand, counting down.
CGCTGGACGACGTCCAGGACTTCGCCGACACGCTGCTCTCCGTCTCCGTGTTCCCCTTCGAGGCGACCAGGTCCTCCAACGTGGGCCGCAACCCTGAGCGGTTCGGTCTCACCGTGGGCCCTGCGGTCCAAACCTCGGGGCAGGCGCAGTATGCGCTCAATCACCTCCAGAACGTCGATCCGGCGATGACGCCGGAACAGCGGGCGGACATCCACCGGCGCTACCGGGAGTTCGCCGAGAAGGTCAACAGCCGCCGTTACCGTCCTGCTCCTACGGCCTCCAACCGTCCGGACGAACTGTTCCGCCTCGCGGTCGAGGATCTCGATGTCCTGGAGCTGGAGGGCGCCATGGTGTGCACCAACATGAGGACCCGAGAGCAGATCCGTGTTCCTTCCAAGGCGGTGCGGATTCTGCGACCGTACTTGGACGGGGCGCCCTTCACGATGCGACAGCTGACCGATCACGCGGGCGAGCGGGCGGCCGGATCACTGTTCTCGAGCCTGACCACGGCGGGCATGCTGACGGGGGCTGCGACGGGCGCGGGAGGACACGATGCCCGGCGATGAGATCAGACTCGTCGACAGCGTCCAGGTGTATGCCCATGACGGCGGCATGCTTCTCGTACAGGGCACCCAGGCGCTGCGGATCCGCTCGACGGGCTCTTCGGCCGCCGACGCTGTACGGCGACTGCGCTCGGGAGCCGACCGCGACACGCTGGCCGAGGGATCCTCCGCCCGCACAGTCCGTCGGCTCATCGAGCGCCTGGACGCGCTCGGTTGGCTCACGGCCGAACCTCCATACGTGGAACAGAGCGTTCCGTGGGATCGACAGGTGGGGTGGCTGACGTCGGTGACACCGGACGGGCAGCGCGCCCAGGACCGACTGCGCACTTGCTCTGTGGCGGTCCTCGGCGTCGGCGGTATCGGCGGGTTGACAGCCCAGCACTTCGTCGGTGCGGGCGTGCCGGAGCTCTGGCTGATCGACCACGACGAGGTCGCCGTTCACAACCTCAACCGGCAGTACCTGTTCACCGCCGCCGACGTCGGCGAGGCCAAGGTGACCGTGGCTGCACGCGCACTGCAGGCCGTAAGTCCCGATGTGCGTGTCCACACACTGCGACGCAAGGTGGTCTCTCGGGAGGATCTCGACGCCCTTCCGAACTCCCTCGACCTGCTGGTCGTCGCCGCAGACCAGCCGCGCACCATCTGGGACACTGCCTGGGCGTGGGCCGAGCGCACGGCGACGCCTTTGATCGGTGGGGCGGTCGGGCTCGGCAGTGGCTACTGGGGGCCACTTCTCGACCCGGCAGCCGGCCACTGCTGGCGCTGCTTCGAGCGACGCAGGGTGTCGGGTTTCAGCGCCGAGGAACGGTCGCTCGAGAACGGCGGCACACCCACCGCCCACTCCTTCGGTCCGACCAACTCCCTCATCGCATCGCTGGTCGCCCGCGATGCACTGCTCTTCGTCGGCACGGGTGACTGCGCGGTTCGAGGACGGCGCCTGGTCCTGGATGTGCTGGGAGCAGGCGGGCCGGTCGCGACGGCGGGCGACGCGGCATGCGCAGGCAAGACGTCGGCCCTGCACGGAACAGGACGGGACATATGATCATCCTTGGTATCTCCGCGCTGTACCACGACTCCGCGTGCGCTGTCATGATCGATGGGGAGATCGTCTCCGCCGCGCAGGAGGAGCGCTTCACCCGCACCCGGTTCGACCCCGCCATGCCCGTGCGGGCGGTGCGGGCGTGCCTGAGCGACGCGGGCGTCCACATCACCGATGTGGAGCACGTGGCCTACTACGAGCGGCCGGAGCGCAAGCTCGGCCGCCAGCTGTGGTCGGGCCTGCCACAGGTGCCCGAAACCTCACCGGTGGCACTCGGCAAGCTGGACGCCAGCCGCCCGTTCCGGCAGATCGAGCAGTTGCTGGGCTTCGTCGGCCCGGTGACCGCGGTGGCACACCATGAGGCCCATGCCGCCAGCGCGTTCTACCAGTCCGGATTTGACAGCGCCGCGCTGTTCACCGCCGACGCCGTCGGCGAATGGACCACCACCAGCTACGGCCGCGGCGACAAGAACGGCATCGAACTCTTCGAGGAGGTCCGGTTCCCGCACTCGCTGGGAATCCTCTACAGCGCCGTGACCTCGTATCTCGGGTTCGCCGTCAACAGTGACGAGTACAAGGTGATGGGCCTGGCACCATACGGCAGCCCGGGCTACGTCGACCTGCTGCGTCGCCTGGTGACCGACCAGGACGGTGGACAGTTCCGGCTCGACCTCGACCACTTCGACCTCAGCGGCAGCGGGCCCATGTACACGGACAGCCTCTGCACACTGCTCGGTCGTCCCGCCCGGAGCCCCGAGTCCGAGATCGAGCAGTTCCACACCGACGTCGCGGCCAGCCTGCAGTTGCTGCTCGAGGAACTCCTCCTCCTCAAGCTGGACCATCTGCACCAGGTGACGGGCAGCACTCGCCTCGGCTACGCCGGTGGTGTCGCCCTCAACTGCGTGGCGAACCGGCGCATTCGGGAACAGGGGCCGTTCGAGGAGATCTTCGTCCAGCCAGCCGCGGGCGACTCGGGAGGAGCCATCGGCGCCGCGGCCATGGTGCATCACCGGCTGACCGGGCAGTTCAGCCCACGCAGGCTCACCGACGCACGGCTCGGTCCGACCGGCCGCACCGCGCCCGCGCGCACCTGGATGCGTCGGGCCGGGGTGCCGGCACTGGACTTCGCGGGTGACGAAGCCGGGCTGCTGGCCCACGCCGCTCGGCTCCTGGCGGACGGGGCGGTCGTCGGCTGGTACCAGGGGCGGATGGAGTTCGGACCCCGCGCGCTCGGCGCACGCTCGATCCTGGCCGACCCCCGCGACCCCGGGATGCGGGACAAGATCAACGCCTTGGTCAAGAAGCGCGAGGCATTCCGTCCCTTCGCCCCCGCCGTGGTGGCCGAGCGCTGCGCGGAGTTCTTCGATCTTGCGGAACCCTCCCCCTTCATGCTCGACACGACCACTGTGCGACGAGGGAGTGAACTGCCCGCCATCACCCATGTCGACGGCAGTGCGCGCGTGCAGACCGTCGACCGGTCCGACGCGCCGCGCTTCCATGGACTGCTCACTGCGTTCGGGGATCTCACGGGCTTCCCGATCCTGCTGAACACGTCGTTCAATATGCGTGGTGAGCCCATCGTCTGCTCGCCAGCCGACGCCCTGACATGTTTCGTCCGGTCAAATCTCGACGCTCTGGTCCTCGGTGACCAGGTCATCGCCCGCGCCGATCTGCCGCGGCACTGGCCGGGTCTGCTCGACGATCTGCTGCCCTATCAGCGACCGCCGATCAGCCGCGACGTGTACACCTTCCTGTAGGAGCCGATCGTGAATCATCCGGAAGAGCGCTTCGCGGCCCGCGCCGACAACCTGGCCCGCCTGCTGGCGGACGAGCGAGGTGCGGAGATCCTGGCAGAACTGCAGAAACTGGCCCTTGTCACCGGCTCCCGGCAAGCGACCGGGAACGGATCGCGGGCGGCCGGCGGAGCCGAGCCGGGCATACCGACGGTGGGCCCCTGGGATGTGGTGCGCACCGATGGCGGCACCACGCTGCGCCGCCGATCCCTGCCCGTGGATGAGGCCCGCACCTGGGCCGATTTGGCGGACATTCCACTGAGTGAAGAGGCCGAGCGGATCGTCCTGCTCGGCGAATCCAGCGCCCGGGGCTTCCTCCTCGACCCGGTCTTCACCCCTGCGCTCGCCCTGCAGCGCCAACTGGACGACGCCGCGCCGGGCGCTCACCAGTGCATCGACCTTGCGCAGACCGGACAGAGCCTGCGCGAGCTCATGACCCTGGTGGGCCAACTGCCGGTGCTGCGCCCGGACATGATCGTCGTCTACGCCGGCAACAACTGGGTGCTGCCCCAGCACACCCCGGCGCACCTCGACCTGCTGGCCACAGCACTGCGCAACGGCGACTACGCGACCATGCGCGACTGTTTTCTCGACCGGATCGTCGCCCCCGAAGCCCTGCGGTTGCTGAACCGCCTTGCTCAGGTGGCACGGTCGTGCGAAGCCCGTGTCGTCCTGGTCATTCCGGAGTTCAACCTGCGCGGCTGGTCACCCGACCCGGAACTGGAACTCCCGCCGTTGACTCCCGACGCCCTCACACGGTGGGCCGGACTGCGCCGACGGGCCGAAGATGCCCAAGGCCGGGGCGACGCGGAGTCGGTGCTCACGCTTACCGAGGAGATGGCCTCCCTCGACCGAGGGCTCAGCCCGGCCACAGGCTGGCTGCGCGCGCAGGCCGCCCGGACGCTGGGCCGCGCCGCCGACGAGGAGCGAGCCCTGGAAACGGCCCGGGACGCCGCCGCCGGACTGCTGACCACCCATACGCCCCGCGTCATCTCCCCCATCCGGGCCATGATGGCGGAAACGGGTGCGAGGCTCGGCTTCGGCTGCGTCGACCTGGGCGCCCTTCTGCGCCACCGGACACCGCACACGCTACCGGACCCCTCGTACTTCCTCGACTACTGTCACCTCAGCGATCAGGGCATCGAGCTTCTGGCCGCCGCGGTCACGGACGAGATCCGTGGGCTGCCCCAGGGCACCACACCACCTGGACCCGGGGCCTCCGAGAAAGCCAGGGCAATGTCGTTTCTGCTGGCCGCCGTGCACAACAGTTTCTACGGGCAGCCCGAGGAGCGCGTGGCGGAGCTGACCCGCGCCGCCGTGCTCGGCGTGCCCGAGACGGCGCAGGCCCTGCTCGACGTACTCCAAGCCGACGGGCCGGTGTGGACACACCCGGCGGTGACGACCCTGGTCGCCACTCCTCAGGCCCACCGCTACCTCGCTCCCATGCTGACCCGGCAGGCGGAGACGCTGGGCATGTGGTCGCTCAGGAGGTGCCTGGGCCGAGAGACCGGCAACACCCTGCGGCCCGATGGTTGCGACGGCGTCAACGGAGGGGAGAGCACACCGGCCCCGGAACCCCGCCCCCGCACGACAGACCTGCTTGCCGCGGTGGAACAGGGCCTGATCGATGGCGCGTTCCGGCCGCCCAACCATCTGCCCGAGCGCAGTTACCTCCAGTGCTTCGGACGGACGAGCACCCTCGCCTTCGAACTGCCGGAGGCCGTGGCCGGGGAGCTGACTCTCGTGTACCGGACTCCTGAGGCCGTCGGCCGCGGGGAACCGGCTACAGTCCTCGCCAACGGAACGGAGATCGGGAACTTGCCGGTCGCGACCGACGGTTGGCGGCGTCTGCGGCTCGCCGTCCCCGCATCCGTGGTCCGCACGGGCGGCAACCGACTCGTGATTCACTGGCCCCTTGGTGGCGCGCAGTGGCAGGTGAGGCGCACTTCCGACGCCGCGGCCATGGCGCGATCGGAATTTCCTATGGTGCTGCCCGTCCAAGGCGAACTGTTCGAAGCGGTCTTCGCCCCTCAGGCGAGTTCTGACACGTAAGGAAACACCTTGTCGACCACGTCCCCTGAAGAAGCAAAGACCGCACGCATAGATTTGGCCGGCACCGGCTTCTTCCGGTTGTGGGCCGGTGAGTCCGTCTCCCTGGTGGGCAGCCAGATCACGCTCTTTGCGCTGCCCCTGGTCGCGGTCCTCACCCTGGACGCCGACGCCTGGGACATGGGGCTCCTCGGCGCTGCAGGCTCGTTGGCCGTCCTTCTACTGGGTCCGTCCATCGGCGTATGGGTGGACCGGGCGGATCGCAAGGCAGTCATGCAGACCGCCAACCTTCTCAGGTTCCTCCTCCTGCTGACGATTCCGGTCGCCTACCTGGTCGACGCGCTGGACATATGGCTGCTGCTCGTCGTCGCGTTCGCGGTCGGCGGGCTTTCCCTGGTCTTCGACGCGGCGATGTCGAGCTACATGCCGTCGCTGGTCGGGAACAGCCGTTTGGTCCGTGCCAACTCCTGGATGCAGAGCACGGCTTCGGTCGCCGACACCGCAGGGCCCGGCCTGGCTGGCGTACTGGTACAGATCCTCGGCGCGCCACTGGCCGTCGCGGCGGACGCGGTGAGCTATCTCGGCAGTTCGCTGGCGCTGGCGTCGTTGCCCAAGGTGCCGTCACCCAAGGGTGAGGAACACGAGGAGGAGAGACATCTCCAGGCGATTGTCTCCGGTTTCCGGCTCCTGCTCCGCGACAAGGTTCAGCGACCGATGGCCCTCGCCGCCGCCCACTTCAACCTCTTCGCGACCATGTTCTTCACCGTATACATGCTGTACGTGATCAAGGTCCTGGGGTTCAGTCCGCTGATGGTCGGGCTTCTCAACGTCGCGGGAGGGGTGGGTGGACTCGCGGGTGCCTGGGCCGCCGGCCGGGTTGCCGAGCGCTTCGGCTACGGGGCCGTGCTTACCGCGGTGTACGCGGTTCCGGGCGCCGCGATCCTCTTGGTGCCCGCCGCGCAACCCTTCGGCAAGTGGGTGGGCGGAGCCCTGGTCGCGGTTTCCACGGCCCTCTGGGCCTTCGCCCTGCTCATCAATCTGATCCTCAGCGAGACCATCAAACAGGCACTGGTCCCCTCGGCCATGCTCGGCCGGATCACCTCCATCGTCCGCGTAGTCAGCTGGGGCATCGAACCGGTGGGTGCCCTGCTGGGGGGATGGATCGCCAGTTCGCTGCTCAGTTACCGCGGCACACTCACTCTGTCCGGCCTCGGCATCCTGACCTCGGCGGTCTGGCCCCTGTTCAGCCGGGTACGTACGCTGCGCACCCTCCCGGACAGCGAAGAGGCCACGCCGACAGAACAGGAGGATGGCCTCACCGGCCAGGCAGTTTGACAACAACGGCTTGGCGGCGGCCGGTGCGCCGGCTTTGACGGACGCATCAGCTACGGTGATGCGTGCTGTCTCAGCCTGCTTGCCGAGGACGCGGCGCCGGGTGCGGCGGACATCAGGTGCTGGAGCGAGGGCAGAGTCCGCTCGGCCATGTCCCACTCGTTTTCGTAAGCCCGGAACATCACCTCCATTTCGCGCCGTAGGAGCTGCCGCTTCCGGACGGGGTGACGCCGTGGTCGCGGCGGCCCGGATCCGGCGGCGTGCCTTGACGAGCCCGGCCGCTCGGCGTTGCCCCTCCTGTAGTCGGAAACGAAGCGGCATGGGTGTGGCCGCAGATGTCGGCTGCGGCTTATGGAGGTGTATCCAGGACGACCACTGGTTGCTTCAGGCGAACAGAGCCGGTCAGGGCCAAACAAGGCAATAAGGCTGATGCCCCGCCTCATGCAACCGATGGCTGAAGTCCTGCCACTCGTGCAGCAACTGGTACACGTTGAACGCGTCACGCGGACCCCCGCGGTCCGGGACCGTGGACCAGATGAAGGCGGCGGCGCCCACCGCCTCCTCGCCTATGTCGCGGAGGGGGTCCACGACGGTCATGGGGAGCTTGACGACCGCGTAGTCGGGGTGCAGGACGACGAGTTCCAGGGGCGGCACCTTGTGCAGGGGGACGCCCTCGATGCCGGTGAGGACCATGGCGGCCATGGTCTCCGGCTTGATCTTGGTGAACATGCCGTTCATGCCGAGCTCGTCGCCGCCGAGTTCCTCGGGCCGCATCGAGATCGGGACGCGGGCAGCGGTCGCGCCGTCCGGCGCGCCGAAGTACTTGTACGTCACCCCCACCCGACCACCATTCCTGCTCCCCGCCCGGAGGCGGTCGGCCCGAGGGTCGGTCATACGGTCGACTCGTTCCGTACGGTTGGTACGGTCCGTCCGGTCGACGTCGTCGATCCGCTCGGGCTCGTTCGGTCCACCATGTACCTGACGTGCTTCGGCGCTGTTCTCCGCGTCGCGTCGGTGCCTTCCCCGCCGGGCACGCCGAGGACCCAGGTCATCAGTCCCCTCGCCCAGTCCGCCACCGCGATGCATATCTCCACCCGACTGCTTTTCTAGGACGCGTGGCCCCCGCCGCGCAACCCGATCATCGTGTCAGTGACCTCCCCCACGGCCGCCCGCCGAAACGTGCGCTGAAACACCTGTCCGCAGGATCTTCGCAGTCTCTGATCAACACGGCCCGCAAGGGCCGTGTGTTCAAGAGCTGTGTGTACGGGAGCCAGTTTCGCAGATCATGCGGGATCTCAGGAGTTGCGTCACCGGAGTCGATCAGCGGGCCACCCGCGGGCCGGGCCCGTCGTGCCCGGCCGGGCCTGGCCTACCCTGAGGAGGTCACTGAGCAACCGGAGTCCGAGCAAGTCGGAGAAGGTCGGAGAAGTCGCAGGTCATGAGCGAATCGCCCTCTTCGGGAGCGCTGCAGGCAGCGCCCTACCCCTACGATGCGCCTGCCTCGCAGGCCCTGTTCGACCGCGCGGCCGTCGTCACGCCGGGCGGGGTGAACTCGCCGGTGCGCGCCTTCCGCGCCGTGGGCGGTACGCCCCGGTTCATGGTGTCCGGCCAGGGCCCGTACCTGACGGACGCCGACGGGCGGGAGTACGTCGACCTGGTGTGTTCCTGGGGTCCGATGATCCTCGGGCACTCCCACCCGGAGGTCCTCGCCGCGGTCCGGGAGGCGGTCGCCCGCGGCACCTCCTTCGGCACGCCCGGTGAGGGCGAGGTCGCGCTCGCCGAGGAGATCGTCGCCCGGGTCGAGCCCGTGGAGCAGGTGCGGCTCGTGTCCAGCGGGACCGAGGCGACGATGTCCGCCATCCGGCTCGCCCGCGGCTTCACCCGGCGCAGCAAGGTGATCAAGTTCGCCGGGTGTTACCACGGTCACGTCGACTCGCTGCTCGCCGCGGCCGGCTCCGGCGTGGCCACGTTCGCGCTGCCCGACACCCCGGGCGTCACCGGTGCCCAGGCCGGCGACACCATCGTGCTGCCGTACAACGACCTGGAGGCCGTGCAGGAGGCCTTCCACCGGCACCCGGGCGAGATCGCCTGCGTGATCACCGAGGCCTCGCCGGGCAACATGGGCGTCGTGCCGCCGCTGCCCGGGTTCAACCAGGGGCTGAAGGACGCGTGCGCGAGCAACGGCGCGCTGTTCATCTCCGACGAGGTCATGACCGGCTTCCGTACCAGCCGCGCCGGCTGGTACGGCGTGGACGGGGTGCGGCCCGACCTGATGACCTTCGGCAAGGTCATGGGCGGCGGCTTCCCGGCCGCCGCGTTCGGCGGGCGCGCCGACGTGATGGCGCACCTGGCGCCCGCCGGGCCGGTCTACCAGGCCGGCACCCTGTCCGGGAACCCGATCGCCACCGCCGCGGGCCTCGCCCAGCTGCGGCTGCTCGACGACGCCGCGTACGCCAAGGTCAACGCGGTCTCCGAGCAGATCCAGGCACTGGTCTCCGAGGCGCTCGGCAAGGAGGGCGTGGCGCACACCGTGCAGAGCGCGTCCAACATGTTCTCGGTGTTCTTCACCGACCGTCCGGTGCGCACCTACGAGGACGCCAGGGCGCAGGAGTCCTTCCGGTTCACCGCCTTCTTCCACTCGCTCCTGGCGGGCGGCGTCTACCTGCCGCCGTCGTCCTTCGAGTCGTGGTTCGTGTCCACGGCGCACGACGAGCGTGCCGTCCAGAAGATCGCCGACGCCCTTCCGGCGGCGGCCCGAGCCGCCGCGGAGGCCACCGCGTGACCAGCAGCAACGACATCACCGTCGTCCATCTCATGCGGCACGGCGAGGTGCACAACCCGGACGGGGTGCTGTACGGCCGGCTGTCCGGCTACCACCTGTCGGAACTGGGGCGGCAGATGGCCGACCGGGTCGCCGAGCACCTCGCCGACCGGGACGTCGTCGACGTGTGCGCCTCCCCGCTGGAGCGGGCCCAGGAGACCGCCACCCCGATCGCCAAGGCGCACGGGCTGGACCTGGGCAGCGATCCGCGGCTCATCGAGGCCGACAACGTCTTCCAGGGCAAGACGTTCGGCGTCGGCGACGGCGCGCTGCGCAACCCCGGCAACTGGAAGCACCTCGTCAACCCGTTCAAGCCGTCCTGGGGCGAGCCCTACATGGACATCGTCGTGCGGATGATGGGGGCGCTGGACGCGGCCAGGGAGCGGGCGCGGGGGCACGAGTCGGTGCTGGTCAGCCATCAGCTGCCGATCTGGATCGTGCGGTCGTACGTCGAGAAGCGGCGGCTGTGGCACGACCCGCGCAAGCGGCAGTGCACGCTCGCCTCGCTGACCACCTTCACCTACCAGGGCGACCGGATCGTCTCGGTCGGCTACACCGAGCCCGCCCGCGACCTGGTGCCGGCCCATCTGCTGGCCGGGGCCAAGCCGGTGAAGGGCAAGGGCAAGGCGTTCGGCGCGTAGCCCGGCGGCCCGTTGCGGGCTGTTACCGAACCCGGACGTCGGCGCGGAACCTCCCTCGTCGTCATGTGCTCTGAAAGGGGGAGACCACCGCAGGACATGACGAACGGGGGGACGCGCGATGCGCACCTTCAGCCGCAGGGGAGCACTCGGACTCGGCGCGGGCGCGGCCGCCGCCGTGGGACTGACGGCCTGTGGGGGTTCCGACTCGCCGGACGGGCCGCAGGGGTCCGGCGGGAAGGACGGCAAGGGCGGCGCGGGCGCCGACCCGAGCGCGAGCCCGAGTCCCAGTGCGCGTCCCATCGGCGACGGCTCCACCGCCTTCACCGGCAAGCAGCCCCACCAGCCGGCCAGGCCCGAGCCGCTGGAGCCGGGGCAGGAGCCGCCGCAGTTCGTCGTCTTCTCCTGGGACGGCGCCGGCGAGGTCGGCAACGGCCTCTTCCCGCGCTTCCTGGACCTCGCCAAGGAGCACGGCGCGGCCATGACCTTCTTCCTCTCCGGGCTGTATCTGCTGCCCGAGGGCAAGAAGCGGCTCTACGACCCGCCGAACAACCCGCGCGGCGCCTCCGACATCGGCTACCTCACCGACGACCACGTGAAGGCGACGCTCACCAACGTCCGCCGCGCCTGGCTCGAAGGCCACGAGATCGGCACCCACTTCAACGGGCACTTCTGCGGCGAGGGCCACGGCTCGGTCGCCCACTGGACGCCGCAGCAGTGGCGCAGTGAGATCGACCAGGCCAAGTCCTTCGTCAAGCAGTGGCGCACCAACACCGGCTGGACCGACCTGCCGCCGCTGCCGTTCGACTACGACAAGGAACTGGTCGGCGGCCGTACGCCGTGTCTGCTCGGCCAGGACAACCTGCTGCCCACCGCCCGCGAGCTGGGCTGGCGCTACGACGCGTCGTCGCCCGGCGGACGCCAGGTCTGGCCCCGCAGGAAGCAGGGCATCTGGGACCTCCCGCTGCAGCAGATGCCGTTCCCCGGGCACTCGTTCGAGGTCCTGTCGATGGACTACAACATCCTCGCCAACCAGTCGATCAACTCGACCAAGGCGCCCGCGCACAACTACCCGGGGTGGCGTGAGCAGGCCGCCCAGTCGTACATATCCGGCTTCAAGCGGGCATTCGAGACGAACCGTGCGCCCTTCTTCATCGGCAACCACTTCGAGCAGTGGAACGGCGGCATCTACATGGACGCCGTCGAGGAGGCCTTCAAGCACATCGCCGCCGAGAAGGAGAAGGGCGGGGACGTGCGGATCGTCTCCTTCCGGCAGTTCACCGACTGGCTGGACGTCCAGAAGCCCGCGGTGCTCGACAAGCTGCGCACCCTGGAGGTCGGACAGCGGCCGGCCGGCGGCTGGAAGACCTTCCTGACCGGGACCCCGAGCGGCGGCGCCGGCCAGACCCCGAGCGGCACCGGCGAGACGCCGAGCGGCACCTGAACCACCCCGGCGCGGCGCCCGGGCCCCCGCGGCGACCCGCCTGAAATGCGCGGTTGTCCCCGCAAGGGGGGTGCCCAAGATCCCCTGAACGGGCATGCGAAACTTTTCACATGAGTGCCGCCTGCCACGCCCCCCAGCGCTCGACCACCTCCGGCCGTCCGCGCCGCGCCGCCCCGACCACGGCGGCCGCCGGTGCCGTCGTCGCCGCGCTGCTGCTGTCCGCCTGCTCCTCCGGAGGGACCTCCGGAGGAGGCGGCGACACCCACTTCGTGATGGGCAAGAACGGCATCGCCACCGTCGACAAGGGGCAGCGCGACCCCGCCCCCGACCTGTCCGGCGAGACCATCGGGGGCGAGCGGCTCAGCGTCGCCGACTACAAGGGCAAGGTCGTCGTCCTCAATGTGTGGGGCTCCTGGTGCGCGCCCTGCCGCGCCGAGGCACCCAACTTCGAGAAGGTCTACCAGGACCTCAAGGGCCAGGGTGTGCAGTTCGTCGGCATCAACACCCGCGACACCAGCGTCACCAACGCCCTGAACTTCGAGAAGGACCAGGGCGTCACCTACCCCAGCCTCTACGACCCGACCAGCAAGCTGCTGCTCCGGTTCAAGAAGGGCACCCTCAACCTCCAGGCGATCCCCTCCACCCTGGTCCTCGACCGGGACGGGAAGATCGCCGCGCGCTCGCTGGCCGCGCTCAGCGAGGACCGGCTGCGCAAGATGATCGCCCCGGTCCTGGCGGAGAAGTGACGTGACCGCCGTCACCACGCTCGCCGCGGCGAGCGACCCCAACCTCACGGTGCTCAACGGCGCCCTGCTGGTCGCGCTGCCGATCGCCCTGCTCGGCGGTCTGGTCTCGTTCTTCTCCCCGTGCGTCCTGCCACTCGTGCCCGGCTACCTCTCGTACGTCACCGGGGTCGCCGGCACCGACCTCGCCGAGGCCCGGCGCGGGCGGATGGTCGCCGGGGCCGCCCTGTTCGTGCTCGGCTTCACCGCCGTGTTCGTCTCCACCGGGGCCCTGTTCGGCTTCTTCGGCGACACCCTCCAGGCCAACAAGGGCGTGCTGTCCAAGGTGCTGGGCGTGCTCATGATCCTCATGGGTGTGTTCTTCATGGGGCTCATGCCGTGGATGACCCAGCGCGAGTTCCGCTTCCACCGGCGGCCCACCGCCGGACTGATCGGCGCGCCGCTGCTCGGCGCGCTGTTCGGCGTCGGCTGGACGCCCTGCATCGGCCCGACCCTGGCCTCCGTGCTCGCGCTGTCCGCGCAGCAGGACAGCGCCGGGCGGGGCGCCCTGCTGACCGTCGCCTACTGCGTCGGGCTGGGCGTGCCCTTCGTGCTCGCCGCGGTCGCCTTCCGCAGGGCGCTCGGTGCCTTCTCCTGGGTCAAGCGCCACTATGTGTGGGTGATGCGGATCGGCGGCACGATGATGATCGCGACCGGGCTGCTGCTGCTGACAGGTGTCTGGGACCGCATCGTCCAGGACATGCAGACCTGGTCCAACGGCTTCACTGTGGGGATCTGATCCATGAGCAAGACCAGCACGCCCGGCCAGACCCCGGCCACCGCTCCCGATCGGCACGACCAGTCGGCCGAAGGCACCGAGTCGGCCGACGGCACGGGGGCCACCGACGGCACCGAGGCCCCCGACGGCACCGGCGGCTCCCTGTCCACGGCGCCCCGGGAGAGCCTCACCGGCGGGCCCGTCCTCGGCGTGACCGGCTGGGTCCGCTGGTTCTGGCGCCAGCTGACCTCCATGCGGGTCGCCCTGCTGCTCCTGCTGCTGCTGGCGCTCGGCGCGATCCCCGGCTCGCTGATCCCGCAGACCGGCACCGACGCGACGAAGGTCGCCGCCTTCCGCGCCGCCCACCGGACGCTCGCGCCGGTCTACGACGCGCTCGGTCTGTTCCACGTCTACAGCTCGGTGTGGTTCTCCGCGATCTACATCCTGCTGTTCGTCTCCCTCATCGGCTGTATCGTCCCGCGCACCTGGCAGTTCGTCGGGCAGCTGCGCGGCCGCCCGCCGGGCGCGCCCAAGCGGCTCACCCGGTTGCCCGCCCACACCACCTGGCGGACCGAGGCCGCGCCCGAGGAGGTCCGCGAGGCCGCGCTGGAACTGCTGCGCAAGCGCCGCTTCCGCGCCCACCTGGCCGGGGACGCCGTCGCCGCCGAGAAGGGCTACCTGCGCGAGGTCGGCAACCTCCTCTTCCACATCGCCCTGATCGTGATGCTCGTCGCCTTCGCCTGGGGCCAGCTGTTCAAGTCCGAGGGCAACAAGCTGGTCGTCGAGGGCGACGGCTTCTCCAACACGCTCGTCTCCTACGACGACTTCAAGTCCGGCAACCTCTTCACCACCGACGACCTGGAGCCGTTCAGCTTCAAGCTGGACAAGTTCCACGGCACCTACGAGCTGACCGGCCCCAACCGCGGCACGCCGCGCACCTTCGAGGCCGCCCTCACCTACAGCGAGGGCGCCTACGGCAAGGACCGCGAGACCACCGTCCAGGTCAACCACCCGCTGGAGATCGGCGACGCCAAGGTCTACCTCACCGCCCACGGCTACGCCCCCGTGGTGACGGTCCGCGACGGCAAGGGCGAGGTGGTGTTCCGCGACGCGGTGCCGCTGCTCCCGCTGGACGCCAACGTCACCTCCTCCGGCGTGATCAAGGTCTACGACGGCTACAAGGACGCCGGGGGCAAGTCCGAGCAGCTCGGCATCAAGGCGTTCTTCTACCCCACCTACGGCGGCGCGGGTACCGAGTCCGGCTCCCGCTTCCCGGCGCTGATCAACCCGGTGATGAACCTGGAGCCCTACCACGGCGACCTCGGCGTGAACTCCGGCGTCCCGCAGAGCGTGTACCAGCTGGACAAGACCCACATGGACATCTACGAGGACGACAAGGGCGCCCAGCTGAGAAAGAACCTGAAGCCGGGCGAGACCCTGACCCTGCCGAACGGCGCGGGTACGGTCACCTGGGAGGGCACCAAGGAGTGGGCCAACTTCCAGATCGTCCAGGCGCCGGGCAGCGGCTGGGCCCTGGCCGGCGCCCTCGCCGCCATCCTCGGACTCGCCGGGTCGCTGTTCATCCAGCGCCGCCGGGTGTGGGTGCGGGCCACCGCCGGCCCCGACGGCGTCACCGTCGTGGAGATGGCCGGTCTCGGCCGCAGCGAGTCCGCGAAGGTTCCCCAGGAACTCGGCGACCTCGCCGGCACCCTCTACGACCGGGCGCCGGGCGCCCCCGACCCGGAGCCGGACCCCGGCCCCGCCCCCGACCCGGAGCCGACCCCCGACCCGGAGCCGATCTCCGCCCCGGGCACCCCGGAGAAGCCCGTCCCGACCCCCGATCCCGAAGTCGTCTCCGCCGAAGGGGCTGACCAGTGAATCTCGCCGTCGCCGCCAACGAGAACCTCGCGAACATCAGCAACACGCTGATCTACTCCGCGATGGCCGTCTACACCCTGGCCTTCTTCGCCTACATCGCCGAATGGCTGTTCGGCAGCCGCAGCAAGGTCGGGCGCACGGCCGCCGCGCTCACCGCCGAGGCGGAGACGGCGCGGACCCCGGCCGTCACCGTCCGGCAGGCCGGCGGCACCGCCGTACTGGAACGCCCCAAGGTGGTCGTGCGGGCGGCGGCCGGCGCGCGGGACCTGCCGGACGGGCCGGGCGCCCACGGCGGGGACGAGCAGGGCGACCTGTACGGGCGGATCGCGATCTCCCTCACCGTGCTCGCCTTCGCGATCGAGCTGGGCGGCGTCGTCGCCCGCGCGGCCTCGGTGCAGCGGGCGCCGTGGGGCAACATGTACGAGTTCAACATCACCTTCTCCACGGTGGCCGTCGGCGTGTACCTCACGCTCCTCGCCCTGAAGAAGAACGTGCGCTGGCTCGGCCTTTTCCTGACCACCACCGTCCTGCTCGACCTCGGTCTCGCCGTCACCGTCCTGTACACCGCCAGCGACCAGCTGGTCCCCGCGCTGCACTCGTACTGGCTGTACATCCACGTCTCCACGGCGATCCTGTGCGGCGCGGTGTTCTACGTCGGCGCGGTCGCCGCGATCCTCTACCTGTTCAAGGACTCCTACGAGAACAAGCTGGCGGGCGGCGGCACGCCCGGCCGGTTCGCCAACTCGGTGCTGGACCGGCTGCCGGCCGCCGCCTCCCTGGACAAGTTCGCCTACCGCGTCAACGCGGCGGTGTTCCCGCTGTGGACGTTCACGATCATCGCGGGCGCGATCTGGGCGGGCGACGCCTGGGGCCGCTACTGGGGCTGGGACCCGAAGGAGACGTGGTCCTTCATCACCTGGGTCGCCTACGCCGGCTACCTCCACGCCCGCGCCACGGCCGGCTGGAAGGGCCGCAAGGCCGCCTACCTGGCCCTGGCCGCCTTCGGCTGCTGGCTGTTCAACTACTACGGCGTCAACATCTTCGTCTCCGGCAAGCACTCCTACGCCGACGTCGGCCTGGGCGTCCTGCGGTCCGCCGGATTCTGAACCGCCTCCCGGCCGCCGGCAACGGCGCTGGTCAGCAGAGCTCAAGGGTGCGGATCGGCCCGTACGGGGTCAGGCTGGTGTCATGACCGGTTCGATCGAACAGGGCACCAGCCAGACCCACGGCAGCACCCGCATCCTGCACTTCCTGGTGCGCCTGCCCGAACCCGTGGAGACCGTCTGGCCGGCACTGGCCACCGTGGACGGGGTGGGCGCCTGGTGGACGCCCGTCGACGTCCTCGAACCCCGGCTCGGCGGCACGGTCGCGCTGCGCGGCCTGGGCGCCGGGGAGGTCACCGCGTGGGACGTGGACCGGGTCGCCGAGTACACGGTGGAGGGCGGCGGCCGGGTCCGTTTCCACCTGGAGCGCGAGGGGGACCGGGGCGTGCTGCTCCGGTTCACCCATGAGTTCCAGGGGGAGGGCGACACGGAACGCGGCTGGCGCGAACGTTTCGAACGCCTGATCACCCTCCTGAGTCCGCGCGCCGGCCCCCGGACCGCCGACTAGCTACGGCTCCGACGGCGTCAGGCACCCCTTCTCCGGCGGCTTCCCCTCCGGCCAGGCGATGCGGACGAAGCGGGAGCCGCCCTGCGGGGTGAGTTCCACGATCGGCACCGCCTTGTTGTACGGGTTGCCGTGCCCGTCCAGGCAGATCCAGCCACTCGCCCCGTTCACCCGCAGCGACCCCTTGACCTGCGGCCACTGCAGGCCCACGTCCTCCAGCCGGGGGATCGTCTCCCCTTCGGGCACCGCCTCCCGGATGCCCTTCACGGCCAGTTGCATCGCGTCGAACCCGATGATCACCTGACCGTCCTGAAGGGCGACCTTCCCGATCGGCCCGACCTGCTTGTCCTGCGCGGCCAGCTCCAGCAGGCCGGTGAGGACCGCCGCGTCCTCCGCCGAGCCGCCCGGTGCCCCCGGGGCGGCCTTCGTCCAGGCGTCCGGGTGCGCGAGCGAGGTGTAGCGCACGGAGAGGTTGCGGGTGAGGGCCGTGCGGTCCAGGTCCTTCTCGGCTTCCAGGTACGAGCCCTCGTCGCCGGTGAGCACCGTGAACCGGCGGTCCTGGCAGCCCCGGCCGCCCAGCGCGTTGATGAACTGCCGCAACTGGGTGTGCCGGCCCGCGAACAGGAGGGTGTCGGTGCCCGGCGCGGTGTCGCACACCAGGTGGGTGATCTGCCGGAAGGTGTTCGCGGTGGTGCCCTCCTGGCTGCGGTCGGCGGGCGGGGTGAAGGGCTGCGGCTCGTAGGGCGAGCCCTTGATCAGCTCGGCGAAGCTGTTCTGCAGGGTCCGCGTGTAGGGGTCGCCGGGCTTGTCGTACACCAGCAGCGCCTTGTCCGGGCCGACGTCGGCGAAGGAGGCCAGCGCTCGGGCCTCGTCGGTGTTGGTGGGGGAGACCCGGGCCAGCCCCGGGAAGGGGTCCATGCCGTGGCGCCCGTTGGCGAGGGAGTCGGCCGTGATGGAGGAACCGATCACCGGGATGCCCCGCCGGGTCAGCTCGGTGACGGCGTCCTTGTTGGGCTCGGTGCTCATGCCGACCCCGGCGACCGCCCGCAGCCGGTCCCCGCTCGTCGTCATCGCCGTCAGCTGGTCGACCAGCGCCTCCCAGTGGTCGCCGGTCGCGCCCGGGTTGGCCAGGACCAGCCGGATCGCCGGGGACTGCCCGTTGGCCCGGTGGTTGGCCTGCCACTGCGCGAGATAGGCGCCCTGCAACTCGTGCTGCACGTCCCGCAGGGTGGAGGCGGTGGTGGAGGTGTACGGCAGCATCAGCGCGACGGTGACGTAGGACCCCTCCTTGAGCCGCCCGTTCTCCCGGGCGATCGCGGTCACCGCGTCCCGCATCTGCGGCCGCCCGAAGTCGTACGCCGTCGACGACACGCCCACGCACTCGTCGCTGCCCTCCGGCCGGGCCACCCCCGGCGCACAGGAACGGTCCTCGTCCAGGATCGCCCGGAGGGCGACGACGCCCCCGGCGACCAGCCCGGCCGCGACCAGCAGGGCGACGTACCGGTAGAGCCGGATCTCCCAGACCTCCCGCAGCCACCGCAGTACCCCACGCCCCATCAGGCGTCCCCCTCCCCGTCGTCGGAGTCCGACCCGTCCTCGGCGGGCAGCCGCAGCGCGCGCCCGGCCGCGGCGTCACGCGGCCAGGCACCGGAGGCCGCGAACAGCAGCGCCCCTCCGGCCGGCCGCAGGTCGGACAGTTGCAGCAGCTCGAAGCGGAGCCGGTCGCACACCAGCGGATCGGGCAGCACCAGCGGGTCGGACACCTGCCACACCGCGTGCAGCAGCCGACGCGTCCGCAGGTGCAGCAGGGGGTCCGCGCCCTCGGGCGGCCGGTGGTCGGCGTCGGTGCGGCCGAGCGCAACGGCGGCCCGCAGATCGTCCTGGCCGGCGAAGTCGCGGCCCTCGGCGTCGTGCGCGTGGAAGTACGGCGCGGTCGCCAGGAAGCGCAGGGTGTCCAGCCAGTCCCGGGGGTCCAGCGCGTGGAAGCCGTCCCGCAGATGGGCCACCGCGCCGGCGGTGTCCCCGAGGGCCAGCTCGTGGTACAGCCGGTAGCGGGCGGTGTGCGGGTCGTCCCCGTCCTCCCAGGTGTAGTGCCGGATCAGCGTCTCGTGCACCTCGCGCCACTTGGCGTGGTCCGGGCCGCGGTGGTGCAGCCGGAGCAGCAGCAGCGTGCGCACGAACGGGTCGCCGACGAACTGCCCGGGGGCGGCCGGCAGCCCCTCCTCGGCCAGCCGGGCCCGCAGCGCCCGGACGCCCGAGGAGCCGAAGTCGTCGGGGAGCCGGGCGGTCGCCAGGGCGACCGCCGAGTCGTGGTCGTGGGCGGCGGCCAGCACGGTCAGCTCGTCGAGCCGGTCGGGCGGGACCAGCCGCTCCAGTAACTCCCCGTACGCCGGGCCGCCGTCACCCGGTCCGCCCGCCGGGTCGGCCGGCGCGGTCAGCAGCCGGCCCAGGGAGGCGGCCAGGTCCGGGTGCCGGCGGGCCGCGGTGGCGACGAGCACGATGCCCAGGGGGTTGCCGCCGGTCAACCGGTGCACGGCGTGCGGGAGCCGGGGCGGCACCTCGGCGTCCTCGCAGACCGCGCCCACGATGTGCAGGGTGTCGTCCGGCGACAGCGGCGGCAGCGGCACCAGCAGCGCCCGGGAGGCCGGTGTGCTGCCCGGCTCCCACTCGGTGGTGCGGGCCACCTCCGCGGGTTCGCGCCGCACCGCGCCCCGCAGCAGGGCGTGGTCCGTGCCGCGGACGGCGGCGATGAACACCACCTGGTCGGCGCCGTCCTCGGCGCGGTCCCGCAGCACCGCGTCCAGCAGCCCCGGCCCGGGCCCGCCCTGCGCGTTGTCCAGCAGCACGAGCGGCCGTCCCAGCCGCCGCAGGTGCGAGCCCAGCCCCGAGTACGCCTCCGTGAGGTCGGCCAGCAGCGCCCGCACCAGCCAGCGCTCCGCGTGCTCGCGGGAGGTGCCGCCGGCCCGGAAGTTCCCGGCCAGCAACAGCAGTCCGCGCTTGGCGTTGCCGCCCGCGTTCGGGTAGGCGCGGTACCAGGCGGACGGCCGCTGCTCCTTGCGGGAGGTGACGCCCTCGGACAGCGCCTCCAGCGTCGCCTCGACGGCCGCCGACACGAAGGCGCCCTGCCCGCTGGCCGCCGCGATCACCTTCGCGGCGACCTTGCCGGCCCACCGGCCGGCGAGCGCGAACCGGGACCCGCGCTCGTTCAGCAGCAGGATCCGGGTCAGCTCGCGCCGGATCCGCTCCGAGTCCGTACGGCCGCTCCAGTCGCTCGCCCGGACCGCCACCAGGCCCGCCGTCAGCCGCGGGAAGGTGAGCTGCCCGGCCGCCTTCACCGGCTCGGTGAGCTGCTCGGCCGCCACCAGCAGCGCCTGCCACACCGGCGACCAGGACTCCGGGCTCTCCTCGTGCGGCGGCCCGGCGAACTGCTCGTCCTCGCAGTCGAGCAGCGCGACCGGCGTCCGCTTGCGCTGCTCGCCCCTGCGGGTGCGCTCGGTGTACGCCTGCCACACCTCGGTCAGCACCGCGCTCTTGCCGAGCCCGCGCCCGCCGGCCAGCACCAGGACGGGCAGCTCACGCGGGTGGTCGACCTTGACGCCGAGATGTTCGTGGGGGCGGATTCCGACCAGCCGCGGCACGAGGCCGGCCGGCTCGACGTCGAACAGTGCTCCCCGCCCGTGCAATCCTCTGCCCACCGCGTCTCCCCCCGGAGCGGTCAGTCTGCCCAACACCAGGGTAAGAAGGGGTGGTTGGTTCGGACTAGGGTGCGTGGTGTCCGTTGGGTTACGAAATTGGCCGAGCCGTTGTCACGAGTGGCGGGCCACGGACACGACGATGTCCCGGAGCCCTTCGGCGTACCGGCGGAGATTCTTGTCCGCGATCTCGGTGTCCGGGTAGCGGCTCGCGAACCACAGCCCCTCGGGCAGCCGGGTGACCCACGCGCACACCTGGTCGCCGTACGACACCCGGATCAGCCCGTAGGCGTTCAGCTCGGCCCACCGGTCGGCGCCGGGCAGGGCGCGGGCGTCGACGTAGGAGACGATCGAGTACAGGTCGGGCGAGGTGGGGCGGAAGTCCGTGCCCAGCAGCCGCAGCACCCGGGCGATGGGCATCCGCGCCAGCGGCCGGCTGCTGCGCAGCTCGGCGCGGACGGCGGTGAGGGCGGCGGGGAAGTCGGTCGCCCGCGCGAGCGGCACCTCGATCGGGGCGCCGCCGACGTACCAGCCGACGGAGTCCGACCAGCGGGACTTGGCCCGGGTGTGGAACGGCACCACGGTGCGGTAGACCGGCGGGCCGCCCAGCTCCTGCACGATCAGGCAGGTGGCGGCCAGCACGCCCACCAGGGAGCCGCCGTGCGGGCGGCAGTACGCCTCGAACGCGGCGGCGGTGTCCGCGTCGACGAGGGGCTCGCGCAGCAGCCGCTGGGCGGGCAGCGGGCCGTCGGGGTCGACACCGAGGTCGACGGGGAAGTTCGGCATCCTCCCGTCGCACCGGCGGATGAAGTCCCGCCAGCGGGCCACCGCCGCGTGGCCGTCGCCGATCAGGTCCGCGTCCGTCCGCTCCAGCTCGCAGAAGTCGACGTAGCTGCCGGCCGGCGCCCGCTCGTCCGTACGGCCCGCGGTGTCCGCCGCGTACAGCTCGTGGATCTCCGCGGGGATGCGCTGCAGGGAGTAGGCGTCGACGTTGCTGTGGTCGAACGCCATGTAGACGCTGGTGGAATCGGGCCGGACCACCGCCGCGTAGAGGAAGTTGGGCCAGGTGAGAGCGCCGGCGCCCGCGTCGAAGCGGCTCTGGAGGTGGCGCACCAGCGCCGCGGGGTCGGTGAAGTCGCCGATGTCCGTGCGCCGCAGGGACACCGCGTCGGCGTCGAGGGTGAACCGGCGCAGCCCGTCACCGGCCGGACCGGTCCAGGCCAGACCGCTGCGCAGGGTCTCGTGGCGCAGGGTCCAGCCGTGCAGCGCCCGGTGCAGGGCGTCGAGGTCGACCCGGCCCGGGAGGTCGAACGCCGTGCCGAGCCAGGTCGGGACGAAGAGGCCGCTCTCACGCACCGACCGTGCGGTGCGCAGATGCGATTCCTGCAGGTACGAGGGCGGCCTGGAGTCGGCCGGCAGCCTCCGGGCGGCCGCCACCGTGCGGTCGCTGAGCCCGAACTCGACGAGCCGTCCCGGCCGCACCTCGCAGCGCTGGATGTCGGTCATTCGCACGGGCGGCTCCGTTCGGCGGCGGGACAGGCACCCGATCGGGTGGCATCCGGCCCAACGAGGCAACCCTCGGTGCGGAAACGCCCGCCGTCAGCCCAGCAGTTCCAGGACCCGGTTGACCGCCTCGACGATCGGCTGGCCGACCGCGCCGACCGTGGCGGCGATGCCGGCGACCGCCAGCAGCGCGCGGTGCCGCTCCTGCGCCGGCGCGGCGGGGTCGGCGGTGATGCCCGGCACGGAGTCGTCCAGGGCCTGGGCGCTGGCCGCCGGGATGCGCGGCCGCAACTCGCTCAGCAGGTCCAGGAGTTCTTGGACCGCGGCCTGCAGCTCCGGGGAGGCGGGCGCGGCGGGGGCCGGTGCCTGGTTCTTGATCATGCCGGTGTTGCCGCTGCCGCCGTGCATGTTCACGTTGTCGCCGTAGTAGTAGTTGGTGCCGCTCATGCGCTCGCCATCCCCACGTTGCCGCTGCCGCCGTACATGTTGACGTTGTCGCCGAAGTAGTAGTTCCTCGGGCTGACGTTGATCGTCTCGACCTTCACCTGGAACTCGGTCTCGGGGTGCTCGATCGCGTAGGCGATCTGGTCCACCAGCCGGTTGAGGTGGTTCGGGTCCGTGCTGGTCACCACCGCCTGAGACGGGCCGGACGTCTCGACGGCCAGGACGTACAGCGACGGGGACCCCAGCACCTGGATCATCTCCACCAGGGCGTAGATCGTCGCGGCGAAGCCGCCCAGCCACACCAGGATCATCATCCCGCTGCCGGTGTTGCGGTCCCCGAGGGCGGTCAGGCCGCTGATGATGCTGAGGGCGATCGCGACGGCGCCGATGATCAGCATGGTGCGCACGAACCGGGCGACGGCCTCCCTGCGCCGGGGATGGATGGTGAGCGTGTGCACGCGCGCCACGTTCGCCAGCGGGTAGCAGGCGCCGCCGACCCACAGCAGCCGCTTGCTGATCCGCAGGTCGATGCCGCCGCCCGGCGGGCCCGGCGGCGTGGCCGGCGGAGGCGGCACGTCATAGTGCCCCGGTGGTTCGACGGATGCCACAAGTCCCCCTGGTGTTGAGCGAGTTGTCGGTGACATCGGTCACTTTACGTGCTGGTGCGGAGATCGAGAGTCAGATTCGGTCGGGTGAGGCAGGGCCGCCTCCCCCGGGCGCGGCAGGTCCGCGATCCCGCCACCGCGGCGAGACCACCGTTTCCACCTGCGGAAACGGTGGTGTTTCCGTTCCGCAACGCCCCGGGGCCGCCGCACGCTTGTGGTCCGAGCCGTCGACGGAACACAGGAGTTGCCGTGCACCACCCGTTGCTGACCATGCGATCGGCCCTGATCTTCCTGCTCGCGATCCTCTGCGGGATCGCGGCGGGCGTCCTGACCGGCCTCGCCGGGGCGGAGACCGCCCGGGCCGTACTCGCCGGAGCCGCCGGCTTCGGCCTCGCCGTGCCCTTCTTCGACCACCTCATCGACTGAACGGACGACCGGCGGCGGCGCGGAAGTGGAAGGAGGAGCCGCGAAGTGATGGGAGCCTATGGGGGCGAAGCGGACGGAGAGGCGGGGCGATCAGTGGGCCAGCGGCACGAGTTCGGCGATGTGGAGCGGCTCAAGGGCTTCCAGGATCCGCGGTCCGATCTCTCCCCGGAGACCCGGGACCTGGTTCTCGCGCTCCGCGGCCTGTTCGAGGCGACCGGCCTCAGCCTGCGCGCCTTCGCCGCCACCCACCACTTCAGCGCGCCCAGTGTCTCCCGCTACCTCAAGGGCGACCGCATCCCCGACAAGCAGTTCCTCGACGTGCTGATGAAGTCGGCCTGCCGCCGCAACGGCCGCCAGGTCACCGCCGAGTTACAGGCCCACCTCTACCAGCGCCACCGTGACGCCCTGCTCAGCGACAACCCCGCCCGCTACCGCGAGCAGATGGCCGGCGACCGCCTGGAGGACGCCGTTCTCGAACGGGAACAGGCCGAGCTGCGCATCCGCGACCTGGAGGGCGAGCTGACCGGTCACCGACGGCAGCTGGACGAACTCCGCGAGCGCCTGCGGCAGATCGGGACGGAGAGCGCCGAGGAGCGCCCGCAACAGGGCGCCGCACTCGATCCGCACCGCAGGCAGGCCGACCTGGAAGCGCGCTGCGACCGCCTGCAGGCCACCGTCGAGGAACTGGAGGCCGAACTCGCCGAGGCCGTACGGGAACGCGACGCGGCCCGGGCCCGCTGCGCCGAACTCGAGGCGGAACTCGCCGTCGCCGAGGAGGCCGCGGAACGCGAGCGGCTGGAACGGCTGGTCGCCGAAGAACGGTTGCGCGAGGCGCGGGCGGCGGACACCGCCGACCGGCACCGCGCCGACCTCGACCACGCCCGCCGGGAGGCCGAGCAGGTGCGCCGGGCCGCCGAACGGGAGGCCGCCGAGCGGCGCGAGGCGGCCGAGGCCCAGGCCAGGGAGATCATCGAGGAGGCCAACCACCGGGTCGCGCGGATACGGCCCGCGGTGGTCAGCCGGTCCACCGCGCTGCGGCGGCTGAGGAGCGTGGCGCTCGAAGCCGCCGACGAGGCGCTGCCCCGGCTGGCCGCCCAGCTGGCGGGGTCCGATCCGGGCGAGGTGGAACTCAGCGTGCGGCCGTTCGGCGTCCACGCCAAGGACGAGATCGGGGATCTCGCCCGCGCCTTCGACCGGCTGCTGCGCGAGGCGGTGAGGCTGCTCGGCGAGCAGGCCGGGCATCGGCTCGGCCTGCTCGCCGTCCACGCCGACCTGGCCCGCCGCAACCAGGCTCTCCTCACCGCCCAGCTCACCCTGCTCACCGACCTGCAGACCCATGAGACCGACCCGGACCAGCTGGAGAAGCTGTTCCGCCTCGACCACCTCGCCATCCGGATGCGCCGCAACAGCGAGAACCTGCTGACGCTGATCGGCCATGAGCCCGCCCGCCGCTTCGACGGTCCGGTCCCGCTGGTCGACGTGGTGCGCGCCGCCGCCTCCGAGGTCGAGGACTACGAGCGGATCGAACTGGCCGGATCGGCGGCGGCCGAGGTCGTCGGCGGGGCCGTGACCGACATCGTGCACCTGCTGGCGGAACTGCTGGAGAACGCCACGGTGTTCTCACCTCCGCACACCACGGTGCGGGTGCAAACCGCCCGGCTGCACGACGGCCGGGTCCTGGTCGAGATCCGTGACCGGGGGCTCGGCCTGTCCGCCATGGACTTCGCGGACCTCAACCACCGTCTGGGGACCCCGCCGTCGGCCGCCGACCCGGCGGGGCGGCTGGGCCTGTACGTGGTCGGCCGCCTCGCCGCCCGGCGCGGTGTCCGCGTGCAGTTGCGGCCCGACGGCGGTGAGACCGTCGCGCTGGTCATACTGCCGGCCGACCTCGTCGCGGGTGCGGCCTGGACGGGCGAGGAGGGCTTCGACGCCGAGAACGTCGCGGCGGCCCCCTGAGCCGCCGCCCGGGCCGGGCGCGCGAAGGAGCGCCGCCCGGCCCGGGCCCGCGAAAGAGCCTGACCGGCCGTCGCCCTAACCGTCGCCCTTGTCCTTGTCCCGGTCCTCGTCGTCCAGGGACTTCAGGAACTCGGGGTTGTCGTCCGGGGCCACCCAGCGCGGGCGGTCCTGGCCGGCGGTGCGCAGGCCCGTCCAGCCGTCGGCGGCCGGGCTGCGCCGCTTGCCGGCGATCAGCCAGGAGATCGACCCGACCAGCGGGAACAGCAGCACGAGGATCGCCCACAGCGGCTTGGGCATGTGGCGGACGTCCTCGTCCTTCGTGCTGATGCAGTCGATGAACGCGTACACGCTCAACGCCAGTGGCACGAGAAACATCAGCACCCGGAGCATGAGCCTCTCCAGCGAAGCGATTGTCGGGACCGGGGGCACGGCCCCCAGGTACAGGGCAAGGGTAGCCGCTCGGGGATACTGGACCGCATGGCTTACGACGATCTTCGCTCCCTGCTCAGGGCACTGGAACGTGAAGGCGACCTCAAGCGCGTCAAGGCGGAGGTCGACCCGTACCTGGAGGTCGGGGAGATCGTCGACCGGGTGCAGAAGTCCGGCGGCCCGGCGCTGCTCTTCGAGAACGTCAAGGGCTCCGCGATGCCCCTCGCGATGAACGTCTTCGGCACCGACCGCCGCCTGCTGAAGGCGCTCGGCCTGAAGTCGTACGCGGAGATCTCCGAGAGGATCGGCGGGCTGCTGCGGCCGGAGCTGCCGCACGGGTTCGTCGGGGTGCGCGAGGCGTTCGGGAAGCTCGGGGCGATGGCCCACGTCCCGCCGAAGAAGGTCAAGGAGGCGCCGGTGCAGGAGGTCGTCCTGCACGGTGACGACGTCGACCTGGACCGGCTGCCCGCGCTGTTCACCTGGCCGAAGGACGGCGGCTCCTTCTTCAACCTGGGGCTCACCCACACCAAGGACCCGGAGACCGGGATCCGCAACCTCGGGCTGTACCGCCTCCAGCGCCACGACCGGCGCACCATCGGCATGCACTGGCAGATCCACAAGGACAGCCGCAACCACTACCAGGTGGCCGCGCGGCGCGGCGAGCGGCTGCCGGTCGCGATCGCCTTCGGCTGCCCGCCCGCCGTGACGTACGCCTCCACCGCGCCCCTGCCCGGCGACATCGACGAGTACCTGTTCGCCGGGTTCGTCGCGGGCAAGCGGATCGAGATGGTCGACTGCAGGACCGTGCCGCTTCAGGTCCCGGCGCAGGCGGAGGTCGTGCTGGAGGGGTGGCTGGAACCCGGCGAGATGCTGCCGGAGGGCCCCTTCGGCGACCACACCGGCTTCTACACTCCGCAGGAACCGTTCCCCGCTCTCACGATCGACTGTGTGACGATGCGCCGCCGCCCGCTGCTGCAGTCGATCGTCGTGGGCCGGCCGCCGACGGAGGACGGCCCGCTGGGCCGGGCGACGGAGCGTTTCTTCCTGCCCCTGCTGAAGATCATCGTCCCGGACATCGTGGACTACCACCTGCCGGAGGCGGGCGGCTTCCACAACTGCGCGATCGTCTCGATCGACAAGAAGTACCCCAAGCACGCGCAGAAGGTGATGCACGCGGTCTGGGGCGCGCACATGATGTCGCTGACCAAGCTGATCGTGGTCGTCGACTCCGACTGCGACGTCCACGACCTGCACGAGGTCGCCTGGCGGGCCCTCGGCAACACCGACTACGCCCGGGACCTGACCGTGGTCGAGGGTCCCGTCGACCATCTCGACCACGCCTCCTACCAGCAGTTCTGGGGCGGCAAGGCGGGCATCGACGCGACGCGCAAGTGGCCCGAGGAGGGCTACACCCGTGACGGCGGCTGGCCCGACATGGTGGAGTCGGATCCCGGTACGGCGGCCCTGGTGGACCGCCGCTGGAAGGAGTACGGGCTGTGACCAGCGCTTCCGCGGCGGTCCCGCAGCCGGGACGCACCAAGGCGTTCCTGCGCCTGGTGATGATCGAGCACTCGGTCTTCGCGCTGCCCTTCGCCTACATCGCCGCGCTCACCGCCATGTTCGAGCTGGACCGGAACGTCCACTGGGGCCGGCTGCTGCTCGTCACCGTCTGCATGGTGGGTCTGCGGACCTTCGCGATGGCCGTCAACCGGATCATCGACCGGGAGATCGACGCCCGCAATCCGCGCACGGCGCAGCGGGAGCTGGTCACCGGCGCGGTGTCGGTGCGGCACGCGTGGACGGGCGCGCTGATCGCCCTGGTGGTCTTCCTGGGCGCGGCGGCGCTGCTGAACCCGCTCTGCCTGGCGCTGGCGCCGGTCGCGGTGGTCCCGATGGTGGTCTACCCGTACGGCAAGCGGTTCACGAACTTCCCGCAGGCCATCCTCGGGTTCGCGCAGGCGATGGGTCCCGTCGGCGGCTGGCTCGCGATCACCGGGACGTGGTCCTGGGAGGCCGTGGTCCTGGGGCTCGCGGTGGGCGTCTGGATCGGCGGCTTCGACCTGATCTACGCCTGCCAGGACGTCGAGACCGACCGGGAGATCGGCGTCATGTCGGTGCCGGCCCGCTTCGGGGTCCCGGCGGCCGTGTGGGGCGCCCGGGTGTGCCACACGATCACCACGGCGCTGTTCGTCTGGTACGCGCTGGTCACGGACGCCGGCGCGTTCCTCTGGCTGGGCCTGGCGATCGTGGCCGGCGCGTTCGTGTACGAGCACTCCATCGTCCGTCCGCACGACCTGTCCCGGGTGAACCGGGCGTTCTTCAGCGTCAACGGGTTCATCGGCATTGCCCTTTTCGTGTGCGCCTTGCTCGACCTGTCGGTCCGTGGTCTGACCGTCTGAACACGGTGCGGCCTACCATCGGGTGCAGGATTCCAGGGAGGCCGCCATTGGCCGCCGCGACTACGAGGTCAAGCCCCGCTGGTACGCCGCCCGGGGCATCGCCGACTACCTGATCCTCGACCCGCTCAAGGGCCATGCCGTGACCATGTGGAATCCCGGCGCCGAGGGCTACCTGGGGCGGGACACCATCGCGTACGGGCCGGAGCTGACCGTGGAGTCCCCGCTCGGCAAGCTCACGGTCGACACGGGCCGGCTGCCGGTCGACCCCGAGGCGCCCGGCCGCTCCTGAGCCGCTCCCGCTCCACCGGTACGCTCAAGACGTGAACGCAGGAGAATCGCAGCGCGTGCCTTGGATCGTGGGGGTTTCCGGGGCGTCCGGGACGCCGTATGCCGCCGCGGTGCTGCGTGCCCTGCTCGCGGCCGGGGAGAGCGTGGACCTGGTGGTCAGCCGGGCCTCGCGGCTCACGCTCGTCGACGAGACGGGGATCTCCTTCCGGGACGCGCACTGGCGCGACGACCTGGCCGAATGGCTCTCCCGGGGGGCCGACGGCAAACCGGGGGTCTACGACACCGACCTCGCCCGGGTGCGCTACTGGACCGCCGGCGACCTGGCCGCGGGCCCCTCCTCGGGGTCGTACGCGGCCCGCGGGATGATCATCGTGCCGGCTTCGACGGCCTGTGTCGCCGGTGTCGCCCTCGGACTGTCGAAGGACCTGCTGCAGCGCGCGGCGAGCGTCACGCTCAAGGAGCGGCGGCCCTTGGTCGTCGCCGTGCGGGAGACGCCGCTGACCGGCCAGACCCTGCGCCACCTGGTCACCCTGGACGACGCGGGCGCGCGGGTCGTGCCCACCTCGCCCGGTTTCTACGCGGGTGCGACCCACCTGCAGGACCTGGTCGACTTCGTCGCGGGGCGGGTCCTCGACGCGGCGGGCGTCGAGCACGATCTGTACCGGCGGTGGAGGGGCGAGCTGGGCGGCGGCACCGGGGACGCCGTGGGCGACTAGACGCCGGGGGCGGCCGGCGGCACTCCGCCCCACTTCAGGACTTCAGGACTTCAGGAACTTTCAGCGGAAGGCTTCGAATCGCATGGACGCCGTGGACAGGCAGCTCATCCAGGCCCTGAGGGAGAACGGCCGGGCCTCGTACGCGGAGCTGGGACGCCTTGTCGGCCTGTCGGGGCCCAGCGTCACCGACCGCATCAACCGGCTGGAGGCGGCCGGTGTGATCACCGGCTACCGGGCCACCGTGGACGCCGCCTCGCTCGGCCTCGGGGTCACCGCGCTCATCGGCATCTCGCTGTCCGACGCCACCGACCACGAGGACGTGGCCCTGCGTCTGAAGGACCTCTCCGAGATCGAGGACTGCTGGTTCATCGCGGGCGACGACTCGTACATGCTCAAGGTGCGCGCGGCCGACGTGGACGGCCTGGAGAAGATCATCCGGCGGCTGTCGGGCACCAAGGGCGTCTCCCGCACCCGTACCACGATCGTGCTCAGCACCAAGTGGGAGAACCGGGTCGGGGAGCTGCCCGACGAGGTCTGACCCCGCGGGCGTACGGTCGTTTTCAGCAGTGTGTCTCAGAAAGAGGTATCGGCATGGACGTCGGGCTCAAGCGCGAGCTGGAGGAGAAGGTCCGCTCCGGTGAGCGGCTGACCCGCGAGGACGGCATCGCGCTGTACGAGTCGGACGATCTGGCGTGGCTGGGCGGCCTGGCCCACGAGGTGCGCACCCGCAAGAACGGCGACGTCGTGCACTTCAACGTCAACCGCCACCTGAACATGACGAACGTGTGCACGGCGTCCTGCGCGTACTGCTCCTTCCAGCGCAAGCCGGGGGAGAAGGACGCGTACACGATGCGCATCGAGGAGGCCGTCAGGCTGGCCAAGGCGATGGAGTCGGAGAACCTGACCGAGCTGCACATCGTCAACGGCCTGCACCCGAACCTGCCGTGGCGGTACTACCCGAGGTCCCTGCGGGAACTGAAGGCGGCCCTGCCGGACGTGTCGCTGAAGGCGTTCACGGCGACGGAGATCCACCACTTCGAGACGATCTCCGGGCTGAGCGCGAGCGAGATCCTCGACGAGCTGATCGACGCCGGTCTGGAGTCGCTGACCGGCGGCGGCGCCGAGATCTTCGACTGGGAGGTCCGGCAGCACATCGTCGACCACCGCACCCACTGGGAGGACTGGTCCCGGATCCACCGGCTGGCGCACGAGAAGGGGCTGAAGACCCCGTCCACCATGCTGTACGGGCACATCGAGGAGCCCCGTCACCGCGTGGACCACGTGCTGCGCCTGCGGGAGCTCCAGGACGAGACCGGCGGCTTCCAGGTCTTCATCCCGCTGCGCTACCAGCACGACTTCGTGGACATGAAGGACGGCAAGGTCCGCAACCGCCTCCAGGCGCGGACCCGGATGGCGACCGGCGCCGAGGCGCTGAAGACCTTCGCGGTGTCCCGGCTGTTGTTCGACAACGTCCCGCACGTCAAGGTGTTCTGGGTGATGCACGGCGTCCAGACCGCCCAGCTGGCACTGCAGCACGGCGCCGACGACATGGACGGCTCGGTCGTCGAGTACAAGATCACCCACGACGCGGACAACTACGGCACGCCGAACAAGCTGACCCGTGAGGACCTGCTGGAGCTGATCCGCGACGCGGGCTTCCGGCCGGTGGAGCGCAACACGCGCTACGAGATCATCCGGGAGTACGAGGGCCCGGACCCGGCGCGCCGGGAGACGCCGCAGCCGATGCGGGTCTGACCGGTTCGCCGTCCGGCGCGGGCGGGCGGGGGCTGTTCGCGCGGTTCCCCGCGCCTCCGGCGCGGGTACTCGGGCCGTATGCCCACCGAGGCCCCCGAGGACCGCGACACCGCCGCGCCCTTCGTCCCCGAGCGCGGTGGGCTCGCCGCGCTGCGGGAAGCGCCGCCGGATGCCGGGGCTGCCCCCTGTACGGGCCCGCCACGCAGACCGTCTTCGGCGCCGGGGACGCGCGTGCGCGCGTGATGCTCGTCGGGGAGCAGCCCGGAGACCAGGAGGACCGCCGGGGCGAGCCGTTCGTGGGCCCCGCCGGGAAGCTGCTGGACCGGGCCCTGTCGGACGCCGGGGCCGACCCGGCCCGGGCGTACGTCACCAACGCGGTGAAGCACTTCAAGTTCACCCGGGCAGAGCCCGGCAAGCGCCGGATCCACAGGGCGCCCACCCTGCGCGAGATGACGGCGTGCGGGCCCTGGCTGGCCGCCGAGCCGGCCGTGGAGGAGCCGGAGTCGATCGTGGTGCTGGGCGCGACCGCCGGCAAGGCGCTGCTCGGATCGTCGTTCCGGGTGGGGCGGGTGCGTGGCACGGTGCTGGAGGAGGAGATCCACGGGCGGCCGGAGAAGCTGGTGCCGACCGTGCACCCCTCGTCCGTGCTGCGGGCTCGGGACGCCGACCGCCGGGCGGCCTACGACGGGCTGGTCGGCGACCTGAGGGTCGCGGCCCGCCGGCTGGCGTAATGCGTACGATGGCCCAGTGTCCCTTACCTTCACTCTGGACCCCGCGGTCACGCCCGACCTGCGTGACGGCATCCTCGACCTGTGGGCGGACGTGTCCGACGCGGGCGGGGCCGTCGGCTTCGTGCCCCCGGTGACCCGGGAGGCGATCCGGCCGGCGCTGGTGCAGCATCTCGTGGCGATGGCGGAGGGGAGAGCGCGGCTTCTGGTCGGGCGGGACACGGACGGGCGGGTCGCCGCCACCGGCTTCTTCACCTTCAACACCCACCGGCTGATGACCCACTGGGTGTGGCTGTACACGGTGATGGTGCACCCCCGCCACCAGGGCCGGGGGTACGGGCGGGACCTGCTGGCCGCCGCCGAGGACGCGGCCCGCGCGTTCGACGGCATCGAGGCGATCCGGCTGACCTGCCGGGGCGGGCTCGGTCTGGAGCGGTTCTACGGCGCCTGCGGTTACAAGGAGGTCGGCCGGGTGCCGGACGCCATCCGGCTCGGGCCGGGCGAGTACCGCGACGACGTGATGATGCTGCTGCCGCTGACCTGACCCACCCCCTGCCAAGATCGGGCCCCGGTCGTGCTTCACTGGACAGTGCCCCCTTTCTCGGGATGTTCCGACCGTTGACGACGGAAGAGTGGATAGAGATGCTCCGCTACACACTGATGCGCCTCGGTATCTTCGTGGGCTGCTTCGTGGTCGTCTGGGGTCTCGTCTACTCCGGGATCGTGCCGCGCGGTCTCGGCGAGTCCAACGGCATGTGGGTCCTGCTGCTGTCGCTGGTGATCTCCGCGCCCATCAGCTTCGTGGTGCTGCGCGGGGAGCGCGACCGGGCCTCCGAGCAGATCGTCCGCAAGGTCGACACCGTCAAGGCCAACCTGGAGGCGAACCGCAGCCAGGAGGACCTGGCCGACGACGCGGCGCGCACCCAGGGGCAGACCTCCTAGGACACCGCCCCCTGCGGTCGCTGCCGTGTCCCGGCAGTGATACCTGCCGGTAACTGTCCAGACCCGGCACTTACCCTTGTCCGGATCCATGGTGTGGAATGACCGAATCCACGCCGACCGAAGCCGGTGGGACCGGCATCCGTACAGCAAGGGGGAACCGTGGCACGAACGCGGGCGCAGAGCCTACGGCGCGTCGCCGAAGCCGTCGCATCCGGCACGGATCCGCGGACGGCAGCGCAGGACGAACTGCTGCGCCAGACCGGACGGGGGACGCGCACCGGGGCCGCCCGGGACGCCGCGGGCGAGGGCGGCGAGGCGCACCGGACGCAGGAAGAGGGCATCGATCCCGCCGACTTCCCGGCCGCCCGGGAACAGGGCGGTTCCATAGCCACCGTCATGGCGCAGAAGACCGTCCCGCTGGACGAGGCCGGTGAGGCGCTCGGCCGCAGCGAGCAGGTGCGCGAGGGCGGCGAGTCCGTGCACGCCATCTGCCCGATGGTGATCCCCAAGGGCCGCTCGCTGCTGTCCATGCTGCCGGTGCTGATGCTGCTGGTGCTGGGCACGATCGGCGCGTCCGTGGTGGGCGCGGCCGGTGACGGCGTCCTCACCAACCCCCTGTTCGGGGTGCACTACTGGATCATCGCCGCGCTCGCGGTCGCCTTCGTGTGGTGGCGGCAGGGCATGGTGATGGTGCCGGAGGGCTCCCAGGCGATGATCACCCGGTTCGGCAAGCTGGAGAAGGTCGTCGGCCCGGGCCGCGTGGTGCTGCTGAGCCCGTGGAAGCGGGTGTCGTACATCGTCAACACCACCCGTGAGTACCCGTTCAACGCGCCGGTGCGGGAGGCCCCGACCAAGGGCGGCGTGAAGGCGTCGATCGACCTGTTCATCCAGTTCCGGATCAGCGACCCGACCGAGTTCGTGTACACGCTGGGCGCGGTGCGCGGCTTCGAGGAGAAGCTCAGCAACGCCGTCAGCGAGACCATCCGCAGCCTGATCTACGAGCAGGAGGCGGCCGGCATCTACGACATGGTCGGCGAGGACACCGGCCGGCTGCTGGAGCAGCTCAACCAGCAGTTCCGCCCGGCCGTCGAGCTGACCAACGCCAACATCACCCACGCCGAACCCTCCGACCAGCGCTACCGCATGGACCTCGCGGCGCCCGAGATGGTGCGCGTCGCCAAGGAGGCGTACACCCACGAGTACGCGCTGCAGCTGCGCAAGGAGCAGGACGAGGGCGACCTCACCCGCGAACTCGCGTCCAGCCAGGAGACGCTGTCCGCGATCCAGGCCGACATCGCCCAGTACCAGGCGCAGATGGACACCGCCGTGGAGCGCGAGACCAACCGCGCCCACGCGCTCGCCCGCCAGCGCTATGTGCAGGCCGAGTCGGAGGCCAAGGCCAACGCCGCCCTGCTGGAGGCGCAGGCCCTCGACATCCGCGCGGTCACCGCGGCCGAGGCCCCGGAGATCCTGGAGTACCGCTACCAACAGCAGGTCCTGGACACCCTGGAGGAGGTCGCCGACCACCTGCCCCGCCTGGTGCGGATCGGCGCGGCCGACGGTGCCGGCGGAGCCGGCATCGACTTCCTGGAGCTGGCCCGCGAACTGGTCGGCGAACGCGGCACGGAACTGTTCACCGACGCGGACATGGCCGCCGTACGGGCCCGGCTGGCGGAGGTCTCCGAGCGGATCGCGGCACGCGAGGACGAGATCGGCGCGCTGCTGGCCGCCGACCGGCCGACCGTGCCCCAGGTGCCGGACACCGGCACGGTCCCAGGCACGGCCACGGGCACAGGCACAGCTACGGGCACAGGCACGGGCACGGACACAGCCGAAGCGACCGACGTCTCCGAGGAGGCCGACCAGTGAGCACCGCCCGTACGAACCGCCGGTCGGTCATCTCCGAGGCCGTCGCGCCCTGGAGCGACATCGCGCGCCTGCTGCGCGGCGGCGAGGCCGACACCCTGATCCCGGTCATCATCCCCCGTCACCGGCGCCGCCTGTGGTGGATGCTGCCGCTGTGGCTCGGCGGCTACGCGCTGCTGTCGGGCGTGATGCTGTCGCTGGCCGAGGCGGACTCCGACTCGGCCGCCGGGGACCTCGCCTACGGCGCCCTGGCCGCTCTCTCCTACGTCGTTGGCGTGGTGCTGCTGCTGATCGGCGGGCTGTGGTGGTGGCGCTCCTCGATCGTCGAGATCGAGCAGGGCACCCACGGCGTGCTGACCCGCTACGGCGCCGTGACCCGCACCCTGGACGCCGGCCGCCACTACCTGTGGCACCCGTGGTCCCGGGTCGACTTCGTGGTCGACACGGCCACCGAGATCCCGTACTCGGCGCCGGTCATGGCCTGTCCCACGCAGGAGAACGTCCCCCTGCGCTCCATCGAGTTCTTCCTGAAGTTCCGCATCACCGACGCCGTGCTGTTCGTGCGGACCATCGGCGCCGGCAACTTCGACCTGGTGCTCTCCAGCGCCGTCCAGGACGCCATCCGCCAGCGGGCCCGCAAGATGCGCACCGAGCGCGCCTACGACCTGCGCGGCTCCGACGTCGCCGACATGCAGGAGCTGCTCAACCGCCAGCTGTCCGGCTACGGCGTGCGGATCACCGGCAGCAACATCCCGGACGTCCAGCTGCCGACGCAGTACCAGCAGCACCTGGCCACCCGGGAGCGGGTCGCCAAGGAGCGCGAGGCGTACGAGCAGGAGTGGGGCCTGATCCGCAAGCGCCGGATCGACCAGCTCGGCATGGACATCGAACGCGCCAAGAAGGTGCGCGACGCCCGCATCGTCGAGGTCAAGGCGGCCCTGAACCGGGCCCGCGAGGAGGTCGCCCAGCTGCTGGAGCAGCAGGAGACCAACGCGCAGCGGGTGCGGTTCGAGATCGAGACGCGCGGCCGCAGCGGCCTGATCGCCGCCGAGAACGAGGCCCGCGCCCAGCGCGCCCTGGCCAAGGCGTACCGCGACAACCGGGCCGTCCTGCAGTACGAACTCGCCCGTCGCCGCCTGGAGGTGGGTGCCCGGCTCGCGGGCCGTGCCCCGCAGCCGGTGGTGGTGCGCACCGACGGCACGGGCGGCGACACCTCCGCCCTGTCCACGCTGCTCACCGCCCAGTTGCTGCCCCGGCTGACGGCCCTGCCGGCCGTCGACGGCATCGCGCGCCAGGACGGTCACGGGGCCTACGAGGGCGCCGGGGAATAGGGCGCGGGTCGGCCATCGCGGTCGTCCGGGCCGGGTGGGAAGTCCCGCCCGGCCCGTAGGCTGAACGGCATGGGTGCCGTGAAGACCAAGCGGATGCCGCGCGCCGTCCGTGAGCAGCAGATGCTGGACGCCGCCGTGCGGACCTTCGGGCAACGGGGGTACATGGCGGCCTCCATGGACGAGATCGCCGAACTGGCCGGTGTGTCCAAGCCGTTGGTGTACCTGTACCTGAACTCCAAGGAGGACCTGTTCACCGCCTGCATCCGGCGGGAGGCGGCGGCCCTCGTCGGCGCGGTGCGCTCCGGGGTCCGCACCGACACCCCCGCCGACCGCCAACTCTGGGACGGGCTGCGGGCGTTCTTCGCGCACACCGCCCGCCACCCGGACGCCTGGTCGGTGCTGCACCTCCAGGCGCGCACCCACGGCGAGCCGTTCGCCGGCGAGGTGGCCGCCATGCGGGCGGAGATCGTCGCGTTCGTCACCCAGCTGATCCTCGCCGCCGCCCGCGCCGCCCACCGCGACCCCGATCTGCCCGAGGGCGAGGTCGCCGGGCTCGCCGAGGCCCTGGTCGGCGCCGCCGAGTCCCTGGCCACCTGGGCCAACGCCACCGAGGGCGTCACGGCCCGGCAGGCGGCGGCGACCCTGATGAACTTCTCCTGGGCCGGCCTGGGCAACCTGATGGACGGCCGGTCCTGGTCCCCGCCGGCTACCCCGGAGTGACCCGTCCTCGTACGTGGGTGCGGCCCGTCGGCCCGCGCAGCTCGAACCGTCCCGCGCCGTCGGCCCCGTACACCACCGTGCCCGGCAGCAGGACCGGCGCCCGGAACTCGGCGTCGACGCGGACCGCCGTCGGGGTGCCGTGCGCGGCGAGGCAGCGGGCGGCCGTCCACATGCCGTGCGCGACGGCCCGCGGGAAGCCGAAGGGGCGGGCGGTGAGGGGATGCAGGTGGATGGGGTTGCGGTCGCCGGAGGCGGCGCCGTAGCGCCGCCCGGCGTCCCCGGCGAGGTGCCACTCGCCGAGCGCGGGCAGCGGGGCCTCCGGCTCCGGCCGGGGTTGCCGAGCGTGGTCCGTGCGGTGCCGGGCCAGATAGGTGCTCCGGGACTCCCAGACCAGCTGTCCGCCCGCGTCCCGCACCTCGGTCGTCACGGCGGCCTCGGTGCCGCGTCGGTGCGGCGCCAGCCCCGCCACGCGGACGGCGATCTCGTAGGTGCCCGTCGTCGTCAGCTCGGCGTGCCGGGTGATGCCGATCGAGGTGTGCACCAGCCCGAGCAGCGGTAGCGGGAAGTCGCGGCCGCTCATCAGCCGCATGGCCAGCGGGAAGCCGAGGACGTGCGGATAGGTGACCGGCAGCGCGTCCGCGCCGGCGGCGAAGCCGCACACCGTCTCGTACGCCGTCAGCCGGGCGAGGTCGATCCGCGCTCCGGTCAGCACCAGCGGCTCGCGCGGGAAGCCGGCGTCCGGGCGGGGCCGTTTGGCGGGGGAGAGCAGCGCCCCCCGGGCGAACAGCGGGGCGAGGGCGGGCGGCCGGGTGAGCGTCGGCATCCGGGTCACGCTCCCAGCAGGCTCTGGCCGCACACGCGGACGGGCATGGTCGTCTCCCCACTCGGTTGTTCACCCGGGAGTGCTTACTCAGGAGTGCTTACTCAGGAGTGCTTACTCCAGAGTAATGTTACCGAAGGTAAGCCGATGGGGCGGGGGGCGGGTCCCGGTGACCTGAGGGTCGCTCACGTAACCGCCAAGATTGCACAGCCCTGGCTCCGGACCCTCCCCGAACGCTCACAAACCCCACAGCTCAGGGTCGTACGATCCCCTACTAACCGCCGGTAACACCCTCTTCGGGGCGCCGGTGGTGAAACCTCGCAGCGCGAGGCACGTACGTATGCAGCAAGCAGTTCTTGCGGCGGCACGCCGCTGCACGCCCAGGGAGCCGCCCGTGTCCACCGCACACCCCGCCGCCGTCGGCGCTCCCGCCCCGACGGTCCCCGAGACCCGGCGACTGGACGGCGTCGTGCGCGAGGCGGCCGTCCCGCCGCTCGTGCACCCGGTCACCCACGGATCGCTCGCCGACCTGCCCTTCGAGAACGCCTCCGCCGCACCGGACGCCGTCGTCCTCGGTCGCAGGTGGCCCGACGGCACCTGGACCGACGTGACGGCGGAGCACTTCGCGGCCCAGGTGCTGGCGGTGGCCAAGGGACTGATAGCGGAGGGCCTGGCACCCGGCGACCGCATCGCCGTCATGGCGCGCACCACCTACGAGTGGACCCTGCTCGACTTCGCCGGCTGGGCGGCCGGCCTGGTCACCGTCCCCGTCTACCCGACCTCCTCCGTCTTCCAGACCCGCTGGATCCTCCAGGACTCCGGCGCGGTCGCCCTGGTCACCGAGACGACCGGCCAGGCGGCGGCCCTCGGCCCCGAACAGGACCGCCTGCCCGACCTGCGGCACGTGTGGGTGATGGAGAAGGGCCACGTGGAGCGCCTGGCGGAACTGGGCGCCGCCCGGGTGACCGACGGAGAGGTGACGGTTCGCCGCGGAGTCCTCGGCCCCGACACCCTCGCCACCCTCATCTACACCTCCGGCACCACCGGCCGCCCCAAGGGCTGCGCCCTCACGCACGGCAACTTCTTCGCGGAGGTCGACAACGCGATCGAACTGCTCTACCCGGTCTTCAAGTCGGACGGCCCCCGGGGCGACGACATCTCGATCCTCCTCTTCCTCCCGCTCTCCCACGTCTTCGGCCGCATGGTCGCCATCGCCTGCGTCCGCGCCGGGGTGCGGCTGGGCCACGCCCCCAGCCTGAAACCGGAGGACCTGCTGCCGGACCTCGCCGCCTTCCGGCCGACGTGTCTGCTGACCATCCCGTACATGCTGGAGAAGGTCTTCAACACGGCCCGTGCCCGAGCCGAGTCCGGCGGCCGGCTGGCCTCCTTCGACCGCGCGGCGTCGGTCGCGCGCCGCTACGGCGAGGCGGTGGAGGCCCGGAAGACGGGCACCGGACCGGGACCCGGTGCCGCCCTGCGCACCGCCCGCGCCTTCTACGACCCGCTGGTCTACCGCCGTATCCGCAACGCCATGGGCGGCCGTGTCCGCCACGCCATCTGCGGCGGCTCCCCGCTCGGCCGGCGCCTCGCCGCCTTCTACGCCGGCGCGGGCATCGACATCTACGAGGGGTACGGCCTGACCGAGACGACCGGTGCCGCCACGGTGACGCCCCCGCTGAAACCCCGCCTGGGAACGGTGGGCTGGCCCCTGCCCGGCACCCGGGTGCGCATCGCGGCGGACGGCGAGATCCTCCTCGCCGGCGACCACGTGCTGCGCGGCTACTGGGACCCGGCGGCCGGCGGAGTCGTCCCCGCCACCCGCGACGGCTGGCTGGCCACCGGCGACCTGGGTGAACTGGACGACGAGGGTTATCTGACCATCACCGGCCGCAAGAAGGAGATGATCATCACGGCGGGCGGCAAGAGCGTGGCCCCGGCGCCCCTGGAGAACTGGCTCCGCTCACACCCCCTGATCTCCCAGGCCATGGTCCTCGGCGACGGCCGCCCCTACGTCGCCGCCCTGCTCACCCTCGACCCCGACGGCCTGACGCACTGGCGCCAGATGAACGGCAAGCACCCGGTCCCCGTGGAACTGCTCCTCGACGACCCCGATCTGCACGCGGTCCTCCAGCGTGCCGTCGACGAGGCCAACAAGCTGGTCTCCCGCCCCGAGTCGATCCGCCGCTTCGCCGTCCTGCCCGCCGACTTCACCGAGTCGGCCGGCCATCTCACCCCCTCGATGAAGCTCCGCCGGCCCCAGATCCTCCAGGACTTCGCCGCCACCGTGGAATCCCTTTACCCCCCGTCCGTCTGACCCGCCCCGTCCGCCTGACCCTCCCCGCGCCGCCACCGGGCGACCGTGTCCGCGAAGGCCCGGGCCGGCGGGCTCAGGGCGTCCCAGCGGCGGACCGCCCAGCCGACGGGCAGGGGACGCAGTCCGCGGACGGGCACGAGACGCAGGTCGCCGGTGCCGGGGGCGGGCAGCCGGGAGAGCGCCGGCACCACCGCCCTGCCCACGCCCAGCTCGGCCAGCAGCAGAGCCGTGTCCCAGTCGGCGACGCTCGTGTCGTGGGACAGCCGGACGCCCGACTCCGCGCACGCGGACTCCAGGTGGGCGGCCGAGGCGGAGTTCGGCGGGAGGCGGATCAGCCGGACGCCGGCCAGCTCCCCGGGGTCCACCTCGGTCCGGGCCGCGAGGGGGTCGTCCGCCCGGACCGCGAGCACCCAGGGCAGCTCCACCACCGCCCGCTGCTCGATCCCCCGCACCGGCGGCCCGAGCGTGACCCACGCCAGGTCCAGCGTGCCGTCGGCCAGTGCGTCGAAGCTGCCTCGGCCCGAGCTGACCGTCCGGAACTCCAGGCTGACCTTCGGATGGCGGCGCCGGTACGCGACCAGCGCGTCCGACATGAAGTGCCGCACGGTCGTCGCCCCGGTCGCCACCCGGACGTACCCGCTCGTGCCGTCCACCAGGTCCCGCAACTGCCGTACGGCGTCGTCGAGTCCGGCGATGCCCTCCGCCGCGGCGGCCTCCAGCACCCGGCCGGCCCCGGTGGGCGCGACACCCCTCGGCCGGCGTTCCAGCAGGGCGACACCCGTCTCCCGCTCCAGCCGCCGCACGTGCTGACTGACCGCCGACTGCGTACAGCCCAGCTCCCGGGCCACGGCGCTCAGGCTTCCCGCCCGGCACACGGCCACGAACACACGGAGGTCGTCCAGAGTCATGATCCCCAAGCTAACACTTGGAGGTTGCGACCAATCCTTAGGATTGACTGCCCCCCGACGCCTGCGTGAAGATCTCCTCGGGCCCAGGGCGGCAACCCGCTCCCACCGCGCCGGCGCGGATCGGGGAGCGGGTGCCGACCCGCCGACGACACCGGTCCGACTGCCGGGCCCTCACGCCCTGCGGGCGATCAGGTACGCCTGGGGCACCTGTTCGCCCAGCTCCGGGTCCGGTTCGCGGACGGTCCGGGAGTGGAGGGCGAAGCCGGCCCGCATGAGCAGCCCGGCGATCGTCTCGGGGCGGCGGCGCTCGAAGTCCAGGGCGACGGGGTGGCCCCAGGGCCGGTCGTGGCGGCGCGGCCGGTCGCCGACCTGGAAGGCGATGAGCAGGTGACCGCCGGGGGCGAGGACGCGGTGGAAGCCCGCGAAGAGCGCCGGAAGCCCGGAAAGCGGCGTGTGGATCGAGGAGTACCAGGACACCACTCCGTCCAGCGAGCCGCCGGGCAGGTCCAGCTCCTGCATCGAGCCCTGCTCGAACCGCAGCCCCGGGTGCTCTCGGCGGGCCACGGCGAGCATCCCCGCCGACAGGTCCAGCCCGAACACGTCCAGGCCCAGCGCGTGCAGACGGGCGGTGACCCAGCCCGGCCCGCAGCCGAGGTCGGCCACCTTCCCGCCGGCGCCGACCAGCTGCGCGAACAGCGACTGCATCGCCAGGTCCACGGGCAGGCGCGCGTACAGGTCGCGGAAGCGGTCGGCGTAGTCGTCGGCGACGGCGTCGTAGAAGGCGCGGGTCGCGGTGAGGAAGTCGGGAGCGGTCATGCCCGGCGACCCTAACGGCCGCCACCGACAACGCGCCGGGCCGGTTCGACGTGCCGGGACGGTCTCGTGCGGCAAAGGCAGGAGCCCCGTCGCCTTGCGGCGCGGGGCTCCTTGGGTACTGCTCTCAGACTGCGATCACGATGCCGTCGGCGGCGATCAGACCGGGGTGACGTTCTCCGCCTGCGGGCCCTTCGGGCCCTGGGTGACGTCGAAGCTCACCTGCTGGTTCTCTTCGAGGGAACGGAAACCCGTTGCGTTGATCGCGGAGTAGTGGACGAAGACGTCGGGGCCGCCGCCCTCCTGGGCGATGAAGCCAAAGCCCTTTTCGGCGTTGAACCACTTCACGGTTCCGGTAGCCATAAGCCCTCCTTGGGCTCACAAAGGGTTTGCCCTGCTCCAGAACCTGCAAGTGTGAAACGGTGCCGCACAACTGCATATGTCTGAAAACGACGAGAGCCCGCGGTTACATGCTCCGCAGGCTCTGTACTGCAAGGGAAACCAAACTGCAACTTGCGGCGAGCCTAGCATGTGGCCAGCCGAAAGCAATAGAGGTCAAGATCACTTCACTCGGATGTTTGAACGTCCGGAGCGTGCTTGACCCGGACGGCCGTCACAAGGTCGTCCGGGCGCCGTCCGGCCGTCACCCGGACGTCACCAAAGGGGTGCCGGACGATCGGCCGGGTGAGGGGAGGGGGCGGGGGCGGCAGCGTACCCGAAGGGGTTTAGTCTCGCGATGTGGACAATTCTCGCACTCGGCCGCGCGTCGGCCACATCCAGTTCCTGAACTGCCTGCCCCTTTACTGGGGGCTCGCGAGAACCGGCACCCTCCTCGACTTCCAGCTGACCAAGGACACCCCGGAGAAGCTCAGCGAGCTGCTGGTGCGCGGAGAGCTCGACGTCGCGCCGGTGACCCTGGTGGAGTTCCTGCGCCACGCGGACGAGCTGGTCGCCTTCCCGGACATCGCCGTCGGCTGCGACGGTCCGGTGATGAGCTGCGTGATCGTCTCCCAGGTGCCGCTGGAGCGGCTGGACGGCGCCCGCGTCGCCCTCGGCTCGACCTCCCGCACCTCGGTCCGTCTCGCTCAACTGCTGCTGGCCGAACGCTTCCACGTGCGGCCGGACTACTACACCTGCCCGCCCGACCTCAGCCTGATGATGCAGGAGGCCGAGGCCGCCGTACTCATCGGGGACGCCGCGCTGCGCGCCAACCTGCACGACGGCCCGCGCCTCGGGCTGGACGTGCACGACCTCGGGCAGCTGTGGAAGGAGTGGACGGGACTGCCGTTCGTCTTCGCGGTGTGGGCGGCGCGCCGGGACTACCTGGAGCGCGAGCCGGTCATCACCCGCAAGGTCCACGAGGCGTTCCTCGCCTCCCGCAACCTCTCCCTGCAGGAGGTCGGCAAGGTCGCCGAGCAGGCGGCCCGCTGGGAGGTGTTCGACGAGTCGGTCCTGGAGCGGTACTTCACGACCCTCGACTTCCGGTTCGGCGAGCCGCAGCTCGCGGCGGTGGCGGAGTTCGCCCGCCGCGTCGGCCCGACGACCGGCTTCCCCGCGGACGTGAACGTGGAACTGCTCCGGCCGTAACCTGCCTCTCAGACATGAGGGGCGCGCGGATGCCGGAAGGCGCGGTCGAGGCGCCACCGGAGCGTTGACGGGGGAGGGCACGCCATGCAGCCGCTCGGAGCGGACGAACCCACGGTAGTGGGGCCCTACCGGCTGCTCGGACGGCTCGGCGCCGGCGGGATGGGGCGCGTCTACCTCGGACGCAGCTCGGGCGGCCGCACGGTCGCGGTGAAGATCGTCCATCCGCACTTCGCGCTCGACGAGGAGTTCCGGGCCCGGTTCCGCCGTGAGGTGGAGGCGGCCCGCCGGGTGGGCGGCGCGTGGACGGCGCCGGTGCTGGACGCGGACCCGGAGGCACCAGTCCCCTGGGTCGCCACGGCGTACGCGGCCGGGCCCTCCCTCGCGGCGGCTGTCGCCACCCAGGGCGGGGCGCTGCCCGGCCACACGGTACGGGTGCTGGGAGCGGGCCTCGCCGAGGCGCTGGCCGCGGTCCACGGGCTCGGCCTGGTGCACCGGGACGTCAAGCCGTCCAACGTCCTGCTGACCGTCGACGGCCCGCTGCTGATCGACTTCGGTATCGCGCGGGCCATGGAGGGCACCGCCTCGCTCACCTCGACGGGCGTCTCGGTCGGCTCGCCCGGCTACATGGCCCCCGAGCAGATCCTCGGCAAGGGCGTCACCGGCGCCGCCGACGTCTTCTCGCTGGGGGCGGTGCTCGCGTACGCCGCCACCGGTGAGCCGCCGTTCCGCGGGGACACCTCGGCCGCGCTGCTGTACAAGGTCGTCCACGAGGAGCCCGAGCTGGGGGCCGGGCTGGGGGAGGGGCCGCTGCGGGAGGTCGTGCGCGGCTGCCTGGCCAAGGACCCGGCCGCCCGGCCGGCCCCGGACGAGGTGGCCCTGCGGCTCGCACCCGAGGGTGCCGCACGCCTGGTGTCGGCGGGCTGGCTGCCGGGGCCGCTGGTGGAGCGGCTGGGGCGGACGGCTGTGGAACTGCTCAATCTGGAGGGGACGGCGGGGGGTGCTTCCGGGGGCTCCGGGGGCTCCGGGGGTTCTGGGAGCTCCGGTGGGGCCGGCGGGGCCGGCGGTTCGGGCGGTTCCGGCGGTCCTGGCGGCTTCGGTGGTTCGGGCGGCTTCGGAGGTTCCGGGGTGGTCGGGTTCAGCGGGGTGGTCGTCGAGCGCGGCGCCGACGGAGCGGGGGGCTCCTCGGTGCGGCCGGGCGGCGCGGGGCAGTTCGGGCCGCCGCCGGTGATGCCGGCGCCGACGCACGAGGGTGCTGGGCCGGCGCCGACGCATGGGGCTCCTGGGCCGGCGTCGGCCCACGGAGGTGCGGAGCCGGGCTCGGGTGCCTCGCGGGGCCGGGGGCCGGCGTCGGGGGGCGGCCCGACCGTCGTACCCGGTGCCGTACCCGCCCCGCGGGACGCGCCGACGGCGTCCTCCCCGGGGCGGCCCGGCAAGCTGTCGGTCAGTGTCGCCGCGAGCGCCGCGCCCGGTGACGGCGGACGGGGGCGGCGGCTGAGCTGCACCGTCGCGCTGGCGGTCGCCGGCGCGTTCGCCGCGGTGACGATCGGCGCGGCGTTCGTCCTCGATCTGCTGCCGGGCGGGGACGACTCCAAGGACGTCTCGGCGGGCTCGAAGTCGCCCGTGCCCAGCCAGAGCCAGAGCCAGGATCCGGACCAGCAACCCGACCCGGGATCGGGCGGGGAGCAGGAGCCGAGCGCGGGGTCCGGCGTCCTGCCCGCGCGCTACGTCGGCACCTGGGAGGGTCAGGCGGCCGGGCTCGGCGGCACGTTGCCCATGGGCACCTTCCGGCTGACCGTGCACCGGGCCGAGGTGGGCCAGAAGCTCGGCGAACTGCGCCAGACCGACATCATCGGCGCGGTCTGCGTGGACCTGCTGACCCTGAAGCAGGTGACCGGGAAGGA
The DNA here is from genome assembly GCF_965341775.1 of Streptomyces sp. bgisy159. Taxonomy (GTDB): domain Bacteria; phylum Actinomycetota; class Actinomycetes; order Streptomycetales; family Streptomycetaceae; genus Streptomyces. The sequence goes on along the minus strand of NZ_CBDQZH010000002.1, from coordinate 353,429 downwards.
GGTCGTCGCCACGTCGGTCGGCGCCCCGGACAACCACAAGGGCTGCAACCCCGAGCCGCACACCGTCCGGCTCACCCCGACCGGCGACGACCTGACGTACACGTCGGACAGCGCGGCGGAGGGCAACCCGGTGGCCCGCATGGCACGGGTCGAGTAGCGGCAGCCGAGGACGCCGGCGACCGCGGCGGACGGCCTGTCAGGTCCCGTCGCCCACGGCCCTGTCCGGTGCGGCACGCGCCGCGGGGCTCGGGACGGCTCCCTCCTCGGCGCCCCGCGGCCCCGCATCGGCCTCGCGGCCTCGTGGCCGGGCGGTGTCGCTCCCTAGGATCTCCCGCATGCTGAGCAGTCCGCCGAGCGAGGCGACGGTGAACGCGGCCGCCGCGCTGTGGGGCGCGGCGGCGGGGTCCCTGCTGCCGCGCGCCGTCTACCGGTTCTCCGTCCCGGCCGAGGAGGCGGACGAGGGGGCCGGCTGGCGGTCCGCCTGCCCGGCCGGACACCCGGTGCGCGGGTGGCTCGGCCGGGCCCGCTGCGACCCCTGCGGCACCGGCCTGACGGGCGGCGGCCCTCTCGTCGCCGCGGTCACCGCGCTGGTCTGCGCCGCCCTGGCCGCCGCCACGGGAACCCGGCCCGAACTGCTCGTCTGGCTGCTGCTGGCCCCGGCGGGGGTGCTGCTGGCGGTGGTGGACCTGCGGGTGCGGCGGCTGCCCGACCCGCTGACGCTGCCGCTGGCGGTCCTCGCCCCGGCCCTGCTCGGTGTGGCCGCGACGCTGCCGGAGCACGCCGGGCGGTGGACCACGGCACTGCTCGGCGGGCTCGCCCTCGGCGGCGGCTATCTGCTGCTGCACCTCCTCAACCCGGCCGGTCTGGCCTACGGCGACGTGAAGTTGTCGCTGGGCGTGGGCGCGGTGCTCGGCTGGTACGGCTGGGGGACGGTGATGCTCGGCACCTTCGCCGGCTTCCTGTTCGGCGCGCTGTACGGGGGCGTGCTCGTCGTGGCGCGCCGGGCGGGGCGCGGGACGGTGATCGCGTTCGGTCCGTTCCTGCTCGCGGGAGCGCTGGCGGGGCTGCTGGCGGGGGCGTACGCGGCCTGACGCGGGGTCGCCGACGGCGCTGGCGTAGGCTGGTCCGGTCCGTCCACAACCCTTACGAACCTTGCGAAGGGGACGCCGGTGACCGAGAAGGCCGACCTCACCTCCATTGACGTCACAGCCGTCCTCGAACGGGCCGCCGCGGGCGGACGGATCACCCCCGGGGAAGCGCTCGCCGTGTACCGCGACGCGCCCCTGCACGCGCTGGGCGCCGCCGCCGACGCCGTACGCCGCCGCAGGTACGCCGGGACCGAGCACATCGCGACGTACATCATCGAGCGGAACATCAACTACACCAACGTGTGTGTGACGGCGTGCAAGTTCTGCGCCTTCTACGCGCCGCCGAAGAGCGACAAGGGCTGGACGCGCGACCTGGACGACATCCTGCGCCGGTGCGCGGAGACCGTCGAGCTGGGCGGCACGCAGATCATGTTCCAGGGCGGTCACCACCCGGACTACGGCGTGGAGTACTACGAGCACCACTTCTCCGCCATCAAGAAGGAGTTCCCGCAGCTCGTCATCCACAGCCTGGGGGCGAGCGAGATCGAGCACATGGCGCGGATCTCCGGGGTGAGCGTGGAGGAGGCGATCCAGCGCATCCACGTGGCCGGGCTCGACTCGTTCGCGGGCGCCGGCGCCGAGCTGCTGCCCGAGCGGCCGCGCAAGGCGATCGCGCCGCTGAAGGAGTCCGGCGAGCGCTGGCTGGAGATCATGGAGACGGCGCACCGGCTGGGCGTGGAGTCCACCTCCACCATGCTGATGGGCACCGGTGAGACCAACGCCGAGCGCATCGAGCACCTGCGGATGATCCGGGACGTCCAGGACCGCACCGGCGGCTTCCGCGCCTTCATCCCGTACACCTACCAGCCCGAGAACAACCATCTGAAGGGCCGCACCCAGGCCACGATCTTCGAGTACCTGCGGATGATCGCCGTCGCCCGCCTCTTCCTCGACAACGTGGCCCACATCCAGGGCTCCTGGCTGACCACGGGCAAGGAGATCGGCCAGCTGTCGCTGCACTACGGCGCGGACGACCTCGGCTCGATCATGCTGGAGGAGAACGTCGTCTCCTCCGCCGGCGCCAAGCACCGCTCCAACCGGCTGGAGATCATCGACCTCATCCGCAGGGCGGGGCGCGTCCCGGCCCAGCGCGCGACGACGTACGAGCACCTGGTCGTGCACGACGACCCGGCGAACGACCCGGTCGACGACCGCGTCGTCTCCCACATCTCCTCGACGGCGATCGACGGCGGCACGGCTCACCCGGAGCTGAAGCTGCTCGCCTCCAACTGAGCCCCCGTTGCCGACGATCCACACCGCCGGTCTGCTGCTCTTCGGCGACCGGCAGGGCTCGGCGCTGCCCGGCGGCGCCGTCCTGGTCGCGGGGCGGGGCAGCGGGACCGTGGGGCCGTACGAGGAGTTGGCGCGGGCGCATCCGGACGCCCGGGTGCGCCGCTGGCCGGGCCTGATCGCGCCGGGGCTGGTCAATCCGTACGGTCCCGAACTGCTGGAGGGGGCCTACCACCCCGACCCGCGTGAGGCCGGCGAACTGGGCACCGAGCCGATCTCCGGCGCGGCGCTGGCCGCCCTGCCCATGACCGACGCCCGCTGGGGTGCGAGCGCGCGGCGCGGGGTGCAGCGGATGCTGGCCCACGGGACCGTGGCGGTGGCGGGCGCCCTGTGGCGGCCCGCCGTGCTGGACGCCGTGCACCGGGCGGGGTTGAGGGCCGAGGAGCGCCTGGAGGTGCCGCCGGGGCCGCCGGCTCTGGACCCGCTGGCCGGGCGGTCGCGACTGGCGGAGGCGGTGCTCACGCCGCTGAGCCCGCACGCCGGCGTCCTCTTCGGCTTCGCCGTCTTCGACGCGCCCGACGAGGCGGCGCTGCTGGAGCGCGGCGCCGGGTGCTGTGTGGCGACGGTGCTGGGCGGCCGGCTGGTGCACCGGCGACGCTAGGCGCGCTGTCCGGGGGCGGAACCCGCTCCGGTGGGGCCGTACTGCCACAATGAACCGGTGACCCGCGCATCCCTGGACAAGCAGCCGCACGAAGTCGCCTCGATGTTCGACAACGTGGCGGAACGGTACGACCTGACCAACGACGTGCTGTCCCTGGGACAGGACCGGCGCTGGCGCAAGGAGGTGGCGAGAGCCGTCGACGCCCGCCCCGCGCAGAAGGTCCTCGACCTGGCCGCCGGCACCGCGACCTCCTCCCTGCCGTTCGCGCGGACCGGCGCGTACGTCGTCCCCTGCGACTTCTCGCTCGGCATGCTCCAGGTCGGCAAGCGCAGGCACACCTGGCTGCCGTTCACGGCCGGCGACGCGACCCGGCTGCCGTTCAGGGACGACACCTTCGACGCCGTGACCATCTCCTTCGGGCTGCGCAACGTGCAGGACTTCGACGCGGCCCTGCGTGAGATGCACCGGGTGACGCGGCCCGGCGGACGCGTGGTGATCTGCGAGTTCTCGCACCCGACCTGGGAGCCCTTCCGCACCGTCTACACCGAGTACCTGATGCGCGCCCTGCCGCCGGTGGCGCGCGCCGTGTCGTCGAACCCGGACGCCTACGTCTATCTCGCCGAGTCCATCCGCGCCTGGCCCGACCAGCCGGCCCTCGCCGAGCGGCTGCGCAAGGCGGGCTGGTCGAAGGTCGCGTGGCGCAACCTCAGCGGGGGCGTGGTGGCCCTGCATCGGGGCTTCAAGGAGAGCTGAGCCGGTCCGTCCGCCGCCGGTTCAGGACTCCGGTGCCGGTCCGGTCAGCCGGCGATCGTCTCGCAGGTGTCCCCGGGCCGGTCCAGCTCGCGCTGGAGTCCGCCGCCGCCCGGCCTCGGCACCCGCGGCTCGCGTACGCCCGCCCCGCCGCCGCCCTCCCCTTCACCGAAGTCGAACCAGACGGTGACGACGGCGCCGCGCGGCACCTCGGCCCCCGGCGGCGGGTACTGCCGTACGACGTGCTCGACCACGGCGCGCCCGACGTCGGGCCGGTCCGCGGCGGCCAGGAGAACCCCGTGGGCCTGGGCCGACTCGCGCGCGTCCAGGGCCATCAGACCGATCAGGCGCGGCACGCGCACCTCGGGTGTTGTGGGCGGTATGAGCACGGATGTCACCCCCAGCGGTACTGGCAGGGTATCCGCCCGGGGTGCCGCCCGGAAGCGCCAAGTGTCTTTCTGTGACAGTCGATTACACGGCGTCACCGGAGGATCCGGCGCCCGCCCCGGCGGAGGGGGCCGGGGACGGCGAAGGGGCCGGGGACGGTGAGAGGACGGGGGGCGGCGAGAGGACGGGCGACGGCGCGGGGGCCAAGGACGGCGAGAGGACCGGGGATGCCGAGGCCGCGGCCGGCGTCGAGGGCGTGGCGGAGGCCAGGTCCAGCCGGTAGCAGTGCGCCTCCTGCCCGGAGTCCGGCGACGTGAACCGCTCGGCCGGCCGCATCCCGAGCCGCCGGGTGACCTCTATGGAGCGGGCGTTGCGCGCGTTGACGACGGCCACGACGCCGGGTACCCCGGCCTCCCGCACCCGCTCCAGCGTCATCCGGGCGGCGGCCGTGACGTACCCCTGGCCCCAGTGTTCCCGCCCGAGCCGCCAGCCGATCTCGATCTCGCCGACCGGCCCCCAGTCCCGGGGCCACGGCTGGGCGCCGGTGAAGCCCAGAACCCGCTCCGACTCGTCCAGCACCGTCCACAGGCAGAACCCCAGCTGGGCGTCGTGCCGGCGCTGGCGGGCGGTGAGCTCCTCGTAGACGGACAGCTCCGCCGGCCTGCCGCCGTGGAACTCCATGACGTCCGGGTGGGCGAAGATCCGGTGCCAGGCCACCGCGTCCTCGTCGGTGGGAACACGCAGCCGTACTACGGGGAGAGCTCGGTTCACGGGGCAGCCCTTCAGCCGGGTGATCAATTCTGCTGCATAGACTGCCCATGTCCAGTGCCGGTCGGCACGCAGATTTCGAACGTTGGGGAGATCCCGCCGTGACCGTCGTGACTGAGCCCCTCTCCGAAAACACCGCCGATGTCATCGTGGTCGGCGCGGGACCGGCCGGCTCCACGACGGCCTACCACCTCGCCAAGTCCGGCCTCGACGTCCTGCTGTTGGAGAAAACCGAGTTCCCGCGCGAGAAGGTCTGCGGCGACGGCCTCACCCCGCGCGCGGTCAAGCAGCTGGTGGCCATGGGCATCGACGTCTCCGAGGAGGCCGGCTGGCTGCGCAACAAGGGACTGCGGATCATCGGCGGCGGGGTCCGTCTCCAGCTGGACTGGCCGGATCTCGCCTCCTTCCCCGACTACGGCCTGGTCCGCAAGCGCGACGACTTCGACGAGCAACTCGCCCGCCAGGCCCAGAAGGCGGGGGCGCGGCTGTACGAACGCTGCAACGTCTCCGGGCCGATCGTCGACGACCGCACCGGCCGCATCACGGGCGTCACCGCCAAGCTGGGCGAGGACAAGCGCGAGGTCACCTTCCACGCGCCGCTGGTGGTCGCCGCCGACGGCAACTCCACCCGGCTGTCGCTGGCGATGGGCCTGCACCGCCGCGAGGACCGCCCGATGGGCGTCGCGGTCCGTACGTACTTCACGTCCCCGCGCCACGACGACGACTACCTGGAGTCCTGGCTGGAGCTGTGGGACCGCCGGGGCCCGGGCGAGGACCGGCTGCTGCCCGGCTACGGCTGGATCTTCGGCATGGGCGACGGCACGTCCAACGTGGGTCTCGGCGTCCTCAACACCTCCGACTCCTTCAAGGAGCTGGACTGGCGCGAGGTGCTCAAGGCCTGGTGCGCGTCCATGCCGGAGGACTGGGGCTACACCCCCGAGAACATGACCGGCCCGATCCGCGGCGCCGCCCTGCCCATGGCCTTCAACCGCAAGCCGCACTACACCAAGGGCCTGCTGCTGGTCGGCGATGCCGGTGGCCTGGTCAACCCCTTCAACGGCGAGGGCATCGCCTACGCCATGGAGTCCGGGCAGCTCGCCGCCGACGTCATCGTCCAGGCCCACGCCCGGGCCACCGCCGGCCAGCGCGAACTCGCCCTGCTGCGCTACCCGCAGATCCTGAGGGACACCTACGGCGGCTACTACACGCTCGGCCGCGCCTTCGTGAAGCTCATCGGCAACCCGAGGGTCATGAAGATCGCCGCCCAGCGCGGGCTGACCCACCCCGTGCTGATGAAGTTCACCCTCAAGCTGCTGGCCAACCTCACCGACCCGACCGGCGGCGACGCGATGGACCGCGTCATCAACGGGCTGAGCAAGGTGGCCCCGAAGGCGTAGTCCTCCGGAGGCGCAGTCCTCCGGGAAACAGCCGGAAGGGCCTCGGCCGCTGAGCGGCCAAGGCCCTTCGCCGACGCCTGTGGCGCCGAACGCCTGTGGCGTCGACAGGTTGTGGCGCCGTCAGAGCACCCGCACCGCGCCCGACGCCGGGTAACCGGACAGGTCCTGGATGACGACGCCCTTGGAGGGGTTGGCCGCGTCCAGGTACTGGCCGTTGCCCACGTAGACGGCGACGTGGTACGCCGAGCCCTTGGCGCCCCAGTAGAGGATGTCGCCGACCTGGAGGTTGGACAGGGACACCTCGGTGCCCCGCGTGGACTGGTCCTGCGAGACGCGCGGCAGGTCGACCCCGACCTGCCGGAAGGCGGCCTGGACCAGGCTGGAGCAGTCCCACGCGTTGGGGCCGGTCGCGCCCAGCACGTAGGCGTCGCCCAGCTGCGCCTTCAGGAAGGAGATGACCGTGGCCACGCTGCCGCTGGCGGGCGCGCTGACGGTCGTGTTCGACGAGGCGGACAGGGTGGCCCGCTCCGCGCTGCGCGCGGCCCGCTCGGCGGCGGCCTTGCGGGCGTCCTCGGCGGCCTGCTTGCGCGCCTCCGCCTTCTTCGCCTCGGCGAGGTCCTTCGCGGCCTGCTCGGCCGCTGCCGCTGCCGCCGCGTCACGCTCGGCCTGCAGCTGGTAGTTCGCGGCGGCCTGCTCCATGGCCGCGGCGGACTCGGCGACCTGAGCGCTCAGGTCCGCCGTCAGCGTGGGCAGTTCCAGCGTCTGCGTCACCGGCTCGGCCGCGTTCGCCGCGGTGGACGCGCCGGCCACGCCGACGGTGCTGAGGATGCCACCGGCCACGCCCGCCCGCATCGCGATCGTCGACGCGCTGCGAGGGCGGGGCTTCCGGTGGCTACGTATGTGAGCGGTGTGGGACATGGGTACAAGCGGTACCAGGGGCTGCTCCATACCTTCAAGAAACGTGTGCTGCGCCACAATTGTTCAATCGACCGCCCAACTCCCGGTCCGCAGCTTCTTTATTGACGCCTTAACGGACATTGCGGACTCTGGTGATCATGCCTGTGATCATGGGCTTTCGTCGTTACGTCCCAATTGCCCCGCGCTTACCACCGGTGAGGGTGGTTGGCCAAGCCCGGCTTTCTCGCGGCCCGTGCGAATGTGTCCGAGGTCACGGAACGGTTACCGGCGGGGCTGCGTCTCGCGCGGCGTATCGCGCCGCATGCCGCGCTCGTGAACGTGTGCACACGCTCCTGCCCGGCTCGCCTCCGTCCACACCTGTCGCCCGGCTCCCTCCGGGGTGTGAACGCGCTCCTCTATCAAGGGCCGATGTCCAAGGCCAATTTGCATGCGCCGGAACCATCTTGATATGGAGACGCCCCTCCCGAGCTGCGGCGATGAACAAAAATGTCACTTGTTGTGACCACTCTGACGCTTCGCGTGCGAAGATCACCGCTGATATGACTTCATGATCCTTCGTCAGGTGGCAGAGATCACAAAGCTCAGGTAATACCCCGTGTCGCAGATCACAGAGCCTCGGGCATAAGATGCGTGGCAGTTGGGCTTGTGACCTGCTTCACATGTTCTCGATCTTCGCCGGGACGGGCGGGGTTCGTGGGGCAGTTGAGGCGGACCGCGGGCCCGCAGAACCGCCACCAGTCAGTGCCGACTGAAGGGAGCGAGGAGCGGTGAACGCGTATGCGCCCATCCTCGTACTGGGAGCCCTCGGGGCAGGCTTTGCGATCTTCTCCGTGGTGATGGCCACGCTGATCGGTCCGAAGCGGTACAACCGCGCCAAGCTTGAGGCCTACGAGTGCGGCATCGAGCCGACCCCCACGCCGGCCGGCGGCGGGCGCTTCCCCATCAAGTACTACCTGACGGCGATGCTCTTCATCGTCTTCGACATCGAGATCGTCTTCCTCTACCCCTGGGCCGTCACCTTCGACGCCCTGGGTGTTTTCGGGCTCGTGGAGATGCTGCTCTTCGTGCTCACCGTCTTCGTCGCGTACGCGTACGTATGGCGGCGCGGCGGCCTGGAATGGGACTGAGGGGCCTTTAACGACATGGGACTCGAAGAAAAGCTGCCGAGCGGCTTCCTGCTGACCACCGTCGAGCAGGCCGCGGGCTGGGTGCGCAAGGCGTCCGTCTTCCCCGCCACCTTCGGCCTGGCCTGCTGCGCCATCGAGATGATGACCACCGGCGCCGGACGGTACGACCTGGCGCGCTTCGGCATGGAGGTCTTCCGCGGTTCGCCGCGCCAGGCCGACCTCATGATCGTCGCGGGCCGGGTCAGCCAGAAGATGGCGCCGGTACTCAGGCAGGTCTACGACCAGATGCCCAACCCGAAGTGGGTCATCTCCATGGGCGTGTGCGCCTCCTCCGGCGGCATGTTCAACAACTACGCGATCGTCCAGGGCGTCGACCACATCGTCCCGGTCGACATCTACCTCCCCGGCTGCCCGCCACGGCCGGAGATGCTGATGGACGCGATCCTCAAGCTGCACCACAAGATCCAGAACTCCAAGCTGGGCGTGAACGCCGAGGAGGCGGCCCGCGAGGCGGAGGAAGCGGCGCTCAAGGCCCTGCCCACCATCGAGATGAAGGGGCTGCTGCGGTGAGTGACGCCAACGGCGCGGGCGGCGCCAACCCCGAGAAGGACCTCAGCGCCTCGAACCTGCCGGGCCAGCGCGGCCAGGGCGGCGAGGAGATCCGCGTCCAGCGCGGCATGTTCGGCGCCGCTGACGGCGGCGACACCTCCGGCTACGGCGGACTGGTCCGCTCCGTCCGACTCCCCGGCCCGGCGAGCCGCCCCTACGGCGGCTGGTTCGACGAGGTCGCCGACGAGCTGGAGGGCGCCCTGGAGGAACAGGGCCTGCTGCCCGGCAACGCCATCGAGAAGACGGTCGTCGACCGCGACGAGCTCACCTTCCACATCGAACGCGAGCACCTGGTCCGCGTCGCCCGGACCCTGCGCGACGACCCCGCCCTGCGCTTCGAACTGTGCACCGGCGTCAGCGGCGTCCACTACCCGCACGACAAGGGCCGCGAGCTGCACGCCGTCTACCACCTGCGCTCGATCACCCACAACCGGCTGATCCGCCTGGAGGTCAGCGCCCCGGACGGCGACCGTCACATCCCGTCGCTGGTCTCCGTCTACCCGACCAACGACTGGCACGAGCGTGAGACCTACGACTTCTTCGGGATCGTCTTCGACGGCCACCCGGCCCTCACGCGGATCATGATGCCGGACGACTGGCAGGGCCACCCGCAGCGCAAGGACTACCCGCTCGGCGGCATTCCCGTCGAGTACAAGGGCGCGCAGATCCCGGCCCCGGACCAGCGGAGGTCGTACTCGTGAGTGCCCACCCGTCGCCCGGCCACCACCCCTCAACGACTCCCCTCGGGAGGCAGTCATGAGCAGCGCTTCCCCTCGGGAGACCACCGAGGGCACCGTCTACACGGTCACCGGTGGCGACTGGGACGAGGTCGTCCAGTCCGCGGCCCGCGCCGACGACGAACGCATCGTCGTCAACATGGGCCCCCAGCACCCCTCCACCCACGGGGTGCTCCGCCTGATCCTGGAGATCGAGGGCGAGACCGTCACCGAGGCCCGGTGCGGCATCGGCTACCTGCACACCGGCATCGAGAAGAACCTGGAATTCCGCACGTGGACGCAGGGCACCACCTTCGTCACGCGCATGGACTACCTGACGTCCTTCTTCAACGAGACCGCCTACTGCCTCGCCGTCGAGAAGCTCCTCGGCATCGAGGACCAGATCACCGAGCGCGCCGAGATCATCCGGGTGCTCCTGATGGAGCTGAACCGGCTCTCCTCCCACCTGGTGTGCATCGCCACCGGCGGCATGGAGCTCGGCGCGACCACGATCATGATCTACGGGTTCCGCGACCGCGAGATGATCCTCGACCTCTACGAGCTGATCACCGGCCTGCGCATGAACCACGCGTACATCCGGCCCGGCGGACTCGCCCAGGACCTGCCGCCCGGCGCGGTGGACCAGATCCGCGAGTTCGTGAAGAAGATGAAGAAGAACCTCCCGGAGTACGACAAGCTCGCCACCGGGAACCCCATCTTCAAGGCCCGCATGCAGGACGTCGGCTACCTGGACCTGGCCGGCTGCATGGCCCTCGGCGCCACCGGCCCGATCCTGCGCTCCACGGGCCTGCCCCACGACCTGCGCAAGACACAGCCCTACTGCGGTTACGAGACCTACGACTTCGAGGTGCCGACCGCCGACAGCTGTGACTCCTACGGCCGCTTCCTGATCCGGCTGGAGGAGATGCGCCAGTCGCTCAGGATCGTCGAGCAGTGCCTGGACCGGCTCCAGCCCGGCCCGGTCATGGTCGCCGACAAGAAGATCGCCTGGCCCGCCCAGCTCGCCCTGGGACCGGACGGGCTCGGCAACTCCCTCGACCACATCAAGAAGATCATGGGCACCTCCATGGAGGCCCTGATCCACCACTTCAAGCTGGTGACCGAAGGCTTCCGCGTACCGCCGGGACAGGCGTACGCGGCCGTCGAGTCGCCCAAGGGAGAACTCGGTGTGCACGCCGTCTCCGACGGCGGCACCCGGCCCTTCCGGGTCCACTTCCGCGACCCGTCGTTCACCAATCTGCAGGCCATGGCGGCGATGTGCGAGGGCGGCCAGGTCGCCGACGTCATCGTCGCCGTCGCGTCCATCGACCCCGTGATGGGAGGCGTCGACCGGTGACCACCTCATCTTCGGACCGCGGCGTCGGACTGGGCATGCCCGAGCTGCCCGCACCCGCGTACCCGGACGACGTCCGGACCCGGCTGGAGGAGGACGCGCGCGAGATCATCGCCCGCTACCCCGACTCCCGGTCCGCGCTCCTGCCGTTGCTGCACCTCGTGCAGTCGGAGGAGGGACATGTCACGCGGACCGGGATGCGGTTCTGCGCGGACATGCTCGGCCTGACCACCGCCGAGGTCACCGCCGTCGCCACCTTCTACACCATGTACCGGCGCAAGCCGTCCGGTGAATACCAGGTCGGCGTGTGCACCAACACGCTGTGCGCCGTGATGGGCGGCGACGCGATCTTCGAGGAGCTCCAGGAGCACCTGGGCGTCGGCAACGGCGAGACCACCGACGACGGCAAGATCACCCTGGAGCACATCGAGTGCAACGCGGCCTGCGACTACGCGCCGGTCGTGATGGTCAACTGGGAGTTCTTCGACAACCAGACCCCGCAGAGCGTCAGGCGGCTGGTGGACGACCTGCGCACCGGCAGGACCGTCTCGCCGACCCGCGGGGCGCCGCTGTGCACCTTCAAGGAGACCTCGCGGATCCTGGCCGGCTTCCCCGACGAGCGGGACGGGGCCGTCGAGGCGAGCGGGAGTGCGGGACCGCCGTCACTGGTGGGCCTCCGCCTGGCCAGGGGCGAGACCGCACCCGCGCGCGTGGTCCATCCACGCGACGGCGGTCCGCACGAGGGGCCGCGGGACGGCACGGTGCACGAGCCGTCGCCGACCGAGCACCTCAGTTCGCATGACGCGCCGCAGGACACATCGGCCTCCGACCCCGCCCACCCGGCCGGGCCCACCGCCGAGGAGGGGGAGTGATGACCTTGGCACCCGAGCTGAAAGACACCGGCCCCGAGAAGCTGCTCGCACCCGTGCTGTCGGCCTTCTGGGACGAGGACCGGTCCTGGTCGCTCGACGTCTACCGACGGCACGAGGGGTACGAGGGACTCCGCAAGGCGCTCGCCATGTCACCGGACGACGTGATCGCGTACGTCAAGGACAGCGGACTGCGCGGGCGCGGCGGCGCGGGATTCCCGACGGGGATGAAATGGCAGTTCATCCCCCAGGGAGACGGAAAACCACACTATCTGGTTGTCAACGCCGACGAGTCGGAGCCCGGGACGTGCAAGGACATCCCGCTCCTCTTCGCGAACCCGCACAGCCTCATCGAGGGCATCGTCATCGCGTGTCACGCCATCAGGTCCTCGCACGCCTTCATCTACCTGCGGGGCGAGGTCGTCCCCGTTCTGCGGCGGTTGCACGAGGCCGTGCGCGAGGCCTACGCGGCGGGCTACCTCGGCGAGAACATCCTGGGCAGCGGACTCGACCTGACCCTCACCGTGCACGCCGGCGCCGGCGCGTACATCTGCGGTGAGGAGACCGCGCTGCTGGACTCCCTCGAAGGCCGCCGTGGTCAACCGCGGCTGCGTCCCCCCTTCCCTGCGGTGGCGGGCCTCTACGCGTGCCCGACTGTTGTGAACAACGTCGAGTCGATCGCGTCGGTTCCCGCGATCCTGCACCGGGGCAAGGACTGGTTCCGGTCGATGGGAACCGAGAAGTCGCCCGGCTTCACGCTCTACTCCCTCAGCGGCCACGTCGCCAGCCCCGGCCAGTACGAGGCACCCCTCGGCATCACCCTGCGCCAACTGCTGGAGATGAGCGGCGGCATGCGCCCCGGCCACCGCCTGAAGTTCTGGACGCCGGGCGGCTCCTCGACCCCGATGTTCACCGACGAGCACCTCGACGTCCCCCTCGACTACGAAGGGGTGGGCGCCGCGGGCTCCATGCTCGGCACGAAGGCACTCCAGTGCTTCGACGAGACGACCTGCGTGGTGCGGGCCGTGACCCGCTGGACCGAGTTCTACGCCCACGAGTCCTGCGGCAAGTGCACGCCCTGCCGCGAAGGCACCTACTGGCTGGTGCAGCTGCTGCGGGACATCGAGGCCGGCAAGGGCGCCATGGCCGACCTCGACAAGCTCAACGACATCGCCGACAACATCAACGGCAAGTCCTTCTGCGCCCTCGGCGACGGCGCCGCCTCGCCGATCTTCTCCTCGCTCAAGTACTTCCGCGAGGAGTACGAGCAGCACATCACGGGCCGCGGCTGCCCCTTCGACCCGGCCAAGTCGACGGCCTGGGCCGACCGTACGGAGGTGAACGCATGACAGTGACCAGCAGCGCTCCCTCCGGGAGCGGCGAGGCGGCGGTCCCGCCGGAAGACCTGGTGACGCTGACGATCGACGGTGCCGAGATCAGCGTGCCCAAGGGCACCCTGGTCATCCGGGCCGCCGAGGAACTCGGCATCGAGATCCCCCGGTTCTGTGACCACCCGGCCCTCGACCCCGCCGGCGCCTGCCGCCAGTGCATCGTGGAGGTGGAGGGCCAGCGCAAGCCGATGGCGTCCTGCACCATCACCTGCACCGACGGCATGGTGGTGAAGACCCAGCTCACCTCGCCGGTCGCCGAGAAGGCCCAGAAGGGTGTGATGGAGCTCCTGCTCATCAACCACCCGCTGGACTGCCCGGTCTGCGACAAGGGCGGCGAGTGCCCCCTGCAGAACCAGGCGATGTCGCACGGCAACGCCGAGTCCCGCTTCGAAGGCCGCAAGCGGACCTACGAGAAGCCGGTGCCCATCTCCACCCAGGTGCTGCTCGACCGCGAGCGGTGCGTGCTGTGCGCCCGCTGTACCCGCTTCTCCAACCAGATCGCCGGCGACCCGATGATCGAGCTGATCGAGCGGGGCGCGCTCCAGCAGGTCGGCACCGGCGAGGGCGACCCCTTCGAGTCGTACTTCTCCGGGAACACCATCCAGATCTGCCCGGTCGGCGCCCTCACCTCCGCGGCCTACCGGTTCCGCTCCCGCCCCTTCGACCTGGTCTCCTCGCCGTCGGTCTGCGAACACTGCTCCGGCGGCTGCGCCACCCGCACCGACCACCGGCGCGGCAAGGTCATGCGGCGGCTCGCCGCCGACGACCCCGAGGTCAACGAGGAGTGGATCTGCGACAAGGGCCGCTTCGCGTTCCGCTACGCGCAGCAGAGGGACCGCCTGCAGACGCCGCTGATCCGCAACGCGGAAGGCGAGCTGGAGCCGGCGTCCTGGCCGGAGGCGCTGCAGATCGCCGCCCAGGGCCTGCTGGCCTCGCGCGGCCGCACCGGTGTGCTGACCGGCGGCCGGCTCACCGTGGAGGACGTCTACGCGTACAGCAAGTTCACGCGCGTGGCGCTCGACTCCAACGACATCGACTTCCGCGCGCGCGTGCACAGCGGTGAGGAGGCCGACTTCCTCGCCGCCCGGGTCGCCGGACACGGCCGTGACCTCGACGGTACGGGCCTGACGTACTCCGCTCTGGAGAAGGCACCCGCCGTCCTCCTCGTCGGGTTCGAGTCCGAGGAGGAGGCACCCGGCGTCTTCCTCCGGCTGCGCAAGGCCTGGCGCAAGCGCGGCATGCAGGTGTTCTCGCTGGCCACGCACGCCACCCGAGGCCTGGAGAAGGCGGGCGGCACCCTGCTGCCGGCCGCTCCCGGCACCGAGACCGAGTGGCTGGACGCCCTGGCCGGCGGAGTCGGCCTGGACGAGGCGGGCACCCGGGCGTCCGAGGGGCTGCGCGCCCAGGGCGCCGCGATCGTCGTGGGAGAGCGGCTGGCCGCCGTGCCCGGTGGGCTCACGGCCGCGCTGCGGGCCGCGCGGTCGACCGGTGCCGGGCTGGTGTGGATCCCGCGCCGGGCCGGCGAGCGGGCCGCGGTCGAGGCGGGCGCGCTGCCGTCGCTGCTGCCGGGCGGCCGTCCGGCCACCGACCCGCGCGCGCGTGAGGAGGTCGCCGCCGCCTGGGGCGTCGCCGAACTCCCGCACCGCTACGGCCGCGACACCGGCCAGATCATCGAGGCCGCCGTGGGCGGCGAACTGCAGGCGCTGGTCGTGGCCGGCGTCGAGATCGCCGACCTCCCGGATCCGGCACGCGCGCGTGCGGCGCTGGACGAGGTGGGCTTCCTGGTGTCGCTGGAGCTGAGGCCCGGCGAGGTCACCGAGCGCGCCGACGTCGTACTGCCGGTGGCCGCGGTGCCGGAGAAGGCCGGGGCCTTCCTCAACTGGGAGGGCAGGGTGCGGTTCTTCGACGCCGCACTCAAACCGGAGCAGATGACCCGGCGCCTCGCGCCCACCGACGGGCGCGTGCTGCAGATGCTCGCCGACGCCATGGACATCCATCTGGGCCTGCCGGACCTGCGCACCACGCGCGCGGAGATCGACCGGCTCGGCCTGTGGGACGGCGCCCGCGCCACCGAACCGGTGGAGGGCGCGGCCGCGCTGCCGCGGCCCGCGGCCGGTGAGGCGGTGCTGGCCGGACACCGGCTGCTGCTCGACCAGGGCGTCCTGCAGGAGGGCGACGAGGCGCTCGCCGGGACCCGGCACGCCGCACACGCACGCGTGTCGGCCGCCACGGCCGCCGAGGCGGGCGTCAAGGACGGTGATCTGCTGGCCGTGACCGGGCCGGCCGGTGAGGTCCGGCTCCCGCTCCAGGTCACCGAGATGCCGGACCGGGTGGTCTGGCTGCCGCTGAACTCCGCCGGCGGGGGCGTCGCCTCCGACACCGGCGCGGTCCCCGGGTCCCTCGTCCGCATCGGCCCGGCCCTGACCGCCGCCGAAGCCCCCCAGGAGGTGGAGGCATGAGCCCGTACCTCGCCGCAGAAGACCTCTCGATGTTCGGCCGCGACCCGTGGTGGCTGGTCGTCATCAAGGCCGTGTTCTGTTTCGCCTTCCTGATGCTGACCGTGCTGTTCTCCATCGTCTGGGAACGCAAGGTCGTCGCCTGGATGCAGCTGCGCATCGGCCCCAACCGGCACGGCCCCTGGGGCATGCTGCAGTCCCTCGCCGACGGCATGAAGCTGATGCTGAAGGAAGACGTCGTCGTCAAGCGCGCCGACAAGGTGGTGTACGTCCTCGCGCCGATCGTCGCGGCCATCCCGGCCTTCATGGCCATCGCCGTGATCCCCTTCGGCCCGGCCGACAACGAGATCTCGATCTTCGGCCACCGCACCACGATGCAGCTCACCGACCTGCCGATCGCGATGCTCTACATCCTCGCGGTGGCCTCGGTGGGCATCTACGGCATCGTGCTCGCCGGGTGGAGCTCCGGGTCGACCTACCCGCTGCTGGGCGGCCTGCGCTCCTGCGCGCAGATGATCTCGTACGAGATCGCCATGGGTGCCGCGTTCGCGTCGGTGTTCCTCTACTCGGGCTCGATGTCGACGTCGACGATCGTGGAGCAGCAGCAGGACCGCTGGTACATCCTCCTGCTGCCGGTCTCCTTCATCCTCTACATCGTCACCATGGTCGGCGAGACCAACCGCGCGCCGTTCGACATGCCGGAGTCCGAGGGCGACCTGGTCGGCGGCTTCAACACCGAGTACTCGTCGATCAAGTTCGCGATGTTCATGCTCGCCGAGTACGTGAACATGGTGACGGTCTCGGCGGTGGCGACCACGCTGTTCCTGGGCGGCTGGCGGGCTCCCTGGCCGGTCAGCACCTTCTGGGAGGGCGCGAACCACGGCTGGTGGCCGATGCTCTGGTTCACGATCAAGGTGCAGCTGCTGCTGTTCGGCTTCATCTGGCTGCGCGGCACCCTGCCCCGGGTCCGCTACGACCAGCTGATGAAGCTCGGCTGGAAGGTCCTGATCCCCGTCTCGGTCGTCTGGCTGATGCTCGTCGCGACGGTGCGGACCCTGCGCAACGAGAACTACGACTTCGCCGACATCGCGCTCTACGTCGGCGGTGGTGTGCTGGTCCTGCTGCTGGTCTCCGTCATCGCCGACATGTTCCGCGAGAAGACCCAGGCGGCCGAGCATGCCGCCGAACCGCCGGCCGCGTTCGACCCGATGGCGGGCGGGTTCCCCGTGCCGCCGCTGCCGGGTCAGGAGCTGCCCCCGGTGCCTAGGCGCCGCCCGAGCCGGGAGCGGGAGCTGATTGTCAGTGGTGGGGCGGACACTGTGAGTGACGGATCGCTGGATGGAAAGGAGGCGTCCGATGGCTGAGGAGCCCAAGGAGAGCGAGCAGTTGAAGCCCGGCTTCATGAACCCCGTCGCCGGGTTCGGCGTGACCTTCAAGGCCATGTTCAAGAAGCGGCTGACCGAGCAGTACCCGGAGCAGAAGAAGACCACGGCTCCGCGGTTCCACGGACGGCACCAGCTCAACCGCCATCCGGACGGCCTGGAGAAGTGCGTCGGCTGCGAGCTGTGCGCCTGGGCCTGCCCGGCCGACGCCATCTACGTCGAGGGCGCGGACAACACCGAGGAGGAGCGCTACTCGCCGGGCGAGCGGTACGGGCGGGTCTACCAGATCAACTACGCCCGCTGCATCCTGTGCGGCCTGTGCATCGAGGCGTGCCCCACGCGCGCGCTCACGATGACCAACGAGTTCGAGCTGGCCGACTCCAGCCGCGCCAACCTCATCTACACCAAGGAGCAGCTGCTCGCCGGGCTCGAAGAGGGCATGGTCGACACGCCGCACGCCATCTACCCGGGCACGGACGAGCAGGACTACTACCGGGGCCTGGTGACGGAGGCCGCGCCGGGCACCGAGCGCCAGGCGGCCGTCTCCAAGGGGGAGGCCCCGCAGGAAGCGGCGGCCGACTCCGGCGAGAACGAGCCCGCCTCGCAGGAGGTGACCGGCCGATGAGCGCACAGCTCGCCGCCTACACCACCTCCACCGGTGAGGCGTTCCAGTTCTGGGTGCTCGGCACCGTCGCGGTGCTCGGCGCGCTGGGCACGGTGCTGATGAGGAAGGCCGTGCACAGCGCGCTCTGCCTGGCCGGCACCATGATCGTCCTGGCGGTCTTCTACCTCGCCAACGGCGCCTACTTCCTGGGCATCGTGCAGATCGTCGTCTACACCGGCGCGATCATGATGCTGTTCCTGTTCGTGGTGATGCTGGTCGGTGTGACCGCCGCGGACTCGCTGAAGGAGACCCTCAAGGGCCAGCGGTGGCTGGCCCTGCTGTGCGGTCTCGGGTTCGCCGTCCTGCTGATCGCGGGCATCGCCAACGCCTCCCTGACGGAGTTCAACGGTCTCGGCCAGGCCAACTCGGGCGGGAACGTGGAGGGGTTGGCCACCCTGCTCTTCACCAAGTACGTCTTCGCCTTCGAGATCACCGGAGCCCTGCTCATCACGGCGGCCGTCGGCGCGATGGTGCTCACCCACCGCGAGCGCACCGAGCGCGCCAGGACCCAGCGGGAACTGGCCGAGCAGCGGGTCCGCGAGGGCAAGCACGTGCCGCCCCTGCCGGCGCCCGGCGTGTACGCGCGGCACAACGCCGTCGACATCGCCGGCCTGCTGCCCGACGGCACCCCGGCGGAGCTCACGGTCAGCAGGACGCTGCGCGAGCGCGGCCAGATCCGCGACGTGTCCGCCGAGGCCCTGAGCGATCTCAAGACGCTGCAGCAGCGCGCCGAGGACCGCCTGGAGCGGACCGAGATCGAGCCGCCGCACTTCCAGCGGACCGAGGAGGCGTCGAAGTGAACCCGGTCAACTACCTGTATCTCGCCGCCCTGCTGTTCAGCATCGGCGCGAGCGGTGTCCTGATCCGGCGCAACGCGATCGTGCTGTTCATGTGCGTCGAGCTGATGCTCAACGCCTGCAACCTCGCGCTCGTCGCCTTCTCCCGGCTGCACGGCAATCTCGACGGCCAGATCATCGCCTTCTTCACGATGGTCGTGGCCGCGGCCGAGGTCGTGGTCGGACTGGCGATCATCGTGTCGGTGTTCCGCGCCCGCCACTCGGCCTCGGTCGACGACGCCAGCCTGATGAAGCTGTAAGGGGTCGGAAGAATCGTGGAGAACCTGATCGCGCTGCTCATCGCGGCGCCCCTGCTCGGAGCGGCCGTCCTGCTGGTCGGCGGCCGTCGGCTCGACGCCGTCGGCCACTGGATCGGCACGCTCCTGTCGGCCGTCTCCTTCGTGTTCGGCCTGATCCTCTTCGGCGACCTCCTCGGCAGGAGCGCCGAGGACCGGACGCTGACCCAGCACCTGTTCAGCTGGATCCCGGTCGAGGGCTTCCAGGCGGACGTCGCGTTCCGCCTGGACCAGCTGTCGATGACGTTCGTGCTGCTGATCACCGGCGTCGGCTCGCTGATCCACCTGTACTCGGTCGGGTACATGGAGCACGACGAGCGCCGCCGCCGCTTCTTCGGCTATCTGAACCTGTTCCTCGCGGCGATGCTGATCCTGGTCCTCGCCGACAACTACCTGCTGCTCTACGTCGGCTGGGAGGGCGTCGGTCTCGCCTCCTACCTGCTGATCGGCTTCTGGCAGCACAAGCCCAGCGCGGCCACCGCGGCGAAGAAGGCCTTCCTGGTCAACCGCGTCGGCGACATGGGCCTGTCGATCGCCATCATGCTGATGTTCACCACGTTCGGGACCTTCGCCTTCGGCCCGGTGCTCGGCACCCAGGAGGAGCCCGGGCTGGTCGGCGACACCTCGGAGGGCAAGCTCACCGCCATCGCGCTGATGCTGCTGCTGGCCGCGTGCGGCAAGTCCGCCCAGGTGCCGCTGCAGTCCTGGCTCGGTGACGCGATGGAGGGCCCGACCCCGGTCTCCGCCCTCATCCACGCGGCGACCATGGTGACGGCGGGCGTCTACCTGATCGTCCGGTCCGGCGCGATCTTCAACGGGGCGCCCGACGCACAGCTCGTCGTCACCGTCGTCGGCGCGGTCACGCTGCTGTTCGGTGCGATCGTCGGTTGCGCGAAGGACGACATCAAGAAGGCGCTGGCCGGCTCGACCATGTCGCAGATCGGCTACATGGTGCTGGCCGCCGGCCTCGGCCCGATCGGCTACGTCTTCGCGATCATGCACCTGGTGACGCACGGCTTCTTCAAGGCGGGACTGTTCCTCGGCGCCGGTTCCGTCATGCACGGCATGAACGACGAGGTCGACATGCGCCGGTACGGCGGCCTGCGCAAGTACATGCCGGTCACCTTCGTCACCTTCGGCCTCGGCTACCTCGCGATCATCGGCTTCCCGGGCCTGTCCGGCTTCTTCTCCAAGGACAAGATCATTGAGGCGGCGTTCGCCAAGGGCGGCACCGAGGGCTGGATCCTCGGCGGCGCGGCCCTGCTCGGCGCGGCCATCACCGCCTACTACATGACGCGCGTGATGCTGATGACGTTCTTCGGCGAGGAGCGCTGGCGCAACCGGGCCACCCCGTCGCCGGCCGAGCCCGGCGTGGAGCCCGCCGCCGACACCCGGGGCGACCACGCGGAGCCGCACCCGCACGAGTCGCCCAAGGTCATGACGATCCCGATGATCCTGCTGGCCGTCGGGTCGGTCGGCGCCGGCGCGTTCTTCAGCATCGGCGAGCGCTTCCTGCACTGGCTGGAGCCCATCACCGGGTTCGACCACGGAGACTCCCCGGTGGGAGCGGCCACGGTCACCGGCGCGACCGTGGCCTGCATGGTCGTCGGCGTCGCCGTCGCCTGGGCCCAGTACGGCCGCCGCCCGGTCCCCGTCGTCGCCCCGCGCGGCTCGCTGCTCACCCGGGCCGCCCGCCGCGATCTGCTCCAGGACGACTTCAACCACATCGTCCTGGTGCGCGGCGGCGAGCACCTCACGCGGTCCCTGGTCTACGTCGACCACACGCTGGTCGACGGTGTCGTCAACGGCACGGCGGCCTCGGTCGGCGGCCTGTCCGGACGGATGCGCAGGCTCCAGAACGGCTTCGCGCGGTCGTACGCGGTCTCGATGTTCGGCGGTGCGGCACTGCTGGTCGCCGCGACCCTGCTGATGAGGGCGGTCTGATACCGATGTCCTTTCCTCTGCTGACAGCGACGGCGGCGCTCCCGGCGATCGGAGCGGTGGCCACGGCCGCCGTCCCGGCCGCCCGGCGCAACGCCGCCAAGGCACTGGCGCTTTTCTTCTCCCTGGCCACGCTGGCCCTGGCGATCGTCGTCCTGGTCCGCTTCGACCCGGACGGCGCGCGCTACCAGCTCACCGAATCCCATTCCTGGATCGCGGACTTCGGGGTGCGGTACGAGCTGGGCGTGGACGGCATCGCGGTGGCGCTGATCGCGCTCACCGCCGTCCTCATCCCCTTCATCGTCCTGGCGGGCTGGCACGACGCCGACCCGCTGGAGACCGGCAGCAAGCGGTGGCGGCCCACCCAGGGCTTCTTCGCACTGATCCTGGCGGTCGAGGCGATGGTGATCATCTCCTTCGAGGCCACCGACGTCTTCCTCTTCTACATCTTCTTCGAAGCCATGCTGATCCCGATGTACTTCCTCATCGGCGGCTTCGGGGACCGGGCCCATGAGCACGGTGAGAAGGTGGCGGCCACCCAACGGTCGTACGCCGCGGTGAAGTTCCTGCTCTACAACCTGGCCGGCGGTCTGATCATGCTGGCCGCGGTGATCGGCCTCTACGTCGTCGCGGGCAACTTCTCCCTCCCGGAGATCGCCCAGGCCCGGGCCGACGGCTCGCTGGACATGGCGACCGGCACGGAACGCTGGCTGTTCCTCGGGTTCTTCTTCGCCTTCGCGGTGAAGGCGCCGCTGTGGCCGCTGCACACCTGGCTGCCGAACGCGATGGGCGAGTCCACCGCCCCGGTCGCCGTGCTCATCACCGCGGTCGTCGACAAGGTGGGCACCTTCGCGATGCTCCGCTTCTGCCTCGGGCTGTTCCCGCAGGCCAGTGAGTGGGCGACGCCGGTCATCCTGGCCCTCGCCCTGGTCAGCATCATCTACGGGGCGCTGCTCGCGGTCGGCCAGCGCGACATCAAGCGGCTGGTGGCCTACGCGTCGATCTCCCACTTCGGCTTCATCATCATGGGCATCTTCGCGATGACCAGCCAGGGCCAGTCGGGCGCCACGCTGTACATGGTCAACCACGGCATCTCGACGGCCGCGCTGATGCTGGTCGCCGGCTTCCTGATCTCCCGGCGCGGTTCGCGGCTCATCGCCGACTACGGCGGGGTGCAGAAGGTCGCCCCCGTGCTCGCCGGAACCTTCCTGATCGGCGGCCTGGCGACGCTGTCGCTGCCGGGTCTGGCGCCGTTCGTCAGCGAGTTCCTCGTCCTGGTCGGCACGTTCACGCGCTACCCGGCGGTCGGGATCATCGCCACGTTCGGCATCGTTCTGGCCGCGCTCTACACCCTCGTCCTCTACCAGCGGACGATGACGGGCCCGGTGAAGCCCGAGGTGTCGGCGATGCCCGACCTCCGGGTGCGCGAGCTGGCGGTGGTGGCCCCGCTGATCGTGCTGCTGGTGTTCCTGGGCGTCTACCCGAAGCCCGTCACGGACATCGTCAACCCGGCGGTCAAGCAGACCATGTCGGACGTACAGAAGAGTGACCCCCGGCCCGATGTGGAGGCGGCCAAGTGAGCGCAACAGCCGTCCACAGCCTGTGGACAACGGCGGCAGCCGCGACCGAGCCGATCGCGAAGATCGACGCGCCGAAGATCGAGTACGGGCAATTGTCGCCCACCCTGATCGTCGTGGGCGCGGCGATCCTCGGGGTGCTGGTCGAGGCACTGGTGCCGCGCAGACACCGCTACTACACCCAGGTCTTCCTGGCCGTGGTGGCGCTGTGCGCCGCGTTCGCCGCGGTCGTGGCACTCGCCGCCGACGGGTACGCCACCACCAAGGCCGGCATCGCCGCGATGGGAGCCATCGCCGTCGACGGCCCGGCGCTCTTCCTGCAGGGCACGATCCTGCTGGCCGCGCTGGTCGGGGTGTTCACCTTCGCCGAGCGGCGCCTGGACCCGGTGGCGCACGGCAACCGGGTCGACTCCTTCGCCGCGCAGGCGGCCTCCGTGCCGGGCAGCGACAGCGAGAAGGCGGCCGTCAAGGCGGGCTTCACCACCACCGAGGTCTTCCCGCTGCTGCTGTTCGCGGTGGCCGGCATGCTGATCTTCCCGGCCGCCAACGACCTGCTGACCTTCTTCATCGCGCTGGAGGTCTTCTCGCTGCCGCTGTACCTGCTGTGCGCGCTGGCCCGCCGCAAGCGGCTGATGTCGCAGGAGGCCGCGGTCAAGTACTTCCTGCTCGGCGCGTTCGCCTCCGCGTTCACCCTGTTCGGCATCGCCCTGCTGTACGGGTACGCGGGCTCCGTGTCCTACGCGCGGATCGCGGCCGTCGTCGACGGCACCGTCACCAACGTCGACCCGGCGCTCGCCGGCACCATGGGCAACGACGCGCTGCTGCTGGTCGGCACCGCCCTGCTGGTGATGGGGCTGCTGTTCAAGGTGGGCGCGGTGCCGTTCCACATGTGGACGCCGGACGTCTACCAGGGCGCGCCGACCCCCGTCACCGGCTTCATGGCGGCGGCGACCAAGGTGGCCGCCTTCGGCGCGCTGCTGCGCGTGCTGTACGTCGTCCTGCCGGGCCTGCGCTGGGACTGGCGGCCGGTCATGTGGGGCGTGGCGATCATCACGATGCTCGGCGGTGCGATCGTCGCCATCACCCAGACCGACATCAAGCGGCTGCTGGCGTACTCGTCCATCGCCCACGCGGGCTTCATCCTCGCTGGCGTGATCGCGACCACGGAGGACGGGGTGTCGTCCGTCCTCTTCTACCTGGCGGCGTACTCGTTCGTCACGATCGGCGCCTTCGCCGTGGTCACGCTGGTGCGGGACGCGGGCGGCGAGGCGACGCACCTGTCGAAGTGGGCCGGCCTCGGCCGGCGCTCGCCGCTGGTGGCGGCCGTGTTCGCGGTGTTCCTGCTGGCCTTCGCCGGTATTCCGCTGACGTCCGGCTTCGCGGGGAAGTTCGCGGTGTTCAAGGCGGCGGCGGACGGCGGCGCCGCGCCGCTGGTCGTGGTCGGTGTGATCTCGTCGGCCATCGCCGCGTTCTTCTACATCCGGGTGATCGTGCTCATGTTCTTCAGCGAGCCGAGCCCCGAGGGGCCGACCGTCGCCCTCGCCTCGCCCCTGACCCGGATGGCGATCGGCATCGGCGTGGCGGTCACGCTGGTGCTGGGCGTGGCGCCCCAGTACTTCCTGGACCTGGCGAGCCAGGCGGGGGTGTTCGTGCGCTGACCGGTGGCTTCGCACCCGGCGGACAGGACAGCGGCCCGGCTCCCTCGGGGGTGCCGGGCCGCTGTCGCGCCGAGGGGGAGCCGCCGGTCACTTCTCGCGGCGGGCCTTGATCCGGGTGAGGTCCAGGTCGACGGGGAACGGAACGTCCACCTTCATCCGCTCGCGGAAGATGCCCACGCTGGTGTAGGAGCCGGTGGTGGGCTCCAGCTCGAACACGTGGACCGCGGCGCGGCCCTTCTCGTTCTCGACGCGCCAGTAGTGGGGGATCTTGGCGTTGGAGTACTTCAAGGGCTTCGTCTCGCGGTCCCGGGAGACGGAGTCCTCGGAGACGACCTCGACGGCCAAAATGACGGCATCCGCCGGGAACCGGGTCTGCTCCGGAGTCTCCACGACTTCCCCGCGCACCACGACCACGTCCGGCTCCGGCCTGTTCTGACGATCGATGTCGATGGTGAATTCGCGGAACACCTCAAGGTCCGCCGGTGCCAGAGACTGAAGCTGCCACTTGATGAAATCAATGGCGCGCTCGTGAAAGACGGTCTGCGGACTCACGAAGACCAGGCTCCCGTCGATCAATTCCGTGTGCGGAGGAAGATTCGGAAGCCGGTCCAGGTCGTCGGCGGTCCAGCCGCCCTCCGGCGGGATGGGCCAGCCGGACGTGGACGCCTTCGGTTCGACGCTCATCAGTGCTCCCATGGGACGGAGTCTCGCCGGGGCATTCAGACTATCGGGCGGAAACGGACGGGGCTCCCACGTATGTGTGAACGAGTGCCGCACCCTTGATCGAACTGTTCGATTGCAAAGGGATCGACCTGTGGATAACTCCGAGGGTGTCAGTCGGGAGCCCTATCGTGGAGGCAGTGGTCGAGGGACGAAGCAGGGGGACGAGGCGATGGTCGGGACGGGTGACACGGTTGTGATGACCGAAGCGGACATGTCGGGGACGAGTGGCGGCAGCGAGGCGCTCGCCGCCCTGCGCCGGGTCTTCGGGTACGAGGCTTTCCGCGGCGAGCAGGAAGCGGTCATCGAGCATGTGGTGGCCGGCGGCGACGCGGTCGTGCTCATGCCCACCGGTGGCGGCAAGTCGCTGTGTTACCAGATCCCGTCCCTGGTCAGGCCGGGCACCGGCATCGTGGTCTCGCCGTTGATCGCGCTGATGCAGGACCAGGTGGACGCGCTCCGCGCGCTCGGCGTGCGCGCCGGCTTCGTCAACTCCACGCAGGACTTCGACGAGCGCCGGGTGGTCGAGGCCGAGTTCCTGGCCGGCGAGCTGGACCTGCTCTATCTGGCGCCGGAACGGCTGCGGCTGGAGTCCACGCTCGAACTGCTCTCCCGCGGCAAGATCTCCGTCTTCGCGATCGACGAGGCGCACTGTGTCTCCCAGTGGGGTCACGACTTCCGCCCTGACTACCTGGCGCTGTCCCTGCTCGGCGAGCGCTGGCCGGACGTGCCGAGGATCGCCCTCACGGCGACGGCCACCCGCGCCACGCACCAGGAGATCACCCAGCGGCTGAACATGCCGGCGGCCCGGCATTTCGTGGCGAGCTTCGACCGGCCCAACATCCAGTACCGGATCGTGCCGAAGGCCGACCCCAAGAAGCAGCTGCTGGGCTTCCTGCGCGAGGAGCACCCGGGCGACGCGGGCATCGTGTACTGCCTGTCGCGCAACTCCGTGGAGAAGACCGCCGAGTTCCTGTCGAAGAACGGCGTCGTGGCGGTCCCGTACCACGCCGGTCTGGACGCGGGCACCCGTGCGGCGCACCAGTCCCGGTTCCTGCGGGAGGACGGGCTGGTCGTGGTCGCGACCATCGCCTTCGGGATGGGCATCGACAAGCCGGACGTGCGGTTCGTCGCCCATCTCGACCTGCCGAAGTCGGTCGAGGGCTACTACCAGGAGACGGGCCGGGCCGGCCGCGACGGACTGCCGTCCACGGCCTGGATGGCGTACGGGCTCAACGACGTGATCCAGCAGCGCAAGCTGATCCAGTCCGGTGACGGCGACGAGTCCTTCCGCAGACGTGCCCAGGGCCATCTGGACGCCATGCTGGCGCTGTGCGAGACCGCCCGGTGCCGCCGCGGCCAGCTCCTGGACTACTTCGGCCAGGAACCGGACCCGGCGGGCTGCGGCAACTGCGACACCTGCCTGACGCCGCCGGAGACCTGGGACGGCACCGTCGCGGCGCAGAAGGTGCTGTCGACGGTGGTGCGGCTGCAGCGGGAGCGCGGGCAGAAGTTCGGCGCCGTGCAGATCGTCGACATCCTGCTGGGCAAGCGCACGGCCAAGGTCATCCAGTTCGACCACGACCAGCTGTCCGTGTTCGGCATCGGCGAGGACCTCACCGAGGGTGAATGGCGCGGGGTCATCCGGCAGTTGCTGGCGCAGGGGCTGCTGGCGGTGGAGGGGGAGTACGGCACGCTGGTGCTGACCGAGGCCAGCGGCTCGGTGCTCCGCCGCGAGCGCGAGGTGCCGCTGCGCAAGGAGCCGAAGAAGCCGGCGACCGCGAGATCGGGCGGCTCCTCCGGTTCGTCCGCCGGGCGGGGTGAGCGCAAGGCGAAGTCGGTGGCGGCCGAGTTGCCCGAGCACCTGGTGCCGGCGTTCGAGGCGCTGCGGGCCTGGCGGGCGCAACAGGCCCGGGAGCAGGGCGTCCCGGCGTATGTGATCTTCCATGACGCGACGCTGCGGGAGATCGCCCTGGAGTGGCCGACGTCGGTGGCCCAGCTCGGCGGTGTCAGCGGGGTGGGCGAGAAGAAGCTGGTGACCTACGGCGAGGGCGTCCTGGCGGTGCTGGCCGGACTCCCGCGACCGGCGGGCGAGGCCGGCCCGGCGACCGGGCCGGACACCGGGCCCGAGCCGGATGACGCGCCCGACGCTGACTTCTGGTCGGATCCCGAGCCCGAACCCGACTACGAGGCGTGACGGGATTTCGCGGGCCTGACCGGACTGCGCGGGCCTGACGTCCGCCCACTCGGGCGGTGGCGAACCCGGGCGGTGGCGAACCCGGGCGGCGTGCGGGCGCCGGCGCGGCGCCGCGGCGTGGTCCGCTCGCCCCGTGACGGCCGGCCGGGGGTAGCCGCAATCCCGGTGATTCAGCCGCCGAGCGCCGTGAGCCCCGGGGCGAAGGTGATCAGCAGCGGAAGGAGCGGGACCAGGGCGGCCGCCGTCGTCGTCAGGGCCCGGTGGTGGGGGAGCAGCCGGGGCGGGGGTTCGAGGAGTCGGTCGACGCGTTCGCCCAGCAGACGGTGGGTGTTGGCGCAGGAGAGGACGCCCCGGTGCTGGTTCAGCTCGATCAGGGCCAGCGCCGTGGTGAGGTGACCGCAGCGGCGGGAGGCCGTGTCGTCCGCCGCGAGTTCGACCAGGCGGTGGGTCTGATCGCAGAAGTGGGCGAAGAGGGGCACACGGGGGAAGCCGGTCGCGAGGGCGGTCGACAGGTGGAGCAGCCAGTCGTGGCGGGCGCGGGCGTGACCGCGCTCATGGGCGAGGACCGCGTCCAGTTGATGGGAGGTGAGGCGGTGCAGGGCGCCGGTCGTGACGATGAGCTGGGCCGGGTTTCCGGGCAGCCACCAGGCGTCCGGGTACTCGTCCTCCAGCACCAGCAGGGGACCGCGGGCGGCGGGCAGGCCGGCGGGTAGGTCGGGGGCCCGTTCCCGCAGATGGGCGCGGGCGCGGCCGCGGCGCCGACGGGCCTCGACCAGCTCGCGGGCGAGCATCGCGGTGGTCCACGCCGCGCCGGCGGCCAGCAGCAGTGTGAGCGCTGCCGCCCAGAGGGGCGCGGCGGACAGGTCGTAGGCCTCGGCCACGCCGGGCGGCGCGGGCGCGAACACCTGGGCGCGCACGGTCTGGAAGACGGCGGCGGCGCCCAGCAGGAGGGCGGTCAGACAGGACAGCAGGACCGTGGCCACCAGGCACTGCCACACCCACAGCGCGACCACGGGCTCGCGTTCGGGCCAGCCGGCCCGGGTCAGCGCGCGGGGGGCGGGCACGGCGGCCGTCAGGGCGAGGGCGCTCAGCAGGAGCAGGCAGAAGATCACGCCACGGGCTCCGGATCCTGGTCGGGAGGGAGGTGCGGAGAAGGTGGAGCGGATAAGGGTGGTGCGAAGAGGGCGGAGCGGAGAGTGGTGCTGGGCGGCGGGCACTGCGGGACCGCACCCGCCGCCAGTATGACGCTCTCGGCCGCGGGCGTCAGCCCGCCGTGACCCGACCGGTCACCTCGCCGAGGCCCACGCGCAGGCCACCGGGTCCGGGAGCCCAGGCGGACAGCGTGACCACGTCGCCGTCCTCCAGGAACGTCCGCTTGCCGTCGGGGAGTTCGAGCGGGTCGCGGCCGTTCCAGGTGAGCTCCAGCAGGGAGCCGCGCTCACGCTCCGCGGAGCCGCTCACCGTGCCGGAGCCGTAGAGGTCGCCGGTGCGCAGGGAGGCGCCGTTGACCGTCATGTGGGCGAGCTGCTGGGCGGCCGTCCAGTACATCGTGGAGAAGGGGGGTTCGGACACCACATGGCCATTGATCGCGACGGACATGCGCAGGTCGTAGCCCGCGGGCTCCTCGCCCGAGTCGTCGAGGTAGGGCAGCAGGGGGTGGGTGCGCCGCGGCGGGTCCACGCGTGCCTCCTCCAGCGCCTCCAGCGGGGTGATCCAGGCGGACACGGAGGTGGCGAAGGACTTGCCGAGGAAGGGGCCGAGGGGCACGTACTCCCACGCCTGGATGTCGCGGGCGGACCAGTCGTTGAGCAGGCAGAGGCCGAACACGTGGTCGCGGTAGGCGCCGAGGCCCACCGGTTCGCCCATCCGCGACGGGACGCCGACGACGAAGCCCACCTCCGCCTCGATGTCGAGCCGGACCGACGGGCCGAACACCGGTTCGGCGTCGGACGGCGCCTTGCGCTGGCCCGAAGGGCGCACGACGTCCGTGCCGGA
This sequence comes from Streptomyces sp. bgisy159, assembly GCF_965341775.1. GTDB lineage: Bacteria > Actinomycetota > Actinomycetes > Streptomycetales > Streptomycetaceae > Streptomyces. The sequence continues at coordinate 324,382 of NZ_CBDQZH010000002.1, read as the reverse complement.
CACCACGACCGTTCCCGAGCGGCCGTGGTAACCGATCGGCAGGTGCTTCCAGTTGGGGGTGAGCGAGTCGGCGGCATCGGGGCGGAACATCTGGCCGACGTTGCGGGCGTGGTTCTCGGACGCGTAGAAGTCGACGTAGTCCGCGACCTCGAACGGCAGACGCAGGGTCACCGACGACAGGGGGTGGAACAGCGGTTCCAGAACGGCCCGCCGGGCGGGGTCGGTCACCCACTGCCGCAGCGCGGCGCGCACCTGCGACCAGGTGGTGCGTCCCGCCGCGAGCAGCGGGCCGAGCGTCGGCTGTCCGAGCAGCGACGCGTGCGGCGAGCCGAGGGCACGCGCCGCCGCGCCGGCGTCGAGGACGTGGTCACCGAGCCGCACACCGACGGTGCGCTCCTCGGGTGCGTTCGGGCGGGAGAAGACACCGTACGGAAGGTTGTGCGGGCCGAAGGGGTCGCCCTCGGGGAGGTCGAACGGGGGCATCGGGTGCTGCCTCGCTTTCGTGTGCGCCATGTCGTGCTCGCGGGTGCTCCGCGGGTGCCGGGAGCCGGGCCACACGTTACGGCCGACCTCGGGCGGGAGGCACCAGGTGAGAGGGGTGAGGCGTCCGACACCCCGTACGGGGCGCCTCGCGCCGGGCCGCTTCGACAGCGCACCGTCGTCGCGCGGGCACGGCACGTCGTCCACGGGGCGGCCCGCAATCTTGACGGAGCGGTGCGAACAGGGCGACTCTGGGCATGTGCCGCAAGGCCTCGGGGGAGGGGCCTTCGCACGGCACGCCTTGGGGGGCTGATGGCCATTGGGGAGGCCGGCCTCGGGTCAGCGCGTCGTGGTGCACAGCCGAGGCGGCTGGAAGCCACCATGCGCGGCAGACTCGGCCGGGAATGCGTGTACGTGCCGTCGTGCCGGTTCGGGCTGTTCGTGGCGCTGCGCCACTGGTGCCCGCCCGGCGGACGGGTCCTGATGTCGCCGGTCAACGACGACGTCATCTTCTTCGTCGTCCTGGCGGCGGGTCTCAGACCCGTGCAGGCACCGCTGAACCCGCTGGACGCGTCCATCGACGTCGACGCCGTTCCCGACGAGGTGTGGGGCTCCCTGTCGGGGGTGCTGACCACCAACCTGTACGGGAACCCGGACGACGCCGCCCGGCTGCGGCGGCGGTGCGACGCGCTCGGGATCCCGCTGCTGGAGGACGCGGCGCACGCCATCGGCAGCGATACCGGCGGCCGGCCGGTCGGGGCGTGGGGCGACGCGTCGGTCTTCAGCCTGTCCAAGCACGTCGGCGCGAAGGCCGGCGGGTTCCTGTCGTGCGCCGACCCGGGGCTGCGCGAGGCCCTGGCGAAGACCTGCGAGGGCCTGCTGCTGCCGACCCGCCCCACCGCCGAACTCGCCTACGCGGTGAGGCCGTACGCGGAGGCGGCGGTCCGCCGGCTCGGGCTGCGGCGGGCGGCGTGGGCGACGCTCAGGGCGCTGCGGCTGACCGAGCGCGAGGAGATCCGGATGCCGCTGCGGCCCGCCGAGCTGGCCCGCGCGGTCCACGCGGCGCCGGACCTGACGGCGTCCGACTCCTGGGTCCGTGTCGACATGCACGACTACCGGCTGCGGTCCGGACGGCTGCGGCTCGGCCGCATCGCCCGCCGGCTCGACCGGCTCGACCGGGTGCTGGCCGACTGCCGGGCGGGCACCGACCTGCTGCGGGAGACCAGATGGGCGCGGCCCGCCGAGCGGCCGGCGCCGGGCCCGGCACAGCCGCTGTTCCGGGTACCGCTGTTCGTCGCCGACCGGGACGCGGCGAGCGCGGCACTGGCCCGGCGGGGCATGCCCGTCGGTTATCTGTACGACCCGCCGCTGGACGACTACGCGGGCGCCCGGTTCACCGACCCGTCGCCCGACCCGCGCGGCGCGCGCTGGTTCGCGCGGCACGCGCTGCCCGTGGACCCGCGGCGCGCCCGCGAGGTGGCGCGGGCACTGGAGGAGTCCGGGGTGCGCCCGGCCGGTCCGCCGGGAGGGCCGGGGCCGACACGTGGCTGAGACCAGAGCCGGGACACCGGCCGGAGTCCGGGCCGCCGTGCCCGCCACCTCGGACGCGGCCCCGGAGCGCAAGGGCCTCGCGCCGGCCGTTGCGCCGCCCGCGGACTCGCTGTTCCGGAACGCCTACTTCCTGATGCTCAGCACCGGGGTCTCGGCCGTGCTCGGCCTGGGCTTCTGGCTGGTGGCGGCCCGCTACTACTCCGAGGAGGCGGTCGGCGAGGGGTCCGCCGCCATCGCCGCGATGCGCCTGCTGGCCAGCATCACGGCGACCACGATGATCGGTGCCGTCGTACGGTTCGTGCCGCGCGCGGGGCGCCGGACGGGGGCGCTGGTGTGGCGGGCGTACGCGGCGAGTTCGGTGGTGGTGACGGTCGCCGCCGTCCTCTTCCTGCTCACCCTCGACCTGTGGGGCGACTCCTACGCGCCGCTCGGCGGCCGGGCGGCCGGTGCGGCGTTCGTGGTGGCCTGTGTGGCGTGGGCGCTGCTCACCCTGCAGGACGGGGTGCTGACCGGGCTGCGCCGATCCGGCTGGGTGCCGATCGGCAACGCGGTGTTCTCGATCGGCAAGCTGGTCCTGCTGGTCGTCCTCGCCGGCGCGCTGCCGGTCCTCGGCATCTTCGTGTCCTGGGCGGTCGCCATCGCCTTCTCGACCCTGCCGCTCGGCTGGCTGATCTTCCGTCGGCTGATACCGCGCCAGGAGGCCGCCGACCGGCACGTCGACCCGCCCGGGCTGCGCACGATGGGCCGCTTCCTGGCCGGGGACTCGCTGGGCGCGTTGTTCAGCCTGGCGATGATCAACCTGTTGCCGGTGATGGTCGCGGTCCGCTTCAGCGCGGCGCAGAACGGCTACTTCTACGTGGCCTACACCGTCGGCGGGACCATGGAGTTCCTGGCCATCAACATGGCCTCCTCCCTCACCGCGCACGCCTCGCACGACCCTCGCCATCTCGCCGACGGGGTGCGCGGCGCGCTGCGCCGGATGACGCTGCTGCTGGTGCCGGTGGTCGCGGTGCTGGTGCTGTTCGCGCCGCAGGTCCTGGCGCCGTTCAGCCCCGACTACGCGGAGCACGGCACCACCGTGCTGCGTCTGCTGGCCGCAGGGGCGCTGCCCAGGGTGGTCGTGGAGCTGTACATCGGGGTGCTGCGCGTCCAGGGCCGCACCGGGATGCTCGCCGCGCTGCAGGGCGCGATGTGCACGCTGGTGCTGGGCAGTGCGGCCCTGCTGTTCGCTCCGGCGGGCATCGCGGGCGCGGGCTGGGCGGTGCTGCTCAGCATGACTCTGATCGCCGGCTTCTGCGTCGCCGGTCTGCGCTCCGCGCTGCGCCGCGGGGCCCCGGGGCCGGCCGGCCCACCCGCCGCCGAACCGGCCTACGGCACCCGCTGGGCCCGGATGAACGCCGCCGCCGGGTACGTCACCGATCCGGTGTCCGGCTCCCCCCGCGCTCGCGCGGGCGGGGACGCGGACACGGTCACGCTGTTCATCGGGCGCCCGGGGTACGAACGTGAGGCGCTCCAAGCGGACACGCTCGCGCTGATCAGGCGGCGGCAGGGGAGCGGGGCGGGTGCCGACGGCTCGGCAGGGGACCTGCCGACCGCGCAGTTCCGCGCGAAGCTGCTGCCCGGGGAGACCGCGGACCGGGCTCCGGGCGACACGACCGCCCGCGAGGTCGGCCGACGGCGGGACGGCGCGCACGAGGACGGCCGGTCCGAGTCCGCCTCGGCCTCCGCCGGACCGACCGCGCACCCAGGGCCTCCCGCGCACCCGGAGCACCTGGAGACCTTCGAGCACCCAGAGCACCGAGACGCCCCCGGCCACCCCGAGGTCCCCGACCACCCAGCGGTGCCCGAGCCGCCTGAGCACCTAGAGGTCCCGGAGTACCTGGAGTACCCGGAGTACCCACAGCAGCCCCCCGAGCGCCCCGACCACATCGTGTCCTCAAGAGCACCGAGTACCGCCGCGTCCCATGCCCCCGCACCCCATGCCCCCGCACCCCGTGCCCCCGCACCCCGTGCCACCGCACTCCATGCCCCCGCACCCCGTGCCCCCGCACCCCGTGCCACCGCACTCCGTGCCGCCGCACCCCATGCCCCCGCACCCCCCGAACTCCCAGCCCCGCCCAGCGCCGCAGCCCTCCCTCCCAGCCGGCGCCCTCCGGGGGCCGCCGGCCCCACCCTCCGCGAGCGATGGCTCACCCGGACCCTGTGGGGTCTGCTCGGCGTGGCCACCGCCGGATACTGGGCGGCGGTGCGCGGACTGCCGTGGCGTGGTGGTACGGCGGGGGACTACCTGGCCGGGCGCCGGATGCTGGCGGACCTGCCGCCCGCGGCACTGGTCGCGGGAGGCCTGCTGCTGGTGGTGTTCGCGGGCGCGGTCACCCTGCGCCCCGCGTCGGACGTGTGGCTGCCGGCGACGGCGCTGGGCTCGGCCCTGCTCGCCCTGTACGCCGTGCCGGTGGCCTTCGGCCGGGAGCCCCGGCCGGTCGACGGACACGGGTACGAGCGGACGGCCGGCCGGCTCGCGGACGCAGTGGACCTCGCCGGTCCCGAGCCGCTGCTGCGGTGGGCGCCACCGGTGGTGCAGCTGCTGTGTCTCGTACCGCTGTGGCTGGTCCTCGCTCGTGTGGGCGGCCGGCTGACGTGGCCCGGGCGCTGGGCGGTGCTGTACCTGGTCGCGGTGGGCGGCTGGGTGTGGCGGCAGGAGCTGGCGCCGCTGGCGGTGCCGATGTTCGCCGTCCTGGTCCTCGCCGCCGTACTGCTGCGGCTCGGCCGGCCCGCCGACGCCTGGTCGGCGGCCGGGCCCGCTGAGACGACGGGCCGGTGTCGGCACGTGAGACGGCGGGCCGGTGCCGGCCCCGGGTTCAGCGGGACGGCACCGGCTGGTGGAAGTAGCTGTTGCGGCCCGCCTCCCGGTAACCCTCCAGTCCGGGACCCTCGTTGACCGTCAGGTCGCAGGCGGGCCGGTCGGAGGTGGCGCGGTTCCAGTGCACCAGCGCCTTCACCCCGGGGAGTCGCTTCACGGCGGCGGGAATCCGGGTGTACCAGTCGCGCTGGCGCACCGGGTTGTCGGAGTCGGGCGCGGTGGCGTACTCGGCGAGCATCACCGGCTTGTCGTCGCTGATGTTCGCGCGCAGCCAGTCGTAGCTGGGCCGCTGGCTGCGCAGGAAGTCCTTCCAGTCGGTGGTGCCGTGGCACGCGTAGTAGTTGTACTGGTCCATGGCGATCCAGTCGACGTACGCGTCGCCGGGGTAGAGCGCCTTCATGTCGGCGGCGCTGCCGAGGTAGCCGGAGACGGTCCACACCCAGACGACGTTGTCGGCCCCCAGCTCGCGGAAGCGGTCGTGCAGGTGCCGGTAGGCGGCGACGAACTCCTCCGGGGTGCCGGCGCCCTCCTTGATGCGGGCGTCGGTCTCCTGGTCGAAGGAGAAGAAGATCCGCTTGCCGTAGGCCTTGATGCGCCGGATCTGCGGATCGACGATCTCCTCGTCGAGCGCGCCGGAGGCGATGTTCCTCCAGCCGAGCTGGGTCTCGGTCCAGTTCTCGTGGTGCGGCTCGGTCCACACGGTGGACTCCCAGGCGAGCATCAGCAGCCGGTCCCTGCCGAGTTCCTGCTCGTCCGGGGTGAGGAGCTGTCCGTCCCGCCGGGTGCCCGACATGTCGTGGTAGTTGTAGACGAGGTCGAGGCGGCGGCCGATCCTCTTCTCGAAGGCCAGGACGGCGTCCTTGAGGGAGCCGTTCTCGCCGTACGGTACGGCGGCGCCCCACCAGGCCCCGCAGGGCGGCACCAGAATGCCGGTGGGGGCGCAGACGCCGGTGGGCAGGTCGCCGGAGGCGGCGTTGTCCGGCAGCGCGTCCGCGCCGTCGCGATCGCCGCGGTCGGCCCACACGCCCAGCCAGGCGAGCAGCGCGGCCACCGCGACCAGGGCGACCGCCAGAAAGGTACGGCGGGCTGTGCCGCCCACACTCCGACGGTGCCCCTTCATGTGTCACCGCCGTCGGCGGGCCTGGGCCGGGCGCGTTCGGCCGCTCCGCGCGGTGCGGTGGACAGCGGCAGACCGGGCAGGGCCGCGACGACACTGGTCAGGACGGCGAGCGTGACCAGGAAGGCGGTCGCCGAGAAGCGCTCCACCAGGAACAGCGAGGTCGCGGTGAGGACGCCCAGGGAGAGGCTGACGGGCGCCACGAGCGCGACCGCCTCCAGACGGGCGCCGAAGGCCCGCTCGTTCGGCTGCGGGTACAGCACCGCGCAGCCCGGGCCGCACAGCACGAAGAGCAGGACGGGTATCCAGCGCAGCGGCGCGGGTCCGGACACGGTGGTGGCGGTCAGCGCCAGCCAGCCGGAGGCGGCGACGAGGACTCTGAGGTAGGCCGTGGCGGTCTTCCCGGGGAACTCCGTGAGGTTCGCGGGCGGAGTGGGCCGGCCTTCATCGGTCACTTCGATCACACCTTACGAGGCACGGAGTCGAGGCCTGGACTTGAGGCGTGGACATGAGGCGTGGACTTGAGGCGTGGACTTGAGGCATGGGCTTGAGGCGTGGACTTGAGGCGTGGACTTGAGGCGTGGGCTTGAGACATGAACCGCGGGCAGACGTGACGGGTGGAGCCGGGACCCGGAGCGGTCACGAAGGACGCGTCGCACCCCGCCGGCCGGGGCGTTCACCCGGTGCCCGGTCGGTAAGCGAGGACGATCCCGTACGGATGGCTCTCGACGGTCCGGAAGAGCGGTGAGGCGGTCAGCTTCGCGCGCAGGGTCGCGAACCCGCCCGGCGGCAGCAGGCCCTCGCCGGCGGTGTAGACGTCCTGGGTACGGGTGAGGACGACGTAGGCCCTGGTGCCCGGCGGGATGCCGGCGGCGAGGTAGCGGGCCGGGTCCCGCAGCATCCGCTCGTTCTCCGGCCGTTCCTGTTCGGCGAAGAACCAGTGCTCGACCCGGTCGTAGCGGTGCAGTGCCTGCGGGAAGGAGCCGCTGGCGGCCAGGAGCAGCGAGCCGTCGGGGGCGTTGTCGAGGGCCCGGGTGACCATCGCGGTCTCGGCGGACGGGGTGTAGTACATCTTCTCCTTGCCGTAGTACGACGGCAGGAAGCCGGCCGTCAGCACCAGCAGGACGGCGGGCAGCGCGACCGCCGCCGCCCTGCGCCGCAGGATCTTCGGGCGGCTGCCGTGGCTGCCTCCGGCGGCGGGGACCAGCGCGGCCGCGGCGAAGAAGGCGGCGCCGGGCAGGCCGAACAGGTAGACGCGGAAGAGCATCTCACCGCCGTAGTCGTTGACGGCGAACAGCGGGACCGGGGCGGCGGAGACCAGCAGCAGCGGCAGCGCGCCGCGGGTCAGCCGACGGCGCAGGACGACCGCGGCCCCGGCGAGAGCGGCGACCGCGAGAACCATCGACACATTGGCGGCGCCCGCGAGTTCCGGCCCGGGCCCGGTGAGCTCTCCCGCGTATCCGGCGCGGGAGTTCTGGGTGAGTTCGCCGACGCTTCTGCGGACCGTGGAGAGCGTCTCGACGAACAGGGGCCGCCCCATGGTCAGGTCCCAGGTCAGCATGAGCAGCCCGGTGACGGCCAGCAGCCCGTAGTTGCGGTAGCGGCGGGTGCAGCTCAGTGCCAGCAGACAGACCGTCAGCATCACCGGGGTGAGCTGGTGGGTGGCGTTGACGGCGACGATCAGCGGCGCGAGGACCAGCACCAGCACCGCGCGCTGCCGGGTGTCCGTGGCGGGTGGCACGGGCGCGGCCGCCGGATCGAGGTACCCGCGGTCGCGCAGCCGCCCGGCGGAGCCGGGGCGCACGAAGTGCCGTAGCACCACGGCGAGCACCGTCAGGTGCAGCAGGTAGGCGAGTCCCTGCGGCGCGAAGTAGTCCTGGCCGACCCAGTTGGCGAGCTGGAAGATCCACACGGCCGTCCACACCAGCCGCCAGTCCTCGCAGAAGGTGCGGTAGATCAGCACCAGCACCGGGATCATCAGCAGGCCGAGGACGATGGGCGCCCAGTTGGCGTAGGCGGCGGCACCGGTCACGCCGAAGGCGCGCACCAGGCCGGCGTTGAGGGTGAAGAAGCCGGGCCACTGGTCGTACGCCGACATGTTGCCCGACAGGGCGGCGCCCGGGCGGAGTTCGCCGTTGCGCAGCAGGGTGGCGACGACGGCGTCGTGCTTGGAGGCCCACGGGTAGCGCACCGCGTCGTACAGCACCGCCGGGGGCGCCTTCAGCGCGCACAGCAGCGCTGCGCAGTGCGCGGCCGGCCACCAGGGCGCTGTCCCCGCCCGCCGCAGAGCGACCACGAATCCCGCGGTGAGGATTAGCAGGGAAAGGTAGTAGGCGGCCGGCAGGCGGTCCAGCAGGCCGTAGTCGCCCATGTCGCGGAAGCCGATGCGGGGCAGCGCGTACAGCCACAGCGCCGCGGCCAGGAGCAGGGCGTACAGGCTCGGGCCGGGGGCACGGAGCGGGATGCGCCGGGGCGCGCGGCCGCCGCCGGCGGCCGGTTCCCGCGGCCCCGGTCCGGCCGCCGGGCCGGGGACCGGCGGCACGCCGCTCTCCGTGGTCGCTGCGGGCACCTGTGGCTGCACGCTGGAACTCCCTCCCCGGGACCGAGTACCGGAATTGCCGTCGCCGCTCGTCCGAGAACCCATCGGACTACCCCGCGAAGACGGGGCCGCGGACGGCCGCGCGCGCCCGGCGGTACCACCGCCAGCCGACCGTCCGCCAGCCGTCCCGGTACGGTGCGGTCCGCGCCCCCCGGCCGGCCAGCCAGCCCTCGACGTCGGCGACGGTGTGGCTGCGGCGCACGATGAGCCGTGCGATGCGGTACGCGTCGTCGCGGTCCGAGCTGAGCGCGTGCCGCACGGCCGTCGCCGTCTCGTACCCGGCCGCCGCCGCCATCCGCCGGACCCGGCCGTCGTTGTAGCCGTGCGGGTAGGCGAGGTGGCGTACGGCATGGCCCAGCGCGTCCTCCAAGGCGGCCCGGGAGTCGAGCAGTTCGCGGGCGAGGGCCTTCGGGGCCAGGGTGTCGAGCTGGGCGTGGGTCACGGTGTGGCTGCCGACCTCCATGCCGCTCTGCTCCAGCAGCGCGGCCCGGTCCAGCGTCATCATCGGCGCGGGCGGTAGCAGGCTGTGCCCGCCCGGGGTGACCGCGCCCGTGGTGAGGTACGCCGTCGCGGTGAGCGAGCGGTCGGCCAGGGCCTGGGCGGTCGGCCCGGGCAGGTCGGCGAAGCCGTCGTCGAAGGTGAGCAGCACCGGCCGGGGCGGCAGCGGCGCCCGTCCGGCCAGGTGGTCGGCGAGCGCCCCCACGGTGACGGGCGTACGGCCGCCGGCCACCACGGCGTCCAGATGCGCCGCGAACTGCCGTGGCGTGACCGTGAACTCGGCGATCCAGCCCGGGGGTTCCTCCATCACGGCGTGGTAGAGGAGCACCGGGACACAGGCCCGCCCGTCCGGGGCGCCGGAGCCCACGGACCCCGGCTCCGTCGGGCGGTTCCCCGGCACGGCCCCGAGCCGGGCCGTTGCGCCACCGGCCCGGGCCGTGCTGCCGCCGAGCCGCGCCGTTCTGCCGTCAGAGCCGTTCATCGCCGTCCTGTCCCGTGGTCGCGAAGGCCCGCAGTGCCCGTCGTGCGCGCAGGTAGCCCACCGGGCCGTGGAGCATCCCGCGCCGCTGGAGGCGCGACAGCCGGCGCGGCCAGGGATGGCCGCGGTCGTCGTGGCCGCCGGGCGCCCCGCCCCGCCCCGCGTCCCGCGCGGCCGTCAGCGACCGGGCGTGGGACAGCCCGCGGGGCAGCCGTGCGACGAACGCGGGCAGCAGCGCGGGCCGGTTGACGAGGATCGCGGTGAGGTAGGCGGTCAGCCCGGCGCCGTAGCCGTACGCCTGGGTCTCCAGGTCCCGCCAGGTCTCCCGGTGGTGGTGCCAGACCAGGGCGTACGGCGTGTAGTGCAGCCGGTGCCCCTGGGCGAGGACGCGGACGAAACCGTAGAGGTCGTCGCCGCCGCGCGCCGCCGTGCCCGCGCCGGTCGCCGGGTCGAATCCGCCCACCGCGCGGAGCGCTCCGGTGCGGAAGGCCATGTTGGCGCCGGAGCCGAACCGGCCCGCCGTGAACGGGAACAGCGGCTCGTCGGCGGGCGGCCGCGCCGGGTCGTACGTCCGGGGCGTGAAGCCCTTCGCGAAGCCGCCGTGGCTCTCCAGCAGCACCTGGGCGGGGGTGCGCAGCCGGGCCGGCAGGATCAGGCCGGTCGCGCACCCCAGCCGCGGATCGGCCGCGAAGGGCACGGTCAGTTCGGTGAGCCAGCGCGGGTCGGCGACCACGTCGTCGTCGGTGAAGGCGATCACCTTGCCGCGGGCGGCCGCGACACCCGTGTTGTGGGCGACCGCCAGCCCCGGCACCGGCTCACGCACGTACCGCACCCGCTCGGCGTACTTGCGCTCGACGACGTCCCGGGTGGCGTCCGTGACGGGCGCGTTGTCGACGACGACGATCTCGAAGTCCGGATGGTCCTGGGCGAGCATCGAGTCCAGCGCGTGCGCGAGCCGCCCGGCGCGCTCGCGGGTGGCGATGACGACGGTGGTGTACGGCGGCGGCCCGGGCCGCGGTGCGACGGCGGGCGCGCCCGACCGCCGGGCCGCCGCCCCGAGCACCGCTGTGGGATCACTACCCTGCGGCACCCGGCCCAGGAAGCTGCCGACCGGCCGGCCACCGCGCCTGACCAGGACGAACACCTCGCCATGGGTGACCGGCGCGCTGCCCGGACCCGGTCTGAGCACCCCGTCGTCGAGGTCGAACTCGGCGACCTGGACCGGGTCGATGTCGAGGAACCGCCGGATCTCCTGCCGTGTGCGCGCGGTACGGGACATGCGCCCTCCCCCCCAGAGTTACGGTGTGTCACGGGCGGCGCAGTCGCCCCGTGCCCTTCAGCACCCGCGCGGCCGCCGCCGCCAGCCTCGGCCGGCCGCGCACGAAGTGGTGCGCCCGGCGCGCGGGTTCGCGGCTGAGCCAGTGGAGCGCGGCGCCCACCCCCGGACGCGTCCACGCCCCCTCGTACACGGGGACCTCCCCGGTTCTCAGCGCGTCCTTGTACTCGGCGGCACCCCGCCCCAGGTCGAGCGCGCCGATGCCCTCGGCGGCGGCGGCCTCGGCCATCCGCAGGTGCAGCACCAGCCCCGGCGAGTACTTGGCGAACTCCGTGTCGTACGCGGGGAACCAGCAGGCCAGCATGGTCGAGGAGCGCAGACCGAAGTGGGCGGCGACCGGCCGGCCGGCGGCGTAGAGCACGGACAGGGTGCCGGTGCACTCCGGGGTCCGGGTGCCGGCCAGCGTGTGCACGAGCCGCGTGATCCACTCCTGGGCGAACCGGTCCCGGCGGCCGGTCCGGCGGTACTGGGCGGACTTCCACGCCATGAGTGCGCGCAGCGCGGCCGGATCGCGTTCGTCGAACACGAAGCGCAGGTCGCCGACCTGGCGGCCGAGCCGGCGTTCCTTGGCGAGCGTCGTCCTCAGGAACTTCGGCGACTGCTCGCGCAGCACGGACTCGTAGGCGTCGTAGCCCTTCTCCACGTCGATGACGTACGAGGCGTACTCGGCGGCCGCGTGCGGCACGAACAGCCGTTGTCCCGCCTCCAGGTTGTCGAAGGCGAACGCGGACAGCGAGCAGGCCCGCATCAGTTCGGCGGTGTCCAGGACGAGCCCCGGGTCCAGCACCGCGCCCTGGACGTCGGACACTCCGTGCGCCAGCGCCCGGCCGACGCCGAACGGGCCCCGCTCATGGGGCAGGAAACCGGCCGGCTCCCGCCCCTCGTGGACCACCGCCACCCGGGCCCGCGGTCGCACCCGGCCCACGGCGTCGGTGAACTCCGGTTCCATGAAAGGGTTGCGCGGCGCCGACGAGAGGGCTCGCAGCCCGCGCCACCGTTCCTTTTCCCCCGTGCCGAGTTCGCCCGGCCGCAGCACACGAATGCGCCCACTGTTCAACCTGACCCCCCGATCAAGTCCCCCCTGGACTCTTGGACGGTACCGCCCGAGTCGGTACGTGCGGTAGGTAGCGGAGCATGTTGTTGCCAACCGGTGCAGAACCCGTCAACCGTCCTTTACCCGGCGATGAGCGGAATAGCAGGCGATGGGGGTGGCGTTCACCGGCGCCGGGCGGCGGTGTGCGGGCGATGCCGGGAGACGGCCGCCGGGCGATGGTCCGGTGTCCGTATTCTCTGATCATGCCCGCACCCACCGCATATGCCGACCGCGCTGTGTACCCCGCGTATCCCGGGTACTCCCTCGTCGCCACGGACCTGGACGGAACGCTGCTGCGCGGCGACGACACCTTCTCCGACCGGTCGCTGAACGCGCTCGCGCGGGTCACCGGGGCCGGCGCCCGGCACCTGGTGGTGACCGGCCGGCCCGCGCCGCGGGTACGGCCGCTGCTGGAGAACCTGCGCAGCAGGGGGCTCGCGGTGTGCGGGCAGGGCGCGCAGTTGTACGACGCCGGCGCGGACCGTCTGGTGTGGTCGGTCACCCTGGACCGGGAACTGGCAGAGACCGCGCTCGGCAAGATCGAGGCCGAGGTCGGTTCGGTGTACGCGGCCGTCGACCAGGACGGCGTCGACGGGCTGACGCTGATCGAACCGGGCTACCGGATGCCGCACCCGACGCTGCCGGCGGTGCGGGTGGAGCGGCGCGAGGACCTGTGGGGCGAGCCGATCAGCAAGGTGCTGCTGCGCCACCCCGAGCTGTCGGACGACGAGCTGGCGGCCACGGCGCGCGCGGCGGTGGGCTCGCTGGCCACGGTCACCATGTCGGGGCCGGGTACGGTCGAGCTGCAGCCGTGCGGGGTGACCAAGGCGACCGGTCTCGCGCTGGCCGCCCAGCACCTCGGCATCGGCCCGGCCGAGACGGTGGCGTTCGGCGACATGCCCAACGACATCCCGATGTTCGACTGGGCGGCGCGCGGGGTGGCGATGGCCAACGCCCACCCGGAACTGAAGGCGGTGGCCGACGAGGTCACGCTGTCGAACGAGGACGACGGCGTGGCCGTCGTCCTCGAACGGCTGTTTCCCTGAGGCCCGGTCGGGTCCGGTCCGGCCCGGCCGAGCGGGGCCGGGCCGGACCAGGCATCCGGGGGCTGCTCGGGTGGGTGCTCAGTACGCGCCGAAGACGTTGTCGATCGAGCCGTAGCGGTCGGCCGCGTAGTTGCAGGCGGCGGTGATGTTGGCGACCGGGTCGTACGGGTCGTACGCGGTGCCGGGCACGTGGTACGCCTGGAAGGTCGGGTCGATGACCTGCAGCAGCCCCTTGGAAGGCGTGCCCGCGGCGGCGTTGGAGTCCCAGAGGTTGATCGCGTTCGGGTTGCCGGACGACTCGCGGATGATGTTGCGGTAGATGCCGTCGTAGCTGCCCGGGATGCCGGTCTCGGACATGATCGCCAGGGACTCGCGGATCCAGCCGTCCAGGTTGTTGGGGTACCCGGCGATGGTGGTCGTCGAGGTGGGCGTGGCGGTGGCGGCGCTCGCGGTGGCCGCCCCGAGCAGGGGGAGGGCGAGGACGGCCGCGCCGGCGCCGGCGGCGACGAGGGCACGCAGGCCGCGGGCGGTGCGGGGCCGGGTGGTGCGGCCGGAAGCGGGCAGGGGGGTGCCGTGTGCGGGCATGGGGATGTTCCTCTCCGGCGCCTGCGAGGTGAGCTGTCGGGTTCGGGCGGGGAGGTGCCCGGCCGCGCCCGGTGCGGGCACGGCTTCACCCCGAGCCGGCCGGGTCGCTGCCCGGCGCGGCGGTCTACCTGGGTCCCCCGCTCCTGCCGTACGCGAGTGGTGATCGATGGGTGGGTGCCGGGCGGCGGCAGGATTCGGCGTCCGCTCGACTGGGCGGGAACGTATGCGAGAGCACATGTCGGGAACAAGTGGGGAATTCACATAACGCGCCCATTGGCCGTGCGTGATGCCTATGAGGTGCTTGATCCTTTGCGTTCGCCACGGGTCAACTCGCCTGGGGGGAGCGGGAGAAGGGTGAAGGTGCGGTGGCCGGTCGGCGAGGGCGAGTGAGTCATGTCACCGAGATCCACAATGCATGGTAAATCGGGCAATAGTGGCTATTTCTTCATTAGTCGCCTCGTGGATACTTTCCGGTAAGTCGATAAATGTCCCGTCACGTGAGGCGGTGGGGTCTGATGGTGATCGAAACGTGACCGGATACGCTGACTTGAGTGATGGCAGCGACCTATCGACAAACCGTGAACCGCCGGTAGACACCAGCAGACAGGAGACCCCTCGTGACCGTCGTCGGGCCGTTCGGGCTGAGCGTGCGGGACCAGGCTCTCGAAGCCGATGTCCAGGCTGGATTGGCGGCTGTCGAGGAGGGCCTGCTCGAAGCCACCAAGAGTGAGGTGCCCTTCATCACGGAGGCCGCCCAGCACCTGGTGCGGGCCGGCGGCAAGCGGTTCCGGCCGCTGCTCGTGATGCTCGCGGCGCAGTTCGGTGACCCCTACGCGCCGGGTGTCGTGCCGTCGGCCGTGGTGGTGGAGCTCACCCACCTGGCCACCCTTTACCACGACGACGTCATGGACGAGGCGGAGGTGCGGCGCGGCGTCGACAGCGCGAACACCCGCTGGGGGAACTCCGTCGCCGTCCTCACCGGTGACTTCCTCTTCGCGCGCGCCTCGCAGATCCTCGCCGACCTCGGACCCGAGGCGGTGCGCGTGCAGGCGCTCGCGTTCGAGCGGCTCGTCACCGGGCAGATCCTGGAGACGGCGGGGCCCACGGACGGGCGTGACCCCGTGGAGCACTACCTCGACGTGCTCGGCGGCAAGACCGGGTCGCTGGTCGCGGTGTCGTGCCGGTTCGGCGCGATGATGTCGGGGGCCGACGAGACCGTCGTCGACGTGCTCACCCAGTACGGCGAGCGGCTCGGCGTCGCCTTCCAGCTCGCAGACGACGTGCTCGACATCGCCAGCGACTCCCACGAGTCCGGGAAGACCCCGGGCACCGATCTGCGGGAGGGCATCCCGACCCTGCCCGTGCTGCGGCTGCGGGAACGGGCGGCACGGCTGGGGCTGCCCGAGGACATCGCGCTCTGCGAGCTGCTGGACTCCGACCTCAGCGACGACGCCCGGCACGCGGAGGCGCTGGCCGGGCTGCGCGCCCACCCGGCGCTGGAGCAGGCCCGCCGGGACACCGTGCGCTACGCCCAGGACGCCCGCTCGGCGCTGTCCCCGCTCCCCGACTGCGGCGCCAAGGCGGCCCTGACGGAGCTGTGCGACGCGGTGGTCCACCGAGCGGGCTGACCCGCCGCCCCGGCAGTCGTCGTACGGCGGACTCCCGGCGGCCGTGGTGACGTCGGCGCCGCCCCCGTCCCCTACGGGTCGGGTCCGCCGCCAAGTCGCCCGTGTCATACCGCAGTCGTACGCCGAGTTGGCTCCGCAGGGTGACGTGCGCGGGAGGCGCATGCGGTCAGATGGTGGGTACGGAAAACCACCGCTCCTCACCGTTTCGGGTGAGAATGGCGCCGCCGACTACGGAGGTTAGGCACTCATGGCACCGTACGCATCCGACGACTCCACCAGCACGCGCCGCAAGGCCGTCCGGTACGTCGTCCCGGTCACCGTCGTGGGTGTCGCGGCGGCGACCATCGGGCTCGTCCCGGCGCTCGCCGACTCCGGCGACCCGGACCTGCCCGAGATCACCGCCCAGCAGCTCGTCGAGAAGATCGCCGCGTCGGACGTCGAACGGTTCTCCGGCACCGTGAAGATCACCGCCGACCTGGGGCTGCCCGACTTCGGCGGCCTTGCGGACGGCTTCCTCTCGGCGACCGGAGAACGGGGCGACGGCTCCTCGGCCGACCCCTCGGCCCGCCTCACCGAGCTGGTCACCGGCACGCACACGCTGCGCGTCGCCGCCGACGGCCCCGACCGGCAGCGGCTCTCGCTGCTGGAGAAGGGCGCCGAGTACAGCCTGATCCACAACGGCAAGGACGTCTGGGGCTACGACAGCGCGTCCAACGAGGTCCACCACTCCACCGCCGAGGAGTCCGGGGCGGCGGGCGGGGACCGCGAGCACTCCGCTCCCGTCACGCCGAAGGAACTCGCCGACCAGGCCCTGAAGGCGGTCGACGACACCACCTCCGTCACCGTCGACGGCACCCTGCACGTCGCCGGCCGGGACGCCTACAAGCTGGTCATCCGGCCCAAGGACGACGCCTCCACGGTCGGTGCCGTCACCGTGGCGGTCGACGCGGGCACCGGCACGCCCCTGAAGTTCACCCTGACCCCGGCGAGCGGCGGCGCGGCCGTCGTGGACGCGGGCTTCACCCAGGTGAGCTTCGACAAGCCGGACGCCTCCGCGTTCGACTTCACCCCGCCGAAGGGCGCCAAGGTCACCGAGGCCGACGACGCCGAGTCCGAGGCCGGGGCGAAGGGTCCGGAGGGTTTCGGGCAGGAGTTCCCCGGGCTCGGCGAGACCGACGACGCGAAGGTCCTCGGCGAGGGCTGGGGAGCCATCGCCACCTTCGACTCCGGCGCCGAGGGCCTGGCCGGCCTCCCCTCCGGGGCGGCCGCCGGCGGCGGGGACATGGGCGGCTTCGGCGACTTCCTCGGCTCCTTCGGCGACAAGGTCACCGGGAAGTTCGGCTCCGGTACGGTCTACTCCACCCGCCTCGTCAACGCCCTGGTCACCGACGACGGCAAGGTCTACGTCGGTGCCGTCACCAAGGACGCGCTGGTGAAGGCGGCGGACGGGCAGAAGTAGCCACGGGACGGGAGGGGCCGATGGGCGCGGGACACGGTGACCCGGGGTCACCCGGCGACGGGGGACACCCCGACGACGTCATCCGCACCCGCGGGCTGACCAAGCGCTACCGCGGTGGCCAGCTCGCCGTCGACGCGCTCGACCTCACCGTCCCGCGCGGCAGCGTCTTCGGTTTCCTCGGCCCCAACGGCTCGGGCAAGACCACCACCATCCGCATGCTGATGGGCCTGATCGAGCCGACGTCCGGCTCGGCGTGGGTCCTCGGACAGCCCATGCCGCGCGCCGCCCGCACCGTACTGCCGCACGTCGGTGCCCTCATCGAGGGCCCGGCGCTCTACGGCCACCTCTCCGGCCGGGACAACCTCCACCGCTACGACGCCGCCGACCCGACCGCCGACCCGCGCACCCGGCGCGCCCGGACCGGGGCGGCGCTGGAGCGGGTCGGCCTCACGGCCGCCGCCGGGAAGAAGGCCCGGGCCTACTCGCTGGGCATGAAGCAGCGGCTCGGTCTCGCGGCGGCCCTGCTCCAGCCGCGCCGGCTCCTGGTGCTCGACGAGCCGACCAACGGTCTGGACCCGCAGGGCATGCGGGAGATCCGGGCCCTGGTGCGGGAGCTGGCGTCCGACGGCAGCACCGTCTTCCTCTCCTCCCACCTCCTCGACGAGATCGAGCAGGTCTGCACGCACGCCGCCGTGATGGCCCGCGGCCGGCTGCTCGTCCAGGGAGCGGTGGCCGACCTCGCGGCCCGGGCGCGCGGGCGGCTCGTGGTCACCACCCCGGACACCTCGGACGCGGCCCGGGTCCTCAAGGAGCGGGGGGTGGGGGACGTGGTCGTGGCCCAGGAAGGGCTGCGGGTCACGGGGGACCCGCCCGACGGCGATCCCGCCGAGCTGACCGCCGCTCTGGTGGCGGCCGGGGTGCGGGTGCGTGCGTTCGGGGTGGAACGCGCCTCGCTGGAGGACGCGTTCGTGGCGCTCACGGGGGAGGGGTTCGATGTCGCGGGCTGAGGTGCCCGGCGCCGGGGTGTCCGGTTCGTCGCCGTCGGGTTCGTCGCCGTCCGGTTCGTCATCGTCCGGTCCGGCGCCGTCCGGTCCGTCATCGTCCGGTCCATCGCCGTCCGGTCCGTCGCCGACCGGCGCGGTGATCGTGCGCCCCCGACTCACCTGGTCACTCGGGCTGTTCGTCAGCGAGTTCGTCGTCACCCTGCGCCGCTGGCGCACCGTGGCGCTGCTCGGGGTGCTGGCCGCCGTGCCCGTCCTGGTGGGGATCGCCGTGAGGATCGAGTCGGACGGCGGTGGCGGTGGCGGTGGAGGTGGAGGGGGCGGCGAGGGCCCGGCGTTCATGGCGCAGGTCACCAACAACGGCCTGTTCCTGGTGTTCACCGCGCTCGCCGCGACCCTGCCGTTCTTCCTGCCGATGGCGGTCGGGGTGGTCGCGGGCGACGCGATCGCGGGCGAGGCGAACGCGGGCACTCTGCGCTACCTGCTGGTCGCCCCGGCCGGCCGGACCCGTCTGCTGCTCGCCAAGTTCACCACCGCGGCCGCGTTCTGCCTGGTCGCCACCCTCGTGGTCGCCTGCTCGGCGCTCGCCGTCGGCGCGCTGCTGTTCCCGCTCGGCGATCTCACCACCATCTCGGGCACCCGGATCACGTTCGCCGAGGGACTGCTCAGAGCGCTGCTGATCGCGCTGGTGGTGGCCGCGTCCCTGCTCGGGGTGGCGGCGCTCGGACTGTTCGTCTCCACGCTCACGAACAGCGGCATCGCCGCGATGGCGACCACCGTCGGACTGTTGATCACCGTCCAGATCGTCGACCAGATCCCGCAACTGCACGCGGTCCACCCGTATCTGTTCCCGCACCACTGGCTGTCCTTCGCCGACCTGATGCGCGACCCCGTCTACTGGACCGACCTGCGAGAGAACCTCGGCCTGCAGGCGCTCTACACCGCCTTCTTCGGCTCGGCGGCGTGGGCTCGCTTCACGACGAAGGACATCGGCACCTGATCCGCCCGACCGGGTGTCAGTCCTCGTAGGGGAAGCGCGCGGGGGGTGTCTCCCGCGCGAAGAACGTCTTGGCGCGGGCCAGCGCCTCGGTGTCCGTCAGCACGTCACCGGGCCTGCTGCCGTTGCCCAGCAGCACCCCGCCGAACCGCATGCGCAGGTACGCGGCCGAGTTGCGCAGGGTGCCCACGAGCGGGTCGGCGACCTCGGGCTCGCGGTGCGCGAGTGTGGTCACGCCCCACAGGGTGCGCCCTGCCATCGTTTCCCTGAAGTCGACGCCGGGCGTGCGCAGCCAGCCCGACCAGTGGTCCAGGTAGCGCTTGGTCTGCGCGGAGACCGAGTACCAGTACAGCGGCGAGACGATCACGATGTCCGTCGCGGCGAGCGTGGCGTCCAGCAGCAGCCCGGCGGCGCCCCCGGTGGGGCGGACGTGGTCACTGTCGTGACGCAGGTCCCGGAACTCGGGCAGCGGATGCTCGGTCAGGTCCACCCACTCCCGTGTCACGTCGGCGGGCAGCTGCTCGGCCGCCCGGCGGGCGAGGAGTTCGGTGTTGCCCTCGCTGCGGCTGCTGCCGAGCACGAACAGGAAGCGGCGGGTAGTCATCGGGTCCCCTTCCCCGGTGGGCCGGTCCGACGACCGACATGAACATGCATGTGCATTATATGCATGCGCAGGCAATCTGGAGCAACGTCTCCTCCGCGCCGTGCCGTGCGACGACCTGCAGCCCGGCCAACGGCAGCACCGCACCGGCGGCCACCAGGGCGTCCACCTCGGCGGCCCGCCGCAGCGCCCGCTCCGGCCACACGTCGGCGAAGGCGGACAGGACGGGGTCCACCCGCTCGATCCGGTGAAGGGCCTCGCGCACCACGTCGACGGCCCGCCCCCGGCCCGTGCCGACGTCGGCGGCGATGTCGACGGCCCGCCGACACGGCTCCCTCACCGCCCGCCCGTCGTCCCGGCGAGCCGTACGAGCGGCCCGGTGCCGCGCGGCGGAGGGCCGGTGAGGTCGCCCAGGCGCCAGGCGGGGACCCAGGGCACGCGGTGGACGGCCACGACCTCCTCCAGACACCGCACCCGGACGGCGAGCGGACGGGGCAGCCGGCCCGGCGCGTCCGCGACCAGCACCACCGCGTCCAGGCCGAGCCCGTGAGGTGCCTCTCCGCGCCGGAAGGCGTCGACCGCCCGCGCGGCGGCCGCCAGACCGCCGGCGTGCGTACGGGCCACCAGCAGCACGGACGCCGGCACGTCGGGGCCGGGCCAGTCACGGCCGCAGTCGTGGCCGCCGTAGACCGCCGCGAGCGTGGTCGCGCCCGCGCCGCCGTGCACGGCCACCCAGGAGCACCGGCGCGGGCCCGGGACACGGGCGGCCGGGGGGTCGTACGGCGGTGCGGGCGTCGTTGCGCCGACCGGGCCCCGGATCCAGATCTCCGGTCCGCGTCCGTCGCCCCCCGTGGTCCGCATCCGCCCCGCCCCTCCCTGTGGCCGCCGCCCCCGTTCCCGGCAGTCTCGTCGGGTCTGGAACGAGGCTGTGACGTCGCGGTGACGTGTGCAGCGGGGCGAGCGGCGAGACTCAACAGTACGTGTACGACGGGATCGTGACGCTGGGGAGTGTGAGCCGTACGGCGTCCCCACGCATCCGAGTGTGAGGGAACCGATGTCTCGACTCAGCCGCGAGAAGCAGCGGGAAACGGCCGTGGTGGTGCCGCTGGAGGTGCGCGTCCCCGGAACGGGGGCCGCGGGGGCCACGATCGGCGGAGTGCCGGTCGGCGCCACCGGCGACGAGGAGATCCACCACGCCGTGCTGCGCCACCTCCACCGGGTCGCGCTGGCCACCGGCCACCCCGTGCTCGCCACGGTGCACGACTCCCGGATCGGCTATGTCGTCCCCCTGCGGGTCGACCCGGACGGGTCCAGCCACTTCACGGCGGAGCCGGTACGGACGGGCGCGCTGCAGGAGGCGGCCCGCTCGGCGGCCGACTCGCCGCCCACCTTCCGGCTGCGGGCGGTA
Source organism: Streptomyces sp. bgisy159 (assembly GCF_965341775.1). Taxonomy (GTDB): domain Bacteria; phylum Actinomycetota; class Actinomycetes; order Streptomycetales; family Streptomycetaceae; genus Streptomyces. The sequence continues at coordinate 303,645 of NZ_CBDQZH010000002.1, read as the reverse complement.
CCGTCCAGCCCCACGCCGCCCGAAGCAGGAGCCGAAGTAGAAGCAGAAGCCGGGTCCGACTCCTCCCCTTCCCCTTCCGATTCAGCCTCGGCCTCCGCCTCCGGCGCCATCCCGTCCCCCGGTACGGCCACCGCCCCCACCGGGGTCTTCGGCCCGCCGCCGAGCATGCCGCTCGCCGCGGAGCCGACGGACGCCGAGGCTCCGGCCGCCGTCCGCACGTCGTTCGAGCCGGTGCCCATCACGCCCCCGGCCCCGCTCCCCGTAGCCCCGGCCGCCCGAGTCGCCCCCGTCGCCCCGGTCGCCCCGGTCCCCGAGGACGCCCTGGTCGCCGAGCTCGCGATGGAGGACGCCAGGCCCACCCCGGCCCGCGGGTTCGACGCGGTGGCCGAGGCCGTGCTCGCCGAGGAGGAGCCCGGCGCCGGACCCGGCGGGGACGCGGCGCTGCTCGCGGAGCCGATGCGGCGGGTCAACGCGGCGGTGCGGGCGGGCCGTACCGAGGAGGCCGGGCAGATCGCGGACCACACCGTGGCAGAGGCGTCGCAGGCGCTCGGCCCGCACCACCCCGAGGTGCTGCGGCTGCGCGAACTCACTGCCTACATCGCCTACTTGGCCGACGACCCGCTGCGTGCCTTCCACCTCTCCCTGGACCTGACCCGGATTCACCGTCGGCTCGGGGACGCCGAGGCCGCCTACGGCAACGTGCAGAGCGCGGCGGCCGCCTGGCGAGCGGTGCGCGACCCGCTGCAGGGGCTGGACCTGGGTCAGGAACTCCTCACCCTGTGGACCGAACTGACCACCGAGGACGGCCCCGCCGCCGACGAGGCCGAGGCACTCGACTCCGCCCGCGCCCGCATGCACCGACTCACCGACCGGGCCCGCAAGGCCGGCCGGGAGCCGGGGCGCTGACGCGGACGGCACCCAGGGAGGCAGCCGCGGCCGGGCGGTGAGCCCGGCTCACTGCACGCAGAACTCGTTGCCCTCGGGGTCCGCCATGACCACCCACCGGCCGCCCGGTTCCGCCACCTCGCGCAGCACGCTCGCCCCCAGCGCCGTCAGGCGCTCGACCTCGGTGGCGCGCCGCTCGGCGCCGGCGTGCAGGTCGAGATGGAGCCGGTTCTTGCCGGACTTCTCCTCCGGCACCCGCTGGAACAGCAGCCGCCGTCCCAGGCCGGTGCCGCTGTCCGGGTCGTACGGGTCCTGCGGGTGCCGTACCGCGACCAGGTCACGGAAGGCGGGCCGGCCGTGGTACTCCACGGTGGCCTCGCCCGGCAGCATCCCGCCCTTCAGCAGCCGTTCGATGAGCGCGCTGTTGTCCTCGGCCTCGTAGTGCAGGGCGGCGGACCAGAAGTCCGCCTGGGCGTGAGGGTCGGCGCAGTCGATGACGAGCTTCCAGTGCAGGGGCGCGGGGGATGAGGTCTGATCCGGCGTCATGCGACTCGTTATATCGAGTGCGCCGACGCCGTTGCTACGGCTTGACCTTCAGTGGCGCGTCGGCGGTGTCGGCCGTCCCGGCGGCGGCCGCCGTGTCGGCCGGGGCGAGTTCCTGGGCCGGTACCGCGGCAGAACCAGAAGCGGAAGCCGAAGCGGAGGCCGATGCGGAAGCCGAAGCGGAAGCAGCACCGGCAGCGGCGGCGCGCAGGGCGCGGGCGGAGCGGTGGGCGGTCCGCAGTGCGTCCCAGGTGAGCAGGGTCAGCGCCAGCCAGACCAGGGAAAAGCCGGCCCAGCGCTCGGGCGGCATGGCCTCGTGGAAGTAGGCGACACCGAGCAGGAACTGGAAGACCGGTGCGAGGTACTGCAGCAGGCCCAGTGTGGACAGCGGCACGCGGATCGCGGCCGCGCCGAAGCAGACCAGGGGCAGCGCGGTGACGATGCCGGTCGAGGCGAGCAGGGCGGCGTGCCCCGTGCCTTCGGTGGTGAAGGTGGACTCGCCGCGGCCGGTCAGGAACATCAGGTAGGCCAGCGCCGGAAGGAACTGCAGGGCGGTCTCGGCGGCCAGCGACTCCACCCCGCCGAGGTTGACCTTCTTCTTCACCAGTCCGTACGTGGCGAAGGAGAACGCCAGCACGAGGGAGATCCACGGCGGCCGGCCGTAGCCGACGGTCAGGACGATCACCGCGGCGAGGCCGATCGCGACGGCCGCCCACTGGGCCGGGCGCAGCCGTTCCTTCAGCAGCAGGACGCCCATGGCGATGGTGACCAGCGGGTTGATGAAGTAGCCCAGCGACGCCTCGACCACGTGGCCGGTGTTCACGGACCAGATGTAGACGCCCCAGTTCACCGTGATCACGGCGGCCGCCACCGCGACCAGTGCCAGTCGGCGCGGCCGGCGCACCAGTTCCCCGGCCCACGCCCAGCGCCGCACGAAGCACAGCGCGACGGCGACGAAGACCAGGGACCACACCATGCGGTGGGCGAGGATCTCCACGGGCCCGCCGGGCTTGAGCAGCGGCCAGTACAGGGGCACCAGGCCCCACATGCCGTAGGCGGCGAAGCCGTTCAGCAGACCTATGCGCTGATCGCCCTTGGGCTGTGCGGCCACGGCACCCTCCTTCTCGTCTCGCGCACGCGCGCGTGGCTCGAAGGTAGCGCCGGACACCCCCGCCTGTCATGCCCGTATCGCCATACGGTCATGACAGGCGGGGGTGGGGTTGTTCCGGGCGGTCCTGGGCGGTCCGGAGTGGGTCAGCCCTGGAGGGCGGCCCTGATCGCCTCGGAGACGGGGGTGGTCGGGCGGCCGATCAGCCGGGACAGGTCGCCGCTGGTGACGACGAGCTCCCCCTTCTCGACCGAGAGGTCGACGCCCGCGATGATCCGGGCGAGCGGCTCCGGCAGGCCGGCGCCGGTCAGCACGGACACGTAGGTGTCGAGCGGGACGGGGGTGTACGCGAGCTCCTTGCCGGTCTGCCGGCCCACCTCGGCCGCGTACTCGGCGAAGCTCCACGCCTCGTCGCCGCCCAGCTCGTACGTCGCGTTCTCGTGGCCCTCGCCGGTCAGCACCGCGACCGCGGCGGCCGCGTAGTCGGCGCGGGCGGCGGACGAGACCCGGCCGTCGCCGGCCGCCTGGACCACGGCGCCGTGCTCCAGTACCGGCGCGAGGTTCACGGTGTAGTTCTCGTGGTACCAGCCGTTGCGCAGCAGCGTGTACGGCAGGCCGGAGGCGAGCAGCGCCGCCTCGGTGGCGCGGTGGTCGTCGGCGAGCGCGGCCGTCAGGGTGCCCGGCGCGCTGGTGTACGCCAGCAGGGCGACCCCGGCGGCCTTCGCGGCGTCGATGACGGCGCGGTGCTGGCCCGCCCGGTCGTTGCCGATCTCGCTGCCGGAGATCAGCAGCACCCTGTCGCCGGCCGCGAACACGCCGTCGAAGGTCTCGGGGCGGCTGTAGTCGGCGACCGCGATCCATACTCCGCGGGCCGCGAGACCGGCGGCCTTGGCCTCGTCGCGCACGACCGCGGTGATCCGCTCCGCGGGGACCTTCTCCAGCAACTGCTCCACGACGTGCCGGCCGAGGTGTCCGGTGGCTCCGGTGACGACGATGCTCATGATTCACAACTCCTTGTGGGGTGGCTCTGCCGCTAACCCTAGGAGTAGCGCTAACTGAACGAAAGTACCCACTTTGAAGTAAGGTACTGGCATGGCAGTAAGTAAGCAGGAGGGCCGCCGCCCCGGCGACACCGAGGCCATGTGCCCCTACCGCCTCGTCCTGGAGCACGTCACCAGCCGCTGGGGCGTACTCGTGCTGATCCAGCTGCTCGAGGGCACGCACCGCTTCAGCGAGCTGCGCCGGGCCATCGGCCGGACGGGCGGCCGGGGCGTCAGCGAGAAGATGCTCACCCAGACCCTGCAGACCCTGGAGCGCGACGGCCTGGTCCACCGGGACGCCCGGCCGGTGATCCCGCCCCGCGTCGACTACTCCCTCACCGGCCTCGGCCGGGAGGCCGCCGAGCAGGTGCGTGCCCTGGCCCGGTGGACCGAGACCCGGCTGGCCGACGTCGAGGAGGCCCGCCGGGCATACGACGAGGCCCGGGCGGAGAACCGCTCCCGGGCCTCGTGACGGGCGTACGCCGGACTCAGCCGATGACCGTCCAGGTGTCGCCGCCGGTCAGGAGTGCGGCGAGGTCGCCCTTGCCGTGTTGTTCGACGGCGGTGTCGAGCTGGTCGGCCATCCGGTCGTCGTAGACCGGCCGGTCCACGGACCGGAACACCCCGATCGGTGTCCGGTGCAGGGTGTCGGGGTCGGCGAGGCGGGAGAGGGCGAAGGCGGTGGTGGGTGAGGTGGCGTGGGCGTCGTGGACCAGGACCCGGCTCTCGTTGTCGGGTGTCACCTCGACGACCCGCAGGTCGCCGGTGTCCGGGTCGCGTACGACGCCCTGGGAGGCGTCGCGGCCGAAGCGGATCGGCCGGCCGTGTTCCAGCCGGATCACCGCTTCCTCGGCCTGCTGCCGGTCCTTGAGCACCTCGAAGGCGCCGTCGTTGAAGATGTTGCAGTTCTGGTAGATCTCGACGAGCGCGGTGCCGGGGTGGTCGGCGGCCTGGCGCAGTACCTCGGTGAGGTGTTTGCGGTCGGAGTCGACGGTCCGGGCGACGAAGGACGCCTCGGCGCCCAGGGCGAGCGAGACCGGGTTGAAGGGGGAGTCCAGGGAGCCCATCGGGGTCGACTTGGTGATCTTGCCGAGTTCGGAGGTGGGACTGTACTGGCCCTTGGTCAGGCCGTAGATGCGGTTGTTGAACAGCAGGATCTTCAGGTTGACGTTGCGGCGCAGGGCGTGGATGAGGTGGTTGCCGCCGATGGACAGCGCGTCGCCGTCGCCGGTGACCACCCACACGGACAGGTCGCGGCGGGAGGTGGCCAGGCCGGTGGCGATGGCCGGGGCGCGGCCGTGGATGGAGTGCATCCCGTAGGTGTTCATGTAGTACGGGAAGCGGGAGGAGCAGCCGATGCCGGAGACGAAGACGATGTTCTCGCGGGCCACGCCGAGCTGCGGCATGAAGCCCTGCACGGCGGCGAGGATCGCGTAGTCGCCGCAGCCGGGGCACCAGCGCACTTCCTGGTCGGACTTGAAGTCCTTCATGGACTGCGCGGCCTGCGCCTTGGGGACCAGCTTCAGCGTCTCAGTCATCGATGGCCTCCTTCAGCGCGGCGGCGAGCTGTTCGGCCTTGAACGGCATGCCGTTGACCTGGGTGTGGGAGTGGGCGTCGACCAGGTACTTCGCCCGGAGCAGCAGGGCGAGCTGGCCGAGGTTCATCTCGGGCACGACGACCTTGTCGTACCGCTTGAGCACCTCGCCGAGGTTGCGGGGGAAGGGGTTGACATGGCGCAGGTGGGCCTGCGCGATGCGGCCGCCCGCCCGGCGGATCCGGCGCACCGCCGCGGTGATCGGCCCGTAGGTGGAACCCCAGCCCAGCACCAGGGTGCGCGCGCCGTCCGGGTCGTCGACGGCCAGGTCCGGCACGTCGATGCCGTCGATCTTGGCCTGCCGGGTGCGGACCATCGTCTCGTGGTTGGCGGGGGCGTAGGAGATGATGCCCGAGCCGTCTTCCTTCTCGATGCCGCCGATGCGGTGCTCCAGGCCCGGCGTGCCCGGGACCGCCCACGGGCGGGCCAGGGTCTGCGGGTCGCGCAGGTAGGGCCAGAACACCTCACTGCCGTCGTCCAGGGTGTGGTTGGGGCCCTGCGCGAACCGCACCGTCAGGTCCGGCAGCTCCTCCAGCTCCGGGATCCGCCACGGCTCGGAGCCGTTGGCCAGGTAGCCGTCCGACAGCAGCATCACCGGCGTGCGGTAGGCCAGCGCGATCCGGGCCGCCTCCAGCGCCGCGTCGAAGCAGTCGGCCGGCGTGCACGGCGCGATCACCGGCACCGGCGCCTCCCCGTTACGCCCGAACATCGCCTGCAGCAGGTCCGCCTGCTCGGTCTTGGTCGGCAGGCCCGTCGACGGGCCGCCCCGCTGGATGTCCACGACCAGCAGCGGCAGCTCCAGCGACACCGCCAGCCCGATCGTCTCCGACTTCAGCGCCACCCCCGGCCCCGACGTCGTCGTCACCGCCAGCGACCCGCCGAACGCCGCGCCCAGCGCCGCACCGATCCCGGCGATCTCGTCCTCCGCCTGGAAGGTACGCACCCCGAAGTTCTTGTGCCGGCTCAGCTCGTGCAGGATGTCCGAGGCCGGCGTGATCGGGTACGAGCCCAGGAACAGCGGCAGGTCCGCCTGCCGCGAAGCCGCGATCAGACCGTACGACAGCGCCAGGTTCCCCGAGATGTTGCGGTAGGTGCCGGCCGGGAACGCCTTCGCCGCCGGCGCCACCTCGTAGGAGACCGCGAAGTCCTCCGTGGTCTCCCCGAAGTTCCAGCCCGCCCGGAACGCCGCGATGTTCGCCTCCGCGATCTCCGGCTTGCGGGCGAACTTCGAGCGCAGGAACGCCTCCGTGCCCTGCGTGGGCCGGTTGTACATCCACGACAGCAGCCCCAGCGCGAACATGTTCTTGCTGCGCTCGGCCTCCTTGCGGCTGAGGTCGAAGTCCTTCAGCGCCTCCACGGTCAGCGTGGTCAGCGGCACCGGGTGCAGCTGGTAGCCGTCCAGCGACCCGTCCTCCAGCGGCGAAGCCGCGTAGCCGACCTTCGCCATCGCCCGCTTGGTGAACTCGTCCGTGTTGACGATGATCTCCGCACCCCGCGGCACGTCCCCGATGTTCGCCTTCAACGCGGCCGGGTTCATCGCCACCAGTACGTTCGGCGCGTCGCCCGGGGTGAGGATGTCGTGGTCGGCGAAGTGCAGCTGGAACGAGGAGACACCCGGCAGGGTGCCGGCCGGAGCGCGGATCTCCGCCGGGAAGTTCGGCAGCGTCGACAGGTCGTTCCCGAACGACGCCGTCTCCGACGTGAAACGGTCACCGGTGAGCTGCATACCGTCACCCGAGTCACCCGCGAACCTGATGATCACCCGGTCCAGACGACGCACGTCCTTCGCACCGGCCGGTTTTCGCTGTTCTCCCACGACGCTTGCGTCGGCCTGCTCCGCTGGGCTGCTGACCTGACTGGTCACTGAACTGGACCTCCCTGAGGCGGCTGTCGGGGAGCGGTCTGTGATCTCTACCAGACCTTCCCGAAATCAACCCTACGTCGATAAGGGCGTACCTTGATTTCCCGGCGTTGATTTCTCGGCGGTTCATGAAACAGGTCGGTATTTCACGAGGTCGGACCGCGGTTCACGGGATCCGGTGCGGGCGGTCGGCGATTCACGGGACCGACCGCCTCACGAGTTCAGGTAGGTCAGCACGGCCAGCACCCGGCGATGGTCCCCGTCGCTCGGCGAGAGCCCGAGCTTGAGGAAGATGTTGCTGACGTGCTTCTCCACCGCGCCGTCGCTCACCACGAGCTGCCGGGCGACGGCCGAGTTGGTGCGCCCCTCCGCCATCAGGCCCAGCACCTCGCGCTCCCGCGGGGTGAGCCCGGCCAGCACGTCCTGCTTCCGGCTGCGCCCGAGCAGCTGCGCGACCACCTCCGGGTCGAGGGCCGTACCGCCCTCGGCCACCCGCACCACCGCGTCCACGAACTCCCGCACCTCGGCCACCCGGTCCTTGAGCAGGTAGCCGACGCCGCGACTGGAACCCGCCAGCAGTTCGGTGGCGTACCGCTCCTCCACGTACTGCGACAGGACGAGTACCCCCAGACCGGGGTGCGCCTTGCGCAGCTGCACCGCCGCACGCACCCCCTCGTCGGTGTGCGTCGGCGGCATCCGCACGTCCGCCACCACCACGTCCGGCAGCGCGCCCTGGTCGTACAGCTCGGTGACCGTCTTCACCAGGGCCTCGCCGTCGCCCACCCCGGCGACGACGTCATGCCCTCGGTCGGTCAGCAACCGGGTCAGGCCCTCCCTCAGCAGCACCGAGTCCTCGGCGATGACCACCCGCACCCTGTCCTCCACGTCCTCTGCTCCCCCGTGCCCCGGCAGTTGCCGGGGTCCAGCATTCCAGCATTGAGGACCTTGGTGGGCCGGGGCAACGAGAATAGGGACCGGACCAGGGAATTCCGGGGAACGAACCGGGCCGACCGACCGCCGATTCCGGCCGCCCGGCCCTTTTCCGGCCACATTGGCTCAGCGCTTTCCCCCCACCCGCGTGCCGCGCCCGGCGATGCTCCGCCGGGCCGTGCTTCGGTTCCGTGCCGGAGCGATGGTCCGCGGGGTTGTGCTGCCGTGCCGCGCCGACGCCCGCCGCGCCCCGCTGCGGCGGTTGCCGCCGGGTTGTGCTTCGGTTCCGTGCCGGGGCGGTGTGGCCGCGGGGTTGTGCCGCTGTGCCGCGCCGACGCCGCGCCTCGCTGCGGCGGTTGCCGCCGGGTTGTGCTTCGGTTCCGTGCCGGGGCGGTGTGGCCGCCGCGTTGTGCCGCCGCCCCGCACCACGGGCGGCTCCATCCCCCCGACAGGCTGCGGCACGGGGGCGGACAGCCGCCGTCCCGCGCCCCGGGCGGCTCCACCGCCACCCGGTGGGGCCGCCCGCTGGGCAAGCGGTGTTCTCACACCTCCGCGCCGCGCCACGGCAGCTCCGCCGTCACGCGGGTGGGGCCGCCGGCCGGGGAGTCGACCATCAGGATGCCGTCGACCGCGTCCAGGCGGCCCGCCAGACCGGCCAGCCCTGAGCCGGCCGTGGTGTCCGCGCCGCCGACACCGTCGTCCACCACCTGCAGCAGCATCCGGTCCTCCGACCGCCACACGTCCACCGACGCCGAGCGCGCCCCGCTGTGCTTGCTGACGTTCTGCAGCAGCTCCGACACCGTGAAGTACACGATCCCCTCGATAGCCGGGGCCGGCCGCTCCCGCAGGTCCACCTCCACGCGCACCGGCACCGTGCAGCGCGAGGCCACCGACGACAGGGCGGCGTCCAGGCCCCGGTCGGTCAGCACGGCCGGGTGGATGCCGCGCGCCAGGTCGCGGAGCTCCTGCAGCGCCGTCTTCACCTCGCCGTGCGCCTCGTCCACCATCCGCGCCGCCGTCCGCGGGTCCTCCCGCAGCTTCTCCTTCGCCAGCCCCAGATCCATCGCCAGCGCCACCAGCCGGGCCTGCGCGCCGTCGTGCAGGTCCCGCTCGATGCGCCGCAGGTCGGCGGCCGCCGCGTCGACCACGACCCCCCGGTCCGACTCCAGCTCCACCACGCGCGACGCCAGCCGCGACGGGCCGAGCAGCCCGTGCACCAGCAGCCGGTCCACCATTGTCAGCGCCCGCACGACCCACGGCGTGGCCAGCGTGAACACCAGGCCCACGCCCGCGGTCACCGAGATCTCGAACGGGTTGTCCAGATAGACGCTGTGCTGCTCGTCCCCGTACAGCTGCAGGCCGTCCTGGCCGCCGTACATCGGGAACACCCAGAACCACAGCGGGTACGTCAGCAGGCTCCAGCCGGTCGTCCACAGGGCCACCGTCACGGCGAACGAGAACACCGCCCACGGCAGCTGCACCAAGGCGTACAGCAGGCTCCGCCAGGAGGTGCCGCTGCGCAGCGTCGCCCCGATCCAGCCCATCGGGCCGTTGCGGCGCGGCCGCAGCGGCTCCGGCGCCGCCACGTCCAGCCGCAGCAGCCCCCGCGCCCGCGCCCGCTCCAGCGCGCCGAAGCCCCGGCACCCGGCCAGCCCCGCCGCCAGCACCGGAACGCCGAGGAACGTCACCAGCAGGCCCACGCCCAACGACGTCATCGTCACCGCGAACGTGAAGAGCAGCACGCTCACCGGCAGACCCGTCAGCACGTACGCCAGCTCCCGCCAGGCCCGCGCCTCCACGGGCGCGCGCAGCGCGGCGGGCAGTCGGCGCGGGCGCTCAGCGGCGGCCCCGGGGGCCGGCCCGTACTGCTGTCCGTACTCCATGACCATCGCCGTCGTCCATTCTCGTCATGAGGCTCCGCTGTCGTACCTCCACCCTCGCCGCCCCGCGCGGCCGGAACCATCCGGCCCGTCGGCGTCCCGGGAGGGGGGTTTTCCCCACCCCGGCCCCGCCGGGCAGCGGGGGCTGCACCGCGGTTCGCGGCCCGGCCCAGCCGGGCCCGGGGCTACGCCGGTTCGCCGCGGTCCCGCCAGGGGAGCTCCGCCGTGATCGTCGTGGGGCCGCCGGACGGAGAGTCGGTGACGAACAGGCCGTCGACGGCGTCCAGGCGCTCGGCAAGACCGCGCATACCGGTGCCGCCGTCGAGCCGCGCCCCGCCCCGGCCGTCGTCCACCACCTGGATCAGCAGCCGGTCGTCCGTGCGCCACACGTCCACCGACGCCGAGCGCGCCCCGCTGTGCTTGCTGACGTTCTGCAGCAGCTCCGACACCGTGAAGTAGGCGATGCCCTCGATGGCCGCCGCCGGCCTGCTCACCAGGTCGACGGTCACCTTCACCGGCACCGTGCAGCGCGAGGCCACCGACGACAGGGCGGCGTCCAGACCACGGTCGGTCAGGACCGCCGGGTGGATGCCGCGCGCCAGGTCGCGCAGCTCCTGCAGCGCCAGCTTCACCTCGCCGTGCGCCTCGTCCACCATCGCCGCCACCGCGTCGTCGGCCCGGCCCTCCAGCAGCTTCTCCTTCGCCAGGCCCAGCCCCATCGCCAGGTTCACCAGCCGGGCCTGCGCCCCGTCGTGCAGGTCCCGCTCGATGCGCCGCAGGTCGGCGGCAGCGGCGTCGACCACGACACCCCGGTCGGACTCCAGTTCGGCGATACGGCGCTCCAGCTCGTCCGACGGCGACAGCAGCGCCCGCACCATCGCCCGGTCGGCGTTGGCCAGCCCCCGCGCCAGGAAGGGCAGCACCGGCCAGAGCACGAACAGCGACGTCACCGTGGTGACGAAGGTGAGGATGCCCCACGGAAGCCGCATGAAGTCGTACAGGATCGTCCGCCAGCCCACCGGGTCCTTCAGCACCAGCCACAGCCGCTGCAGCCCGCTCTCCCGGCGCAGCGGCAGCGGGGTCGGCTCGTCGATCCGCACCCCCAGCAGCGCCCGGGCCCGCGCCCGCTCGACCCGGCCCAGCAGCCGCGCCCCCGTCAGCCCCAGCGCCAGCAACGGCAGGCCGACCACGGTCAGGGACAGCGCGGCACCGGTCACCATCACCGTCATCACGTACATGAAGCCGATCAACGCCATCGGCAGGTTCGCCAGAAGGTGCGCGATCTCCCTCCACGTGTGCTCGTCGAAGGCGAGCCGGGGAGGCGGCGGCGCGGGCTCGTCGGCGCGCGGGGCGCCATGGCGCCGGGTGGGCTGCGATGCGGTCATATGGGCTAGCGTGCCGTGCGGTGGCCTGCCGCGCCATGAGGTCGGCGCCCGCCCGGAACGGGGGAAAACCCCACCCTTGCCGCGTTCCCGCATCTCAAGGCGCGACGGGCTGCTTACCGTCCCTTTATCAGGGCCTAGACTCCCGTGCGTACAGATCGTCGAACAGTGTCGAGGCGTCGTCCGGACATGGTCGAGGCAGGGTCGAGGACAGGGAGCGAGGGACCGACGTGCGGGAACCGACCGTCGTCGTCGCGGCGGACTACTTCCAGTCGTACTCGGTGGTGGGGCTGCTCGCCGTCGTCGGCGTGCTGTTCGTCGCCGTCGCCTTCGGGGCGGGCCGCCTGCTGCGCCCGGTCGTGCCCACCCCCGAGAAACTCCTGACGTACGAGTGCGGGGTCGACCCCGTCGGCGAGGGCTGGGCGCACACCCAGGTCCGCTACTACGTCTACGCCTTCCTCTACGTGATCTTCGCCGTCGACTCGATCTTCCTCTTCCCCTGGGCGACGATCTTCGCCGCCCCCGGCTACGGCGCGACGACGCTCGTGGAGATGTTCGTCTTCCTGGGCTTCCTCGCCGTGGGCCTGCTGTACGCCTACAAGAAGGGCGTCCTGTCATGGACGTGAACCCGGGCACGGACGTGAACCCCGCTCCCGTGCCGCTCCCCGAGCCGAAGCGGCTGGGCGCGCTGGCCCGCCTCGCCCCCGAGCCGATGAAGGTCGTCCTGAACTGGGGCCGCCGCTACTCGCTCTGGGTCTTCAACTTCGGCCTCGCCTGCTGCGCCATCGAGTTCATCGCCGCGTCGATGGCCCGCCACGACTTCATCCGCCTCGGTGTGATCCCCTTCGCGCCGGGGCCGCGCCAGGCGGACCTGATGGTGGTCTCCGGCACGGTCACGGACAAGATGGCCCCGGCCGTGAAGCGGCTCTACGAGCAGATGCCCGAGCCGAAGTACGTCATCTCCTTCGGCGCCTGCTCCAACTGCGGCGGCCCCTACTGGGACTCCTACTCCGTCACCAAGGGCGTCGACCAGATCATCCCGGTCGACGTGTACGTCCCCGGCTGCCCGCCCCGGCCCGAGGCGCTCCTCCAGGGCATCCTCAAGCTTCAGGAGAAGATCGCCCGCGAGTCGCTGGGGGAGCGGTACGGCCACGGCTCCCCGGCGGGCCGGCCGTCGGCCGACGCCCTGCGCAGCGGCCTGGTGCAGCCGCCGGCCCCGTCCGGGGAGGGGGACGCCCGATGAGCACGGCCGGCTGGCTGCCCGCCCCCGCCGAGGAACTCTTCGGCCCGGACGCCACGGCCGGGGAGTCCTACGAGGTCCTCACGGTCGACGTCCCGCCGGGCTCCTGGACGGACGCCCTGCGCACCGCCCGCGACGAGCTGGGCTGCACCTACTTCGACTGGCTGAGCGCGGTGGACGAGCCCGGCGAGGGCTTCCGGATCGCGGCCCACGTCGTCGCGCTGGGCCCGGTCCGACGGCTCCTGCTGCGCACCACGGTGCCGCACGAGGCACCCGCCCTGGCCTCCGCCGTCGACGTCTACGGGGGCGCGGCCTGGCACGAGCGCGAGACCCACGAGATGTTCGGCGTGACCTTCGAGGGCCACCCCGGGCTGGACCACCTGCTCCTCCCCGACACCTTCGAGGGACACCCCCTGCGCAAGGACTTCGTCCTCGCGGCCCGCGTCGCCAAGGCGTGGCCCGGCGCGAAGGAGCCCGGGGAGCAGGCGGCGGGTCCGGGCCACGGCGGCCCCAAGCGCCGCCAGATGCTTCCCCCCGGTGTTCCCGACCCCAACGAGTGGGGCCCGCTCAAGGGCCAGCTCCCGCCCGCCCCGGCCCGTCCCGCCCGCGGCACCACAGCGGCGGGCCGCCCGGGCGCCGGCCGCGCGGCGGCGGGAGAACGACCCCCGCGGCGCACCCGTACGGCGGCGGAGGGCTCCGCCAGCCAGGCCGGCGCCCCCGGCCGTGGCGCGCCGGAGTCGAACCAGAACCAGGGCAACAAGCAAGGCCAGCACCAGGGCAAGAACCAGGGCCAGGGGAACCAGGACCGGGGCCAGGGAACGGGCGCCGCCGGCTCCACGGGCCGGAGCGGGGCCGAAGGGACCGCTCCCCGGAGCGCCAGGCCCCCGGCGGCCCCGCGCAGCGCCGACGCCCCGTGGCACCACTCCCGCCCGGCGTTCGAGGAGCCCCGGCCCGAGCCCGACAGGGGGCCGGAGTCCGACCGGAAGCCCGAGTCCGAGAAGGGGCCGGAGCCCGAGAGGAAGCCGGAGATCGAGAAGGGGTCGAAGGCCGACAGGAAGCCCGAAGCTTCCGAAACCTCTGACACACCCGCCCCCGCCCCCGCGCCCACACCCGAAGCCGAAGCCGAAGCCGACCCCGGCGGCACCGAGGGTCCCGGCACCCCCGACACCCCCACAGGAGGCGAGCAGTGAACGACGCCCTCGACGTCGCCCTGCGACTCCTGATCGTCTTCGGCGTCTTCCTCACCTTCCCGCTGATCATCGGTCAGACGGAACACAAGGTGATGGCCCACATGCAGGGCCGCCTCGGCCCCATGTACGCCGGCGGCTTCCACGGCTGGGCCCAGCTCATCGCGGACGGCGTGAAGTTCGCGCAGAAGGAGGACGTCGTCCCCGCGGACGCGGACCGCCGTATCTTCCAGCTCGCCCCGGCCGTGGCCCTGCTGCCGTACCTGCTGGTGCTGCTCGCCGTCCCGATCGGCCCGAGCGAGGGCGCCGTCGGCCAGGTCGTGGACGCGGGCGTGTTCTTCGTCCTCGCGGTGATGGGCGTCGGCGTGCTCGGCTCCCTGATGGCCGGGTGGGCCAGCGCCAACAAGTTCTCCCTCCTCGGCGGTCTGCGTACCGCCGCCCAGCTGCTGGCCTACGAGCTGCCGATGCTGCTGACCGCCGCCTCCGTGGCGATGGCGGCCGGCACCGTCTCCCTGCCCGGCATCCTCGACGCCTTCGAGTGGTGGTGGCTGCCCTGGCAGCTCGTCGGCGCGATCGTCTTCTTCGTCGCCGGCCTCGCCGAGCTCCAGCGACCGCCCTTCGACATGCCCGTCGCCGACTCGGAGATCATCTTCGGCGCGTACACCGAGTACACCGGTCTGCGTTTCGCCCTCTTCCTGCTCGCCGAGTACGCCGGCATCGTCGTCCTGTGCGGTCTGACCACCGTCCTCTTCCTGGGCGGCTGGCACGGCCCCTGGGGTGCCGACGGTCTCGGCTGGGTCTGGACGCTGCTGAAGGCCGCCCTGCTCGCCTTCGTCGTCATCTGGCTGCGCGTCACGTACCCCCGACTGCGTGAGGACCAGCTGCAGAAGCTCTCCTGGACCCTCCTCGTCCCCCTCTCCCTCGCTCAGATCGCCCTCACCGGCATCGTCAAGGTGGTGATCTCCTAGTGGGTGAGTCCCTGCCGCCCTCCCGGCCCCGCATCCCCGGCTCCGGCCTCGCCAAGGGCCTGGCCGTCACCCTGCGCACGATGACGAAGAAGACCGTCACCGAGCAGTACCCCGACGTCCAGCCCGAGCTGCCGCCCCGCACGCGCGGGGTGATCGGCCTGTTCGAGGAGAACTGCACGGTGTGCATGCTCTGCGCCCGTGAGTGCCCCGACTGGTGCATCTACATCGACTCGCACAAGGAGACGGTCCCGGCGGCGGCCCCCGGCGGCCGCGAGCGCAGCCGCAACGTCCTGGACCGCTTCGCCATCGACTTCTCCCTGTGCATGTACTGCGGCATCTGCATCGAGGTCTGCCCCTTCGACGCCCTCTTCTGGTCCCCCGAGTTCGAGTACGCCGAGACCGACATCCGCGACCTGACCCACGAGCGGGACAAGCTGCGCGAGTGGATGTGGACCGTGCCGGCCCCGCCCGCCCTCGACCCCGGCGCCGAGGAGCCGAAGGAGACCGCCGCCGCCCGCAAGACCGCCGAGAAGCGAGCCGCCCAACTCGAACAGGCCCAGTCCGAGCAGGCCCAGTCCGAGCAGGCTCAGTCCGAGCAGGGTCAGGATGAAGTTACGCAGGACGGGCCGAAGGAGGGGCGCGCGTGAGCCTCGCTGCCGAAGCCCACGGCTTCCTCTCCCCGACCGGCGTCGAGATCGCCTTCCTCCTCGTCGGCCTGCTCACCCTCGGCGCCGCCCTGGTCACCGTCACCACCGGGCAACTGGTGCACGCTGCCCTGTGGCTGGTCGTCGCCCTCGGCGGCCTCGCCGTCGAGTACCTCCTGCTGACGGCCGAGTTCATCGCCTGGGTACAGGTCCTCATCTACGTCGGCTCCGTCGTCGTCCTCCTCCTCTTCGGCCTGATGCTCACCAGGGCCCCCATCGGCCGCTCCCCGGACGCCGACTCCGGCAACCGCTGGGCCGCCCTCACGGTCGCCGTGGCCGCCGCGGCCGCTCTGGTCTGGGTGGTGGTGGACGCGTTCCGCACCACCTGGATCGACCTGGACGGCCCGGCCGCCGGCTCCACGGAGGTCACCGGCGCCGGCCTCTTCCAGCACTGGGTCCTGCCCTTCGAGGCCCTCTCCGTCCTCCTCCTCGCCGCCCTCGTCGGCGCGATCGTGCTGTCCCGCAAGGCCCAGGCGGGCGAGACACCGGACCCGACGGATGCCACGGCCACGCCGGCCACACCGACCACACCGGCCACACCGGCCACGCCGGACGTGACGGATACGCCGGGGAACGGCCCGGTGCCCCCCGGCCCCGTCGCCGACCCGGGCTCCACACAGGCGACCGGGCGGACAGCCGGTCGGACGGCCGGACCGGGAGGGACCCGCTGATGCACCTCGCCTACCCCGCGGTCCTGTCCGCCCTCCTCTTCTGCACCGGCCTGTACGGCGTCCTCGCCCGCCGCAACGCGATCCTCGTCCTGATGTCCGTCGAGCTGATGCTCAACGCCGTCAACCTCAACCTGGTCGCCTTCGACGTCTGGCTGAGCAGGACCGCCGAGGAGACCCTGCACTCCGGGCAGGCCCTGACCCTGTTCACGATCGCCATCGCCGCCGCCGAGATCGGCATCGGCCTGGCGATCGTCCTCGCCGTGCACCGCAACCGCGGCACCTCGGACATCGACAGGCTCCGCGACACCGCCGAGAGCGACGAGACCGACACCCCCGCGACCGAGACGGGCGCCGAGAAGGCTGAGGCCACCGCGTGACCACGACCACCCTCGCCGTCCTCGTCCCCCTGCTGCCGTTCCTGGGCGCGGCCGCCGGGCTCCTCCTGGGCCGCACCTTCCCCGGGTTCGTCCGCCCGCTCGCCGTCCTGCCGACGCTCGCCTCCCTGGGCCTCGCGGCGATCGTCGCCGCACGCCAGGGCGGGGGCGCTCCCCTCGACGCGGCCCGCGAACTCACCCCGACCGGCTCCGTGCCCATCGAGCTCGCCCTCTACATCGACGGCTTCGCCGCCCTGGTCGCCCTCCTCGTCGGCCTGGTCGCCTCCTGCGTGCAGATCTACTCCACGGGCTATCTGCGCGACGACCCGCGCTACCCGTCGTACGCCGCCCTCGTCTCCCTGTTCACCTCCGCCATGTTCCTCGTCGTCTACTCCGGCGACCTGATGGTGCTGCTGGTCGGCTGGGAGGTCATGGGCATCTGCTCCTACTTCCTGGTCGGCCACTACTGGGAGACCCCCGAGGCCCGGGCCGCCTCGATCAAGGCCTTCCTGGTCACCAAGCTCGGCGACGTGCCCTTCCTCATCGGCCTGTTCGCCCTCGCCGACGACACCGGCTCCTTCCAGATCACCGAGATCCTCGGCACCGTCGCCCACGGCGGACTCGACCACCCGACCGTGGTCGCCCTGCTGCTGCTCGCGGGCGTGGCCGGCAAGTCGGCGCAGTTCCCGCTGCACACCTGGCTCCCCGACGCGATGGCGGGCCCCACACCCGTCTCCGCGCTGATCCACGCCGCGACCATGGTCGCCGCCGGTGTCTACTTCGTCGCCCGGCTCCTCCCCGTCTTCGAGTCCTCCGCGGCGGCGATGGTCGTGCTCGCCGTGATGGCCGCCGTCACGATGACCGGCTCCGCCCTCGCCGCGCTCGCCCAGGACGACATCAAACGCGTCCTCGCCTACTCGACCATCGGCCAGCTCGGCTACATGACCGGCGCCCTCGCCGTCGGCGACCGCGGTGCCGCCGTCTTCCACCTCCTGTCCCACGGCGCCTTCAAGGCCGTGCTGTTCCTCGCCGCCGGCGTGATCATCCACGCCGCCGGCACCAACTCGCTCGCCGCCATGTCCCGCATGAGCGGCCTGCGCGACCGCGTCCCCGACGCCTACTGGACGATGACCGTGGCGCTGCTCGCGCTCGCCGCGATCCCGCCCTTCAGCGGCTTCTTCTCCAAGGAGTCCGTCCTCGGCGCCGCCGAGCACGCCACCGGCGGCCACACCGAGCACGTCCCCGGCGCCACCGGCTGGATCGTCCTCGTCGCCGGACTGCTCACCGCCCTCCTCACCGCCGCCTACGCGACCCGCCTGTGGCTGCTCACCTTCCGCGGCCGGGGCGCCGCCGTCCCCGACCACGGCCGGCAGCCGCTGACCATGACCGTCGTGCTGTGGGTGCTCGCCGTACCGTCCCTCGCGTTCGGCGGGTTCGCCTACCGCGCGCTACCCGACTGGTTCGACGGCGGCGGCCTCGCCCCGGCCCTGGCCACCTCCGTCCTCGGCACCGGCGTGGCCCTGGCCGGCGGCCTGGCCGCCTACGCGGCCTGGCGCCACCTGACCGCCCTCGCCGCCCGCGTCCCCCTGGGCGCGGTCGCCGCCCACCCCGAGGGCGACGCCGCCCAGGTCGAGGCCGAGGCCATCGCCAGCCACGCCCCCGCGTACGGCGACCTCGCCTCCGCACCCGACCCGGCCGACCCCGGACGGCTGCTGCTGGGCCCGCTGCACCGGCACGCGGCCGACGGCTTCCACCTGGACGCCGTCTACCGGGCCCTGTTCGTCCGCCCGGTCCAGGCCGGAGCCGCGCTGGTCCGGTTCCTGGACCGCGAGGTCGTCGAGACCTACGTACGGGGCGCGGGCGCCCTACCCCGCTGGCTCGGCGCCGCCGTCCGGCGCGCCCAGACCGGCAATGTGCAGACCTATGTGAGCGCGCTGCTCGCCGGCACCGTCGTCCTCGCGGTCGCCGCCGTCCTCGTCGCCACGGGAGCGTGAGCAGGCGTGATCGATATCAACGAGTCCGTGATGCAGTTCCTTCTCGCGTTCGTCGTCGTCGGCCCGCTCCTGGGCGCCGCCGCCGCTCTGCTGCCCGCCCCGCCCGGGCTGAAGGGGAAGTCCCCGGACCAGGCCGTGCTGCGGCACGGCGTCACCGTCACGGGCGCCGTCCTCGCAGCCGCGATCGTCCTGGCGCTCGGCTTCGACCACGACCACCCGTCGAGGATGCAGGCCAGTACCGACATCAGCTGGATCCCCGCACTCGACGTGCGCATCCACCTCGGCATCGACGGCGTCTCCCTCCCCCTGCTGGTCCTGACCGCGCTGCTGACGTTCCTGTGCGCGCTCTACTCGTACTTCAAGCCCCCGGCGGGCCCGGCCCCGAAGGCCTTCGTCGCCCTGGTCCTCGTCCTGGAGTCCGGCACCCTCGCCACCTTCGCCGTCCTCGACCTGCTCCTGTTCTTCCTCGCCTTCGAGACGGTCCTGATCCCGATGTACTTCCTCATCGCCCGCTGGGGCGGCGAGGGCAGGGCCCAGGCCGCCTGGCGGTTCATCCTCTACACACTGCTCGGCTCGGTGGTCATGCTGCTCGGCCTGCTGCTGATCGGCCTGCGGGCGGGCACATTCGACATGGTGGCACTCGCCACTGACAACGGCCGGTCGCTGACCATGTCCGTGCAGGTCGTCGCCGTACTGGCGATCGGGATCGGGCTCGCGGTGAAGACCCCGATGTGGCCGCTGCACAGCTGGCTCCCGGACGCCCACACCGCCGCCCCGACCGTCGGCTCGGTCCTGCTCGCGGGCGTCCTGCTCAAGATGGGTACGTACGGGTTCGTCCGGATCCTCCTGCCGATCGCGCCCGACGGCTTCCGGACCTTCGCCCCGTACCTCGCCGCCTTCGCCGTCGTCGGGATCGTCTACGGATCGCTCGCCTGCCTGGCCCTCGCCAAGCGGGGTGCGAAGGGCGACCTGAAACGGCTCATCGCCTACTCCTCCGTCGGCCACATGGGCTTCGTCCTCCTCGGTATCGCCACCATGTCCCCGACCGGCGTCAACGGCGCCCTGTTCGCCAACGTCGCCCACGGCCTCATCACCGGCCTGCTCTTCTTCCTGGTCGGCGCCCTGAAGGACCGCACCGGCACCACCGACCTCGACACCCTCGCCCAGGCCACCGGAGCCGGCCTGTACGGCAAGGCGCCCCGGCTCGGCGGACTCCTCGCGTTCGCCGCGGTCGCCTCCCTCGGCCTGCCCGGACTCGCCGGGTTCTGGGGCGAGATGCTGGCCCTGTTCGGCGCGTTCCGGCCCGCCGACGACCTCAGCCGTCCCGCCTACCTCACCTTCACCGCGATCGGCGCGTTCGGCACCCTGCTCACCGCCGCGTACCTGCTGGTCGTCGTCCGCCGGGTCTGCATGGGCGCGGTACCGCAGGACGCCCCGAAGCTCGCCGACGTAACGACGTACGAGTTCGCGGCCTGGACCCCGCTCGTCGCCCTCACCGTCGTCGCCGGCCTGTGGCCCAAGACCCTCCTCGGCCTGACCGACCCGGCCGTGCAGCAGCTCCTCGCAGGAGGCAACCGATGAGCGCCCTGGCCCAGCCACCGGCCCAGAACCTGGTGCAGTCCGTCGACTGGCTCGCCGTCGCCCCACCCACCATGGCCGCGGTCGCCGCCCTGGCCGTCCTGGTCGCCGACCTGTTCGTGCCCACGGCGAGGAAGCCCGTCCTCGGCTGGCTCTCCGTCGCCGGCCTCGCCATCGCCACGGCCCTGCTGCTGCCCCTCCTGGACGGCGACCGCTCCACCTTCTGCCTCGTCGACGACCCGCGCGTGTGCAGCTACACCGCCGACCGGTTCACCCTCGTCATCCAGTTCCTGGTGCTCGGCGGCGCCCTGCTGGCCGCCCTGCTGTCCGTGACCGCCCTGAAGGACGCCCGCGGACGACTCCCCGAAGGGGAGTTCTGGTTCCTGCTGCTGTCCTCCGCCGCCGGCGCCGCCCTGCTGCCCGCCTCCCGCGACCTCGCCACCCTCGTCGTCGCCCTGGAGGTCGCCTCCCTGCCCGCCTTCGCCCTCGTCGGCCTGCGCCACGGCGACCGACGGTCCTCCGAGGCGGCCCTGAAGTTCTTCCTGTCCTCCGTCACCGCGACCGCCGTCAGCCTCCTCGGCATCAGCTTCGTCTACGCCACGACCGGCACCCTCCACCTCACCCGGGTCGCCGAACGCATCCAGCACGTCGACGGACAACTCCACACCCTCGCCCAGGCCGGCGTCGCCCTCACCCTCGTCGGCTTCGCCTTCAAGACGGCCGCCGTCCCCTTCCACTTCTGGGTGCCCGACACCTACGTCGGCGCGCCCCTGCCCGTCGCCGCCTACCTGTCCGTCGTCGGCAAGGCCGTCGGCTTCAGCGGCCTGATCCTCGTCACCGTGATCGGCTTCCCGTCGTACGCCGACGTCTGGGGCCCCGCGCTCGCCGCGCTCGCCGCACTCACCATGACCGTCGGCAACGCCGGCGCCCTGCGCCAGAGCGGCACGCGCGCGTACAGCGCGGTCCGCCTGCTCGCCTGGTCCTCCGTCGGCCAGGCCGGCTACCTCCTCGTCCCGATCGCCGCGGCCGCCTACGGCGACGACCCCGAGCAGGCCATCGGCTCCACTCTCGCCTACGCCCTGATGTACGGGGCCGTGAACCTCGGCGCGTTCACGGTGGCCGCCCTGGTCGGCCGCACCCGCACCGCCAACCGCGTCGGCGACTACCGCGGCCTGTACGCCACCAACCCCCTGGCCGCACTCCTGCTGGCCTTCTTCCTGCTCTGCCTGGCCGGACTGCCGCCCGGCGTGATCGGCCTGTTCGCCAAGGTCACCGTCTTCTCCGCCGCCGTCGACGCGGGCCTCGGCTGGCTGGCCGTCGTCATGGCCGTCAACGTGGTGATCGCGCTGGTCTACTACCTGCGGTGGACGGCCCTGCTGTTCCGCGCCCCCGAGGGCGAGCCCGCCGGACACCGCGTTCCCGTACCGCTGACCGCCGCCCTCGCCGTCACCGGCGTCATCGGTGTCGCCCTCTCCGGAGCACCCCAGCTGATCCTGCGCTTCACCGACACCGCACTGTTCTGACGGGACCTCCGCCGCCCCGTCCGGCACTCGCCACCCCGGTCCAGCGCTCGCCTCCCCCCCCCGGCCGTGCGGGCCATCACCCGTACGGCGCACCCACCGTGCCGCGCCCACCGGGGAACCACCGCATCCCGCCTGGCGTTGACCAAGACGGGAGGGTCCACTGGAGAAGACACCGGCTGGACCGGAGATCAGCAAGCGAGGGTTCCCCTGCCGCACGACTTGGAGGGCGTACCGTGCACCGCCGGCACAACGGGCTCAGGACCGCAGTACTCCTCGGGGCACTGTCCGCCCTCATCATCGTCATCGGCAGCCTCTTCGGCCGCACGGGCCTGATCATCGCCGTCCTGGTCGCCCTCGGCACCAACGCCTACGCCTACTGGAACAGCGACAAGCTGGCGCTACGCGCGATGCGCGCCCGCCCCGTCAGCGAGTTCGAGGCACCCGGCCTCTACCGCATGGTCCGCGAACTCTCCACCCAGGCCCGCCAGCCCATGCCCCGCCTCTACATCTCGCCGACCGAGGCGCCCAACGCCTTCGCCACCGGCCGCAACCCCCGCAACGCCGCCGTGTGCTGCACCGAGGGAATCCTGCGCCTCCTCGACGAGCGGGAACTGCGCGGCGTCATCGGCCACGAACTCAGCCATGTCTACAACCGCGACATCCTCATCTCCTCGGTCGCCGGCGCCCTCGCCTCAGTGATCATGTTCCTGGTCAACTTCGCCTGGCTGATCCCCGTCGGCCGCTCCGACGACGACGACGGCCCCGGCCTGCTCGGCATGCTCCTGATCATGATCCTGGGGCCCCTCGCGGCCGGCCTCATCCAACTCGCCATCAGCCGCTCCCGCGAGTACGAGGCCGACGCCTCCGGCGCCCGGCTGACCGGTGACCCGCTGGCCCTGGCGAGCGCCCTGCGCAAACTGGAGACGGGCACCAAGCAACTGCCGCTGCCGCCCGAGCCGCGCATCGAGTCCGCGAGCCACATGATGATCGCGAACCCGTTCCGCCCGGGCCAGGGGCTCTCCAAGATGTTCTCCACCCACCCGCCCATGGCGGAGCGCATCGCCCGCCTGGAGAAGATGGCAGGTCACCGCCAGTGAAGACCCTCCTGAACGTCATATGGCTCATCCTGAGCGGCTTCTGGCTGTTCCTCGGCTACGTGGCCGCCGGACTGCTGCTCTGCATCACGATCATCGGCATCCCCTTCGGGATCGCCGCCTTTCGTATAGGCGTCTACGCCCTCTGGCCGTTCGGATACACCACGGTCGAACGAAGAGACGCCGGAGCACCCTCCTGCATCGGCAACGTGCTCTGGCTGATCCTCGCCGGCTGGTGGCTGGCGCTCGGCCACATCGTCACCGGGCTCCTGCTGTGCGTCACGATCATCGGAATCCCTTTCGGCATCGCCAACTTCAAGATGATCCCGATCTCGCTGCTCCCGCTGGGCCGCGACATCGTCCGCACCGACGAGCCGTTCGCGGCCCGCTGACCCCCGGCCGGGTGACCGAGTTGTCCACAGGTTGCCGGCCGTCCACAGGCCGGCCCGCTTGTCAGTGGCGCCGCGCATCATGAACCCATGACCGAGACCGAGCAGTTGCCGGCAAGGGGGGGCAGGGCCCGCACCACCCGCCCCTGGGGCTGGACCACCCTGCCCGGTCCCGCCTCACAGACACCCTGGCCCGCGCCGGGCGTCCCCTTGCCTGCACCGCTCGCCGAACTCCCGGCACCGCTCCTTCACGGGGGCGCCCCCACCACCCTCACCGGCGCGACACACCGGCTCACCCTCACCGGCGCGCCGGCACCGGCCCACCCTCACCGGCGCCGCCTACCCGCGGGCCGCCGCCCACCGGCGCACCCCGTACGCGGTCACCCCCACCGCGAGCACCGCCGCTCCCGCGCCCACCGACGCCGCCGGCAGTGCGAACGCCAGGACCACGCAGCCGACCAGACCCAGGGCGGGCAGGGCACGCGCTCGCGCGGCCGGGTCCAGCGTCCAGGCCGACGCGTTGGCGACCGCGTAGTACGCCAGCACCCCGAAGGAGGAGAAGCCGATCGCACCCCGCACATCCACCGTGGCCGCGAGGACGGCTACCACCGCGCCCACGGCCAGTTCCGCCCGGTGCGGCACCCGGAAACGCGGGTGCACGGCGGCCAGGGCGGCCGGCAGATGCCGGTCCCGTGCCATGGCGAGCGTCGTCCGGGAGACGCCGAGGATCAGCGCGAGCAGCGAGCCCAGCGCCGCCACCGCGGCCCCCGCCCGCACCACCGGCGCCAGACCCGGCGCACCGGCCGCGCGCACCGCGTCCGCCAGCGGCGCCGTCGCGTCCCCGAGCGCCCCGGCACCCAGCACCGACAGCACCGCGACCGCCACGCACACGTACACGGCCAGTGCGATGCCCAGAGCCAGCGGCACAGCCCGCGGGATGGTGCGCGCCGGATCCCGCACCTCCTCGCCGAGGGTGGCGATCCGGGCGTAGCCGGCGAAGGCGAAGAACAGCAGTCCGGCCGCTTGCAGCACGCCCCCCGCGCCTTCGGAGGCCCCGATGTCCAGCCGCCCGGCGTCGGACTCCCCGGAACCCAGGCACACCACCACGACGGCCGCGAGGACGGCCAGCACCACGGCGACGATCGCCCGCGTCAGCCAGGCGGACTTCTGGACGCCGCCGTAGTTCACCGCCGTCAGCGCCACCACGGCGACGACCGCCACGGCGTGCGCCTGATCCGGCCAGACGTACGACCCCACGGTCAGCGCCATCGCCGCGCAGGAGGCGGTCTTTCCGACCACGAACGACCAGCCCGCGAGGTAGCCCCAGAACGCGCCGAGCCGCTCGCGGCCGTAGACGTAAGTGCCGCCTGAGGCCGGGTAGACGGCGGCCAGCCGGGCCGAGGACATGGCGTTGCAGTAGGCCACGACCGCCGCGACGGCGAGGCCGAGCAGCAGTCCGGAACCGGCCGCCCGCGCAGCGGGCGCCAGCGCGGCGAAGATGCCGGCGCCGATCATCGAACCGAGACCGATGACGACGGCGTCGGGAACGCCCAGGGTGCGCCGGAGTTCGGCGGTGGGGCCGGACTGTGTCATGCGCCGCACCCTACTCAGCCCGGGAACCGGCGGCCCCCGTGCGCCCGTCGTTCCCGGCAACGGAGAACGAACGAGTGTGTCAGGCGTGTGACGCGGAAAGGTAGGTTCACGGCATGGGAATCATCGCGTGGATCGTCCTCGGACTGCTGGCCGGCGTCATCGCCAAGATCCTGCTGCCGGGCCGGGACCCCGGAGGGCTCGTCGGCACCACTCTCATCGGCGTCGCCGGTGCGTTCGTCGGCGGCTGGATCTCGGCCCGCTGGCTGGACCACCCGATCAGCAAGGACTTCTTCGACGGCCCCACCTGGCTCGCCGCGATCGGCGGGTCCTTGGTGCTGCTGATCGGATACCGGGTCCTGTTCGGCAACTCCCGCGACTGACCGGCGGACACCACGGCCGGACACCACGGCGGACACGGGGGCCGGATGGAGGGGCGGACACTCTGTGCGCCGCCCCTCGCGCCGCCGACCGCTACCGGTAGTTCACGAACTGCAGCGCGAAGTCGAAGTCCTGACCCTTCAGCAGCGCGATGACCGCCTGCAGGTCGTCGCGGCTCTTGGAGCTGACGCGCAGCTCGTCACCCTGGACCTGCGCCTTCACGCCCTTGGGGCCCTCGTCGCGGATGAGCTTCGCGACCTTCTTGGCGTTCTCCTGGGAGATGCCCTCCTGGATCGACGCGAAGATCTTGTACTCCTTGCCGGAGAGCTGGGGCTCGCCCGCGTCCAGGGCCTTCAGGGAGATACCGCGCTTGATCAGCTTGGACTGGAAGACGTCGAGGACAGCCGTCACCCGGTCCTCGGAGTTCGCCTCCATGAGGATCTTCTCGCCGGACCACGAGATCGAGGCGCCCACGCCCTTGAAGTCGTAGCGCTGCGAGATCTCCTTGGCGGCCTGGTTGAGGGCGTTGTCGACCTCCTGCCGCTCGACCTTCGAGACAATGTCGAAACTGGAGTCGGCCATGTCCTGTGGCTCCTTGTATCGGGGTGCGTGTCGGGTGCGTGTCGGCGTCCACGGGGACTGCCGCCGGGCCCCGCGGGGGCCCGGGCCGCATCCGGACCAGCCTAGCCACCCGGCTGCCGCCGGGCGGTGATCAACCGAGTGGCGAAGCACCCCTCCCCATCGGGTATTGTTTACGTCGTTGCCACGGAGCACCGCCGAAGAGCGGCGCGAAGTGCAGCACAACCCGGCGGTGTGCCCGAGCGGCCAAAGGGAGCAGACTGTAAATCTGCCGGCTCAGCCTTCCCAGGTTCGAATCCTGGCGCCGCCACACGGGACGAAAGCCCCTCCGAACTGCGGAAACGCAGCGCGGAGGGGCTTTCGGCGTGAAAGCGGCCGACTGCCTGCCGGCGGTGATCTCCCTCACAGGTCCGTGGCCCGCTGGGGCACACTGGCCCCATGTCCAGCCGTCGCAGAACCTGCCCCGAGTGCCGTCGTGAGATCGCCGTCGTCGCCGGGCGGTTCGCTCGGCACGATCCGCCCGGCGCGCGGGAGAGCGGCGCGCTGGTCTCCTGCCCCGGGTCCCGGCGCGCTGCCCGACTCGGGGCGGTGCAGCCGTCCCTGGACGGGTACGTCGTCCCCGAGATCCCCGGGCAGATGGCGTTGTTCTGACCGCCGGTCAGGATCAGTTGCCCGCGACCGACTTGACCGCCACGGACACCGGGGTCGAACCGCCGACGAGTTCCAGGGTCAGGCCCGCGGTCGCCGGGGTGTCCAGCAACTCGGCCAGGACGGCGGCCACGTCGGCGCGGGGGACCGGGCCCCGGCCGGTGTGGGCCTCCAGCCGCACCAGCCCCGTACCCGGGTCGTCCGTGAGCGCGCCGGGGCGCAGGATCGTCCAGTCCAGGGCGTCCAGGCTCCGCACATGGGCGTCGGCCTCGCCCTTGGCGCGCAGGTAGGCGTCGAAGACCTCGTCGCCCGCCCGGGCGGGGTCCGCGCCCATCGACGACACGACCAGGAAGCGGCGGACGCCCGCGCGGACCGACGCGTCGGCGAACAGCACCGCCGCCCCCCGGTCAACCGTGTCCTTGCGGGCCACGCCGCTGCCCGGGCCGGCACCCGCCGCGAACACCGCCGCGTCCGCGCCCTGCAGATGCGCCGCCACTTCTTCCAGCGACGCCGACTCCAGGTCCAGCAGCACCGGTTCGGCGCCGGCCTCCCGCAGGTCGTCACCCTGTTCCGCCTTGCGGATGATGCCCGCGACCTGTTCCCCGCGCGCGGCGAGCAGCCGCTCCAGCCGCAGCGCGATCTGACCATGACCACCAGCGATGACAATGCGCATGTCTTCGACCGTACGCCCGCGGGGCCGACGGCGCCCACGATCGAGGGGGCCGTCCCCCGAACGGTGCGAGCGCCCCCCGCGACAACCCCGTGCGCCCCTACGACAGCTCCGTACGCCCCTGCCTCGGCAGCCCCAACTCCGCTGCCGCCGCCGAGTTGCAGTACTCCCGGACGGCGCTGGTGCGGGCCACCACCCGGCCCCGGTGGATGACGATCCTGCTGTACGCGAGGGACAGCGCCCCGGCCAGGCGGTCGCCGCGCACCGCCAGCAGATCGGCCGGGAAGCCGGCCTCCACGCGGACCTCGGGCAGGCCCAGCACGGACCGCGCGGCCGCGCTGACGGCGTCGTAGGCGTCCTCGGGGCGCAGTCCGTGCCGGGAGGCCAGCAGGTAGGCGGCCTCCAGCGGGTCGCCGCGGCCCACCGGGTTGGACACGTCGCGCAGGGCGCCGCTGCCGGCCGCGACCCGCACTCCGGCCGCGCGCAGCAGCCGTACGGGCGCCGTCGAGCGGTCCTGTGCGCCCCCGCAGCCGCCCTGCGGCAGGCACACCACCGACACGCCCGCCGCGGCGAGCTGGTCGGCGGTGCGTGCGGCGGTGTCGGCGGGCAGGCGGTCCAGGCCGCCGCAAGGGCTCAGGGTGACGCCGGGGCGCAGCCCGCCGGCCATCGCGGCGAGCCGGGCCAGGCGGGCCGGGTCGGCGGCGTCGGTGTGCAGGTCGACGGGGCAGCCGTGCTCGGAGGCGACGTCCAGGAGGGCCTCCACGTAGCCGGTGGGGTCGGGGTCGAGGTCGGGGCAGCCGCCCACCACCGAGGCGCCCATCTTCAGTGCGTCCCGCAGCACGGCCAGTCCCTCCGCCCCGGCGGCGCCGGTCAGCAGCCGGGGCATCGCGACCGGTGCCAGTTCGGTGAGGCCGCGCAGCGAGCGCCGTGCCTGCAGGACGGCGGCGAGGGCGCCCAGGCCCTGGACGTCGCCGACGCGTACGTGGGCGCGGAGCGCGGTCGCGCCGTGGCCGAGCTGGAGGAGGGCCGCCTCGGTGGCGCGGCGCTGGACGTCCTCGGGGGCGTGCGACGCCGGGCCGTCGGTGTCGGCGGACAGGGCGGTGTCGGCGTGGGCGTGCGGTTCGGCAGGGGCGGGCAGCAGGAGGTAGCCGGTGAGGTCGACGCGGGTGACGCGCGCGCCGGGGGCGGCGCGGCCGGGGGGTGGTGAGGGGGCCGGGCCCGGGGTCAGGCTGCCGGTGGTGCCGACCGCCTCGATGCGCCCGCCGCCCAGCCGTACGTCCACGGTGCGGCCGTCGGTGAGCCGGGCCCCGCACAGCAGCAGGGTGGTCTGCTCGTGCCGCCCGGAGGGGCCCGGGGAGGACGGCTGCGGGGACGGCTGCGGCTGGCTGTCGGGCATCGCGCTCCAGAGGCTCGGCAGGACTCGGCGGTGACGGTGGCTCGGGTTGCGGTGGGCTCGGGGCAAGATCACGCAGAGTGAGTCGAGCCTAGGACGGGCGCACGGCCGTGTCGGGGAGGAGCGCAATAGTCGTACCGGCGTGGTCCGGCGGGAGGCCCCGTGGTCCGGTGGGGTCCCGTCCGGCCCGGTGCGGGTCCCCCGCCGGCCTGGGGTGATCCGGTGCGGTCCGCCGGGCCGCCAGGGGCGTGCGGCGGTGTACGAGGGCGTCGGGACGGCCGGGAAACGGGCCCCGGTGGGCGGCGGCCAATGGATTTGGGTGAACGGCCACGGACCGTGTAATGTCTTCATCGCTCGCCCCAATAGCTCAGTCGGCAGAGCGTCTCCATGGTAAGGAGAAGGTCAACGGTTCGATTCCGTTTTGGGGCTCTGGTGAGAGAGGTTCCCGTCGAGAGGCGGGAACCGATCCCACCGCAGCGGTGTAGCTCAGTCGGTAGAGCAAGCGGCTCATAATCGCTGTGTCACCGGTTCAAGTCCGGTCACCGCTACTCTCAGTAGCCGATTGCCGGGTCGGTCCGTCGATCGGCTACTCTTTCTTGCGTTGAACCAATCCCACCCGTTCGTCAAGGAGCACTCACGTGGCTGCCACCGACGTCCGCCCGAAGATCACGCTGGCCTGCGTGGAGTGCAAGGAGCGGAACTACATCACCAAGAAGAACCGGCGTAACAACCCGGACCGACTGGAGATGAAGAAGCACTGCCCGCGTTGCAACGCGCACACCGCGCACCGCGAAACGCGATAATTCAGGCTCGCACTTGAGGCCGTCCCCCACCTTCGGGGGGCGGCCTCAAGTCGTTTCGACGGCTGCTACCCATCGGTCACCCGTCGGTCAACCGCAACTGACACCAGGAGGTGCCGGGCCATGGCGCTCGACCAGTCCTTCGTGGGGCGGACGTACCCGCCCACCGAGCCCTACGAGGTGGGCCGGGAGAAGATCCGTGAGTTCGCCGAGGCGGTGGCGGACCCCAACCCCGTCTACACGGACCCGCAGGCCGCGAAGGAATTCGGCCACCCCGACGTGATCGCACCGCCGACCTTTGTGTTCGCCATCACGTTCAAGGCCGCGCAGCAGGTCATCCAGGACCCCCAGCTGGGGCTGGACTACAGCCGGGTGGTGCACGGCGACCAGAAGTTCGCCTACACCCGGCCCGTGCGCGCCGGTGACCGGCTCACCGTGACCTCGACCATCGAGGCCGTGAAGTCCATGGCGGGCAACGACATCCTGGACGTCCGCGGCGAGGTCCACGACGAGGCCGGAGAGCACGTCGTGACCGCCTGGACCAAGCTCGTCGCCCGCGCGGCGGAGGAGGACTGACGGACATGACCGCGAAGATTGCTTACGCCGACGTCGAGGTCGGCACCGAGCTGCCCGCCGGCCGCTTCCCCGTGACCCGCGCCACACTCGTGCAGTACGCGGGCGCCTCCGGGGACTTCAACCCCATCCACTGGAACGAGAAGTTCGCCAAGGAGGTCGGACTGCCGGACGTCATCGCGCACGGCATGTTCACCATGGCCGAGGCGATCCGCGTGGTCACCGACTGGACCGGGGACCCGGGCGCGGTCGTCGAGTACGGGGTGCGCTTCACCAAGCCCGTCGTCGTGCCCAACGACGACCAGGGCGCCGTCATCGAGGTCAGCGGCAAGGTCGCGGCCAAGCTCGACGACAACACCGTACGGGTGGACCTCACCGCGACGAGCGCCGGGCAGAAGGTGCTCGGCATGTCGCGCGCCGTCGTGCGGCTGGCCTGAGCGGCCGGGCGGGGCCGACGGCGGGGTCTCGTAGGCTTGCCCCCGTGCAGGTACTTCACGACGCCCCCCTCGCCCCGCTGACCACCTTCCGGCTGGGCGGTCCCGCGACCCGGCTGGTGACCGCCACCACCGACGCCGAGGTGATCGACGTCGTGCGCGAGGCCGACGCCACCGGGACCCCCCTGCTGGTCATCGGCGGCGGCTCCAACCTGGTCATCGGCGACAAGGGATTCGACGGCACCGCCCTGCGGATCGCGACCCGCGGTGTCGAGCTGAGCGGCACGACGCTGGAACTGGCCGCCGGCGAGGTGTGGAGCGACGCCGTCGCCCGCACCGTCGAGGCCGGGCTCGCCGGCATCGAGTGCCTGGCCGGCATCCCCGGTTCCGCCGGAGCCACCCCGATCCAGAACGTGGGGGCGTACGGCCAGGAGGTCGCCACCACCCTCACCGAGGTGGTCGCCTACGACCGCCGCGCCGGCGCCACGGTCACCCTCGGCAACGAGGAGTGCGCCTTCTCCTACCGGCACAGCCGCTTCAAGGACGACCCCGAGCGGTACGTGGTCCTGCGCGTCCGCTTCCGGCTGGAGGACGCGGGCGGGCTGTCCGCGCCCGTGAAGTACGCCGAGACCGCCCGGGCGCTCGGCGTCGGGCAGGGCGAGCGGGTGGCGCTGGCCCACGCGCGCGAGACCGTGCTCAAGCTGCGCTCCGGGAAGGGCATGGTGCTCGACCCCGAGGACCACGACACGTGGTCCGCCGGGTCCTTCTTCACCAACCCGATCCTCACCGACGCCGACTTCGCCGTGTTCCACGCGCGCGTGAAGGAGCGGCTGGGCGCGGACGCCGAGCCGCCCGCCTACCCGGCGGGGGCGGGCCACACCAAGACGTCCGCCGCCTGGCTGATCGACCGGGCCGGCTTCACCAAGGGCTACGGCAGCGGGCCCGCCCGGATCTCCACCAAGCACACCCTCGCGCTGACCAACCGGGGCGAGGCCACCACCGACGACCTGCTGGCGCTGGCCCGCGAGGTCGTCGCCGGGGTCCGCGATGCCTTCGGGATCACCCTGGTCAACGAACCGGTGACGGTGGGCGTCAGCCTCTGACCCGTGGCGGGCCCCGGGAGGGAGCCGGGCGGAAACGGCTGGAGCGCGCGTCCGAAGATCGTCTAAGGTCTCTCCGGCCGGAGGACGGCCGGAGGACGGCCGGAGGACAGCCGGTGGACGGCCGGGGGAAGGAAGTCATGCGGGGCAGAGGAAGGCGGGGCCGCCGGACGGCCGCCGCGGTGGCCGTGGTGCTGGCGGGCGTGGTCGTGGCGGGATGCGGGCAGGGGTCCGCCGACACGGACGCGACGAAGGACGGCACGCCGGACACGCCGGCGTACGCGCGCGTGCAGGACATCGCGGAGTCCGTCGCGCCGGACGGGACGACCATCCGCGTCGGCTCCCCGAAGGCCGACATCGTCGTGCACGTGTACGAGGACATGCGGTGTCCGGTCTGCGGGCAGTTCGAGACCCAGGGCGGCGGCGAGAGCCTGCGCGGGCTGATCCTCTCGGGGAAGGTCCGGGCCGAGTACACGCTGGCCTCGTTCCTCGACGACCGGGTCGGCGGCCAGGGCTCCAGGAAGGCCGCCAACGCGCTGCGGGCCGCCCTCGACGCGGGCCGGTTCGTCGAGTACCACGACGCGCTCTTCGCCCACCAGCCCGAGGAGAGCGTCGACGGGTACACCGACGCGTTCCTGCTGGAGGTGGCTTCCCAGGTGGACGGCCTGCGCGGCGAGACGTTCGACACCGCGGTGCGGACCATGCGCCACGGCGACTTCGTGACCGCCTCCCAGGCCGCCTACGAGGCGTCCGGCGCCCCCGGCACGCCCACGATGGCGGTCAACGGCAAGATCGTCGGGCAGGGCATGTACGGCGGCATCTTCGACAAGGCCACGCTGCCCATGGTGATCGGCGCGATGGCCGCGTCCTGAGCGGCCGGGGTCAGCCGGCCAGCCAGTCGTCGACACCCGCCAGCAGCTTCGCCCGCACGTCCTCGGGGGCCGCCGAGCCCCGTACCGACTGGCGGGCCAGCTCGGCCAGCTCCTCGTCCGTGAAGCCGTGGTGCCGGCGGGCGATCTCGTACTGGTCCGCCAGCCGGGAGCCGAACAGCAGCGGGTCGTCGGCGCCCAGCGCCAGCGGGACGCCCGCCTCGTACAGGGTGCGCAGGGGGACGTCCTCGGGCTTCTCGTAGACGCCGAGGGCGACGTTCGACGCCGGGCACACCTCGCAGGTGACCCCGCGCTCGGCCAGCCGCCTCAGCAGCCGCGGGTCCTCCGCGGCGCGCACCCCGTGCCCGATCCGGCTCGCGTACAGGTCGTCGAGGCAGTCGCGCACCGACGCCGGGCCGGTCAGCTCGCCGCCGTGCGGCGCCGACAGCAGACCACCCTCACGGGCGATGTGGAAGGCGCGGTCGAAGTCGCGCGCCATGCCCCGCCGCTCGTCGTTGGACAGGCCGAAGCCCACCACGCCCCGGTCGGCGTAGCGCACCGCCAGCCGGGCCAGCGTGCGGGCGTCCAGCGGATGCCTCATCCGGTTCGCGGCCACCAGCACCCGCATGCCCAGGCCGGTCTCCCGGGACGCCGACTCCACCGCGTCCAGGATGATCTCCAGCGTCGGGATCAGACCTCCCAGCCGCGGCGCGTACGACGTCGGGTCGACCTGGATCTCCAGCCACCCGGAGCCGTCCCGGACGTCCTCCTCCGCCGCCTCCCGCACCAGCCGCCGGATGTCCTCCGGCTCCCGGAGGCACGAGCGCGCCGCGTCGTACAGGCGCTGGAAGCGGAACCAGCCGCGCTCGTCCGTGGCCCGCAGCTGCGGCGGCTCCCCGCTGGTCAGGGCCTCGGACAGCGCCTCGGGCAGGCGCACGCCGTACTTGTCGGCCAGTTCCAGCACGGTCGAGGGCCGCATCGAGCCGGTGAAGTGCAGGTGCAGATGGGCTTTCGGCAGTTCAGAGAGATCACGTACGCGCTCCATTCCCAGATCCTGCCGCACGGCCGCGATCTCCCGGAAGCGGATTCCCCGAACGTGGTCCTGCCCGTACGAAGAAGCGGGCCACGAGAAGCGGGCCGCCTCCCCGCAGGGAGACGGCCCGCAACCTACTCACGTGAGCAGGTCAGTCCCTGGCCTCGGCCAGCAGCTTCTGGACCCGCGAGACGCCCTCGACGAGGTCCTCGTCACCCAGCGCGTACGACAGCCGCAGGTAGCCGGGGGTGCCGAACGCCTCGCCGGGGACGACCGCGACCTCGACCTCCTCCAGGATCAGCGCGGCCAGCTCCACGGTGTCCTGCGGGCGCTTGCCGCGGATCTCCTTGCCGAGCAGGCCCTTCACGGACGGGTAGGCGTAGAACGCGCCCTCCGGCTCCGGGCAGAGGACGCCGTCGATCTCGTTCAGCATCCGCACGATGGTCCGGCGGCGGCGGTCGAACGCCTCCCGCATCTTCGCCACGGCGTCCAGGTCGCCGGAGACCGCGGCCAGGGCGGCGGCCTGCGCGACGTTCGAGACGTTGGACGTGGCGTGCGACTGGAGGTTGGTGGCCGCCTTGACGACGTCCTTCGGGCCGATGACCCAGCCCACGCGCCAGCCGGTCATGGCGTACGTCTTGGCGACACCGTTGACCACGATGCACTTGTCGGCCAGCTCGGGCACCACGACAGGCAGCGAGTGGAACTCGGCGTCGCCGTAGACCAGGTGCTCGTAGATCTCGTCGGTGAGGACCCACAGGCCCTTCTCGGCGGCCCAGCGGCCGATCTCCTCGATCTGCTCGCGGCTGTAGACGGCGCCGGTCGGGTTCGACGGCGACACGAACAGCAGGACCTTGGTGTTCTCGGTGCGCGCGGCCTCCAGCTGCTCCACGCTCACCCGGTAGCCGGTGGTCTCGTCGGCGACGACCTCGACCGGGACACCGCCGGCCAGCCGGATCGACTCCGGGTACGTCGTCCAGTACGGCGCCGGGACGATGACCTCGTCGCCCGGGTCGAGGATCGCGGCGAACGCCTCGTAGATGGCCTGCTTGCCGCCGTTGGTGACGAGGATCTGCGCCGGGTCGACCTCGTAGCCCGAGTCGCGCAGCGTCTTGGCGGCGATCGCGGCCTTCAGCTCGGGCAGGCCGCCGGCCGGCGTGTAGCGGTGGTACTTGGGGTTCCTGCAGGCCTCGACGGCCGCCTCGACGATGTAGTCCGGGGTCGGGAAGTCCGGCTCACCGGCACCGAAGCCGATCACCGGACGTCCGGCGGCCTTCAGGGCCTTGGCCTTGGCGTCCACGGCGAGGGTGGCGGACTCGGAGATCGAGCCGATGCGGGCCGAGACCCGGCGCTCGGAGGGAGGGGTTGCAGCGCTCATGCACCCCATGTTTTCAGACCCGAAACGCGCCCGGCACGCCGGTTTCACTGACTGGGCATGACGGTGGACACCCCGGTGGTCGCCACGGTGACGAGGCGCCGACGCACTTTCCGTTCGACGGGGCGCCCAGGACCACGTACACTCCTACGTCGTTGGCCTTCAGCGACCGCGGCACCGTCGGTGCACTCCGAGCATCCGCTCGGATGCGGTAGGTTGGGGGACACACAAAGGGTCGTAGCTCAATTGGTAGAGCACCGGTCTCCAAAACCGGCGGTTGGGGGTTCAAGTCCCTCCGGCCCTGCTACACACACCTTCGCCAGGATGTGTGCGCATGTACGTACAGCAATGCACCGCCGTGCGGCTCAGACCGGGCGCGGCACGGCCACGACCCGGGACCAGGTGAGGACGAATGGCGGACGCCGTGGGCTCGCTCGACACGCCTGATGCCCAGGACGAAGCGCCCGAGAGCAAGAAGAAGACCCGCAAGGGCGGCAAGCGCGCCAAGAAGGGCCCGCTGAAGCGCCTCGCTCTCTTCTACCGCCAGATCGTCGCGGAGCTCCGCAAGGTCGTCTGGCCGTCGCGCAACCAGCTGACGACATACACCACGGTGGTCATCATCTTCGTGGTGATCATGATCGGCCTGGTGACCGTGATTGACTATGGGCTCAGCCACGCCGCCAAGTACGTCTTCGGCTGAGTCGAGAGCGAAGGGCGCCGAGGTATCCGGCGCCCGTTTCGCGTGTTCCACCCCTATGTATCCAGGAAGAAGCAGCCACCGTGTCTGACCAGAACCTGAACGACGCCATCGAGCCCGACGAGCCCGTCGCCGACGAGCTCGACACCGTCGAGGGTGCGGACGAGGAACTGGACGAGGTCGAGGCTGCCGACGTCGAGGCCGAGGCCTCCGACGACGCCGACGAGGTCACCGAGGTCACCGAGGTCGCGGACGACGAGGCCGAGGCCTCCGCCGAAGAGACCGACGAGTCCGAGACCGTCGCCGAGGAGGAGCCGGCCGAGCCCGTCGACCCCGTGGCGGCCCTGCGCGAGGAACTGCGCACCCTGCCCGGCGAGTGGTACGTCATCCACACCTACGCCGGCTACGAGAACCGCGTGAAGACCAACCTGGAGCAGCGCGCCGTCTCGCTGAACGTCGAGGACTACATCTTCCAGGCCGAGGTGCCGCAGGAAGAGGTCGTCCAGATCAAGAACGGCGACCGCAAGACGATCAAGCAGAACAAGCTGCCGGGCTACGTCCTCGTCCGCATGGACCTGACCAACGAGTCCTGGGGCGTCGTCCGCAACACCCCGGGTGTCACCGGCTTCGTGGGCAACGCCTACGACCCCTACCCGCTGACCCTGGACGAGATCGTCAAGATGCTCGCCCCGGAGGCCGAGGAGAAGGCCGCCCGCGAGGCGGCCGAGGCCGAGGGCAAGCCCGCCCCGCAGCGCAAGGTCGAGGTCCAGGTGCTGGACTTCGAGGTCGGCGACTCGGTCACCGTCACCGACGGTCCGTTCGCCACGCTGCAGGCCACGATCAACGAGATCAACGCCGACTCCAAGAAGGTCAAGGGTCTGGTGGAGATCTTCGGGCGCGAGACGCCGGTCGAGCTGTCGTTCGACCAGATCCAGAAGAACTGACGCCTCGGCCACTGAAGCCACCGGTCAGGTCAGACAGGCTCTCGCAGCCGTCTGACCTGCTCGGTTTTTGGCCGCGCGAACCTACCCGTTAGGGTTGTGCGGTTGCCTTCGGGCACGTTGCCTGCGGGCGCGTCGCCTCCGGGCGCGCATGTTGCCTCCGGGCACCAGGAAATCGACAAGAAACGGGAGAGGACCCGACATGCCTCCCAAGAAGAAGAAGGTCACGGGGCTCATCAAGCTCCAGATCCAGGCCGGTGCCGCCAACCCGGCCCCGCCGGTCGGCCCCGCGCTGGGTCAGCACGGCGTGAACATCATGGAGTTCTGCAAGGCCTACAACGCCGCGACCGAGTCGCAGCGCGGCTGGGTCATCCCGGTGGAGATCACGGTCTACGAGGACCGCTCCTTCACCTTCATCACCAAGACGCCGCCGGCCGCGAAGATGATCCTCAAGGCCGCGGGCGTGGAGAAGGGCTCCGGCGAGCCGCACAAGACCAAGGTCGCCAAGATCACCGAGGCGCAGGTCCGCGAGATCGCCCAGACCAAGATGCCCGACCTCAACGCCAACGACCTGGACGCCGCCGCGAAGATCATCGCCGGTACCGCGCGCTCCATGGGCGTCACGGTCGAGGGCTGACCTGGTTCCCACGGGAGCCTCCGTACACCAAGCAGATGTGTGGAAGGGCCTGCTCGGCCCGGACCACAACTCCTAAGAAGACAACAGGAGCAGTAGTGAGCAAGCGCAGCAAGTCTCTCCGCGCTGCGGACGCCAAGGTCGACCGGGAGAAGCTCTACGCCCCGCTCGAGGCCGTCCGTCTCGCCAAGGAGACCTCCACGACCAAGTTCGACGGCACCGTCGAGGTCGCCTTCCGTCTGGGTGTCGACCCGCGTAAGGCCGACCAGATGGTCCGTGGCACCGTGAACCTCCCGCACGGCACCGGTAAGACCGCCCGGGTCCTGGTCTTCGCGACCGGTGACCGTGCCGAGGCCGCGCGTGCCGCGGGCGCCGACATCGTCGGCGCCGACGAACTGATCGACGAGGTGTCGAAGGGCCGTCTGGACTTCGACGCCGTCGTCGCCACCCCGGACCTCATGGGCAAGGTCGGCCGCCTCGGCCGCGTCCTCGGCCCGCGTGGTCTGATGCCGAACCCGAAGACCGGCACCGTCACCCCCGACGTCGCCAAGGCCGTCACCGACATCAAGGGCGGCAAGATCGAGTTCCGCGTCGACAAGCACTCGAACCTGCACTTCATCATCGGCAAGGTGTCGTTCGACGACACCAAGCTGGTGGAGAACTACGGCGCCGCGCTGGAGGAGATCCTCCGTCTGAAGCCGTCCGCCGCCAAGGGCCGCTACATCAAGAAGGCCGCCATCTCCACCACGATGGGCCCCGGCATCCAGCTGGACCCCAACCGCACCCGCAACCTCCTCGTCGAGGAGGACCCGGCCGCGGTCTGAGACCCCGATCGGTGAACGGGCCCCACACCTGGCTTCAGGTGTGGGGCCCGTTTCGCTGTCCACAATTCGGGTGGTCAAGAACGTGGAAAGACGCCACACTTTACTGGCGCGTACACTTCAGCGCGCTCGTCGGCGACCACGTCGGGTACGTGGTCGTCTCCGCGCCGCCCGGGTGGGGGACACGGCGGACTTCGCGCAGCCGACACCCACGGCCCGGAAGCCGGGCCGGACAGAGCCTCATACAGGCGTGACACAGCGGGGGGAACCCACATGAACAGAGCGACCAGGATCGGCGCGGCGGCCGGGACGGTCCTGCTGCTCACCGGCGCGGTGGCGTGCGGCAGCGAGAAGGCCGAGGGCGGGCAGCGGACCGCCGCGCAGGCCCTCACCGCGGCCTTCGAGAAGACCAGCGACGCCAAGTCCGCCAAGATCTCGATGACGATGTCCATGCCGAAGTCCATGGAGGACGGCGGCGAGGTGACCATGACCGGGGTCATGGGCTGGGACCCGTCGGTCATGGACGTGACCATGGAGGGCTCCGGCCTGGCGAGCGAGCCGGGCGGCCCGGAGAAGGTCCGCATGATCATGCGGGACGACGTCATGTACATGGACCTGGGGGACGCCGCCGCCCAGGAGCTGGACATGGACGGCAAGCACTGGCTGAAGATGGACTTCGGCGCCATCGCCGAGAAGTCCGGCAACGAGAAGCTCGCCAAGGCCATGAGCGGCGGCATGGGCGAGATGAACCAGGACCCGGCAAAGCAGCTGGCCCTGCTCCTGGAGTCGCCGAACCTCAAGCACGTCGGCAGCGAGAAGATCGACGGCGTGACGGCCGACCACTACAAGGGCACGCTGTCCGTCAAGGAGATGCTGAACGCCAACAAGTCGCTCGACGTCCTCGACGCCGACGACCGCAAGGAACTGCTCGCCAACGTCGAGAAGTCCGGCATCAAGGGCTACGACACCGACGTCTGGGTCAACGAGGACGACCTGCCGGTGCGCATGGACGTCGGCATCGACAGCCCCGAGGGCACCGTCACCATGAGCATGCGGTTCTCCGACTACGGTGCGAAGGCCGAGGTCACCGTTCCGCCGGCCGGTGAGACCGTCGACTTCATGAAGATGATGGAGGACATGCAGGCCGCGATGAGCGGCGAGGGCATGGACGAGGGGGAGCTGGGCGAGCCGGACATCGACCTGGAGAACCTGGAGAACATGGACGACCTGGGGGACCCGGAGCCGGGTGACGCGGCCTTCGACGAGTCCGCGTCCGACGAGGCGATCCTGGGCTAGCGGCCGGCGTCGGCCGCCGGGCCCGGCGGCCGATTTGCCTGACTGCGGCCCGGTCCTTTAATCTCCTACAGAAGCCAAAGACCGCTGGTCGTTGCCGCGTGCTCGTACGAGGGCGCGGTGGCCGAAGGATCCGCTGAAAAGTGGGCGACCCGCGCAGGTGACAGTGG
Organism: Streptomyces sp. bgisy159; assembly: GCF_965341775.1. Taxonomy (GTDB): domain Bacteria; phylum Actinomycetota; class Actinomycetes; order Streptomycetales; family Streptomycetaceae; genus Streptomyces. The sequence continues at coordinate 264,698 of NZ_CBDQZH010000002.1, read as the reverse complement.
AAGAACTCCCGGAGTGCACGCCCTGGCGTGTGTACGGCCGGTCGAGTCCGCCCCGTGCGCCTGCGCCGGGGCGTTTCGTTTCCCCAGTCCTCCTTCGGGTCCGCGCGGTCCGAATCACCCGGAAGGAGGCCGAGGCTCATGGCGAGGCCTGACAAGGTCGATGCCGTCGAGGAGATGACGGACAAGTTCCGCACCTCCAACGGCGCCGTCATTACCGCGTACACCGGTCTCACCGTTGCGCAGCTCCAGAAGCTGCGTCGTTCACTCGGTGAGAACGCTCAGTACCGTGTGGCGAAGAACACGCTGACCAAGATTGCGGCCAATGAGGCCGGGATCACCACGATCGACGACCTCTTCACGGGTTCGTCGGCCGTCGCCTTCGTGACCGGTGACCCGGTCGAGGCGGCGAAGGGTCTCCGTGACTTCGCCAAGGACAACCCGAATCTCGTCATCAAGGGCGGTTTCCTTGACGGCAAGGCGCTGTCCGCCGACGAGATCAAGAAGCTTGCGGACCTCGAGTCCCGCGAGGTTCTGCTCGCCAAGCTGGCGGGCGCCATGAAGGGCAAGCAGACGCAGGCTGCTCAGGTCCTCCAGGCGCTCCCGTCGAAGCTCGTCCGCACCGTGGACGCGCTTCGCGCCAAGCAGGACGAGCAGGGCGGTGCCGAGTAATTCGGCTCGCATCATGACCATCGCCTGAGGCGGCGGTCGTAGCGGGCCAACGTACGCCCGCCACTCATGTACATCCGGCACCTGCCGAATTAGTGGAAGGAAAGCCATCGTGGCTCTCACCCAGGACGAACTGCTCGCCGAGTTCGAGGGCATGACCCTCATCCAGCTCTCCGAGTTCGTGAAGGCGTTCGAGGAGAAGTTCGACGTCACCGCCGCCGCTGCCGCGCCGGTCGTCGTCGCCGGCCAGGGCGGCGGCGCTGCCGCCGAGGCCCCGGAGGAGAAGGACGAGTTCGACGTCGTCCTCACCGGCGCCGGCGAGAAGAAGATCCAGGTCATCAAGGTCGTGCGTGAGCTGACCTCCCTGGGCCTGAAGGAGGCCAAGGACCTGGTGGACGGCACCCCGAAGCCGGTCCTCGAGAAGGTCAACAAGGAGGCCGCCGACAAGGCCGCCGAGGCCCTCAAGGGCGCCGGCGCCTCCGTCGAGGTCAAGTAAGACCTCAAACAGCCCCTGAGGCTGTAACGCTGTAGCGCTGAAGAGCGATCATCCATCTGGGTGGTCGCTCTTCGGCGTTGCCGGGGGTGCGGCCTCGGTTTCCTTGCGTCCGGGTCGGCCGGGGGTATGGTGATCTTCGTCGTGTCTCCGGACGCCCCTGGCAGGGGCCGGGGGGCCTTGACGAACCGCACGCAGCGCGCAATTCTCAGGACGCGTCGTCACAACGGTCCGAATCCGAGGCATGGATCGACGGCGAAGAGGGCAGTATCAACGTGCGTTGAGGGCAGCGCCTTGTCGCAGATGTTGAGAGAAGAACAATGAGGGCCGACGAGGGTCTCGAAAACCCGCACTGGACATCAGTGTGCCAAGTGGCTACACTGACCCTTTGCGCTGCCTGTTAGCTGTCCCCTGCCCGTCACCAGGGGTCTGCCCTCACTTCAGCATCGACGATGGAAACTCCCTCACCTGGGATCTCTGTCTCTGTGCACCGGTGAGGGGCCGGGGAGCGCGTAGTGAGTCCGAGCCCTCGGAAGGACCCCCTCTTGGCCGCCTCGCGCACCGCCTCGACCGCGAATACGAACAACGGCGCCAGCACCGCCCCGCTGCGCATCTCCTTTGCAAAGATCAAGGAGCCTCTCGAGGTTCCGAACCTGCTCGCGCTGCAGACCGAGAGCTTCGACTGGCTGCTCGGCAACACCGCCTGGCAGAGTCGGGTCGAGGCGGCTCTGGAGTCCGGTCAGGACGTCCCCACCAAGTCCGGTCTGGAGGAGATCTTCGAGGAGATCTCCCCGATCGAGGACTTCTCCGGGTCGATGTCGCTGACGTTCCGCGACCACCGCTTCGAGCCCCCGAAGAACAGCATCGACGAGTGCAAGGAGCGCGACTTCACGTACGCGGCTCCGCTCTTCGTCACGGCCGAGTTCACGAACAACGAGACCGGCGAGATCAAGTCCCAGACGGTCTTCATGGGCGACTTCCCGCTCATGACCAACAAGGGCACCTTCGTCATCAACGGCACCGAGCGTGTCGTCGTGTCCCAGCTGGTCCGTTCGCCGGGTGTCTACTTCGACTCCTCCATCGACAAGACCTCCGACAAGGACATCTTCTCCGCCAAGATCATCCCGTCCCGGGGTGCCTGGCTGGAGATGGAGATCGACAAGCGCGACATGGTCGGTGTCCGCATCGACCGCAAGCGCAAGCAGTCCGTCACCGTCCTCCTGAAGGCGCTCGGCTGGACCACCGAGCAGATCCTGGAGGAGTTCGGCGAGTACGAGTCCATGCGCGCCACCCTGGAGAAGGACCACACCCAGGGCCAGGACGACGCGCTGCTCGACATCTACCGCAAGCTGCGTCCGGGCGAGCCCCCCACCCGTGAGGCCGCGCAGACGCTGCTGGAGAACCTCTACTTCAACCCCAAGCGCTACGACCTGGCCAAGGTCGGCCGCTACAAGGTCAACAAGAAGCTGGGCGCGGACGCCCCGCTGGACGCCGGCATCCTGACCGTCGAGGACATCATCTCGACGATCAAGTACCTGGTGAAGCTGCACGCGGGCGAGACCGAGACGGTCGGCGACAGCGGTACGAACATCGTCGTCGAGACCGACGACATCGACCACTTCGGCAACCGCCGTCTGCGCAGCGTCGGCGAGCTCATCCAGAACCAGGTCCGCACGGGTCTGGCGCGTATGGAGCGTGTCGTCCGCGAGCGGATGACGACCCAGGACGTCGAGGCGATCACGCCGCAGACCCTGATCAACATCCGGCCGGTCGTCGCCTCCATCAAGGAGTTCTTCGGCACCAGCCAGCTGTCGCAGTTCATGGACCAGAACAACCCGCTGTCCGGGCTGACGCACAAGCGTCGTCTGTCCGCGCTCGGCCCGGGTGGTCTGTCCCGTGAGCGGGCCGGCTTCGAGGTCCGCGACGTGCACCCCTCGCACTACGGCCGCATGTGCCCGATCGAGACCCCCGAAGGCCCGAACATCGGTCTGATCGGCTCGCTCGCCACCTACGGCCGGGTCAACGCGTTCGGTTTCGTCGAGACCCCGTACCGCAAGGTCGTCGACGGCCAGGTCACCGACGAGGTGAACTACCTGACCGCCGACGAGGAGGACCGCTTCGTCATCGCGCAGGCCAACGCGCCGCTCACGGCCGACATGCGCTTCGAGGAGGCCCGCGTCCTGGTCCGCCGCCGCGGCGGCGAGGTCGACTACGTCGCCCCCGAGGACGTGGACTACATGGACGTCTCGCCGCGCCAGATGGTGTCGGTCGCGACCGCCATGATCCCCTTCCTGGAGCACGACGACGCCAACCGCGCCCTCATGGGCGCGAACATGATGCGCCAGGCCGTTCCGCTCATCAAGTCCGAGGCGCCGCTCGTCGGCACCGGCATGGAGTACCGCTCCGCGGTCGACGCCGGCGACGTGGTCAAGGCCGAGAAGGACGGTGTGGTCCAGGAGGTCTCCGCGGACTACATCACCACCGCCAACGACGACGGCACGTACATCACGTACCGCCTGGCCAAGTTCTCCCGGTCCAACCAGGGCACCTCGGTCAACCAGAAGGTCATCGTCAACGAGGGTGACCGGATCATCACCGGCCAGGTGCTGGCCGACGGTCCGGCCACCGAGAACGGCGAGATGGCGCTCGGCAAGAACCTGCTGGTCGCGTTCATGCCGTGGGAGGGTCACAACTACGAGGACGCGATCATCCTGTCGCAGCGCCTCGTGCAGGACGACGTCCTCTCCTCGATCCACATCGAGGAGCACGAGGTCGACGCCCGTGACACCAAGCTCGGCCCGGAGGAGATCACCCGGGACATCCCGAACGTCTCCGAGGAGGTCCTCGCCGACCTCGACGAGCGCGGCATCATCCGCATCGGTGCCGAGGTCATCGCCGGCGACATCCTCGTCGGCAAGGTCACGCCCAAGGGCGAGACCGAGCTGACCCCCGAGGAGCGCCTGCTCCGCGCGATCTTCGGTGAGAAGGCCCGCGAGGTCCGCGACACCTCGCTGAAGGTGCCGCACGGCGAGACCGGCAAGGTCATCGGCGTGCGCGTCTTCGACCGCGAGGAGGGCGACGAGCTTCCCCCCGGTGTCAACCAGCTGGTGCGCGTCTACGTCGCGCAGAAGCGCAAGATCACCGACGGTGACAAGCTCGCCGGCCGCCACGGCAACAAGGGCGTCATCTCCAAGATCCTGCCGATCGAGGACATGCCGTTCCTGGAGGACGGCACCCCGGTCGACATCATCCTCAACCCGCTGGGCGTGCCGTCCCGAATGAACCCGGGACAGGTCCTGGAGATCCACCTCGGCTGGCTCGCCAGCCGCGGCTGGGACGTCTCCGGCCTCGCCGACGAGTGGGCGCAGCGCCTCCAGGTCATCGGCGCCGACTCGGTCGCCCCGGGCACCAACGTGGCCACCCCGGTCTTCGACGGTGCGCGCGAGGACGAGCTGGCGGGTCTGCTGCAGCACACCATCCCGAACCGCGACGGCGAGCGCATGGTGCTCCCGTCCGGCAAGGCGCGGCTGTTCGACGGCCGCTCCGGTGAGCCGTTCCCGGACCCGATCTCGGTCGGCTTCATGTACATCCTGAAGCTGCACCACCTGGTCGACGACAAGCTGCACGCCCGTTCGACCGGCCCGTACTCCATGATCACCCAGCAGCCGCTGGGTGGTAAGGCCCAGTTCGGTGGCCAGCGCTTCGGTGAGATGGAGGTGTGGGCGCTGGAGGCGTACGGCGCCGCCTACGCCCTGCAGGAGCTCCTGACCATCAAGTCCGACGACGTCACGGGCCGCGTGAAGGTCTACGAGGCCATCGTCAAGGGCGAGAACATCCCCGAGCCCGGCATCCCCGAGTCCTTCAAGGTGCTCATCAAGGAGATGCAGTCGCTCTGCCTGAACGTGGAGGTGCTGTCCAGCGACGGTATGTCCATCGAGATGCGTGACACCGACGAGGACGTCTTCCGCGCTGCGGAGGAGCTCGGCATCGACCTGTCCCGGCGCGAGCCGAGCAGCGTCGAAGAGGTCTGACGGGAGTCCGGCGGGCCCTGCACCCACCAGGGCCCGCCGACCCCCAGGCCCCCGTTTCAGACCACAGACTTCACAACCCTGAGAGGGATTGACGCATAGTGCTCGACGTCAACTTCTTCGACGAGCTCCGGATCGGTCTGGCCACCGCTGACGACATCCGTCAGTGGAGCCACGGCGAGGTCAAGAAGCCGGAGACCATCAACTACCGCACGCTCAAGCCCGAGAAGGACGGACTCTTCTGCGAGAAGATCTTCGGTCCGACCCGGGACTGGGAGTGCTACTGCGGCAAGTACAAGCGCGTCCGCTTCAAGGGCATCATCTGCGAGCGCTGTGGCGTCGAGGTCACCCGCGCCAAGGTGCGCCGTGAGCGGATGGGCCACATCGAGCTGGCCGCGCCCGTCACGCACATCTGGTACTTCAAGGGCGTTCCGTCGCGGCTGGGCTACCTGCTCGACCTCGCCCCGAAGGACCTGGAGAAGGTCATCTACTTCGCGGCGTACATGATCACGTACGTCGACGAGGAGCGCCGCACCCGCGACCTGCCCTCCCTGGAGGCGCACGTCTCGGTCGAGCGGCAGCAGATCGAGAACCGCCGGGACGCCGACCTGGAGGCCCGGGCCAAGAAGCTCGAGACCGACCTGGCCGAGCTGGAGGCCGAGGGCGCCAAGGCCGACGTGCGCCGCAAGGTGCGCGAGGGCGCCGAGCGCGAGATGAAGCAGCTGCGCGACCGCGCGCAGCGCGAGATCGACCGCCTCGACGAGGTGTGGACCCGCTTCAAGAACCTCAAGGTCCAGGACCTGGAGGGCGACGAGCTCCTCTACCGCGAGCTGCGTGACCGCTTCGGCACGTACTTCGACGGTTCGATGGGTGCCGCGGCGCTGCAGAAGCGCCTGGAGTCCTTCGACCTCGACGAGGAGGCCGAGCGCCTCCGCGAGATCATCCGTACCGGCAAGGGCCAGAAGAAGACCCGTGCGCTCAAGCGCCTGAAGGTCGTCTCGGCGTTCCTGCAGACCAGCAACAGCCCCAAGGGCATGGTGCTCGACTGCGTGCCGGTCATCCCGCCGGACCTGCGTCCGATGGTGCAGCTGGACGGTGGCCGCTTCGCGACCTCCGACCTGAACGACCTGTACCGCCGTGTGATCAACCGGAACAACCGTCTGAAGCGGCTGCTCGACCTCGGTGCGCCCGAGATCATCGTGAACAACGAGAAGCGCATGCTTCAGGAGGCCGTCGACGCGCTGTTCGACAACGGCCGCCGTGGTCGCCCGGTCACCGGTCCCGGCAACCGCCCGCTGAAGTCCCTCAGCGACATGCTGAAGGGCAAGCAGGGCCGCTTCCGTCAGAACCTGCTCGGCAAGCGCGTCGACTACTCGGCGCGTTCCGTGATCGTCGTCGGCCCGCAGCTGAAGCTGCACCAGTGCGGTCTGCCGAAGGCGATGGCGCTGGAGCTGTTCAAGCCGTTCGTGATGAAGCGCCTGGTCGACCTGAACCACGCGCAGAACATCAAGAGCGCCAAGCGCATGGTCGAGCGCGGCCGCACGGTCGTGTACGACGTGCTGGAAGAGGTCATCGCGGAGCACCCGGTTCTGCTGAACCGTGCGCCCACGCTGCACCGCCTCGGCATCCAGGCCTTCGAGCCGCAGCTGGTCGAGGGCAAGGCCATCCAGATCCACCCGCTCGTCTGCACCGCGTTCAACGCGGACTTCGACGGTGACCAGATGGCCGTGCACCTGCCGCTGTCCGCGGAGGCGCAGGCCGAGGCCCGCATCCTGATGCTGTCCTCGAACAACATCCTCAAGCCGGCCGACGGCCGTCCGGTGACGATGCCGACCCAGGACATGGTCCTCGGTCTGTTCTTCCTCACCACCGACGGCGAGATGCGCGACATCAAGGGCGAGGGCCGGTCCTTCGCGTCCGTCGCCGAGGCGATCATGGCGTTCGACGCGGGCGAGCTGTCGCTGCAGGCGCCGATCGACATCCGCTTCCCGGTGGGCACCATCCCGCCGCGCGGCTGGACGCCGCCGGCCGGAGAGGAAGGCGACGACCGGGTCGCGGCGGGGGAGTGGCAGCTGGGTGACAGCTTCCGGCTGAAGACCACGCTGGGCCGTGCGCTCTTCAACGAGCTGCTGCCCGAGGACTACCCGTTCGTCGACTACGAGGTCGGCAAGAAGCAGCTCTCCGAGATCGTCAACGACCTCGCCGAGCGCTACCCGAAGGTCATCGTGGCGGCGACGCTCGACAACCTGAAGGCGGCCGGCTTCTACTGGGCCACCCGTTCCGGTGTCACCGTCGCCATCTCCGACGTCGTCGTCCCCGAGGCGAAGAAGGAGATCGTCCGCGGCTACGAGGCGCAGGACGAGAAGGTCCAGAAGCAGTACGAGCGCGGTCTGATCACCAAGGACGAGCGCACGCAGGAACTCATCGCGATCTGGACCAAGGCGACCAACGAGGTCGCCGAGGCGATGAACGACAACTTCCCGAAGACCAACCCGATCTTCATGATGGTGAACTCGGGCGCACGAGGCAACATGATGCAGATGCGTCAGATCGCCGGTATGCGTGGTCTGGTGTCGAACGCGAAGAACGAGACGATCCCGCGTCCGATCAAGGCGTCGTTCCGTGAGGGCCTGTCCGTGCTGGAGTACTTCATCTCCACGCACGGTGCCCGTAAGGGTCTGGCGGACACCGCTCTGCGGACCGCCGACTCGGGTTACCTCACCCGTCGTCTGGTCGACGTCTCCCAGGACGTCATCATCCGCGAGGAGGACTGCGGCACCGAGCGCGGTCTGCGCCTCCAGATCGCGGAGGTCGGCGCCGACGGCGTGCTGCGCAAGGCGGACGACGTCGAGACGTCCGTGTACGCGCGCTGCCTCGCCGAGGACATCGTGGTCGACGGCCGTGTGCTGGCCCCGGCCGGCACCGACCTCGGTGACGTGCTCATCGACGAGCTGGTCAAGCACGGTGTCGCGGAGGTCAAGACCCGCTCGGTCCTGACCTGCGAGTCCGCCGTCGGCACCTGCGCCATGTGCTACGGCCGCTCGCTGGCCACCGGCAAGCTGGTGGACATCGGTGAGGCGGTCGGCATCATCGCCGCCCAGTCCATCGGTGAGCCCGGCACCCAGCTGACGATGCGTACCTTCCACACCGGTGGTGTGGCCGGTGACGACATCACCCAGGGTCTGCCGCGTGTCGTCGAGCTCTTCGAGGCCCGTACCCCGAAGGGTGTCGCCCCGATCTCCGAGGCCTCCGGCCGCGTGCGGATCGAGGAGACCGAGAAGACCAAGAAGATCGTCGTCACCCCGGACGACGGCAGCGACGAGACGGCGTACCCGATCTCGAAGCGTGCCCGACTCCTGGTCAGCGAGGGCGAGCACGTCGAGGTGGGCCAGAAGCTCACCGTGGGTGCCACCAACCCGCACGACGTGCTGCGCATCCTGGGCCAGCGTGCCGTCCAGGTCCACCTGGTCGGCGAGGTCCAGAAGGTCTACAACTCGCAGGGTGTGTCGATCCACGACAAGCACATCGAGATCATCATCCGGCAGATGCTGCGCCGCGTGACGATCATCGAGTCCGGCGACGCCGAGCTGCTGCCCGGTGAGCTGGTCGAGCGCTCGAAGTTCGAGACCGAGAACCGTCGTGTGGTCCAGGAAGGCGGTCACCCGGCCTCGGGTCGTCCGCAGCTGATGGGTATCACCAAGGCCTCGCTGGCGACGGAGTCCTGGCTGTCGGCCGCCTCCTTCCAGGAGACGACCCGAGTCCTGACGGACGCGGCGATCAACGCCAAGTCCGACAGCCTCATCGGCCTCAAGGAGAACGTCATCATCGGTAAGCTCATCCCGGCCGGTACGGGTCTGTCCCGCTACCGCAACATCCGGGTGGAGCCGACCGAGGAGGCCAAGGCCGCGATGTACTCGGCCGTCGGCTACGACGACATCGACTACTCGCCGTTCGGCACCGGCTCCGGCCAGGCCGTTCCGCTGGAGGACTACGACTACGGTCCGTACAACCAGTGAGTGGTTGAACTGAGTTGAAGGGCGGTCACCCCGTACGGCACGGGGTGACCGCCCTTCGGCGTTCTCACGGTGGTCAGCACTTCGGGGCCCGCAGCGTCCAGGTCCCGCCGCTGTCGACGCGGACGGCGCAGCGGTCGGTCACCGCGAGGCTGAGCCGGGCGTGGCCGCGGCCCTCGGCCAGCACCTCGGCGGTGCGCAGGGAGCGGGTGAGCCGCCGTACGACGAACGGTGTGTCGTCGTGGTGCTCGAAGTCCAGGACGCGGGGACCGCCGCTCTTCAGCACGGTCTCGGTGCCCCGACCGCGGATCCGGCCGCCGCCGGGGAGCCGTCGCGCCTCGCTGATCGGGCGCAGGGCCAGCCGCCAGGGGCCGCGGGCGGTCACCTCGACGTGCAGGGTGTCGCCGTCCTGCGGGGGCACGGTGATGTGGGCGGCGGTGGGCTCCGGGCCGCCGTCGAGGAGCAGCTGACGCCGGGCCGGGTGGCCGGTGCGGGTGTGCACGCTGAAGCGCTGCGCGGTCTGCGTCTCGAACGCCAGCACCGCGGGCCCGTCGGTGGCGGGGCGGGGAAGGCGCAGCTTCATGGAGCCGCTGCCGTGGTTCCAGACGACGTCGGCGGTCGGGCGGTCGTCGCCGTTCAGCCGGGCCAGCGCGGAACCGCCGCGGGCCAGCAGCGCCGGCACCTGGGCGGCGGGGGCGCGCTTGGCCTGCTCGTAGACGTCGAGGGCGGTGCGGTAGTCCGCCAGTTCCTCCGCGTCGGCGGTGGCGCCGGGGACGTAGGGGTGGGTGCGCAGGAGTTCGCCGTAGCGGGTGATGGCCTGCTCGGTGTCGGTGGCCGTCCCGTCGTCCGGTGTCGTCCCGGTGCCGGTGGTGCGGCCGGCCGGGCGCAGGGCGCGGGCGGGCTCGTCCGGCGGGGTCTTCCCGGTCAGGCGCAGGCCGGCTGCCATCGGGGGCAGCACGAGCGCGCCGTAGAGCGCCAGGCCGACGGCGGCGCCGTCGAGGGAGAGCCCCCCGACGACCGCCATCAGGACGAAGAAGCCGATGTTGCCGATGAGCCAGCCGTGCAGCAGGGCTTTCGGCCTGCGTGTGCTGAGGGTGTGCCGCATGGTGCCACCTCCCCGGTCGGTGGTGCGGTAGCTGCCGGGCTCCGGCAGCTACGTCGTGTCGGAGCCGGTCAGCCGCGCACGGCGCGGTGGAAGCGGAGCAGCGCCTTGGTGCCCACGGTGAGCAGGGCGGGCACGTCCTCGGCGGGGGCCCGGCGGGCCAGGGACGCGAGGTCGAGGGCGAGCGCGTAGTCGTCGAGCGCGGCGCGCGGGACGTCCGGGTCGTCGGCGCGCGGGCCGTACTCGGCGAGGCAGTCGCCGTACTCGATGACGGCCAGGCGGACGTCGACGCCGAGCGCGTCGAGCTGTCCGGTCAGCGTGTGCGGGTCGTGCGGCATGGCGGGCCCCCCGGTCCTCGTCCCTGATTCCCCGTTCGGCCGCGAGAGGCGGCCGTACGGGTCGATGGTGCGGGACCGGGGGGCGGGCGGGCAGGGGGTGCGGTCGGATGTGTACCGACGGCGGACTCTGCCGGGGCCCGGCAAGGAGCCGGGTCAGCGCAGTGCGAGTTCCCAGACGGCGATCGCCGCCGTGGAGACCGCGGCGAGGGCGCCGATGCTGGCGAGCGGCCAGCGGGAGCGCTCCAGGGCGTCCAGCCGCTGCTCGTGGTCGGCGAGCTGCTTGTCGGTCTGGTCGCTGCGCTGCACCAGCAGGGCGAGGGAGCCGTCGACCCGGGCGAACCCGGCCTCCACGGTGCCGCGCAGGCGTTCCAGTTCGACGGCTACGGCGGTGGGGTCGGACAGCGGGTGGGGTTCGTTCACGCGTCCCCCCGGCGGGTGCTCGGGTCGTCCCGCAGGGCCGGCAGGGCGGCGTCGTCGGGGTGGACGTCCGTGCGGAGCCAGGACGGCAGCAGCGCCTGGACGCCGGGCAGGGCCATCACCCGGGTCACGGCCGCGGCGGCGGTCAGCGCGGCCGCCGCCCACGGGAGCGTCTCGGGGAAGCCGGCGGCGTCGACGACCGTCGGCAGCAGGACGCACAGGCCGACAGCGGTCTGGACTACGGTGCGGAGGGTTCGCTTGGCGGCCTCGGACACGGGAACCTCGTTTCCGGAAGGAGCGGCTCGTCTTGCGGAGCGGCTCGTTCCTCAGGAGCTGTACGGGACTTTCAGGGCCGCCCAGGACCGGGCGCCCGGCCAGCCGTCGGCGTCGGCGCCGGTGAAGCCGAGCCTGCGCTGCCACTTGGCGTAGGAGCGACGGTCGGCCTCCGTCCACTGGGGGCCGGGCCCCTTGGCGTACGCCGAGCAGCCGACCGCGACCAGGCGGCGGCCCATCGCCGTGACGATCGGGGAGTGGGGGTGGGTGCGGAACCAGGCGGCGCCGGGGTAGGGCTGGTACGCCGGGGCGGTACCGGCCGGGGCCGGCCGGTGGCCCTGCGGGGCGGGCTTGTCGGCGAGCCGTGTGGCGATGCGGGCGCGCAGGTCCGTCATCGCGAAGCCGCGCGGGTCGACCTTGGTGTCGGTCCACTCCTTGTGGCCGATCACCGAGCGGGCGGTCCAGCCGTGGGCGCGGCAGATCGCCGCGGCGGCGCGGACGACGGCCTCCAGCTGGGCCTCGGGCCACGGGTCCTTGCCGTTGCCGAGGTTGACGCACTCGAAGCCGTAGAAGTGGACGTTGCCGTCGGTGTCGTTGCGGCGCGGCGGGGGGAGGACGGCGCGCTCGGCGACGACCGCGCGCAGGACGTCGCCGTCGCCGCGCCCGGCGTGGTTGGTGCGGCCGTTGCCCACGAGGTGGACGGTGCCGTCCTTGGCGATCACGCCGTGGCAGAGGGGGCCGGGGAGGGCCGAGTGGCCGTTGAAGCAGAGGGCGACGCTGGGGGCGGTGCCGCTGGTGACGGTGTGGTGGACGACCACGCCGTTGACCGGACCCCAACTGCCCTTGTGGTTGCGGTTGTGGGTGCGCCAGCCGGGGTGTTCGGTGACGGTGACGCCTTCCTTGCGCAGCGCGGCGACGAGGGCGTCCGCGCTGAGGGGATGTGCCATGGGTGCCTGCCTGACGGGTCTGGGTGCGGGCATGGGAAGACCCCGGCCGGTGGGGCGGCTCGGGGTCCGGGAGGTGCGGGTGTGGGGGCGCGGGGCCCGGGGACTACGTCGGGTCGGGTTCCGCGGGCGGTGCCGTCGTGGCCCAGGTCCGGCACAGCGCCAGGTACGCCGCCGTGTGGGCGGTGAAGTCGTCCAGGGCGGCCGTGACGGCCCGCTGGACGGCTGTCCGGTCGGGAACGACCGGGGCCGTGCCGACCGGGAGGACGGTCACCCGGCCGGTGCCGCGCAGCACCGCGCCGTTCTCCCCGGTCTCCGTGAACTGGGCGGTGACGGTGACCGGGGAGTAGGTGCCGGTGATCGAGTCGGGCGCGATGACGCTGCTCAGGCTGGTGTCGGAGACGTTGACGTGGATGGTGTGGCCGGACTCGGCGAGGGTGGCGCGGCCGGCGTAGTCGATCGCGACGCCCCAGGGCTGGGTGGGGTCGATGTCCATGGGTTCCTCCGGGCGGTCAGGACTGGCGGCCGTACATCAGGACCGGGTGGGCGTAGACGGTGCCGGAGGCGCTGGTGACCTGGGCTTGGACCTCGACCTTGAGCAGCGTGCCGTACACCGTGGCGAAGTCGGCGGCGACCAGGGCGGTGTGGTCGAAGTCCGCGCCGGCACCGACCGTGTCGCCCCACGGGGCGCCGTTGAGCAGCACCCGGACGCTGCCGGCGGCGCCGGAGGAGGCCCGGGTCTGCAGCAGGAGCCGCAGCTTGGGCTGCCAGACCACGTTGTACGACATGGCGATCGTCGCCCAGGAGGTCGCGGTGGTCTGCGGCCAGCGGGCGACCGCGGTGTCCTGCGGCGGCAGCATGTTCAGCCAGGGCCGGGCCAGTCCGCCGTTGTTGACGTCGTCGGCGAACAGCTCCCGCCCGTCGTTGTCGTAGACGCGCAGCGGTTGCAGCGAGGTGCTGGAGCCGTCGCCGTTGTGCAGGCTCATGGCGAGCGAGCCGGTCTGGCGGCGCACCGCCATGCCGTACTCGGCGCCGCTCCACGCGCCCACCGCGAACACCGCCGGACCGCCGCCCGGCGGGCGTACGGCGAGATAGCCGCCGTCGGTGATCTCCACGCCGCCACCGGAGATCCGGTTGAGCGCCGGCCGGCTGTTGACGGCGGTGGACAGCTGCTGGATGCGGCGTTCCATCTGGGTCAGCCGGTCGATGATGTCTTCGGGCAGCTGGGGCATCAGGCCTCCTCCAGGTAGAGCTCGGCGGTGTCGGGGCGGCCGCGCTGCGCCGGGCTGACCTTGACGCCGATGACCCGGTAGCGGGCGTCCAGGCCCTCGGTCCACCACTCGTCGGTGATCCGGATGCGCACGGTCCGCCCGAGCAGCGCGGGCGGCACCAGGTCGTCGAGGCGGACGCTGACCGCGGGGATCACCACCGCCCCGGTGGCCTGCGCGAGTTCGGCGGTGGCCAGGGACTTCAGGACGGCTGCGCTGGTCGTCTCGTTGTGGTCGGAGGACAGGTCGATGCGCGGGTAGCCGGCCGCGATCAGCGCGGCCGCCTCGTCGGCGTCGGCGAACACTGGGCGCGACTCGGCGGCCTGGTTGGTGTTGTCGCTGCCGCCGCGCGCCCGGGCGGTGGTGCCGCCGCGGGTGGCGTCGCGCGGGAAGGCGTACGACAGGATGGTGCCCGGGCGGTCCATCACCAGGTCGGTGGTCCCGGTGCGGATCTTCGGGCTGCCCAGGCGCAGCCGGCGGACCCGGGCGCCGGTGGCCGGGTCGCGGTAGACGGCGATGTGGTGCTCGAAGCCGTCGTCCAGGGCGGCGAGCGCGTCGATCGCCTCCAGATAGACGGTCTCGTCGCCGTCCCGGTAGCGGGCCGAGCGCATCTGCCCGGAGGTCTCGTAGCCGTAGGTGACGCCGATGTTCCCGCCGATCACGGTCGGCTTGTCCGCCTCGTCGGCGAACCGGCCGAGCTGCAGGTGCTCCCACAGCCGGCGCGCCACGACCAGCTGGTCCACGTCGGTGAAGGACAGGTCGGCGCGGATGCGGCGGCGGCCGGCGTACGACTCGAAGGTGGCCGCCTGGATGCCGAGGCTGAGCACGCCCCGGTCGGAGCTCTGCAGCGTGGCCGTCCAGATGATGCCGCCCCACCACAGGTCGTTGCCGCGCTGGAGGTAGACGGCGGTGCGGCCCTCCTCGATGCGGCGGACCCGGGCGGCCATCTGGGCGTCGGGCACCGGGACGGTCCCGGACAGCGAGCCGGCCTTGCCGAGGTAGTCGTCGACGGTGACGTCCCGCAGCGGCAGGATGTCGATGGTGGTGTCGTCGCGCAGGTCGCAGAAGATCGCGCGGTACGGGGTGTCGGTGCTCATGAGGCGGCCTCGTAGGTGGCGGTGCCCCGGATGGCGTGGGGCGGGCTCCAGGTCCAGGGCGACAGGGCGTCGACGGTGCCCTGGCCGGCGCCGCCGATCGCCGAGGCGTCGGGCCGGCCGGAGGAGACGCCCAGCTCGAAGGCGGTGGTGTGGGGCAGGTGGATCCGGCTCATGACGCGGGCGGAGTTGGACGCGCCCAGTTCGGCGAAGCCGACGACCGGGTGGGCGGCGGACGCCGGCACCGGCAGCGAGAAGCGCCAGTTGTCGGCCGAGGTGGGGTTCGCGCCGAAGTCGGTGGTGGTGCCGAACTGGATCACGAAGTTCAGGTGCACCGTCGTACCGGACTTGAGGTAGCGGCAGTTGACGTCGGCGTTGCCGTAGGACGGGGTGGCGTTGCCGGAGTTGGTGGTCCAGGCCGGGGTCCAGCTCTGCCAGGCCGGCGGCACCGGGTAGTCGGTCCACGCCGAGCCGGTCCAGCGCTGGAGGCGGCCGCCCGCGTCGCGGTACTGGCCCGGGTAGGCGCCGATCGAGGTGTCGCTGGTGACCGGCAGGATGCCGCCGACGGCGACCGTGGCGGTACGGCGGCCGGTGAGCGCGGTGCCCCAGTCGAGGCCGCCGGAGCCGGTGCTCGCCCCGGCCGGTACGGCGACCTCGTACAGCGGGAGCGCGAGATCGGGGGCCGCGGGCGCGGCCGGCAGGGCGGCCGGGGTGCCGGGGAGGATCTCGACGACGGCCTCGGTGCGCCCGGAGCCGTCGTACGGGTCGTCGTGGACGCGCAGCACGACCAGGTCGACCCGGCCGTACTGGGGGTCGCCGTCGGCGAAGGTCAGCGGCAGGGTCTCGGTCAGCGCCACCGGGTAGGCGCCCCGGGTGTCCGTGCCCTGGATGACGGCCCGGCCGGGGTACACGAGGGCGGACATCGTGCCGGGGTCGCCCTGCACGGTGAACCCGGAGATCCGCCACTGGCCGTCGGCGGAGCCCGGCAGGATGCCGGAGCGGGTGGTGACGGGAGAGGTCGGGGTGAGCGCGCCGAGCGCCGCGAGACGGGTGTCCTCGCGGGTCTGGCCGTCCGGGGAGAGCCAGCCGGAACGTACGGGCATGTTCCCTCCTTGGGGGAAGTCGAGGCGGAGGGGGGTCAGTTGGCGGGGTCGACGCGCAGGAAGATGTTGTCGAAGCCGCAGGTGACCGAGGCGCTGCCGGAGCGGTGCAGGGCGGTCATCGTGTAGACCGTGCCGGGCGTCAGCCCGTACAGCCGCCACATCGTGGAGACCGAGCAGGAGACGGTGCCGCCGTACATGGCGGAGTACTCGTCGTTCGACGGTTCCCAGACGACCGTGGCGCCCCGGGTGATGCGCGGGGCCATGAACGCGGCGGTGGTGGTGCTGCCCTGGGTCACCATGCGGGCGCCGAAGTGGAGCAGCACCGCTCCGGTGCCCGGGGCGGTGAAGTCGAGGGTCAGCGCGGAGACGGCCGTGTTGTCGAGGGCGGCGGTGTACGTCGTCGACGCGGTGGTCCCGGCGTCCAGGGACGCGGTGAACGCGGACGGGGTGACCGCCGGCAGCCACGCCGAGCCGTTCCAGCGCTGCAGGACGCCGCCCGCCGAGTCGCGGTACTGGCCGGGGTAGCCGCCGGTGGTGACGGCGCCGGCCGGGGCGATACCGCCGATGTCCCTCGGGTAGGGCACCCAGGCGGTGCCGTTCCAGCGCTGCAGGGCGTCGTTGACGTCGCGGTACTGGCCCGGGTAGGCGCCCTTGACGGTGTCGTCGGGCTTGGTGGGTGCGATGCCGCCGAGGGCGACCGTGGTGGGGCGCAGGTCGGTGAGGGCCGTGCCCCAGTTGATGCCGCCGTTGCCGTTGCTCGCGGTGGCCGTCACGAGCACCTGGAACAGCGGCAGCGACAGGCCGGGCGCGGCGGGCGCGGACGGCACGGCGGCCGGGGTGCCGGGGACGATCTCGACGACGGCCTCGGTGCGCCCGGAGCCGTCGTAGGCGTCGTCGTAGATCCGCAGGACGACGAGGTCGACGCGGTCGTACTGGGCGTCGCCGTCGGCGAAGGTGAGCGGCACTCCCTCGGTGAGGGACACCGGGTAGGCGCCGCGCGACTCCTCGGCCTGGATCACCGCCCGGCCCGTGCTGACCTCGGCGGTCATGGCGCCGGCGGCGCCGGCCAGCCAGAAGCCGGACACGGTGTGCTCACCGGTGTAGGAGCCGGGCAGGACGCCCGAGCGGGTGGCGACGGGGGAGACCGGGGTGTGGGCGCCGAGCGCGGCGACGCGGGTGTCCTCGCGGGTCTGGCCGGCCGGGGACAGCCAGGCGGAACGGGCGTTCATCTACAGTCCTTTCGCGGACGGGTCAGGAGGCGGATTCGTAGGTGCCGTGGATCGACAGGACGTCGCCGGTGCCCCAGTCGAAGGGGTAGCCCTTGTCCCAGATGTCGCCGGTGTTGTGCAGGGTGTCGCGCAGCGAGCGGACGGAGCCGCCGTTGCCGGCGGAGAGCAGACCGCTGCCCTGCCACATGCGGTTCTCGGAGGCGTCGAAGCCGACGGCGGTCAGTACCCGGCCGTCCAGCTTCCAGCTCGTCGACACCGGCGCGACCGGGAGCCTGAACGTCCAGTTGCCGTTGGGGTCCTGGGCGGCGAGGTTGGTCGTCGAGCCGATCCTCAGGTAGATCCGCACGTGCACGACCGTGCCGAGCTTGGCGTACGACCCCGCGAGGACGCCGTTGCCGATGCTCGGGGCGGTGCCGTTCTCGGCGCCCCACACCGGCGTGTAGTCGGTCCAGGCGGGCACCGGCTGGTACGACACCCAGGAGGAGCCGTTCCAGCGCTGCAGGACGCCGGAGGAGCTGTCGCGGTACTGGCCGGTGTAGCTGGCGGTGGTGACCGCGCCGGCCGGGGCGATGCCGCCCAGGGCGCTCGGGTACGGCACCCAGGCCGAGCCGTCCCAGCGCTGCAGCGCGCCGCCGGAGTCGCGGTACTGGCCGGGGTAGGCGCCGCCCCCGGTCTCGCCTACGGCCGGCAGGATGCCCCCGATCGCGACGGTCGGGGTGCGCAGGTCCTCCACGTCGGCGTTCCAGTTGACGCCGCCGTTGCCGGCGCCGGCCCCGGCCCGGACGGTGACCCGGTAGATCGGCAGGGCGATCGGCGGCGGCGCCGGCGCCTGCGGGTTCGCGCCGGGTTCGCCCCGGACGATCTCCAGGGCGGCCTCGGTGCGGCCGGAGGCGTCGTACACGTTGTCGTAGATCCGCAGGACGACGAGGTCGATCCGGTCGCCCTGGGCGTCGCCGTCGGCGAACGTCAGGGGGGTCTGGTGGGCCAGGGCGACCGGGTAGGCGCCCTGCCCGCTCTCGGCCTGGATCACCGCCCGGCCCTCGTGGACGGTGGCGGTCATGGTGCCCGCCCCGCCGTCCAGCCAGAAGCCGGCGAGGCGGTACAGGCCGTCGTAGGAGCCGGGCAGGACGCCGGAGCGGACCTGGATCGGGTTGGTCGGGGTGGTCGCGCCCAGCTGGGTCAGCCGGGTGTCCTCGCGGGTCTGGCCGGTCTCGGCCACCCATGAGCTGCGCAGGTTCATTCGCTGGTCTCCCTGGTCGGCGAAAGGCGGTGACGGTTCGTCAGGACTTGATCCACTCGGCGGCGAGGTTCGTGTAGTAGCCGGAGCCGCCCAGCGTGGTGACGGTGGAGCCCGAGTTCTGCAGCCCGTACAGGGCGAGCCGGTCGCCGGCCGCCAGCCGCACCAGGCAGCCGCCGCCGACGCTGGTCGCGGCCGGGCCGGCGCCGACGAGCCAGGTGCCCCTCGGGACCCCGCTGCCGTTGACGTAGACCCGCGCGCCGCGGGAGCCGGCCGACGGGTTGTCGCCGGTCCAGGTGATGTTGGCGGTCACCCGCCACCAGCCGGCCCGCGGCACGGTGTAGACGCCGAAGCCGTCGTGCCCCGCGGCGTCGTCCACGTCGGCGGTCTGCAGGGCGATCAGCGTCCACACGTTGCTCGGCACCGACTGCTTGCTGGTCTGCGAGGCGCTGTAGAGGACCGACGTACGCCCCTGGACGAACTGCCACGTGGAGCCGTCCCAGCGCTGCAGCCGGCCGGCGTCGTCCTCCCGGTGCTGGCCGACGTAGGAGCCGTCGGTCAGCGCGCCGGCCGGGGCGATGCCGCCGACCGCCTTCGGGTAGCCGACCCAGGCGGAGCCGTCCCAGCGCTCCAGCCCGCCCGGGGTGTCCCGGTACTGGCCGGCGTACGCGCCGGTGAAGCCGGAGGCGGGGACGATCCCGCCGACGGCCACGGTCGGGCGGCGCAGGCCGGTGACGGCGCTGCCCCAGTCCAGCCCGCCGGTGCCGGCCGACACCCGGGCGGGCACCAGGATGCGGTACAGCGGCAGGGCACTGCCGTCGGGTGTGTTCGGGACCACGGGGGTGGCGGCCGGCGTGCCCGGGACCAGGCGGACCAGTGCCCGGGTCTCGGCGGTGCCGTCGTACACGCCGTCCTGGACGGCGAGTTCGACGAGGTCGATCCGGTCGTACTGGGCGTCGCCGTCGGCGATCGTCAGGGTCTCCGGTTCGGTCACCGCGACCGGATAGGTGCCCTGGGCCGTCCGGCCGCCCGGGACGAAGGCGCGGCCCGCGCCGATGACGCAGGTCATGGCGCCCGCGGTGCCGGTGAGCGCGAAGCCGCCGGGGACGATGCCGCCGCGGGCCCTGAGCGGGGTGTCCTGCGGGGTGGAGGCGTCCGGGGTGAGCAGCCCGGAGAGGGTGACGCGGGTGTCCTCGCGGGTCTGCCCGAACTCGGTGAGCCAGGCTGATCGTACGGTCATGGGGTCGTCTCTCCTCGTCCGGCCTTCGCGGCGGTCACGGGGTCACCACTCCGCCGCGCGCCAGCGCACCGACATGCGGGCGCCGGGGCCGAAGGTGTCGGGGCGGAACGCGAGTTGGGCGCGGCCCGGGGCGAACGCGAACAGTTCCTCGGGGCTGCTGTCGGCGGCCGCCGTGTGCCGGCGGGAGGCGGTGCCGTTGAGGGTGACCGTGCCCGCCGCGGTGTCCACGACCAGTTCGTCGCCGGCCGCCAGGACGATGGAGTAGCGCAGCCGGCGGCCCGAGTTGCGGTCGGTGACGGTCGGGTTGCCGCACGGACCGGTGAAGGTGAGCACCGGGTGGGTGGGCGCGGAGCCGCCGTTGTCCACGGTGACGTCGCCGGTGGAGGCCGCCTGGCCCCAGTACAGCGGCCAGGTCAGCGGCCAGGTCAGGCCGCTCTCCGGCTGCGGGGCGCCGGTGACGGCGGTCCGCTCGGTGACGGAGTAACGGCGCGGGTCGGTGGCGTACCACTGCACGCTCGCCCGGGAGACGCCCTGGGTGGTGTACGTCCGGTCGGCGGCCAGCACCCGCTGGCTGACCCGGGCGCGCACGGCCAGCGTCTCGCCGTGCAGCCGCACCGCCAGCCAGCGCTCGGTGTCGCCGAGCAGCAGCGCCTGGCGCAGGGCGCGGATCGCCTCCAGCGAGGCGGCGTCGTCCGGCGCCGGTACGGTCCACACCGAGCCGCCGATCCTGCGGGGGCGGGCGTAGCGGGCGCCGGGCCAGGCGCCGTGCGCGGTGGGGTGGTCGGCGTCGCTGGAGTCGTACTCCGGCAGGTCCTCCCAGCCGGTCAGGCCGCCGCGGTCGATCTCGTAGGGGGTGCCCGGGCCGAGCAGCAGTCCGGCCCACTGCATCTGCCCGTCCTGGGTGATGAGTGAGCCGGGGGGTACGTCGTCCGTGGGGGCGTATGCGGTTGTGGTCGTCTCGGCCATGGGGCCGTCACCTCACTGTCAGGGGTGTCATGGCTCTTGGGCGCGGGGCTCCTGCGCGCGGGGCTCTTGCGCATGCGGTTCTTGCGCATGGGGCTCTTGCGCGCGGGGCTCCTGCGCGGGGTGCGCTTACGCGTGGGCGTGCGCGGCCGCCAGGAAGAGCAGGTCCTCGGCGATGCCGTGCGGGCCGGCGGCGGGGCTCTCGTGGAACTCCCGGACGCGGTGGCCGCGGCGGGCGGTGGCCGGCCGGTCCCGGCGGGCGAGGGCCCGGTGCGGGCGCAGCGCGTGCAGCGGCAGGACGCGGCCGGTCCGAGGGGCGGCGCCGGGCACCGCGACACCGCCCTCGGCGAGCATGGGGATCTTGTCGATGTCGATGCCGAACTTCTTGCCGAGGATGCTGAAGCTGAGGCTGTTGAGCCCGTCGATGACCCAGTTGGCGAACGCGATCAGGCCCTGGACCGGCCCTTTGACGACGCCCGCGACGGTCTGGGCGCCCGTGGTGACGAACCTGCCGATCGCGCCGAGCGTGCCGGCGGTCGCCTGCTTCACCCGGCCGAACATCCGGGGAATGTCCCTGGTGATCCATGTCAGGACCGGCTTGACCGCGTTCCTGAACCCGCGCCAGATCGCCGACACCTTGCCGCGCAGGGCACGGGTGTCGCCGGTGGTGAGGGCCTTCAGGACGGCGAAGCCGGTGCCGACGAGCTTGCCGACGACCCTGAGCGCGGTGGTGATGACGGTCAGGTAGACGGTGACGTACGTGGTCACCGCCTTCCCGATCGCTTTCAGCAGCGGCGCCAGGATCGCCAGGTACAGCCGGACGTACTTCATGACCACCGTCGCCGTCTGCTGCATCAGACGCTGCCCGGTCCGTGAGTTCATCGCCAGGTCCAGCAGCCAGCCGGCGACCGGCAGGAGCAGGCCGGTGACGAAGCCGATGGGGTTGGCGCGGGTGACGAGGTTGAGCGCCGTCATCACGGCGGAGCCGATGGTGGTGGCGGTGCCGAACGCGCCGAGCAGGCTGCCGAGGCCGCCGGC
The DNA here is from genome assembly GCF_965341775.1 of Streptomyces sp. bgisy159. Taxonomy (GTDB): domain Bacteria; phylum Actinomycetota; class Actinomycetes; order Streptomycetales; family Streptomycetaceae; genus Streptomyces. Next base: position 243,252 of record NZ_CBDQZH010000002.1, on the reverse strand, counting down.
GGCGCCGGCGAGGGAGCCGATCAGGGCGAGCAGACCGCCGGCCGACCCGAGCCTGCCGAGGGCCCGGGTGACGTTCTTGGCCCGGCCGCTGAGCGTCCTGACGCCGGCCGCGGTGGTGCCGGCGCTCCGGCCGGTCCTGGTGAGGGTGCGGGCGGCGGCGTCGGCGTCCGCCTTGGTACGGCGTACGGCGTCGGCGGCCCCGTCGGCGGCAGAGCGGATGCGGTCGGCGGCGCCGGCGGCGGAGCGGATCCGTCCGGTGAGGCCGCGCAGGGCACCGCCGCCGCGGTCGACGCCCGTACGGAAGGCGCGCAGGGCCGGTGCCACCCCGGCGAGGGGGTTGACCGGCACGCTCATGGCCGCGGCGCTCATCCGCGTGCCTTGGCCAGGAACATCAGCGCGTCGGCGGTGCGCTGGGGGCTGCTGGTCTCGGCCGCGTAGTAGTGCTCGATGTGCAGGGCGGCGCCGTCGGCGGCGGAGGCACCGGCGTACGGCATGCCGTGCGCGGCGGCGCGGCGCAGCAGCCGGTCGAGCTTGCTGAGCGGCAGGACGGCCTCGGCCTCGCCGGCCTCGGCGAGGATCGCGGGGACACCGCCGGAGCGGGGCATCACGACGCCGCCGGCGGCCAGGGCGGGGATCCTCGGCAGGTGGACGCCGAAGGTCTTGCCGCCGACGCCGGGCACCCAGCCGGGGATCGACACCTTGATGCGGTTCAGGGCGCCGATCGCGCGGTTGATGATGCCGATGACGGCGTTGATCGGGCCCTTGACGGCGCTCTTGATGCCGTTGAAGGCGCGGCCCGCGATGCCCTTCAGGCCGCCCCAGATGCTGGACAGCTTGTTCTTCACGGCGCGGAAGGCGTTCGGGACGGCCGACCTGATCCAGCGGACGACCGGTGAGATGACGGCCTTGATGCCCCGCCACACGCCGGAGACGACCGACTTGATCGCCTTGAGCGCGGTGCCGATGACCTTCTTCCAGACGCCGACGTAGGTCTTGATGACCTTGGCTACCGCCTTGACCACGGCGGTGATCGCCTTCTTGATGCCGCTCCACACCGATTTGATCAGCTTGGCGGCCTTCTTCATGATCGGCCCGATGGCCTTCATGACCTTGCTGATCACCGACTTGATGACCCCGAAGGCCGTCTTGAGCACCTTCTGCATGGTCTTCGACCTGGTCGCCATCTCGACGACCTTCTCGATGAGCGGCATCAGCAGGTCCATGAGCATGCCGAAGAAGTTGCCCTTCATCGACTTGTTCATCTTGTCCTGCCCCTTGGCCGCCTTCTTGGCGCCCGCCTCGTACTTGCCGAGGTTCCTACCGGCGGAGGATCCGGTCCGGCCGGCTCTGGCGAGGGATTTCTCGGTGCGGTCGGCGGCGGTCTTGAGCTGCTTGAGCTGGGTGGTGGAAGCCTGCGCGGAGGACTTCAGCTTCCGAATTCCTGATTCCCCGGCCTTGGCCTGGCTACCTACGGCCTTCGCCGCTTCGGCGGCGCCGGAGGCCTTCGTTCTGAATGATTGCAACGCTGTGGAGGATTTTCGCAGACTTGAAACGAGCGACACGGAAACCTCTTTTCAGGGGAGCGGGTCCGGTTGCGTGGACAGCCTTAGCCCAGGGCGCGGAGCAGGTCGGTGACCCGGGATTCGAGAGCGCGAACCTGTGCGGCCGCGTCCTTGAGGCGCTTGGGGTCCTGGCTTGTCACACTGGGGGCGCCGGCGGCGGCACGGATGGCCTCGCCCTGCCGTCGCCTGACGCGGTCGACGGCGTCGAGGCGCCTGTGGGCCCGCTTGGCCGACCCCTCCACGACCTTGATGTCGCCGTCGACCCTGCCGAACCGTCGCCTCATGTCCTGTTCGAGATCCGCGACGAGATCGACGGCGCCGTCGTGCGCGGATCGCGCGATGGTCCGCGCCCGGTCGACATCGGTGCGGAGGTCCGCGAGTCGACCGTCGACGCGGGTCCTCGACTGGGCCAGATCGTCCACCCGTCCTTCGAGGGCCGTGACCGTCCGAGCTGCGGCGGACGCGGTTCCGCGTCCGTTCTCCAGCGCGCTGACCCAGGGGAATTCGTAGATCTTCGCGCCCATGAGGTACACGCCGGACTCATCCACTTTGAAGCCGTCGAACGACGCCGTCACGGCGCTGACGTCGAACTTGGCCAACTGCTCGCTCCAGTACAGGCTCTGACTCGACGCATTGATCGAGCTGCCGTCCGGATCCATGTGCTTCAGCCAGTTGGCCGGTGCTTCGAAGGCGCTGCCCACGGAGCTGTAGGCCACCTCGATGTAGTGATTGATCTGGTCTATCATGCCGTTCACGAAGTTGCTCAGTTCGCGGAATGCCGGGTTGGGTGGGACGGTCATAAGACCTCCTTTGGATTCCGATGTCCTACGAAGGGGTCCGTGATTCCGTGCTCGTTTCCCTAGTTGCCGCCCTCATCGTTTCTTCGCTACCGGCGCTGGGGCTCTATTTCTCCCTGCGGGCGATGCGGTTTGTCATCCGACTGCTCTCGGATGAACGGCTGTTGGGAAGGGTGGGCGAACGGACGGACGGAGAATGCGTCGGTCTGATACCGGCCCGGCGTGGAGTTCGGCTGATGGTTCTGTTCCTCGACGATTCGGGCGACGAGCACACTTTTCAGAGCAAAGTGCTGACGGAGGCACTGATTCCACAGGTCGGGGAGTCTGTGGGGGTCGTCTATCTGCCGGACCGGCCGGCGGTCGCGCGGATCACACCGCGGAAGGCGGCCGCTGACAACGTGTCCTGGGGCTGCCTCGCGTTGCCCTTCCTGGCGGCCGTGGCCTTCGGGGCGGCGGCGCTCATCGCGAGGCTTCTCTGGGAGGCTCTCGCCACCTGAGGCGGATTCGGGTGTCCGCAGGCAGTCGGACCCCCGGCGCGCGGACGCCCCACATCTGTCCGCTCTGGGGGGCGGGCCTGCTTCCGTCAGGGCCGCTTGGGAGGGGTGTTGCGGCGGGCCGCCGTCAGCGCGTCCGACCAGCCGGCGGCGTACGCGCGCGACTCCCGGGCCAGCAGCTCCTCGTAGACGCGGTCGAGCAGGGCCTCGCGGTCGCCGGTGGGGGTGTGCAGGAGGTGGGCGAGGCGGGTGTAGGTGTCGATCGGCTGCTGTCGGGAGTCGCTGGTGCCAGTCGCCATGTCTGCTGCCTGCTTTCCGGTCTGTCCGCTGGGCTGGTGGTACAGGTGGCGCCTCTGGGGGTGTTCGAAGCGTCTGTTCGAACTAGTGTACGAGTAATCCCGTGGTGCCGTTCCGTGTTTGCCGAGGAACCACCCGGTGGCGCCGTCCGGACCTGCGGTGATGCGGGGTGCGGTGGAGGTCGCGTCAGGTCCGTGGAGTAGGATCCGGCCGTCCTCCCGTCGGTGAAGAGACAGTGAACACAGCGCTCGCAGCGGGGAACTGAGAGCGCGTCAGACGACGGTGGACGGCGGCCGGGCAGCCGTCCTCGCGCGGGGGGCGCGATGGGGCAGGGACGAGAGCAAGGCCAACGGGGTGGACGGGGACGCGAGCAACGCGCGGCATCAGCATGTGATCGACTGGCTCGAACAAGCCTCCGATCTGCCACATCTCATCGCCCGTGTCTCCGAGCTCGTCCTCCGTCTGGGACACGCGCCGGAGGACCTGGTCGTCCTCCCCCGGGCGGAACTCGACCGGCGTGAGCTGGCCGCGTACAGCGCGGGCTGGGCCGACGTGGTCGCCGAGCAACTGCCGGCGATACGGCGGGCCTACGAGGAGCGGATCACGGCGGCCTACGTGCAGGGCCAGGAGGACGCCCGGACGGGACGCCGGCCGCGCCGGGCCCGCCGGGCCGAGGGGGAGCGGGGCGGTGAGGTGATCCCGCTGCCGTACGTGGAACTGCTGCGGCCCCCTTCCGAGGTGACGCGCGTGGAGCGGCGGGGGGAACGGGAGCGGTCGGTGGCGGACGGGTCGGTGGTGCCGGTGCCGCCCCCGGCGGACGGTGACGAGGATGACGCCGAGTACGAGAGGGACGGACGGGCCGGCGAGGAGCCGGTCTCCGGTCCGGCGGCCGACGTGCGGCTTCCCGGGCGCGAGCCGCGGGAGAAGCGGACGGCGCCCTCCGAGCGGCGCACGGTCGTACGCCGCAACGGCCGGCCGAGCGTGCCCCCGCTCGCGCTGCCCGGTGACACCGGAGCCGCCCGCGACCGGGGACGCCGCGAGCCCCTCGAACAGCGGTCCCCGCACGGGCCGGTCGAGCAGCGATCCCCGCACGGGCCGGTCGGACAGCCGCCCGCGCAGGACCCGGTCGACCCGCCGCCTCCCGTGCCCAGGGGCGAGGAACGCCCCCGACTCTCGGACAGGGCCCGGGCCCTCGCGGAGGAGCTGGAGGGCCGGGCGGCCGTCCGCCGCCGGGACGACGAACAGCCGGGCGGCGGCCACTGAGCGAACCGCCCGCCCGGGGCTGCCGCACCCGCGACCCAGGCGAAGAACCGGAACTCAGGCGAAGAACCTCGCCAGCTGGGCCGGTGACGGCGCCGACGGGTCCCGGCCGCCGGAGTCCGGGCCGGCCGGGCCGGACTCCGGCCCGGTGTCCCCGGACGGGTGCTCCGCCGGGTCGTACGCCTCCTCCGCCGGCCCGGTCGGCCGCGGCACCGGGACCGGCGGTTCCGGCTGGTCGCCGTCCTCCGCCGAGTTGACGCAGGCGAACATCCAGTTGGCGGCCGCCAGATGGTCCACGGCGGCGGCCAGCAGATGGTCGGTCACCGACCAGTCGGCGGCCTCCCCGTGCAGTTCCCGGTTGAGCGCGCTGTCCCGCGGCAGGTGCTTGACGAGCACCGTGAGCCGCCGCTCGGACAGCCGCTCGCGGTGCCAGTCGAGCAGGTCGATGCCGTAGTAGCGGAGCAGGTCCGCTTCGAGTGCCTCGGCGTGTTCGTCGACGAACCCGACGAGGCTCAGTCTTCCCCCAGGCCGAGCCCGGTCTCCTTGCCGTAGGCCTCCAGGACGGCGGCGATGTCCTGCATGGTGACCTCGTGCCGCTCGAAGCGGGCGAACTGCTGCTCGCCCATGAGGAGGCCGAGGAGCCCGTCGACGTCGTTGTCGTCGAGCCCCCGCAGTGCCCGCGCGGTGGCCCGGGTCAGCTCGGTGGGCAGGGTGAAGGTCTCGCCGTCGAGCTCGAACGACCAGGCCCGGCCGAGGGCTTCAAGGCGCTGGGCGCGGGCGGCGTTGACATCGAAAGAGGCCATGGTGACGCGTACTCCTTTTCAGGCGTGCGGGGAGAGCGGTGAAGGGCGGGCGGGGCGGGCGGCGGGTGCCGGCCGCCCCGCCCGGTGGGTCAGGACGCGGCGTACGAGACGTCCTTCATCAGGAAGCTGGCCAGCGCCGACTTGCCCGGGGTGGCCATCGCCGTGAAGGTGATGCCGAGCTGCGCGGCGGCCTTGCGGCCCAGCTTGATGTCGTCCACGGCGGTGACCTGGCCGCGCGGGATGCCGAAGCGGTAGGTCACGGCCTCGTCGGCGGCGGCGTCCGCGCGGACGTCGGTGAACTCCAGGCCGAGGGCGTGCGCGTCGGCGTACGGCCGGTCGGCCACGTCGTACTTGTAGACGCCCGGGTTGTTGGTGGTGTCCAGCGCGGTGACGTCACCGCCGCCCATGAACAGGGGCAGCGTGTCCTCGTTGAACTGCATCAGCGAGAACTTCAGCGTCAGGTCGCGGTCCGAGTACACGAAGTGCACCGGGCTGACCGCCTGCCACACGTCGATCGGCTCCAGCTTGTCCTTCTTGCTGAAGGTGACGCCGTCGCCGGAGGTGAAGCCGAGGTCCGTCCAGCCGGTCCAGTCGGTGGCCGGGGTGCCGGTGAAGGCGGTCGGCAGCTCGGTGCCGGCGGCGGCGTAGTAGAGCCGGCCGACTCCGGCGATGCGGATCTCGGAGGAGTTGGTTCCTGCCATTGCTGGGTCTCCTTGAAGAGAGGGTGAGGAAAGGGGTGGTGCTGCCGTTCCCGGGAAGGCCCGGGTACGGCGAAGGCCCCGCCGGGGACGGCGGGGCCTTCGGCCTGTGGGGTGCGGCTACGGGCGCACCGGTGTCAGTACACGTCCAGGAACACCTTGAGCACGCACACGTAGCGGTGGGCGGCGGCGTACAGGTAGTCGGGCAGCCAGCGCGGGCCGTCCTGCTCCTCCACCTCGGTGATGAGGTTCCTGCCGTAGCGGTTGCCGGCGGCGGCCATCAGGGCGCGGCGGGCCGAGTTGGCCAGGACGTGCGCCTGCTGCTTGGTCGGGCCGTACACCTCCAGCTCGATCAGCGGCTGGTCGACGTGGAGATCGCCGATCCAGGCGCCGCCGCGCCGGTTGACGAGGACGGCGGCGCTGGTGCCGTTGAAGTCCGTCGGCGGCTGGACGGTGACGAGCGCCGTGGACAGGGCCGAGTCGGCCTCCAGGATGTCGACGACCAGGGCCTCGACGTCGGGGAAGGCGCTCGGTGGGGTGGGTGTGGTCATGCCGGGTCACCTCGGGTCGACTGGGCGGGGTGAGGGACGCCGGGCGGGCGCCGCGCGGGGAAGGCGAGCAGGGGCCGCGGCGCCACGGCCCGGCTTACGGCGAGGTGGCCTGGCCCGTCTCGCGGGCACAGCTCCGCCGCTGCACCAACTGTGACATGCGAGCGTGCGCGCACGCAACTCAATCCGGGAGGCGATGGAGATTTCCGTTGCCGCAGGGGGTGAAGGGGGAGGGGAGGCCGCTGGCGCGGAGGAGGGTGCTGGGTGCGCCGAGGCGGCTTCCGGGATCCGGGACCGTCCCGCACGCCCGGGGTGGTGACGCGTGACCGACCGGCCGGGCGGCGCGGTCGCGCCCTCGTGCCGCCCGCGGGCGGGCGCACCCGTCGGCCCACGGGTGCCCGTCAGGGGCGAGGCGGCGAGGTCAGCCGACGCCGGGGGTGTCGGCCGCCGCCTCGGCGAGGACGCGGTCGTCGGCCTGCACCGCCGCCCCGGCCTCCCCCTCCGGCCGGGCCTCGTTGGGCAGGAACTGCTCCACCACCCGGACGAACATCTCCCGCCGGTCGGCCGGCACCCCCAGCAGGTCCGCGACCTCCTCCAGCGTGGGACGGCGGACGGACTCGGCCCCGGGGCCCGGGCCGGCCAGGTGCGCGTGCGGATCGGCCAGTTCCTCGGCGGTGAGGCGGCCGGAGCGGATCAGCATGTCGCGCACCGGGACGCCGAGCACGCGCGCGAGCCGACGCGTGGTCTCCAGGTCGGGCATGCTCTGGCGCTGCAGCAGCCGGGTCACCGCGGCGCGGTGCACCCCCGCCTCGTCGGCGATGCGCGACTTGCCGCCGCCGCGTGGACTGTCGATGTCGTACCCGCGGTCGCGCATCAGGTCTTCGACCCATGCCGCGAACGCGTCCAGATCCTGGCTGGTCATCTCTGTGCTCGCTTCCCTAGGAGAGGGCAAGTTTAGCTTGCTTGCGCGCGCGGTATTACGCGCTCTCGTGCAACGACTGGGGAAAATTCGTGGGATTCGCGGAGAATCCGTGACCGAGTCCCACTGGTCGGGCGCCTGCCCGGCGGCAAGTGATCGAAACTCATTGCGAGCGCGCACGCAATCTGTAAGGCTGAGGGGCGCGTTCACTTCGCGCGCCCCGTTCACGCGTCCACGCGACATCAGGGAGGCCCCCATGTCCGCAGCCGGTTCCTGCCCACCTCCTGATCCCTGGCAGTCCGCCGCGGCCTGCGCCGGACTGCCACCGGGGATCGTCTTCGCCAAGAAGCCCAAGGCCGCCGCGCCCGCCCTGCGCGCCTGCGCCCGCTGCACCGTGCGGCACGCCTGCGAGCAGGTCGTGGCCCCGGCCGAGAACGGGTTCGACGGTGTCTGCGGCGGCCGCCTGTGGCGCTCCGGCCGTCCCGTCCCGGTTCCGGACGCACTGCTGCCGACCGCCCTGCGGTACCTGCCCCGCCAGGGAGGCGCCGGTGCCTGAGCAGAGCGCCACCGCCCACGCCGCCCTCTGGATCTCCACCCTCCTGCAGCAGTTCCCGGAGCTGTCCGCCGAACTCGCCCCGGGCCGCGCCTCCGCCGTCCACCGCCCGGCCGCACCGCCCCCCGCGGACCTCGCCGGCCGGCTCCGCGAGGAACGCGCGGAGGCGCTGCTGATGCAGCAGCGCCACGGCCTGGCCGTCCCCGGCCACAGCGCCGCCCCGCTGCGGCTGCACATCTCCGACACCATCCGCGACATCACTGACGGGGTGACCGAACTGGAGGAGGCCGTCCGCGACCGGCTCGGGCTGCCCCGGGTGCGCCGCGCGCCCGTCGCCGAGCGGCTGCGCCGGATCGCCGCCCTGCTCGACGGCATCGCCGCCGACCCGGTGCTGGCCGCCCACGTCCGCGACGAGACCCGCCGGATGGCCCGCCGCTGCGCCCGCGCGCTCGGTGACACCGAGACGGTCGTACGGGTGTCCGGGCGCTGCCCCTGGTGCGACTCGGTGTCGCTGCGCGCCTTCCCCGACCGCGGCGCGGTGCTGTGCGTCAACCCCGCGTGCCGCTGCACGGACCCGCTGTGCGGCTGCCACGACGACCCGGCCTACCGTCACACCTGGGCCGAGGGCGAGTGGGAACGCGCGTCGGCCACCGGGGAGGCAGGCCGGTGACCCCCCGGACGCCCACCCTGATCCCCGGCCCGCTCGCCGCCCGGGAGGCCGGCGTCGCGCCCGCGACCATCCGCAAATGGGTCCAGCTCGGCCGTCTGACACCGGCCGGCAAGGCGGGCCGGGCCCAGCTGTTCCGCCTGGAGGACGTCTTCGCTGCCGAACGTGCGGCACATGGCCCGGGCCACCGGTCGCGGCGGGGAGACGCGCCTCAGCGCGGAGAAGCCGAGGATCACGGAGAGAACGGGCGGAACGCCGAGAAGGGGCGGATCACGGAGAACCGGCGGATCGCCGGAGAACGGCGGGTTGACGGCGGTCCGGCGGTTCAGCGGGGGAACCGTCGGCGGCCGGGGCGCGTTGGGGAATGATGGAGGCAGTCAGTCGTCCGGGGGAGGTGGGTCCGTGTCGTATCCGTCGCCATGGCAGCCGTGGCAGGGGCAGAGCAGCCCGTCGATGCTCGCCTCCCACGCCGATCGCGAGCGCGCCGTCGACGTGCTCAGAGCGGGCTTCAGCGAGGGGCGCCTGCAACAGAGCGAGTTCGAGAAGCGGGTGGCCCGGGCGTACGAGGCGCGGACCGTCGCCGAGTTGTCCATGCTCGTGGCCGATCTGCCGGTCGGGCCCCTGTCGGTCCAGCCGGCCGTCCCGCCGGTGCAGGGCTTCGGCGCGCCCGTCCCACGCACCTTCCTGCCGACGGCCCCGCCGCCGCCCACCAACAGCAAGGCGGTCGGCTCCATGATCTGCGGGGTCCTCACCACCATGACCCTGGGGATCACCGGCCTCCCCGCCGTCATCCTCGGGCACTCGGCACGCGCCGAGATCCGCCGCACCGGCCAGGGCGGGGACGGGTTCGCCCTCGCCGGACTGATCCTCGGCTGGCTCTCGGTGGCCGGCTGGGCGGCGTTCTTCCTGCTCATGATGGTCATCGGGGTGTCGTCCGGCGGGTGACCCGCCCCCGGTACCCGACCCGGCGCCCGCCCCGGACCGCCCGCCCCGGACCGCCCGCCCCGGACCCTCCGTCCGAGGCAGCCCCGGTCGGCCCGGTCCGGCCTACGGAATCCCCAACTCGAAGATCACATAGTGCGCGTACCACCCGGAGGCCACCGCGGCCGTCGTGAAGAACACCGTCAGGCTCGGCCACTTCAGCCGGCTCATGGCGGCCGCGGGCGCCAGCAGCAGCGGGAAGGCCGGCAGCAGATAACGCGAGGTGTTGCCGAACATCTGCTGGGTCCCGAGCACCGTCACGATGCTCGCCAGCGTGTACGCCACCAGCACCAGGGGCGGACGCCTGCGCAGCATCAGCGCGACCAGGAAGGGCAGCGCGATCACCAGCTGCACCGCGAGCAGATCCGGCGTGGAGAAGGCGAACAGGTAGTCGTCGTGCCCGACGGCGACGTTGCGCAGCACGTCCAGGGTGTAGGAACCCCAGTCGAAGTAGTGCGCCCACCCCTCGCGCTGAAGGGTGAAGTAGGCGGTCGCGTCCCCCATGCGGTAGCTGACCCAGCCGATGTACGTCAGCAGGCCGAGCGGCGCCGCGACCATCGCGTACACCGGCCCCGCCACCCCCTGCTCGCGCCGGCTGTCCCGGCGCAGGACCGTGACGAGTGCCGCGAGCCCCACCGCGCCGATGAGCGCGGCCGAGGTCGGGCGGTTCAGCCCCGCCAGGAAGGCCAGCAGGCCCGCCGCCACCCAGCGCCGCCGCATCACGCAGTAGCAGGTCCAGGCGGCGACGGCGACGAACAGCGACTCCGAGTACACCGCCCACTCCACGCCCGCACCGGGCGCCACGGCCCACAGCCCGGCGGCGATCGTGCCGGCCCGCACGCCGGCGAGGGCGGCCACGACGGCGTAGATCCCGGCAGCCGCCACGAACGAGGCGAGGACGGAGACCAGGATGCCGGAGCCGAACAGGCCGAGGCCGGTCACCTCCGACACGCCGCGGATCAGGCCGGGGTAGAGCGGGAAGAAGGCGACCGAGTCCTGCTTGACCGTGAACAGACCGCCCGACGGGAGCCGCTGCAGCGGCTTGGGGTCGTACCCTTTCTCGGCGACCTGGAGGTACCACCAGCCGTCCCAGGTCGACAGGACGTCCCACCAGTGGGCGCCGCCCCCGAACCGCGGCTGCTTCTTCCGGTAGTCGCCGGCGTACTCCAGCAGGATGGCGAAGATGGTGAGGCCGACGAGCTTGGTGACGCCGTACAGCACCAGCGGCGGGACGTACGGCCGCGCCGCGGGCGGCACGGTGATCCGTCGTCCCCGGCCGGAGCGGCCGGCGCGCGCGCCGGGCAGGACGGAACCCGCGGGGCCCTCGGCCGGGGCGCCGTTCGATGCCGTGTCCTCGGAAGCCATGCTCAAGCCCGCCGTCCCCCCTCGGCCGACCGCCGGGGGCAGGGGACGTACCGCTGTCCGGATAGTCGTGAAGTGTCAGTCATAAGATCGCATCAGGGTCGCACGTGTGCGGCGCCAGACTCGCACGCAGCCGTCGAAGAGGGGAGGACCGGGTGTCCGAACCGGTGACCGTGCTGTCCGTCGTCATACCGATGTACAACGAGGAAGAGGCCCTGCCCGCTCTGCTCAGCCGCGTGCGTCCGGTCCTCGCGGACCTCGGCGTGCCGTACGAGCTGATCGCCGTCGACGACGGAAGCACCGACCGTACCGCCGAGCTGCTCGCCGCCTTCCGGCTCGGCTGGCCCGAACTGCGCGTCATCGGCCTGCGCCGCAACTCCGGACACCAGGCCGCGCTGACCGCCGGCCTCGACCGCTCGGTCGGCGAGTACGTCGTCAGCCTGGACGCCGACCTCCAGGATCCGCCGGAGAAGATCCCCGACATGCTGACGCTGGCGCGCGGCGAGGGGCTCGACATCGTGTACGGGATCCGGGCGGACCGGGCCAGCGACACCGGGTTCAAGCGGTGGACCGCCGGTGTCTACTACCGGCTCGTACGACGGCTCGCCGGGCCGTCGGTGCCCGCTCAGGCGGGGGACTTCCGGCTGCTCAGCCGGGCCGCCGTCGACGCGCTGAAGGCCCTGCCGGACCAGCAGCGGGTCTACCGGCTGCTGGTGCCGTGGCTGGGCTTCCCGAGCGGCCGGGTCACCTACGAGCGCGCTCCGCGCACCGCCGGCCGCAGCAAGTACCCGCTCGGCCGGATGATCCGCCTCGCCGTCGACAGCATCACCGGCTTCTCGGCGGCGCCGCTGCGGCTGGCCACCTGGCTGGGCGGCTTCGCGTTCCTGGTGTGCCTGGGGCTGATGGCGTACACGCTGGGCGCCTACGCCTTCGACCGCACGGTCCCCGGGTGGACGTCGCTGTTCACCGGGGTGCTGTTCATCGGGGCGGTGCAGCTGATCTGCGTCGGGCTGCTGGGGGAGTACGTGGCGCGGATCTACACGGCGGTACAGAACCGGCCGACGTACTTCGTCGGGCACGACTCGGCGGACCGGGCAGGCACGGCGACTCGGGAGGACGCGGCGACTCGGCCGGGCGCGGCGGACGGCGGGGGCGCGGCGGGTCGGGCCGCCCCGGATGGACCGGCGGCTCCGGCCGGCCCGGCGATCCCGGACGCCCCGGCAGACCCGGCGATCCCGGACGCCCCGGCCGGCCCCGCGCCCCTCACGGAGGCGGCGGTTCCGGCGGCCGCGGCCGACCGGACGGAGCGGCCCGGGGACGCGGCGCCGGCGGATGCGGAACCCCGTTCGGTGTGGTAGTGGGCCCCGGGAGGAGGCCGGGCGCGTCGCTTTTGTTTTGACCGGAGTCTGTGGGCCGGTTACGCTCAGACCTTGTGCCTGGGGTGTGCCCTGGCTTCCGTGCGTGCCTTCGACCGCACGGCGAGTCGGCAGTGGCCACCGTAATCCGCGTTCCCTTTCGCCTGGCGGCGGGAGTGCGCCGGATTCGACACACCCGACCGCGTGGGTCGGCAAAGTTCCAGGTTAGCTGTACCCATCGGCACACAGAAACCGGAGAAGTAGTGCCTACGATCCAGCAGCTGGTCCGCAAGGGCCGGCAGGACAAGGTCGAGAAGAACAAGACGCCCGCACTCGAGGGTTCCCCTCAGCGTCGCGGCGTCTGCACGCGTGTGTTCACGACCACCCCGAAGAAGCCGAACTCGGCCCTGCGTAAGGTCGCGCGTGTGCGTCTGACCAGCGGGATCGAGGTCACCGCTTACATTCCGGGTGAGGGACACAACCTGCAGGAGCACTCCATCGTGCTCGTGCGCGGCGGCCGTGTGAAGGACCTGCCGGGTGTTCGCTACAAGATCATCCGTGGCTCCCTCGACACCCAGGGTGTCAAGAACCGCAAGCAGGCCCGCAGCCGTTACGGCGCCAAGAAGGAGAAGTAAGAATGCCTCGTAAGGGCCCCGCCCCGAAGCGCCCGGTCATCATCGACCCGGTCTACGGTTCTCCTCTGGTGACCTCCCTGATCAACAAGGTGCTGCTGAACGGCAAGCGCTCCACCGCCGAGCGCATCGTCTACGGCGCCATGGAGGGCCTGCGCGAGAAGACCGGCAACGACCCGGTCATCACGCTGAAGCGCGCTCTCGAGAACATCAAGCCGACCATCGAGGTCAAGTCCCGCCGTGTCGGTGGCGCCACCTACCAGGTCCCGGTCGAGGTCAAGCCCGGCCGTGCCAACACCCTGGCGCTGCGCTGGCTCGTCGGCTACTCCCGCGCCCGTCGCGAGAAGACGATGACCGAGCGTCTGCTGAACGAGCTCCTCGACGCGTCCAACGGCCTCGGCGCCGCTGTGAAGAAGCGCGAGGACACGCACAAGATGGCCGAGTCCAACAAGGCCTTCGCGCACTACCGCTGGTAGTCGCTACCCCATCGAGAACCGAGAGAAGACGAAAGCCTTATGGCTACCACTTCGCTTGACCTGGCCAAGGTGCGCAACATCGGCATCATGGCCCACATCGACGCGGGCAAGACGACCACCACCGAGCGGATCCTGTTCTACACCGGCGTTTCCTACAAGATCGGTGAGGTCCACGACGGCGCTGCCACCATGGACTGGATGGAGCAGGAGCAGGAGCGTGGCATCACGATCACCTCTGCTGCCACCACCTGCCACTGGCCGCTGGAAGACGTCGACCACACCATCAACATCATCGACACGCCGGGCCACGTCGACTTCACCGTCGAGGTGGAGCGTTCGCTGCGCGTGCTCGACGGTGCCGTGACGGTGTTCGACGGCGTCGCCGGCGTCGAGCCCCAGTCCGAGACGGTGTGGCGTCAGGCGGACCGCTACGGCGTTCCGCGTATCTGCTTCGTCAACAAGCTCGACCGCACCGGTGCCGAGTTCCACCGCTGCGTCGACATGATCACCGACCGTCTGGGCGCCCAGCCGCTCGTCATGCAGCTGCCGATCGGCGCTGAGGCGGACTTCAAGGGTGTCGTCGACCTGGTGACGATGAAGGCCTTCGTGTGGTCCGCCGAGGCCACCAAGGGCGAGATGTACGACACCGTCGACATCCCGGACACCCACGCCGAGGCCGCCGAGGAGTGGCGCGGCAAGCTGGTCGAGGCCGTCGCCGAGAACGACGAAGAGATCATGGAGCTGTACCTGGAGGGCCAGGAGCCCACCGTGGAGCAGCTGTACGCCGCGATCCGTCGTATCACCATCGCCTCCGGCAAGGGCACCGGCACCACGGTGACCCCGGTGTTCTGCGGCACCGCGTTCAAGAACAAGGGCGTCCAGCCCCTGCTCGACGCGGTCGTGCGCTACCTGCCGTCCCCCGTCGACATCGAGGCCATCGAGGGCCACGACGTCAAGGACGGCGAGACGGTCATCAAGCGCAAGCCGTCCGACGACGAGCCGCTGTCGGCGCTGGCGTTCAAGATCATGAGCGACCCGCACCTCGGCAAGCTCACCTTCGTCCGCGTGTACTCCGGCCGCCTGGAGTCCGGCACCGCCGTGCTGAACTCCGTCAAGGGCCGCAAGGAGCGCATCGGCAAGATCTACCGCATGCACGCCAACAAGCGTGAGGAGATCGAGTCGGTGGGTGCCGGCGACATCGTCGCCGTCATGGGTCTGAAGCAGACCACCACCGGCGAGACGCTCTGCGACGAGAAGAGCCCGGTGATCCTGGAGTCCATGGACTTCCCGGCGCCGGTCATCGAGGTCGCGATCGAGCCGAAGTCGAAGGGCGACCAGGAGAAGCTGGGCGTCGCGATCCAGCGCCTGGCCGAGGAGGACCCGTCCTTCCAGGTCCACACCAACGAGGAGACCGGCCAGACCGTCATCGGCGGTATGGGCGAGCTTCACCTCGAGGTGCTCGTGGACCGCATGAAGCGCGAGTTCAAGGTCGAGGCCAACGTCGGCAAGCCGCAGGTCGCGTACCGCGAGACGATCCGCAAGGCCGTCGAGAAGGTCGAGTACACCCACAAGAAGCAGACGGGTGGTACCGGTCAGTTCGGTAGGGTCATCATCGCGATCGAGCCGATCGAGAGCGGTGACACCTCGTACGAGTTCGTGAACAAGGTGACCGGTGGCCGTATCCCGAAGGAGTACATCCCTTCGGTGGACGCCGGTGCGCAGGAGGCCATGCAGTTCGGCATCCTCGCCGGTTACGAGATGACCGGCGTCCGCGTCACCCTGCTCGACGGTGCCTACCACGAGGTCGACTCCTCCGAGCTCGCCTTCAAGATCGCCGGTTCGCAGGCCTTCAAGGAGGCCGCGCGCAAGGCTTCGCCCGTGCTCCTGGAGCCGATGATGGCCGTCGAGGTCACCACGCCCGAGGACTACATGGGTGACGTCATCGGCGACATCAACTCCCGCCGTGGCCAGATCCAGGCCATGGAGGAGCGGGCCGGTGCCCGCGTCGTGAAGGGCCTCGTGCCCCTGTCGGAGATGTTCGGCTACGTCGGCGACCTCCGCAGCAAGACGTCGGGTCGCGCAAGCTACTCGATGCAGTTCGACTCCTACGCCGAGGTTCCGCGGAACGTCGCCGAGGAGATCATCGCGAAGGCCAAGGGCGAGTAACGCACCGCGTTCTCACGCCGTAGGCTTGACTCCGGAGCCTCACGGGGCAAACGTCCGCAATCGTCGGCGTTTGCCCCAGGTTCCGGGCATTAACAGCAAAGATCACCTGGCGCCGATGAAGTAAGGCGTACCAGAACCACTCCACAGGAGGACCCCAGTGGCGAAGGCGAAGTTCGAGCGGACTAAGCCGCACGTCAACATCGGCACCATCGGTCACATCGACCACGGTAAGACGACCCTCACGGCCGCCATTACCAAGGTGCTGCACGACGCGTACCCGGAGCTGAACGAGGCCACCCCGTTCGACAACATCGACAAGGCGCCCGAGGAGCGCCAGCGCGGTATCACCATCTCCATCGCGCACGTCGAGTACCAGACCGAGGCGCGTCACTACGCCCACGTCGACTGCCCGGGTCACGCGGACTACATCAAGAACATGATCACGGGTGCGGCGCAGATGGACGGCGCCATCCTCGTGGTCGCCGCCACCGACGGCCCGATGCCGCAGACCAAGGAGCACGTGCTCCTGGCCCGCCAGGTCGGCGTTCCGTACATCGTCGTCGCCCTGAACAAGGCCGACATGGTGGACGACGAGGAGATCCTGGAGCTCGTCGAGCTCGAGGTCCGCGAGCTGCTCTCCGAGTACGAGTTCCCGGGCGACGACCTGCCGGTCGTCAAGGTCTCCGCGCTCAAGGCCCTCGAGGGCGAGCCGGAGTACGTCCAGTCCGTCCTCGACCTGATGAAGGCCGTCGACGAGTCGATCCCGGAGCCCGAGCGCGACGTCGACAAGCCGTTCCTCATGCCGATCGAGGACGTCTTCACGATCACCGGTCGCGGTACGGTCGTCACCGGCCGTATCGAGCGTGGTGTCCTGAAGGTCAACGAGACCGTCGACATCATCGGCATCAAGACCGAGAAGACCACCACCACGGTCACCGGCATCGAGATGTTCCGCAAGCTGCTCGACGAGGGCCAGGCCGGTGAGAACGTCGGTCTGCTGCTCCGCGGCATCAAGCGCGAGGACGTCGAGCGCGGCCAGGTCATCATCAAGCCGGGCTCGGTCACCCCGCACACCGAGTTCGAGGCGCAGGCCTACATCCTCTCCAAGGACGAGGGTGGCCGCCACACGCCGTTCTTCAACAACTACCGCCCGCAGTTCTACTTCCGCACCACGGACGTGACCGGCGTCGTGCACCTCCCCGAGGGCACCGAGATGGTCATGCCGGGCGACAACACCGAGATGCGCGTCGAGCTGATCCAGCCCGTCGCCATGGAGGAGGGCCTGAAGTTCGCCATCCGTGAGGGTGGCCGGACCGTCGGCGCCGGCCAGGTCACCAAGATCGTCAAGTAAGTTCCGCTTGCTTGGGGTCTGTTGACCCGGTAGCTCCAGCTGCGAGCACCTGAAGGGGCCCGTACGACTTCGGTCGTACGGGCCTCTTCGTCTGTGTCCGCCCGTGTCCGTCTCTCTCCGGCGGTGTCCGCCTGTCGCCGCCTGTCGCCGCCTGTCGCCGCCTGTCTCCGTCCGTGTCCGTCTGTGTCCGGCCGGGTGCGGTTTCGTTACACGGCGCTGGCACACTCCTTCCCGACGGGGAAGGGGAACGTTCATGAAGAAGCGTCTGAGACGCGGTGTGGTGCCGGTACTGCTGGGGGCGGCGAGCCTGCTGCTGGTGGCGGGCTGCGGGCCGGAGGACGAAGCGGACACCGGGGCGGCGGGGCGACCGAGCAGCGCCGCGGCCGGCGATGCTTCGACGACACCCGAGGCGACCTCACCGGTGTCCCCGTCCGGCTCGTCGTCGCGACCCGGCTCGTCGTCCCCGTCCGGGGCACCGTCCTCGTCGGCCAGGCCGTCCCCGTCCGTGTCCGCGCCCGCATCGGCGTCTCCCACCCGCCCGGCCTGGCCGCGGGTCACCTTCGCCCGGCTGTCCTTCGAGACACCCCCGGGCTGGACCCTGACCCGGTCCGGCGAACACGGCGCCTGCCTCGAGCCGGTGAGCCGGGCCGGCCTGCCGAAGGTGTTCGGCTGCGCGGGGATCGCCGTCCTGACCGGCTCCATCCCCGGCAACGAACTCAGCCCCTACGAGGCCCGGCAGCCCGGCGGCTGGTACGCCGCCACCGACGTCCAGCCCTGCCCGGTCGGCGGGCTCCGCGCGGACGGCTCCCTGAACGGCATCACCGGTGGCTCCTCGTCCCCGCCCGTCGAGTCCGGCCTGCGCCCGGTCGGCGACCGCAAGGCGGCCTATGACCGCTGGACCGCCACCTGCGCCTCCGGCTACCGGTTCTCCCCGCAGGCCTGGTACCTGCCGGTCTCCCGGGTCCTCTTCCTCGACTACACGGGGCATCCGGAGACGGGGCGGGTACTGGGGTCGGTGCGGTTCCCGGGCTGAGGCTCGCGGGCTGGGCGGACCGGCACGCGGAAGCTCCCGGCAGGACGGCGCGGACTCGGTATCCGCGCGCCCACCAGGAGCTTCTCCGCAGGTGCCCACCGTCCCGCATCCTCAACGGCCGCAGTCGGCGGACCGGTTGGAGAACGCCAGCGAGGGCGGGGGGACTCAGGCGTCGCCGTTGAGCAGGGCGGCGGTCAGCACGTTGCCGGCGACGCCCCAACCGCCGTCGGGGACCTCGTCGACGAGGACCACGGTGGTGGGGCGGGCCCGCTCGCCGTAGATCTCGGCGTACAGGTCGGTGGTGCGTTCGACGATCTTCTTCTTGTCCTCGACGGTGAGGGTGCCGGCTGGAACCTTGAAATGAGCGAAAGGCACGGTGCTTCTCCTTGGGTTGTCTTCTTCCGTGGACCGGAAGTGCCTGTTCGAGGGAGGCCAGGGAGGCCAGGAAGGGCAGGGAGGCCAGGAAGGGCGGACGGCCCCGCGGGTGGAGGAGGATCCGGCGCCGCGCTAGTCCTTGAACTCGGCGAGCGGCGCGAAGGCGGGGGCGTTGCGGCCGGCGGTGGTGCGCATGCCGGTCCAGGTGTGCTGTCCCGACGGGTTGGTGACGCGGCCGGCCGGGGTGTGGCCGGCCTCGGCGAGGGCCCGTACGGTGACGCTCCCGAAGCCGCCGGAGGCACCCGTCACGACGACGCTCGGCTGTGCCGTCACACCAGGCCGCCGTTGGCGCGCAGGATCTGCCCGTTCACCCAGTGGCCCTGCGGACTGGTGAGGAAGGCCACCACATCGGCGATGTCCTCCGGGCTCCCCAGTCTCTCCAGCGGCGGGATCTTGGCGAGCCGGTCGATCTCCTCGTCCGTCTTGCCCTCCAGGAACAGATCCGTGGCCGTGGGTCCGGGGGCGACGGTGTTCACGGTGATGTCGCGACCGCGCAGCTCGCGGGCGAGGATCATCGTCATCGCCTCGACAGCGCCCTTGCTCGCCGCGTACGCCCCGTAGGAGGGGAACTGCGTACCGACCACGGAGGTCGACAGCGCCACGAACGAGCCGCCTGTCCGCAGCCGCCGCGCGGCCTGCCGGGCGACCACGAAAGCGCCCCGGACATTGGTGCGGTGCACGGCGTCGAAGACCTTCAGATCGAGCTCGGCGATGGGGGACAGAGCGAGTCTGCCCGCGGAGTTGACGACGGCGTCCACGCCGCCGAACTCCTCTTCCGCCCGGTGGAACAGTGCGGCGACCGCGTCTTCGTCGGCCACATCGCCCTGGACCGCGATCGCCCGCCCGCCGTCGGCGGTGACGGCCGCCACCGTCTCCTCTGCGGCCCCCGCGTCGCGGGCGTAGTTCACCACGACGGCCAGACCGTCCTGCGCCAGTTTCCGGGAGATCGCCCGGCCGATGCCGCGTGATCCGCCGGTGACGACGGCGACCCGCGTGGCCGATGGGGGCCGAAGGGAAGGATCTGCGTTCATGTCACCAGGGTGGTTGCTGCCGGCCGGCGCAACCAGGGGATCTCATCCCCTGTGTCCGTGCCCCGGCCGAACGCAGAATGGACAGCATGGGTGCTGCGAAATACACCGAGCTGGGATCCTTCCTGCGTTCGCGGCGCGAACGCATCCTCCCGGCCGAGGTGGGCCTCCCCACCGGGCCCCGCCGCCGGGTCCCCGGTCTGCGGCGTGAGGAGGTCGCCCAGCTCGCCGGGGTGTCGGTGGACTACTACAACGAGCTGGAGCGCGGAGCCGGATCCCAGCCGTCGGAGCAGATGATCGCCGCCCTGGCCAGGGCGCTCCGGCTCAGCGCCGACGAACGCGACCACCTCTACCACCTGGCCGACCGCCCGGTGCCCGTGCACGGCGGGGCCGCCTCCCATGTCCACCCCGGCATGCTCGACCTCCTCCAACGCCTCACCTCGACACCGGCGCAGGTCATCACCGACCTGCACGTCACCCTCGTGCAGAATCCCCTCGCGGTGGCCCTGCTCGGAGACCAGTCCGGCTTCCGGGGCGTCCGGGCCAGCTTCATCCACCGCTGGTTCACCGAACCCGAAGCCCGGCGGCTCTACCCCGAAGCCGACCACGAGGCACAGTCCCGCGCCTTCGTCGCCGATCTGCGGGCAGCCGCCGCCAGGCGGGACGCGAAGGACGTCGAGGCCGGCTCGATGATCAGAGGGCTGCTCGACGCCTCCTCGGAGTTCGCCGCACTGTGGGCCCGCCACGACGTGGCGTTCCGGCGAGACGACCGGAAGCGCCTCAACCACCCCTCGCTCGGACTGGTCGAGGTCAACTGCCTCAACCTCTTCAGCGAGGACGGCCGGCAACGACTGCTCTGGTTCACCCCGGCCGTGGGCACGGACAGCGCCGGCCTGCTCGACCTGCTCACGGTCATCGGCACCCAGGACATCGCCGACTCGACTCGCTGAAGGGCTCGGCCCGGCCGTGCGCCTCGGCTCCGCCGGACCGCGTCGGCCCCGCCCGCAGCCCGGAACCCGACGGCGGCACCTGAGTACCGGCCGCCAAGCCCTGCCCGCCCTCACCCACGTGCACAACGGCCACCCGTACCCCGGACTCGCCGCCGGGCCCGGACGACGACGTCACTGCGACTCACCCGCCGGGCCGGGAGAGGAGTCCGGCGCGTGGTGCGGCTCGGCGTCGGACGGCGCCGCGGCGGACCCGGGCGGCCCGGCGGCCGGCCCGGGCGGCATCCCCGCCTCTGCGGCAGGCAGCGGTGACACCCCCGGAGGCACCGGCGCCTCTGCGGCCGATACTGGCGACGACACCCCCGGAGGCACCGGCGCCTCTGCGGCCGATACTGGCGACGACACCCCCGGAGGCACCGGCGCCCCTGCGGCAGACACAGACGGCCCGGCAGTAGCCCCCGGCGCCGGAGGAACCGGAGGCACCGGCCACGGCCCCGGGGCACCAGACCACCCAGCGGGCGCCCCCGACCACCCAGCGGGCGGCGCGGGCCACCCCACCGAGGCCGCGCCCCAACCCCCCGGTACCGCACCCTGACCTCCCGGCACCGCATGCCACGCCCCCGGCCACACCCCTGGCGCCCCCGGCCACGGCAGCGGCGGCTCGGGCCACCGCGCCTGGACGATCGGCTCGGCGGTCCGCCGGGGCCGGCGGCGACGGGCCCAGAGCAGGATGAGAGCCGTGTAGACGGCCATGGACACGACGTCGATGACGAAGAACTGCCACGGCATGTCCGCCGCCGTCTCGTCCGACGCCAACCCGTCCGTCACGGTGGCCCCGAGCGCGAAGAACGACAGGTTGTTCAGTGCGTGCAGCGCCACCGCCGCCTCAAGTCCTCCGGTGCGGACCGCCAGCCACCCGGCCACCATCCCGAACAGCAGCAGATCGATGAACCCCCAGACCGTCCCCCACCCGTGGGCCGCCGCGAAGAGGGCCGCCTGCGGCACCAACGCCCACCAGTACGACCGGAAGAAGGCACCGACCGACTGGAGCAGCCAACCCCGGAAGAGGTACTCCTCGGCAGCGGCCTGCAACGGCACCATGACGGCGAGCACGGCCAGCGAGAACAGATAGAACCGCCACCCGACCCATTCCGACGGGGCCGACGACGACGTGTCCTGCTCCTCGCCGGAGACGAGGAAAGATCCCACGACCAACAACAACACCGGTGCCACGGCCACCACCAGACACCGCGCCAGCCACCCCCACCGCAGCCCCCCGCTGACGGACGACACCGTGCCCGCCGGGCGTCGGCCCAGCCACAGCACTGTCAGCAGGACGACGGGCAGAGCGACGGCTATCGCCGCCAGGTCCAGCACCGTTCCCTGGAGCGGGCTGAAGTCGACACCCCCGTCGTCGAGTTCGGGCATCCCGGTCACGAAGCCGAAGACCTCGCTCGCCCCGTACAGCACGACACCGGCCACCAGCCAGGCGACCACCGCCACCAGCGTGCCGACCAGCGGACGCCACCAGCGGTGCCGCCCCGTCACATGGCCCAGGCGATGATACGGAAGAGGGGCGGGCCGAGGGGCCTCAGCCGACTGGACCCCGAACTCCGGTGCGATCGTCATGGCACAAGAGTGCCGCCTGATCGATACCCCCGGCGACCTCCGTGATCGTCTTCACCCCGCCGATCCGGGCCCCGCTCCCCACTGCGTCACTCCGCGACAGCACCTTCTGCGAACCTCGCCAGCCGGGCACCGCCACCCTCCCCGCATGAACCGCACCCCGACGGACACCCCGAACCCGGCACGACAGTGTTGACGACCGGCATAGAGGCACCCCACGGCCGGCGGCGAGAGTCCTTGCCTCCGCGCAATCGCCGGAACGGGGAGGAGCAGTCGGCGGGGCCGGCAGCATTCCAGCGGTCGTGCGGCACAGCTCAGTGAGGCAGCGCGATGCCGAAGGCGTCGCGTAGGGCGCGACGACGTCGTCGACGGCGTACGTGTACGACAAGGCATCCCGTCTGACCGGGAAGACCACGACCGGCACGGCCGGTTCGGGCACCCAGTCCTACGGCTACGACCGGACGGGCCGCCTGACCAGTTGGACCGGCGTCGACGGCACCGTGACGTCCTACGGCTGGGACGCGGCGGGCAACCGCACGAGTGCGGGAGACGTCACCGCCGTCTACGACGAGCGCAACCGGCTGCTGTCGGCCGGGAACGTGACGTACACGTACTCGGCGCGCGGCACCCGCACCGGCAGCACGGACACGAGCGGTACGCACACCGCGGCCTTCGACGCGTTCGGCCGGATGGTCTCGGCGGACGGCACGGCCTACGCCTACGACGCGCTGGGCCGCCTGGTCCAGCAGGGCGCTGACCGGCTGACGTACGCCGACCAGTCGAACAACCCGGTCGCTACGGCGGCGGGGCTGGTCTTCAGGGACCCGGCCGGTGAGGCGGTGTCGAGCGCGGCGACGGACGGTACGAACGCCCGCGCGCTGCTCTCTGACATGCACGGTGACGTGACGGGCGCGATCGACGCGGCGACGGGTGAACTCGGCGCCTCGACGTCGTACTCCCCCTTCGGCGAGATCACCGCCCGGTCCGGCGCGGCCGGCCCCCTGGGCTACCAGGGCGAGTACACCGACCCGTCCACGGGCCAGGTCAACATGCACGCCCGCTGGTACGACCCGGCGACGGGCGGGTTCTCGTCCCGGGACTCCTGGACGCTGAACCCGGTTCCGTCGATCAATGCGAATCGGTATGGGTACGGCGGTGGTGATCCGTTGGCGAACACGGACCCGAGCGGTCATTCGACCATCGGCAGCTTGATCAGCCGAGGTACCCAACTCGCAGAGGAAGCGGCAAACAAGGGCGCCGAGGTGGTCAAGGCTGGAGGCCGCTGGGTCTACAAACATCCCGGCAGGGCGCTGCGTATCGGCGGCAGCAGGGTGTTCGGAGGGTGGATCGGCTGGGCGTTTGAGTCCCGCACCCACGAAGTCTCGCGGGAATCAATCTGCCGTACCATGCCGTGGTTCTCGGAGTGCGTCGCACCGCTCCCACCATCACAGCGCACTCCCGTTCCTCCCGGTCATCCTCGGCCGAGCCAAGGAGACGGCAAAAGTTATCTCGTCAAGACTGGCCACGGAGCTGGAGCTGGAGCTGGTGCCGGAAACGGCCCATGTATCTTCTGCTGTGGTGGCGGAGGGGGCGGCGGCGGAACCGGCGTCGGGGCTGGCCCGTGCGTGTCCCATTGTCACAACGAGGGACCGCCGCCCCCGCTGGACTGGGATGACCTCCTCGGGAAGGCACTTGGCACCAAGGTTGATCATCCGGTCACGGGCAGGGAGACCGATGACGAGGTCTCCGAGTTCGTCGACGACTCCTTCATCCGGGCGCAGAAGGACTTGGAGCTCTCGGAGAAGGAACTCCTCAGGTACTTCAAGAACTTCCCTCGCTTGGATGATCAGAACGGGCTGAGCGAGGAATTCAGGAATTTCCTGGCCGCATGGAATAACCAGCCGAGTAACTGCATGATGGGTGAGGGAAAGTCCTGGGTTTACTACCACCCGCTGGATCGGGGACGAGCCACGGGCGTAACTGCATGCCTGAGCGCGGATGCGGTCGACTACCGGGGTCGCGGAAAGAAGGCAGACCCGAATAAAGACACGGATATCATGGGTGGCGACACCACCCGGGGTCGTGGCACGGATCGCAGTAACCCGGCAGGATGGCAATATCTCGACGGGCAGCGCGATTGGGCGCGCGGTCATCTGCTGGGGCGGCAACTGGGAGGCAATGGTCGAGATCGACGCAACTTGGTGAAGCTGTACAACAAAGCTAATTCGGTAATCATGGAAGATCATGAGTCGATCGTGCGAGGGAGACTCGATGCAGGCGAGCGGGTGTTCTATGCGTCAATTCCGATGTACGAGGGAAGCAACCCTGTGCCTGACACTGTCGAGCTGTACGCATTCGGAAGCAGAGGCAGCTTTTCGCACTGGACGGTGTACAACACCCCTGACGGGCTTCCGCCGAACCAGGACGTGGCAGGGCGAGTTTTGAGCATCTGCATGCGCGGAGTCGGAGTGCGGCAACGCTGAGCTGCTGCGTGCCCCACCTCATCGGTAGCAGGTGTGCCGGGTGACGGTGCTTACGTGCATCCATGAGTCTTCGTCTACAGTCTGGTTACTGCTGCCGACCTGGACTACGTCATGCCTCTCAATCCATCGGACTTCACTGCACTGTTCGCAGATCAGCACCGCTGCACCCTCCTGGGGGGTCGACCTGCCACCATAAGCTTGAGTAAGCCCGTGGACCTTGCGCTACCCACTGGGCAGGTCGTGGTCGGCGATCCCTTTACCGGACTCGGCCCCTTCGCGCCCCGTCCGTTCACTGCCGCAGTCTGCCCTGGCAGATATCCGGTCACCTTGGCGGTCGCTTCTTTCGGCAACGATGGCACCCCGGCTCAAGTGGCGGCCGCCGCTCGACTGTCCGTCAGTGGCGCTCCAGTAACTCGATGGGAACTTGCGCTCAATGAAAACCAGAATATCGAGGAACTCGGCGATCATGAATTTTTTGGTTACGAGACCGACTATGGGGACGTATGCTTCGTCGACGCATCTGCCGTCTCCGCACTGGCTGATCACGAGGAATGGCTCGTCGAGGCTCTCGCTGCCTATGCGGCGGCAAGTTTCGGTCTGCCTCCCGTAAAGGCGGTCGGATCGGACGGAGAAGAGATAGTGGCGTTTACCACTGGCCGTGGATACGGCTTCTACCCAACCTGGGTCGGCCGTACCAGCAGCGGTGATGTCGCATGCTTTGTTACCGACTTTCTCGTTCTCGAGGAGCCGGAACTTACTGACAGCGGGTCATCGTAAATCTCGACTTTGGTTCGCCCCCATCGTTGGAAGCGGACTAAACTTAGCCTCGATCTTGTGGCTTTTTCTGCAGGTGGGCAGGTTGGTGGCCCGGCTGATGCCTCTATGGATGTCAAGCGGCTGGTAGCTGGTGTCACCGGTCACGTCCGCTGGAGTGGTGTATCGACGGCCACTCGGTGATCTCGTTCTGAGGCTATGCGGTGAGTTTGGTGGGCAGGGCGGTGTCGTCGTCGGTTTCTGACTCGATCGGGTGGAGGAAGGCATTGGCGAGGAGTTCGCGGCCCATGTAGCGGCGGGCCTCGGTCCACTCGTCGTTCTGCTCGGCCAGGACCGCCCCGACGAGCCGGATGACGGCGGTGCGGTCGGGGAAGATGCCGACCACGTCGGTGCGGCGCCGGATTTCCTTGTTCAGCCGTTCCTGCGGGTTGTCCGACCAGATCTGCCGCCAGATCTCACGCGGGAAGGCCGTGAAGGCCAGCAGGTCTTCCATTGGCGCTCCGCGCCGACGGAATCACCCCGCCGGAGACGAGTTCGCCGACCGCGTCGGCGTGTTCGCGGACCAGGTAGTCCATGGCGTGCTCCGTCGAGGACTGGTATTCGAGCTGCTCGCCGTAGAAGCGCAGGCGTTCCTGGCAGTCCTCGATGATCTCGCCCCAGGTGCGGACCCAGATGCGGAACCGGGGCTGGAGGAGTGCGCAGCCGGGCATGCGGTCGTGCTGGTGGGCGAGTTGGCGGAGGCCTCCGTCCATGCTGTTGCCGACCAGCCAGAAATCCCAGGTCACGGGTGCGTCCCGGAACCGGTCGGCGGTCACCACGGCTTGGGCGTAGCTGTTGAGCTGCCCGAAGTCGGTCATGGTCAGGACGGTGCTCGGTCGCTTCAGTTCAACGACGAGGTGGTGCCGTTCGCCCTTCCCGCGCCGGGCCGCCTGAGAGAGCATGAGGTCGACGCGGCCTCGGCGGCCGTCGTCCATCAGCACGGACTCGGTCGGTACGAGGTCCTCGCGGCCGAGAAGCCGGCAGTGCTGCCGCAGTACCTCGTCCAGGCTGCGGTCGCTCACATGCAGCCCGTACTCCTCACCGAACACCCAGCATTCCTTCTCCAGGATGCGGTGCAGTTCGCCGTGCTCCTTCACACGCTTGCGTGATTCGCTCTCGAAGACGAGGTGTTCCAGGGCTGCGAGGAAATCCAGCCGATTGGTGGCCGCCGCTGATGCCCTGACCAGAGCCGTGAGCGGCGTACGGTCGAGGAGACGGGCCAACTCCTCCTGTTCCTGCCTGGAGAGGGTGAAGAGTTCCTCGGCGATCCGCAGGACATCCCCCGGCTCGTGCGCGATGACCGATCTGAGGAGGGCGAAGGTGGTTCTGCGGGCGCGCGTGTACCTGGGGAGATGTCGTACGACGGTGGTGGCCACGGCGTCGAACGTCTCGCGTTCGGCGCGCTCACGTTCGTCGGCGGGTTCACCGGCGTACGGGTAGATCCCTTCCTTCCGCCACTCGCCGACCTGCTCCCGTCGGCGCTGGTCCACCCGGGACCGGAAGTGGCCTCTGAGGTGCTCCCGTGCCGCGGCGACGACTTCGGCGGGGACACCGTCGGGGGCCCATTCGGCGAACGCCAGCTCGTCGGCGTCGAGTTCATCGAACCCGGACCACTGAAGGTGTGCGGTGAACTCGAAGCCAGGAGCCTGGATACCTGGCTTCAGCTGGACCCGTGACATTCCCTCCCCGTCGCACAGGAAGAGCGCACGGGTCACCGGCTTGCGCCACTCGATGACCTTGAGGTGTGCGGGCTCGCCGTCCCAGCCATCGCCGCCTGGCAAGGGGTAGTTGCGTACGAGAAGTTGCTCCGAGGATGGATCTAGGTCGCGGCCGTCGTAATCGATGTGGACATCCGGGTATTTCTCCAGGTAGGTGGCGAAAGCCGCGGTCAGTGAGGATCTGGTGCGCTCTTCCGCGAGCACGTCCAGTTGTGCGCTGCCGAACGCCTCGAAGAGAGTGCCGGTGTCGGCGCAGGTGGGCTCCGGTTCGCCGATGTCGAACTCGTCCATGGAGTGGCGGTCGGACTCGACCACCAGCCGCTCATGTCCGGTCGTTCCTTCGCTCACGCTGGTCCAGCGCACCTCGACACCGAGCGCAAAGGCTCGCACCCGGCCGCGTCCGTTCTTGCCGTGCAGGGCCCGCTTCTTCACCGGGCTCTCGCGAGCGCTCTTCTTCCAGGAAGCCCCGATGGGGCGGAAGTACTCCGCGCACTGCTCGGCGGACATACCGCTGCCGTCGTCCTCCACCCGGACCCGCTCCACCCCGCCGAGGTCGTTGCGCTCCAACTCGACGGCGACCCGAGAAGCGTCGGCGTCCAGGGCGTTCCAGATCAGTTCCTCGATCGCCCCGACAGGGTCGCGCAGCCGAGCCAGCTCGGCGACATGCTCCCGGCTGGTCTCCAGCCGTACCTTGACTATCACGGGCCCTTCCGTTGCGCGTCCTCCGGGTCGGAGTGGCCAGTGTGCCTGTTCGGGTCGTCCGATGTGCCGCACGACCTTTGAAATCACCCGAAGCGGTCGTCCGCCTCGGGGCTGGGGCACCCGTACCGGTTCGATCACGGGTTTCGTACGATCCTGCACAGCTCTGTGAATTGCCTGTGGTGACGCGAACAATGCCGTTCGGCGATCTTGAATGGCTGTCGTCTTCGTATTGTCCGCCCTATCCCATGTGAGCGCTTCCGTGAGCACCGTCCCCCCTCCCGAGAACCCCGGTGAGAATTCCGCTGAGTCCTCCTTCTCCGACGAGCAGTTGGAGGCGTTCATGCGTGAGGCGGCGGAGGGCGGTGGCGCGGGTGCGCCGAAGGAGCCGTCCGCGCGGGCTCGGATGGTGGCTCGGCGGTTGCGGGAGCAGGACGAGGCGGCCGTGCGTGAGCAGGGCCGGCGGCGGCGCTGGGGACGGAAGCGGAAGCCGGAGCCGGAGGCGTGGACGCCGCCGGGGTGGCGGACCGGGCCGGCGTGGCAGGAGATGAACGGGCGGGCCGGGCGGCGGCGCACGGTGCGGTCCGTGGTGTGGGTCGTGCTGGCCGTGGCGCTGGCGGTGGTCGCCGTGAAGCCGTCGCTGGTGCTGGACCGGATACCGGGGCGGGCCTCGGGCTCGCCGGAGGCGGCCGTGTCGGCGTCGCCGCTGCCCGCCGAGACGGCGCTGCCGACCGCCGCGCCGGGTGAGGTGACGCAGGCCGGACTGCCGACACGGGAGCATCCGTTCCTGGGTTCCCCCGCCCTGCAGTGGGCCGACGGCGCCGGTGCCATCGAGCTGCCGGACGCCAAGGCGGTCCCGGGGCTGAGCAAGGATCAGGTGGCGCTGGCGCTGCGCCGCACCAAGGAGTTCCTGGTCGCCGCGAACCTCGATCCCGCCGTGCTGCGGGGCGAGCAGCCCGAGAAGGCGCTGGGCCTGTTCGATCCGAAGCAGCAGAGTCTCCTGTCCGAGGTGCGGCGGTCGCTGCGCGAGCCGACCCGCGAGAACGAACCCGTCGAGTTCTTCAGCCGCTTCAACCCCGATGAGGTCGTCCTCGTCGGTGACGTGGTCAAGGTGCGCGGGCACATGACGTTCGAGCCGGGGCGGCGTGGCGAGGTCCGGGTGCACGCCGACTACACCTTCGTCTATCCGCTGGCGCGGGCGCACGGCGACGGTGACGTGGTGACCCGGACCATCATCCGGCGGTACCTCACGGTGACCATGGCGGACCCGGCGCGGCTGCGGGCCACCGAGGGCAAGCTCTGGATGGAGGCGTGGGACGCCAGTTACGGCAACGACGAGTGCGGTGTCGACGACGGCTACTTCCACCCCTCCTTCCCAGACGCCGGGCCGACCGGTGCACCGCCCACCGGCGAGGCCGCTGACCCGTACGACCGCAGCCGCGATCTCCTGACCGACGGGGCCGGGGACGGGGCAGAGGAGGAGTCGTGCGGCGTGGTCAGCCGCGTCTGACCGGAGCGCTCACCGCCGGGCGACGGCGTCGAGGATCGCCTCGGCCTGCTCGGTCCATGAGGCGGTGGCGGTGACCTCGGTGCCGACCTGGAGGCGTTCGAGCAGCGTGGCCCAGGCTTCGCCGCGCGCTCGGATCCGCTGTTGGCCGGGGAGGTCGGGCTCGTCCGCGTTGCGCCACTTGAGGGCGATGCGGCCGCCGGTCCTGACGTAGGGCTTGGTCTCGTCCCGCAGTTGGGTCAGAAGCGCCTCGACCTCGACACGGTGGCCGATCTCGACGCGAGTGGTCAGGGCGCCGGGCCTGTCCTCGAAGGTGTGGTCCGCGAACGCCGTGATCTCCGGTACGAGGGCTTCCACCCGAGCCCATTCCTGCTCGCTCCACGGGCCCAGGCCCACGGTGGAACGGAGGACGTGCAGCTCCCTGGCACGGATCGCCGCCTCTATCGCCTCGCACACCGTGAACCACGGCAGGTGCGCGCGGAAGCCCGTCCCGCCCCCCACCCGCAGAATGCGGTCGCCGCGCAGGAAGAGGTCGAGGGAGCGCAGCTCGTCCTCCCCGCCCGCGTAGGAGAAGTCCGCGCTGATGACGTCCGCCAGCGGGTACCGGCGTGCGCGCAGGCCCGGGACCGGTACCCACCGCCGCACCACCGTCACGTGGCGACCGTCGAAATCCACCCGCCACCACAGCCCGGCTGCCCGCACGCGTCGTCCGCCCGTTCTTCTCATGTTCCGGTTCTGCCCTTCTTCTGCCCGTTCTTGCGCGGGGGGGGGCGGGTCCTTCTCCTCCCGTGGTTCTTTGAGGGGGCCACCCTCACCTCGCCTACCTTGAGCAGTGACGACGTCGTTGCGTACGGTGACCGCCCAGTCGTTGGCCGGCCGTGTCGGCGCGGTCGGGCGGGGCGTACGGGGAGGCGTCGCTGCCGGGGCAGCCGTACGACGGAGGGGTGTGCGGGGATGGCGACGGACGTTCAGGTGGTGACCGGGGCGGACGGACCGGGGTGGGTGGTCACGGAGCCGAGGCGACCGCGCATCCTGGAACTGCGGTACGGCACGATCCGGGCGCAGGCTCTCCCCCCACGGGAGTCGCTGGAGTTCATCGAGAGAGTGCGGGGAGAGGCATGATCCGGGTCAAGAGCGGCTACAGCAGCGGCACCGACGGCGAGTCATGCGTCGAGATGGCCACCACCCCCGGCACCATCCACATCCGCGACTCCAAGTACCGCGACCAGAGCCCCCGGCTCGCGCTCGCGCCGGTGGTTTGGGCGGAGTTCGTGCAGGGCGTGATCATGGAGGGGTGAAGACAACTCTCGCTCGTAGCCTCGCCCTCACCGCTCTGCTCGGCCTCGGCGCCCTCGGGTGCGGTTCCTCCTCCGGGTCCGGGGTGAGCTGGCCGCCGACCGCGTCGGAGAGCCCGACCGCCACCGAGACGGCCGCCCCGACCGGTACCGGCGGCGGCTCCGCCGAGTTGCTGATCGGGCAGGTCAACGACACGATGCGCAGCCTCGCGTTCACCGGCATCGGGAACTCCACCGCCTTCGACGGCGGCACCACGCAGGTGGCGTGGAACCCGGACCAGGGGCTGCGGATCTCGTACTCCGCCACGGCCGACGGCGGCAAGGACATGTACTGCAAGGACGGGGTGACGTACACCAGCGCCCCGCTGCTGAAGCAGGGCCTGGCCGGCAAGGGCATAGAGATCAGCGTGCCCGACCGGCTCGCCGACGTGTACGTGGTCACCGAGGCCGACGGCCGGGACTGTTCCATGTACTTCGTGCTGCCGGGCAGCGGGACCTTCGCGCCCGAGAAGGACACCACGGTGAACGGGGTCCGGGCGCGGGCCGTCGTCGCCTCCTCGGGGCCCACCTCGGACACGTACTACATCAGCGTCGACGACCCGGCCCGGCTGCTCAAACTGGTGTCGGTGCGCGACGGGCGGACCAGCTCCACGACCTACTCAGGCTTCGGGCAGAAGCAGGACATCACGTTCCCGAGCCCGGAACGCACCATGACCATGGACGAGTTCCGGGCTCAGGTCGACGCGGGATGAGCCGGGTGCGTCAGAGGCGCTGCCAGAGGGCGGGGACGTTCGGGGGCTCCCAGCCGGGCTGGGCCTGGTGGCCCTGGAGGCAGCGGTAGGCGGCGCCGCCGTAGGTGACCTGGTCGCCCGCCCGGTAGACGGTGCCGGCCGCCCAGGTGCCGCCGGGCTCGCCGGGATCTCCCGGGTCACCGGGGTCGCCCGGGGCGCCGCCCGTGGTGCGCAGGGTCAGGCCGTACGTCTGGAGCAGCGGGTTGATCGGCTGGAAGAACGTCGTGCCGCCGCTGGAGCAGTTGCCCGAGCCGCCCGAGGTGACGCCCTGGGCCTGGCTGCCGGAGATGAACGAGCCGCCGGAGTCGCCGGGTTCGGCGCAGACGGTGGTGCGGGTGACGCCGGAGATCGTGCCCTCGGGGTAGGTGACGCTGGTGTTGTGCTGCTGGATCGTGCCGCAGTGCCAGCCGGTGGTGGAGCCCGAGCGGCACACCGACGCGCCGACGGGCGCCTGCGCCGACCCGGTCACCTGGACCTGCGTCCCGCCCGCGCCCTTGACGTACGGCGTCGCCGTCCAGCTGGAGTTGACCGCGACCCAGGCCATGTCGTTGCCGGGGAAGACCGACGCCTGGAAGGTGCCCTGGGCGACCTGGTTGTAGCCGCTGGTCGAGGAGCCCGCGCGGCCGCAGTGGCCGGCGGTGGCGAAGCCGTGCTGGGAGCCCCGGGTGACGGGGAAGCCGATCGAGCAGCGGCTGCTGTTGCCGATGTAGTACGCCTCGCCGCCGCGCAGGTCGTACAGCGGGCGCGGGCGTTCGGCCGACTTCACGGTGCGGGTGAGGGCCGGGTCCACCCCGGCGGCGGCGGTCAGGGCACGGGCGGCGTCCGGTCGTATCGCCTCCATCACGACCCTGTTGGAGCGGACGTCGACGTACCGGACGGGCACGTCGGCGGTGGTGCGGCGGGCGGCCGCCGCCCGGTCCAGGCGTTCCTTCGCCGCGTCCAGGTCGGCCAGGGAGTGGCGTACGACCAGCGGCTCGGCGCCGGTCGCGCGGATGGCCGGGGCGTCCGCCGG
This sequence comes from Streptomyces sp. bgisy159, assembly GCF_965341775.1. Lineage (GTDB taxonomy): Bacteria > Actinomycetota > Actinomycetes > Streptomycetales > Streptomycetaceae > Streptomyces. Next base: position 210,944 of record NZ_CBDQZH010000002.1, on the reverse strand, counting down.
GTCGGTCGTCGCCACGGTCAGGGTCCGGGACTCGCGGCCGGAGACCCAGGCGCCCGCGTAGTCCGCGCCGAGGGCGGACCGCAGGGTGCCTGCCCGGGCGCCCGCCGCGGCCTCGTTGGCCAGGCGGCGTTCGGCCTGCTGCCGGTCGGTGAGGCCGAGGTCGCGTTGCATGGCGGTGAGCACGGCGGCGGACGTGTCGGCGGTGCGGAGGGTGTCGGCGGCCGTTGCCGCGGCCACGGCCGCCGTGTCCGCCGCGTCCGCCGTGGGTCCGGCCGGCCGCGCGCTCGCGGAGCCGCTGAGCCCGGCCACGAGCAGTGCGGCCGTCGCCGCGGCGACGCTGCCCGCGGCTCTCCTGTGCCTGTGGAGCATGGGGAACTCCTCGGTGTCGGAAGGTGTCGCATCGATCGGTGGGGAAGCTCCGACACCGTATGGAGCGCCGAGTGGGCTCGGTAAGCAGTCAGTTGACCCTCCGGGTCGGTGTTATGGAACGGTGCGCGGCTCGGGCCTGGGCGAGCACCCCGGCCGCCGTCTCCTCCCGCTGGGCCGCCGGGTGCCAGCCCAGCAGGTGGCGCCAGAGCAGTGGCGTACCGGCCACGGGTCGGGTGGTCAGGCCGGGGGTGGATGGGAAGGTGGCCCGGCACAGGCCCACCGCGCGGCCCACCCGCACCAGGTGGACGCAGGACGTGGTGTCCGTCTCGTACATCCGGCGCGGGGCGAAGCCCGCGTGCGCGCAGGCGGCGGTGAAGCAGTCGGCGAAGCAGCCGTCCCCGGGCACGCACGCCCACGCCCGGTCCGCCAGGTCGGACAGCTCGATCTCGGGGCGCCCGGCCAGGGGGTGGCCGTCCGGGAGCATGACGTGGACCGGGTCGACGGCCACCTCCCGCCAGCGCAGCCCGTCCGCGCCGGGCGGCGGGGCGGAGCCGCAGGCGCCGGTGAGGGCGTAGTCGAGGCGGCCGTCGGCCAGCAGCCCGGCCAGCTCGCGCTCCGACCACGACGTGCGGGTGGTCACCGTGGCGTCGGGGACGGCGGCCGCCAGCCGGTCGACGAGGGCGCCGAGCAGCGGGCCGTGGGTGCCGCCGAGCCGCAGCCGCCCGCCGGCCGTGTGACCGGTGTGGGCGAGACGGGCCGCGTCCTGCTGGAGCGCGGTCACGGCGGGGAGCAGGAGCCGGGTGCGCTCCAGGACCAGTTCGCCGAGCGCGGTGGCCCGTACGCCGTGCCGCCCGCGCTCGAACAGCTCGCCGCCCAGGGCCCGCTCGATGCGCCTGAGCTGTGCGCTGAGCGCGGGCTGGGCGAGCCCGAGCACCGTCGCCGCCCGGGTGAGGCTGCCCGCCTCGGCGATCGTCCGGACCGTCTTCAGATGCCTCAACTCCAGCTCCATAGGGGGAGCTTGCTGCGGGTTCGCGGAGGGGGCAAGAGGTTGGTATGGACCAATGGGGCGGGGTGGCCGGGTGATCACTCCCCACGCGTCAACAACGATCCGGAATGCGCCCCGGGCGGTCAACATAGTGATGTCCCGGCTACGTCTTCGGGGGCGTATCCGAAACCTCGCGCGCCGGTGAGCGCGGGGATGCGATCGTTCGGGGCGTACGAGAGGCCCCCGGCCCCCTAGGCTGAGGGCGTTCGATGGCAGTGCGAGGAAAGTGACGGGAGGGAAGACTGGTGGAACTGACCGGTTACGCAACGGACTTCATCGTGGACTTGTCGTTGCCCTCGGCCATGGTCCGCTTCGTCCGGAGCGCGCGGCGGCGCTGGCCGGGGCTGTTCCTCGACGGGGAGTACCTGACACCGGAGGCATGGCAGACCTGGGAGTTGGACCCGCCGCAGGACGCCACCACACCGGCGGCCGTCACGTTCACCTCCGGCAAGGAGATGGAGGACTTCTGGGAGGAGAACGGCTACGCCCTGGACCCGTCCTCGGGACAGGGACCGTACGCCGTCTTCTACCGCCGCAGCCAGCCTCCGCTGGAACCGGGGTTCGTGGTCAGCGTGGTGACCCCCGCGAATCCGGACACGGACCCCTTCTCCCTGGAGATCACCCGGGAGTTCATGGAGGCGTTCGAGGGCGAGCGGCCGGGCGCGGTACGGCACGCCTGAGACATCGCCGCCCTCATGAGGCGTCGCGGAGGCGGACCACCACCGCGTGTCACCGCTCCGGCGGTACGCGGCGCCTCATGAGGGCGACGAGTCGGGCCCGCCGGGCTTCTGGCGGCCGGGGCGCACAGGGCCCGCAGCAGCGCGGGCCGACGGGCGCTGTGCACCAGCTCGGCGTCGTGGCGAGCCCACAGGGTGTCCCAGGTCAGGGCGGTCAGGACCCGCACGCCGCGCGAGGCGTCGGGCGCGGCGCCGCGCGGACGGGCGCCCGGTCCGCGCCGTCCCACGCGTGCGGCGTACGGGCGGTGAAGAACGGCGCGCGCAGCAGCCGGGCCTCGCGCAGGTCGTCCGGCGAGACGTAGGCGTCCACGCAGCGCACCCGTGGTCGGTGCTCAGGTCTCTCAGCACCTGCCTAAACGGCGTCACTTTGCAGGAAGGGGAGCCCGCAGCCATCCTCATATTCAACAATGCGACTAGGTGCCTAGTTGTTGACTGGTGGTCGTGTGCCACTTCCATCAGCAGCGTTGCCGAGAGGCGGTCGGCTCCGTGTCGAGCAGTGGTATCTGCGCTGTGTCGTCCTGCGTCACGCTCCCAGCTCCCACTTTGTTGATTGACCGCGTGGCTGGGACCGCCGCAGGTCAGTTGTCGGCGCGGAGGCCGGCCGCGCGCTGTTCGAGCCTGCGCAGCGCCATGTCCCCCCACTGGAGGTTCTCCCGCTCGAACGACATCCCGCGCAGCAGAGTCAGATACGGGCCGATGCACTCGGCCTCAGCGAAGTACGCCTCCTCGGAGCGCCCGTCGAGCAGACGCTGCCGGAGCCTCTCGTAGCGGGCCAGCTTGGCGGTGGCCCACCCCATGCGCTCGGCGATGGCAGTCCGGACCGCTTCCATGTCGCCCGCATCCAGGCACTGCACCTTGACCAGCAACTCGTCCCGGATCACGGCCGGTTTGCCCAACGGCTCGGCGGTGTAGGCGTGGACGGCCTTCCGTCCGGCCTCCGTCAAGGAGAACAGTCGCTTGTTGGGGCGGCGCTCCTGCTCGACGACGCGGGCCGTGACGAGTCCTTCGGTCTCCATGCGATCCAGCTCCCGGTAGAGCTGCTGAGGCGTCGACATCCAGAAGTTGGCGACCGTCGCGTCGAACGCCTTCGCGAGGTCGTACCCGGACGCCTCGCCCTCCAGCAGCGCGGCCATCACTGCGTTCCGCAAAGCCATGGATGCACGCTAGCAGATTAATCAACAAGGTGACTAGCGGGCGCCCTTTCCCTGTAGACAAGCCCTAATGGGCTCTCTAATCTCCATCACACCTATTCACATTTCTGATTAGAGGTAGGCTCATGCATCCCTTCCGCGAGGCCGTCGAGAGCGACGACCTGGAGGCCGTGGCCGCTCTGCTGGCCGACGACGTCGTCTTCACCAGTCCCGTCGCCTTCAAGCCGTACCCGGGCAAGGCCATCACCGCCGCGATTCTGCGCGGCGTGTCCCGGGTCTTCGAGGACTTCACCTACATCCGTGAGATCGCCGACCCCGACGGCCGCGACCACGCCTTCGTCTTCACCGCCACCGTCGCCGGCAAGAAGCTCCAGGGGTGCGACTTCCTGCACTTCGACGACGACGGGAAGATCGACGAGTTCACGGTGATGGTGCGTCCGCTCTCCGGTGCCCAGGCGCTCGCCGAGGCCATGGGCGCCCAGTTCGAGCAGATCGCCCGAGAGGCCGCCGAACAGTAGCCACGACGACGGACTTCCACGCGGTGGTCATCGGCGCCGGCAACGCCGGACTGACCGCCGCCGTCACCCTCCACCGCGCGGGACTGCGCACCCTGCCCGGAGGAGCGCCACAACCCCGGTGGCTGCGCCACCTCATTCCGACGGCGGCGCTCAGAGATCGAGACGGCGCTGCAACCGCTGTCCGGAGTCGGCCTGGAGGCCAGCCGTACATGCTGCGCGGCTGTTCTGCCGGCCCTGTCGCCACACCGCCACGGCCCGCAGCCAGGGACGAGCCCCCGTGACGGCCGACGTGGCTGATCAGCGTAGGAGCGCGGGTCGGCGACGGACGAGCGCATTTCGCTCGGCGTCGGCCCGCCCGTACCTGTGTGGGACCCGCGACGTACCGGTTCCCTCACGGCTTCCGCACGATCCCGTACAGCGTCCTGGCGCGACCCGGTGTGGCCGAAAACAATGCCTCCGGCAAGTGGTCTTTCCGGCGCGTCCGCATCGGCTGCCGATGCCGTGGTCGCGTGACGGAGACATCGAGGGCGAGAGTTGGGACTGATCGGTGACGACCGAGGTGCAGCAGGCCGGTGAGCGACGGGTCGAGGTCCGGCACACGACGACGGCCGATCAGTTCCGAGAGGCGCTGCGGGGCCATGCGAAGGTGTCGCCGGCCGCGCGGCGGCAGCGGTGGAGCGTGCTCGTGGTGGGGGCGTTCCTGGTGGTCATGGCGGTCCACACCACGGACGACAGCATCGTTGTCGACCCGGTCTCCATGTTCCTCGCCGTGCTGTTCCTGCTCTTCGGACTGGTCGGCATACGCAGCATGACCGCTCGAGCCCAGCAGCGGATCCACGAGGCTCACGGGGAACGGCGGATAACCGTCGACGAGTCGGGGGTGACCGTGGAGACGGCCCACACCCTCACCAGGTATGGCTGGCCCTCGATGTCCCGGTACGTCGAGACGCGCCATCTGTTCGTGCTGGTGAGCGCGGACAAACGGGCGTCCTGCCTGGTGATCCTGCCCAAGCGGGGCACGGACGGCACGGACCACGCCGCCCCCTTGCGCGATCTGCTCGGCGCCCACCTGCCCGCCTCCGGCTGACCGGGCGGCGGAGCCGCGAGGGGGACGTGGTCAGGCGGAAGTCAAACGCGGGGGCTCGTCGGCTGCGCCGCCCGTGCGGCCGGGGCCGGCTCGGTGCCGCCGGGGCGTTGCCTGTCGTGAGCCGTGATCATCTGGCGCAGCCGGGCCAGTACCGGACCGCGCCCCGTGCCCAGTTCACGTGCTTCACCGGCCGGAGCCTCGGCGATGGCCGACTCGATGGCAACGCGGGTCCTCTCGGGCTCGCGCCGGTACCGGACGCCGGAGACCTTGGAGCGGTTGGTCACCCGCATCCACGTGATGTCCCGGCCCGAGTGCTCGACGTGGACGAGCTTCGCGAAGAGCCACTCGCGCCTCGTGCCACCGACGAAGAGCACCCGCTGCCCGGTCACCACGAGCGTTCCGGAGTCCCGTACGGAGCCGCCGCCAGGGACGTCCATGCCGTTCTTACCGTGCTGGACCATGTCGGCGTCCGTCACCCACCACACCGCCTCGCCCCGCTTTCGCTTGCCCCATGCGGCCGGCCACTCACCGCCGGGCCCCTCTGCCTCCCCCAACTCGGCGGCGAACTCGGCGAGGTCCACCAGGCGCTCGTGTTCTTGCTCCCAGGCGCGCAGTTCCCGTGCGTGCCGCTCCGCCGCCCGTCGCGCCCGGCGGGCCTCGCGAGCGGGCCGGGTGCGGTGGTACACGTACCCGGCTGCCGCGATCAGCCCGAGCACCAGTACCGCCTTCAGCACGAGGGCCAGCCATTGCCCTGCGGTCCGCTGATCGCCCACCTCGATGCTGAGGTGCTCGGTCGAGGTGTTGCCGTACGCGTCCGTGGCGGTGACGGTGACCTGATAGGTGCCGGGAGCGAGCGCTCTGGTCACTGTGGCGCGGTGCCCGGAGGAGGTGAAGCCGTCGCGTGCGCCCGACCCGTACACCACCGAGACCTTGGCCCGCGCCTCGCTCGTCACGGCCAGGGACAGCTCCCCGTGAGTGGCCCGCTCGGCGTCCGACACGACCTTCAGCACCGGGGCGACGGTGTCGACGACCAGGCTGCGGCCACTCGTACGGCCGCTGCGCCCGTAGCGATCGGTGACCGTGACGACCGGTGCCGGGTGGCTGCCGTCCGGCAGCTCCGCACTGACCGTGGCATGTCCGTCCGCGTCCGTCGTGAAGGCCCGCTCAACGGCGTCGCCCACCGTGAGAGTCCCCTTGCTCCGTGGCGGGGCAGTGACGGCGAACCGCACAAGGCCGGAGCCGGGTGCGTGGTCGGCGGTCACCCGCGGGGCGAGTGCCTCGACGTCCACGGGCAGGCTCCGCTCCGCGCGGCCGACGTTGCCCGCGTCGTCCGTGACCCGTACCCGGGCGGTGTAGCTGCCGTTCGGGAGGACGAGGACGGCGTCCGAGACCGTGCCGTCACCGCCGACGGTGCCGGTGATCCGCTCCTTGCGGCCCGACACGGCGAGCTCGTACGCCGCTCCCGCCTCGGAGGCGAACGACACGCGCGTGGTGGCGGTCGTCGCGTCGGGGTCGGACACGGAGAGGGCGGTGATCTCCGGACTGTCGGCGTCCACGTCGAGGGCGATGCCCTCGGACACGTCGCTGGTGTTGCCGGCGGCGTCGGTGGCCGTGACGGTGTAGGTGTGGGAGCCGCTGGCGGCCTTGAAGGAGAGGGGCTGGGCGTTCCCGGTAGCCGTGGCCACGGCGACCGTCCGCCCCGCCCCGCCGTACTCGTCGGTCTCCGAGACGTCGATCCGCGCCCCCTGTTCGGCCGTGACGGTCAGGCTGACCCGGCCGCCCTCGCCCGCATGCGGCCGGTCGACCTTCGGTCGCCGGGGAGCGGTCACGTCGACGGACTCGGAAGGGCCGCTGTCGTCGTCGCCCGTCCCGCCGCAGTAGGTGTCGTAGCCGAGATCACCGCACACGTACGAGCCGGTGTCGGACGGGCACGAATGCCAGCGGTGGCACCCGTCGTGGTGCGCCTCGGCCGTGACCGGCAGCAACCCGAGCAGGAGCACGGCAGCGCCGACGGCGACCCCGGCACGTGGCGCCCAGCGGCCGAATCTCCGCAGCATCGATGACAAGGTCGACCCCCACCCCGGCGCGCCCCCACGCGCTCCGCGTTCGTCCGGTGGCACAGAGTAGAGCAGGGGACGGCGGGCGGCACCGATATGACCCGACTCGTTACCTGCGGTGGCCGGCGTTTGACCTTCGTCACCCCCGGGGTATTCTCTCCGGCTCGATTGGCCAGGCCCCTGCCCCATATGGCAGACTGTCCGAGTTGCTCGGTCGAGTGTTGATGCTGCGCGCCTCCCGCCGGGGGGACCGGAAGCGAGTCCCACAGTACTCGTCGCCCTAACTGCCGCGAGGCAGCGCTGGGGCGGACGTACGGGAATCTTCCGGGAAGTGTGGTGCGGCACCGGCCAGGCGCCCGGTGGGCCTTCGCCCCCGGCTTGCGGTTCCGGAAGGGCCGTGTTCATTCCGCAGGGATGTTCGAACAAGGGACATCTGTGTCAGCGGAAGCGCGACACGCCCGACCGCGTGGGTCGGAGAAGCGAAGGTGGCAGGAACCGCCGGGTTCCAGAGCGTGAAGAGACAAAGGACTACTGAGTAGCCATGGCGGGACAGAAGATCCGCATCCGGCTCAAGGCCTACGACCACGAGGTCATCGACTCCTCGGCGAAGAAGATCGTCGAGACGGTGACCCGCACTGGTGCGTCGGTCGCGGGCCCGGTGCCGCTGCCCACTGAGAAGAACGTGTACTGCGTCATCAAGTCGCCGCACAAGTACAAGGACTCGCGCGAGCACTTCGAGATGCGCACGCACAAGCGCCTGATCGACATCCTCGACCCGACCCCCAAGACCGTTGACTCTCTGATGCGACTCGACCTCCCGGCCGGTGTCGACATCGAGATCAAGCTCTGAGGCCGGTGATCTGAAGATGACCAAGCAGATCAAGGGCATCCTGGGCGAGAAGCTCGGCATGACGCAGGTGTGGGACGAGAACAACCGTGTTGTTCCGGTCACCGTCGTCAAGGCCGGCCCCAACGTCGTCACCCAGGTCCGTACCAACGACACCGACGGCTACGAGTCGGTCCAGATCGCCTTCGGCGAGATCGACCCGCGCAAGGTGAACAAGCCCCTCAAGGGCCACTTCGCCAAGGCCGACGTCACGCCGCGCCGCCACCTCGTCGAGATCCGCACCGCGGACGCCTCCGAGTACACGCTCGGCCAGGAGATCACCGCTGAGGTGTTCGAGGCCGGCGTCAAGGTCGACGTGACCGGCAAGAGCAAGGGCAAGGGCTTCGCCGGTGTCATGAAGCGCCACAACTTCGGTGGCCTCGGCGCCGGTCACGGCACCCAGCGCAAGCACCGCTCCCCCGGCTCCATCGGTGGCTGCGCCACCCCGGGCCGTGTGTTCAAGGGCCTCCGCATGGCGGGTCGCATGGGCAACGAGCGGGTCACCACCCAGAACCTGACCGTCCACGCCGTTGACGCGGAGAAGGGCCTGCTGCTCATCAAGGGCGCGGTTCCCGGTCCGAACGGCGGCCTCGTCCTGGTCCGCACCGCGGCCAAGGGGGCCTGAGGTAACCGATGAGCACTGTTGACATCCTTTCGCCTGCCGGCGAGAAGACCGGTAGCGTCGAACTCCCCGCGGAGATCTTCGGCGTGGAGAAGGTCAGCATCCCGCTGATCCACCAGGTCGTCGTCGCGCAGAACGCGGCTGCCCGCCAGGGCACGCACAAGACCAAGACCCGCGGCGAGGTTCGTGGTGGCGGTAAGAAGCCTTACCGTCAGAAGGGCACCGGCCGTGCGCGCCAGGGCTCTACCCGCGCCCCGCAGTTCGCCGGTGGTGGCGTCGTGCACGGTCCCGTGCCGCGCGACTACTCGCAGCGGACCCCGAAGAAGATGAAGGCCGCCGCCCTGCGGCACGCCCTCACCGACCGGGCCCGCGCCAACCGCATCCACGTCGTCACCGGCGTGATCGAGGGCGAGACCCCGTCCACCAAGGCCGCCAAGGCTCTGTTCGGCAAGATCAGCGAGCGTAAGAACCTCCTGCTGGTCGTCGACCGCGCCGACGAGGCCGCGTGGCTGTCCGCCCGCAACCTGCCCCAGGTCCACATCCTGGAGCCGGGCCAGCTGAACACGTACGACGTGATCGTCTCGGACGACGTGGTCTTCACCCAGGCCGCTCTCGAGTCCTTCGTCGCCGGCCCGAAGAAGGCCAACGACACCGAAGGGAGCGAGGTCTGATGGCCATCCGTCACCCCGCTATCGCCTCGAAGGCGGCCAAGGCCGCCAAGGCCGCGCGCGTCGCCAAGGCCCGCCGCCACGCCACCGAGGGCAAGAACACCGTCGAGACCCCGCTGAGCAAGTCGTACACGGACCCCCGTGACGTCCTGCTGAAGCCGGTCGTCTCCGAGAAGAGCTACGCGCTGCTCGACGAGAACAAGTACACGTTCGTCGTCGACCCGCGGGCCAACAAGACCCAGATCAAGGAGGCCGTCCAGGCGGTCTTCGACGTCAAGGTCACTGGGGTCAACACGATCAACCGCCAGGGCAAGCGCAAGCGGACCCGCACCGGCTTCGGCCAGCGCGCGGCGACCAAGCGCGCGATCGTGACCCTCGCCGAGGGCGACCGTATCGACATCTTCGGCGGTCCGACCGCCTGAGGGCGGTCCGGATCGTCCGATATCGGACGAGGACTGAGAAATGGGAATCCGCAAGTACAAGCCGACTACGCCGGGCCGTCGTGGTTCCAGCGTCGCCGACTTCGTCGAGATCACGCGGTCCACGCCGGAGAAGTCGCTGGTCCGCCCCCTGCACAGCAAGGGTGGCCGTAACAACTCCGGTCGTGTGACCGTCCGTCACCAGGGTGGTGGCCACAAGCGCGCCTACCGTGTGATCGACTTCCGTCGCCACGACAAGGACGGCGTGCCGGCGAAGGTCGCGCACATCGAGTACGACCCCAACCGCACCGCGCGCATCGCGCTCCTGCACTACGCGGACGGCGAGAAGCGCTACATCCTGGCGCCGAAGGGCCTGAACCAGGGCGACCGGATCGAGAACGGTCCCGGTGCCGACATCAAGCCCGGCAACAACCTGGCGCTGCGCAACATCCCGGTCGGTACGACGATCCACTCCGTGGAGCTTCGTCCGGGCGGCGGTGCCAAGTTCGCCCGCTCCGCCGGTGCCTCGGTGCAGCTGCTGGCGAAGGAGGGCACCATGGCCCACCTCCGCATGCCGTCCGGTGAGATCCGTCTGGTCGACCAGCGCTGCCGCGCCACGGTCGGCGAGGTCGGCAACGCCGAGCAGTCCAACATCAACTGGGGCAAGGCCGGCCGCAAGCGCTGGCTGGGCGTCCGCCCGACCGTTCGCGGTGTGGCGATGAACCCGGTTGACCACCCGCACGGTGGTGGTGAGGGCAAGACCTCCGGTGGTCGCCACCCGGTGTCCCCGTGGGGCCAGAAGGAAGGCCGTACTCGTTCGCCCAAGAAGGCGTCGAACAAGTACATCGTCCGCCGCCGCAAGACGAACAAGAAGCGCTAGGAGCGGGTTTAGATGCCGCGCAGTCTCAAGAAGGGGCCCTTCGTCGACGACCACCTGATCAAGAAGGTGGACGCCCAGAACGAAGCCGGCACCAAGAACGTCATCAAGACCTGGTCCCGTCGCTCCATGATCGTGCCGGCCATGCTCGGCCACACGCTCGCGGTGCACAACGGCAAGACCCACATCCCGGTGTTCGTCACCGAGTCGATGGTCGGCCACAAGCTCGGCGAGTTCTCGCCGACGCGCACCTTCCGGGGTCACGTCAAGGACGACCGGAAGTCGAAGCGCCGCTAGCAGCGGATCGCATTCAGACACGTAAGTAACTGAGAGGGACAACCATGGAAGCCAGGGCCCAGGCGCGGTACATCCGCGTCACGCCCATGAAGGCCCGCCGCGTGGTGGACCTGATCCGTGGCATGGACGCCACGGAGGCTCAGGCTGTTCTGCGATTCGCTCCGCAGGCAGCCTCAGTGCCCGTCGGCAAGGTGCTCGACAGCGCCATCGCCAACGCCGCGCACAACTACGACCACACCGACGCCGACAGCCTCTTCATCTCCGAGGCCTACGTCGACGAGGGCCCGACCCTGAAGCGGTTCCGGCCGCGTGCCCAGGGCCGCGCCTACCGGATCCGCAAGCGGACCAGCCACATCACCGTGGTCGTCAGCAGCAAGGAAGGAACCCGGTAATGGGCCAGAAGGTAAACCCGCACGGGTTCCGGCTCGGTGTCACCACGGACTTCAAGTCCCGCTGGTACGCCGACAAGTCCTACAAGGACTACGTGAAGGAAGACGTCGCCATCCGTCGGATGATGACGTCCGGCATGGAGCGCGCCGGCATCTCCAAGGTCGAGATCGAGCGCACCCGTGACCGTGTCCGCGTGGACATCCACACCGCGCGTCCGGGCATCGTCATCGGCCGTCGTGGCGCCGAGGCCGACCGCATCCGCGGTGACCTCGAGAAGCTCACGAAGAAGCAGGTCCAGCTGAACATCCTCGAGGTCAAGAACCCCGAGACGGATGCCCAGCTGGTCGCCCAGGCCGTCGCCGAGCAGCTCTCCTCCCGCGTCTCCTTCCGCCGGGCCATGCGCAAGAGCATGCAGTCCGCCATGAAGGCCGGCGCCAAGGGCATCAAGATCCAGTGCGGTGGCCGTCTCGGCGGCGCCGAGATGTCCCGCTCGGAGTTCTACCGCGAGGGCCGCGTGCCCCTGCACACGCTCCGCGCGAACGTGGACTACGGCTTCTTCGAGGCCAAGACGACCTTCGGCCGCATCGGCGTGAAGGTCTGGATCTACAAGGGCGACGTCAAGAACATCGCCGAGGTCCGCGCCGAGAACGCCGCCGCGCGTGCGGGCAACCGCCCGTCCCGCGGTGGTGCCGACCGCCCGGCCCGTGGTGGCCGCGGTGGCGAGCGGCGCGGTCGCAAGCCGCAGCAGTCCGCCGCGGCGGCCGAGGCCAACACGGCCGAGGCGCCCGCGGCACCGGCCGCCGAGCCCAGCGCTGCTGGAAAGGAGAGCTGACCCATGCTGATCCCCCGTAGGGTCAAGCACCGCAAGCAGCACCACCCGAAGCGCAGCGGCATGTCCAAGGGTGGGACGCAGGTTGCGTTCGGCGAGTACGGTATCCAGGCGCTGACCCCGGCGTACGTCACGAACCGCCAGATCGAGGCGGCTCGTATCGCCATGACCCGCCACATCAAGCGTGGCGGCAAGGTCTGGATCAACATCTACCCGGACCGTCCGCTGACGAAGAAGCCGGCCGAGACCCGCATGGGTTCCGGTAAGGGTTCTCCGGAGTGGTGGATCGCCAACGTCAAGCCCGGACGCGTGATGTTCGAGCTGTCGTACCCCAACGAGAAGATCGCCCGTGAGGCGCTGACCCGTGCGGCCCACAAGCTGCCGATGAAGTGCCGGATCGTCAAGCGCGAGGCAGGTGAAGCGTGATGTCGGCCGGTACCAAGGCGTCCGAGCTGCGCGAGCTGGGCAACGAGGAGCTGCTGAACAAGCTCCGCGAGGCCAAGGAAGAGCTGTTCAACCTCCGCTTCCAGGCGGCCACGGGTCAGCTCGAGAACCACGGCCGTCTCAAGGCGGTCCGCAAGGACATCGCCCGGATCTACACCCTCATGCGTGAGCGTGAGCTCGGCATCGAGACGGTGGAGAACGCCTGATGAGCGAGAAGAACGTGACTGAGAACAGCACCGAGGCGCGCGGTTTCCGCAAGACCCGTGAGGGTCTCGTCGTCAGCGACAAGATGGACAAGACCGTCGTCGTCGCCGTCGAGGACCGTGTCAAGCACGCGCTGTACGGCAAGGTCATCCGCCGTACCAACAAGCTCAAGGCGCACGACGAGCAGAACGCCGCGGGCGTCGGCGACCGCGTCCTCCTCATGGAGACCCGGCCGCTGTCCGCGACGAAGCGCTGGCGCGTCGTCGAGATCCTCGAGAAGGCCAAGTAGGTAATTCCCGCAAGGGAATTCCAACAAGTACGCCTGCGGGGCAGACCCCGCAGGACAGTTCCGCCAGGCTCCGGGTGGGTGTGCAAGTGTCGCACCCACCCGGGGAACCGGCAGACAAACAGGAGATAGACGTGATCCAGCAGGAGTCGCGACTGCGTGTCGCCGACAACACTGGTGCGAAGGAGATCCTTTGCATCCGTGTGCTCGGTGGCTCCGGTCGCCGCTACGCGGGCATCGGTGACGTCATCGTCGCCACCGTCAAGGACGCGATCCCCGGTGGCAACGTGAAGAAGGGTGACGTCGTCAAGGCGGTCATCGTTCGCACCGTCAAGGAGCGCCGCCGCCCGGACGGCTCGTACATCCGCTTCGACGAGAACGCCGCCGTCATTCTGAAGAACGACGGCGACCCTCGCGGCACCCGTATCTTCGGCCCGGTCGGCCGTGAGCTGCGCGAGAAGAAGTTCATGAAGATCATCTCGCTCGCGCCGGAGGTGCTGTAAGCATGAAGATCAAGAAGGGCGACCTGGTCCAGGTCATCACCGGTAAGGACAAGGGCAAGCAGGGCAAGGTCATCGCGGCCTTCCCCCGCGAGGACCGCGTCCTGGTCGAGGGTGTCAACCGGGTCAAGAAGCACACCAAGGCCGGCCCGACCGCTCGCGGTTCCCAGGCCGGCGGCATCGTCACGACCGAGGCCCCGATCCACGTCTCCAACGTCCAGCTGGTCGTGGAGAAGGACGGCAACAAGGTCGTCACGCGTGTCGGTTACCGCTTCGACGACGAGGGCAACAAGATCCGCGTTGCCAAGCGGACGGGTGAGGACATCTGATGGCTACCACCACCACTCCGCGTCTGAAGACGAAGTACCGCGAGGAGATCGCGGGCAAGCTGCGTGAGCAGTTCCAGTACGAGAACGTCATGCAGGTTCCCGGCCTCGTCAAGATCGTGGTCAACATGGGTGTGGGCGACGCCGCCCGCGACTCCAAGCTGATCGAGGGCGCCATCCGCGACCTCACCACGATCACCGGTCAGAAGCCGGCCGTGACCAAGGCCCGCAAGTCCATCGCGCAGTTCAAGCTGCGTGAGGGCCAGCCGATCGGTGCCCACGTCACGCTCCGTGGCGACCGCATGTGGGAGTTCCTGGACCGCACCCTGTCGCTCGCGCTGCCGCGCATCCGCGACTTCCGCGGTCTGTCCCCCAAGCAGTTCGACGGCCGTGGCAACTACACCTTCGGTCTCACCGAGCAGGTCATGTTCCACGAGATCGACCAGGACAAGATCGACCGTGTCCGGGGTATGGACATCACCGTGGTCACCACGGCGACCAACGACGAAGAGGGCCGCGCCCTTCTCCGTCACCTCGGCTTCCCGTTCAAGGAGGCGTGAGCGAGATGGCGAAGAAGGCTCTCATCGCGAAGGCTGCTCGCAAGCCCAAGTTCGGCGTGCGTGCGTACACCCGCTGCCAGCGCTGCGGTCGTCCGCACTCCGTCTACCGCAAGTTCGGCCTGTGCCGCGTGTGCCTTCGTGAGATGGCTCACCGTGGCGAGCTGCCGGGCGTGACCAAGAGCTCCTGGTAATCCCTGCTTTCAGGGATTCCTGGACCTCTCGGTAAGCAACCGGGACGGCAGAGGCCCCTCCCCGCATGCCTTAGGCTGGGAGGGTTGGGCCTCTGCCGCCCTGAACGACTTACTACGCCGTAGGTCCCCGCACCGCACCCGTCCCGTCTGAGAAGTACGGGGAGAGGGATGGCGCATATAGGAAACCCCGGCGAGAAAGGCCACAGGCCAATTCATGACCATGACTGATCCGATCGCAGACATGCTGACGCGTCTGCGTAACGCGAACTCGGCGTACCACGACTCCGTGACGATGCCGGCGTCCAAGATCAAGTCTCACATCGCGGAGATCCTCCAGCAGGAGGGCTTCATCACGGGCTGGAAGGTCGAGGACGCCGAGGTCGGCAAGAACCTCGTCCTGGAGCTGAAGTTCGGCCCCAACCGTGAGCGCTCCATCGCGGGCATCAAGCGGATCTCCAAGCCCGGTCTCCGGGTGTACGCGAAGTCCACCAACCTGCCGAAGGTGCTCGGCGGCCTGGGCGTGGCGATCATCTCCACGTCGCACGGGCTCCTCACCGACAAGCAGGCCGGCAAGAAGGGCGTGGGTGGGGAAGTCCTCGCCTACGTCTGGTAGCAGAAGGGAACGGAGGAAACAGCTATGTCGCGCATCGGCAAGCTCCCCATCGCGGTTCCCGCCGGCGTGGACGTCACCATCGACGGCCGCACGGTGAAGGTCAAGGGCCCCAAGGGCGAGCTGACCCACACCGTTGCTGCTCCGATCGACATCGCCAAGGGCGAGGACGGCACCCTGCAGGTGACCCGCCCCAACGACGAGCGTCAGAGCAAGGCCCTGCACGGCCTGTCCCGCACGCTGGTGGCGAACATGATCACCGGCGTGACCCAGGGTTACGTGAAGAAGCTCGAGATCAGCGGTGTCGGTTACCGCGTGGCCGCGAAGGGCTCGAACCTCGAGTTCGCGCTCGGTTACAGCCACCCGATCACCGTCGAGGCGCCCGAGGGCATCACCTTCAAGGTGGAGACCCCGACCCGATTCCAGGTCGAGGGCATCGACAAGCAGAAGGTGGGCGAGGTCGCGGCCAACATCCGCAAGCTGCGCAAGCCCGACCCGTACAAGGCCAAGGGCGTCAAGTACGAGGGCGAAGTCATCCGCCGCAAGGTCGGAAAGGCGGGTAAGTAAGCCATGGCATACGGGCAGAAGATCCTGAAGGGCGACGCCTACAAGCGCGCCGCGATCAAGCGCCGTCACCTCCGGATCCGCAAGCGGATCAACGGTACGGCCGAGCGCCCCCGTCTGGTCGTGACCCGCTCCAACCGCCACATCGTGGCGCAGGTGATCGACGACCTGAAGGGCCACACCCTGGCGTCGGCGTCCTCCCTGGACGCGTCGATCCGCGGTGCCGAGGACAAGTCCTCGCAGGCCAAGAAGGTCGGCGCCCTGGTCGCCGAGCGTGCCAAGGCCGCCGGTGTCGAGGCCGTCGTGTTCGACCGTGGTGGCAACCAGTACGCCGGCCGCATCGCGGCCCTGGCGGACGCCGCCCGCGAGGCCGGGCTCAAGTTCTGAGCCGGTTCCGTAGCGCTAGCGGAAACAGAGAGAGGTAATTCCAATGGCTGGACCCCAGCGCCGCGGTGGCGGTGCCGGTGGCGGCGAGCGGCGGGACCGGAAGGGCCGTGACGGCGGCGCTGCTGCCGCCGAGAAGACCGCGTACGTTGAGCGCGTTGTCGCGATCAACCGCGTCGCCAAGGTTGTGAAGGGTGGTCGTCGCTTCAGCTTCACCGCGCTGGTCGTGGTGGGCGACGGTGACGGCACCGTGGGTGTCGGTTACGGCAAGGCCAAGGAGGTGCCGGCCGCCATCGCCAAGGGCGTTGAGGAGGCCAAGAAGCACTTCTTCAAGGTCCCCCGGATCCAGGGCACCATCCCTCACCCCATCCAGGGTGAGAAGGCCGCCGGTGTCGTTCTCCTCAAGCCGGCTTCGCCGGGTACCGGTGTGATCGCCGGTGGTCCCGTGCGTGCCGTGCTGGAGTGCGCCGGTATCCACGACGTGCTGTCGAAGTCGCTCGGCTCCGACAACGCGATCAACATCGTGCACGCCACCGTGGAGGCCCTGAAGGGCCTGCAGCGTCCCGAGGAGATCGCGGCCCGCCGCGGTCTGCCCCTCGAGGACGTCGCTCCCGCGGCCCTGCTGCGTGCGCGTGCCGGGGCGGGTGCGTAATCATGGCGCAGCTCAAGATCACGCAGACGAAGTCCTACATCGGCAGCAAGCAGAACCACCGTGACACCCTGCGTTCCCTGGGCCTGAAGCGCCTGGGCGACGTGGTCGTCAAGGAGGACCGCCCCGAGTTCCGCGGCATGGTGCACACCGTCCGCCACCTCGTGACGGTCGAGGAGGTCGACTGATCATGGCGGAGAACAACCCGCTCAAGATCCACAACCTCCGTCCCGCCCCGGGCGCCAAGACCGCCAAGACCCGTGTGGGTCGTGGTGAGGCGTCGAAGGGTAAGACGGCCGGTCGTGGTACCAAGGGCACCAAGGCCCGTTACCAGGTTCCGGAGCGCTTCGAGGGCGGGCAGATGCCCCTCCACATGCGTCTCCCGAAGCTGAAGGGCTTCAAGAACCCGTTCAAGACCGAGTACCAGGTCGTGAACCTCGACAAGCTGGCCGCGCTCTACCCCGAGGGTGGCGAGGTCACCGTCGAGAGCCTGGTCGCCAAGGGCGCCGTTCGCAAGAACAGCCTCGTCAAGGTCCTCGGCCAGGGCGAGATCTCCGTGGCGCTGCAGGTGACGGTCGACGCCGTCTCCGGCTCCGCCAAGGAGAAGATCACCGCCGCCGGCGGCACCGTCACCGAGCTCGTCTGAACCACTCGGACGTGTCAGTGACATGAGCGATCCCGACCGGGGATGCCCTACAAATGGGGCATCCCCGGTTGGTCGTTCCTAGGGGGGCAGTGTCGCCGGTAAGGTGGCCTGCACTGTTCTTTTTCTGTATCCGTCGAACCTCAAGACCGTCACCCTTGACGCAGATGCGCGGGGGTCGCAGGAGGCACCGTGCTCACCGCGTTCGCCCGGGCGTTCAGGACGCCCGACCTGCGCAAGAAGCTGCTCTTCACGCTCGGCATCATCGTGGTCTACCGGGTCGGTACCCACATCCCGATCCCGGGCGTCGACTACAAGTCCGTCCAGCAGTGTGTGGACGAGGCGTCCGGCAACCAGGGCCTCTTCGGACTGGTCAACATGTTCAGCGGCGGCGCGCTGCTGCAGATCACGGTCTTCGCGCTGGGCATCATGCCGTACATCACGGCGAGCATCATCCTCCAGCTGCTGACCGTGGTGATCCCACGCCTGGAAGCCCTCAAGAAGGAGGGCCAGGCCGGCACGGCGAAGATCACCCAGTACACCCGGTACCTGACGGTGGCCCTCGCCATCCTCCAGGGCACCGGCCTGGTGGCCACGGCCCGCAGCGGCGCTCTCTTCTCCGGCTGCACGGTCGCGTCGAGCATCGTCCCGGACACCGCCATCTTCACGACCATCACCATGGTCATCACCATGACCGCCGGTACCGCCGTCGTCATGTGGCTCGGTGAGCTGATCACCGACCGCGGCATCGGCAACGGCATGTCGATCCTGATGTTCATCTCGATCGCCGCGACCTTCCCGTCCGCGCTGTGGGCCATCAAGAAGCAGGGCACCCTCGCTCAGGGCTGGATCGAGTTCGGCACCGTCATCGCGGTCGGCCTGGTCATGGTCGGCCTGGTGGTCTTCGTCGAGCAGGCCCAGCGCCGGATCCCCGTCCAGTACGCGAAGCGCATGATCGGCCGCCGTTCCTACGGCGGTACCTCGACGTACATCCCGCTGAAGGTGAACCAGGCCGGTGTGATCCCGGTCATCTTCGCCTCGTCGCTGCTCTACATCCCGGCCCTGATCGCGCAGTTCTCCGACAGCGACTCCAGCTGGAAGCGGTGGATCGAGGCCAACCTGACCAAGGGCGACCACCCCATTTACATCAGCATGTACTTCTTGCTGATCGTTTTCTTCGCGTTCTTCTATGTGGCGATCTCCTTCAACCCCGAGGAAGTCGCCGACAACATGAAGAAGTATGGTGGCTTCATCCCGGGCATCCGGGCTGGCCGACCGACCGCTGAGTACCTCTCGTACGTGCTCAACCGGATCACCTGGCCGGGTTCGCTGTACTTGGGTCTGATTGCTCTCGTGCCGACGATGGCGTTGGTTGGTTTCGGGGCGAACCAGAACTTCCCGTTCGGCGGGACCTCCATCCTGATCATCGTGGGTGTGGGCCTGGAGACGGTGAAGCAGATCGAGAGCCAGCTCCAGCAGCGCAATTACGAAGGGTTCCTCCGCTGATGCGAATCGTCCTCGTCGGGCCGCCGGGTGCCGGAAAGGGCACGCAGGCCACTCGCCTTGCTGAGAAGCTGCGCGTCCCGCACATCTCCACGGGCGACCTGTTCCGAGCCAACATCAGCCAGCAGACGGAGCTCGGGAAGCTCGCGAAGTCCTACATGGACGCCGGCAACCTCGTCCCCGACGAGGTGACCATCGCGATGGCCAAGGACCGCATGGAGCAGCCCGACGCCGAGGGCGGTTTCCTGCTGGACGGTTTCCCGCGCAATGTCTCGCAGGCCCAGGCGCTCGACGAGCTGCTCAAGACCGAGGCCATCAAGCTGGACGCGGTACTCGACCTCGAAGCCCCCGAGGAGGAGGTCGTCAAGCGGATCGCCGGTCGGCGCATCTGCCGCAACGACTCCGCGCACGTCTTCCACGTGTCGTACAAGAAGCCGGCGAAGGACGGCGTGTGCGACGTCTGCGGCGGTGAGCTGTACCAGCGCGACGACGACACCGAGGGGACCGTCCGCAAGCGGCTGGAGGTCTACCACACGCAGACCGAGCCGATCATCGACTACTACAAGGCCCAGGGCCTGGTGGTGACCATCGAGGCCATGGGCCCGGTGGACGAGGTGACCGGCCGTGCGCTGGCGGCGCTGAAGCGCGAGGGCGACGGCGAGTAGCCGTCGGCCGACCTGGCCGTGGCGCCCCTCCCGGGTGCCACGGCCTAGTGTTGTGTAGGTAATCGGTTGACGTGAGTGACGGAGAGCGCAGGCTTCCCATGGTGCAGATCAAGAGCCCCGAGCAGATCGCCAAGATGCGTGCGGCCGGGCTGGTGGTCGCCGCCATTCACGCCGCCACGCGTGAGGCGGCGGTACCGGGTGCGACCACCAAGGACCTGGACGAGGTCGCCCGCAAGGTGATCGCCGAGCACGGCGCGAAGTCGAACTTCCTCGGCTACGGCGGCTTCCCGGCCACCATCTGCACCTCCGTCAACGACGTCGTGGTGCACGGCATCCCCTCCGAGGACGTCGTCCTCAAGGACGGCGACATCATCTCCATCGACGCCGGCGCGATCATCGACGGCTGGCACGGTGACGCCGCCTACACGGCCTTCGTGGGCTCCGGTCACGCTCCGGAGCTGGTCGAGCTGTCCCGGGTCACCGAGGAGTCGATGTGGGCCGGGATCGCGGCCATGCGGCAGGGCAACCGCCTCGTGGACGTCTCCAAGGCCATCGAGACCTATATCCGGCGCCAGCCGAAGCCGGGCGGCGGCCGCTACGGCATCATCGAGGACTACGGCGGCCACGGCATCGGCACCGAGATGCACATGGACCCGCACCTGCTGAACTACGTCGACCGGCGCCGCGGCAAGGGCCCCAAGCTGGTCCCCGGCTTCTGCCTGGCCATCGAGCCCATGGTCTCCCTCGGCACCCCCCGGACCAAGGTCCTGGAGGACGACTGGACCGTCATCACGACGGACGGCACCTGGTCCTCGCACTGGGAGCACTCGGTGGCCCTGACCGAGCAGGGCCCCCTGGTCCTGACGGCCCCGGACTGCGGCCGGGCGAAGCTGGCGGAGTACGGCGTCACGGCGGCACCGGATCCGCTGGCGTAACGACCATCGAGGGTGGGCAGACTCCCTCGATTCGTGTTTCCGGGTGGCCTGACGTAGACTGACTCGTCGGCTCTTGTGTGTCCGCATGTCTTCGTGCGCTCACAGTGAGTCGATCAAGGTAGTCGATTCGAAGGGCAAAGCGTGGCCAAGAAGCAAGGTGCCATCGAGATCGAGGGCACTGTCGTCGAGTCTCTGCCGAACGCCATGTTCAGGGTCGAGCTCCAGAACGGCCACCAGGTCCTGGCACACATCAGCGGCAAGATGCGCATGCACTACATCCGCATTCTCCCTGACGACCGGGTCGTGGTGGAGCTGTCTCCTTACGACCTGACGCGTGGCCGGATCGTCTACCGGTACAAGTAGATCTTGCCCGCGCCCCGGGCCTCCCGCGGCGATGGCACTGACCCGGAGAACCTCACCCAATGAAGGTCAAGCCGAGCGTCAAGAAGATCTGCGACAAGTGCAGGGTGATCCGCCGTCACGGCCGGGTCATGATCATTTGCGACAACCCGCGCCACAAGCAGCGCCAGGGCTGACGCACACGGATCACACCCTCTGCACCTCTATCGCAGAGACTTCGCGCGACGCGAGCTGAATTTGTTCATACGCAGAGCCCAGGCGGGGATTCCTTCGCGCCTGACACCCCCGGTTCGGAGGCTGGGGACCCAGTTCGTACCTGGTACGGCGGCTGGGAGCCGGCTCTGTGGAAGACCTCCGAAGATCACCAGGAGCCATTGAATGGCACGCGTTTCCGGTGTTGACATCCCGCGCGACAAGCGCGTGGAGGTCGCCCTCACCTACGTGTTCGGCATCGGCCGGACCCTTTCGCAGCAGACGCTGGCCGCCACCGGCGTCGACCCGAACACCCGCGTCCGCGACCTGAGCGAAGAGCAGCTCGTCGCGATCCGCGAGTTCGTGGACAACAACATCAAGACCGAGGGTGACCTCCGTCGCGAGATCCAGGCCGACATCCGCCGCAAGGTCGAGATCGGCTGCTACCAGGGTCTGCGTCACCGCCGCGGCCTGCCCGTCCGCGGTCAGCGCACCAGCACCAACGCCCGCACCCGCAAGGGCCCGCGTCGCGCCATCGCCGGCAAGAAGAAGCCGGGCAAGAAGTAGTCCGCAGCGGACACGCCGTCCAGCGGTCTTCGCTGTAGGACCGACCACCTCCCGTAGGAGATTCAGACATGCCCCCCAAGGGACGTCAGGGCGCTGCCAAGAAGGTGCGCCGCAAGGAAAAGAAGAACGTCGCGCACGGCCAGGCGCACATCAAGAGCACGTTCAACAACACGATCGTGTCCATCACGGACCCGACCGGCAACGTGATCTCGTGGGCCTCCGCCGGCCACGTCGGCTTCAAGGGCTCGCGCAAGTCCACGCCGTTCGCCGCGCAGATGGCCGCCGAGTCGGCCGCCCGCCGCGCTCAGGAGCACGGCATGCGCAAGGTCGACGTGTTCGTCAAGGGCCCGGGCGCCGGTCGTGAGACCGCCATCCGCTCCCTGCAGGCCACGGGCCTCGAGGTCGGCTCCATCCAGGACGTCACCCCGACCCCGCACAACGGCTGCCGTCCGCCGAAGCGTCGTCGCGTCTGACGACCGCTTCGTCACGGTCTGTGGTTTCGGGCGGTACGGCTCTGCAAGGCGCCGTATCGCCCGTACCCTTGCAATACCCGCACTTCTCACAGGTGCGGTTTCCGTCGGGCGTCAAATAGCGGGCGTCCACGAAAGAAGGATCTGATCCACACATGCTGATCGCTCAGCGTCCCTCGTTGACCGAAGAGGTCGTCGACGAATTCCGCTCCCGGTTCGTGATCGAGCCGCTGGAGCCGGGCTTCGGCTACACCCTCGGCAACTCCCTGCGCCGTACCCTCCTGTCCTCGATCCCCGGTGCCGCCGTCACCAGCATCCGGATCGACGGCGTGCTGCACGAGTTCACCACCGTGCCGGGCGTCAAGGAGGACGTCACCGACCTGATCCTCAACATCAAGCAGCTGGTCGTCTCCTCGGAGCACGACGAGCCGGTCGTGATGTACCTGCGCAAGCAGGGCCCGGGTCTGGTCACCGCCGCCGACATCGCGCCGCCGGCCGGTGTCGAGGTGCACAACCCCGACCTCGTCCTCGCCACGCTCAACGGCAAGGGCAAGCTGGAGATGGAGCTGACCGTCGAGCGCGGTCGCGGCTACGTCTCCGCCGTGCAGAACAAGCAGGTGGGCCAGGAGATCGGCCGTATCCCGGTCGACTCCATCTACAGCCCCGTGCTGAAGGTCACGTACAAGGTCGAGGCCACGCGTGTCGAGCAGCGCACCGACTTCGACAAGCTGATCGTCGACGTCGAGACCAAGCAGGCGATGCGTCCCCGTGACGCCATGGCCTCCGCCGGTAAGACCCTGGTCGAGCTGTTCGGTCTCGCCCGCGAGCTGAACATCGACGCCGAGGGCATCGACATGGGCCCGTCCCCCACGGACGCCGCCCTGGCCGCCGACCTGGCGCTGCCGATCGAGGAGCTGGAGCTCACGGTCCGCTCCTACAACTGCCTCAAGCGCGAGGGCATCCACTCCGTGGGTGAGCTCGTCGCCCGCTCCGAGGCCGACCTGCTCGACATCCGCAACTTCGGTGCGAAGTCGATCGACGAGGTCAAGGCGAAGCTGGCCGGCATGGGCCTGGCCCTGAAGGACAGCCCGCCCGGATTCGACCCGACCGCCGCCGCGGACGCCTTCGGCGCCGACGACGACGCGGACGCCGGGTTCGTCGAGACCGAGCAGTACTGAGCGCTCCGCGGGGAGTCCGTACTGCGTCCGCGGGCTGGTCGTGGCCGGCCGCGCCCGCGCGGCGGAGCCGCGAATGCAGCGGCCCCGCGCCCCTTCCAGGCCCCTTCGGGGGCCTGGATCTTCGACAGACAACCGTCTGCTCGGATACTGACCCCGGTACCTGATACGGCCGGGGCAGACACACAGGAGAAAGATCATGCCGAAGCCCACCAAGGGTGCCCGTCTGGGCGGCAGCGCCGCGCACGAGAAGCTGCTCCTCGCGAACCTGGCGAAGAGCCTCTTCGAGCACGGCCGCATCACCACCACCGAGGCGAAGGCCCGCCGTCTGCGGCCGTACGCCGAGCGTCTGATCACCAAGGCGAAGAAGGGTGACCTTCACAACCGCCGTCAGGTGCTCCAGGTCATCACGGACAAGGGCATCGTCCACACGCTCTTCACCGAGATCGGCCCGCGGTACGAGAACCGTCCCGGCGGCTACACCCGCATCACCAAGATCGGCAACCGTCGCGGCGACAACGCGCCCATGGCGGTCATCGAGCTGGTCGAGGCGCTGACGGTGCAGCAGAACGCCGTGGGCGAGGCCGAGGCCGCCACCAAGCGTGCGGTCAAGGAGGCCGAGGAGGCCAAGGTCGAGGAGACCAAGGCCGACGAGGCGACCGAGGCGCCGGCCGAGGAGTCCAAGGAGGCGTAAGGCCGTCCTTCGACTGCGGCGCCGCTGCGGTTGTTCGCGCGGTTCCCCGCGCCCCTGTGGGGCGCGTGAGTGGGCCCGTTCCTTCCCGGAGCGGGCCCGCTTTCGTGTACCTGAGAGGATCTGTACGTGAGTGATGAAGCAGCGCCCGGTCATGTCCGCGTCCGGCTCGATCTGTCGTACGACGGGACCGCGTTCTCCGGGTGGGCCAAGCAGGCCGGCGGGCGGCGGACCGTCCAGGGGGAGATCGAGGACGCGTTGCGGACCGTGACGCGGTCCCGGGAGACGTACGAGCTGACCGTCGCCGGGCGGACGGACGCCGGTGTGCACGCGCGGGGGCAGGTCGCCCATGTGGACCTGCCGGAGGCGGTGTGGCGGGAGCACCACGAGAAGCTGCTCAAGCGGCTCGCGGGGCGACTGGACCGGGACGTGCGGGTGTGGGCGCTCCGGGAGGCGCCGAGCGGGTTCGACGCACGGTTCTCGGCGGTCTGGCGGCGCTACGCCTACCGGGTCACCGACAACCCCGGCGGGGTGGACCCGCTGCTGCGCAACCACGTGCTGTGGCACGACTGGCCGCTCGACGTCGACGCGATGAACGAGGCGGCCCGGGCGCTGCTGGGCGAGCACGACTTCGCCGCCTACTGCAAGAAGCGGGAGGGCGCCACCACCATCCGCACCCTCCAGGAGCTGAGCCTGGTCAAGGGCGACGACGGGATCATCACCGCGACCGTCCGGGCCGACGCGTTCTGCCACAACATGGTGCGGTCGCTGATCGGGGCGCTGCTGTTCGTCGGGGACGGGCACCGGCCGGCCGACTGGCCCGGCAAGGTGCTGGCCGCCGGGGTGCGCGACTCGGCCGTCCACGTCGTACGGCCGCACGGGCTGACGCTGGAGCAGGTCGGCTATCCCGCCGACGAGTTGCTGGCGGCGCGCAGCCGGGAAGCGCGCAACAAGCGGTCGCTTCCCGGCGCGGGGTGCTGCTGAGCGCCGCTCCTACCGCTCCGCCGCAGCCGACGCCTGTGCCTCGCCGCGCTTGCGGATCTGCTGGAACGTGAACTCGGCGAGGTCGTCGCCGGCGGTGAAGACCGGCGTGTCCTTCGTCGTCACGTCCTTGCCGTTGGTGAAGCCGGTGAGGGTGAAGTAGGCGTACCGGCCGTAGGAGTTGGTCGTCGAGCGGCAGATCGCGGCGTTGCAGAAGGCGGGGACGCCCTTGCCGGACAGGGCGCGCACGATGCTCTTCTTGTCGGCGGCCTTCTTCGCCTTCAGGGCCTGGGCCTCGCTGTCGAAGACGGCGACGCCGACGGTGACGGCCATGCCGTTCCTGGTGTAGGTGACGCGCATCAGGCGGGTGCAGCCGTTGTCCTTGAGGACCTTCGGCAGGGTGCCCTGGGTGGCGGCCACGCAGTCCTGGGTGTCGGCCGTCGCGCCCTTCTTGTACACGGCCGAGCCCATGGTGAGCTGGGTGCCCGGGAACATGACGTTCGGTCCGTTGGGCGCGGTGTCCTTGGTCTTGCTGGACACGAACTCCTTCGGGTCCAGCGGCGGCGGGGCGCTGGTCGGCGCGAAGGACGGGGTGCCGGACGCGCTCGGCAGCCCGCTCGCGGGCAGCGAGGAGGTCGGCCGGTTGGGGTCGTCGCTGTTCGCGGAGACGACGGCCATGGCGACGGCGGCGCCCACGCCGACCACCGCGAGGGCGCCCCCGCCGATGAACAGCAGCCGACGCCGCTTGTTGCGGGTCTCGGACGCCTCGGCGAGCGCGGCCCAGTCCGGGCTCTGTCCGTCAGCGCCGCTGTTCCACGGCTGCTCGGAGTTCGGTTTCCAGGGATCCCACTGGGACTGAGACCCCCCCTGCCCATAGCTCATGGGGCGCATCTTAGACGGGGCTCGGGGTGTGCTGGTCCGACCCAACGGCCCGTAGCCGCCTCAGCGTTGCCCTGATGAACCGGACCATAAGCGACATCTCCGGGTGCTTGGTGCGGTGGTGCTGCCGGTGCTGCCGGTGCTGCTCGCGGGGGTGCCGTACGAGGGGGGCGGTGGCCCGGGGCCGTGATTCTGGCTGCCGGTGGTGCTGGTGGTGCTGGTGGTGCTGGTGGTGTCGCAGGTGAACGGGGGTCGTGGGGCCGTATCCGGAGGCGGCCCGCTGCCGGGCCGTCCGGGGCGCGGCGACGCTGGGGGTGCTCGTGGGGGCGGTCAAGACGCGGGCTCGGGTCACCGGGCGGCGCCCGGGCCCGCGTGGCGGCGGCGCGCCGGGGCGGGGCCCCGGGCCGGTGGAAGCGGGCGGTGGCGCCGTCCGGCGCCCGGACGACGCCGGACGCGCCTCTCGGGGAGCCGGGCGGTGACCTCGCCGCCGCCCTCCGCGCGGCCACGCTTCGTGCCGCCGCACCCCACCACCACCGCGGCCACCACCGCCTTGGCGCCGGCCCGTGGCGGTGGCGGCATGCCGGCCCGCGCTGTCGGGCGTAGGCCGGCCGTGGCTGGTCCGTGGCTGGTCCGTGGGGCGGTCCGCGCCGGGCCGCGGGTCGGTCCCGGGGTCGGTCCGGGGGGCGGTCCGTGCGGGGCCGCGGGTGCCCGGTCGCCGGGGTGTGTGCCGGGGGAGGAGGGGGGACCGAGGGGCGGTGGCCGCCCCGGCGTCCCGGCCTGGGGGCCCGCGGAGACAGACGCGCCGTGGGGGTGGCGCCGGGGTCGTTTTGACCCTTCGGCCGGGGCACGGGTATTCTGCCTAGTCGTTGTGTATTGGCTTGCTCATTCTCACGGGACGGGCCCTTACACCGGTCCACCGGGCCGATGACCAGCGACCCCATGTACGCGGTATGCGTCGCCGCCATGCGGTCAGGGCTGTCGTGATCGTTTCGGTGACCTTGTCAGGACCATTCACTCGAAGCGAAGGCTACGAACCGTGCGTACGTACAGCCCCAAGCCCGGCGATGTGACGCGCCAGTGGCACGTCATTGACGCTCAGGACGTCGTCCTGGGCCGTCTGGCCACCACCGCCGCCACGCTCCTCCGCGGCAAGCACAAGCCGATCTACGCCCCGCACGTCGACGCTGGTGACTTCGTCATCATCATCAACGCCGACAAGGTGCACCTCTCCGGCAACAAGCGGACCCAGAAGATGGCGTACCGCCACTCCGGGTACCCGGGCGGTCTGCGCTCCGTGCGCTACGACGAGCTGCTGGCGAAGAACCCCGAGAAGGCCGTCGAGAAGGCCGTCAAGGGCATGCTCCCCAAGAACACCCTGGGCCGTCAGATGCTCTCCAAGCTGAAGGTCTACTCGGGCGACCAGCACCCGCACGCTGCCCAGCAGCCGGTGCCGTTCGAGATCACCCAGGTCGCGCAGTAAGTCCGGCCACCCCCTAAGACTGAAGAGAATCTGAGGAGCATCGTGGCCGAGACCACTGCCGAGCAGCCGCTCGAAGAGCTTGACATCGACAGCTACACCACCGAGTCCGAGGTTCCGGTGGAGGGTGAGTACACCTCCGAGTCCCTCGCCTCGCGCTTCGGTGAGCCCCAGCCGGCCGCCGGCCTGGGCCGTCGCAAGAACGCCATCGCCCGCGTCCGGATCGTCCCGGGCACCGGCAAGTGGAAGATCAACGGTCGCACCCTTGAGGACTACTTCCCCAACAAGGTGCACCAGCAGGAAGTCAACGAGCCGTTCAAGGTCCTGGAGCTCGAGGGCCGCTACGACGTCATCGCCCGCATCGCCGGTGGCGGTGTCTCCGGTCAGGCCGGTGCGCTCCGTCTCGGTGTCGCCCGCGCGCTGAACGAGGCCGACGTCGACAACAACCGCGGCGCGCTCAAGAAGGCCGGCTTCCTCCGCCGCGACGACCGTGCGGTCGAGCGCAAGAAGGCCGGTCTGAAGAAGGCCCGCAAGGCGCCGCAGTACAGCAAGCGCTAAGCGCCCGCTGCCTGCACGTACTCCGAACGCCCCGGCGGCACGCCACAGTGCCGTCGGGGCGTTCGTATATCACCGCCTACGGGCGTATAACGACACAAGACGTTCTAAGGCTTGTGCGACCGCGTGACGGTATGACTCTGTGACTGTGTGTTTTGGGAACTGACGCTTCCTCAGGAGGACAAGTGGGACGACTCTTCGGCACGGACGGCGTGCGCGGTGTCGCCAACGCGGATCTGACGGCCGAGATGGCTCTCGGGCTGTCCGTCGCGGCGGCGCACGTACTGGCCGAGGCGGGCACCTTCGAGGGCCACCGGCCGACGGCGGTCGTGGGGCGGGACCCGCGTGCGTCCGGGGAGTTCCTGGAGGCCGCGGTCGTCGCCGGCCTCGCCAGCGCCGGCGTCGACGTGCTGCGGGTCGGTGTGCTGCCGACGCCGGCCGTCGCGTACCTGACGGGCGCGCTGGGCGCCGACCTCGGGGTCATGCTCTCCGCCAGCCACAACGCCATGCCCGACAACGGGATCAAGTTCTTCGCCCGCGGCGGCCACAAGCTCGCCGACGAACTGGAGGACAAGATCGAGACCGTGTACGAGGAGCACAAGCGCGGGGAGCCGTGGGAGCGGCCCACCGGGTCCGGCGTCGGCCGGGTGCGCTCGTACGACGAGGGCTTCGACCGGTACGTCGCCCACCTGATCGGGGTGCTGCCGAACCGGCTCGACGGGCTGAAGATCGTCCTGGACGAGGCGCACGGGGCCGCCGCCCGGGTCTCCCCGGAGGCGTTCTCGCGGGCCGGGGCCGAGGTCATCACCATCGGTGCCGAGCCGGACGGGCTCAACATCAACGACGGCTGCGGCTCGACCCACCTCGGCCTGCTGAAGGAGGCCGTCGTCGCGCACGGCGCCGACCTCGGCATCGCTCACGACGGGGACGCCGACCGGTGCCTCGCCGTGGACCACACGGGCGAGGAGGTCGACGGCGACCAGATCCTCGCGGTGATCGGACTGGCGATGCGCGAGCGCGGGGCGCTGCGGTCGGACACCGTCGTCGCCACCGTGATGTCCAACCTCGGGTTCAAGCTGGCGCTGGAGCGCGAGGGGCTGAAGCTCGTCCAGACGGCGGTCGGCGACCGCTATGTGCTGGAGTCCATGAAAGAGCACGGCTACGCGCTCGGCGGCGAGCAGTCCGGCCACGTGATCATCCTCGACCACGCGACGACCGGTGACGGCACGCTCACCGGGCTGATGCTCGCGGCCAGGATCGCCGAGACCGGCCGGACGCTCCGGGAGCTGGCGTCCGTCATGGAGCGACTGCCGCAGGTGCTGGTCAACGTCCCGGACGTCGACAAGGCGCGGGTCACCACGTCGGCCGAGCTGGCGGCGGCGGTCACCGAGGCCGAGCGGGAGCTGGGTTCGACCGGGCGGGTGCTGCTGCGGTCCTCCGGCACCGAGCCGCTGGTGCGGGTGATGGTCGAGGCCGCGGACATCGAGCAGGCGCGGGCCGTCGCCGGGCGGCTGGCGGACGTGGTGAAGTCGGCGCTGGGCTGAGGACCGGGTTCCGGGGGCGGGGTCAGGACGGCTTCCGCCACCCGGAACGATCGCGCCGGCGTCGCCAGAAGTACTTCTGGGCCAGCAGCGTCATCGTCCCCGCCAGGATGATGGCGCCCAGGTTGA
Organism: Streptomyces sp. bgisy159; assembly: GCF_965341775.1. Taxonomy (GTDB): domain Bacteria; phylum Actinomycetota; class Actinomycetes; order Streptomycetales; family Streptomycetaceae; genus Streptomyces. The sequence continues at coordinate 181,511 of NZ_CBDQZH010000002.1, read as the reverse complement.
GCAGGAGCTGCTGGGACGAGCGCAGGGTCTGGAAGAAATCGCCGTAGATCAGGGCCACGGCGGCGTTGGCGGCGGCCGGGATCGTGGTCACCGAGATGGCCACACCCACCAGGGCCCCTGACTTGGCGGAGGTCAGCGACAGGGTGCCGGCCGTTCCGGCCAGGAGCGCCACGACGAACGAGAACCAGTCGGGCGCGTAGACGAAGCCGGTGTTGGGGCGCTCGCTCTCCAGCCGGCCCTTGGTGAACAGGCTGACCGCGTCCATGAGGACGCTGAACCCGGCGGTCACCGCGATCGCCGCGGCGAAGCCGACCAGCAGGGCGACCAGGGAGCGCAGCGCGAGGCGCGGGGTGCGCTGCACGATCGCGGTGGAGATGCCGGCCAGCGGGCCGAACTCCGGGCCGACGGCCATGGCGCCGACGATCAGGATCGCGTTGTCCAGGACGACACCGCAGGCCGCGATCATCGTCGCCAGCGTGATGAAGGCGACGTAGGTGACGGACAGCGAGGACTCGTCGTACGTCACCTCCTCCAACTGCTCCCACAGAACGGCGTCGGTGCTCTCGCCCGGGGACTCGTGCTCGGCCTCGTCCGCGCTGGCGGACAGGGCCAGGTCGAGGCCCTGCACGGTGATGGCGCCGGTGCGGTGCACGCCGAGGTCGTGGAGGCCGCTGATCAGCTCGTCGCCCGCCTCGCGGACCACGTCACAGGTGACGACGTCACCGGCCGGCCTGCGGGCCGCGCCCGGCAGCACGACCAGATGGGTGGTGCCGACCGACCGCTCGATCAGGTTCACCACGTCGTCGGTGCGGTCGGACGGCGTGATCAGGCGCACGTGCAGCATGGCGCCTTTCTACAGTTTGCGCAGCCGCAGGCGCTGCACCTTGTGGTCCGGGCCCTTGCGCAGGACCAGGGTGGCCCGGCCCCGGGTGGGGGCGATGTTCTCCACCAGGTTGGGCTTGTTGATGGTGCGCCACAGGGTGCGGGCGTAGGCGAGGGCCTCGTCCTCGGAGACCTGGGTGTACTTGCGGAAGTAGGAGTCCGGCTTCTGGAACGCCGTCTGACGGAGCTTCTTGAAGCGGTTCAGGTACCAGCGCTCGATGTCCTCGGCGCTCGCGTCGACGTAGACGCTGAAGTCGAAGTAGTCGGCGAGGCCGACGCGGGTGCGGCCGTCCTTGCCGGGCAGGGCGGGCTGCAGGACGTTCAGCCCTTCGACGATCAGGATGTCCGGGCGGCGCACCACCAGCCGCTGGTCCGGGACGATGTCGTAGATGAGGTGGGAGTAGACCGGGGCGCTCACCTCGGCCTTGCCGGCCTTGATGTCGGCGACGAAGCGGGTCAGGGCGCGGCGGTCGTAGGACTCCGGGAACCCCTTGCGCGACATCAGGCCGCGGGCCTCCAGGTCCCGGGTGGGCAGCAGGAAGCCGTCCGTGGTGACCAGCTCCACGCGGGGGTGCTCCGGCCAGCGGGAGAGCAGTGCCTGCAGCAGGCGGGCGACCGTGGACTTGCCGACGGCCACCGAACCGGCCACCCCTATCACGAACGGGGTGCCGGACTGGGAGCCCTGCTCGCCGAGGAAGGTGTTCAGCGCGCCGCGCAGGCCGTCCGTGGCGCCGACGTAGAGGTTGAGGAGCCGGGAGAGGGGGAGGTAGACGTCCCGCACCTCGTCCAGGTCGATGACGTCACCGAGGCCGCGCAGCCTCTCGACCTCGGCCGCGGTGAGCGGCAGCGGCGTCTTGTCGCGCAGGGCGCTCCACTCGGCTCGGGTGAGGTCGACGTAGGGAGTCGCCTCCGGCCGCTGCCGGTGGGCGCTCCGGGGCATCGAGGAGGCCGGAGAGATCACAGTTCATTGTTAACGGACTTCGAACGGGATGGCGGGTGGGGTCGGTCACGTCGACCACTTCCCGCCATCCCGGTCACGGCGGTGTCGGTCAGCCGAGCTTGGCGAGCTGGACGTCGAGCATCGCGGTGGGGAAGGCGTAGTCCTCGCCGGTGAGGAACGCGCCCACGTTGACGGTCGGGAAGTAGACGAGGGTGGCGCCCTCGCGGACGACGACGAGCTTGGTGGTGCCCGTGACGCCCTCGCCGAAGTTGATGCTCAGGTTCACGGCCAGCGCCTCGTCGCCGCCCTTCGGCGCCTCGCCGGTGGTGACCTTGGTGACCTTGATGCTGTCGCTGTTCTCGGTGTGCGAGTAGCCGCCGGCGCAGTTCTTCACGGCCGCGCTCAGGTCCTTCATGGCCTGCTCGGCGCCGCCGTTGTCGTAGGAGGCCAGCGTGATCACGGACTCCACGGCGTTCAGGGAGGCGTACATCTTCGCCTCCTCGTCGGCGCCCGCGGCGGGCTTCTTCGGGTCGTCCTCCCACTTCCGCTTGACGGAGGCGGCGGGCTTGCCGACGAAGGTGCCGGCCTGGAGGTAGGCGAGCGGGGCGCAGGCCGGCTTGTCGACGCTCACCTTGTCCTGCGAGACGTCGTCGTCCGCCGTGAGCTTCACGGTGATCTTGCCGCTCTTGGCGTCGGCCTGGGTCAGCGCCGCCTTCTCCAGCTCGGCGGCGGTGAGCGCCTTGGCGGCACCGGCGGCCGGGGCGGAGGCGGTCGCCTCGGCCGGGGCGGTCGCGTCGGCGGCGGCCTTGGTGCTGTCGCCGCCCTTGGCCTTGTCCCCGTCGTCGGAGCCACCGCAGGCGGTGGCCAGCAGGGCGAGGGCGGCGGCGGAGGCGGCGAGCGCGGTACGGCGGACGGCGGTGGATCTCACGTCTGGTGTTTCTTTCTCTCGGAGCCGCGGACACGGACCGCGGGCGTTCCGCTGCACTGTATGCGGGGCGTTCGCACAGGTGATCGGCGGGCCGCTTCCTGGGACGAGACTGTGACGGGGGTGTGATCAAGAGCGGAGATGACCGGCGCCCCTCTCCGATGTGCTGGTGGAGAGGGGCGCCGGCCGTGCCGTTACAGCTGTTCGACCCGGTACCTGACCGAGTCCACGAGGAACTCGCCGTACTGGAGGGCCGATCCGAGGGATTCCAGCCTGCGGTACTGGTCGGGGGAGAGCACGGCGTCCTGGGCGGCGGACCTGATCGCCCTCAGGAGTATCCGCAGAGCCAGGTCCGGAGTGCACCGGCGCGCGCAGTCGACGAGCGCCGCCCGCACCTCGGCCGGCAGGAACCGCGTCGCCTCGATCTCGGCGACCACCGCGTCGAGGCAGTCCGTGCCGTCCTCGGTGTCCGCGCCCGTGAGCGGGCGGACGCCGGCCTCCGCCGACAGCCGCGTGTCACACAGTTCCACGACCGTCCGGGTCCACCCTGCTCCGCCCCCCAGCCGGCCGAGGTCGGGCAGGTACTCCGCCCCGGCGTTCCAGAGCACCTCCAGTGTCGTCGACGGGAGGTCGCCGAGGAGCAGCGCGTCACGGCGTACCGCCAGGGCGGCTTCGCCGCTCCACCCCGCCAGGTGGTTCGCGACGATCTCGGCGGCCGTGTCCCCGTAGTGGGTTCCGTCCTGATGGAAGAAACCCATCACCCAGGACACGCCGAAGTCGAACGGTGTGAAGCGTGGCACCGATCCTTCCCTCCTTACTTCGGATAGCACGTCTGCACGTAGAAGCCGCCCTTGTGTCCCTTGGAGCGCACGAGCTTGATGTAGAACCCGTTGCCCGCCGTCCGCACGCTGCCGTCCGGGAAGTAGACCTTGCCGAGGGAGTTCTTCGCGCCGAAGAAACCCTGCCAGTCCAGGTCCGGCTCCCTGGTCTTCTGGAGCCAGGTCTTGATGCGGTTCGCGTTGTTGGCCAGTGCGTAGTCCACCACCTGCTGGGCGGTCTGCTGGTCGACGAAGAGGCTGTTGGGCGTGGTGCGCCCGTACTTCCTCGTCTTCTCGATCGCCAGGTCCACCGCTCGCTGCGCGCTGACGACGCCCGCCGTGTGCTCGTCGAGCGTGTGGGCCAGTCCGGGGAACTTGCTCGCGTCGAACACGAGGTCGTTGCAGTTGTGGACCAGGACCGGGCTGTCGCCCGCCACGGCGTAGAAGGTGTGCAGGCCGGAAACGGTCAGGTCGTAGACCGTCCGGGGCTTCGCCTCCTGCCGTTCGGTCAGCGCGGCCACCGTGCGGACACCGTCCGGGGTGGGCAGCACGTAGCCGGGTCGCAGGTCGGCGGCCAGGGTCCAGCCGCGGCCGGTCACGAAGAACTTGTGTCCGGGGGTGCTGGTGAGGCTGCCGCCGTCCGTCAGCGTCACGTCGACCAGGTCGGTGGCGCCGTGCTGGAAGGTGCGGGTGACGGGCTCGCCCCGGGTGCGTCCGGTCTCCGGGTCGGCGGCCAGCAGCAGGTCGCCGGTCCGCACGTCACGCAGCGCCTTGCGGCCGCCGTCGGCGAGGACCACCTCGGTGGTGCCGGGGAAGCTGTTGGTCAGGCACGCCGTGCGGAGCTCCTCGTAGAGCTGGACCTCCCGCTCGATCGCGGCGACCGCCGCCGCGTCCACGCCTTCGAGCGCCTTGAGCGCCTTGAACGCGTCCCGGACGCCGACGCCCGTCACGAACGCGGCGTCCACGGCGCGCACCGCGTCCGCGATGGGCCGGATGACCTTGCCCGCGAACAGGCTGGCGACGTCCAGGGACGCCCAGGCGCAGCCGCCCCAGCTGCCCGACTCACCGCCGGGGGTGAGCTTCTGGGCGCACTTGATCCAGCTGCCGAAGAGGATGTCGACCGGGTCGATGTTGGACTGGTACTCCGCGATGGTGATGGTGTGCGTGACCGTCTGGGACAGTTCCTTGGTGTGGATCTGGCCGAGGTAGTCCGTCGCCGCGGACGGGCACGTGTACTTCTGCGGGTCCAGGTCCTGCGCGGTGCACAGGTACAGGTCGAGGACGGCCTTGTACCGGATCTTCTCGGTGATCGTGCAGTCGCCCTTGTAGAAGAGCTTGTCGATCCAGCCGTCGCAGCCGCCCGTCTTCTTCACGACCTCCGGGTCGCCGACGGTCTCGATGTGGTCGACGACGTAGAACACGTTGCCGATCGAGCCGCCGTTCCCGTCGGGCACGGTGCCGTCGCTGAGCTCCTTGGCGTTCGCCGCCTGCTCGGCGCGGTCGGCGGCCTCCTGGGCCTCCTTGGCGTACTTGTCGGCGTCCTTGGCCGCCTGTTCGGCCTCGGTCGCCGCCGCGTCGGCTCGGTCCGCCGCAGCGCGGGCCTCCTTCGCGGACTGCTCGGCCTGCGCCGCGGCGGCACGGGCCGCGGAGGCGTCCAGGGCGGCCTGGTCGGCGCTGGCGCGGGCGTCCCGGGCGTAGCCCTCGGCGCGGCCCGCCGCCTTGTCGGCGGCCGCCGCGTCCTCGCCGGCCTGGCGGTCGTACTCGGTGGTGCGGGCCAGCGAGGCCGACGCCTTGGCCGCCGCGCCAGCCGCGTCGGCCGCGTAGCCGAGGGCCTCCTTGGCGTACGTCCGGGCGTTCGCGGCGTGTCCGGCGGCGTTCGCCGCGTGGACGTACGCCTCCTTCGCGTCGCCCTTCGCCTGCTCGGCCAGCGCCTTGGCGGCGGCGGCCTCGGCCTGCGCGTTCTTCGCGTGCGCGTCGGCGACGGCCTTCTGCTGCTCGGCGATCGACTTCGACGCCTGCCCGCTCAGCACCACCAGCGCCGCCGCCGAGTCGGTGGTGACGTAGGGCGAGCCGAGCTGGATCGCGTCGTTGGCGGGCTGCGCGACCTGGGCGGCCGCGTTGCCGGCGTCGACGGCGGCCTGGGCGGTGACGTAGGCGAAACCCGCCGCCTTCGCCGAGGCGGCCATGGCCTTGGCGGCCTCCGCCTTCGCGCCGTCCGCCTGGGTGCGGGCGTCCTCGGCGTGCGCCTGCGCCTGGTCTGCCAGGGCGACGGCCGTCCTGGCCTCGTCGGCGGCGTGCCGTGAGGCCGCGATGGCGTCCGCGGCGGCGCTGGTCGCGGTCTTCACCGCGGCCTCCGCCCGCAGCTTGGCGGCCTGGGCGGCGTCCGCGTCGGAGCGGGCGCGCTTGGCGGCGGCCTCGGCGCGGGTGGCGGCGGCGTCCGCCTCGGCCGCGGCCCGGGTGGCGGCGTCGGCCTCGGTACGGGCCCGGCCTGCCGCCGCCTCGGCGGCGGTCGCCTGCCGGTCGGCCTCGTCGGCGGCGGCGCGCGCGGCGGTGGCCGCGTCACCCGCGGCCAGCGAGTCGGCGTAGGCGCCCTTGGCGTCGGCCTTGGCGCGCAGGGCCTCGGCCTTCTGCTCGGCGTCCCAGGCGTCGTCGCGCTTGGCCTTGGCGTTGTCGCGAGCCGTCACCGCGTCGTTCTTGCGGGCGACGGCGGTCTGCTCGGCGGTCTCGGCCTTCTTCCGGGCGTTCTCCGCGTTGACGGCCTCGGCCTGGGCGTTCTTCTTGTGCTGCGCGGCCTCGGCCTGCTTGGCGGCGGCGGTGTCCTTCTCCGCCTTCGCCGTCTTCTCCTCGGCCTCGGCGGCCAGCCGCTTGGCGTGCGCGTCGGCGGCGGCGGCCTTGGCGTCGCCCTCCGCCTTCAGCGCCACCGTCAGCTTCGCCTCGGCGGTCTCCTTGTCCTTCCTGGCGTTGTCCCGGTGGACCTTCGCCGCGTCCGCCGCGGCCTTCGCCTGCATCTCCGCGGCGAGTGCCGCCGCCTTGCGGAACTCCGCCTTCGACTGCGCGGCCTGCGCCAGGGCGCGCTGGGTGATGGTCGCGCTGTCGCCGGCGGCGGCACGGGTCGCCGCCTCGGCGGTCTCACCGGCCTTCACCAGCGCTTCGAGCGCGGCGACCGCGCCCTTGGTGACCTGGGCCTTCTGCTGCCCGGCCAGCAGGCCGCGACCGCGCGGGGCGCCGGTCTTGTCGGCGATGGCGTAGGCGGCCTGGGTGGCCGTGTCGGACGTGGTGGCGGCCTTGCGGGCGACCGCGAGCTGCGCCTTGACGACCGCGAGCTGCCTCTTGGCCTGCGCCTGGGCGTCGGCGATGCCCTTCCTGGCCTTGGCGAAGTGGGCCGCGGGCGGGACCTCGCCCTTGTGTCCCTTGGGGACGACCTTGTACTTCTGCGGGTTGCCGCCGTTGCACGTCCACAGCCACGAGTCGCGGCCCTTGTCGAACGTGTGCAGGTCCAGGCACTTGTCCGTGGCCGCGTTCCGCAGCGCGCCGGTGGCGCGGACGTCGAAATTCCACTGCTGGGCCTTGCTGCCGTTGCAGGTCCACAGCTGGATCTTCGTGCCGTTGGCGTCCTTGCTGCCGCTGACGTCGAGGCACTTCATCGAGTTGACGTTCCACAGGGCGTAGCCGTCGTGGTAGCCGATGATCTGCCAGCGCTGGGCGGCGGAGTCGTTGCAGGTGTAGATCTGCACCGGGGTGCCGTTGGTCTTCTTGCCGCCCTGGGCGTCCAGGCACATGCCCTTGGCGGCCGCCACCTGGATGACCGTGTCGGCGTCACCGATCCAGCCGACGCCACCGGGGCTGTAGTAGTCCTGCCAGCGGGTGAGGTGGTCGGCGATCCAGGACTGGCCGAGCAGGTCGGCCATCGACTCGGACGCCTTGGCGAGGGCCGTGGTGGCGTCCCGGTTGGCGTCGAGGATCTGGTTGCGCTGCGTGGACTGTCCGGCGATCTCCTGCTGCCACTCGGCCGCCGCGGTGGTCTCGACCCCGCGCAGCGCCTTGTTCGGGTCGATCGGGTCCCGCCAGGCGCACGAGGCGAAACGGGTCTTCAGGTCCTCCACGGCCACCCGGTACTCGGCCGTCCCGAGCCGGGGCGCGGTACGGGGCCAGCCGCCGGAGGCCAGGAAGATCCGGGCGTCGTCGGCGCCGGTGCCGTGCATCCCGCCCTCGGTCAGGTACTCGAACGCCTGGCGTTCGTAGTACTGCCGGTTCCACTCGTCGGTGGGCAGGGAGGTGTCGCCCTCCTCGGGGTAGAGCGGCGTGCCGAGGTCCGTGACGGCCTGCCGGGTCTTGTCGTCGGCCCTCGGCGTCGGGTCGTAGAAGTTGAACTTCTCGTTCCAGTCGGGGCCGCCGGCCCACTTGCCGAGGCCGGTCTGGTCGTAGAAGTCGTCTCCCTCGTGGACACCGGGCACCCAGTGGAACGAGGCGTCGGTGAACCCGTGCGGGGCGGAGAGACCGTCGAGGGGCTTCTCCCAGGCGTCCCGGCGGGCGTACAGCCGTTCCCAGTTGGCGTTCCAGTCGGCGCGGTCCTTCTCGTGCGCCTGGCGCAGCGGGCCGTCGAACGCGCCGTCCAGTGTCGCCAGTTCGCGCAGCTTCTGCGGCGTCTGGTCGAGCGCGTTCTGGGCGAAGCTGTACATGCCGGATCCGCCCAGGCGTACAGCGTCGTTCATCAGGCACTGGTCGAACCGCAGTTGTTCGTCCGGTGTGGTCTCGTACCAGTCGTCCGGCCGGTCACTGGCCGTGGGGGCGGCGGGCGGTGCCGCGAGGGCGGGAGAGGGGATCAGCGAGGCCAGGACGGCGGCCGCGCCGACGAGTGGGACGAGACGGGCGAGGGCGGGGGCCGATCTCGACAACCCCCGTGGTCTGGAACGCAAGAGCGCATTCCTTCCTGTGTGCAGGCAGGGACCGGGGGAAGCGCGAGCTGCGGTGACAAGGCCGATGGGCCAGGGCAGGGAAGGACCGGACGCGGGCATGGCACAGCGCGCCCCCTCCCCGTCAGGCGACGCAGTTCCCCCGGTCGCGAATGGTCGTGCACGCGCTTCGGACTGGTCGGATCCGGACACGTGCGGCGCCACCTTAACCAAGATCGGTCGCCGACGGACAGGGGGTATCCGGGACGGGATACCCCGGCGTACCGGCGCGAGAATTTCCGAAATCGGGCACAGGAAGGGCGTCCGGAGGTGCGTTCGGGCCGCTGACGGGTCGTAGGCTGCCGCGCATGTGCGGAATCGTGGGATACGTGGGGGCGCAGTCTGCGCTCGATGTCGTCATGGCCGGACTGAAGCGGCTGGAGTACCGGGGCTACGACTCGGCGGGCGTCGCGGTGCTCGCCGACGGCGGGCTGGCCGCCGGGAAGAAGGCGGGCAAGCTCGCCAACCTGGAGAAGGAACTCGTCGAGCGGCCGCTGCCGGCCGGCACCACCGGACTCGGGCACACCCGCTGGGCCACCCACGGCGGGCCGACCGACGCCAACGCCCACCCGCACCTGGACAACGCCGGGCGGGTCGCCGTCGTCCACAACGGCATCATCGAGAACTTCGCCGTCCTGCGGGCGGAGCTGGCGGAGCGGGGGCACGAGCTGACCTCGGAGACCGACACCGAGGTCGTCGCCCATCTGCTCGCCGAGGAGTTCTCCTCCTGCGAGGACCTCGCGGAGTCGATGCGGCTGGTCTGCCGGCGGCTGGAGGGCGCGTTCACGCTGGTCGCGGTCCACGCGGACGAACCGGACGTGGTCGTGGGCGCGCGCCGCAACTCGCCGCTGGTGGTGGGCGTGGGGGAGGGCGAGGCGTTCCTGGCCTCCGACGTCGCCGCCTTCATCGACCACACCCGCGACGCCGTCGAGCTCGGCCAGGACCAGGTCGTCGAGCTGCGGCGGGACGGGGTGACGGTGACCGGCTTCGACGGCCGGCCCGCCGAGGTCCGCTCGTACCACGTCGACTGGGACGCCTCCGCCGCCGAGAAGGGCGGCTACGACTACTTCATGCTCAAGGAGATCGCCGAGCAGCCCAAGGCCGTCGCCGACACCCTGCTGGGACGTATCGACGCGTCCGGCGCGCTCACCCTCGACGAGGTGCGGATCCCGGCCGGCGAGCTGCGCGAGGTCGACAAGGTCGTCGTCGTCGCCTGCGGCACGGCCTTCCACGCCGGGCTGATCGCCAAGTACGCCATCGAGCACTTCACGCGAATCCCCTGCGAGGTGGAGCTGGCGAGCGAGTTCCGCTACCGGGACCCGATCCTGGACTCGCGCTCGCTGGTCATCGCCATCTCCCAGTCCGGCGAGACCATGGACACGCTGATGGCGCTGCGGCACGCGCGCGAGCAGGGCTCCCGGGTGCTCGCGATCTGCAACACCAACGGGTCGACGATCCCCCGGGAGTCGGACGCGGTGCTGTACACGCACGCCGGGCCGGAGGTCGCCGTCGCCTCGACCAAGGCGTTCCTGACCCAGCTGGTCGCCTGCTACCTCGTCGCGCTCTACCTCGGCCAGGTGCGGGGCACCAAGTGGGGCGACGAGATCCGGGCCGTCATCCGCGACCTGGCGCAGATCTCGGGCCAGGTGGACCGGGTCCTGGAGACGATGGAGCCGGTACGGGAACTCGCCCGGTCCCTCGCCCACAAGAACACGGTGCTGTTCCTGGGCCGGCACGTCGGCTACCCGGTCGCCCTGGAGGGCGCCCTCAAGCTCAAGGAACTCGCCTACATGCACGCCGAGGGCTTCGCCGCCGGCGAGCTGAAGCACGGGCCCATCGCGCTCATCGAGGAGGACCTGCCGGTGGTGGTCGTGGTGCCCTCACCGCGCGGGCGGTCCGTCCTCCACGACAAGATCGTCTCCAACATCCAGGAGATCCGGGCGCGCGGTGCGCGCACCATCGTCATCGCGGAGGAGGGCGACGAGGCGGTGGTCCCGTACGCCGACCACCTGGTCCGCATTCCGGCGACGCCGACGCTGCTCCAGCCGATGGTGTCCACGGTGCCGCTCCAGGTCTTCGCCTGCGAGCTGGCGACGGCCCGGGGCAACGAGGTGGATCAGCCCCGGAACCTGGCGAAGTCGGTGACGGTGGAGTGAGTCTCCGAGTCCTCCGACTTCAGCGCTGAGAGGAAGGGGGCGAAGGCTCCGGCCGGGAAGGTGAGGACGGCTCTGGCCGGGGCCTTTGAGTCGCGCAGGGATATACGGGTGGGGGAGGTGGCGACCTCCACACACTCATTGCCGTCGTCGGGACCCGAGTACGACGACTTCCGCCAGTTCTCCATGGGGTGCCTCACAGCTCGTTCGCCAGCCGGTGGATGAAGTCACGCGATGGTCCGGGTTCGAGTGACACGGCTTCTACCCTACGGAAGCGCGTTCGAAAGGCGTTGAGCTGCGCCTCGGAGTCGATGAAGGCCGATCCGTGGGGCACGTCGCGCACCACCGTGTCCAGCTTGGGGACGGGGCCGCCGACGTACGTCATGGTGCTGGCCGCCGTGGCGAAGCCGTCCAGGTCGAACGGGATGACCCGCACGGTGATGCCGTCGCTCTCGGAGAGTTCCATGAGCTTGGCGAGCTGTGCCCGGGAAACGGCGCGGTCGCTGACCCGGATACGCAGTGCCGACTCGTGGATCACCAGCTCGTACGGGACGGTGATCCGCTGGCCCGCCATCCGGTGCCGGACCCTCAGTTCCAGTTCCTCGGACGTGAGTCGCGGCACCCGCGCCGAGAAGACGGCGCGTGAGTAGTCCTCGGTCTGCAGCAGGCCCGGTACGTAGAGGATCGCGACATCACGCCGGAACGAGGCGTGGTGGTTCAGCTCGGAGAGGTCCAGGAACGACGTGGGCAGCAGACCCCGGTACTCCTCCCACCAGCCGCGCGTCCGGTCCGTGGCCATCGCGGCCAGCGCGTCGACGAACTCCTCGTCCGTGCACGCGTAGTGGGACGCGAGGCGGCGCAGCCGCTGCTCACTCACGCCTGCGGAGCCGGATTCGATCTGGCTGATCTGGACTCGGTTCACCCCGAGCAGCGCCGCTGCCTCGATGGCGCTCAGCCCTGCCGCCTCGCGGAGCCTGCGCAACTCGACTCCCAGCCGCACCTGACGTGCTGTGGGTTCGAGCCTCTTGGCCATGAGTTGCTTCCTCTCGATCGGGTTCAGATTACGCGAACGGCTTGCTCGGTCCTACATGTACCCCCTACCTTCGGTGACGTAGGGAACACGCTGCGGAAGCGCACCGCTCCGTCCTGCCGTGACGGCTGCGGCAATGACACCGCGCCTCGGTCCCGACCCCCACATCGCCGAACGGGAGCTGACGTATGCCTGAAGACGAGAACCCCGACTCCTGGGAGTACTCCCTCCACATCCCCAACGACCCGCGTGCCGTGCCCGTCTCGCGCCGGATGATCCGCATCGTCCTCACCGTGCACGGCCTCATCCACCTCGCCGACACCGCCGAACTGCTCGGCGCCGAGCTGATCTCCAACGCCGTACGGCACACCAAGGGACCGGCGGCCCTCCGGGTGCGCTGGCGGGGCGGGGTGCTGCGGATCGGCGCCTGGGACGCCGACCCGGAACCGCCCGACTTCCCGGGTGAGGCGGCCGGCCTCTGCGATCAGGAGGACGGGCGGGGGCTCCTCCTGGTGCGGGCCTGTTCCCAACTGTGGGGGTGGCAGCCGCTGTCCCGGTCCGGCGACCCGGGCAAGTACGTGTGGTGCGAGCTGAGTTCGGCGGCGTGAACGTTTTTCCGCGACTCGAAAGAGTAAACGTCCCCGAATCGCCCGATCGGCCGTCCCTCCGACCCCGCAAGGTGGCGCACATGGTCACATCCACCCACGAGGCATCCCACCGGATCTTCCAGGACCATCCGGAGGTCCTCGCCCCCGTCTTCCAGGCGCTGGGGCTGCCGCCGCCCGCGAAGGCGGAGGTCACCGTCGTCACGCCGGACACGACGGAGATCAAGCCGCTGGAGCGCCGTGTGGACTCGGTGCTGAAGTTCGAGCTCTCCGAGGGGGAGAGCTTCCTGCTCGCCATCGAGGCCCAGACGAAGAAGGCTCCCGACAAGGGCGTCAACTGGGCGTACTACGTCGCCTACCTGCACGCGAAGTTCGGTCTGCCGGTGCTGTTGCTGGCCGTCTGCCGGAAGAGGTCCACCGCGACCTGGGCGGCCGGGCCCTTCGAGTGCCGCGTCAGCACCTGGCAGAGCCAGGTCACGCGCCCGTTCGTGCTGGGGCCGGACACCGTCGCGGAGATCACCGACGAGTCGGAGGTGGCACGGCAGCCCGCGCTGGCGACGTTCTCCGCCATCGTGCACAGCGAGAGCGCGGGCATCGACGCCATACTGAATCTGCTGGCGCGCGGAATGCGGTCGTTCGACCTGCCCACCGTCAAGTACTGGTCCGAGATGCTGGAGATCGGGCTGGATGGCACTCCGGCCCGGGAGACGTGGAGGGAACTGGAGAAAATGGTCGTCACTTACTTCCCGGGCCGGGGCACGGTCTTTGAAGAGGCGTATCTGGAAGGTCAGGCCGAAGGCGAGGTGAAGGGCGAAGCGAAGGGAGAAGCAAAGGGGCAGGCAAAGGGGCAGGCCAAGGGCATCCTGCGGATCCTGGACCTGCGCAACCTGCCCGTTTCCGACGACGCCCGCGAACGCATCACCACATGCACCGACCTAGACCGTCTCGATGACTGGTTGGATCGGGCCGGCACGGTCGAGCGCGCCGAGGACCTGTTCGGCGAGGAATGACGGGGAATGAGGGGCCTCGGGCGGTCACCCGCCCCGCCCGATCGGAATACGTCCGGACGGCGGACGGTTGGAGTCGGGCATGCGCGATGATCCAGAGCAGCCCAGCGGAATCCATCCGCTGCTGGCGGAGCGGTTCAGCCCCACTCGGTTCGACCCGTCGGCCGTCGTCGACGACCACACCCTCGGGCTGCTCCTGGAGGCCGCGCGGTGGGCGCCGTCCGCCGGGAACTCGCAGCCCTGGGCGTTCTTCACCGCGCGGCCGGGTGAGCCCGAGCACGCGCGGGTCGTGCCGCACCTCGCGCCCAGTTCGGCGCGGTGGGCGACGGAGGCGGGCCTCCTCGTCGTCGCCCTGACCCGCCGCCACGTCGACGACTCGGAACTGCTCTACTCCGAGTTCGCCGACTACGACCTCGGCCAGGCCGTCGCCCACCTCACCCTCCAGGCGGCGGCCATGGGGCTGGCCGCGCGTCAGTTCCGCGCCTTCGACCTGGAGGGGCTGACGGAGGAACTGCGTCCCGACGCGGGCTGGTCGATCGTCTCCATGGTCGCCGTGGGCAGGGCCGTCGGCGCGCCGCCGGGGAGCCGTGGCCGGCGTACCGTCTCCGAGCTGCGCTCCGCACCCTGGTCGGCGTCCGCGTCGGAGTAGCTCGGAGTAGCGCTGCTGTCATGACGGGTGGGGCGTGGTCGTGGCGACCAGGTGATCGACGACGTCGGTGAGCCGGCCGCGCCGGCGGTGGGCGGCGCGCTGGGCGTCGGCCCGGCTGCCCTGGGCGCGCAGGCGGGACCAGAGACGGGTGACGAGATCGGCGTCGCCGTGGTGGTGGAGGGCGGGGCGCAGATGCGCCAGCAGCTGTTCGACCTGGGCGGTGGCGGGTACGAGGCGGCCGGTGGCGGGGTCGATGCCCTGCCCGGCGAGACCGTCGCGGGCGGCGCGCCAGCAGGCGGCCCGCAGGAGGTCGGCGGCCGGCTGCGGGGGGCGTTCCCCTGCGCGGACGGCGGCCAGGGCGGTCGCGGTCAGGGCCCTGACGACGCCGGCGACCAGCACCGTGTCCTCCGGGGTGGCCGTCGCGTCGGCCGCCCGGAACTCCAGGGTGGGCACGTGGTGGGAGGGGCGGATGTCCCAGTAGAGACCGCCCCGGTCCATGACGGCCCCGGTGGCGAGGAAGCCGGCGACGAGATCCTCGAAATGCGACGGGGACGCGAAGTACGGCGGCGGGCCCGCGACGGGCCAGCGCCCCCAGGTGGTGGTACGCCAGCTGGCGTAACCGGTGTCCCGGCCGGCCCAGTAGGGCGAGTTCGCCGACAGGGCGATCAGGGCGGGGATCCAGGGGCGGAGGTGGTTGCTGACCTGGAGGGCGGTGGCGAGGTCGGGAACGCCGACGTGGACGTGGCAGGCGCAGGCGATCTGCTCGTCGTCCAGGGCCCTGAACTCGGCGGAACTCCGGGCGTAGCGGGGGCCGTCGGTCAGGGGCGGCGGGCCGGGCGGGGCGATGACGGGGGTGCCGCTGGAGATGACGCGCAGGCCCTCGCGCGCGGCGGCCCGGGCCAGGGCGGCGCGGGTGGAGCGGATCTGGTCGGCGAGGCCGGCGAGGTCGGTGTGGGGGTCGGTACGGGTCTCGACCTGGAAGCGCGTGATCTCCGGGCCGATGCGGTCGCGCAGGTCGCGGGCGGCTCGGGCCACGACGGTCTCGGCGTCGGCACGCAGTTCCCGGGTGACGGGGTCTACCAGGAGGAACTCCTCCTCGGCGCCGACGGTGAGAGGCGCGAGGGGGGTGAGCCGTGCGGCGGGGGCCGGGGATCGCCCCTGGCCGGGCGCGGGTGACGGTGTGACAGCCGGCGTGTGCCCTGTACTCGTCATGGCGGTCATGCTGGCACGGGCGGTGCCCCGGGGGCAGAACGCCAAATGGGCCATTGCCTCCTTCGGACGCGGAAAGGCGTGCGGACGCGGCAGGGGTACGGGACGCCCCTCTAGCGCACGGACCCGCTCGACGGTTCCCAGTCGTCGGTGCCGCCCAGCAGCTCCGTCAGCCGCAGGCCCGGGTCGTCGGCCTCGGCCGCCCAGCGGTCGTAGGTCGCCTCCCGGAACGGGGCCAGCTGGAGCAGCCACGGCAGCCGGTAGCGGTGGGTGAGGCCGGGCTCGCCGGGGGTCGACACGGTGAGCCGCTGGAAGAGGACGCCGCCGCGGTGCCGGACGATGGTGTCGGGGCGGATCACCGTCCGCCGCACGCCGACGGTGAGCACCCGCCGGCCGTCGGTCTCGTCGAGCCGCGCCGGCGTCCCGCCGAGAACGCCGGACCAGATCAGCACGTTGCCCGCCCCCGCTCAGCCGCGTCCGAGCAGCCGTGCCCGGTACAGGTGTACCGTCCCGGCCACCAGGACCAGCTCGGTGACCCACATGCCGGCGAACTCCGTCCAGTCGTCGGGGCCCGCGCTGCCCTGACGGACCGTGACCACGAGGACCAGGCAGCTCCACAGGGCGGCCGGCAGGCCGACGAGCCACAGGTCCTGGGGGCGGGTCGGGCCCGAGCGGCTCACGGCCGGCCGCGGTCGGGGGATCTGGTCCGGCGTGCGGGCCGGCATGGGGACCACGGCGTCACGGGGCACCGCCGCGTCGATGGCCGAGACGCGCTCGGCGGTCACGTCCTTGTAGAGGGTCGGCTCCACCGTCACCGAGAAGCCGTCGGTGCCGGTCAGCGCCCGCGCGCCGTCGGGGCGGACGGTCATCGCGGCGCAGGCGTCGTAGCGGACGGTGACCGGGCCGCCCGGCGTCTGCAGGGTGACCCCGTCCTCGCCGATGACGAGGGTGACCCGGTCGTCCTCCAGAGACGGGTGACCGGTGCCGGTGACGGCCTGCGCCGAGTACTGGGGAGCGAGCGTCAGGCCCGCCCAGTCCACGCCCCGGCCGGGCACCTGCAGCAGGGCCGTCTCCCACGCCTCCCGGGCGACCTCCCGCAGGTCGGTGAGCGTCACCGCGGCCAGCTCGGCCCGGTGCTGCTCGGGGGTGAGCAGCTCGTGCCCCATGAGCAGCGACAGGGCGTACGAGGGGAGGGCGGCGGCGCCGAGGTCGGGGGTGTCGTACTGCTTGAGGAGGCGGGTCCTGGCCGAGTCCAGCTCGGCCTGCTCGATCCGGCCCGCCCGGAGCCTGGCCAGGGTGTCGACGAACCCGCCGACCACCGCGTCCTGCTTCTGCGGCAGCGCGTCCGCGTACGCCGTGATCGTCGCGTGGGTGGTGTCGCGCGGGCTGTAGTCGGCCTCCGCCGAGTAGGAGTAGCCGCCGTCCTGGCGCAGGTCCCGGAACAGGGCCCGGCCGAGGACGTCCGCGAAGACGGTGGCGGCGGTGGAGCGGCGGACCACGGCGGAGAACGCGACGTGGCCGTCGTCGCCGGGTATGTAGGCGGGGGTGACCGGGAGCGCGCTGGTCACCGGGGGCGGCGCCAGGTGCTCCCCGGTGGGGAGGGTGAGGTCGAGGCCGTCGGGTACGCGGTCGCCGGTGAGCCACAGGACCGCGTTCTCGCGGGTGAAGCGGGTCGCCGCCCAGTGGCGCACCTGGTCGGCGGTGAGGGACCAGGTGCCGAGTTCGTTGTAGCTGCACAGGCCGTAGCCCTGGGCGCCGTAGCGCCACAGCGGCAACTGGGCGAGCGGGCCGGTGCCCCGGCCGGCCGCCTCGGTGCGCAGGATCTCCTTCTCCGTCTCCAGCCGCTCCAGCGGCAGCTCGCGCAGGCCCGCGCACACGGCGTTCAGGTAGGCGACGACCTCGTCCTCGTCGCCGGTGACGTGGAAGAGGGTGTACGCGTTCGCCGTCCTGCCGTTGTAGTGCAGGTCGGTCAGGCCCAGCCGGTGCAGGGCGAGATGCTCGACCAGGTGGGTGAGGCCGGCCGTGGCCAGCGTCTCGTCGGCGCGGCCCACCCGGAAGAAGAGGCCGGCGGTGATCTCGCCGGTGCGCGGGGCGTACAGGGTGCGGACGCCCTGCGTGGTGGTGTGGGAGATCAGGCCGGACAGGGCGTCGAGCGCGCCGGAGGCGGGTGCGGCGGGTTCGGTGCGCGGGTCGGTGGTCATGTCGCTCTCGGCTCCCCTCAGGCCGCCGCCGACAGGGCGGACTTGCGGAACTTGCGGAAGGCCGTCCCGGCGTCGGACAGGTACCGCCACGGATGGTCGGACGCGCGGTCGCCGAGGAACGCGAAGTGCGGGGCCGCGTCCGCGAAGTGGCCGCCGAGGGAGAAGGCCATCGCGAACGCGCTGTGGGCGCCGACCGAGTCCCAGCCGGGCCGGTGGGCGGGGTGCAGCACGGACACCTGGGCGGCGTTGCGCAGGTCGTCGCGCACCGGGACGCCGCGCAGGTAGGCCCGGCCCTCCAAGTCCTCCAGGTCCAGCCACTGTTCGAGGTGCGCCTGGGCCACCAGTGCGGCGTTGACCGCGCCGTCGGGAGCCGCGACGGCGCACTCCCGGGCGAAGGCGTGCGCCGCCTCCCAGGAGCCGCCCCACTTCGGGCACAGCTGCTGGAGCAGCCGGCTCTGGGCCGCGTACGGGTGCGGGTGGTGGGCGCGCAGCCGGTCGTAGCGGCGGCGGGCCTCCGCCTGACCCAGGCCCAGCCCGAGCGCCGTGAGCAGGCGGGCGGTCCAGGCGGGGGCGTACGCGGGCTGCTCGGCGCACACCTCGATGAGGAGCAGTTCCGCCCGGCGCAGCCAGTCGTGGAACCGGTCGAACTGCTCCCGCGAGACGTGTTCGGCGGTGGCCCGGCCGCGGACCTGCCAGCCGATCTGGATGTAGCGCTCGGCGAGCAGGGTGCGGGGGAGCGGGTCGGCGGGGAGGTCGGCGGCCGCCTTCTCCAGGAACGTCTCCACGCCGGGGACCTCGGCCAGGGCACTGGCGGCCGTGACGAGTTGGTCGGCCGACTCCAGACGGGTGAGGCGGGCCCGTACCGCCGGCCAGTCGCCCGCCCGGGCCGCGGTGCGCAGCGGGACCAGCTCCGGCACGTTGTCGAACGGGTCGAAGGTCGGCTTCCTTCCCCCACCCCGGCCGGGCGTGCCGTCGGGTCTGTGGCCGTCGCCGGTGCCGCTCATCTCCGCCCCCCTGGCGCCTTGAGTGTGGATCAGCCGCCGCAGGCTAGCAGGAGGGTCCGACAGCGGCCGTAGGGTGCACCGCATGAGCATCATCGGGGTTGGTATCGACGTCGCCGAGATCGAGCGGTTCGGCACGTCGCTGGAGCGGACGCCCGGGCTGGCGCGGCGGTTGTTCCTCGACGCGGAACTGCTGCTGCCCAGTGGGGAACGGCGGGGCGTGGCCTCGCTGGCCGCCCGGTTCGCGGCGAAGGAAGCCCTGGCCAAGGCGCTGGGGGCGCCGGCCGGGCTGCTGTGGACCGACGCGGAGGTGTGCGTCGAGGAGAGCGGGCAGCCCCGGCTGCGGGTGCGCGGGACGGTGGCGGCCCGGGCCGAGGAGCTGGGGGTGCGGAGCTGGCACGTGTCGTTGAGCCACGACGCGGGGATCGCGTCCGCGGTGGTGGTGGCCGAGGGGTAGGGCCCCTCGCGGGGGCTGTCGGTGGGCGCCGGCCGGTGCGGGGCGTTCGTGGCCGATCGCGCGGTTCCCCGCGCCCCCGGGCGGGGTGGTGTTTGACTGGGCTTCATGCGTACTGCCTATTCCGTGGAGACCGTGCGGGCCGCCGAGCGGGAGCTGATGGCACGGCTCCCCGACGGGGCGTTGATGCAGCGGGCCGCCGCCGGTCTGGCCGCCGCCTGCGCCGGGGTGCTGGGGCGGGTGTACGGGCGTCGGGTCGTGCTGCTCGTGGGCAGCGGGGACAACGGCGGCGACGCGCTGTTCGCCGGGGCGCGGCTGGCGCGGCGCGGCGCCGGGGTGACCGCCGTCCTGCTGTCACCCGAACGGGCGCACGGCGCGGGACTCGCGGCGCTGCGGCGGTCCGGGGGCGTCACCGTCGCCGCCGAGGGCGGCGAAGCGGCCGTCCGGCGGGCGGATCTCGTGGTCGACGGGATCGTCGGCATCGGCGGCAGGGGCGGGCTGCGGCCGGAGGCCGCCGCGCTGGCCGCGTGTGCCGCCGGCTCGCCGGCCACCGTGGTCGCCGTGGACCTGCCGAGCGGGGTCGAGGCGGACACCGGAGAGGTGCGCGGTCAGGCCGTCCGGGCCGACCTGACCGTCACCTTCGGCACGCACAAGCCGGGCCTGCTGGTCGACCCCGCCCGGGAGTACGCCGGGTCCGTGCGGCTGGTGGACATCGGGCTCGGCCTGTCCGGCGAGCGGGCCGTGCTGGAGGCGCTCCAGCACGCGGACGTGGCGCGGCTGCTGCCGGTGCCGGGCGCCGAGAGCGACAAGTACCGGCGGGGCGTCGTGGGCGTCGCCGCCGGGTCGGACCGCTACCCGGGAGCCGCCGTGCTCGCGGTCGCCGGGGCGCTGCGCGGCGGGGCGGGGGCCGTACGGTACGTCGGTCCCGCGCGGGACGCGGTGATCGCCCGGTTCCCGGAGACGCTGGTGTCCGACCAGGGGCCGCGGCGCGCCGGGCGGGTGCAGGCGTGGGTCGTCGGGCCGGGCGCCGGGGACGACGCGGACACCGTGGGCCAGGTGGTCGCCGCCGAGGTGCCGGTGCTGATCGACGCGGACGGGCTGCGGCTCGCCGACCGGGCCGCGGTGCGCGCGCGGACCGCGCCGACGCTGATGACCCCGCACGCCGGTGAGGCGGCCGCGCTGCTCGGCGTCGCCCGCGAGGAGGTCGAGGCGGGCCGGCTGGCGGCCGTACGGGAACTCGCGGCGGCGTACGGGGCGACCGTGCTGCTGAAGGGTTCGACGACGGTGGTGGCCGGGCCCGGCGGGGAACCGGTCCGGGTGAACCCCACCGGAACCCCGTGGCTCGCCACCGCGGGCAGCGGCGACGTGCTCTCCGGCCTCGCCGGCTCCCTGCTGGCGGCGGGTCTGAGGGCCCGCGACGCCGGCAGCGTCGCCGCCTACCTGCACGGCCTCGCGGCCCGCCTGGCGGCGGCGGGCGCACCGGTCGGGGCCCACGACGTGGCGGCGGCGGTACCCAGGGCCTGGCGAGACGTACGGCGGTGACTCACGCGACCTTGCGCGGGCCTGCCGCGACTCACGCGCGCGTGCGCGGCACTGCGGAGCCGTACCAGGCACAGAGCTTGGTGCCGTGCGACTCACGCGCGCGTGCGCGGCACTGGCTCGTCCCCGCCGTCGGGCGCCGCTCGCGCCGGAGACTCACCCGCGTGTGCCCGCGGAACCGCCGGATGCCGTTGCACCCGGGCACAGGAGCCCTGCGCCACGGCCGCCGCCGGAGGCCTCTGAGACACTGGGCGCGATGAGTGAGACTGCACGACTGACAAGCGCGCCGTCGCGCGCCCGGGCCGAGATCGATCTGGCGGCGCTGCGGGCCAATGTGCGCGCCCTGCGCGCCAAGGCGCCCGGGGCGGCCTTCATGGCCGTGGTGAAGGCCGACGGGTACGGGCACGGGGCGCTGCCGTGCGCCCGGGCCGCGGTCCAGGCCGGCGCCGGCTGGATCGGCACCGCCACGCCCGAGGAGGCCCTCGCGGTGCGGGCCGGCGCGGGGCTGCCCGCCGACGTGCGGATCATGTGCTGGCTGTGGACGCCGGGCGGGCCGTGGCAGGAGGCGGTCGAGGCGGACCTCGACGTGTCCGTGAGCGCCCTGTGGGCCCTGCGGGAGGCCGTCGACGGAGCCCGGCGCGCCGGACGGCCGGCGCGCGTGCAGCTCAAGGCCGACACCGGTCTCGGGCGGGGCGGCTGCCAGCCCGGGGACTGGGACGAACTCGTCGGCGAGGCGCTGCGCGCAGAGGCGGACGGGCTGATCCGGATCACCGGCCTGTGGTCGCACTTCGCCTGCGCCGACGAGCCGGGGCACCCCTCCATCGCCGCCCAGCTCACCCGCTTCCGCGAGATGACCGGACACGCCGAGCGGCGGGGCGTGCGGCCCGAGGTGCGGCACATCGCCAACTCGCCCGCCACGCTGACCCTCCCGGAGAGCCACTTCGACCTGGTCCGGCCGGGCATCGCCATGTACGGACTGTCGCCCGCGCCGGCCCTCGGCAGCTCCGCCGACCTGGGACTGCGCCCGGTCATGACGCTCACCGCCTCGCTCGCCCTGGTCAAGCGCGCCCCGGGCGGGCACGGGGTGAGCTACGGACACCACTACGTCACCCCCGGCGCGACCACCCTCGGCCTGGTCCCGCTCGGCTACGCCGACGGGGTGCCCCGGCACGCCTCCGGCGCCGGCCCGGTGCTGGTCGACGGCAAGTGGCGGACCGTCGCCGGGCGGATCGCGATGGACCAGTTCGTCGTCGACCTGGGCGGTGACACGCCCGAGGCGGGCACCGAGGCGGTGCTGTTCGGGCCGGGCGACCGGGGCGAGCCGACCGCCGAGGACTGGGCGCAGGCCGCGGGCACCATCGGATACGAGATCGTCACGCGCATCGGTCCACGCGTTCCCCGCGTCCATGTGAACGAGGGCCCCGAGGGGTAACCGCGGGACAGGGCGGCACCGCCGCGGTGGGCGGCAGGCAGCAGTGGTCAGGAGGACCGGTACGTGAGCGAGAGCAGCGCGGAGGCGGTGGCGGACGTCGCGACGGCGGCCGTCGTGGCCGCCTCCGCCGCGGAGGCGGGCGGCTGGCGCCGGGCGACCGGCATCGCCGGCGCCGCGATAGGCGTGATCGCCGCGGGCGCGGCGGCGGGCGTGGCCATCGAACGGATGACCGTGGGCCGGGGCATGCGGCAGAAGGCGCGGCTCGCGCTGGACTCCGCCGGACCCTTCGGCGCGCTGCGCGGCACGCCGGGCAAGGCGTACGCCGACGACGGCACCGAGCTGTACTACGAGGTCGACGAGGTCGAGCCGGACGCCCCGCTGGGCGGCCGCCGGCGCCGGCTGTTCGGCCGCAAGGCGCCCGCTCCGGTCACCGTCGTCTTCAGCCACGGCTACTGCCTCAGCCAGGACTCCTGGCACTTCCAGCGGGCGGCGCTGCGCGGGGTCGTCCGGACCGTGTACTGGGACCAGCGCAGCCACGGGCGCTCCGGGCGGACGGCCGAGGAGGACGGGCCGCCGGTCACCATCGACCGGCTGGGCCAGGACCTGAAGGCCGTGCTCGACGCGGCCGCGCCCGAGGGGCCGATCGTGCTCGTCGGGCACTCCATGGGCGGGATGACCATGATGGCGCTGGCCGCGCAGTGCCCCGAGCTGATCCGGAAGCGGGTGGTCGCCACCGCCTTCGTCGGCACGTCGTCCGGGCGGCTCGGCGAGGTCAACTTCGGGCTGCCGGTCGCCGGCGTCAACGCGGTGCGCCGGGTCCTGCCCGGGGTGCTGCGGGCGATGGGGCGGCAGGCGGCGCTGGTGGAGAAGGGGCGGCGGGCCACGGCCGACCTGTTCGCCGGGGTCATCAAGCGGTACTCGTTCGCCTCCCGCGAGGTGGACCCGGCGGTCGCCCGGTTCGCCGAGCGGATGATCGAGGGCACGCCCATCGACGTCGTCGCCGAGTTCTACCCGGCGTTCACCGACCACGACAAGACGGACGCGCTGGCCTGCTTCCGGGACATGCCGGTGCTGGTGCTCGCCGGGATCGGCGACCTGGTCACGCCGAGCGAGCACAGCGAGGCCATCGCCGACCTGCTGCCCGACGCCGAGCTGGTGCTCGTACCGGACGCCGGGCACCTGGTGATGCTGGAACACCCGGAAGTGGTCACCGACCGGCTCGCCGACCTGCTCACCCGCGCGGGTGCCGTACCCGCAGGGGCTACCGTGGGGGGCTATGGAAGCACCAGCACCGCACACCCGCACTGAGACCGAGCTGACCGTCACCTCGCCCGAGCAGATGCGGGAACTGGGCCGCCGGCTCGCCGAGCTGCTGCGCGCCGGGGACCTCGTGATGCTCAGCGGTGAGCTGGGCGCGGGCAAGACGACGCTGACGCGCGGGCTCGGCGAGGGGCTGGGCGTGCGGGGGGCGGTCACCTCACCGACGTTCGTGATCGCCCGGGTGCACCCGTCCCTCGGGGACGGCCCGCCGCTGGTCCACGTCGACGCCTACCGGCTGTCCGGCGGACTCGACGAGATGGAGGACCTGGACCTCGACGTGTCGCTGCCCGAGTCGGTGATCGTCGTGGAGTGGGGCGAGGGCAAGGTCGAGGAGCTGACCGACGACCGGCTGCAGGTCGTCATCCACCGGGCCGTCGGCGACACCACCGACGAGGTGCGGCGGATGACGCTGACCGGGATCGGCGAGCGGTGGGCGGCGGCGGACCTGAGCGCGCTGTCCGCCTGAGGGTTCCTTCGCGGGTTCCTCGGGGAGGAGGTCGGCCCGGCCTCGCTCCGACAGGCTGTCGGCAAAACGTTGCGCCGGGTGTGCCGGGCGTGGTCCTATGGTACCCAGCTCGTGGTTAGGTTTGCCTAACCGCTCCCGCCCCCGCCCTTCAGGAGGCGTCCATGACCGCTCCCTCAGCCGTCTCCATGAGCGACCTGCTGGCCTCCTGCGCGGCGGCGGAAGCGGTCTCGCGGCCCCCCGCCGCGCCGGCCGCCCCCGCCGGGGCGGCATCCGAGGGTGCGGCCGAGTCGCCGTGCGGCTCCGCCGCATGGGCGAGACCGGCCACGACGCTGCGGCACCCGAAGGGCGACGCCACCCGGCACCTCCCGCGCAGCGCCTGACGTGCCAGGGCCCTGACGGGTCTGTGCCCTGACGGGTCAGCGACCGATGGGCCTGTGCCCTGACGGGCCAGTCCCTGACGGGCCAGCGTCCGACGGACAAGTGGCCTGACGGACCAGCGGCTGACGGGCCTGTGCCCGGCGGGCCAGCGCCTAACGGATCACCACCACCCGCTGCCTGATCGTCGCGAAGTCCCACATCACCGCCCCGTCCTCCCGGGTCTCACGGATCGCCCCGGTCCGCAGCGTGCGCAGCGGCGGCTCCGTGGACCCGCTCACCGCCGCGCTGAACCCGACGGCCAGCCCGTCGACGCTGGTGAAGCGGACGACGTGCTCCACGGGGGCGCCGTCGGTGCCGGTGACGGCGACCGCCCGCGAGGTGACCCGGTAGCCGCCCGGCGCCGGCTCCACGGTGCCGGGGTACACCCGGAAGGTCCGCACCACCTCGCCGTCCGAGCCGACCAGCCACACCCGGTCGCCGCCCAGCGAGTACACGACCCGGCGACCCGTGCCGGACCGCGCCGGAAGCGCGGCCGGGTCCCGCTCGCGCGGCGCCCTGACCGCGGCCGCCCCGGCGGCGTCGCCACCGGCGGGCGCCCCGGCGAGCCGCTCCGGGGCGTTCTCGGCGGCCTGCCACGCCAGGAAGCCGACCGTCGCCAGGGCCGCCGCGGTGAGCCCGGCCACGCATGCCGAGCTGCTGCCTGCCACCCGCACCCACCTCACATATCGCGTCGTACGTCCGTTTTGCGCCGACGGTAGCAGCAGCCGCCGGAGCGACCTGTGCGGCTGTCCGGCGGCCCCGGGACCCGTAGGCTGTTCGCGTGCTCTTGCTCGCTCTGGATACCGCCACCCCCGCCGTCACCGTCGCGCTGCACGACGGGACGGACGTCGTCGCCTCGTCGAGCCAGGTGGACGCCCGCCGCCACGGCGAGCTGCTGCTGCCGGCCGTGGACCGGGTCCTCGCCGAGGCGGGGACCGGGCTCGACGCCGTCACCGGCATCGTCGTCGGCGTCGGCCCCGGCCCGTACACCGGGCTGCGCGTCGGGCTGATGACCGCCGACACGTTCGGCCTCGCGCTCGGCGTCCCCGTGCACGGCGTGTGCACGCTCGACGGCCTCGCCCTCGCCTCCGATCTCGACGGCCCGTTCGTCGTGGCGACCGACGCCCGGCGCAAGGAGGTCTACTGGGCGACCTACGCCGACGCGCGCACCCGGCTCACCGGGCCCGCCGTGGACCGGCCCGCCGACATCGCGGAGCGGGTCGCGGGGCTGCCCGCCGTCGGGGCGGGCGCGCTGCTCTACCCGGACACCTTCCCGGCCGTGCACGAGCCGGAGCACGTCTCCGCCGCCGCGCTGGCCCGGCTGGCCGCCGAACGGCTGGCCGCCGGGGCGGAACTGGAGGCACCCCGGCCGCTGTACCTGCGCCGGCCGGACGCCCAGGTCCCCAAGAACTACAAGGTGGTCACCCCCAAGTGACGGACACCGCCGCGACCTTCCGCCTGCGCGAGATGCGCTGGTGGGACATCGACCCCGTGCTGGTACTGGAGAAGGACCTGTTCCCCGAGGACGCCTGGTCCCGGGGCATGTTCTGGTCCGAGCTGGCGCACGCGCGCGGCCCCGAGGCGAGCCGGCGGTATCTCGTCGCCGAACTGCCCGACGGCCGCCTCGTCGGATACGCCGGGCTGGCCGCCGCCGGCGGCACCGGTGACGTGCAGACCATCGCCGTGGCCCGCGACCAGTGGGGCACCGGGCTCGGCGGGCTGCTGCTCACCGAACTGCTGCGGGCGGCGACGGCCTTCGAGTGCGCCGAGGTCATGCTCGAGTGCCGGATCGACAACGTCCGCGCCCAGAAGCTGTACGAGCGGTTCGGTTTCGAGCCGATCGGCTTCCGGCGCGGCTACTACCAGCCGGGGAACGTGGACGCGCTGATCATGCGCCTGACCGACCCCACCACATCCGTACGAGGAACCGAGATCAATGGCTGACGAACCCCTGGTCCTGGGGATCGAGACCTCCTGCGACGAGACCGGCGTCGGCATCGTGCGCGGCACCACCCTGCTGGCCGACGCCGTCGCGTCCAGCGTCGACGAACACGCCCGCTTCGGCGGGGTCGTCCCCGAGGTGGCCTCCCGGGCCCATCTGGAGGCGATGGTGCCGACCATCGACCGTGCGCTGAAGGAAGCCGGGGTCACGGCCCGCGACCTCGACGGCATCGCCGTGACCGCCGGCCCCGGCCTCGCCGGCGCGCTGCTGGTCGGGGTGTCGGCGGCGAAGGCGTACGCCTACGCGCTGGGCAAGCCGCTGTACGGCGTCAACCACCTCGCCTCCCACATCTGCGTGGACCAGCTGGAGCACGGCCCGCTGCCGGAGCCGACGATGGCGCTGCTGGTGTCCGGCGGCCACTCCTCGCTGCTGCTGTCGTCCGACATCACCTCCGACGTCCGGCCGATGGGGTCCACCATCGACGACGCGGCCGGCGAGGCCTTCGACAAGATCGCGCGGGTGCTGGACCTGGGCTTCCCCGGCGGTCCCGTCATCGACCGGTACGCCCGGGAGGGCGACCCCGAGGCGATCGCCTTCCCGCGCGGCCTGACCGGGCCGCGCGATCCGGCGTACGACTTCTCCTTCTCCGGGCTGAAGACGGCCGTGGCCCGCTGGATCGAGGCGCGGCGGGCGGCGGGGGAGGAGGTGCCGGTGCGCGACGTGGCGGCCTCCTTCCAGGAGGCGGTGGTCGACGTGCTGACCCGCAAGGCCGTGCGGGCCTGCAAGGACGAGGGCGTCGACCATCTGATGATCGGCGGCGGCGTCGCGGCCAACTCCCGGCTGCGGGCGCTCGCCCAGGAGCGGTGCGAGCGGGCCGGGATCCGGCTGCGGGTGCCGCGCCCCAAGCTGTGCACGGACAACGGGGCGATGGTGGCGGCGCTGGGCGCGGAGATGGTGGCGCGGAACCGGCCGGTGTCCGACTGGGAGCTGTCGGCCGACTCGTCGCTGCCGGTGACGGACCCGCACGTGCCGGGGAACGGGACCGGCCACGACCACGTGCACGAGGCCGGCGAGGAGAACCTGTACGCATGACCGTGGCGTTGATGTGGGAGGCACGGGCGGTCGCGGGCCGCGGCCCGGAGCTGCTGGCCTGGGCCCGACGGCAGCGGCTGGCCGCTCCGCCGCTGCGCCGCGAGACGTTCCACGCCCCGGGCGACCGGGTCCTCGTCATCAGCTGGTGGGACGCGGACATGGACGCCGAACTGCCCGAACTGCCCGAGCCGGAGGGCCGTCTGGTGAGCCGTCCGGTGCACCGGTGGCGGTTCGAGTCGGCCGGCACGGACTGAGGGCCGTCAGGGCCGCGTCGTCTCCGCCTCCAGGGAGGCGCGGGTCGCGGTGCCGTACACCCCGGACTCCTCCGTCAGCAGGAGGCGGGTGAACTGGTAGGAGCGGACGGCGTTCGCCACGTCGTCGTCGTAGGCGCCGTCGGCCTCGCCGCGGTAGAAGCCGATCTGGGCGAGGCGGAGCTGGAGCTCGGTGACTTCCGGGCCGCTGTCGCCGGGGCGCAGGACCGTCGGCGGGACCGCGGTCGGCGTCGCCTCGTCGCTGGGCGGCTGCTGTGTCGGACCCGGCGTGAGGGTGGGGGCCGTCGCGCCGGGGGACGGGGCCGGGCCGCCGCTCGGTGCGCGGCTCGACGCCGAGGGGCCGGCCGCCGACGGGCTCGGCGCGGCCTGTGCGGCGCTCGTGACCGGCGCGGGGGCCGGAGCGGCCTCCCCGGACGCCGACGTGGCGCCGGGCACGGGCGCCCGGCCGTCCTCGGGCGCCGTACGGTGAGAGGGCCCCTCGTACCGCAGCACCGCGACGAGCGTCGCCGCCGTCAGCGCCGCCATCCCCACCGCCACCAGGGCCGGCACCCGTCCCCGTGACCGCGCCCGGCGCCCGTCCTCGGGGGCGCCGCCCTGCCGGGTCCCGCCGCCTTCACGTGCCGTGGCGCCTGTCCGGGTCCCCCCGTCGGTCTCCTCGGGGCCGCTGGTCTCCCCCGTCCCGCCGCGTTCGGTCTCCGGGGTGGCTTCCCCGGCTTCCTCGGCGCCGCCCTCCCCGGTCCGCCCGCCGGTCCGCGTGTCCTCGCCCGGACCGGGTGCCCGGCCGGGGCCGGTGTCCTCGCCCGAACCGGTCTCCTCGCCCGAACCGGTCTCCTCGCCGGTCTCCGGGGCCGGGTCCGTCTCCGTCGTCCGGGACGTTCCCCCGTCGGGCGCCGCGTCCCCGTCCGGCAGGTGCACGAACGGGCGTATGCGCACCGGGTCGAAGTCCTCCGCTGCCGCCGCCTGGGCCGTGCGCTCGCTGCGGTGGGCGTCGGAGGCCAGGCGGGGGCAGGCGCAGGTCGGGGCGGCTCGGTGGGATCGGGGCGCGCCGCATAACGGGCAGACCCGGCCGGTTGGTTCGCTCATCTGCAGCACCTCTCCATGAGGGCTCCAGATTTTATTCATGCTTGAACCAGAGGGTTCCGGTTGTGGTCCCCCGCGAGACTACGTCACGTCCGTGTCGCAGTGCAGCCGCCGTTCCGCGCCCAACTCGCGGACGGGGCCGACGAGTTGGATGGCGGACCGGTGCCGGATGTCGGCGCTGGACGCACCCAGCCGCAGTTCCAGCGCTCCCGGCTCCACGATCCGGCGGCCGTCCCGGTCCGTGAACGCCGACAGGTCCGCGTGGAAACGGAACGACACCCGGCGCGCCTGGCCGGGCGCCAGCTCCAGCCGCCGGTAGCCGATCAGCCGCACGTCGGGCCGGGTCACCGAGGCGACCGGGTCGTGCAGGTAGAGCTGGACCACCTCGGCACCGGCCCGGTCACCCGTGTTGCGGACGGTCACCGCGAGGTCGTGGGAGCCGTCGGTCGGGATGTCCGCCGTACCGGCCGCCTCGAAGTCCTCCCAGGCGAAGGTGGTGTACGAGCGCCCGTGGCCGAAGGGGTACAGCGGCGTCGGGTCCAGGTTGCTGACCTCGCCCGCGAGGCCCAGCGGCGGCTGGAGGTACGTCCACGGCTGGCCCCCTGGCACGCGCGGCACGCTCACCGGGAGCCGGCCGGACGGGGTGACGCGGCCCGACAGCACCCCCGCGACCGCCGGACCGCCCTCCTCCCCCGGGAAGAACGCCTGGACGACGGCGCCCAGCCGGCCGTGCCAGCGGCCCAGCGCGTAGGGGCGGCCGGTCAGCAGCAGCAGCACCACCGGCACCCCGGTGGCCACCAGCGCGTCCAGCAGCTCCCCCTGCGCGCCCGGAAGTCCCAGGTCGGTGACGTCGCAGCCCTCCCCGGAGGTGCCCCGCCCGAAGAGGCCCGCCCGGTCGCCCAGCACCGCCACGCACACGTCCGCCTCGGCGGTCCGGGCGACGGCCTCCTCGAAGCCGGCGGTGTCCGGGTCGCGGACACCGCACCCGTGCGCGAACGCCACCTTCGCGTCGGGCAGTTCCGCGCGCAGCGACTCCAGCACGGTGGGGATCTCGATGCCCAGGTCCACCTCCGGGTGACGGGGCAGGACGTGGGAGGGGAAGGAGTAGCAGCCCAGCATGGCGAGCGCGTCCGCCGCGCGCGGGCCCACCACCGCGATCCGGGTGTCCGGGGCCAGCGGGAGGACCCCGTCGGGATTGTCCAGCAGGACCACCGACTGCTCGGCCAGCCGCCGGGCCACCGCCCGGTTGGCGGCCGAGTCCAGGTCCACCGACTCCGGGGCCTCCGGCCGCCAGTCCTCGTCCAGCAGGCCCAGCTCGCACTTCTGCAGCAGCACCCGGCGGGCCGCCCGGTCGACCAGCTCCCGGGGGATCCGGCCCTCCCGTACGGCCGCCAGCAGGGGCTCGCCGTAGCACTTCAGGGTGGGCAGTTCCACGTCGATGCCGGCCTCCAGAGCCAGCCGGGCCGCCTCCTCGGGGCTGCCCGCGACCCGGTGCAGGGTCTCGAGGAAGCCGATGCCGAAGTAGTCGGCGACCACCGTGCCGGTGAAGCCCCACTCCTCGCGCAGCAGGCGGGTGAGCAGCTCCGGGTCGGCGGAGGCGGGGACGCCGTCGCGCTCGGTGTAGGCGGCCATCACCGAGCGGGCGCCGCCCTCGCGCAGCGCCATCTCGAACGGCGGCAGGGTGACGTCCGCGAACTCCCGGGTGCCGGCCCGCACGGGGGCGAGGTTGCGGGCGCCCGCCGACGAGGCGTACCCGGCGAAGTGCTTCAGCGTGGCGACCACGCCCGCCGACTCCAGGCCCCGCACATAGGCCGCGCCGACCGTGCCGACGAGGTACGGGTCCTCGCCGATGGTCTCCTCCACCCTGCCCCAGCGCGGATCGCGTACGACGTCCAGCACGGGCGCGAGCCCCTGGTGGACGCCGACCGAGCGCAGGTCGTGCCCGATGCGGCGGGCCATCTCCTCCACCAGCGGCGGATCGAACGCCGCACCCCAGGCGAGCGGCACCGGATACGCCGTGGCCCGCCAGGCGGTGAACCCGGCCAGGCACTCCTCGTGGGCGACCGCCGGGATGCCGAACCGGCCCGCCTCGACGATCCGGCGCTGGGCGCGGGCGAGGGCCCGGGCGCCCAGGCCGGGGTCCACGGGCGCGGTGCCGAAGGAGCGGGTGAGCTGGCCGAGCCCCTGCCCGATCAGCTCGTCCCAGTCGTAGTCGGTGGTCATGTCGTGCTGGTGCGGGGCGACGCCGCCGCCGTCCGTCTCGGCGCCCACCCACACGCCGTACAGCTGGGCGGTCCGCTCCTCCGGGGTCATCCGGGCGAGGAGGTCGTCGACACGGGCGGCGGCGGGCAGGGCGGGGTCACGCCAGGGGGCGGTGGTCATGAAGCTCCAGTCCCGGTTCGAATGTTTCGTAAGTCAATTCGAATGTTCCGGGAACCTATGGTGCCGTGCGGGGTTCGTCAAGAGGCCGCGTATGGATACGATCGCCGCCATGACACCCTCCGAGTCCGCTGAAAAGCGCGCGCAGACCGCGACCCTGGCGGAGATCGCCCGCGAGGCCGGCGTCTCGGCGCCGACTGTTTCGAAGGTCCTCAACGGGCGTGCCGACGTCGCCCCGGCCACGCGCAGCCGCGTCGAGGAGCTGCTGCGCGCCCACGGCTACCGGCGCCGGCGGGCCGAGGCGACCCGCTCCCCGCTCATCGACCTGGTCTTCCACGAGCTGGAGAGCGCCTGGGCGATGGAGGTCATCCGGGGCGTGGAGAACGTCGCCCGGGACGCGGGGCTCAGCGTGGTGCTGAGCGAGAGCGCCGGACGGCTGACCCCCGGGCGGACGTGGGCCGACCAGGTCGCCGCGCGCCGCCCGCACGGCGTGGTGCTGGTGCTCTCGGGGCTGGACCACTCCCAGCGGGCGCTGCTGACCAGCCGGTCCATCCCGTTCGTGGTGATGGACCCGGCCGGGGACCCGGGGGCGGACGTGCCGTCCATCGGCGCCACCAACTGGCAGGGCGGGCTCGCCGCCACCCGGCACCTGGTCGAGCTCGGCCACCGGCGGATCGGCGCCATCAGCGGTCCGCCGCAGATGATGTGCAGCCGGGCCCGCATCGACGGCTACCGGGCCGCGCTGGAGACCGCCGGGCTGCCGGTCGACCCCGGGCTGGTGAAGACCGGTGACTTCCACCACGAGACCGGCTACCGGCTCGGCCGCGAGCTGCTGGCCCGCCCCGACCGGCCCACCGCCGTCTTCGCCGGCAACGACCTCCAGGCCCTCGGGCTGTACGAGGCCGCGCGCGAGCTGGGGCTGCGCATCCCGGAGGACCTCAGCGTGGTCGGCTTCGACGACCTGCCGGTGGCCCGCTGGGTGGGGCCGCCGCTGACGACCGTACGGCAGCCGCTGACCGAGATGGCCGAGGCGGCGGCCCGGCTGGTGCTGGAACTCGGGCGGTCGTCGGGTGAGGACGAACCGGCGGCGACCCGGGTCGAGTTGGCGACCAGTCTGGTGGTGCGTACGAGTACGGGGGCGCCGCCGCTGGCCGGAAGTTGACGTTCTGACGGGCGTGGCGGACCGCCTCGCCCTCCGTCAGAGTAAATCGGTTGTCAGGTCGAAACTTTCGATAGCCGGGGCTGTGAGCGCCTGACTCCGTCGCGACCGGGAAGGCCGGTCGGCGGTCACGGCGCCCGGACCGCCGGCCCGGTGCTCCTCAGGGGAGCAGGCCGGCGACGACCTTGCGCACCTGCTCGGCGACGTCGTAGGCCGCGGTCGTCTCCTCCCAGTGGTCCGCCAGTGCCGCCAACCGGGGCAGTTCCCCGGCGTCCTCCGGGGTGAGCAGGGAGGCGAACAAGGGCCGCCGGCCGGGATCGGCGGCACGGCGCGCCTCGGCCCGCGCGAAGACCAGCGCCCCGTAGACGACGTACCAGATGGTCCGGTACGCGTGCACGGCCTGCTCGGGGGTCAGCCCGCAGGCGACGCACGAGTCGACGATCTCCTCCGTCATCCACAGCGCGCCCTTGTCGGTGAGGTCGCCCAGGCCCAGCACGTCGACGACCCAGTCCATCTCCCGCAGCACGCCGTGCATGTGGACGGCCGTGGCGACGATCCGCGCGCGGGGGTCCTCGGGCAGGTCCGGGCGCGGCACGGTCGCCGCCGTCCCCGACAGGGTCAGCATCAGCAGCTCGTCCTTGTCGCGCACGTGGTGGTAGAGCGCCATCGGGGTGGCGCCGACCTCCTTGGCGACCCGGCGCATGGACAACGCGGCCACGCCCTCCTCCTGAAGGATGCGCCGGGCCACGTCCACGATCTGCCGCCGCTCGATCCGGCGGGGCCGGCCGACCGCCCGCTTCTCTCCGTTGGCTGTCACCCGAGCATTCTCCACGGCCGCCTCGGGGCGGTTTTCCGTACGCGTATAGCAATTTTCTATACGCGTATATTAATCTCGTCGTCATGTCGAACTCCCGGACGAACCCATCCCGTTGGTTACTCCCGGTGCTGCTCACCGTGCAGTTCCTGGTCTCCCTCGACGTGTCCGTCGTCAACATCGCCCTGCCGGACATCGGCAGCGGCCTCGGCTTCGCGCCCGCCTCGCTGGCCTGGGTCGTCAACGCCTACGCGCTGACCTTCGGCGGACTGCTGATGCTCGGCGGCCGGCTCGCCGACGTCGCGGGGCGGCGCCGGATGCTGGTGGCCGGCTTCGCCGTGTTCGGCGCCGCGAGCCTGGCCGGCGGGCTCGCCCAGGCGCCCGGCCAGCTCATCGCCGCACGGGCGGTGCAAGGGGCCGGCGCCGCCGCCCTCGCGCCGGTCGCCCTCGCCCTCATCACCGTCACCTACGCACCGGGGCGGGCCCGTTCCCGTGCCCTCGGACTGTGGGGCGCGGCCGGCGCGGTCGGCGGAGCCGTCGGGGTGCTGGCCGGCGGGCTGCTCACCGACTGGGCCGGCTGGCGCTCGGTGATGCTGGTCAACGTGCCGGTGGTGGCCGCCGCGCTGGCCGTGACCGGGCGCGCGGTACGCGGCGACGGCCGACCCGACGCGGCGGACCGCCCGCGCCTGGACCTCGTCGGCGCGCTGCTCGTCACCGCCGGGACCGCACTGCTCGTCCTCGGCCTCGCCCAGACCGAGTCCCACGGCTGGAGCTCATGGCGGTCGACCGGCGTACTGCTCGCCGCCGGGCTGCTGCTCACGGCCTTCACCGTCACCGAGATCCGGGTCCGCCACCCCCTGCTCCGCCTCGGACTGCTCGCCGACGGCCCGGTCCTCGCCGCGAACGTCTTCGCGCTGCTGATGTCGGCCGGCCAGTTCGCCGCCTTCTACTTCACCTCCCTGTACGTGCAGCGGGTGCTCGGCTACGGCCCCACGGCGGCCGGCGCCGCCTTCCTGCCCTTCTGCGCGGGCATCGTCGTCGGCACGGCGGTCGCGACCCGCCTGATGGGCCGCCTCGGCGTCGGCCGACTGCTGACGGCCGGCGGCCTGCTCGGCGCGACCGGACTCGCCCTGTGGGCGCTGACGGTGTCGGCGGACGGCGGCTACGCGCTCTCGGTGCTGCTGCCCTCCCTCGTCACCAGCGTCGGCACCGGCATGTGCTTCGTCCCCCTCGGCACGGCGGCCACCGACGGCGTCGCCCCGGCGGAGACCGGCATGGCGTCGGGCCTGCTGAACACCTCCCGCCAACTCGGCGGCGCCATCGGCCTGGGCGTCCTGGTCACCGTCGCCGCGGCCCGGTACGCCACGAGCGATCCCCAGGCACTCGTCGACGGCTACCGCACCGCGTACTGGGCCGCGGCGGCCCTCATGACGGCGGCCGCCGCGGCAGCCGGCCTGCTGACCGCCGGGCGCTCCACGGGGTCCGGCGGCCCGAGACCCGACGAACGGCGCCGAGGTACCGAACTGGCCGGCCGCCGCTAAGAGCTCGTAACACGATCACGCTGCCCAGTCCCAGTAGTCCTGTCGTGGTGGAGCGTGGGAACGTGGCTCTGGATCGTGGGCGACGGCTTGCGTGGGGAAGAGGGCTGGATGAGCGTGATGTGGGCGGCGACGTCGCCGGAATCTGGACTCTTCCATCCGGTTGAGAGACGTTCAGAGGTGAAGGATCTGTCAGATCGCTTCAACGACCTGCGTTCCTGTGGCCAGGGGTACCTCGAGGTTCGGTCGCCGAACAGGGAGTTCCCGGTGCTGATCCTGGCCTTCCGGGATAATCACGCGGTGGTCCACCTGATGAGTGACACCGAGCGGATGTCTCTGCTCGTAGGAGACGGTACCGTGCCCTCGGGTGCCGAGGTCGAAGTCCCGATCATGGACGAATTCGCCGTGTTCACGGGCGACTTTGTCCTGGATGTCGATCGGGCGTGGGAGCTGGTGCACGACTTCACGCAGATGCGGGCGGCCGGCCCTCTGGGTGAGTGGTGTGAGTTGTAGCCAAAAGCTCGTGACACGATCATGATCGGTGTTTCTTCAGTCGCCTCGAGTAGATGAGGCCGTAGGCCAAGGAGACGAAGGCGTCGTGGAGTAAGGTTCGGCGTTCCCAGCGGACGGCGAGGCGTTTGAACTGGTGGAGCAGGGCGAAGGTCTGCTCGACGACGTAGCGGAGCTTGCCCAGGCCCTTGATGTTCGGGGCGCCCTTGTGGGAGATCACCGGCAGGATCCGCCGCTTGCGCAGCTCCTCGCTGGTGGGGTTGGAGTCGTATCCCTTGTCCCCGAGCAGCGAATCGGGGCGGCGGCGTGGTCGGCCGGGGCGCCCGGCCACCGGCGGGATGCCGTCGTCATCGACGATCCACGGCCGAGTACTCACACCCTCCCGAACGGCCGAATCGTCGCATCGGTCACGCCCGGCCAGGACACCTCAACAAGATCGTGTTGCGAGCTCTAAGGGTCGGCAGCCGGTCCTTGAGGTGGCTCCGGACTCACGGCTGGGGCCACCTTCCCGTTATGGACGAGAGAATGGCTAAAAGGGTGGAATGCCTCGACCTGTCGCCTTATGAGTACATGGAATTTCCGATTCCCCTGGTCTGTGTTGGATGGCTCGGGAAGGAAAACGGGATTCAGCGATGGAATCATCCCGCCATGTCGCGGGAAGTCGTCGATGCGTTCGAACGTGCATCTCGCCGGGTGGTCAGTCGCACATTGGGTGAGCACGAGTGTGAGTTCTGTGTGGACGGCTTGACTGCAGTCGGGAACGGTGAATACCGGTATTACGCACACGACGGCCTTACATACACTGCACCCGTCTTGATCAAACATTATGTGCACGACCACGGGTACCGGCTCCCCGCGCCCTTGCAGAAGAGCCTGCTCGACACCCGCCCGCTCCCCTGGGACCCACGCGCGGAGCGTCTTGCGGCTCTCGTGTCGGACCCGACCGAAGACGTCATCGCGCGCTGCTGGGCCGTCGCCGACCTGGCTCACTGGCCGGATCGCCGGGCTCTCGACGCGCTGGAGTTCGCCGTCCTCGACGAGGAACTGGTCGACCTGACGGGACGCGAGATCGGGAGGTCGCTGAGCGAGGTCCTCTCAGGCATGCCCGGGCAGGACCTGAGCATGCCCGAGAATGATCTACCACTCGAAGTCCGGGCGGGTCTGGCCAGTAACCCGGCGATGGGGTGAAGCCGCCGTCCGCACCCGTCAGGAAGATCCGTGTTGCCTTGCCTACCGTTGTTCTCCTCAGTCCCCCGGAGGGCGGACGTGTCGCGGGATTGCACAGTGAGTTCGATGAAGAGGGACTCGCTGAGATTCGCCGGAGCATCGGGGAGTTCCGGGCGATCACGCTGGAGCACCCCGATGTGCCGTGCGTGGCGATCTTCTGATGGACGTTCTGCACGGAGTCCCGGGCTTGCCGGATACGAACCACGGCGAGCTGGCCGCCTTTGGTGAGGTTGCGGGCTCGTTTTCGAGCGGACCCCCTGTGGGACTGGCGCATCGTGGCGGACAAGCAACACCGAGGGCGAGTGCCGTGAACGATCGAAGGCGCAGGCCGACAAGCGGCCCGCCTCATCTTCTTCGTGGGGCCGCCTGCAGCGGCTGCCTCAACCACCGAGCCACTTCCAACCTGCCGGCGGTGGCCGCCTGTTGTGACTGAGCGCTTCGTTGCCGACTGCGTCCGGACGAAGCCAGCCACGTTGGAATCAACTGGGTGATCGATCCCGATCATGACAGGATGACGGTTCAGGACAGGGGAGGCGGGACGGTATGGGGCTGGACTACAGCTATGAGATCTTCATGCCCCCTCGGAACGTTGCAAGAGCGCTGACCCGGCTGGCCGAGCTCGCGCCCCGAGGCCGCGAGACGCCGCCGCTTCCGGTGACCCTGCCGGGCGGAGAGCAGTTGATCGTGCCGTTCACCTCGAAGTTCAAGAGCGAACCGGTCGACTGTTCGGCAGGCGGCTCGCTCGAACTGGACACCTCGATCGTCGTCGGCGTCGACGACGCGGTGCGCGAGTGCTTCCTCCGCGATTCCGACAGAGTCGACGAGCAGGGACGGGTGTCGGTCGGGTACATCTACCTGACGGTCAGGTTCTCCCCCGCATGGCACCCGAACTTTGCGTCACTGCAGTTCACAGCCGCTACCTCGAGTATGAGCCGGATGTTCGTGCAGTCCGCGAGCGTCAGGAAGGTGTTCACCGACCTCACCGCCACCACCGGTGGTGTGTGCTGCCTCCTCGACACCGAGACCGACATCTTCGACATCTGCTGGCTCAACGGCGAGACGTTCAGTGGTGAGACTGTTCCTGGCACCCGTTTCTCGGGCTTCCAGGATCTCGTCGCCGCCTGGTGCGAGCCGGTGGAGTAGATCGGGGACGGCGCCCGCACGGGATACGGCGCACCTGCCCGGTCAACGCTCAACCGGCCAACTCAGGCGCTCAGTCACACGTGTTGGACGGAACTGCGGAACGACGAAGCTCCCGGTAGACGGGTTCTCGACCAAGATCACCCGTGTCCGCCAGGGGTTTCGCGTGCTGGTCTACCCGTCCTCTAACGACCTGTCCAGTCGCACCCTGCGGTTCCTGACCGAGCGTCTGACAGCCAGGCGGCAGGAGATCGGGACCCGGTGGCGGCGTCTGACCGCCGGTCGTCAGGCTCTGCTCGCCCTGGCCCGTCTGCGCTGTGGTGACACCTACGCCCGGCTCGCCGCCGGGTCCGGTATCGGCATCGCGACCGCATACCGCTACATACGCGAGGCCGTCGATGTGCTGGCCACACTCGCGCCCACCCTGGCCGAGGCGATGCGCATCGCGCGGACCAAGGCGTTCGTGATCCTGGACGGCACCCTGCTGCCGATCGACCGGATCGCCGCCGAAGCCCCGTACTACTCAGGCAAACACAAGAGGCACGGCATGAACATCCAAGTCCTCACCGACCCGTTCGGCCGCCTGTCGTGGGCCTCGCCCGCGTTGCCCGGCTCCACCCACGACCTGACCGCCGCCCGCACTCACGGGATCGTCGAAGCACTCACCGACGCCCACCTCAAGTGCCGGGCCGACAAGGCATACCAGGGCGCCGGCGGCTCCATCCGGGTGCCCTTCCGCGGCCGTCGCCTCAAGCGGTGGCAGCGCTGCCACAACAGCACACACGCCAAGATCCGCTGCCTCGGCGAGCAGGCCATGGCCACCCTGAAGGGCTGGCGTCTCCTACGGAAGCTCCGCTGCAGCACCAACCGCATCACAGCGATCGTCCAGGCCGTCCTCGTCCTTCACCACGCGTCAGCGTGAGGTTGGAAAAGGCTCACTGACCTTCCAAGCGTGGAGTCGACAGGGACTGACGGCTCGTCATCCCTGCGGTTGCTTGCACGACTGGAGCTGCCACGTGCCGGCCCGCCGGGCGGTGGAGCGCGGCGAGGCGGCGGTGGTCGGCTGGGTGAAGGGAGACCTGATGTCCTCGACGGCTGCCTCACCGGCGCCGGCCGATCAGCATCGCCGGGGCGCCGGCCACCCGCGTCAGGAACACCGTCGCCGAGTTCGGCCCCTGCGGCTTGACCTTCTTGCGGAGTTCCTCCGGCTCCACGGCCGAGCCGCGCTTCTTCACCGTGAGGACGCCGACCTGCCGCTCCCTCAGCAGGGCCTTCAGCCGCTTCACGTTGAAGGGGAGGTGGTCGGTGATCTCGTACGCGGTGGCGTACGGCGTGGGGCGCAGCTCGTCGGCGGTGACGTAGGCGATGGTCTCGTCGATGAGCCCGCCGGAGAGCCGCTGGGCCACGTCCGCGACCAGGTGGGCGCGGATCACGGCCCCGTCGGGCTCGTAGAGGTAGCGGCCGACGGGGCGGACCGGCGGGTTGGGCAGGCCGGCGGCGAGGAGGGTGTGGGGGCCGGGGAGGAGGGTGGCGCGGACGGTGCCCGGGGCGGCGGTGCCGAACCACAGCACGGCCTCCTTCACGTCCCCGCCGTCGGAGATCCACTCGGCCTCGGCGTCGCCGGGGACCGTCTCGTGGGGGATGCCGGGGGCGATCTTCAGCGCGGCGCGCGGGGCCGTCCGGGCCGCCTCGATCGCCCAGGACAGGGGCGGCGAGTATGCCTCAGGGTCGAAGACGCGGCCCCGGCCGCCGCGCCGGGCCGGGTCGACGAAGACGGCGTCGAAGCCGGCCGTGTCGACCTCCGTGACGTCCGCCTCCCGGACCTCGATCAGCTCCGCCAGCCCGAGCGCCTCGGCGTTGGCCCGGGCCGTCGCCGCCGTCACCGGGTCCCGGTCCACGGCGAGGACCCGGATCCCGGCCCGGGCCAGGGCGATGGCGTCCCCGCCGATGCCGCAGCACAGGTCGGCGACCGACCGTACGCCCAGCTCCCGCAGGCGCGCCGCGCGGTACGCGGCGACCCCGGCCCGCGTCGACTGCTCCACCCCGTTCGGCGTGAAGTACATCCGGAGCGCGTCCTCCGCACCGAACTTCGCCACCGCCCGCTCCCGCAGTCGGGCCTGGCCGAGCGCCGCCGACACCAGGGCGGCGGGGTGGTCGCGGCGCAGCCGGGTCGCCACGGCCAGCTCGTCGGCGGGCCGGGTGCCGCGCACCTGGTCGAGGAGGGCCCGGCCCTCGGGGGTGAGAAGGGAGGCGAGATCGACTTCGTTCACCGGCTCATTGTCGGTCAGGCGGCGAGTCGTCCGTCGGGCGGCGGCCGGTCGGTCACGCGACGGCCTTGGGCCAGTCGGTGGACGGCGTGCCCCCGGCCGCGGTGTCGGAACCGGGAACGGGAGGCCGGCTGGGAGGATCCGGCGCCATGGGAGTCGTACGACAAAACGATAAAAAGCGTGCGCCTGGGTGGAGTCGGCCGACGCTGCGGCGGGCAGGAGTCCGGGGCGGGGCCGGTGTCCTCGCGGTCGTCGCCGCCGTGTCCGGCTGCGGGCGCGACGACGGCGCCGACGGAACCCGCCCCGCCGCGGGCCAGCAGGCCGGTCAGGAGCAGCCCGGCCGGGCCCTCACGGCGTACGCCGACCGGCTGGAGGCCGCGTACGCCCGCCGGGTCGCCGCCGCCAGGCACTGGAGGCTCAAGCGGGTCCCGCTCACACCCCCGGCGCCGCCCGCGCACAAGCCGCGCATCACCACCCGCAAGGGCTTCGAGGTCGACGACCACGAGAAGCTGGGTCTGCCGCCCGTCTTCACCACCGTCCCGACCAAGGACAAGGTCGTCTTCCTCACCATCGACGACGGCGCCGAGAAGGACCCCGCGTTCCTGCGGATGATGCGCGAACTGGACGTGCCGTACACCGCCTTCCTCTCCGACTACCTGGTCAAGGAGGACTACGGCTACTTCAAGAAGATGCAGCGCGCCGGGATCACCCTCAACAACCACACACTGCACCACCCCTATCTGCCCGCGCTGTCGTACGCCCGGCAGAAACGGGAGATCTGCGGCATGCAGGACGTGATCGAGAAGCACTACGGCAAGCGGCCCCTCCTCTTCCGCCCGCCCTACGGCAACTACAACCAGGACACTCTGCGGGCCGCGAAGTCGTGCGGCGTGAAGTACGCGCCGCTGTGGGACGAGGAGGTGTTCGTGGACCACTGGGAGTACCGCGAGTGGGACCGCGACCTCCACCCCGGCGACATCGTCCTCACCCACTTCCGGGGCCGGAACGACTGGAAGGGCACCATGCCCGACATGGTCCGCCGGTTCCTGGACATGGTCACGGCGAAGGGGTACGCGGTGGCCCGGCTGGAGGACTATCTGTGAGGGCACCGCTGCCCGCGTCGGCGCCATGGCCGGCGACGGCCCTGGCCCTGGCTCTGGTGCCCGCCATGGCGGTGGCCGGCTGCGCACGGCCCGCCGAGCCGGTCGAACGGCCCGCGGGAGCGACGGTCCAGCGGCCGGGTGGGGCGACGGTCGAGCGGCCCGCG
Source organism: Streptomyces sp. bgisy159 (assembly GCF_965341775.1). Classification (GTDB taxonomy): domain Bacteria; phylum Actinomycetota; class Actinomycetes; order Streptomycetales; family Streptomycetaceae; genus Streptomyces. The sequence goes on along the minus strand of NZ_CBDQZH010000002.1, from coordinate 140,824 downwards.
GGAACGACGGCCCCGCGGCCCGGGGGAGCAACGACCCGGCGGGCGCGGCCCGACGGCCCGGCGCCGGCCGCGCGCCCCCTGGCCGGCCCCGCATCCCTCCCGCCCGTCGTCCACCGCGTCCCCACCCGCGACAAGGTCGTCTTCCTCACCTACGACGACACCGCCGAGCGCGACGCCCGCTTCCTCGACCTGGTCCGCGAACTCCGGCTCCCCGTCACCCTGTTCCTCACGGACCGCGTGACCGGCCCCGGCTACGCCCGGTTCGCCCGGCTGCGCTCGGCCGGCGCGCGCCTGCAGAACCACACCCTCGACCACACCGCCCTGCGCGGCCTGCCGTACGCCGGGCAGCGCGCGGAGATCTGCGGCCAGCAGCACAAGCTCAGGTCCCGCTTCGGCGTGCGCCCCCGGCTGCTGCGCCCGCCCTACGGCGCCCACGACACCGCCACCCGCCGTGCCGCCGCCGACTGCGGGATCTCGGCGGTCGTGCTGTGGCGCGCCTCGGCCGGGCCCGCCGGCCGCCTCACCTTCACCCGCGGCCCGCGCCGCCTCCTGCCCGGCGACGTCATCGCCGTGGCCCCCGACGAGCCCGCCACCCCCGACCTGCGCGCCCGGACCACCCGCCTGCTGCGGACCGTACGGGAGGAAGGGCTGCGGGTGGCGCGCCTGGAGGACTACTTCTGAGCGGCATCCGGCGGCTTCTGAGCGGCATCCGGTGGCGCATTCCGGCCGACGCGCGGTCCGCATTGGCACTCCGCTTGACCGAGTGCTAATCGCGGTCATAGTCTCGGCTCTGGCACTCCCCACTGGAGAGTGCCAAAAAGCGACGGGCAGGTCCGGCACCCGCGACGACGGATCCACCTGGTCGCCACCTCAGACAGTCAACCCCGTGAGATCTCCGAAGGGGGAGGTCGGATCGTGACGACCGCCAGCACCAAGGTTGCCATCAAGCCGCTCGAGGACCGCATCGTGGTCCAGCCGCTGGACGCCGAGCAGACCACGGCCTCTGGCCTGGTCATCCCGGACACCGCGAAGGAGAAGCCCCAGGAGGGCGCCGTCCTCGCCGTGGGCCCGGGCCGCTTCGAGAACGGCGAGCGCCTGCCGCTCGACGTCAAGGTCGGTGACGTCGTGCTCTACAGCAAGTACGGCGGCACCGAGGTCAAGTACAACGGCGAGGAGTACCTCGTCCTCTCGGCTCGCGACGTCCTCGCGATCATCGAGAAGTAGTACCCGTCGAAGCGGGGAACCGCTTCGAACTGCGCCCCTGGCCCCCCGCGAACACTGATCAGCCGGGCGCCGGGGGCGCAGTGCCATTCCACCCCGTTTTCCGCGTTATCCGCCCAAGATTTCCGAGAGGGCTGCCGCTGTCATGGCGAAGATCCTGAAGTTCGACGAGGACGCCCGTCGCGCCCTTGAGCGCGGCGTCAACAAGCTGGCCGACACGGTCAAGGTGACGATCGGCCCGAAGGGCCGCAACGTCGTCATCGACAAGAAGTTCGGCGCCCCGACCATCACCAACGACGGCGTGACCATCGCCCGCGAGGTGGAGATCGAGGACCCGTACGAGAACCTCGGCGCCCAGCTCGTCAAGGAGGTGGCGACCAAGACCAACGACATCGCGGGTGACGGTACGACCACCGCCACGGTGCTGGCCCAGGCGCTCGTCCGCGAGGGCCTGAAGAACGTCGCCGCCGGTGCCTCCCCGGCGCTGCTGAAGAAGGGCATCGACGCCGCTGTCAAGGCCGTCTCCGACGACCTGCTCGCCTCGGCCCGCCCGATCGACGAGAAGTCCGACATCGCCGCCGTGGCCGCGCTGTCCGCCCAGGACCAGCAGGTCGGCGAGCTCATCGCCGAGGCCATGGACAAGGTCGGCAAGGACGGCGTCATCACCGTCGAGGAGTCCAACACCTTCGGTCTGGAGCTGGACTTCACCGAGGGCATGGCCTTCGACAAGGGCTACCTGTCGCCGTACTTCGTCACGGACCAGGAGCGCATGGAGGCCGTCCTCGACGAGCCGTACATCCTGATCAACCAGGGCAAGATCTCCTCGATCGCCGACCTGCTGCCGCTGCTGGAGAAGGTCATCCAGACCAACTCCTCCAAGCCGCTGCTGATCATCGCCGAGGACGTCGAGGGCGAGGCCCTGTCGACCCTGGTCGTCAACAAGATCCGCGGCACCTTCAACGCCGTCGCCGTGAAGGCCCCCGGCTTCGGCGACCGCCGCAAGGCGATGCTGCAGGACATGGCCGTCCTCACCGGTGCCACCGTCATCTCCGAGGAGGTCGGCCTCAAGCTCGACCAGGTCGGCGTCGACGTGCTCGGCAGCGCCCGCCGCGTCACCGTCACCAAGGACGACACCACGATCGTCGACGGCGCCGGCAAGTCCGAGGACGTGCACGGCCGCGTCGCGCAGATCAAGGCCGAGATCGAGAACACCGACTCCGACTGGGACCGCGAGAAGCTCCAGGAGCGCCTCGCGAAGCTGGCCGGCGGCGTGTGCGTGATCAAGGTCGGCGCCGCCACCGAGGTGGAGCTGAAGGAGAAGAAGCACCGTCTGGAGGACGCCATCTCCGCGACCCGCGCCGCGGTCGAGGAGGGCATCGTCTCCGGTGGTGGCTCCGCGCTGGTCCACGCCGTGAAGGTCCTGGAGGGCAACCTCGACAAGACCGGCGACGAGGCCACCGGTGTCGCCGTGGTCCGCCGTGCCGCCGTCGAGCCGCTGCGCTGGATCGCCGAGAACGCCGGCCTGGAGGGCTACGTCATCGTCTCCAAGGTCGCCGAGCTGGAGAAGGGCAACGGCTACAACGCCGCCACCGGCGAGTACGGCGACCTGGTCAAGGCCGGCGTCATCGACCCGGTCAAGGTCACCCGCTCCGCCCTGGAGAACGCCGCCTCCATCGCCTCCCTCCTCCTGACGACCGAGACCCTGGTCGTCGAGAAGAAGGAAGAGGAAGAGCCGGCCGCCGCCGCGGGCCACGGCCACGGCCACGCCCACTGAGCGGGCCCCTCGTAGGTCGTCTTCGCCCCGTCGCCGCGCGACGGGGCGAAGTGCTGCCCGGCGAACATGTGCTCGTATGATGATCTCGATACTGCAGAGGCTTACGGGGGCGCAGGACTCGGGGGGCATTCGCCATGAGTGGGCAAGCAACCGGGTCGCCGCAGGGGGCTACTCCAGACCTGAAGGTGACCCGCACCGACCTGACGAAGCTCGCCGGCGACCTCGGCGATATGGGTGACCACCTGGACCAGCAGGTCACGCGTATGGATGCGATCGTGGACCGGATCGAGGCGGGCTGGCGCGGTCCGGCCGGGACGGTGTACCGCGAGTTCCACCGTGCCGCGGCCGAGGACGCCGTACGTATCCGTGAAGTGGTGAAGGTGCTGCAGCAGGCCGTGCTGCTGAGCCGGGACGGATTCTCCGAGACGGACCTCGATGTCCTCCACCGCATTCGGCAGGTCCACGTGGACATCAGTAGTGAGGTCGGCCGGCTGTCCACACCGGATCCGCAGGCGGCGCCGCAGGCCACCGGCAGCGCGCTCGACGCGTACTGACGCTATGACAGGGGGGGAACATGTCGAGCAAGCCTGAGTCCGAGGAGCAGATAACCGTCTCCTTGCCGGCGCTCCAGGAACTCGCCGCCGACCTTGAGGACATCCTCAAGCAGCTGAACGAGAAGCTGGAAGCCCTGTACGGCCGTGTCGAACCCGTGGTGCTCTCCTGGCGGGGCGAGGCCAGGGAGGTCTTCGTCGAGAAGCTCGACGAATGGGACCGTTCCGCACAGGACCTGGAAGCGGCCCAGAAGTGGCTGCACGCTTTCGTCACCACGGGTCACCTCAACTACGCCGCGGCGCACCGGGCGGTGCTGGGCGGCTGGGGCGCACTCTGATGGGCACGCCGGTTCCGGCGCCGTCCGCGAGCCCCACCCCCACGCCGTCGACGGGCGGTGGGCTTCCCCAGCCGTCCGCCTCCGGCGGCGGTGCGAGCCCCACGCCCCACCCGTCGCCCGGCGGCCTGACCGACCCCGACGGCAAGGACATCTCCCAGGGCGACACCGATTCGGACCGGCACCAGCGGGCCGCCGAACTGGCGGCGATGAAACCCGCCCCGCCGGGCAGCGCCGTCGCCTTCGACGTCCAGCCGCCGCACGTGTACTACGCGTCGTACATGCTGCGCAATGCCCAATACGACTTCGCCGCCCGGGCCAGGAGGCTGGTCGGCGCGCTCGACGGTCATGAACACGCCGTCGGCTGCGGCACCGGGCCGGAAGCCTTCGCGAGGGCATACGCCGATGTCGCCGGCCTCTTCCTGGACGTGTGGAACAAGACCGCGGAGGGGGTCGGCGGCGCGGCCGTCGGCCTCACGGTCACCGCGAACAACTACGCCCAGGCGGACCACGTCACTCTCGCCCCGACTCCGGTGCTGGTGAAGAAGAGCCCCCCGGACGTCCTGAAGAACACCGGTGCGACCGGTCCCGTGGCCCAGCTCGGCTGGGGCCAGGCTCCCGCCGAGGACGGCTGGGGCAACGCGATCATCGATGAGGTCTCCGGGGCGCTGAGCACGATCGGCGCCGAGATCCTGCGCCCGATCCTCGGCCACGCCCTGCGACATGGCAAGGTCGCCGACATCACACCCGGCGGCGACGACACGGCTCTGCCCGAGATAGCAAAGGTCTGGCGTCTGGCCGCCCAGGACGCCAGGTCGTCGGCGGACGAGTTCAACGACGCGATCGCGTACATCACGAACCCGGCTCCGGGACACGACGAGTGGCAGAACGCGATGAAGCAGTTCTGCTCGTCGATGTGGGGCACGACGGCATGGGGCAAGGAGCGCCATGGCCACAAGTGGAACCACAGGGACGGTCAACGACCCGCGCTGGACGTTCTTCAGGACACGGCTCGCGCTGTCGCGAGCGGATGCGACTCGGTCAGTGCCGAAGTGACGAAGATCAGGTCCACCATCGTCGATGTCTACAAGGACGCGGCGACCCGGACCTTCGCGATGAAGAGTTTCAAGGACGCCCTAGAACTGATCGGCAAACTGCCGGAGTTGGCCGCGGAGTTCATCGCGAACATCGACACCGGCCGTTTGAACCACGCGGTGGACTCGTACAACAGCGAGATCCACAAGCTCGCCGACGGTCTGACCGATCTCAAGGAGGCACTGGAGGAGGCCGGACGGAGCGTCCCCACGTACGCGGCTGAGGAGGCGCGAGCGGAAGCGTTCGGTGCCCGGTCGCTCGACGAGTTCAGACACGAACTCCGGTGGTCCGATCCGGAGGACACCAAGAACGGGATCTATCGGATCGACTTGGCGAGCAGTGAGTGGCTGGGAGACGGACACACCCTGGACAAGCATGTGGGGAAGAGCTCTGAGCAACTCGCTCAACGGCTGCGCGACCAGGGGGACGCCCCGACCGCGAATTGGCCCCATGGCAAGCCGACGGTCGGCGCGGCATCCAGTTTCGCCGACCTGGCGAGCGCACAACGCTTCACGCAGTACAACATCGATGCACATTCCGCCGAAGTCAAGGCATGGCTTCAGGGGCCGCCCCCGCCTGCGGACGGAGACGTGAAGAAACTCGTCGGCCCAGGCCCCAACGGGGAGGTGACCGGGATGGGTGTCATGAAGCAGCCGTACGATCCGAGCGATCCGCTGTCCGGTTTCAAACAAGGCGGAATGAATGTGAGGAGTACCGACCTGAAGAACCTCGACACCCGGCTGAAGTACGATTCGACTCTCGATCCCCCCTTCGTTGTGATCACTTCTATGCCGGCGCGTTGACCGGTCGATTGTGGAAGAGAAATTGTCAACGGTAACCCGAGCGGCCTGGGAGGCAGCCGCACTTCGCCTTCTGGACGATGTGTACGCGTTCGCGGCGACGGGGCCCAGGACGCATGGCGACTGGCAGGGCGACGTGCTCGCCGTGATGAGCCGGGAGGCTGACGATCCGCGTGGCTGGCGGACCCTCGACTGGGACAGGGGAAGGGTGCGTCACGAGCGGGGAGTTGCGGAGGGCGCGGTCTTCCCCTTTCTCGCTCTGTCGGAGGCCACCCTGAGTCAGAAGCTCCACCCCGTGGACCTGGAGACGGCGGCTCGCCTCCTGGTCATCATGTCGTACGAGTGGGGGCCGATCGGGCCCTGGGACGAGGCGGGGGACGCACTCGCCGATGCGTGGACTGTACTCGGCCGATTCGGCAGCGATGTGCACTGTCACAGCAACATCGCCGCCGCCCGGGTGTCAGTTTCTCCCGACTTGACCGCTGGGGTGGACAGCTGGACGCCTCTCACGGATTACGTCGGCGACTTCGGCTTCGTTGTCGTCGCGCCCGAGGAAGTCGGCGTCTTCTGGTCCTTCGATCCGACGTGAGGCAGCACATGGTGGCCTCGACCTCCCGAGCGAAATGGTGACCGTGTCCAACACGACTCCTGTACGCATCAGAACTTCGACCTACCCCGACCGCGACACGGCCCAGTGGGCCACCCAGCATGCGGTCACCGCCAACGAGCAGCTCATCCATCGCTGGCTCGCACAGTCCACCCGTGCCCGTCTGACCATCGAAGCCTCGTGGCCGTCTAGGGAGGAGCCGGTGGGGCGGGTGTTGTTGCAGGCGATGATGCTGGCCGGTCGTGAGCCCGTCGACGTACGAGCGTCCCGGGTCATCCTCAGGCGGGACGCCACCCGCCCCCATGGCTTCGTCGTGCAGGCCACCTTCCCCGTCTACCTGTAGCTCCCCACAGAGGCTGACCCCCGTGCCCTTGAGCCCCCTCGAACACGACCGCCGCTACGGCGAACTCGATCAGGTGATCCGCGCCTACGCCGGACAGTCGGCCGACGACACCCCGGACAGGCCCAGCCGGGCCCTGGTCGCCTACCTGCGCCACACATGGCACACCCGGCCGTGGGCGCTCGCCGTGGCCGAGCGGCAGCTGCGGGAGTACGCCGAGCACCCGCCGGGACGGCTGCGGCTGCGACTGGGCGAGTTCTATCCCGTTCCCGACGTCGGCCTCCCCGAGGGGGAGATCCAGGGGTGGCTGCGCTGCCTCGCCGACCACATCGGGCACAGCATCGAGCAGGGAGAGGTACCGCCCCCCGCCGTGCCGGAGACACACTGGGAATGGCACGCCCGCTTCCCCGAGCTCGCACAGTTCCTCGGCGGCTGGTTCTCGCAGGACATGCCCGACGAGTTCGCCGATCACGACGCCGCTGTCGCCGACTACCGGGCCACCACGGACGCGCGGCTCACTGCCCGGCTGGTGGGCGAACTGTATGAGTTGCTCGCCCTTGACCTGGAGGAAACCGACTACGCACTGGCCCTGGCCGAGCTGGGCATGGAGGTCGACCCGCCGGCTCCGTACTCACCCAGCGGCTGGCTCGCGTTGATCGCCGGTCGGCTCGGCGGGCCGCGCGCCGACCACCCACCGAAGGAGACAGACGGCGGCTGGAATGGTCGGCACTGAACAGTTCGAGGGCACAGGGAAAGCCCCGGCACCCGAGTAGCGCCGGGGCCCACCCCGTCCCCGGCGCTACTCGCCCACCACCCCCAGCTGTTCCATCAGCCCCGCCCGGTCGTACTGCCACCACGCCTCGCAGAGCCTGCCGTCACGGAGGCGGTGCAGGGTCATGCCCGTCATGGTGACGTCCTGGCCGGTCGGCGGGATGCCCAGGTAGTCGCCGTGGTGGCGGGCCAGCCACGTCCAGCGGGTGCAGACCCGGTCACCCTGGGCCATCTGGTCGTCGACGCGGAACGAGAAGGCGAAGGCCGCCCGCCAGTCCGCGTACTGCTCGCGCAGCCGGTCCAAGCCCTGCACGGCCTCCGGGAACGACGGATCGTGGTCCACGTAGTCGTCGGTGAGGTGGTCGGCCAGCGCGTCCGGCTCGACCTGGCCCATCGCCGCGAAGAACGCCCGCGCGGCCAGGACGTTCAGCTGCTCGTCGCGGACGACGTCGAGGTCGGTGAAGGTGGGCGCCTCGTCGCACAGGGCGACCATCTCCTGGAAGATCCGGTCGGTCTCCGGCAGCCGCGAGTTGCGCATCGCCTCCTCGTACGACGGGAACTCCACGATCTCGATCAGGTGCGAGGCGTCGGACCGGTCCTTGCCGATGATGTCGTGCGTCGCCGTCCGCCTGCCCCGGGTCTGCTCGACCCACCTGTCCATCAGCTGGTTCATCTCCTCGAACCGGCTGGTCCTGCAGTCGATGAGCTGTACGAAGGTCATGAGCCGCCTCCGGTCCTCCGTGGGTCCGGTACCGTCGGGATCATTCTCCCACCGGGACGGCGGCGCCACCCGTCGGCGCGGTTCGGGTCAGCGGGGGCCGTACTTGCGGCCCGCCCGGGAGCTCACCCCGCCCAGCATCCCGCGCGGCACCAGCTTCGCCGCCCCCATCAGCGCCTTGTACCGCGGGTCCGGGATGGACAGCGACTTGCCGCGTGCCAGGTCGGCCAGCGCCGCGGCGACCAGCTTGTCCGCGTCCAGCCACATCCAGCCCGGGATGCCGTCGGTGCCCATCCCGGCCCGCTCGTGGAACTCGGTGCGCACGAAACCGGGGCACAGGGCCATCAGCCGTACCCCGCTGCCCGCGAGGTCCCGCGCCGCGCCCTGGGTGAACTGCACGACCCACGCCTTGGACGCCCCGTACGTCCCGCGCGGCACGAAGGCCGCCACCGACGCCACGTTGACCACGCCGCCACGGCCCCGCCCGCGCATCGCCTCGGCCGCCGCCGACGTCAGCCGCAGCACCGCCTCGCAGTGCACCTTCAGCATCCGCAGCTCGTCGGCCATCGACACATCGAGATAGCGGCCCTTGTTGCCGAAGCCCGCGTTGTTGACCAGCAGGTCGACGGGCTTGCGGCGGTCGCCGAGCCGCCCGGCGACCGTCTCGATGCCGTCGTCCTCCGCCAGGTCGGCGGTGAGCACCTCCGCCTCGATGCCGTGCCGGTCGTGCAGCTCGGTGGCCTGGCGCCGCAGCCGCTCGGTGTCCCGTGCGACGAGAACCAGATCGTGCCCGTCCGCCGCCAGCCGCCGCGCGAACGCGGCACCGATCCCCGCGGTCGATCCCGTAATCAGAGCCGTTGTCATGGCAGCAGCGTAGTGACCCGGAGTGTGCGCGTCCGCTCCCCGCGGCGTGCCTCGCGGGCGGCCGGGCCGGCGGGCTGCCGACGGGGTACGGGCAGCTCAGCCGCCGTGCCGCTCGACGTACGCGCGGGCGGCCGCCAGGCTCTCCGGGTGCAGCGCGGCACCGGCCGCCAACAGCCTTGGCAGCAGCGTGCGTTCGGTGGTGGCGGCGCGGAACTGCAGCGCCACGGTCACGTCGTGAGCGGGCCGGTGGGCGATCTCGATCGCGTCGCCCGCCCGGATCTCGCCGGGCCGGATCACGCGCAGACAGGCGCCCGGCGCCCCCTGCGCGGTGAACCGCTTCACCCACCGCGGCTCCGCCATGTGGCCCTGGAAGGTGGCGCACGGGATCCGGCTCGCCGTCACCTCCAGCACCACGTCGGGCCCGATCCGCCAGCGCTCGCCGATCAGCGCGCCGGACACGTCCAGGCCGCGGGTCGTGAGGTTCTCGCCGAACATCCCGTTCGCCAGCGGCCGGCGCAGCTCGCGCTCCCAGGCGTCCATGTCCTCGCGAGCCATCGCGTACACCGCCTGGTCGTCACCGCCGTGGTGCTGCTTCTTGCAGACGTCGTCCCCGGCGAGTCCGCTCCCGCCCACGCCCTTGGGCCCGGGCGCCGCCACCCGCACCGGCTCCGTGACCGGCCTCTTGTCGATCCCGGTGAGCCCCCCGGGGCCCTCCGCGTGCGGCACGGCCGCGGCCCGGCCCAGATTGACGGAGAGAAGCGTCATGTTCGGCATGAGGGGCACGCCAGGTGAGCCGGCATCAAAGCATCGACCCATTATTCGCCGCTCCGTCCAAGCCTCGCTTATGCTCGGAGGGTGATCGAGGCCCGTCATCTGCGCGTCCTGCGCGCCGTCGCCGCCACCGGCTCCTTCTCCGCGGCGGGGCGGGAGCTGGGCTGCACCCAGCCCGCCGTCAGTCAGCAGATGAAGGCCCTGGAGGCGTCCGTGGGCACCCCGCTGCTGGTGCGCACCGGCCGCGAGATGCGGCTCACCCAGGCGGGCGAGGCGCTGGTGCGGCACGCCGCCGGCATCCTCGCCGGGCTGACGGCCGCCGAGGAGGAGGTCGCCGCCATCGCCGGGCTGCGGGCCGGCCGGGTGCGGCTGGTCTCCTTCCCCAGCGGCAGCTCCAGCCTGGTCCCCACCGCCCTGGCCGCGCTGCGCGCCGCCCACCCCGGCACCCGGGTCTCCCTGGAGGAGGCCGAGCCGCCCGAGTCGGTCGACAAGCTGCGCGCCGGCGACTGCGACATCGCCCTCGCCTTCCGCTACCAGGACGCCGCCGGCGGCTCGGGGGAGTGGGACGACCTGGTCGTACGGCCGCTGCTGACGGACCGCCTGGTCGGTCTCGTGCCGGAGCGGCACCGGCTGGCGCGGACCGCCCCGGCCGACGCGGTGTCCATCGGCGAACTCGCGGAGGAGCCGTGGATCGCGGGGTGCCCGCGGTGCCGGGGGCAGTTGGTGGAGGTGTGCGAGAGCGCCGGTTTCACGCCCCGGATCGACTTCGCGACCGACGACTATCCGGCGGTCGTCGGACTGGTGGGCGCGGGCCTCGGTGTCGCCGTGCTGCCCCAGCTGGCCCTGGCGTCCGTACGGCCGAGGGGTGCGCGCACGGTGGCGCTGGAACCGGCGGTGCGGCGGGAGATCGTCGCGCTGACGCTGCCCGACCTGGCGCAGGTGCCGGCGGTGGCGGCCACCTTGGACGAGCTGCAGCGGGCGGCGGCTGCGCCCGCGCGGCGGTGACGGCCCCGGAGCAGTGAGAACGGAGGGCGCCGGCCCGCCCTCCGTTCTCGATGTCCGCATCCTTCTGCGGGGAAACGTTCCTTCAATTGTTCGACGCGACGTCCCTGCCACCGGTCGCCGCCGCTGTCACGAGGCGGTTGCGTGCCCGCCCCATGAGCTCCTCGCGTTCGTCCTCGGTCAACCCGCCCCACACGCCGTACGGCTCGCGCACCGCCAGGGCGTGTGCCGCGCACTGGGCGCGGACCGGACACCTCATGCAGACCTCTTTGGCCGAGTTCTCGCGGGCACTCCGGGCCGCCCCGCGCTCGCCCTCGGGATGGAAGAAGAGCGAGCTGTCCACCCCGCGGCAGGCAGCCAGCAGCTGCCAGTCCCACAGGTCCGCGTTCGGTCCGGGAAGGCGGGAGAAATCTGCCATTGCGTGACCCCTTGCAGCCGTTTCGAGCGGATACGGTGCCCACGACCGTACAACTACGATCTAAGGAGATGAAAATATGACTCATTGCGAATCTAGCCTCAGACACCAGGTAATGGGAAGAAATGGGGCCGAACGGGGCACGGGATGTGGTGAAAGCTTGAGGGTCCACCGCGCCTACCTGCACCGTGTCCGCGCCCTCACGTAGAGTGCCGAAGACTGCACGCGGCCCCGTAACTCTTTCGAGTGACCATCGTTGAGAGTGCGAGGCGGTTGAAAACACAAACGCTCGGGCAGGCGTCCGAGACGGTCGACCGCACAGGTGACGATTCGTACCAGCCTGGAGGCACAAGGTGACGCGCATCAGCTGCGGAGGACGGCCATGACTTCCGTCCTCGTCTGTGACGACTCCCCGCTTGCCCGAGAGGCGCTGCGCCGCGCGGTCGCGACCGTGCCCGGCGTCGAGCGCGTGACCACGGCGGCCAACGGCGAGGAAGTCCTCCGCCGCTGGGGCGCCGACCGCTCCGACCTCATCCTGATGGACGTCCGCATGCCCGGTCTGGGCGGCGTCGAGACCGTCCGGCGGCTGCTGTCCGCCGACCCGGGCGCGCGGATCATCATGCTGACGGTCGCCGAGGACCTCGACGGCGTGGCCCTCGCCGTCGCCGCCGGCGCCCGCGGCTACCTGCACAAGGACGCTTCCCGCGCCGAGTTGCGGGCCACCGTCACCCAGGCACTCGCCGACCCGACCTGGCGGCTCGCCCCGCGCCGGCTCCGCTCGGCCGAGATGGGCGCGGCGCCGACGCTCACCGCGCGTGAGATCCAGGTCCTGGAAGGCATGAGCCATGGCCGCTCCAACGCGGAGATCGGCCGCGAACTGTTCCTCTCCGAGGACACCGTCAAGACCCACGCCCGTCGACTGTTCAAGAAGCTCGGCGCCTCCGACCGCGCCCACGCGGTGGCCCTCGGCTTCCGGTGGGGCCTCGTCCGCTGAGCGGCGCCCCGCGAGGTGGCCCGGCCCGGCCGGGCGGCGTCCGCGCCGCAGGCCCCCGCAGGCCGGCCGGGGCCGCGGGGTCGCGCGGTACGCCGTACGGGGCAGGCATCGTACGGCGGGCCTGCGCGCGGTTCGGGCGGGGCGGCACGGGCCCGTCCCGGTGCCCGGTGCTCGTTTCGCCGCGGATGCCGCATCCTTGAGGTGTGGAGTTCCTCGGGGACGAGTCGGGAGAGCGGAAGGGGAGGGCGCAGGGGATGACTTCCGGCGCACCTGCTCATAACGCTTCGGTGCACAACGACGGGCGCGGAGCGGCGGACCGTTCGGCCGCAGGGCACCATGGACCGATGCGCGACGACGAGGCGGTCAGTTCTGCCCAGGGGGCGATCGGCGGACTCGTCCTACGCGCGGTGGACGGCGACGAGCAGGCCACCCACGACCTGCTCGCCCACGTCCACCCCCTGGCGTTGCGCTACTGCCGTACCCGGCTGTCCCGGCTGCCCGGCGACGCCCGTCACTTCGTCGAGGACCTGGCACAGGAGGTCTGCGTCGCCGTCCTCCTCGCCCTGCCGCGCTACAAGGACACCGGCCGTCCCTTCGAGGCGTTCGTGTTCGCCATCGCCGCGCACAAGGTGGCCGATCTGCAGCGGGCCGCGATGCGCGGCCCCGGGTCCACGGCCGTGCCGTCCGACGAGATGCCGGAGCGGCCGGACGACTCCCTCGGCCCCGAGGAGCGCGCCCTGCTCAGCAGCGACGCCGAGTGGGCGAAGAAACTGCTGGCCAACCTGCCCGAGAACCAGCGCGAACTGCTGCTGCTGCGGATCGCCGTCGGCCTGACCGCCGAGGAGACCGGCCAGATGTTGGGAATGTCACCCGGCGCCGTCCGGGTCGCCCAGCATCGCGCGCTCAGCCGGCTGCGCGCCCTCGCCGAGCAGTAGGACGGGCCCGCAGGCCGTTGGCCGCACCTTTGTTGAACAGGCGACCCCGCGTTTCCGTACGAACATACGAAGCCGTGAGCGGTCCCGAACCGTGGAATGAGACGGGTCCATCTCCCGTTAGCATGGACATCCGCACCGATCAAGGCCATTTGGGGAAGGTGTCATGACTGCCAACGTCGACGGAGTGCCCGACAAATTCGCGACGCTCGGGCTGACCTACGACGACGTGCTGCTGCTGCCGGGCCCGTCGGACATGGCACCCGACGAGATCGACACCGCCTCGTACGTCTCCAAGAACGTGCGGGTGAACATCCCGCTGCTGTCCGCCGCCATGGACAAGGTCACCGAGTCGCGCATGGCGATCGCGATGGCCCGTCAGGGCGGCGTCGGCGTTCTGCACCGCAACCTGTCCATCGAGGACCAGGCCAACCAGGTCGACCTGGTCAAGCGCTCCGAGTCCGGCATGGTGACCGACCCGATCACCATCCACCCGGACGCCACGCTCGCCGAGGCCGACGCGCTGTGCGGCAGGTTCCGGATCAGCGGGGTGCCGGTCACCGACGGCGACAAGAAGCTGCTGGGCATCGTCACCAACCGCGACATGGCCTTCGAGTCGGACCGCTCGCGCCGGGTGCGCGAGGTCATGACCCCGATGCCGCTGGTCACCGGCAAGGTCGGTATCTCCGGTGTCGAGGCCATGGAGCTGCTGCGCAAGCACAAGATCGAGAAGCTGCCCCTGGTCGACGACCACGGCGTGCTCAAGGGCCTGATCACCGTCAAGGACTTCGTCAAGGCGGAGAAGTACCCGAGCGCCGCCAAGGACGCCGAGGGCCGGCTCCTCGTCGGCGCCGCGGTCGGTGTCGCCGGTGACGCCTTCGAGCGGGCCCAGGCGCTGATCGAGGCGGGCGTCGACTTCATCGTCGTCGACACCGCCCACGGCCACTCCCGGCTGGTCGGCGACATGATCGCCAAGATCAAGTCCAACCACACGCGCGTCGACGTCATCGGCGGCAACGTCGCCACCCGGGACGGCGCCCAGGCGCTCGTCGACGCGGGCGCCGACGGCATCAAGGTCGGCGTCGGCCCCGGCTCCATCTGCACCACCCGCGTGGTCGCCGGTGTCGGCGTCCCGCAGGTCACGGCCATCTACGAGGCCGCGCAGGCGGCCCGCGCGGCCGGTGTCCCGGTCATCGGGGACGGCGGCCTGCAGTACTCCGGCGACATCGCCAAGGCCCTCGTCGCCGGCGCCGACACCGTGATGCTGGGCTCGCTGCTCGCCGGCTGCGAGGAGTCGCCGGGCGAGCTGCTGTTCATCAACGGCAAGCAGTTCAAGTCGTACCGCGGCATGGGCTCGCTGGGTGCCATGCAGACCCGCGGCGACCGCAAGTCGTTCTCCAAGGACCGCTACTTCCAGGAGGGCGTCGCCTCCGACGAGCAGCTGGTGCCCGAGGGCATCGAGGGCCAGGTCCCCTACCGCGGACCGCTGTCCTCCGTCGTCCACCAGCTGGTCGGCGGCCTGCGCCAGTCGATGTTCTACGTCGGCGGCCGGACGGTCCCGGACCTCCAGGCCAACGGCCGCTTCGTGCGGATCACCTCCGCCGGCCTGAAGGAGTCCCACCCGCACGACATCCAGATGACGGTCGAGGCGCCGAACTACAGCCGCAACAAGTAGGCCGCGACCACCGCCGCGAACGCCGACGAGGGCGGCCCCGGGACACTCGGGGCCGCCCTCGTCGTGCCCGTCGGCGATACTGGGAGACGCTGAAACGCATCAGGGAAAGGCCACACATCGTGACTGAGATCGAGATCGGGCGCGGCAAGCGCGGCCGCCGGGCGTACGCCTTCGACGACATCGCCGTCGTCCCCAGCCGCCGTACGCGGGACCCGAAGGAGGTCTCGATCGCCTGGCAGATCGACGCCTACCGCTTCGAGCTGCCCTTCCTGGCCGCCCCCATGGACTCCGTCGTCTCGCCGGCCACCGCGATCCGGATCGGCGAGCTGGGCGGCCTCGGCGTGCTCAACCTGGAAGGGCTCTGGACGCGGTACGAGGACCCGCAGCCGCTGCTGGACGAGATCGCCGGGCTGCCGGTCGAGACGGCCACCCGCCGGCTGCAGGAGATCTACGCCGCGCCGATCAAGGAGGAGCTGATCGGGCAGCGCATCAAGGAGGTGCGCGACTCCGGTGTGGTCACCGCCGCCGCGCTCTCCCCGCAGCGCACCGCCCAGTTCTCCAAGGCCGTCGTCGACGCCGGCGTGGACATCTTCGTCATCCGCGGCACCACGGTGTCGGCGGAGCACGTCTCCGGCTCGCACGAGCCGCTGAACCTGAAGCAGTTCATCTACGAGCTCGACGTCCCCGTGATCGTCGGCGGCTGCGCCACCTACACCGCCGCCCTGCACCTGATGCGCACCGGCGCGGCGGGCGTGCTGGTCGGCTTCGGCGGCGGCGCCGCGCACACCACGCGCAGCGTGCTGGGCATCCAGGTGCCGATGGCGACCGCGGTGGCCGACGTGGCCGCGGCCCGCCGGGACTACATGGACGAGTCCGGCGGCCGGTACGTGCACGTGATCGCGGACGGCGGGGTCGGCTGGTCCGGCGACCTGCCCAAGGCGATCGCCTGCGGCGCCGACGCCGTGATGATGGGTTCCCCGCTGGCCCGCGCGACCGACGCGCCGGGCAAGGGCCACCACTGGGGCATGGAGGCCGTCAACGAGGAGCTGCCGCGCGGCAAGAAGGTCGGCCTCGGCACGGTCGGCACCATCGAGGAGGTCCTGACCGGGCCGTCCCACACGCCCGACGGCTCGATGAACTTCTTCGGCGCCCTGCGCCGCGCCATGGCCACCACCGGCTACAGCGAGCTGAAGGAGTTCCAGCGCGTCGAGGTGACGGTGGCGGACTCCCAGCACTGACCGCGAACGACGGCTGAGGTCCGGTCCGTACGACGGCTGAGGGCCGGTCACCCGGGTGGGTGACCGGCCCTCGCTGTTCGGCGCGGGCGCCTACGCGGCGGCCTTCTTCGCGGCGGAGAAGGCGGCGGCGCCGGCCAGCGCGAAGAACAGGAAGGTGAGCGGGTCGGCGTCCTCCTTCCAGAGCTTGTGCAGGTCACCGAAGTGCTCGAAGAAGACCTCGTTGAAGCTCACGGGGAACTCCTTGGTGACGAGGATCGCCTCGCCGACCATCTGGCCGAGGTAGACCGCGCCCAGCGCCAGGACGGCACCGATCACCGGGAGAGCGGGGTTGCGGCCGCCGATCTTGCCGGCCGCGAGGCCGACGACGAAGCCGACGCCGACGGCGGCCCAGCCGATCTCGTGCTTGGTGGCGCCGATGATCCCGCCGTAGACACCGGCCACGACCACCGCGGCGGCGACGGCGGCCAGGATGCCGAGACCCATGCTGTTCCGGCCCGGCGCGGGCGGCGGCGGGAACCCGCCGGGCTGCTGGGCGAAGGGGTTGCCCGGCGCCGGGTGCGGGGCGTAGGGGGCGCCGCCCGGCTGCTGGGGGTACGGGGTTCCGGCCGCGGGCTGCTGGCCGTACGGGGCCTGCGGCTGCTGCTGGGCGTACGGGTTGCCGTCGGCGGGCTGGTTCGGCGGCGGAGTTGGTTGGGTCATGACAGCTGGTTCCCCCCACGGGACCGGAGACAGGAAGAGAGCGGCGATATCCGCGCACACGTGTGCGAAGAGTCGCCGCAGAGTAGCAGGGGGCGGTCGCTGTCTTCACCTGCGAATTCGCAGGACGGCACCCGGGCGTGCGGTCGGGGGCGTGCCCATGGGCCGTCGCCACAAGCCCACTCGCCGGGATCGGATCCGGCTCTGGCTGGTGAAGTGCCGGAGGAGGTTGCGGATCTTCCGTTGGTGAGCGGCCGCCCCTCTCAGAGCCAGGGGCGGACACCCGTGAATGAGCCCGGAGCCCGCCGCAGTGACCGCTGCGGTGGGCTCCACCGGTGCCCAAGCTGCCGGCGCCGGGTGCCGGCACCCACCGGCCTCGCAGCACCTGCACCCGCGCGCCCCCTCACAGCCGGTGCGCCGCCCCCGTCGGAGTGGCCCCCCGCGTGTCGAGCAGCAACTGTGCCTTCACCGACAGGCCCTGGAGGTCGTACGTGCGGTGCTGCTGGAGCAGGATCGTCAGGTCGGCGTCGGCGGCGGCGTCGTAGAGGGCGTCGGCGCGGGGGACGGGGCGGTCGTGGACGGTCCAGGACGGGATGTGCGGGTCGTGGTAGCTGACCTCGGCGCCCAGTTCCATCAGGCGGCCGGCGATCTCCCGGGCCGGAGTGCCCTGCAGGTCGGCTAGGTCGGGTTTGTAGGTGACGCCGAGGAGCAGGACGCGGGCGCCGCGCGCGGACTTGCCGTGCTCGTTGAGGAGGGCGGCGGCGCGCTGCACGACGTAGCGGGGCATGCGGCTGTTGACCTGCTGGGCCAGCTCCACCAGGCGCAGCGGACCGCCGGGACGGCCGGGCAGGTCGGTGCGGTCCAGGGGTACGGCGTGGCCGCCGACGCCGGGCCCGGGGCGGAACGCCTGGAAGCCGAACGGTTTGGTCTCCGCGCAGCGGATGACGTCCCACAGGTCGACGCCGAGGTCGTGGCAGAGCACGGCCATCTCGTTGACGAGCGCCATGTTGACGTGCCGGAAGTTGGTCTCCAGCAGGTGCACGGTCTCGGCCTCGCGCAGCCCGCGCGCGCGGACCACCTTCTCGGTGAGGCGGCCGTAGAAGGCGGCGGCCGACTCGGTGCAGGCGGGGGTGAGGCCGCCGATGACCTTCGGGGTGTTGGCGGGTGTGAAGACGCGGTTGCCGGGGTCGACCCGGCAGGGGGAGTAGGCGAGTTGGAAGTCGCGGCCGGCGCGCAGCCCGGAGCTCTCCTCCAGCAGGGGGCGCAGGAAGCCCTCCGTGGTGCCGGGGTGGACCGCCGACTCCAGGATGACCGTGGTGTGCGGGCGCAGATGGCCGGCGAGGGTGCGCGCGGCCTTCTCCACCTGGCCGAGGTCGAGTCCGCCGTCCGCGCCGCGCGGGGTGGGCGCGCAGATCACGGCGGTGCGGACGCGGCCCAGTTCGGCCGGGTTCGCGGTGGGGCGGAAGCCCCCGGCGAGCATGCGGCGCAGTTCGGCGGGGCTGAGGGAGCCCGTCTGCGGTCCGGTGGGGTAGCCGAGGGTGGGGATGCCGGCGGCCACGGCGGCCTGGGCCAGGGGCAGGCCGAGCGGGCCGAGTCCGATGACGGCGAGATCTGCGGGCATGGCGTGGGCCGTCCTTCCCGATAGCCGAAGTGGGACAGGCGCGCAAGCCCTGTGGACAGGATGAGCGAGCGCAATGTCAGACTAGGAGTAAATATGACCGATATGCGGCATTGATCGGTTGTGTTGTCCGGTCGGAGTGGTCCGACCGGATGCCTCAGTTCCGCGCCGGTTGTCCGCAGGCTGGGGGTGAGTGGTGGCTGAACCCGGGCAACCCGGTCAGAATCTGGGCATGAGGTAGGGGCTACGCGACACCGGACGGACAGCGGGAGGCAGCGGTGAGGACAGCGGCACTGGGACCGGCGCAGCGGGCGGAGTCACTGGCGGCCATGGCCGAACGCGAACTGGACGTGCTGGTCGTCGGAGGCGGCGTGGTCGGGGCGGGCACCGCCCTCGACTCCGCGACCCGCGGCCTGTCCACCGGTCTGGTGGAGGCGCGGGACTGGGCGTCGGGCACCTCCAGCCGGTCCAGCAAGCTCATCCACGGCGGCCTGCGCTACCTGGAGATGCTCGACTTCACGCTGGTGCGCGAGGCGCTCAAGGAACGCGGACTGCTGCTGGAGCGCCTCGCCCCCCACCTCGTCCGGCCCGTGCCGTTCCTGTACCCCTTGCGGCACAAGGGCTGGGAGCGGCTCTACGCGGGCTCCGGCGTCGCCCTGTACGACATGATGTCCCTGGCCCGGGGCCACGGACGAGGGCTGCCCGCCCACCGTCACCTGAGCCGCCGTCACGCCCTGCGCGTGGCGCCCGCGCTGAAGAAGGACGCGCTGGTCGGCGCGCTCCAGTACTACGACGCGCAGATGGACGACGCCCGCTTCGTCACCACGCTGGTGCGCACGTCCGCCGCGTACGGCGCGAAGGTGGCCAACCGGGCCCGCGTGACCGGCTTCCTGCGTGAGGGCGAGCGGGTGGTGGGCGCGCGCGTGCGGGACGTCGAGGGCGGCGGCGAGTACGAGATCCGGGCCAAGCAGCTCGTCAACGCCACCGGGGTGTGGACCGACGACACCCAGGCGATGGTCGGCTCGCGCGGGCAGTTCCACGTGCGCGCCTCCAAGGGCATCCACCTGGTCGTGCCCCGGGACCGCATCAACTCCGCCACCGGGCTCATCCTGCGCACCGAGAAGTCCGTCCTCTTCGTCATCCCCTGGGGCCGGCACTGGATCATCGGCACCACCGACACCTCCTGGGACCTCGACAAGGCCCACCCCGCGGCCTCCAGCGCGGACATCGACTACCTGCTGGAGCATGTGAACGAGGTCCTCGCGGTGCCCCTGACCAGAGACGACGTCGAGGGCGTGTACGCGGGGCTGCGCCCGCTGCTGGCCGGCGAGTCCGACGCCACCAGCAAGCTCTCGCGCGAGCACACCGTGGCCCACCCCGTGCCGGGGCTGGTCGTCGTCGCCGGCGGCAAGTACACGACGTACCGGGTGATGGCCAAGGATGCCGTCGACGAGGCCGTGCACGCGCTCGACCTGCGGGTCGCCGACTGCGTCACCGAGGACGTGCCCCTGCTCGGCGCGGAGGGCTACCGGGCGCTGTGGAACGCCCGGGCCCGGATCGCCGCCCGCACCGGTCTGCACGTGGTGCGGATCGAGCATCTGCTGGGCCGCTTCGGATCGATGGCCGAGGAGGTCCTCGACCTCGTCGCCGCCGATCCGTCGCTGGGCGAACCGCTGCACTCCGCCGACGACTACCTGCGTGCCGAGGTCGTCTACGCCGCCTCCCACGAGGGGGCCCGGCACCTCGACGACGTACTGACCCGGCGCACCCGCATCTCCATCGAGACCTTCGACCGGGGCACCCGGTGCGCCCGGGAGGCCGCCGAGCTGATGGCGCCCGTCCTCGGCTGGGACAAGGACCACGTGGAACGCGAGGTCCGGCACTACGAGAAGCGGGTCGAGGCCGAGCGCGAGTCCCAGTTGCAGCCCGACGACCACACGGCGGACGCGGCGCGGCTCGGAGCGCCCGACATCGTGCCGTTGTGAGTCACGCTCAGTCCCCGGGTGCGGGCGCTGAGTTGAGTGGCCGAACCGTGACGGGGGGATTGGCCGGAATATGCCCCTGGGTGGGGGTGTAGAGGGGCCCCTGGGCGTCGGGCACTTGCCGCGTGGGGGACAATGGAGGCTCTGTCAGGGCGGTTTGCTTGAGGGGACGCATGTCGGAGGCGGAGCGGGCGGGGACACCCCGTCAGGACAAGAGCGCACGTCTCCTCGCCGGGCGGTACCGGCTGGGAGACGTACTCGGCCGCGGCGGCATGGGGACGGTGTGGCGCGCCGAGGACGAGACCCTCGGGCGGACCGTCGCCGTCAAGGAGCTGCGGTTCCCGTCGAACATCGACGAGGAGGAGAAGCGCCGGCTGATCACCCGGACCCTGCGCGAGGCCAAGGCCATCGCCCGGATCCGCAACAACAGCGCGGTGACCGTCTTCGACGTGGTCGACGAGGACGACCGGCCGTGGATCGTGATGGAACTGGTCGAGGGCAAGTCGCTCGCCGAGGTCATCCGCGAGGACGGCGTGCTCGACCCGCGGCGCGCCGCCGAGGTCGGCCTTGCCATTCTCGACGTCCTGCGCTCGGCACACCGCGAGGGCATCCTGCACCGCGACGTGAAGCCGTCCAACGTGCTGCTGGAGACCGGCACCGACCGGGTCGTGCTCACCGACTTCGGCATCGCCCAGGTCGAGGGCGACCCGTCCATCACCTCCACCGGCATGCTCGTCGGCGCCCCCTCCTACATCTCCCCGGAGCGCGCCCGCGGCCACCGGCCGGGCCCCGCCGCCGACCTGTGGTCGCTCGGCGGTCTGCTCTACGCGGCCGTCGAGGGCACCCCGCCCTACGACAAGGGCTCGGCGATCGCCACCCTCACCGCCGTGATGACCGAACCGCTGGAGGAGCCGAAGAACGCCGGCCCGCTGCGGGACGTCATCTACGGCCTGCTCAACAAGGACCCGGCCCTGCGCCTCGACGACGCGGGCGCGCGGGCCATGTTCAACCGGGTGATCCACGCGCCCGCCCCCCAGGACGCCCCGCCGGCGGACGCGACGAAGATCGTGCCGCTGCCCGCGCAGCCGGACCGCGGGTCCGGCGACAAGAGCGGGTCCGGTGGCGAGGCGGCCGAGAAGCTGCGCGGTGCGCTGCGGTCGGTCCGCAAGGCCGCCGTGGCAGCGGGGGCGGCGACCACGGCGGCGTCCCGGGGACGCTCCGGGGGCGAGAGGGACGCGGCGGGTGTCGCGAGCACTTCGCGTGCGGCGGGTGGCGTCGGCGGCTCCACCGCGGCGCCGGGTGCGCGCGGCGGCGCGGCGACGGAGGGCGGTGCCGCGACCACGGCCGCGTTCGGGGCTCCGACGGTGTCCCCGGCCGGATCCGGTGGCTCCGGCCGGGGCGCGGCCGGCGGCGCCGGGGTGCCCGGTGCTGCGGGGCCGGCCGACACGTCCCGCGGACCGGGCGGCGAGGCAGGCATTCCGGGCGGCGGGCGCAGCTCCGGCTGGCCCGTGATGACGCCGCCGGCCGATCTGCCGCCGCCCCGGCCGGTCCCGAGGGCACCGCTGACGGACGTCGTGCCGAGGCGCACCCTGGTGATCATCGCCGTGGTGGCCGTCCTGGCGGTCCTGGGGACCGTCCTCGCCCTCGTGTTCGGCGGGGGCGACGACACCAAGGGCGCCGACGACGGCGGTGCGCGGCAGGTGGCCGGCGGTGCCGCGAGCGCCGACACCAAGGACGACACCGACGACGGCGCCCGCACGGACGGGGCCTCCTCCCCGTCCGGCGCGGACCCGGCCGCCGGGGCGGACGCCTCCTCCGAGGGGAACCGCGGGGCCACTCCGGACGGGGCCGCCGCCACCGGGGGCGCCGGCGCTCAGGTGTCCCCGGGCACGGGCGGCGGTACGGCCGCCGCGACGACGTATCCGGGCGGCCAGGGATACTCCATCGGCCTGCCCGCCGGGTGGAAGTTCCAGACGACCGGCTCGGCCGGCGACCGCTTCACCGGCCCAGACGGGCAGAAGCTGCTGATCGGCTGGACCAGCACACCCAAGGACGACCCGGTCGCCGACTGGGAGAACCAGGCGCGCTACATGAAGCGCGCCCAGTACCGCAAGATCCGAATAGAGCAGGTGGACTACCGGGGCTGGAACACGGCCGACTGGGAGTTCACGTACGCGGAGGACGGCACGACGTACCGGACGATCGACCGGGGCTTCGTCGTCGACGACCACCAGGGCTACGCGCTGATGTACACGGCGAAGGCCGACGGCTGGGACGGCGCGCAGCGGCTCGCCGCCTGGGAGACGTTCACCAGGACGTTCCAGCCCAAGGACTGACGGCACGTCCGGGAGCCGGGCGCGCGACGCGCAGGGGAATCCGGGGCCGATCCCCGAACGGAAGCCCGAACCGAGGCATCAGATCTGGCATCCCCTCTTTGCGGGTTGCCTCCGGCACGTATCGTGAGTGCTTGCGGACCGTACGCAGCCGCGTGGGCGCGCGGAACGGAGCGCGTCACGAACGGATTTGACCGACCGGGCGGCCGGGGGAGGCATCGTGGACGACTATGCGGGGCGGGTGCTCGCCGACCGCTACCGCCTGCCGCTGCCGCCCGCCGACGCGTACGAACTCACCGAGACGCGGGCCTTCGACACCTACAGCGGGCAGGAAGTCCTGGTGCGCCAGGTGCCGTTGCCGGAGGTCGTCGAGGCGGAGGTGCTGGACGCGGAGGGGCTGCCCGACGGGTTCACGGCCCGGGAGTACGCACGGCCCGGGCAGCACGGGCAGCACGGCGGTCCCGGCCGCGCGGCCGGGGCGGCGCGGCGGCCCGCCGACCCCACCGTACGGCGGGCGGTGGAGGCCGCGCAGGCGGCGGCCCGGATACCCGACCATCCCCGGCTCGACCAGGTCTTCGACGTGTTCGCCGAGGGCGGTTCGCTGTGGGTCGTCAGCGAGTTGGTGGCCGCGCGCCCGCTGTCCGCGCTGCTCGCCGAGCGGTCGTTGACGCCGTACCGGGCGGCCGAGGTCGCCTCCGACGTGCTCACCGCGCTGCGGGTGCTGCACGCGCACGGCTGGGTGCACCGCAACATCACCGCCCGTACGGTCCTCGTCTGCGAGGACGGCCGGGTCATGCTGACCGGCCTCGCGGTCGGCGCCGCGGAGGAGGCCCTGTGCGGCTACGACCCGGTCCCGGCGGAGCCCGAGCCCCTGCCGGGCTCCGGGACCCCGGCCGGCGGCGCGGCTGACGGCGGGACCGCCGACGGCCGCGGTCCCACCGGCCCTGCGGGCGGCGCCGGCGGCGCCGGACACGGGCCGGGCACCTTCGGTGGTGCGGCGTACGGCGCGGCGGGGTCCGGTCGGGCCGGTGAGCGGGGCATGACCGCGGCTGAGGCCGAGGCCGCCCGGCGTGCGGCCATCGAGGCGCGGGCGGCGGGCGGGCTGCCACCGCTGTCCGGGGGCGGCGGCGCTCCCGGGGGCTCGGCGCCGGGTGCCCCGGCTCCCCGCGCCCTGGAGTCCAACGGCGATGTCAGAGCGGCCCGGGCCGGTGCCATCGCCGCCTACCGCGCGGGCGCGCGGGCGGCGGCGCGGGTCCAGGAGGCCCAGCAGAACGGCGCGGCGGCCCTGCCGGCCTCGCGCACGCAGGGCGCGGGCCCGGACGACCCCTCGCCCTCCTCGACGCCCTCGACGCCCTCGACTTTCTTGCCGTACGCGAACGGACGCACGGGCCAGGGGACCGACGACACCGCCACCGGGGGAACCGCCCTCCCGCCCGGGCAGATCGTCGACCCCTACGGCGTGCGGCGCCCGCCCGGCGCCATGCCCCCCGTGCCGCCCGGGTTCGAGCTCCTCGCCCCGGGCGGGCATCCTTCGGCGCCGGCCGGTGGCGACCCCCTCGGACCCCCGAGCGGGCAGCGGAACCCCGGCGCCCCTGTGCCCGCCGTGCCCGCCCCGCACACCGCACCCGGGGTCCCCGCCGTACCGGACGGCTGTGCCGCCCCGCCGGAAGGGACCGCGTCCCGCTGGGGCGGTTCCGACGCGGAGCGGGCCGGCGCCCGGGGCCCCGCCACCGCGCTGGCGGCCGAGCGGGCGCGCCAGGCGCGGATGGCCGTCGTGGGGCCGGTGACCGAGCGGTGGGCGCCCGAGCAGGCCGGACCGGTGCACGAGAACTGGCAGTTGGCGGCGCCCATCGGCCCCGCGACCGACCTGTGGGCGCTCGGCGCGCTGCTCTTCCGGGCCGTCCAGGGGCACGCCCCCTACCCGGAGGAGTCCACGGCCGACCTGGTGCAGATGGTGTGCGCCGAGCCGCCCGCCTTCGCCGAGGAGTGCGGCCCGCTGCGCCCGGTCGTGGAGTCGCTGCTGCGTCAGGACCCCACCGAACGACCCGACTTCGAGGAACTGCGCGGCTGGCTGCGCTCCCTGGTCAGGTCGGCGCCCGAGCCGGAGGCCGGCACCCATGTCGTCGCCGCGCCGCCCACCGACCCGAAGCGGCTGCCGATCGTGCGCCGCAGGGGCGAACTGGTGCGCAGGCGGCGGGCCGCCCTGCCCGCGCACCACGGCCGGCACAAGCGGCGGGAGACGGACCGTTCGCCGCGCAGCCTGGGCCGGACGCTGCTGGTGGTGATACTGCTGGCGCTGGCGGCGGCGGTCGCGTACGCCATGCTCTTCATGCCCAAGGCCGACGGCGGCGACGGCACCGAGCGCACCGGATCGGCCGGTTCCCCCACCGGATCGGCCGGTTCCCCCACCGACTCGGCCGGCGGGCCCGCGTCGGCGAGCGGCGAACCCCGGCCCGACGAGCGGACCCAGACCTCCCCCGCCCCCCGGCACAGCGGGAGTTCGGCGCCCGAGACCCAGTCCGGTGCCGGCCCCGCCGTCGCCGACGGCTTCACCCTGCGCACGGACCCGGCGGGCTTCCGCATCGCCGTCGCCGACGGCTGGGACCGCACGCCGGGCAACGGCAACGGCCAAGTGGTGTACTCCCACAGCGGCTTCACGCTGATCGTGGTCCCCGGGCGGGACTCGGCCGGGCGGTACGGCAGCGACCCGATGACCTACCAGCGGGAGAAGGAGAGCGAACTCCAGCCCTACCGCAACTCCAGCTGGGCCACCGCCTCCGGGCTGCGCACCACCACGGTGGGCGGACGCACCATGGCCGAGGGGCAGTTCACCTGGACCGGCGGCGACGGCCGGGAACTCTTCGTGCGCAACCTCGCGATCCTCCTCGGCGGTCGCTACCACGTCGTCCAGGTACGCGGCCCGGAGGCCGAGCGCGACGAGGTGACCCGACTGTACGAACAGGCGTCCGCGACCTACGAGTACACCGGCTGAGCGGGCTGGCGGGCACCGGCTGAGCGGGCCGCGGACACCGGCCGGGCCGACGGCCGGCGGCCGGTCTCCCGACGGTGGCGCGAGCGACAACCGTCACAGTGCGGTCACCGTGACACCCCGCCGGTTCCCCGGACGCGGACCGGTTCTTTACGCTGACCTTGTCAAGACCATCAGAGGGGCGATGTGAATCAGATGCAGGGCCAGCTCCTCGCGGGTCGCTACCGGCTGGCCGACGCCATCGGCAGCGGCGGCATGGGGCGGGTGTGGCGTGCTCATGATGAGCTCCTGCATCGAGGCGTCGCCATCAAGGAGCTGACCGCCGCCCTCTACGTCTCCGAGAGCGACCAGGCGATCCTGCTGGCACGAACCCGGGCGGAGGCCCGAGCGGCCGCGCGGATCAACCACTCCGCCGTGGTCACCGTGCACGACGTGCTGGAGCACGACGGCCGCCCCTGGATCGTGATGGAACTGGTCGAGGGCCGCTCGCTCGCCGACGCCGTCAAGGAGGACGGGCGGATCGAGCCCACCGAGGCGGCCCGGATCGGCCTGTGGGTGCTGCGCGCCCTGCGCGCCGCGCACTCCGCCGGTGTCCTGCACCGCGACATCAAGCCCGGCAACGTGCTCCTCGCCCACGACGGCCGCGTCCTGCTCACCGACTTCGGCATCGCCCAGATCGACGGCGACACGACCATCACCCGCACCGGCGAGGTCGTCGGCTCCGTCGACTACCTCGCCCCCGAGCGCATCCGGGGCAACGACCCCGGCCCGTCCAGCGACCTGTGGGCGCTGGGCGCCACGCTGTACACGGCGGTGGAGGGCCGCTCGCCGTTCCGCCGCACCTCCCCGCTGTCGACGATGCAGGCCGTCGTCGAGGAGGAGGCCGGCCCGCCCGAGCACGCCGGTCCGCTCACCCCGGTCATCGCCGCACTGCTGCGCAAGGACCCGGCCGGCCGGCCCACCACCGCCGAGGCCGAGCAGATGCTGGCCGACGTGTCCGAGGGGCGCCACGCGGGCGGCACGGGCCGGTCGGCCGTGCCCCCGCAGTACGCGGGCCCGGACCGCACGACGAGCGGCGGCACGTTCTCGTACGCCGGCGGGGACGGCACGACACCCGGCGGGGTGGCGCCGCCCACCGGCCGGAACGGCGCGTACACCGGGCTGGACCGGGCCGGCGACGGCCCGACACACGTCCACAACGGTCACGACGGTGACAACGCCCAGGGCCGCGGATACGACGGCCAGGACCGTACGACCGGCGGCGGACCGGCGGGCACCTACGGCGGCGGGCACACCCCGCCCGGCTCGTACGGCGGCGGAGCCACCGCGCCCAACGCGGGAGCCGCGGGCGGGCCGTACGCCCCGGCGCCGCACCCGGCGAGCGGTGCCATCGTCGTCGGCCCCACCCCCGTGGGGGAGCCCGTACGCCCCCGGCGACGCCGGCTGCGCACCCTCGCCCTGGTCGTCGCCGTCGCCGCGCTGGTCGGCGGTGGTACGGCGGTGGTGCTCCAGCAACTGGAGCAGAACCGGACGGGGGACGACCCGGTGGCCACGTCGCCGGACACCTCGCCGTCCACGCCCGCCACCGGTACCGTCACCGCCGACGGCGTCCCCAGGACCTGGGTCGAGAAGACGGACCCCCTGGGGTTCCGGATCTCCGTGCCGCAGGGCTGGGAGCGCAAGCCCTTCCAGGACGACGGCGACCTCAAGCAGGTCGACTACACCCCCGACGGCGGCGAGCACTTCATCCGCATCGCCATCGACACCTCCCCCGACTTCGACGACCCCCACGCCCACCAGCGCGACCTCGACCAGCAGTTGCGGCGGCTCGTCGACTACCGGCCACTCAAGCTGGAGCGGAACGTGTACCGGGACCGCGAGGGCTCGGAGTGGGAGTACACCTGGACCGCGCAGCTCAAGGACACGGACTTCCCCGGGCCGCGCCACGCGATCGAGGAGACGTACATCGCCCGCGACGGCACCGAGTACGTCCTGTACATCTCGTCCCCCGCGGAGGACTGGGACGCCACCGAGGAGCAGTTCAGGAGCCTGCTGCGCAGTTGGCGCGAACCGGGCACGACGTCCTGAACGGTGCCCCGGAGTTGGCCGGTGGCCGTCCCGGAGGTGGGTGCTCCGGTGGGGCATGATGGGCGCATGGGGACCGAGGGGGACGGCGACTGCCGTGTGATCGCGGGCCGCTACCGGCTCCAGACGCGGATCGGACGCGGCGGCATGGGGGTCGTCTGGCGGGCCACCGACGAACTGCTGGGACGCCGGGTCGCGGTCAAGGAACTGGCCCAGGACGCCGGCGACTCCGACACCGAGGCCCGGGACCGCCGCGACCGCAGCCTGCGCGAGGCGCGCGCGGTGGCCCAGCTGCACCACCCGCACATCATCGTCGTGCACGACGTGGTGGTCGACGGCGAACGCTCCTTCATCGTCATGGAGTTGATCGACGGGGTCTCGCTGGCCGACCGGATCGCCGAGGACGGCCCGGTCGACCCGGACGAGGCCGCCCGGATCGGTCTGGCCCTGCTGGGCGCGCTGCGCGCCGCCCACTCCGCCGGCGTCCTGCACCGCGACATCAAACCGGCGAACGTCCTCATCGAGTCCGGCACCGGCCGCGTCGTCCTCACCGACTTCGGCATCGCGCAGGTCGCGGGCGCCACCACGCTCACCGAGACCGGGTCCTTCGTCGGCTCACCCGAGTACACCGCGCCCGAGCGGATGTCCGGCGCGCGCACCGGCCCCGAGTCCGACCTGTGGTCGCTGGGCGCGCTGCTGTGCACCGCGCTGAGCGGCGAATCGCCGTTCCGGCGCGACTCGCTGGGCGGCATCCTGCACGCCGTGGTGTTCGGCGAGATCCGCACTCCACCACAGGCCGAGCCGCTGGCGCCGGTCGTGCGGGGGCTGCTGGAGCGCGACCCCGACCGGCGGCTGGACGCGGCGGAGGCCGAACGGATGCTGCGCGCCTTCCGGGACACCGGCCGGACGCCGGTGATGCCGGTCGACCACCCGCCCACTCAGCGTGACGCGCCCGGGCGCCCGCCCGCCCCGGAGCCGGACGACACCGCCGTACCACCGCTCCCGAGGCGCGAGCAGCGCTCCACCCGGGGCGTGCTGGTGGCGGCGGCGCTGGTCGCGGCGATGGCGGGCGCGGGCGTGTCGGCGGTCGCGCTGCTGCTCAACCACGACGACGACGGAGGCGGTGGCCGGCCCACGAGCAGTGCGCCGCACACACCGGGGGAGGGAACGGGCTCCTCGCCGGCTCCGACGGTGACCGTCACCCGCGTACCGTCGGTGTCGCCGTCGGCGTCCTCCGCCGCTTCCGGCGGTCGGCCCACGGCTCCCTCCGGATACCGGCTCGCCGACGAACCCGCCGGGTTCGCGCTGGCCGTACCCGAGGGGTTCCTGCGCAGCCCGCAGGGCGAACGCGTCTTCTACCTCTCGCCGGGCGGAACCTTCCGCCTGGGCGTCAAGGTCACCGAGCCCGACCCCGGCGGCCCGTTGACGGTGATGCGCCGCCAGCACGCCGACGGGCCGGTCAGCAACCCCGGCTACCGCGACGGGCGGGTCACCGAGACCGAGCGCCGCGGACGCCCCGCCGCCTTCTGGGAGTTCACCTGGGACGGCTTCAGCGCTGCGGAGGGCCCCCGGCACACCTACGACCTGTGCTGGGAGGAGGGCGGCCGGCTGTACGACGTGTGGGTGTCGGCGCCGGTGGGCAAGGCGCGCGAGGCGCGGGAGTACTTCGACGTGGCGGTCGACACCCTGGTACCGGCATAACCGTCACATAAGGAGCGGTGCGGGTCACATGTCTGTGACCGGTGCCGGTCGGCTGTGGCCGTGGCCGCGGGCGGCGCGATAAGGATGGAGCCATGAACGACTTCGGGGGAGCCCGTCAGGAGGCTTCCGGGGGAGCCCTTCCACAGCCTGACGACACGACGAGTTTTGTTCTGCAACCGCCGAACGCGGCCGCCGTCCCCGCCCGGTCGTCGGTCGCCCAGCCTCCGGCCGCGCAGGCCCCGGCCGCGCCGGGGCAGCCGCAGCCCACCGGGGTCGGCCGGCTCATCGCGGGCCGTTACCGGCTGCTGGCCAAGCTGGGGCACGGCGGCATGGGCACGGTGTGGCGCGCGCACGACGAGACGGTGGACCGTGAGGTCGCCGTCAAGGAACCTCGTGTGCCGGAGCATCTTCCCGAGCGCGAACAGGCCAACGCCTTCGAACGCATGCGCAGGGAGGCCCGCGCGGCAGCCCGCCTGGACCACCCGGCCGTGGTCGACGTGCACGATGTGGCCGTGGTCGACGGCCGGCCCTGGATCATCATGGAGCTGGTGCACGGCCGTTCCCTCGGCGCGGTCCTCCAGGAGGGCACCCTCAGCACCCGCGAGGCGGCCCGCATCGGCCTGCAGGTGCTCGGCGCGCTGGAGGCCGCGCACGCCGCCGGCGTCCTGCACCGGGACGTCAAGCCGGACAACATCCTGCTCGGCCGGTACGACCGGGTCGTCCTCACCGACTTCGGCATCGCCCGGATCGAGGGCGACACGAGCCTCACCGACACCGGCGGATTCGTCGGTTCGCCCGAGTACATCGCCCCGGAACGGGTGCTGGGCCGGCGGCCCGGCCCGGCGTCCGACCTGTGGTCGCTCGGCGTGGTGCTGTACGCGGCGACCGAGGGCGTCTCGCCGTTCCGCCGCAGCAACACCCCGGCGACCCTGCAGTCCGTCCTGAACGCGGCCCCCGCCCCGCCCGCCGCCACCGGCCCGCTCGCGGAGGTCTTGGGCGGGCTGCTGCACAAGGATCCCGCGCACCGCCCGGACGCCGCCCGCGTCCGCGCACTGCTGGAGGAGGCGGCCGACCCTCCCGCGCCGGAGCCGGTGCGCACCGTGAGGGGGGCCGAGGTCACCACCCGACGGCGGCTGCCTCGCCGGGCGCTGTGGCTGGGCGTGGGCGCGGCCGTCGTCGCGGCGGCCACCACGGCGTACCTGCTGCTCGGCGGCGACTCCGCCGACGGCGAGCTGCCCGCGGGCTGGGCGACGCACCACGAGAAGGACGTCACCGCGACGCTCGCCGTCCCCGAGGGCTATGTGCGGACCGGCCCCGACCGGAAGACGGACGACGACCACTGGGTCGCCTACACCGACCCCAGCGGCGTCCTCTCCGTCGTCCTGACCGTCGACCGCCGGGCGGAGGACACGAGCGGCGACATCGAGGCGTCCGCGAGCGCCGAGATGTACGCCGACAACGGTGCGTTCCAGAAGCGGGGCGACTACGAACTCGACATGCCGAAGGGGCCGCGGACGACCACCGACGACGACGTGACCTTCCACGGCCGCGCCGCCGCCCGGAACACCGTCAGGTACGACACGGACGACAGCTCGGACCCGCGCCCCCGGGAGGTGCGGATCCTCTACTACCGGAGCAGCGCGGGCGACATGTACAGGCTGACCGTCCTCTACCCGGGCAAGGGCGACGTCACCGAGCGGGGCCGCGAGGTCGCCCGTACGGCGATGGAGCACCTGGAGCTGGACCGTCTCTGACCGGCGCGCACGGGGCGACCAGGGCTTGGGAGGGCCGTCGTCCCGGCCCCGCGTCGACAAGCAAGGGCCCTGCACGGTAGTCATGGGGCATGAGGAACGACCGGGGCGCCGGAGGCGGCAGGGGCCGGACCGTGGGCGGGCGCTACCGGCTGCTGGACCGCATCGGCTCCGGCGGCATGGGCACGGTCTGGCGGGCCCACGACGAACTGGTGGACCGCGAGGTCGCCGTCAAGGAACCCCGGCTGCCCGGCGACCCCGGGGACGAGTCCCACCGCCGGGCCGCCCACCGCCTCTACCGGGAGGCCCGGGCGGCCGCCCGCGTCGACCACCCCTGTGCCGTCGCCGTGCACGACGTCGTCGTGGAGGAGGACGACGGCGAGGACGGCCTGCCCTGGATCGTCATGGAGCTGGTCCGCGGCGAGTCCCTGCACGAGGTGCTCAAACGCGGCCCGCTGGAGCCCGCCGAGGCCGCCCGCGTCGGCCTCGCGGTCCTGGGCGCGCTGCGCGCCGCCCATGCGGTCGGCATCGTCCACCGCGACGTGAAGCCCGCCAACGTGCTGATGGGCAGGCACGGCCGGGTCGTCCTGACCGACTTCGGCATCGCCCACGTACAGGGCGAGGAATCCCTCACCGCCAGCGGCGAGTTCATCGGCTCACTGGAGTTCATCGCCCCCGAGCGGATGTCCGGCCGCCGCGCCGGTCCCCCCTCCGACCTGTGGTCCCTCGGGGTCCTGCTGTACGCCGCCGTGGAGGGCTGGTCGCCGTTCCGCCGTACGACGCTGGAGTCGACCCTCGCCGCGATCCTCGCCGCCGAGGTGCCCGAGCCGAAGCAGGCCGGCCCACTGGCCCCGCTCATCGGCCGGCTACTGGTGAAGGAACCCGCGCTGCGCCCCGACGCGGCGGCGACCGAGGCCGCGCTGGCGGCGGCGGCCGGCGAGGAGCCGTCGCCCGGGGGGTACTCGGCGTGGCCGGCGGCGGGCCCGGGACAGGGCACGCAGGAGGCCGCCGAGGCCCAGGACACCTCAGCACTGCGGGAGTTCGGGGACGACGTACGGACGGCCCGGCTCGGGGCGACCGGGGACGCCGGGGCGGCCGGGACCGCCGGGACCGCTGGGGACGGCGGGGACAGCGGGGAGAACGGCGGGGTCGGCGGGGACGGCGGGGACGGCGACGCGGCCGACACTGACGACCTGGCTCGCGATGCCGGGGTTCCCGGTGCCGGTGCCGGTGCCGGGGCTTCCGGCGCCGAAGTTCCCGGCACTGAGGTTTCCGGCGCCGCGGATTCCGGCGCCGGGGCTTCCGAAACCCCGGCTCCCGTGCCGATATCCACCCCGGCCTCGCCGTCCCCGCTCGCTCCGCGTCGCCCCCTGCACCGCCGCCCCGTCCCCCTCGCACTCCTCGGCGGTCTGCTGGCCGGTGCCCTCTGGTTCAGCACCTCCGTCCTCGTCGGCCCCGACAGCGACGCGGCCGCCGGAAGCAGTCCCGGCGCCGCCACCGGCCCGAGCCGGAGCCCGAGCCCGAGCCCGAGCGTCGGCTCCGGCCCCGGCGGTAGCCCGGTCCCCCTCCCGGAGGGCTGGCTGGCCCACCCCGAACCGACCATGAGCGCGACGCTCGTGCTCCCCGCCGCCTACGAGGAGTACGCCCGGCAGGGCAACGCGAAGGTCCAGCCCCGGGTGGTGGAGTACTCGGCCGGCTTCGTCCAGGTCCACCTCACCCAGTGGGACACGGCGCCGGGCACACCCAAGGGCCAGGCCATGAAGCACGCCCGCACCTGGAAGTTCCTGGGCGACGGCGACGCCACCACCTCCTACACCCCCACCACCTTCCACGGCTGGGAAGCGATGCAGTGCGACACCACCTACGGCGAGGGCGACCTGCGGCGCCGGCTCGTCGAACTGCTCGTCGTCACCGACGACGAGCGCTTCTACGAACTGCGCGTCGAGATGCCCAAGGACGAGGCCGCCGAACGGCAGGGCCTGTCCGTCTTCAAGGCCGCGCGGGACCGGCTGCTGATCTCGGACCACCCCGACAACTGAAAACCCGCCGCTCCTTCCGTCGCCCGTCGTGCAACGCCCTGATCAGCGCGTTCGTTGCCAGTGGTCGCTGGCGGGATGTGAGTACTCGGTGAATGCAGATTACCGACGGGTACACAAAGGCTGTCCCGCCGCATACCCTGCGCCTCATGAGCGAAGCGCAGGCTCCTGAGAAGGCCGCTGACGGCACCAATCCCGTCGCCCCCGCACCGGCCGGTGTCCGTACCGCCGCCGACGTGGTCACCCCGGCGCTGGTGGCCCGGCTCACCAAGGGCGTGGCCGGTTCGGGCCGGACCGCCAACCACACGCCGTTCACCGGCGAGAAGCTCACCGACCTGCCGGAGTCCACACCGGAGGACGTCGCCGCCGCCTTCGACCGGGCCCGCGCCGCACAGGCGGTCTGGGAGCAGATCCCGGTCCGCGAGCGTGCGGCGGTGCTCCTGCGCTTCCACGACCTCGTGCTCCAGCGCCAGGCCGAAGTGCTGGACCTCATCCAGTTGGAGACCGGCAAGGCCCGGCTGCACGCCCACGAGGAGGTCCAGGCGGTCGCCGTCGCGGCCCGCCACTACGGCCGCAAGGCCCCCGGGTACCTGCGGCCCAAGCGGCACGCGGGCGCCATACCGACGCTGACGAAGGTGACCGAACTGCGCCACCCGCGCGGGGTCGTCGGCCAGATCGCCCCCTGGAACTACCCGCTGGAGCTGTCGGTCGGCGACGCGCTCCCCGCGTTCGTCGCGGGCAACGCGGTGGTGATGAAGCCGGACACCGAGACCTGCCTGACCGCCCTGTGGGCCCGTGACCTGCTCATCGAGGCGGGGCTGCCGGCCGAGGTCTTCCAGGTCGTCCTCGGCGAGGGGCCGGTGGTCGGCCCCGAGGTCGTCCGCCACGCCGACTACGTCTCCTTCACCGGCTCCACCCGCACCGGCCGCGAGGTCGCCCAGGGCGCCGCCGCCCGCCTGGTCGGCGTCTCCCTCGAACTGGGCGGCAAGAACGCCATGCTGGTCCTGGAGGACGCCGACATCGAGAAGGCCGCCGCCGGCGCCGTGCGCGCCTGCTTCTCCTCGGCCGGCCAGCTGTGCATCTCCATTGAGCGGCTCTACGTCCACGAGGCCGTCGCCGACGCCTTCGTCGAGCGGTTCGCCGCCCGCACCCGGGCCATGCGGCTGGGCGCCTCCCTGGCGTACGGCGCCGACATGGGTTCGCTGGTCGGGGAGCGCCAGCTGGAAACCGTGACGCGGCACGTGGCGGAGGCCGTGGCACAAGGCGCCCGTATCGTCGCGGGCGGGGTCGCCCGGCCGGACATCGGCCCCTACTTCCACGAGCCCACCATCCTCGACGGCGTCGACACCACCATGTCCGTCTGTACGGAGGAGACCTTCGGGCCGGTCGTGTCCGTCTACCGCTTCTCGACGGACGACGAGGCCGTCGGGCGCGCCAACGCCACGCCGTACGGCCTGAACTCCTCGGTGTGGACCAAGGACGCCAAGCGCGGCCGGGCCGTCGCGGCCCGTCTGCGCACCGGCACGGTCAACATCAACGAGGGCTACGCCCCCGCCTACGGCAGCGTCCAGTCGCCCATGGGCGGCATGAAGGACTCCGGTCTCGGCCGCCGCCACGGCTCGGAGGGCATCCTCAAGTACACGGAGGCCCAGACGGTCGCCCATCAGCGCCTGCTGCCGATGGCCCCGGCCCTGGGCATGACGGACGAGAAGTACGCGGCCTTCATGAGCCGCAGCCTGAGGGTGATGAAGGCACTCCGGCTCGGATAGCCGGCCGGGGCGGGGCGGCCCGGGCGGGGCCCGCGGCGCATCCGGCCCCAGGCCGCACCGCACGCCCACAGCGCATGCCCACAGCGCACGCCCACCGCATGTACGCACGCCCGCACTGCACACTCGAAGAGGAGAAGCACGTGCCAGAGGACGCCCACGACTACGACTACGACGTGATCGTCGTCGGCTCCGGCTTCGGCGGGTCCGTATCCGCCCTGCGCCTGACGGAGAAGGGCTACAAGGTGGGCGTCCTGGAAGCGGGCCGCCGCTTCACCCGCGCCACCCTCCCGAAGAACTCCTGGGACCTGAAGAACTACCTGTGGGCCCCCAGGCTCGGCCTCTACGGCATCCAGCGCATCCACCTGCTGGGCAACGTGATGGTCCTCGCGGGCGCGGGGGTCGGCGGCGGATCGCTGAACTACGCCAACACCCTGTACGTACCGCCGAAGCCGTTCTTCGAGGACCCGCAGTGGCGGGACATCACCGACTGGCAGGAGGAGCTGAAGCCGTACTACGACCAGGCGCGGCGCATGCTCGGCGTACGGCTGAACCCGACGACGACTCCCTCGGACGTCCATCTCAAGGCGGCCGCCGAGAAGATGGGCTGCGGCGACACCTTCCACCTGGCCCCGGTGGGCGTGTTCTTCGGCGACGGCCAGGACGCCGACGGAACGGCCCGGGCGACGCCCGGCGCGACCGTACCCGACCCCTACTTCGGCGGGGCCGGCCCCAGCCGCACCGCCTGCACCGAGTGCGGGGAGTGCATGACGGGCTGCCGCCACGGCGCGAAGAACACCCTCAACGAGAACTACCTCCACCTCGCCGAGCAGGCCGGCGCGACCGTCCACCCCATGACCACGGTCGTGTCGGTGACCGACGACTCACGCGGCGGCTACGCGGTCACGACCCTCCCGACGGACCGCCGCAAGGGCAAGGGCAAGGGCAGGGACGGGGACGGGGGCAGGGGGAGAGGCACGGGCACAGGCACGGACACGGGCACGGGCGGGGGCCGGGTGTTCACCGCCCGCCGGGTCGTCCTGGCGGCCGGTACCTACGGCACCCAGACCCTGCTGCACCGCATGAAAGCAAACCGCCAACTGCCTCACCTCTCCGACCGCTTGGGCGAGCTGACCCGCACCAACTCGGAGGCGCTGGTGGGCGCCCAGACGGACGACCGCCGCTACCGCAAGGTGACCGGCGCGGCCCGCGTCGACTTCACCCGCGGCGTCGCCATCACGTCGTCCGTGCACCCCGACGAGGACACCCACATCGAGCCGGTCCGCTACGGCAAGGGCTCCAACGCGATGGGCGGCCTGTCGATCCTGCAGGTCCCCTACACGGACGGCTCGTCGCGGGTCGCCGCCTGGCTGGCCAACGCCGCCCGCCACCCCCTGCTGGTGCTGCGCTCGCTGTCCAACCGCCGCTGGTCGGAGCGGAGCATCATCGGCCTGGTGATGCAGTCGCTGGACAACTCGCTGACGACGTACCTGAAGCCGGACGGCCTCGGCCGGGGCCTGCTCACCGCCCGCCAGGGCCACGGCGCGCCCAACCCCAAGCAGATCAAGGCGGCCTCGGAGGCGGCCTCGGCGATCGCCGCCGACATCAACGGTTTCGCGGGCTCCAACGTGGGCGAGCTGATGGGCACCCCGCTGACCGCCCACTTCCTGGGCGGCTGCCCGATCGGCTCCTCCCCGCGGACCGGTGTCGTCGACCCGTACCACCGCCTGTACGGCCACCCCGGCATCTCGGTCGTCGACGGCGCCGCCGTCTCGGCGAACCTCGGGGTCAACCCCTCGCTGACGATCACCGCCCAGGCCGAGCGGGCGATGTCGTACTGGCCCAACAAGGGCGAGGAGGACCCGCGTCCGCCGCAGGGCGCGGCCTACGTCCGCCTCCAGCCGGTCGAGCCCAAGTCCCCCGCGGTCCCGCCCGAGGCGTTCGGCGCGCTGCGGCTGCCGTTCCTGGGAATGCCGCCGGTGCCCCCGAAGGCGTAGTGGTCCGGCGGCCGTCGAGCGCGTACAGCAGAAGGGACCTGCGCCCCCCTCCGAGCGCAGGTCCCTTCCGACGTCGGTCGGCCGCCTGCCTCAGGCGGTCGTACCGGCCTTGCGGCGACGCACCGCGAACATCACGCCGGCACCGGCCAGCACGGCGACGCCGCCGACCGTGCCGATCAGCGGGAGCGCGGAGCTCGAACCGGTCTCGGCGAGGCTGCCGGTGACGGGCAGCCGGGAGACGCCGCCCTGCGGCTTGGTCTCGGGCTTGGTCTGCGGGACGGGCTTCGTCGTCGAGCCGTCGCCCGGCTCGGCCTCGCCCGGGTCCTCGTTGGAGGTGCCGGGGGCGAGGACGGTGAAGTAGGCGTCCGACCCGTAGTTCGTGGCCACGCACTCCTGGTCGTCGACCGTGTCCAGGTAGGCGCCGGCGTCGAAGAAGTAGCCGTCGCCGACCGGGGCGTCCTTGTGGATGCTGAGGCGCAGGTCGGCCTTGATGTAGTCCTGGGGCTTCATCACGTCGAGGCCCCAGAAGTAGCCGCCCGCCCACGACCGGTCGTTGCCGTTCTCGTCCTGGAAGGACTCCCGGATCTCTTCCCACTTCTTCGTTTCCGGGTTGAGGAACTGCAGCTCGACGTACGGCGACAGGTAGTCGGTGTACTCGTCGCTCCTGAAGTTCTCGACCTCGGCGTAGACGGCGACGTCCTTGAGGTCCGCCTTCGAGGTGTTGGTGACCTTCAGCGAGAAGTCGTGCCAGCCGCTGCCGGCGACGATCTTGCCGGGCAGACCGGTGATCTCGGAGTCGAGGGCAGCCCCCTCGTAGTCCTCGTCGATGTCCTCGCAGAAGGGCGGCTCGGAGTCCTCGCCGTCGTCCTCGCCCTCCGAGGTGCCCGGGTTCTGGTTCTCGTCCTTCTCGGCACCGGAGTTCTCCTGCTCGCCGCTGCCGGACGCCTCGCCGTTCTTCGATCCGGATCCGCCGGACCCGGATTCGCCGGACCCGGAACCGCCGGACCCGGAACCGCCGGCCTTGGAGTCACCGGTCTCGGGGTCACCGGTCTCGGGGGCGGTGCCGGAGACGGTGTTCTGCCCGTTCTCGGTGTCCTCCGTCTCGGAGGACCGGGCGGGGTCACTGGTCGACCGAGTGGTGTCGTCCTCGGTCTGCGACGTCTTCGCGGAACCGTCCTGCGACGCGGAGGCACCCGAGGACGGCGTGTCGTCCGCGTACGCGCTGGGTGCCGACAGCAGGGCGAGCGGCGCTATGACGGCAGTCGCGGCCACGGTGACCATGGCGCGGCGAAGCTTCATGAAAGACCTCGAAGGATCCGTGACGAATGGGAGCACGTGCGGGGCTCGTGTTACGCCAGCTTTGATCCGTGAGGCGGATGAATGGTTGCACCGCTCCTCACCCGATTCTCATGTGACCTGAGTCACTTCGCGGGGGGTGCGACGCAGGGCGAGGACAGGCTCTGCGGAACGGAGAGGAAGGGCCCCGCGGGACGGAATCGCGGGGCCCTTCTTTCTCGTCAGCACCGGCGTCAGGGCAGCGCCGGTGCCTCGGGGGAGCGGCGCCGGGGGGTTGCGCCGCTGACATGGACTGAGGCGGTGTGTCACTGTCCGCCGGTCGGCCCCGGGCGTCCCCGAGGCCGACCGTTCTCTTGGGTGACCGGGCTGCTGTCCCCTGCCGTCCGGTCACTTCCCTGGAGCGAGGTCCCACGGCGCACGGCACGATCCGTACGCCTCATCGCTCCAGCGAGCCACGCGTGGTTCTTCCGGGCCCGCGCCTGGCTGGCACGGACACCGGTACCAACGAAGGCGTATGAGGCCGGTCACGGGCCGTACGGGTGAGAGCGGGCCCGAACTCAGATCCGACTGCCTCAGGCCCGGTGGCTCGGCCTCGGTGGCTCAGACCTGGTGGCTCAGACCTGGTGTGCCTGAGCCGGTGGGCTCAGGCACGGTGGGCTCCAGATCTGGCGGGCTCAGACCCGGCCGCGGCACAGTTCGAGGAGCGTCATGGCGAGCGTGGTGCCGGGTCGGCCCAGCGCCTCCCGGTAGTGGGTGAGGATCTCCGTCTCCCGGGCCAGGTTCACCCGACGGCCGCCGG
Organism: Streptomyces sp. bgisy159; assembly: GCF_965341775.1. Lineage (GTDB taxonomy): Bacteria > Actinomycetota > Actinomycetes > Streptomycetales > Streptomycetaceae > Streptomyces. The sequence continues at coordinate 101,672 of NZ_CBDQZH010000002.1, read as the reverse complement.
ACGTGATCCGCGCCTCCTGGATCACCGCGGACACGGCCATCCGTTCCTGGATCAGCCCGATGATCCGGTCGTCGAGCGCGTCGATGCGCTCCCGCGCGCCGCTGATCACGCCCGCGGCCTCGGCCGTGCGGGCTCCGGTCCGGTCGGTGGAGGACGTGGTGCGCCGGCTGGAGGGCGTGGCGCGCTCGGTGGAGGACGTGGTCCGCTCGGTGGAGGGGGAGGTCGTCACTGGGGGCTCCTGTGTGGTGTCGGAGGAAGGTGCCCCGGAACGGCAGGACCCGGAGAAACGACAGGCGCCCCGGGCCTTGTCGGCCCGGGGCGCCTGGGAAGTCGCTCGGCGTTCGTCGCTCAAGCAGCTCGACCATGGCAGCCGGCGGGCCGGGTGCCATAGGTAAAGAGGAAGGTCGAGTGCGCGAGCATGCGGCCAGTATGCCACGGCGGACCCCGACGCCACCCCCGGTAGAATTGGCCAGCACAGCGACCCCGCCCCACCGCCGGAAGGCTCCCGTGTCACCAGCGACTCCCGCTGCCGCCGCCCCCGACACCGTCCTGGTCGTCGACTTCGGCGCGCAGTACGCCCAGCTCATCGCCCGTCGCGTCCGCGAGGCCCGGGTCTACAGCGAGATCGTCCCGAGCACCATGCCGGTCTCGGAGATGCTTGCCAGGAACCCGGCGGCGATCATTCTCTCCGGCGGCCCCTCGTCCGTGTACGAGGAGGGCGCCCCGCGTCTCGACCGCGCGCTCTTCGAGGCCGGCGTCCCCGTCTTCGGCATGTGCTACGGCTTCCAGCTGATGGCACAGGCCCTCGGCGGCACGGTCGACAACACCGGCGCCCGCGAGTACGGCCGCACGGACCTGCGGGTCTCCAAGCCGTCCTCCACCCTCTTCGAGGGAACCCCCGCCGAGCAGGCCGTCTGGATGTCGCACGGCGACGCCTGCTCCGCCGCCCCCGAGGGCTTCTCCGTGACGGCTTCCACGGACGTCGTCCCGGTCGCCGCCTTCGAGAACGACGAGAAGAAGCTCTACGGCGTCCAGTACCACCCCGAGGTCATGCACTCCACGCACGGCCAGCAGGTGCTGGAACACTTCCTGTACCGCGGCGCGGGCCTGAAGCCGTCCTGGACCACGGGCAACGTGATCGACGAGCAGGTCGCCGCGATCCGTGAACTGGTCGGCGACAAGCGCGCCATCTGCGGCCTGTCCGGCGGCGTGGACTCCGCCGTGGCCGCCGCCCTCGTCCAGAAGGCCATCGGCTCCCAGCTGACCTGCGTGTACGTCGACCACGGCCTGATGCGCAAGGGCGAGACCGAGCAGGTCGAGAAGGACTTCGTCGCGGCGACCGGCGTGCAGCTGAAGGTCGTCGACGCCGAGGAGCGGTTCCTCAAGGCGCTGGCCGGGGTCTCCGACCCCGAGGAGAAGCGGAAGATCATCGGCCGCGAGTTCATCCGCGTCTTCGAGCAGGCGCAGGCCGAGATCATCGCCGACGAGGGCCCGGCGGTGGAGTTCCTGGTGCAGGGCACCCTCTACCCCGACGTCGTCGAGTCCGGCGGTGGCACCGGCACCGCGAACATCAAGTCCCACCACAACGTGGGCGGCCTCCCCGAGGACCTCGAGTTCAAGCTCGTCGAGCCGCTGCGCAAGTTGTTCAAGGACGAGGTCCGCATGGTCGGCCAGGAGCTCGGGCTGCCGGAGGAGATCGTCCAGCGCCAGCCGTTCCCCGGCCCGGGCCTCGGCATCCGGATCGTCGGCGAGGTCACCAAGGAGCGGCTCGACCTGCTCCGCGAGGCCGACGCCATCGCCCGCGAGGAGCTGACGGCGGCCGGCCTCGACCGTGAGATCTGGCAGTGCCCGGTGGTCCTGCTCGCGGACGTCCGCTCGGTCGGCGTCCAGGGCGACGGCCGCACCTACGGCCACCCCGTCGTATTGCGTCCCGTGTCCTCCGAGGACGCGATGACCGCCGACTGGTCGCGCCTGCCGTACGACGTGCTCGCCCGGATCTCCACCCGCATCACCAACGAGGTGCGGGACGTCAACCGGGTCGTGCTCGACGTGACCAGCAAGCCCCCGGGGACGATCGAGTGGGAGTGAGGCCGTCGCGGCCCGGTCCGGTCCGGGCGTCAGAGCCCGGTCCGGTCCTCAGGCCCGTCTGAGCGTGCGCACCCGCTCCCCGGGCCGCCAGACCTGGACGACGAGGTACGTGTCGTCCTCGACGTAGGTCCGCACGACCTCCGTCAGCTCGGTGCGAAAGAGGTGGAACGGCTCCGGCGGTTCCACCTCTTCGACGTACCGGGCCCGGGTCCCCGGGTCCTCCACCTCGATCGCGCGCCCGCCGATCCGCACGTCACCGCCGCCCATACCCGTCCCCTCGCCCGGGTTCGCCTGGAGCGCGAACCGGGGATCGCGGCGCAGGTCGAGCGCCTTGAGCGAGTCCGGCATCATGCCGAGCCACAGCTCACCGTCGAGGAAACGGACCTCCAGGCCCGTGGTTCGCGGCGACCCGTCCTTGCGGAGGGTCGCCAGGACATGGTGGGTGAAGGCGCCGAAGCGGTCCTCGACGATGCGGGCGAGGGCGGGTTCGGCGGAGGCGAAGGCCTGCCAGTTCGCTGCCATGCGACGAGTGTGGCGCCGATACCCGACACCTTCTGGCAGGTATCAGGTATCAGGTATCGAGTGCCGGGTATCGGGCATTTGCCGGCTGTCGGCTGTCGGCTGTCGGCTGTCGGCTGTCGGCTGTCGGCGGCACGGACCGTGCGCGGAAGCGCGGGCGGCGTCCACCGCCCGCGGCTGGGCCGCTCAGACCGCGTACGGCACCGGGCGCATGTACCGCTCCACACCCCGGTGGTCCCGGGCCTGCGCGCAGCCGGCCGCCGTCAGGCGTCGGCCCAGCTTCGCGCGGTGGGACGCGTTGACGCGTATCGAGCCCAGCAGAAGCGCGGGGAGCAGGACGGTGATCGGTACCAGCACCGCGTACTTGCCCGTCACCACGGTCAGCAGCAGGAACAGGACGGCGCTGCCCGCGGCCAGCGCACGCAGCTGCCGGGGGTTGCCGGCGGCCACCAGACGGTCGTAGCGGATGAGGTCGGCCAGGACGTCGACCTCCGCCTGGGTCTCGGGCACCGGCTTCAGCGAACCCAGGTACATCCCCGGCACCGGCCGGTCCTTGCCCGGGTCGGGGAACGCGGCCACGTTGGCCGCCGCCCGCTGCTGCGCCGCCGGGTCGGTGCCGCGGACCAGGTCGACGTGCAGGACCTTGTGCCGGCCGACCAGCCGCACCCCCGAGTAACGGAAGCCGTAGCACTCGGCGACGTAGGCCAGCGCGGCGGCCGTCTCGGCATCGCCGGGGGCGACGATCTCGACCTCGTCCTGGGTCGCGATCTGCCGCATGAGGGGCTTGAGGTGGCGGTTGACACTCACTGAGGGCTCCGGTGTGCTCTTCGGCGCGGTCCGGGACCGGACGCCGAACTTCTGATTACGCACCCCAGACACCTGAGGACGCGGCAGGGTTGCGCGTGGCTTCTTCACAGAACGGCTCTGTTCTCCTGCGCTGACCGACGGTAATTTCCGCCCCGTACAGCACCCGCTCCTGGAGGACCCGATGCACGGGACACCGCGGCCGACCCCGCCCCCCGCCCTTCCGACGGACCAGCTGCGGTTCGCGATGCCCCCCAGGTACGACTCGGTCGAGGACGAACGCCGGCACCGCAAGGAACGGCTCGCCGGCGCCCTGCGCATCTTCGGACGGCAGGGCTTCGAGGACGGCGTCTCCGGGCACATCACCGCCCGCGACCCCGAGTACAGCGATTGCTTCTGGGTGAATCCCTTCGGTGTGCCGTTCAAGCACGTCACCGTGAGCGACCTGGTCCTCGCCAATGCCGACGGACAGGTCGTCGAGGGTCGCTACCACGTCAACCAGGCCGCCTTCACCGTGCACGCCCAGGTGCACGCCGCCCGTCCCGACGTCGTCGCCGTCGCCCACTGCCACTCCGTGCACGGCCGCGCCCTCGCCGCCCTCGGTGAACTCCTGGACCCGATCACCCAGGAGAGTTGCGCCTTCTACGAGGACATGGCGCTCTACGACGCCTACTCCGGCGTCGTCGTCGACGCCGAGGAAGGCCGCCGGATCGCCGCCGCGCTCGGCTCCCGCAAGGCGCTCGTGCTGCGCAACCACGGGCTGCTGACCGTCGGGGACTCGGTGGACGCCGCCGCCTGGTGGTTCCTGTCCATGGAGCGGTCCAGCCAGGTCCAGCTCCTCGCCCGGGCCGCCGGACGGCCGGTGCTGATCGACCACAAGCAGGCGGTGGCCACCCGTGAGCAACTCGGTGGTGACCTGGTCGCGTGGATCAACTACCAGCCACTCTGGCAGGACATCAGCAACAGCGAACCGGACCTGCTGAGCTGAGCACATCCGAACACAGCGGACACAGCCGAGCACGAGCCGACCGCGGACCTCTGCGAGCGGGCCGTAGCCGGCTCGAGCGGCTCGCAGCCGGTTCGAGCAGGCCGGAGCAGGCTCAAGAGGGCGCCCCAGCAGGCCCGAGCAGGCCAGTCGGCCCCGCATCGGCTGGACAGTCAACGCGACGATCGCGACTTCACCCTTGCGGGGGTGTCTGATAGTCGGACCTGGCAGGCGCGACAGGTGTCCCGTAGGGCACAATTCGCTCACGTCGCACCGGTTTTTGCACGGGCGGTGGCCGGGTCAACGGAGGTCGCCGTCCGCTTATGGGTCGTGGGGAAGGCGGGCGTCGCACGTGGCGGTGCAGGAGGCGAGACAGGACGTCGGAACGGGCGCGCACGCAGGTGGCTGCACCTGCGACGACTGCCCTCACGGGGCACGCGAGGGACACCGCCGGGCAGTGGCCGCGTTCCTGCTCCGGCGGGACGAGTTCGCGGCCGGCCAGGGCCTGCCGGCCGCGGTGGCGCACTCCGTGTCCGCCTCCCGACAGTGGGTCTCCGAGGAACTCACCCAGTCCGCCGTACTCGTCGCCGAACGGGGCCGTGCCGAGGGTGAGGCCTGGCTGGCCCGCCTCTGGGTCCGCACCGCCTGCACGGTGTGGGCGGCCGTCGTCGTCCTGCTGCTCGTCCAGGCCCTCACCGCTGTCGGCGCGGGCTGGACCACGGCCCGCACCGCCGGACTGCTCGCCGCCCTGCTGGTGGCCGGTGTCCTGACCGCGGCCTCCTGGTTCCACCGAGCGCGCGGCGGTGTCCTCGCCCCCGTCATCGGCGAGGACAACCGCCTGTCCACCTCCCGCGCGGTCGCCGCGGCCTGGGTGCTGCTCTTGGCCTACGCGGTCCTGGTCCTGGCGGGCCGCCTCGCCGCCGCCTCCGGTCACACCGAACGCGACACCCTCATCGCCGGACTCGACCTCGCCCGCGGGGCCGGCGTGGTGACCGTCCTCGCGGTGGTGTGCGGCATCGCCGTGCTGGTGCGCCGAGTGGTCGGGCTGCGCGTACTCTCCCAGCGCCTGCAGAAGGTGCGCGCCGACCGGCCCAGAGCCGCCGACCTGCTCACCGACGACTCGGGACGCGGCACCTTCGCCGACATCCAGTACGTCGTGATCAGCGTCGTCGCCCTGGTCTTCGCCGCCGTCCGCCTGGCCCGCCGCCCCGACCAGCTCCCCGATCTGCCCTGGGGACTGGCCGTGGTGGTACTGGTCTCCGCCGCCACCTACGTCGCCGGCAAATACGCGGAGGGCGGCCGTCCCGTCATCCTCTCCGTCGTCCGCTCCCGGGAAGCCGGCGACCTCGACGCCCCCATCCGTACCGGCGACGACATCGAGATCCGCGGCGCGGGCTTCGTCCCGCCCGGCGCCCAGAGCGCCGACCGGCTCTCCCGCATGGTCGTGCGCATCGGCGCCGTCCACGTCCATGTCCCCCTCGTCCCCGTCACGGGCGGCTTCAGTAACCCCACCGACGCGGTCCTCACCGTGCCGGTCCCCGCGGACGTCGAGCCCGGCCGGGTCGACGTCCAGGTGGTGACGGCGGCCGGTGTGGAGACGAACCGCTACCCGATCGACGTGACCGACTGACCCGGACGGCCACTGGACAGCCCTTGGCGCCACTCGACAATCCGCCCGGCACTTCCCGGGACCCCCGCGCTTTCTCCCTGCCCTGGGAGCCGAACGCGGCCGTCGCCGCACAAGACCCACCTGGCCCGACATTGGTCCTGGCGGACGCAGCCGCGTGAACGTATCGCCCCTTTCGTACGTATGGTCTATTGAGGGGCTCGGCGAGGGATCGATCCCTCGGGCCGGACGAGAGGCGGTTTGCGGGCGATGACTCACAGCATGCGTACGGACACCCACTCACCCCACACCGACGGTCCCCGCGACTGGCGCGCCACCGCCACCCGCTACGCCCTCCTCCCGCTCCGCCTCTTCCTCGGCGTCACCTTCCTCTACGCCGGGCTGGACAAGCTCACCGACAGCGCCTTCATGAAGGACTCCGGCCCCGGCTCCATCGGCGAGACCATGCGGGCCGTCCGCGACTCCTCAGCCGTCCCCGCCCTGGTCGACCTCGCCCTCAACAACCCCGTCGCCTTCGGCTACGCCATCGCCGCCGGTGAACTCCTCGTGGGCATCGGCGCCCTGCTCGGCCTGCTCACCCGTCTGGCCGCCCTCGGCGGCGCCCTGATCTCGCTCAGCCTCTGGCTGACGGTCAGCTGGGCCTCCGACCCCTACTACTACGGCAATGATCTGCCGTACCTGATGTCCTGGCTCCCTCTCGTCCTCGCCGGAGCCCCGGTCCTGTCCCTCGACGCGCTCTGGCGCGCCAGACGCCGACGCTGAGCCCGGGCCACGGGTGGTCCGCTCACCGACAGCCGGCCGCTTCTGCTCCGGCCCTCACCCGTCCGCGTGCCTGAGTCGGCTCACGCCGCCGCGCCGGAGCGGCTCCCCGGGCCCTGCGTGCCTCCCGGCTCGTCGGGGCCGGACCCTCCCGTGGTGCGGCGGCGTCTGCGTACACCGCGGGCCGTCAGCGCCGTCACAGCCGCCAGGGCAAGGCCGGCCACGGTGATCGGGATGACGGCGAACCACTCGCTGTCCCACAGCCCGCCCACGTCGCCCGCGCAGACCACGCCCGCGGCCGCGAAGAACAGACCGGCGACCAGCCGGCCCGGCCGGAACTCATGACGCAGCACGGGCCACCTCCGCCTGTCCCGCCCCGACCTGGAGATCCAGGACGAGCGTGCCGGTGTCCTTACCGCCCGAGACCGGCGGCAGGGTCAGCTCAGTGTGTCTGTCCGGCTGCACATCCACGTCCTTCTCGTCGTCACCCGGCAACTGGATGTCACCCAGACCCACCTCGATGTCGAGCTTCACCGTCACGTCCGGCGGGAGGATCACCCGCAGCCGGCCCAGTCCCACCTCGGCATCGGTGGACACCGACTGCCCCGCCGCGAGTTTCACCCGGGACAGATCCAGCGTCCCCTCGCCGGTGCCGAGGTCGTACGACTCACGTATGTCCGTCACCGCCGCCGGTCGCCATTCCCGCTCGATCCAGTGGGTGCTGATGTCCCGCGGCAGCGCGGCGGCACCCGCCAGCAGACCCGCCGTGACGACCGCCAGCAGGACCGAGCCGGCTCCGGTGCGCCCCAGGAACGCGCTCACCGCGATCCCCAGACCCAGCACGATCAGCGCGGCCGACAGCCCCGCCTGCAGACTGCTGCCCAGCGGATGGTCCTGCCAGGTCAGCGAGGTCGTCAGGCCGCACGCCAGCAAGGCCAGCAGGAACAGCCAGCCCCCGATCCAGCGAGGGCCGCGAGGTCTCGGCGCCCGGACCGGCGGGGCCGCCCATACATCCGGACGGCCGTGTCCGTGGCTGTAGGCACCCAGTCCGACGTCGAGGGCCGTCGTGACGTCCCGGCCCTGGGCGTCCCGCGGGCCCCACAGATAGCCGGTGCCGCCCACGTGCGTGCCGTCCTTGACGATCGGGTCGCGCCACCAGGACGGGTAGGCCGCGGGCACCGGCGGTGCCTTCGCCTCCGGCGGAGCGTCGGCGGCGGCCTGCGCGGCTATCGGGTTCGGCCGGCCGGGGCGCGGCCCGGAGCTCGGTGACGGCTCCTCCTCTTCCGGGGCGGCGCGGCGCTGCGACCAGTAGCCGGCGCCGGCCAGGAGGACGGAGAGGACGACGGCGAACGTCAGCACCCCGCCGTTCTTCACCATCGTCAGGAACACCCCGCAGCCCACCAGCGCGAACAGCACCGCGGCGAGGGCCTGGCCGTCGACCCGGCCGGTGAGGAGCTTGCGCACCTCGTTCTCCTCCTCGCCCGCGTACGGCACGAAGAGCCAGGCGAACCCGTAGAAAATGAGGCCTATGCCGCCGGTCGCGGAGAGCACCGCCAGGGTGATCCGGAAGATCACTGGATCCATGTCGCACTGCCGCGCCAGACCCGCGCACACACCGGCGAGCATCTTGTACTCCGGGTCCCGGCGCAGTCGCGGCACGGACGCCTCGGCCGCGGACACCCCCTCACGCTGTTCCGCAGCCGTGCCGTCCCTTCCCGAACCGGGGTTGTCCGGCCTCGCGGCGGAGCCGCCCGCACCTGCGGCGGTGGTGCCGACACCACCGGCCCCCGCGCTGCCCGGCCGGCCGGAGCCCGCGTCCCCCCGGCTGCTCCCACCGGTGGGGACGCCGACCTCCTGGTCCGCCCCGTTCGTCACTGTCTCCTCCGTCACGCCCGCCCCTTCACCCCGGTCCGCCCCTCGGGACGTCCCCCTCTTCCCGCGCCCGTCCGACTGCTCGGGCGCACTCCGTTCCGCCCGCGGTTCCCGGCCCTCCGGCGCACCCTTCTCCCCGGGTGCGCCCGCCCGCTCGTGCGCGCGCGGCTCCTCACCTGCGGCGCCCGCGGCATACGCGTCGGACGCGGTGTCCGCGTCTGGCCCGGTGTCCGGGGCGTGCTGGTGATCTGCCATGCGTCCATGGTGGCGGGTGAGCCGCCCCGGTGGCAGTCGGAACGACCCTGGTCGGACCCTGATATCCGCCCTGACGCCCGGCCGGGGAGCCGTTCGAACCCTGCCGCGGCTGAAGATCAGGGGCGTCTCGGGGACGAACCCTGATGCCCGGCCGCCGCCGGCCGTGTGACCATCGTTGGCATGCCGGAAGCCGCAGCAGCGCCACTCCTCGAACCGCGGCCGCCGCGCAAGCTCTACCGCAGCAGTGACGGTCGCTGGCTGGGTGGCGTGGCGCGGGGGCTCGCCGGGCATCTCGGACTGCCCGTGATCTGGGTGCGGCTCGTCTTCGTCGGCCTGTTCATGGCGGACGGCCTCGGCGCCCTGCTCTACGCGGCGTTCTGGTTCTTCGTCCCGCTCGGCGTCGGCGGTGTGGAGGCGCAGAGGCCGCCGTCGCTCGTCAGCAGCGAGATCTCGCCCGACGGCCGCCGCAGACTCGTGGCCCGCAGACCGGAGAAGGGGCAGATCGTCGCCCTGCTCCTGATGGTCGTCATGGCCCTCATCTTCGTGGGCAATGTCGATCTCGGCGGGGGCGCCAAGGCCTATCTGCTGCCGGCCGTCCTCGTCGGCGCGGGCGTCGCCCTGGTCTGGCGGCAGGCGGACAACGCGCGCCGGGCCCGCTGGATCGAGGTCGGCCGCCGTCGGCGCACTCTCGCCCTGCTGCGCACGGTGGGCGGTGTCCTGCTGGTCACGGCCGGTGTCGTCGGCATCTTCGTGCTGCAGGGCTCCGCCGCACACCTCGGCTCCGTCCTTCAGGCGGCCCTCGCGGTACTCGTCGGGATAACGCTGCTCGCCGGGCCCTACCTGGTCCGGATGACCCAGGACCTGTCGGAGGAGCGCCTGATGCGCATCCGAGCCCAGGAGCGCGCGGAGGTAGCCGCCCACGTCCACGACTCGGTGCTGCACACCCTCACCCTGATCCAGCGCAACGCGGAGAACGCCGGCGAGGTCCGCCGGCTCGCCCGCGCCCAGGAGCGGGACCTGCGCACCTGGCTGTACAAGCCGGAGGGCACCGGCAAGGACGAGGCCGACGAGCCGACGACGCTCGCCGAGGCGGTCAAGCGCAACGCCGCGGAGGTGGAGGACAAGCACGGAGTGCCCCTGGAGGTCGTCGTCGTGGGGGACTGCCCGCTCGACGAGAAGACCGCGGCACAGATGCAGGCCGCGCGCGAGGCGATGGTGAACGCCGCCAAGTACGGTGGCGAGGGCGGCGCCGTGCAGGTCTACGCCGAAGTCGAGGGGAGGACGGTCTTCGTGTCCGTACGTGACCGTGGTCCCGGCTTCGACCTCGACGCGATACCCGCCGACCGCATGGGTGTCAGAGAATCGATCATCGGCCGCATGGAGCGCCACGGCGGTACGGCGCGACTGCGGGCGGTGCCCGGTGGCGGCACGGAGGTCGAGCTGGAGATGGAGAGGGCGGAGAAGACGTCATGAGCGACCCGACCGAGATGAACGCGGAGCCCGCGGAGACGACCGGTGGTGCGGGCGGACGCCATGTGCGCGTGGTCCTCGTCGACGATCACCGTATGTTCCGTACGGGGGTGCAGGCCGAGATCGGGCAGACCGAGCAGACCGGCGTCGAGGTGGTCGGCGAGGCCGCCGACGTCGACCAGGCGGTCACGGTCATCACCGCGACCCGCCCCGAGGTGGTCCTCCTGGACGTCCATCTGCCCGGCGGTGGCGGGGTGGAGGTCCTGCGCCGGTGTGCCGCGCTGATGGCCGACGCCGAGCAGCCGGTGCGTTTCCTCGCGCTGTCCGTGTCGGACGCGGCGGAGGACGTGATCGGGGTGATCCGCGGTGGCGCGCGGGGCTATGTCACCAAGACGATCACGGGCACGGATCTTGTCGACTCCGTCTTCAGGGTGCAGGAGGGCGACGCCGTCTTCTCGCCCCGGCTGGCCGGTTTCGTGCTGGACGCGTTCGCCTCGACGGACGCTCCGCCGGTCGACGAGGACCTCGACCGCCTCACCCAGCGCGAGCGGGAGGTGCTCCGCCTCATCGCCCGCGGCTATGCGTACAAGGAGATCGCCAAGCAGCTGTTCATCTCGGTGAAGACGGTGGAGTCCCATGTGTCGGCGGTGCTGCGCAAGCTCCAGCTGTCCAACCGTCATGAGCTGACCCGGTGGGCGACGGCCCGGCGCCTCGTCTGACGGGCGCGGCCCGCAGGGCGCGCACCGCCCAGCGGTAGTGGCGTACGGCGTTGATCGCACCGATGAGCCCGGTCAGCCACAGGATGGTGCCGATGCCCAGGCCGAGGGCGGCGCGGGCGTAGCCGTTCTGCCCGGCAGCCGGGCCGGCGGAGGCGACGGACGCCCAGAGGCCGATCGAGCCCAGGGCGCCGGAGGACAGCAGCCAGAACAGGCTCAGGCCGGGGGAGCGCAGGCGGGCGTCGGTCTGGGGGTGGTGGTCCAGGGCGAGCCAGGCGTCGAGGAGCCGGCGCGTCTGCCGGTCGCGGCGGATGGCGCGGGTGACGGCGACGACGGAGGGGGTGAGCGAGGCCAGCCCGAGCAGTGCGAAGACCGGGCCGAGGAGGAGGCCCGTCGGGTCCCGCTCCTCGAACTGCTGCAGCGGCAGCACCAGCAGCGCCCAGCCGATGATCGCGGCGAGCGCCAGCAGCCACAGCAGAAGGACCCGGTGCACTCCGAGGCTGTGGCGGTGCAGTTCGGCCAGGGCCCGGGCGCGGTCGGCCAGCAACGCGGTCCGGTCCGGCCAGGCGCGCAAGTGCGGCGGTGAAGGCGGCGACAGTAGGGAGCGCGACATCGGGACTCTCTTGAGGGTCGGTGAGGCGCGGCGGGGACGGTCGTGACGCTACCGTGCCACGGAGCCGGGGTCGTTGCGGCCCCCGCCGTTCCGGCCATGCCCCGGCGCCCCGACGCGGCGCCCGCTGTCTCGTTCACACCACCCGGGTCGCTCCGGCGAAGGGCATTTGGTCGATGGGGGCGACACGGACCGAGGAGGACGGGTTGGGGGCGTGGATCATCTGCCCGTTGCCGATGTAGAGGCCCACGTGGCTGATGCCGGAGTAGAAGAACACCAGGTCCCCGGGGAGGAGTTCGGAGCGGGAGACCCGTCGGCCGGCGTCGATCTGGGCGTAGGTGGTGCGGGGCAGGGAGATGCCTGCGGAGCGGTAGGCGGCCTGGACGAGCCCGGAGCAGTCGAAGGCGTTCGGGCCGGTGGCTCCCCAGACGTAGGGGCTGCCGATCTTGGAGTAGGCGTAGGCGACGGCCGCCGCCGTGCGGGAGTTGGGGGCCTGCGTGGTCGAGGAGACGGGGGTGGCCCGCAGGCCGTCGCGCGGTCCGCCCGCGGAGGTGCGTGAGGCGCGGGCGTCGCTCCCGGTGCTGTCGTCGGCCGCGAGCCGGGCCTGTTCCTCGGCGGTCAGCCGGGCGAGCAGCCGGCGGGCGGTGTCCAGCTTGCCGGTGATCGTGTTCTTGTACTGCCGCAGCTCAGCCTGACGGGACTGGAGGGTGTCGAGTTCGACGCGGGCCGCGCCGCGCAGCTGCTCGATCTCGCGGAGTTCGTTGCGCACCCGGGTGACGGTGGCGGACTGGCGGTCGTTCGCGCGTTCGGCGAACGCGGCGCCGTCGAGGTACTGGTCGGGGTCGTCGGAGAGCGCCAGTTGCACGGCCGGGTCGATCGTCCCGGTGCGGTACTGGGCCGCCGCCATCGAACCCAGCGCCTCGCGGGCCGAGTTCAGTCGCTGCGCCTTGCGCGCCGCCTGGTCCCGCAGCGTCCTCAGCCGCCGCTCGGCCTGCTGGGCCTTCTCCTTGGCGCCGTTGTACTTCTCGGTGGCCACCTCGGCCTCCTGGTACAGCTGGTCCACCTTCGCCTTGACCTGCGCGGGCGTCAGCTGCGGCTCGGCGTGTCCGGTGCCGTCGAACGCCGTGGCGGTCGCCGCGCCCGCGAGGGCGAAGGTCGCCGCGGTACGGACCGTATGGCCGCCGAGTGAGCGCTGTCGGGACTTGCGGTGCGCTGCCACCTGGGACTGCACGTCCTTTCGTACGACCGCCGCGGTACCGGGAGCGGGGGTTGCCCGGCGGCGCCCGCACGGGGGAGCGGGACGCCGCCGGACTCTCGGCGGTGGTGCCCGGCTGCCGCCCCTGGCCCGGGCGGCGGTGGGGAGCCGGTCACCTGCTGCAGGACGCTAGGCCCGCCGGTGCGGGGTCGGTGACGCGATGTACGGAAATGACACAAGCGGACAGCCCGGTGACCACACCTGACCGGCAGGGCGGGGTGTGGGCGACGGGTTGACGCGGGGCGCTGACCGAAGGCGGGGAACCCGGGGCGGCCGGGGCGCGACGGCTGCTATGGCACCGCATTCGGCGCGGGACAGTCCGTCCGGGGGCGCTCACGGGGCGCTCACGGCGGGGCCGGTGTCGGGCGGGGACCAGGGGGCTGATTAGCATCCGGCCTCATGGACGTACTCATCCATCTCTTCGTCGGCCTGCACATCATCGGCATCGGCGCGCTCCTCGGCGGGTTCCTCACGCAGATGAAGGCGATGGGCCAGGGCACCGCCCGGTTCGTCCCCGCCATGCTGCACGGCGCGGCCACCATGCTCGTCACCGGCGTGGTCCTGGTCGGCCTCGACCAGGCGGAGTACGACCACGTCAACAACGTGAAGATCGGGGTGAAACTGGCCCTGCTGATCGTGATCCTCGGCCTGGTCTACGTGCAGCGCGACGAGGAGCGGGTGGACAAGCGGCTGTTCGGCCTGGTCGGGGCGCTCACCATGGCGAACGTGTTCATCGCGGTGCTGTGGACCTGATCGCCCCGAGCGCGGAGGCGACCGCGCCCACGGCGACCGCCGTCCACACGGCCACCGCGACCCACAGCAGCCCGTGCTCCGACCGGCGGGCCCAGGGCAGATCGGCGGCGGTGGCCGCCGACGAAGCCGCCACGGCCATCATGCCCATCGGGAACACCGTCGCCCAGCGGCGCACGTCGTAGCGCGGGCGCGGCCACGCCGCCTCGGCGGCCAGCAGCACGGCGTACCAGCACAGGGCGAGCACCAGCAGGGCCGCGGTGACGGTGCGCAGGACGCCCGTGTCGTCGGCGTTCCACAGGCGCAGACCGGTGTCGTCGGCGCTGAGCAGATTGGCGCCCGCGAGTGCGGAGGTCGACAGCCCCCCGGCGGCCACCCAGTGGTCCCCGGCGCCGGTGGCGATCTCCCGGAAGTCGAAATGGGCCAGAGCGAAGGCGTAGAGCCCGAGGCCCAGCCAGAACACCACGAGCGCCGCGTGCGCGAGCCAGGCCAGGCCCTGCGCCCGGGCGAGCGTCGCGCCGAGCGCGGCGAGCGCCTGCGTGGCCACGGTGCACAGGAACACCGAGCCCGGCATGCGGTCCCGCCGGTGCCGCACGACGTCCACGAGGAGCACCGGCCACCACAGCACCGCCAGCGCCAGCAGAGCCCCGGCGAGCGTGTGCCGGCCCATCGCGGAGAACCGGGTCCCGAGCACCGCCGTCGCGGCCACGGCGGTGAGCGCGCCCGGCGTGCCCGCCTCGGCCAGCCACCGCTTGCGGTCCCACAGCAGCCGCGCGGTGAAGTCCGCCGCCAGCAGTGCCCACGCGAGCGACGCTGTCGCCAACGCGATCAGCGACAGCGTGTCGTAACCGGTCAGGTCCAGCCCGACCGACACGATGCCGGTCGCCATGACGGCGGCCCCGGCCGCCGGCGGACGCCGCCCCCACCGGTCGTACAGCGATGTGATCGTCCCGGACATGCACCGATGCTACGGACCCCGCTCCGACGCCGGAGTGGGGCGCGCACGCGGGCGGCGACAAAAACGGCCGGGCCGGGGGAGACCGGGAGCGGTCAGGCCGGGCGGACCACGCTGTGGATCGAGGACTCGCCGTCGTAGTAGATGGACTCCTCACGGACGTACGCGCCGGGCTTCGGGGCGTGGATCATCATGCCGTTGCCGATGTAGAGGCCGACGTGGCTGATGTCGCCGTAGAAGAAGACGAGGTCACCAGGCTGGGCCTGGGACAGGGGGACCGTGGTGCCGGCCTCGACCTGGTCCCAGGTGGTGCGCGGGAGAGTGACGTCGGCGGCTTTCCAGGCGGCCTGGGTGAGGCCGGAGCAGTCGTAGGAGTCGGGCCCGGTGGCGCCCCAGACGTAGGGCTTGCCGACCTGCGCGCGGGCGAAGGCGAGAGCCTTCTCGGCCTTCGTGGTGTACGAGGAGTCGGTGGCCGGAGCGGCCGCCGTCGAGCCCGAGGTGTCCGCGGTGGAGCCGGCCGGCGTCGAGGTGTCCTGCTGGGCGGCCGCCTGTCGGGCCGCTTCCTCGGCCGCCTGCCGCTCGGCCAGCTCCGCGGCCTTGCGGGCGGCCTCCTCCCGCTTCTGCCGCTCGATCTCGGCGAGCCGGGCCTTCTCCTGCGCCGTCAGCTCCGCCAGCAGTTCGCGCGCGTCGCCGAGCTTCTTCTGGACGGTGGCCTTGGCGGTCTTGAGCTCGTTCTGCGTCTCGGTCAGCGTCTGCAGGCTCTGCGACGCCTCCCGGCGCTTGCGCATCGTCTCCGACTGCTCGGTGATGTAGTCGTCGACCGCGTCCTTCTGACGGTCGGTCATCCGGTTCATCAGCTGGGACTGGTCGAAGTAGTCCTGCGCGGAGTCCGCGAGCAGGAAGGTCGCGGTGTCCGGCACGGCCGCACCGGTGCGGTACTGCGCGGCCGCGTAGGAACCCAGCTCCTCGCGGGCCGCGTTGAGCTTCTGGGTGCGCTGGGCGACGTCGTCCAGAAGGGTGTCGACCTGCTTGCGCTGCTTGGCCGTCCGCTCCTTGGCGGCGTTGTACTTCTCGGTGGCCGACTCCGCCTGCCGGTACAGGTCGTCGACCTTCTTCTCGACCTCCTCCAGGCTGGGTCTGCCGTCGTCGGAGGGCGCGGCGTTCGCCGTCTGGGAGAGCAGGGCCACGGAGGTCAGGGCGGCGGTGGCGAGGGCGGGGGTGCGGATCCCGGCCACGCGCGAACCGGCGGAACGCGGCTTGCGGTGCTGCGACGCCAAGGGAGGCGACTCCTTCCATGTTCCGCCTACCGAGTTAGCTGTCGGGTTCGGGCGGACGATCGGAAGGGTTGCCCTACGGCTCGTTCCCGGGAGGGGAGGCGGGCCGATTCACCCCAAGGTCGGTGGGTCCCCGGCTCCGGTCGCCATGAGGGGCGCGCCGGACTCGGCGGAGGCCGCGCGGCCCGGCGACGTTCGCCGGTGGGGGTCGTACGGCCCGCCCGCACGGTAGCCAACCGGTGTGGCCCCTGTGAAGGTTGATGGGTGATATGCCCGATACATTTTCGTGACCTTCTTCGTCCGGCTTCGGACGGTCACGGTGAGGCCCCGTTCGGTGAGGTGGGCGGCGCGCGCGTCAGGTGGTGAGGATCCTCACCCCCGACGCCGATGTTCCGGTACGGCGGCCGGTTGTCAGTGAGGCGCCCTAGACTCGGAGAGCGATGAGCAGCCTCTTTGACGACAGCTTCCTGGCGGACCTCCAGGCCCCCCGCGGGCACGGGGAGGAACCCCCGCCGCCGCCCGAGGACGATCACGCTCCGGAGCAGGTTCCGGACGATCTGTTCGGCGGGAAGTTCGACGTGCCCCCGGACCGGGACACCCACTACCGCGACGGCGCCCCGCGCCCCGCCCTGGACGCCGCCGCGCTGATCGAGGGGCTGAACGACAACCAGCGCGCCGCCGTCGTCCACTCCGGCACCCCGCTGCTCATCGTGGCCGGCGCCGGCTCCGGCAAGACCCGGGTGCTCACCCACCGCATCGCGTACCTGCTCGCCGAGCGGAACGTGCACCCCGGGCAGATCCTCGCGATCACCTTCACCAACAAGGCCGCCGGCGAGATGAAGGAGCGCGTCGAGCACTTGGTCGGCCCGCGCGCGGGCGCCATGTGGGTCATGACTTTCCACAGCGCGTGCGTACGCATCCTGCGCCGGGAGAGCAAGAAGCTCGGCTTCACCTCGTCGTTCTCGATCTACGACGCCGCCGACTCCAAGCGTCTGATGGCCCTGGTCTGCCGGGACCTGGACCTGGACCCGAAGCGCTTCCCGCCCAAGTCGTTCAGCGCCAAGATCAGCAACCTGAAGAACGAGCTGATCGACGAGGAGGACTTCGCCGCCCAGGCCGCCGACGGTTTCGAGAAGACCCTCGCCCAGGCGTACGCGCTCTACCAGTCCCGCCTGCGTGAGGCGAACGCGCTGGACTTCGACGACCTGATCATGACCACGGTCAACCTGCTGCGGGCCTTCCCGGACGTCGCCGAGCACTACCGCCGCCGCTTCCGGCACGTCCTGGTCGACGAGTACCAGGACACCAACCACGCCCAGTACGCCCTCGTGCGCGAGCTGGTCGGCAGCGCCGAGCACCCCGTCGACGCGCCCCCGAGCGAGTACGACGTGCCGCCCGCCGAGCTGTGCGTCGTGGGCGACGCCGACCAGTCGATCTACGCCTTCCGCGGCGCGACCATCCGCAACATCCTCCAGTTCGAGGAGGACTACCCGGACGCGACGACGATCCTGCTGGAGCAGAACTACCGCTCCACGCAGACCATCCTGTCCGCCGCCAACGCGGTCATCGAGCGCAACGAGTCCCGCCGCCCCAAGAACCTGTGGACCAACGCGGGCACGGGCGCGCGCATCACCGGCTATGTCGCCGACACCGAGCACGACGAGGCGCAGTTCGTCGCCGACGAGATAGACCGCCTGGTCGACGCGGGGGAGGCCAAGGCCGGCGATGTCGCCGTCTTCTACCGCACCAACGCCCAGTCCCGCGTCTTCGAAGAGGTCTTCATCCGCGTCGGCCTGCCCTACAAGGTCGTCGGCGGGGTCCGCTTCTACGAGCGCAAGGAGGTCCGGGACGTCCTGGCCTACCTGCGGGTCCTCGCCAACCCGGAGGACTCCGTGCCGCTGCGCCGCATCCTCAACGTGCCCAAGCGCGGCATCGGCGAGCGCGCCGAGGCGATGATCGACGCCCTGAGCCAGCGCGAGAGGATCAGCTTCCCGCAGGCCCTCAAGCGCGTCGACGAGGCGTACGGCATGGCCGCGCGGTCGACGAACGCGGTCAAGCGGTTCAACGCGCTGATGGAGGAACTGCGCACGATCGTCGAGTCGGGAGCCGGCCCGGCGACCGTGCTGGAAGCCGTCCTGGAGCGCACCGGCTACCTCGCCGAGCTGCAGTCCTCCACCGACCCGCAGGACGAGACCCGCATCGAGAACCTCCAGGAGCTCGCCGCCGTCGCCCTGGAGTTCGAGCAGGAGCGCGGGGAGGACGAGGCGAGCACCCTCGCCGACTTCCTGGAGCAGGTCGCCCTGGTCGCCGACTCCGACCAGATCCCCGACGAGGAGGACGGCGACGGCGTCATCACGCTGATGACCCTGCACACCGCCAAGGGCCTGGAGTTCCCGGTGGTGTTCCTCACCGGCATGGAGGACGGCGTCTTCCCGCACATGCGCGCCCTCGGGCAGACCAAGGAGCTGGAGGAGGAACGCCGCCTGGCCTACGTCGGCATCACCCGCGCGCGTGAGCGGCTCTACCTCACCCGCTCGGCGATGCGCAGCGCCTGGGGACAGCCGTCGTACAACCCGCCCTCCCGCTTCCTGGAGGAGATCCCGCCCACGCATGTGGACTGGAAGCGCACCGGCGCCACCCTGGCACCGCCGACCGGCGGCGTCGCGTCCTCGCTGTCGTCGTCCCGCTCCCGTTCGTCGGCGTCGGGAGCGTCCGGCTTCGCCACCAGCCGCACCACCGACAAACCGGTGGTCGCCCTGGCCGTCGGTGACCGTGTCACCCACGACCAGTTCGGCCTGGGCACGGTCGTCGGGGTGAAGGGCACCGGAGCGAACGCGGAGGCGACCATCGACTTCGGCGACGCCAAACCGAAGCGGCTGCTGCTGCGGTACGCGCCGGTGGAGAAACTCTGACCCGCTCCGGCCCGGGGCCGATCCACAAGTGAGCCCCCGCCGAACGGCGGGGGCACGCGCACCTCAGCGACGGGGCCGGATCAGGTCGGGTCCAGTCCGTGGCTGCGCAGCCAGGCCAGCGGGTCGATGTGCGAGCCGCCGCTCGGCCGGACCTCGAAGTGCAGGTGCGGGCCGGTCGAGTTGCCGGAGTTCCCGGAGTACGCGATCGGGTCGCCGGCCTTCACCGTCGTACCGGAGGCCACACGGTAGCTGGAGAGGTGGCAGTACCAGGTCTCCGTGCCGTCCTTGGCGGTCACGATCATCATGTTGCCGTAGGCGCTGTTCCACTGGGTCCGCACGACACCGTCGGTCGCGGCCATCACGGTGGTGCCGTAGGAGACCGGGAAGTCGATGCCCGTGTGCATGGACATCCAGTTGACGCCGGACTGGCCGTAGTAGGCGCTGAGACCGTGCTGGCCCACCGGGACGGCGTACTTCGGGCGCAGCCGCTCCTTGCGAGCCGCCTCCGCCAGCGCCTTCTTCCGCTCCAGCTCCTGCTGCGCCTTGAGGTCGATGCGTTCCTGCTCGCGGCTGACCCGGTCGCTGAAGTCGTCCGCGCCCTCCCGTACGTCGAGCAGCTGGGCGGCCAGCTTGTCGTTCGCGGCGGACGCCTTCACCACCGGCGCGTCGGCGGCGGTGGCGCTGGTGTCCGTGTCGTCCCCGGTGAGCGTGCCCACCGAGGCGGCGGCGATCCCGGCGACACCCATCACGCACACCGACGGCACGGCCACGGTCAACAGCGCGGAGCGCTTCGCGGGCGTACGGCGCCGGGAGCGGCTGCCACCGCGCGAAGCCGCCCGGGGGGCCGGTACGGGAGTGACGTCCTCCTGCGCGTCGAGGAGCAGCTCGCCGGGCGCCTGCCCGTCCTCGTCCTCGGCGTGCGGAAGCGTTTCTACGACGGGCAGCTCGCCGGTGGCCGCCGGCTCGGCGTTGTCCTGGTACGGCTCGGCGTCGTCCTGGTAGGGGTCGCCGGTGTCCTGGTACGGGCCGGGGCCCGGCGTCGGCTCACCGTCCGCGGTGTTCCACTGCGTGGCGTCGTAGGCGCCGGTGTCGAAGGACTGGGTACCCCACTCCCACTGCTGGGTCCGGTCGGCCGACCCCGCGGGCTGGTCGGCCTGCAGCCAGGTGCTCGCGTCCCACTGGCCGCTGGTGTCGGGGGCGCCCTGCTGCTGGGGGACCAGCTGCTGGTAGCCGGCGGACCAGGAGGTGGTGTCGTAGGCGCCCGTGTCATAGGCGGCGTGGTGCTGGGCCGCGTACGGGTCGTGGTTCAGCGTCTGGTGGCTGCTCGTCGACCACTGACCGGAATCGTAGGCGCCGGTGTCGTACGTGCCGGTGCCGTAGCCGCCGGTGTCGTACGTCCCGGTCGCGTAAGCGGCGTCACCGAGCCCCGTCGTCGGGTGGGCGCCGGTGTCGTACCCGGTGTCATAGGAGGTGAAGCCGTCGTACGCGGCTTCCTGGGTGCCGTACGACGCGTAGGGCGCCGAGGCGGCTTCGGAAGCCGATGCCGGGGTGGTCATGGTCCCCGACGGGTGACGGTCGTTCACCAACTTCTCTTTCGCCTCGACAACAGGGGCTGCCAGAGCAGTGCGGTGACTGTACCCGGCGGTACGCGGGCACGACAATCTTCGACGGGTTTCGGAGCCCGGGGAAACGGGCATTCGGCCGTGTTTCGGGGGACCGCGGGCACGACCTTGGCTCTATGTTCGAGAGCTGTTCGAGAGAGAAACGGGTCAGGCGACCGTCAGACCACCGGCCCGGGCCTCCGCCGAGGCGGCCGGATCCGCCGCCGGGCCCTCCGCGTCCAGCGCCTGCCGGACGCCCATGGCGACCGCCGGGTGCACGGGAAGCGCGAGATGGCCGATCCCCGTCACGCGTACGTTCACCGCCCGCAGGTCCGGGTGGTCGACGCAGGCCGACTCCAGCGGGTCCATGATGTGGTCGAGGTCGCTCCAGAAGCCGACGAACCGGGTCCGGCAGCCCGGCGCGGGCTCCTTCAGCTCCTCGATGACCGCCGACCCCGGACGCATCTGGCGCGCGATCGGGTGCGCGGTCGCCAGCCGCGCCACCCGGGTGCCCGAGTGCGGGGTGCCGAGCGTGACCAGCGTCCGTACCCGGGCGTCGCCGCCCAGGCGCTGCACGTAGTACCGGGCGATCAGCCCGCCCAGGCTGTGTCCCACGATGTCGACCCGTCGGCTGCCGGTGCGGGCGCAGATGCCCTCTATGTGGCGGCCCAGCAGCTCCGCCGCCGTGCGGATGTCGCAGGTCAGCGGCGAGTAGTTGAGCGACTCCACCTGGTGCCTGCCGTGCTGGGCGAGACTGCGCCGCAGCAGGACGAAGACGGAACGGTTGTCGATGAACCCGTGCAGCAGCACCACCGGGGGAGCGCCCTGGGCCGGCAGCTGCGCCGGCTCGGCGGTGTCGCCGTCCCCCGGGGGCAGCGCGGGCGGAGTGCGCCGTTCCTGGACGATGCCCGACGGATAGAGGACGAGATGGCCCGCGAGGATGGCCAGCTCCAGGGCGGTCGCCTTCAGGAGAGTCACGGAGAGTCCCGCCAGCCTGCTCGGCAGGAGACGCTGACAGAGCGGAAGCAGGGGCTCCAGGGCCCAGGTGACCTTCATGGCCGACCTCCTGTCGGCACACGACGGGACGCCCGTGTCCCCCGTGTGCCCTCGTGGGAGGCCGCGGCGGAGGTGGACGACGGGGCGCGCGAGGCGAGCCCGCCGTGCCTTCGCCGATCCGCCGTACCACCACGATGCGCGGCCCTGTGGCGCGGTGGTGCGGCGACCTCGGAGCGGCTCCCGGTGCGCCCGTTCCCCCGCCAGGAAGGGGAACCGTGCGCGGTGAAAGTGTCCCACCGTGTGATTTCCCCCTCCCTCTCCACCGCGAAACTGCCGGTTGCGGGATGCTGGCGATAACGTTCGTTCACTTCCCCGCCCGGCGTGGTGCGGGGTGTCCGTCGGTACGAATCGGTGTGCATGGATTCAGCAGGATCCGGTACGGATGGATGTAGTCGCTTCATGGAGGCAGTGATGGGTGTGGCAGCCGGTCCGATCCGCGTGGTGGTGGCCAAGCCGGGGCTCGACGGCCACGATCGCGGGGCCAAGGTGATCGCGCGCGCGTTGCGCGACGCCGGTATGGAGGTCATCTACACGGGCCTCCACCAGACCCCGGAGCAGATCGTCGACACGGCGATCCAGGAGGACGCCGACGCGATCGGCCTGTCCATCCTCTCCGGGGCGCACAACACGCTCTTCGCCGCCGTGATCGAGCTGCTCAAGGAGCGGGACGCGGCGGACATCCTGGTCTTCGGCGGGGGCATCATCCCCGAGGCGGACATCCCGCCGCTGAAGGAGAAGGGCGTCGCCGAGATCTTCACACCCGGCGCCACCACACAGTCGATCGTGGACTGGGTCCGGGCACACGTCCGGCAGCCGGCCGGCTCGGGCAGCTGAGCCGCAGTCCGTGACCTGGGGTCGATCCGTCATGGTGCCTCCAGCTCCTGTCGCATC
The DNA here is from genome assembly GCF_965341775.1 of Streptomyces sp. bgisy159. Lineage (GTDB taxonomy): Bacteria > Actinomycetota > Actinomycetes > Streptomycetales > Streptomycetaceae > Streptomyces. The sequence continues at coordinate 79,273 of NZ_CBDQZH010000002.1, read as the reverse complement.
ACCCCGCGCAACCGCAGGGTCGTGACCAGCCGCTGGAACGCCTCCGCCCAGTAGCCCCCGGCACCGGGCGAGGCGTCCTCCGGCTCCTCGGGCACCGCCAGCAGCGCGTCCAGCCGGCCCGCCTCCGACGGGTCGAGACAGCGCTCGGCCAGCCCCATCACCCCGCTGAAGCTCCACGGGTAGCTGCCCGCGTCGCGGGCGATGTTCAGCGCGTCGACCACGGCCCGCCCGAGCGGCGCCGCCCACGGCACCGCGCACACGCCGAGCAGCTGGAACGCCTCCGACAGACCGTGCGCGGCGATGAAGCCGGCCACCCATTCGGCGCGTTCTCCGGCCGGCAAGGTGCTCAGCAGCTTGGCGCGCTCGGCCAGGGACACCGCTCCGGGGCCGCCCGCCTCCGGCGCCGACGGCGAACCGAGGAGCGCCCGTGACCAGAGCGCGTCCCGCTGCCTCACGGCGGCCCGGCACCAGGCCGCGTGCAGCTCCGACAGCCAGTCGTCGGCCACCGGCAGCGCCACGATCTCCTCGGGCGCACGGCCGCCCAGCCGCGCCGGCCAGGCGCCCAGCGGGGCCGCCTCCACCAGCTGGCCGAGCCACCACGACCGTTCGCCCCGCCCGGTCGGCGGCCTGGGGACCACCCCGTCGCGCTCCATGCCCGCGTCGCAGTCGTGCGGCGCCTCCACGACGATCGTCGGCGTCGGCTGCGTGAGGTCCAGTGCCACGCAGGTGGCGGCGCGGGCGGCCATCCGAGCCGCCAGGGCCGACTCCGGCAGGGCCGACAACAGCTCGGCGGCGGTCGACCGGACGGTACGGGAACGGTCGGCGAGCGCCTGCTCCAGGAAGGGCTCGTCGCGCGGGCCGAGACCCGTGCGCAGCGAGTCCAGGAACATCAGCCGGTCCTCGGCACGCTCCGTCGGCCAGGTGGCGGCCAGCAGCTCCCGGGCGGCGTCCGGGGTGCGCGAGCGCAGCGCCGCCAGCAGGGCGACCCGCTCCGCGAACAGCCCCTCCTGCCACAGCCGCCTGACCTGCTCGGTGTCCTGGGCGCCGGGCAGGGACGCGCCACCGCCCGGTGTGGCGCGCAGGGCGAACCGCCAGTCCGGGTTGAGCCGGGCCAGCCACAGGGCGCGTGGCCCCGCGAACTCCAGCGCCGCCGGCCGCAGGTCCGTACGCCCGCGGGCCGCGTCCAGCAGGGCCGGAAGCGCCTGCGGTGGCGCGCCGTAACCGTGCGCGTTGGCAGCCGCCAGCCACTGGGGCAGCAGCTCGATGAGGTCGGGGGTGGCGCCGCGCCGGCCGCCGCCGGCCGCGCCGGGCCGGTCGGCCAGCAGCAGGGCGAGGCGGCGCGCCGCCGCGGGCGGAAGCGGCCGGCGCGGGTCCTCGGGGGCCGGATCCGGGCGACGGGCTGCCGGGCCCGGGCGCAGTCCGGCGCGGCGCCGTACGGTCTCGGCGGCCGCCGCGTCCAGGAGCGCCGAGGGAGCGTCGGGGCCCGGCGGCACCCCGGGGGGCGTCCGCCGGTCGGTGCCCAGGAGCGCCGCGGTGACCAGCGCTTCCCAGGCGCCGGGCGGGGCCGCGGCCGTGGTGCCGTTCATGGGGGTCCCTTCCTGGCGCTGCCGGTGTTCCTGGCGCTGCCGGTGTTCTTGGTGCTGCCGCACCGGTCGGTCCCCTCGGGCTGGTTGTTCCTCTTGTTCCTTGCGGTCCAGTTGCTGCGGGTGGTGAGGGAGACGCTGTGTGGGGCCGGGTGTCCTCTGCGGCCGCACGTATGCGTGGCGGCGGGAGGCGACGGGCGCGAGGAGTGAGTCAGCACAGGGCGACGGCCTCCCCGGGGCCGGCAGGCCACGCCGTCAGGGGCGTGAAGCCGCGGTGGCCGCACTCGCCGAAGACCTTGACGGGGGCGCCGCCGGACAGAGCCACCAGCCGCCACAGACCGGGGCGGGCGGCGGCGCCCGGCGCGAGGGGGAGCGCCGTGTCCCCGGCGGCATCCGCGAGTTGCCACGACGGGCCGTCCGGTACCGGGACGACGTCGTCCAGCGTCACCGGCACGGAGTCCAGCCAGGGGTCCTCACACAGGGCGTCACCGTAGTGGGCGGCCGCCGTGCCGGTCGACACACCCGGCGGCCGCGCGCTGGTGGGGACGGGCGGGGAACGGCGCTCCGTCAGGGCCGCGCGCCGCCGGCCGGTCTCCGGAAACGCGGACAGCTCGGCGTCCACGGCCAGCCCCACCGGGAGCGCCAGCTCCGGAGTCCGTCCGGCGGCGCCGTACGACAGGAGCAGCGCCGTACGGCCGGTGCCGGTGCCGTACAGCCAGATCCGGCGGGTCGTCAGCTTGGCGTCCGCGGTGTCGTACTGGGCGAGGACCAGCCAGTGGTCGCGCTCCGGCGGCCCCTCCGCCGCACCGGTCAGGCCGACGCGGGAGCGGACCGTCGCCACCAGCTCCTCGGGCAGCCGCGCGCGGCCCAGCCAGCCCCGGTCCAGCAGGTGGAGCAGCGCGCACTCCTCCAGCAGCCGCACCGGCCAGTCCGGGCCCGACCCGGGGATCGAGCCCAGCTCCCGCACCCGGGACGCCAGCCCGGGCGCCTGCGCGTCGACCATGCGGGCCGCCGTCTCCTCCCACAGCCCGTACCCCGCCTGCTCGGCCGTGGCCAGGCCGGAGCGCAGCAGGTCGGCCAGGCGCTGCTCCAGCTCGGTCGCCCCCGCCGTGATCCGCTCGGCCCGGCGCTCCGCCCGCCGGCGCGCCGCCTCGCGGTCCACCGGGCCGGCCGGGGGCCGGGCGCCCCCGCCGCCCGGCCCCTTCTCTCCACCCGCCCCCTCTTCTCCCCCCGCTCCACGGCGCTCGCGCCGGCCCGCGAGCCATGCCTCCGCCCACTCCGGCGCCGCCCGCCCTCCGGGGACCGCCGCCTCACCGCCCGACCAGAGCAGCAGCAGCCCGAGAGCGTGCTTGCACGGGAACTTGCGGCTCGGGCAACCGCACCGGTACGCCGGTCCGCCGGCGGGGTCCGCCAGGTCCACGACCGTCCGGTACGGCGTACGGCCGCTCCCCTTGCACAGACCCCACACCACCCCCTCCTCGCTGCTGCCCGTCCCCGACCACGCACCGGCCGAGGCGAGTTTGCTCCCCGCTTTGCGTGACGCGTCGTCAGGCGCCAGTTCCAGCACCTGGTCCGCGGTCCGGCGCACCCCCTGCTGAGTCATACCGAAGACCGTAGGCCCACCCACTGACAATCGGCCCGGACGTAGCTCGGAGCAGACCATTTTCCCAGGTCAGGGCCGACTGTCAGTGGGGTGGTGCAAGGTGGGAGCCAGATCCGAACCGGCCGAGCTGGAGAGGGGGACCAGCTGTGTCTGTGTCCGTGGAACCGAGGTCCGTGGACCTGGCGGAGGAGAAGCAGACCGAGGCGTTGCGACCGCACGCCGAGGACGCGTTCGCCCATGAACTCGCCGCGCTGGCACGGCAGGACGACCGCCCCCGACCACCGCGGTGGAAGCTGTCGCCGTGGGCGGTCGCCACCTACCTCCTGGGCGGTACCCTGCCGGACGGCACCGTGATCACGCCGAAGTACGTGGGTCCGCGCCGCATCGTCGAGGTCGCCGTCACGACACTCGCCACCGACCGCGCCCTGCTGCTGCTCGGCGTGCCCGGCACCGCCAAGACCTGGGTCTCCGAGCACCTGGCCGCGGCCGTCAGCGGGGACTCCACCCTGCTGGTGCAGGGCACGGCGGGCACCCCGGAGGAGGCCATCCGCTACGGCTGGAACTACGCGCGACTGCTCGCCCACGGCCCGAGCCGCGACGCCCTCGTGCCCAGCCCCGTCATGCGGGCCATGGCCCAGGGCATGACGGCCCGGGTGGAGGAGCTGACCCGTATCCCGGCCGATGTGCAGGACACCCTCATCACCCTCCTGTCGGAGAAGACCCTGCCGATCCCCGAGCTGGGGCAGGAGGTGCAGGCCGTACGCGGCTTCAACCTCATCGCCACCGCCAACGACCGCGACCGCGGGGTCAACGACCTCTCCAGCGCCCTGCGCCGCCGTTTCAACAGTGTGGTGCTGCCGCTGCCGGCCAGTGTCGACGCCGAGGTGGACATCGTCGCGCGCCGCGTCGACCAGATCGGCCGATCCCTCGACCTGCCGGCCGTGCCCGACGGGGCGGACGAGATCCGCCGGGTGGTCACGGTCTTCCGGGAACTGCGAGCCGGGGTCACCGCCGACGGCCGGACGAAGCTGAAGTCGCCCAGCGGCACCCTGTCCACCGCCGAGGCCATCTCTGTCGTGACCGGCGGCCTCGCCCTCGCCGCCCACTTCGGCGACGGTGTCCTGCGGCCCGGCGACATGGCCGCCGGTCTCCTCGGCGCGGTCGTCCGCGATCCGGCCGCGGACCGGGTCGTCTGGCAGGAGTACCTGGAGGCCGTGGTCCGCGAGCGCGAGGGGTGGACCGACTTCTACCGGGCCTGCCGGGAGGCGGCCGGATGAGCGGGGGACGGGGGCAGGGGCCCCTGCTGCTGGGGGTACGGCACCACGGGCCCGGCTCCGCCCGGGCCGTGCGGGCGGCGCTGACGGCAGCCCGGCCGAGGGCGGTGCTGATCGAGGGACCGCCGGAGGCCGACACACTGCTGGCGCTCGCCGCCGACGAGGACATGCGGCCGCCGGTGGCCCTGCTCGCCCACGCCGTCGACGAGCCCGGCCGCTCCGCCTTCTGGCCGTTCGCCGCGTTCTCCCCGGAGTGGGTCGCGCTCCGCTGGGCCCTGGAGCAGGGGGTTCCGGTCCGCTTCATCGACCTGCCGGCGGCGCACACGCTGGCGTGGCAAGGGCGGGAGGACACGGGCACGGGAGAAAGGGGCTGGGGAGGGCCGAGCGGTGGGCAGGGCGACGCAGACCAGCCCGGGGCGGGCCGGGCCGCGGCGGGGCGGGCCGACGGGGAGCCGGGCGACCCGGCGGAGCAGGGGGAGCCCGGCGGGGAGCACAGGGGTCTGGGGGAGGGAGCGGGGGAGCCGGAGGGCCATGGGGAGGGGCTTCGGCTTGATCCCCTGGCCGTGCTCGCCGAGGCCGCCGGGTACGAGGACGCGGAGCGCTGGTGGGAGGACGTCGTCGAGCACCGGGGCGGGGGCCCGGCGGGACCGTTCGCGCCGTTCGCCGCGCTGGAGGAGGCGATGGGAGCCATGCGGGAGACCCAGCCCGACGGGCAGCACGAGCGGGACGCCGTGCGCGAGGCGGCGATGCGGCTCCAGGTGCGGGCGGCGGTCCGGGAGTTCGGGGCCGACGGGGTGGCCGTGGTGTGCGGAGCCTGGCATGTCCCGGCGCTGCGGCGGCGGACCACCGTGTCCGCCGACCGGGCTCTGCTGAAGGGGCTGCCGAAGGTCAAGGTGGACACGACCTGGGTGCCGTGGACCCACCGGAGGCTGGCGCGGGCCGGAGGATACGGGGCGGGCATCAGCTCGCCGGGGTGGTACGGCCATCTGTTCGCCGCCCCGGACCGGCCGGTCGAGCGCTGGCTGACCAGGGTCGCCGGGCTGCTCCGGGAGGAGGGCCGGACGGTGTCCCCCGCGCACGTCATCGAGGCGGTGCGGCTGGCGGACACGCTCGCCGCGCTGCGCGGCAGGCCGCTGCCCGGCCTCGGGGAGGCCACCGACGCGGTGCGGGCGGTGCTGTGCGACGGCTCGGACGTGCCGCTCGACCTGGTGCGGGACCGGCTGGAGGTGGGGGACGTGCTGGGCGAGGTACCGGCCACGGCGCCCGCGGTGCCCTTGCAGCGTGACCTGGACCGGCTGCAGCGGCGACTGCGGCTCAGGCCGGAGGCGCGGGAGCGGGAACTGGAGCTGGATCTGCGCAAGGAGACCGACGCGGAGCGCGGCCGCCTGCTGCACCGGCTGCGACTGCTCGGCGTCGAGTGGGGCCGGCCCACGGCCTCACGGGCCGGCACGGGCACCTTCCGGGAGACGTGGCGGCTGCACTGGGAGCCGGAGCTGTCGGTGCGGGTCGCGGAGGCCGGCGTGTGGGGGACCACCGTGTGCGCGGCGGCCACCGCGAAGGCGGAGGCGGACGCCGTCGGCGCACAGACCCTGGCCGAGGTCACCGGCCTCGCCGAGTGCTGTCTGCTCGCCGAACTGCCGCGGGCGCTGCCCGCCGTGATGCGGGTCCTCGCCGACCGGGCGGCCCTCGACACCGATGTCGGTCACCTCGCCCAGGCCCTGCCCGCGCTGGTCCGTTCGCTGCGCTACGGCGACGTCCGGGGCACCGGCACCGGGGCGCTGGCGGAGGTGGCGGCGGGTCTCGCCGAGCGGATCTTCGTGGGGCTGCCTGCGGCCTGCGCCGGACTCGACGCCGACGCGGCGGAGGAGATGCGCCGCCACGTGGACGCGGTGCACGGGGTGGTGGGGCTGCTGGGGGATGCCAGCGGGGAGCCCGGTGGTGAACCCTGCCGAGCCGCCACCCCCTCCGGCCTCCCGGCCCGGTGGCGGGCGGTGCTGCGGACGTTGGCGGGGCGGGACAGCGTGCCGGGAGTCGTGCGGGGGCGGGCCGTACGGCTGTTGCTGGACTGTGGGGAACTGGAGCCGGACGAGGCGGCGCGCCTCATGGGGCTCGCCCTGTCGGTCGGGACGCCACCGGCCGACGCGGCACTGTGGATCGAGGGGTTCCTCGGGGGCGGCTCCGGAGGGGGGATGCTGCTGGTCCACGACGAGCGGCTGCTGGCCCTGGTCGACGAGTGGCTGACCGGTGTGCCGGCGGAGGCCTTCACGGATGTGCTGCCGCTCCTGCGGCGGACGTTCTCCGCGTACGAGACGGGGGTGCGCCGAACGCTGGGCGAGCTGGTGCGGCGTGGGCCGGCGGAGCGTGGCGAGGTGACGGGGGCGGGGGCGGCGGCCCCGGGGTTCGCGCCGGAGCCGGACCGGGCGCGTGCGGAGGCGGTGCTGCCGGTGGTCCGGCTGCTGCTGGGGGCGCCGGAGGGTCGGAGCAGCGCGGGTGTGAGGGCGTGACGGCGCAGGCGGGCCGAAGCACCGGGAGGCGAGGAGGAGGAACAAGAGGGGACGGAGGCGGAGACGGAGGAAAAGGACAGAGGCGTGAGGGAGGGTGAGATGGATCCAGTGGGCACAGGTGGCGTAGGTGGCGTAGGCGGTGCAGGGGATACAGGGGGACGTGAGGGAATGACGCCCGGACAGCGGGAGGCAGAGGACCAGGCGCGGCTGCGGCGGTGGCGCCTGGTGCTGGGGGGCGAGGCGGCGGACGGCACGGGGTATGTGTTGGCGGGGCGGGACGCGGCGATGGACGGAGCGCTGTCCGCGCTCTACGGGCGCGCCGACAGGGCGCCGTCGGGGCGGGAGCGCACGGCTGGGCTGGGCGCGTCGGCACCGGCGGTGGCGCGCTGGCTCGGTGACATCCGGAGGTACTTCCCCTCCTCCGTCGTCCAGGTCATGCAGCGCGACGCCATCGACCGGCTCGGCCTGTCCACGCTGCTGCTGGAGCCGGAGATGCTGGCCGCGGTGGAGCCGGACGTGCACCTGGTCGGCACCCTGCTCTCACTCGGCAAGGCGATGCCCGAGAGCACCAGGGAGATCGCGAGAGGCGTCGTCCGCAAGGTGGTCGGGGACCTGGAGCAGCGGCTCGCGAGCCGTACCCGGGCCACCCTGACCGGGGCGCTCGACCGCGGCGCGAGGGTCAGCAGGCCACGCCATCGCGACATCGACTGGAACCGCACCATCGCGGCCAACCTCAAGCACTACCTGCCGGAGCACGGCACGGTGGTGCCGGAACGGCTGGTCGGGTACGCGCGGGCGTCGCGGGCGGTCCGGAAGGAGGTCATCCTCTGTGTCGACCAGTCGGGGTCGATGGCGGCGTCGGTGGTGTACGCGTCGGTGTTCGGGGCCGTGCTCGCATCCATGCGGTCGATCAGCACACGGCTCGTCGTCTTCGACACCGCCGTCGTGGACCTGACCGACCAGCTCGACGATCCGGTCGACGTCCTGTTCGGTACGCAGCTCGGGGGTGGTACGGACATCAACCGGGCGCTCGCGTACTGCCAGTCGCGGATCACCCGGCCCGCGGACACGGTCGTCGTACTGATCAGCGATCTCTACGAGGGGGGCATACGGCAGGAAATGCTGAAGCGGGTCGCGGCGATGCAGGCGTCGGGAGTGCGCTTCGTGACGCTGCTCGCGCTGTCGGACGAGGGGGCGCCGGCCTACGACCGGGACCACGCGGCGGCGTTGGCGGCGCTCGGGGCACCGGCGTTCGCCTGTACACCGGACCACTTCCCGGAGGTGATGGCGGCGGCGATCGAGAAGCGGCCACTGCCGATACCGGACGCCGGCTGACGACTTGTCGGCCCGACGTCCCGGCGGAGCGGCCGGCAAACGGGACATGAGTACTCATCGGTAACGAGGGGCTTGCGTGACCGCCGGACCATCATGCAAGGATCGACGCCTTCGCGAGGCCAACCCCGGCCCTTGACGAGCCGTACCGCCACACGGGAGGTCAGCCCCCTTTGACCTGGCTCACCGCTCTGGCCTCAGCAGCCGCCCGGCGCCTCGTGCGCCCCGGGGCGGGGCGGCGTGTGTTCCGAGGGGTGTTGCTGCTGGGCGGACTGTTCGCGGTGGGGCTGTTGTCCGGGGGCCAGGCGCAGGCGGCCGAGGAGGCAGCTCCGGATCCGGAGACCGGCGTTCAGGCGGCGGAAGCGGCCGTGCCGGGGCGTGACGTGGTGCGGGCGGCTGCCGATCGGCCGGCTTCGTTGCCGGCGCGGACGCCCGTGCACGCACCGGCGCGCGCATCCTCGCGGGAGCCGATGCACGCGTCGGCCGTGGGTGCCGCGTGGGCCGTCACTCCGCACCATCAGGAGCTGCGGAGGCTCGCGGCCGTTGATGTCGCGCGTGCGGACGTCTTCGAGAGCCGGGACCGGTACCGGGACATTCCCGTTTTCCCCGCCTAGCCGGACGCCTTCCCCTCGCCCTGCCGCGCCGGGGGCGAAGCAGGTCTGCCCGACAGCAACCGGAAGCCCCCGGAACCCGAAGATCCCGAACCGGATCGGCTGCGGCTTCCAGGGCCTCGGACGACCCCCTCCCGAGACCTGACGGGACGCATGCACACGCACACGACCGCCACCGCCCCGTACGGCGCCTGGCGCAGCAGACTCCGTGGGGTGACCGACCCGGACGGCCGAAAGCCGTCGGACCTGTTCGGGTGGGGCTCCACGGTTCCGGGGCCGGCCGTCCCCAAAGGGGTGGGGACGGCCGCCCCGAGCAGCCTCCGGCTGTGCACGGCGGTCTCACCGGGCCCACCCCAACCCGGTGAGACCTCCGGAAGATCCGGTGACCACGCGGGACGCGGGACCCCGACGGTCCGGCCGTCGGACCGGCCGGCACCTTGCCCGCACCGGGGCGGGGACCCTGCGCACACCGGGAAGGCCGCAGGTCGCAGTCGGCGCAAGCGCTCACACGCGGCACCCCGTGCCGGTGAGGACGGCATCATGTGACAGGTATCACCGCTCAGGTGTGACCCGCGATTTAGAGGGCTCCCGGTAGCAGAGATAACCTGCGAGACGGACATGCCGCGCGCTCGGACACCGTGTGCGCTTCCCTTGTGACATGTGACACATGCGGTCGTCACGTTGCCCTCGCGGCACGCCCACGCATCCAACGAACCGCGAGATCACTGATAGGGACGGAAGCGCGTGGACCTGTTCGAGTACCAGGCGAGGGACCTCTTCGCCAAGCACGATGTACCGGTGCTGGCCGGTGAAGTCATCGACACGCCTGAGGCGGCGCGCGAGATCACCGAGCGTCTGGGCGGCAAGTCCGTCGTCAAGGCGCAGGTGAAGGTCGGTGGTCGTGGAAAGGCCGGCGGCGTCAAGCTCGCCGCCACCCCGGACGAGGCCGTCGCCCGGGCGACGGACATCCTCGGCATGGACATCAAGGGCCACACGGTCCACAAGGTGATGATCGCCGAGACCGCTCCGGAGATCGTCGAGGAGTACTACGTCTCCTTCCTCCTCGACCGTGCCAACCGCACCTTCCTGTCGATCGCCTCCGTCGAGGGCGGCGTGGAGATCGAGGAGGTGGCGGCCACCCGTCCGGAGGCCGTCGCCAAGACCCCGATCGACCCGATCGACGGTGTGGACGAGGCCAAGGCCCGCGAGATCGTGGAGGCCGCGAAGTTCCCGGCCGAGGTCGCGGACAAGGTCGTGAACGTCCTGGTCCGGCTGTGGGACACCTTCATCAAGGAGGACGCCCTCCTGGTCGAGGTGAACCCGCTGGCCAAGGTCGCCTCCGGGGACGTCATCGCCCTCGACGGCAAGGTGTCGCTGGACGACAACGCCGAGTTCCGTCACCCCGACTTCGAGGAGCTCCACGACAAGGCCGCGGCCAACCCGCTGGAGGCCGCCGCCAAGGAGAAGAACCTCAACTACGTCAAGCTCGACGGCGAGGTCGGCATCATCGGCAACGGCGCGGGTCTCGTCATGAGCACTCTGGACGTCGTCGCGTACGCCGGTGAGAACCACGGTGGCGTCAAGCCCGCCAACTTCCTGGACATCGGCGGTGGCGCCTCCGCCCAGGTCATGGCGAACGGCCTGGAGATCATTCTCGGCGACCCCGACGTCAAGTCGGTCTTCGTCAACGTCTTCGGCGGCATCACCGCCTGCGACGAGGTCGCCAACGGCATCGTCCAGGCCCTGAAGCTGCTGGAGGAGCGCGGCGAGGACGTCACCAAGCCGCTCGTCGTCCGCCTCGACGGCAACAACGCCGAGCTGGGCCGGCAGATCCTCACCGACGCCGACCACCCGCTGGTGCAGCGCGTCGACACCATGGACGGCGCGGCCGACAAGGCCGCCGAGCTGGCCCACGCCGCCAAGTAAGCACAAGGACGAGGACTCAAACCACCATGGCTATCTGGCTCAACAAGGACAGCAAGGTCATCGTCCAGGGCATGACCGGCGCCACCGGCATGAAGCACACCAAGCTCATGCTCGGTGACGGCACGAACGTCGTGGGCGGCGTGAACCCGCGCAAGGCGGGTCAGACCGTGGACTTCGACGGCACCGAGGTACCCGTCTTCGGCACCGTCAAGGAGGCCATCGAGAAGACCGGCGCCAACGTCTCCGTCATCTTCGTGCCGGAGAAGTTCACCAAGGACGCCGTCGTCGAGGCCATCGACGCCGAGATCCCGCTGGCCGTCGTGATCACCGAGGGCATCGCCGTGCACGACACGGCCGCCTTCTGGGCGTACGCCGGCAAGAAGGGCAACAAGACCCGCATCATCGGCCCGAACTGCCCCGGCATCATCACCCCGGGCGGCTCGAACGTCGGCATCATCCCGGGCGACATCACCAAGCCGGGCCGCATCGGCCTGGTGTCGAAGTCCGGCACGCTGACCTACCAGATGATGTACGAGCTGCGTGACATCGGCTTCTCGACCGCCGTCGGCATCGGTGGTGACCCGATCATCGGCACCACGCACATCGACGCGCTGGCCGCGTTCCAGGACGACCCCGACACCGAGCTGATCGTGATGATCGGTGAGATCGGTGGCGACGCCGAGGAGCGCGCGGCCGCGTTCATCAAGGAGAACGTGACCAAGCCGGTCGTCGGCTACGTCGCGGGCTTCACCGCCCCCGAGGGCAAGACCATGGGTCACGCGGGCGCCATCGTCTCCGGCTCGTCCGGCACCGCCCAGGCGAAGAAGGAGGCCCTGGAGGCCGCCGGCGTCAAGGTCGGCAAGACGCCGACCGAGACGGCGAAGCTGGCCCGGGAGATCTTGAGCGCCTGACACCGCCGATCCCGCTCGGCCGCGTTCTCGGTGGGCCCGCTCCCTGCGTGGGGGCGGGCCCACCGGCGTCTGTGGTGGCCGCCCGCTCCGGTGGCCCTGCGTACGAGCCGCCTATCGCGCCTGCGGCACGAGCCGCTGCGGGCCGTTGGCCGTGTGGGACCTGAGCCGGGCACGCAGGTCGAGTTCCGCGTCCGAGAGGGTGCCCGGGGCGGCCTTCTCCGGCACGCCCTGGATCGTCTCACCGGCCGGTACCGGCGGCTCGTACGACGTGGGGGCGGTGCGCAGCGCGAGGACCGTGACGCCGATGACGGCGACCGTGACGGCGACCGCCGCCCGCGTCCACAGGCGTGCCCGGCGTTCGCTGCCGAGCCGGACGGTCAGGGGCTTGGGCGCGCGCAGCCGTTCGGCGGAGGCGACCTCGGCGAGGCGGCGGTGCAGCAGCGCGGGGTCGGCGAGGTCGGGAACGCGCGCGGTGAGCTCCTCGCGCGCGTGCAGCAGACGGTGCGCGGTCGCCGGGGTGCTCGCCTCCGTCTCCGCCGCCGTCTCCGGCAGGTCGAGGCCGACCCCGTCGTAGAGCACGAGGGTACGGCGGTACGGCGGCGGAAGCCGCAGCAGCGCGTCGAGCAGCGCGCGGTCGGCGGCGTCGGCGGGGGGCGGCTCGGGGTGACGGTAGCGCGGGCGCAGCCGGTGCCAGGGGGAGAGGGCGTACTCGTACGCCGCCGCCCGCACCCAGCCCGCCGGATCGGGGTCGCGGGCCACGCGCGGCCAGTGGTCCCAGGCGTGCTGGAAGGCGCGCTCGACGGACTCGCGGGCGAGTTCGCGGCGGCCGGTGAGGAGATAGGTCTGCCGTACGAGCGCGGGAGCGCAGAACGCGTAGAGCGCGTCGAAAGCCTGAGCGGGGGTCAGTGGCACCGCGTGCTCGGCGGACAGGGCGCTCTCCGGCGGTTCCTTCACCAGACCGACCGTCATGGCCCGCACCTCATCCGCCACCTGACCCGAGGCCGGCCCCGTCCGGGACTTCCGTACGGAAAAGTACATAAACGTATATTGGGCGACACAACGGAGCTTCGCCTGTTACGACGTCAAATCGCGTGTCGTTGGGAGCATGGCGTGTGTGCTGCCGATGACCGCTCGCCGATCGTCCCTGTCATCCCTGCTCACCCGGATGCGCGACCGATCACCCGGACTGGGCGCCAGCCTGTTGGGTGGCGTGCTCGCCGCCGGGCTGGGGCTCGGCTCCTGCGCCGTGCTGGTGATGGTGCTCTGGATCAGCTCTCCCTACCCCGACAGCGGGCCGAGTGCCGCGCTGCACGTCGCCGCCGCCCTGTGGCTCTTCGCCCACGGGACCGAACTGGTCCGCACGGAAACCCTCGCCGGCGTGCCCGCGCCGGTCGGCGTCATCCCGCTGCTCCTGCTCGCGCTGCCGGGGTGGCTGGTGCACCGGGCGGCGCGGGACGCCGCCCTCGCCGACGAGCACGGGGTGATGGCCGGTGCCCGTACGGCGTGGACCGGTGTCGTCCTCGGCTATCTCGCCGTCGGCGCGGGCGCCGCGCTGTACGCGGCCGGCGGTGATCTGCGCCCCGCCTGGGGCTGGACGGCGGTCGCGCTGCCGACGGTCGCCGCCGTCGCGGCCGGGGCCGGGGTCTGGACGGCGTACGGCCGTCCGCGGCGCCCCTTGGACGACGTGCTCCTGCTGTTGCCGCGCGGCCTGCGGCGGCGGGCACTCGGCCCGGGCGGCAGAGCCGCGCTCGGCGCCGCCGGGCGGGCGGCGGGGGCCGGGGTGGCGCTGCTCGCCGGGGGCGGCGCGGGTCTGGTGGCCGCGTCGTCGGTGTGGCACGGCGCGGTCGCGCGCATGACGTTCCTGCAGCTGACGGAGGGGTGGTCGGGGCGGTTCGCGGTGCTGCTGCTGTGCGTGGCGCTCCTGCCCAACGCGGCGCTGTGGGGCGCGGCCTACGCGCTCGGCCCCGGCTTCGCCCTCGGCGCCGGCCATCCGGTCACCCCGCTGGCCTCCGACCCCGCGCCGCTGCTGCCGCCGTTCCCGCTGCTCGCGGCGGTGCCCGACGCGGGCGCCGGGACGCCCTGGAACTGGGCGGCGGGTGCGGTGCCGGTCGTCGCGGGGGTGACGGTGGGCTGGTTCGTGGCCCGTGCGGCCGCACCGGGCCGTGGCCAGGCGGTGGCCGACGCCCTCGCGGAGCACACCGCCGGCGTTCCGGGCCCGCCCGGCCCGCGGCCCGCCGACGACCAGAGCGGCGGCGCTGCCCGGCCGAAGAACCGTCTCCCCTGGTCAGGCGGCCGGACCTGCCGTGTCGCGCTGCTCGCCGCCGGGTTCGTCGCCGTCGCCATGGGCGCGCTGGCCGCGCTGTCCGGCGGCCCGTTGGGGGCGGCCGCGCTCGCCCGCTTCGGGCCGGTGGGATGGCAGGTGGGGGCGGCGGCGCTGGCGTGGACCTCGGTGACGGCGGTGCCGACCGCGCTCGCGGTACGGGCCTGGCGACGCCGGGGAACGGGCCGGGACGGCACCGGCACCGAGACCGACGGGACGTTCACGGCATCGGCATCCGCCGACCGCACGCCGGTCGGCGTCCCCCGCACCCCCGACGCGAAGCCCGCACCCGCCCCGGACCCCACCTTCGAGCCCTACGACTTCCTCCCCCACGACCCGAGCCCCGACCCCCTCCTCGACTCACCGCTCCCTCCGTACGAGCACCCCTCGCCCCAGCACTCCTCGTACGAGCACCCCTCGCAGCACTCCTCGTACGCGAACCCGTCGCCCCGGGACTCGTCGCACGACCACACCTCGCCCCAGGATTCGTACCCGAACCCCTCGCCCCACGACTCCTCGCACCAGAACCCCCGGCACGACGACACCGCCCGCCGAACGCCTCCCGGCGAACCCTCGGAGAACCCCGACCAGCCTTCCCCGTGACCGGGGCCCACGACCGGCCGACCCGGCTGCCCGGGCGCGTGACCTGCGTCGGCGACCAGGCAGGTGACCACGCCGGTTTCCGGCGGGACCTCACCCGCGCCGGCCTCGGCCGTCCGGCTCCTGACGTGTCGAATGGTCACGGACGCCCGTCCGGTCGCGTGCGGTGAGACCCCGAGCGGGCCGACGCATCCCCTGGAGGACAGCCAGTCGGCGTCGGTCGGTCCGTGAGCCGGACCCACCCGGGCAAGCCACCGGCATCCTCACCGTCAGTCCTCCCCGAGGATGCTCCGGAGTTCCTTCGGCAGCAGGTCGCTGCAGCCCTGCTCGGCCTCGTGGGTCAGGGCGTCCTGCTTGCAGGTGTAGTAGTCCTGGTAGACCAGCTGGGTCGTGAAGACGGTGGCGACCACCGCGAGGGCCAGCGACGCGGTGACCAGGCCGCTGATCGCGGCCGTGGTCTGGGGGCGGCCCGTGCCGGGGGCGGGCGGGGCGGCCGGCGCGTCGGGGTCGGGGGTGCGGGGCTTGGCGCGCAGGGCGCTGATGCCCCAGTACAGGGCGAGCGCCCCCAGCAGCAGTGCCACGTACGTCCAGCTGAACAGGGCGAAGAAGAAGGCCCACATGCCGCCCAGCAGCGCGTAGCGCGCCCGGCGCTGGGCGGGGTCGGTCGGGTCCCAGCGCGGCGCGGAGCCGCCGGGGCCGCCCTGCCCGCCGGAGCCGCCCGGGCCCCCGCCGCCCTCCGGGCCGCCACCCGGCCGCTCGCCGGGCCGTTCACCGAACCCGCCGTCGGAACGCCCGGGCTGGCGGTCGCTCCACTGGCTGCCCCAGGGCGAGCCGCCGCCCTGCTGCCCCTGATCCCCGCCCGTCGCGGGGTGGCGCGGCTGCCACGGCCGGTCGGGAGTGCCCTCCGGCGGTGGCGCGAAGGGGTTGTCGTCCTGCTGGTCCCCGCCCCGGTCGCGGTCGCCGTCGGAGGTCTGGCCGGTCTCGGGGGGAGAACCGGGCCGCTCCCGCAGCAGCACGGCGCCACGCTCGCCGGCCTGTGCCGGGAGCGGCGGGAACGTGAGGAGTCGCAGGCTGCGGTCCGGCATCAAAGAGCGTCTTCCCCTAGGTGATTTCGACGTGGATCTGCATCGAGTCATGGGCGAGTCCATGAGCGTGCACCCGGGGAACGTGCGGCACGACCACCGCGTTCCCGGACCCGCTCCTCCCAGACGCTACCTTCCGGCCACGCCCCCGTCCCGAGGGGGCCGTCCGGTGTGCCGGTATCGTTGCTGACGGTCGACCGGTTCGTAGACTTCCCCGTATCCGGGGGTGCGAAGCATTCGTACGATCGCACAAGCCGTCGCCGTGACAGTCCGCCTCCCGAGAAAGGCCCCCACCGTGGCCGCCAACCCCGTGGCCAGCCCCGAGCCCAAGCGCCTGGTCGTGCTGGTCTCCGGATCCGGTACCAACCTGCAGGCGCTCCTCGACGAGATCGAACGCACCGGCGCCGAGTCCTACGGGGCGCGGATCGTCGCCGTCGGGGCCGACCGGGACGGCATCGAGGGGCTCGCCCGTGCCGAGCGCGCCGGGCTGCCCACCTTCGTGCGCAGGGTCAAGGACTACGGCTCCCGCGAGGAGTGGGACGCCGCGCTCGCCGAGGCGGTCGCCGCCCACGAACCCGACCTGGTGGTCTCCGCCGGCTTCATGAAGATCGTCGGCAAGGAGTTCCTGGCCCGCTTCGGCGGCCGGTTCGTCAACACCCACCCCGCCCTGCTGCCCAGTTTTCCCGGCGCCCACGGTGTCCGCGACGCGCTCGCGTACGGAGCCAAGGTCACCGGCTGCACCGTCCACTTCGTCGACGACGGCGTCGACACCGGCCCGATCATCGCCCAGGGCGTGGTGGAGGTCCGGGACGAGGACGACGAGAGCGCGCTGCACGAGCGCATCAAGGAAGTCGAGCGAAGGCTGCTCGTCGAGGTCGTGGGACGGCTCGCCCGCCGCGGCCATCGCATCGAGGGACGAAAGGTAGTTATCCAGTGACCGCCGAGAGCAACAAGCGGCCCATCCGTCGCGCACTGGTCAGCGTCTACGACAAGACCGGACTGGAGGACCTCGCGCGCGGGCTGCACGAGGCGGGCGTCGAGCTGGTGTCGACGGGTTCCACGGCCGGCCGGATCGCGGCCGCCGGTGTTCCCGTCGCCAAGGTCGAGGAGCTCACCGGCTTCCCCGAGTGCCTCGACGGCCGGGTCAAGACGCTGCACCCCCGGGTGCACGCGGGCATCCTCGCCGACCTGCGCCTCGACAGCCACCGTCAGCAGCTCGACGAGCTGGGCGTGGCGCCGTTCGACCTGGTCGTCGTCAACCTCTACCCGTTCCGGGAGACCGTCGCCTCGGGCGCCTCGCCCGACGAGTGCGTCGAACAGATCGACATCGGCGGCCCCTCGATGGTCCGCGCCGCCGCCAAGAACCACCCGTCCGTCGCCGTGGTCACCAGCCCCGCGCGGTACGCCGACGTCCTCGCCGCGGTCCGGGACGGCGGCTTCGACCTCGCCGCCCGCAAGCGGCTGGCCGCCGAGGCGTTCCGGCACACCGCGGAGTACGACATCGCGGTCGCCGGCTGGTTCGCCGGCGCCTACGCGCCCGTGGACGACTCGCCCTTCCCCGACTTCACCGCCGCCGCCCTGGAGCGCAAGAGCACCCTGCGCTACGGCGAGAACCCGCACCAGGCGGCCGCGCTCTACGTCGACGGCACGGGCACCGGCCTCGCCGAGGCCGAGCAGCTGCACGGCAAGGAGATGTCGTACAACAACTACACGGACACGGACGCCGCCCGCCGTGCCGCGTACGACCACGACGAGCCCTGCGTCGCGATCATCAAGCACGCCAACCCCTGCGGCATCGCGGTCGGCGCGGACGTCGCCGAGGCCCACCGCAAGGCCCACGCCTGCGACCCGCTGTCGGCGTTCGGCGGCGTCATCGCCGTCAACCGGCCGGTCAGCAAGGAGATGGCGGAGCAGGTCGCGGAGATCTTCACCGAGGTCATCGTCGCGCCGGACTACGAGGACGGCGCCCTGGAAGCCCTCGCCAGGAAGAAGAACCTCCGGGTCCTCAAGGCACCGGCCGCGCCCTCCCACCCGGTGGAGGTCAAGCCGATCGACGGCGGCGCGCTCCTCCAGGTCACCGACCGCCTCCAGGCCGAGGGCGACGACCCGGCCAACTGGACCCTGGCGACCGGCGAGGCGCTGAGCGCCGACGAGCTGGCCGAGCTGGCGTTCGCCTGGAAGGCGTGCCGGGCCGTGAAGTCCAACGCGATCCTCCTCGCCAAGGACGGCGCCTCGGTCGGCGTCGGCATGGGCCAGGTCAACCGGGTCGACTCCGCCAAGCTGGCCGTCGAGCGGGCGGGCGCCGAGCGCGCCCGGGGTGCCTACGCCGCGTCCGACGCCTTCTTCCCCTTCCCCGACGGCCTGGAGATCCTCACCGAGGCCGGCGTCAGGGCGGTCGTCCAGCCCGGTGGTTCGGTCCGCGACGAACTGGTCGTCGAGGCCGCCGAGAAGGCCGGCGTCACGATGTACTTCACGGGCACGCGGCACTTCTTCCACTGATCCGCACCGCCCGCCGGAGCCGGCCTCGCCGCCGAGGCCGGCTCCCGCGCGTCGAGGGTGGCCGGAGCACGTCAGTGACGGGGCCGGTTGAACCAGGCGGAACCGGTGGAGTTGCCGGTGAAGACGGCGATCAGGACGCCGAGCACCAGGTGGACCGTGCCGATGAGGAAGAAGGGGTACACGCCGAGGACGGCGGTCAGGATGCCGAAGACCAGCGCGGTGATCCGGAGGCCGTTCCCGCCGCTCTTGAACTTCACCGCGAGGACGGCCGCCCAGATCAGCCAGGCCAGCGCCAGAACGGCGTAGAAGTACATGAGCCCGGTCGGGATGTCCCCGAGGATGTCCCGCAGGTCGGAGTCGTCGACGTCGTCCGCGTTGGATCCCGCGATGCCCAGACCGGCGAACAGGAAGACACCGATCACGTTCAGGCCGACGATCACCCAGAGCATGATCCGGGCCGCGGACACCGTGCTCGGCATCGACGTCATGGGCGGGAGCCCGCCGGGGTAAGGCTGGGAGACCGGCGGCGCCGAGGGGTAGCCGTATCCCGGCTGCTGGGGGTTCTGCTGCGGCGGCGGGCCGTAGGGGTTGTTCGGTTCGCCGAAGCTCATGGTCTCGCTTCCTCCGTATGCCGGTGCGGGGTGCGCGGCGCGGCGCGGAGGAAGGTCAACAGAAGCGGCTCGTCCCCCCGTACTGCCCGCGGCACTGTGCTTGATCACGTCAATCGTTCTCCACGGGGGCACAGGTGTCCAGCGCCGCCCGCCGGGTGTTGTGCAAGTGCAATGCGCACCGGATTGGAACCCGGGGCCCGTCATCCGGGAGGATGGGGGGCATGACCGCCCAGATTCTCGATGGCAAGGCCACCGCAGCCGAGATCAAGTCCGATCTGACCGCCCGCGTGGCGGCGCTGAAGGAGAAGGGCGTCACGCCCGGCCTCGGCACCATCCTCGTCGGGGAGGACCCCGGCAGCCAGAAGTACGTCGCCGGCAAGCACCGCGACTGCGCCGAGGTCGGTATCGCCTCCATCCAGCGCGAACTGCCCGCCACGGCCACGCAGGAGGAGATCGAGGCGGTCGTCCGCGAGCTGAACGAGGACCCGGCCTGCACCGGTTACATCGTCCAGCTCCCGCTGCCCAAGGGCATCGACGAGAACCGCATCCTGGAACTGATGGACCCGGCCAAGGACGCGGACGGGCTCCACCCGATGAACCTGGGCCGCCTGGTCCTGGGCGAGCCCGCCCCGCTGCCCTGCACCCCCAACGGCGTGCTCACCCTGCTGCGCCGCTACGGGGTGGAGACCAAGGGCGCCGAGGTCGTGGTCGTCGGCCGCGGCGTCACCATCGGCCGGCCCATGCCGCTGCTGCTGACCCGGCGCAGCGAGAACGCCACCGTGACGCAGTGCCACACCGGCACCCGGGACCTGTCGGCGCACCTCAAGAACGCCGACATCGTGGTCGCCGCGGCCGGCTCGGCCCATCTGATCCGCGCCGAGGACATCAAGCCCGGCGCGGCCGTGCTCGACGTCGGTGTCTCGCGCAGCGCCGAGGGCAAGATCGTCGGGGACGTCCACCCCGACGTCCGCGAGGTCGCCGGCTGGGTCTCCCCGAACCCCGGCGGCGTCGGCCCGATGACCCGTGCCCAGCTGCTCGTCAACGTGGTCGAGGCGGCGGAGCGCAGTGTCGGCTGAGGCGGGAGGCGGGGCGGCCGGCCACGCCGGCGCGCCCCGGCGGCGGAACACGCGGCGGAACATGTGGTGGGCCCAGGTGCGCGACGGCGCGGCGGACGATGCGGGCGGGGCCCGGCGGCGGGGCCCCCGGCGGTTCCCCAGGTTCACCCGGGACACCGCCCGGCCCGAGGGCGGCGGCCGGGCCGCGCCCCGTGACGCGCCGGCCCCCGCCCGGCAGTGGCCGATGCTGGCCGTGCTGAGCACGGTCGGACTCGGCCTGCTGCTCACCGCTCTCGACCAGTTCCGCGTCGGCACCATCCTGATCGGCGCCGCCCTGCTCGGCGGTGCGGTGCTGCGCTGGCTCCTGCCCGGCGTCGGCATGCTGGCGGTGCGCTCCCGCTTCACCGACATCGTCACCTACGGCGTGCTGGGCGCCGTCATCGTCCTGCTCGCGCTGATGGCCCAGCCCAACCCGTGGCTGCAGATCCCCTTCCTCAAGGACACCCTGCACTTCACGGTCGACAACTGACCCGCCCCCGCGCCCACCCGCTCTCCCACGGTGAAGGGCCTGTTCGACGCCTGTCAGCCCGCTGTGGCACGGAGGTGGCCGTTCCGCTGCGGAACCGAACGGGCCCCGCGCTCGTCCACCGGTTCGACCAGGCGGGACACGGGACGCGGTGGGGGGTGGGTGCGCGATGGGCTCCTGGCAACCGCTGCCGGCCGAGCTGCCGCCGGAGGTGCGGCACTTCGTGGAGCACCTGCGGGAGCTGAAGGACCGTACCGGCCTGAGCCTGGCCGCCCTCGGCGCCCGCACCGCCTACAGCAAGTCCTCCTGGCAGCGCTACCTCAATGCCGTACAGCCCCCGCCCCGCCAGGCGGTGGCCGCGCTGTGCCGGGTCGCGGGGCTGACCGGCACCGAGGCGGAACGGTACGGCGTCCGCTGGGAGTTGGCGGTGAAGGCGTGGCCGCGCCCGGCGGCGGCGCGGGCGCAGGACACCGTCCCGCCGGGCGGGGAGTACCAGGACGATCCGACCGTTCCCTGGTGGGAGCGGGCCGGGGAGCCGCCCGCCGTGCCGGGCCGCACCGGAGCCGGCCGGCTGCTCCTCACTGCCGTCCTGCTGCTCCTGCTGCTGCTCGGTACGGCGGTGGCCGGCGCGCTGGTGTTCGGCTGACCGAGCGTGCGTCCGCGCCCCGTCCCCGTTTCGAGCGGCCGATGTGCCGATGTGCCGACAATGCGCGAATACGGATCGATTCGGCGTCACGGCGGAGCTAACGTGTCCAATCGGGCGGACCCGGTCCGGGGGAGAGGGGGGTTCGATGCCTCGGTGGACGGACTTGCCGGACGAACCCGGCCCTCAGGTGCGGGAGTTCGCCGTACAGCTGCGCAGGGTCGTGGACCGCAGCGGACTGAGCGTCTCGGCGGTGGCCGACCGCACGGGGTACGACAGGGCGTCCTGGGAGCGTTACCTCGACGGCCGGTCGCTCGCGCCCGAGGGCGCGGTCCTCGCCCTCGCGGAGGTCACCGGCGCCGACCCCGCGCGCCTGACCGCCCTGCGGGAGCCGGCAGCCCGGGCCCGGAGCCACGCCGAGACCCACGGCGGCGGTACGGCCGAGGCGACCTGGACCGGCCTGGCGGCGGCCCCGCGCGGGGAGTTCGGGCCGGCCGAGGGCGCCGCTCCGGCCCCGAGACGGCCGGGCACGCCGACGCCGGTCCGGCCAGGCGTCGCGGGACCCGCCGGTGTCCCGCCGGCGATCCCGGGCCCGGCGGCAGCGCCTCGGGCCCGTGCGGACGGCACGACGGGCGGTGGCCGGCGCGGCCTGTTGTTCCTCACGGCGACGGCGGGCGTGCTCGTCATCGCGGCGGGCGCCTTCTGGCTGACCGACGGTGGCCCCGGGGAGGGCCGCGCGGGCGCCCCGGCGGCCTCCCCCTCCCCGGCGGCGAGCCCCGGCTTCCCGACACCGCCCGGGGTCGGCTGCGGCGGGCCGGGTTGCGAGGGCAAGGACGCGGAGGCGATGGGCTGCGGCGGCGCCCTCGTGGTCACCGCGAAGAGCGCCACCGTGCGGACCACGCTCGTCGAGGTCCGCTACAGCGCCGCCTGCGGCGCCGCCTGGGCGCGGATCACCCAGGCCGGACCGGGCGACGTGGTGCAGGTGGCGGTCGGTGCGGTCCGCCGCAGCGACACGGTGCGGACCCTCGGCGACACCAGCGCCTACACCCCGATGGTCGCCGTGGACGGCCCCGCGCAGGCCCGCGCGTGTGTGACGCTCGCGTCGGGGCAGAAGGGCTGCACACCCTGAGTCCGGCCGGCGCGCCGTCACCCTCTGTGGGGCGGGCCACAGGGCCCCGGCAGTCCCCGATGCCGGATGCGCGATAGCCTGACCGGTGGATCTCTTGATGCCGAGAGATCGATCATCCGTTCCCGCCCCGGGGCAGGGACGCCTCACCGCCAGCTGTCATACGGAGAACGCCATGACCCGCACTCCCGTGAACGTCACCGTCACCGGCGCGGCCGGCCAGATCGGTTACGCCCTGCTCTTCCGCATCGCCTCCGGCCAGCTGCTCGGTGCGGACGTGCCGGTCAAGCTCCGCCTCCTGGAGATCACCCCGGCGCTCGGCGCCGCCGAGGGCACCGCGATGGAGCTGGACGACTGCGCGTTCCCGCTCCTGCGGGGCATCGACATCACCGACGACCCCAACGTCGCCTTCGACGGCGCCAACGTCGCCCTCCTCGTCGGCGCCCGCCCCCGTACCAAGGGCATGGAGCGCGGTGACCTGCTGGAGGCCAACGGCGGCATCTTCAAGCCGCAGGGCAAGGCCATCAACGACCACGCCGCGGACGACATCAAGGTCCTCGTCGTCGGCAACCCGGCCAACACCAACGCGCTCATCGCCCAGGCCGCCGCGCCGGACGTACCGGCCGAGCGGTTCACGGCCATGACCCGGCTGGACCACAACCGCGCGCTGACCCAGCTCGCGAAGAAGACGGGCGTCGCCGTCTCCGACATCAAGCGCCTGACGATCTGGGGCAACCACTCCGCCACCCAGTACCCGGACATCTTCCACGCCACGGTCGCCGGCAAGAACGCCGCCGAGGTCGTGAACGACGAGAAGTGGCTCGCCGACGACTTCATCCCGACCGTCGCCAAGCGCGGCGCGGCCATCATCGAGGCCCGCGGCGCCTCCTCCGCGGCCTCCGCCGCCAACGCCGCCATCGACCACGTCCACACCTGGGTCAACGGCACCGCCGAGGGCGACTGGACCTCCATGGGCATCCCGTCGGACGGCTCCTACGGCGTCCCGGAGGGCCTGATCTCCTCCTTCCCGGTCACCTGCAAGGACGGCAAGTACGAGATCGTCCAGGGCCTGGACGTCAACGAGTTCTCCCGCACCCGCATCGACGCCTCCGTCCAGGAGCTGTCGGAGGAGCGCGACGCGGTGCGCGGCCTCGGCCTCCTCTGAGCCTGTCCCAGGCGAGTCGGCCGATGTGACTTCGGCGGCCGGTGTGGTTTATAGTTGATCACACACCGGCCGCCGGAACTCCCGGAAGCCGACTGTGCGTTGGTGGTCCAAGGAAAGACGCCCCGCTTCCTGCGGGGAGATGCAGGTGCAAGGCCTGCCCGGCGCTCCGTCCGAAGAGTCCCTCCCCGCCTGGCGGGGAGGGACTCTTCGCGTTTCCACGGAGCCGGGCGGCCGACCGCGTCGTCCAGGGGCCTTCTGGCGTCGGCAGGTCCTCCGCGGCGGCGCTACGGTTTCAGGGCCGCCGCGATCTCCGTCAGTGCCGCTGTCGCCATCCGCTGCGGCCACGGACCGAACGTGACCCGGGTGGCACCGAGTTCGCCCAGCTCCGCCGGTGACGGTCCCCGGGTCGGGTCGCAGTAGGCGTTGACCGGGCCGTCGATGCCCGAGCGCAGCAGCGGCAGCAGGGCGGGCGGGGCGAGGATCGGGTACACGCAGTCGGCGCCCGCCGCCACGTACGCCGCGGCCCGCTCCAGGGCCCGTTCCGGATCGCCGTCGCCGTGCAGGAACGTGTCGACGCGTGCGTTGAGGAAGAGCAGGTCCCCGGCCGCGGCGCGTACCTCGGCCAGCCAGTCGGCGTGGGCGTACGGGTCCTTGAGGGCGCCCCGCGACGAGTCCTCCAGGTTGCAGCCCACGGCCCCCGCCGCGAGGAGCCGCTCGACGAGTTCGCCGGGCGGCAGACCGTACCCGTCCTCGACGTCCGCCGAGACCGGCACGTCGACCGACCGGGCGACCCGGGCGACCGCCGCGAACATCTCGTCGGGCGGGGTACGCCCGTCCACGTACCCCAGCGAGGCGGCCACGCCCGCGCTGGGTGTGGCCAGCGCGGCGAAGCCCGCGCCGGCGAACGCGCGCGCGGAGGCCGCGTCCCAGGGGCCCGGCAGCACCAGGGGATCGCCGGGCGCGGTACGGCGGTGCAGCGCGCGGAACGTGCCGGCCTTACCGGTCGGGTCCGCGCTCACGGGGTGTACCCCCCGGGCGGGACGCGGCGGGCGACCATCGTCCGGTTCCAGTTGTTGATCGCCACCACCAGCCCCACCAGGTGGGCCAGCCGCACGTCGTCGAAGTGCTCGGCGGCCCGCTCGTACACCGCGTCCGGCACGAACCCGTCCGCGAGGACGGTGATCGACTCCGTCAGCGCGAGCGCCGCCCGCTGCCGCGCGTCGAAGACGTCCTCGGCCTCCTCCCAGGCGGCCAGCAGGTCCAACTGGCGTTCGCTCACCCCGTGCTCGCGCGCGAGGGCGAGGTGCATGTCCAGGCAGAACGCGCAGTGGTTGAGCTGCGAGGCGCGCAGGACGACCAGTTCGGCGAGCACCGGGTCGCCGAGTCCCCGCTTCGCGGCGGCGCTCAGGGCGGACATCGCCCGGGCGACCTCGCGGTCCAGCAGCCGCGTTCGTACCGTCCCAGGCGCGGTGGTCACCGGTGCTGCCCCGGCCGGTAGTGGCCCGGGGTCATGCGCGCGGTCACACCGAAGCGGTTCCAGGCGTTGATCGTGACGATCGCGGAGATCAGCTGCGACAGCTCGGCCTCCTCGAAGTGGCCCGCGACCCGCGCGTACACCTCGTCGGGCACGAACCCGTCGGTCAGCACGGTCACCGCCTCGGTCAGCTCGATCGCCGCCAGCTCCTTCTCGGTGTAGAAGTGGCGCGACTCCTGCCACGCGCTCAGCTGGATGATCCGCTCGACGCTCTCGCCCGCCGCGAGCGCGTCCTTGGTGTGCATGTCCAGGCAGAACGCGCAGCGGTTGAGCTGCGAGGCGCGGATCTTCACCAGCTCGTACAGCGTCGGGTCCAGTCCCCGCCGGGCGGCCGCGTCCAGCCGGATCATCGCCTTGTAGACCTCGGGCGCGTGCTCGGCCCAGTTGAGCCGGGCGGGCTCCTCGACGGCGTAGCCGGTGCTGGTCGCGGTGGTGGCTTCGGTGCCGGTCCCGGCGGTGGTTCCGCCGGTGGTTCCGGTGGTCTGCGTGGTGGTCATGGTCTCCACCCTAGGAAGGAAGCAGCCCAGGAGTATGGTCCATTTCCATGCGTGATTCATGGGCCACTCTGGGCGTGGACCTGCACCTGGAAGTCACCGGTCCGCGCGTGCGGCGCGGGCTGACCGACGCGCTGCGCGAGGCCGTCCGCGGCGGCCGGCTCGCCCCCGGCACCCGGCTGCCGTCCTCCCGTTCCCTCGCCACCGACCTGGGTGTCGCGCGCAACACGGTCGCCGGCGCGTACGCCGACCTCGTCGCCGAGGGCTGGCTGACCGCCCGGCAGGGCTCCGGCACGCGGGTCGCCGAGGGCGCGGCCGCGCCCCGGCCGGCCGAGCCGCGGACCGCCCGCCGACGGGAGCCCGGCAGGCCCGCCCACAACCTGATGCCGGGCACCCCCGACCTGTCGTCCTTCCCGCGCGCGGAGTGGCTCAAGGCCGCCCGCCGCGCCCTGAACGCGGCCCCTGCCGACGCCCTCGGCTACGGCGACCCGCGCGGCCGGCCCGAACTGCGTACCGCCCTGGCCGGCTACCTCGCCCGGGCCCGGGGCGTCCGCGCCGACCCCGAGCACATCGTGGTCTGCTCCGGCTTCTCGCACGGCCTGCGTCTCCTCGCCGAGGCCCTGCGCGCCGGCGGACTGCGCGACCTCGCCGTGGAGTCGTACGGCCTCGCACCCCACTGGACCCTGCTGGAACGGGCGGGCCTGCGCACCGTGCCGCTGCCGCAGGACGAACACGGCACACGCGTGGCGGAGCTGCCGGCCGGCGGGGCGGTGCTGCTGACGCCCGCCCATCAGTTCCCGCTCGGGGGCGCCCTGCGGGCCGAGCGGCGCGCCGCCGTCGTGGACCGGGCGCGGCGTACCGGCGGGCTGGTCCTGGAGGACGACTACGACGGGGAGTTCCGCTACGACGCCCGGCAGCCCGTCGGCGCCCTCCAGGACCTCGACCCCGACCACGTCGTGCACCTCGGCACCGCCAGCAAGTCGCTCGCCCCCGGGCTGCGGCTGGGCTGGCTGGTGCTGCCGCCCGCGCTCACCCCCGGGATCACCCGGCTCGCCGCAGCCCGCTCCACCGGCGTCCTCGACCAGTTGACTCTCGCCGAGTTCATCACCTCCGGCGCCTACGACCGCCATGTGCGCGCCTGCCGCCTGCGGTACCGGCGGCGCCGGGACGCCCTCGTCGAGGCCGTCGCCGCCCAGTCGCCCGACGTCCGGGTCACCGGGATGGCCGCCGGGCTGCACGCCGTGCTCCGGCTCCCGCCCGGCACCGAGGAGTCGGTGGTGCGGGCCGCCGCGTGGCAGGGCCTGGCCCTGACGGGCCTGTCCTGGTTCCGTCACCCGGCCGCCACGACCGAGCCGGCGGACGCCGTGGTGGTCGGCTACGGGGCGCCCTCGGACCGGGCCTGGCCGGGCGCGCTGGAGGCGTTGTGCCGCGTACTGCCGTGACGGATCTGGCGGCGGGGGCGGGGGCCGCTCGTACGGGGAGTACCGGCGATCTCTAGGCTGACCTCGGACAGTACCCACGCGCACCGCCGCACAACGCCGCACAACGCCGCGCGAAGACGGCGCGAGCACGGCGCGGGGGAACGCGACAACAGCGCGACGATGCGACGACAGCGCGACGACGGCGCGAGGACAGCGCGCGGGGCAGCCCCCGCGGGACAACGGGGAGACGGGGACATGGCGGAACAGGCACGCAGGCGTTTCAGGTCCGGCACGGTCGTACTCGGCGGCGTGGGGCTGCTCGCGACCGCCCTCACTGCCTGCTCCTCGGCCCCCGACAAGCGCTGCGTCGACCGCAACAGCTACCAGGTCGGCCGCGGTTACAAGGTGACCTCCGACCGGAACTGCAAGACCGGCACCGACAGCTGGTACTACGGCGGCAAGAAGGACGACGGCTGGGTCTGGGGCGGCTCCTTCACCAAGCCCGGCAAGGGCTCCGGCAGTTCGTCGAGCGGCGGCAGCGGAGTCGACCGCGACGGATTCGGCGGCGGCTCCGGCAGCTACGGCGGCTGAGCCGGAGACCCGCGCATGGAACGCCGCACCGTACGACCGCGCCCCGGCTGGCAGCGGACCGTCGAGGAACAGGGCCTGATCTACCCGCTCACCCGCCACCCCGACGGCAACCTGCGCCCCTACTGGGACGAGAGCGCGTACTACGTCTTCTCCCTCGACGAGGTCGAGGCGCTGGAGGAGACCGTCGAGGAACTGCACCGCATGTGCCTCGCCGCCGCCGACCACATCGTCACCACCGGCCGCTTCGCCGACCTCGGCATCACCGACCCGCGCGTCGCCGCAGCGGTCGCCGAGGCCTGGCACCGGCGCGCCGAACTCCCGTCCGTGTACGGCCGATTCGACCTGCGCTACGACGGCACCGGCCCCGCCAAACTGCTGGAGTACAACGCCGACACCCCCACCTCCCTGGTGGAGGCCGCGAGCCCCCAGTGGTTCTGGATGGAGGAACGCTTCCCGGGCGCCGACCAGTGGAACTCCCTCCACGAACGCCTCGTCGCCGCCTGGAAGCGGCAGGCCCCCCTCCTCCCGCCCGGCAGCCCGCTCTACTTCGCGCACTCCGCCGCGGACGAACTCGGCGAGGACCTGATGACGGTCGCCTACCTCAAGGAGACCGCCGAGCAGGCCGGCCTGGACACCGACTGGATCTCCATGGAGGAGATCGGCTGGGACCCCCTCGCGGAACGGTTCGTCGACAACCGGCTCCGCTTCATCCGCAGCTGCTTCAAGCTCTACCCCTGGGAGTGGATGACCCAGGACCGGTTCGCCGACCACGTCCTCGACACCCTGGACAACGGCGGCGGCACCGGCAGCACCCTGTGGATCGAGCCCGCCTGGAAGATGCTGCTCAGCAACAAGGCCCTGCTCGCCGTCCTCTGGGAACTCCACCCCGGCCACCCCAACCTGCTGCCGGCCCACCTCGACGGCCCCCGCGAGCTCGCCGCCACCGGCGGCTACGTCGCCAAGCCGCTGCTGGGCCGGGAGGGCGCCGGTGTCACCGTCCACCCGCCGGGTGCCGACCCGGTCGTCCGCGACGAAGCCTGCTGCTACCAGGGACTCGCTCCCCTCCCCGCCTTCGACGGCAACCACGTCGTCCTCGGCGCCTGGGTCGTCGGCGACGAGTCCGCCGGCCTCGGCATCCGCGAATCCGCCGGCCTGATCACCGACGAGTACGCCCGCTTCCTCCCGCACGTGATCCTCTAGCGGTGAGGGACCAGGGGTCAGGGACCAGGGGCCCGGGGCCCGGGGGGCTGCTCGCGGCAGCGTCCAGGACCTGTCGCGCCCCGGTCGCTCGGTCGCCCGCATGGTGGACCGGCGGCCCTGGCCACCGGGGGCGACGGGTAGGCTGACGACGGGCCGTGACTGGCGCGCTGGGATGGGACGGACCATCGGGGAGCGGCCCTGAGTGATCAAGTGCCGTGCGCCTGGGCCAGCCGAGCATCGTGACCGACACCCGCCACGCCACCCGGAGGCCGACGACATGCCAGACCAGCACCCGTCCACCGAGTCCACCGCCTTCCGCGCCGCCCTGGACGTGATCCGCGCCGTCGAGCCGCGGGTCGCCGACGCCATCGGCCAGGAGGTCGCCGACCAGCGCGAGATGCTCAAGCTGATCGCCTCCGAGAACTACGCCTCCCCGGCCACGCTCCTGGCCATGGGCAACTGGTTCAGCGACAAGTACGCCGAGGGCACCGTCGGCCGCCGCTTCTACGCCGGCTGCCGCAACGTCGACACCGTCGAGTCCCTCGCCGCCGAGCACGCCCGCGAACTCTTCGGCGCCCGCCACGCCTACGTCCAGCCGCACTCCGGCATCGACGCCAACCTGGTCGCCTTCTGGGCCGTCCTCGCCGACCGCGTCGAGGCGCCCTTCCTCCAGAAGACCGGCGTCCGCCAGATCAACGACCTCTCCGAGGCCGACTGGGCCGAGCTGCGCCGAGCCTTCGGCAACCAGCGCATGCTCGGCATGTCCCTGGACGCCGGCGGCCACCTCACCCACGGCTTCCGCCCGAACATCTCCGGCAAGATGTTCGACCAGCGCTCCTACGGCACCGACCCGGCCACCGGCCTCATCGACTACGAGGCACTGCGCGCCCAGGCCCGCGAGTTCAAGCCGCTCATCATCGTCGCCGGCTACTCCGCGTACCCCCGGCTGGTGAACTTCCGGATCATGCGGGAGATCGCCGACGAGGTCGGCGCCACGCTGATGGTCGACATGGCGCACTTCGCCGGCCTGGTCGCGGGCAAGGTCCTCACCGGCGACTTCGACCCGGTCCCGCACGCCCAGATCGTCACCACCACCACCCACAAGTCGCTGCGCGGCCCGCGCGGCGGCATGGTCCTGTGCGACGACTCCCTCAAGGACCAGGTCGACCGCGGCTGCCCGATGGTCCTCGGCGGCCCGCTGCCGCACGTCATGGCCGCCAAGGCGGTCGCTCTGGCCGAGGCGCGGCAGGAGTCCTTCCGCGACTACGCCCAGCGCATCGTCGACAACTCCCGCGCCCTCGCCGAGGGGCTCACGCGCCGGGGCGCCACCCTGGTGACCGGCGGCACCGACAACCACCTCAACCTGATCGACGTGGCCACGTCCTACGGTCTCACCGGCCGCCAGGCCGAGGCCGCGCTGCTGGAATCCGGCATCGTCACCAACCGCAACGCCATCCCCGCCGACCCCAACGGCGCCTGGTACACCTCCGGCATCCGCGTCGGCACGCCCGCGCTGACGACGCGCGGCCTGGGCACGGCGGAGATGGACGAGGTGGCCGGCCTGATCGACCGCGTCCTCACCACCACCGAGGCGGGCACCACGGCCAAGGGCACCCCGTCCAAGGCCGCCCACGTCCTCGACCCCAAGATCGCGGACGAGATCTCCCGCCGGGCCACCGACCTCGTCGCCGGTTTCCCGCTGTACCCGGAGATCGACCTGGGCTGACCCCGGGCCCGGGCGGACCCCGGCGGACCGGCCGGGGTCACGACGGCGGCCGGTCTGTAGGCCGCACGGGCCGCCCCGGGTCGGCCGTGCCGGACGGGACGCGCCGGAAGCCCACGGGCCGGACGCGCCGGTCGGAGCGCCGGCCGGAGGTGCCGGTCAGAGCACTGGCCGGACGTGCCGGTCAGAGCCCGGACCGGGGCCGAGTCAGAACTCCGGACCGGGCACCCGGGGCAGAGCCCTGGGCCGGACACCGGGCCAAGCTCCGGGTCACCGGCCCCGGCCTCCGGCCCCGGTCACCAACCCTGGCCACCGATCCCGGTCACCGGCCCCGGTCACCAACCCTGGCCACCGATCCCGGATACCGATCCCGGCCCCGGACCCTGGCCACCGATCCCGGCCACCGATCCCGGCCACCGATCCGGGTCACCGGCCCGGATCAGAGGTCGATCAGCTCCTGTCGCGGTTCACCGTGCGGCGGTCCCGAGTCCCGCAGGAGTGCCGCACGGCGGATCAGCGCCGTGCCCGCGGCGCCGAGCAGCACACCCACCGCCAGCCCGGGCACGGCCCACCGCAGCGCGCCCGTGCGCCCGGACCCGGTCTGCGCCGTCGGCCGCGCCCGCTCCGCGCCCAGCAGCCCCGACCGCTCCAGCCGGTCGAAGGCCGCACGGGACGCCCGGTGCCAGCGGATGTCGTCGTCCGCCACCTCCGGCGCGGGATCCGACCGCACCCACGGGGTGCCGTCCTCGGCCAGGAACACCTGGTCCTGCCGCTCCAGCGCCACGTCACCACCCGGCGGCCGGCTGGTCCGCGGCCACCCCCCGACCCCGGTCAGCCCCCACACCACCGTCGCCCGGACCGCGGGGTAGCGACCCTCGTCCCACGCCCGTGACACCGGCGTCGTCCCCGTGTACGTGGGCTGCAGCAGCTGCCACAGCCGCGTGAAATCCGGTTCGCCGGACCGCAGGGTCGTCGTCCGGCCCGTGTCACCCCGCGTCACCACCGCCACATCGGGGGCGTCCGGCTGGGGCGGCCGTGCGACCGCCTCGCCCGCAGGCAGCCCCAGCAGCGCCGAGCCGGCCACCAGCGCCACCACCGTGCCCGGCACGAGCCCCCTGCCCCGCGCCCGCACCGGCCCCCGTCGTCTCCCGCTCATACCCGTTCCTCCCCTGGACCCCCCGGCACCCGCCATGCTCTTGTTACACCGCCGGGGGCGGATCGGTTCCCGCCTGTTTCCGGCCAGTTCCGGATCGGCCGCCGCGACCTGAGAGAATGAGGACCATGGCCTCTGACCGCCCACCCGTCGCCCACCACCACCCTCAGGGGAATGGCTCCGCCATGCAGCGTCGTCCGAGAGTGCTCTCCGGAATCCAGCCCACCGCAGGCTCCTTCCACCTCGGCAACTACCTCGGCGCCGTCCGTCAGTGGGTGGCGCTGCAGGAGACCCACGACGCGTTCTACATGGTCGTCGACCTGCACGCGATCACGGTCCCGCAGGACCCGAAGGAGCTGCGCGCCAACACCCGGCTGGCCGCGGCCCAGCTGCTCGCGGCCGGCCTCGACCCCGAGCGCTGCACCCTCTTCGTCCAGAGCCATGTGCCCGAGCACGCCCAGCTCGGCTGGGTGATGAACTGCCTCACCGGCTTCGGCGAGGCGTCCCGCATGACCCAGTTCAAGGACAAGTCCGCCAGGCAGGGCGCCGACCGGGCCTCCGTCGGCCTGTTCACGTACCCGATCCTGCAGGTCGCGGACATCCTGCTGTACCAGGCGCACGAGGTACCGGTCGGCGAGGACCAGCGCCAGCACATCGAGCTGACCCGCGACCTCGCCGAGCGGTTCAACGGCCGGTTCGGCGAGACCTTCACGATCCCGAAGCCGTACATCCTCAGGGAGACGGCGAAGATCTACGACCTCCAGGACCCGGCGATCAAGATGAGCAAGTCGGCATCCACGCCGAAGGGTCTCATCAACCTCCTGGACGAGCCGAAGACGACGGCCAAGAAGGTCAAGAGCGCGGTCACCGACACCGACACGGTCATCCGCTACGACGTCGAGCACAAACCCGGCATCTCCAACCTGCTCACCATCCACTCCACGCTCACCGGCAAGTCGATCGCCGAGCTGGAGCGGGAGTACGAGGGCAAGATGTACGGCGCGCTCAAGACCGACCTGGCTCAGATCATGGTCGACTTCGTGACGCCGTTCCGCGAGCGCACCCAGCAGTACCTGGACGACCCCGAGACGCTCGACTCGATCCTCGCCAAGGGCGCGGAGAAGGCGCGCGCCGTCGCCGCGGAGACGCTCGCGCAGGCGTACGACCGGGTCGGTTTCCTGCCCGCGAAGCACTGAGCCGTAGAGCACACGGCCACCGCCGCCCAACACGGCGGCGGTGGCCGTACAGTCGATAACTGACACCACCCGGCAGTGCCCCTGCCGGGCAGCCCGAGACAGGGAGACGACGTGGGGACCGTAACGATCGGCGTGTCGATCGCGGTCCCGGAGCCTCACGGCAGCCTGCTCCAGGAGCGGCGCGCGGGCTTCGGCGACGCCGCGGCTCACGGCATCCCGACGCATGTCACGCTGCTGCCGCCGACCGAGGTCGACCGGAGCGGCCTGCCGGCCGTCGAGGCGCATCTGACCCGGGTCGCCGGTGCCGGGCGGCCCTTCCCGATGCGGCTGAGCGGCACCGGCACCTTCCGGCCGCTGTCCCCGGTGGTCTTCGTGCGGGTCGTCGAGGGCGGCGAGGAGTGCGCCCGGCTGCAGCAGCAGATCCGCGACGCCTCCGGTCCCGTGGCCCGCGACCTGCTGTTCCCCTACCACCCGCACGTCACCGTGGCGCACGGCATCGACGACGCCGCCATGGACCGGGCCCACGCGGAACTCGCCGACTACGAGGCCGACTGGTCCTGCACCGGCTTCGCCCTCTACGAGCAGGGCCCCGACGGCGTCTGGCGCAAGCTGCGCGAGTACGCCTTCGGCGGTTCGGTCGTGCCGCCGCAGGCGTCCGCGCCGGTCGAGCGGCAGGACACCCTGCCCGCCCACTGAGCCCCCGCCGGACCACTCACAGCGGCAGCCGGCGGAACACCCCGCGCGGCAGGTGCCGCAGCGCGGACATCACCACGCGCAGCACCCCCGGCACCCACACCGTCTCCGAGCGGCGCCGCAGCCCCAGCTCGATCGCCGTCGCCACCGCCTCGGGCGTCGTCGCGAGCGGCGCCTCGGGCAGCCCGGCGGTCATCCGCGACCGCACGAACCCGGGCCGTACGACCATGACGTGCACGCCTGTGCCCTGCAGAGCGTCGCCGAGGCCCTGGGCGAAGGCGTCCAGGCCGGCCTTGCTGGAGCCGTAGATGAAGTTCGCCCGGCGGGCCCGCTCACCGGCGACGGAGGACAGGACGACCAGGGAGCCGTGGCCCTGCGCCTGGAGCGCGCGGGCGCACACCAGACCGGCCGAGACCGCCCCGGTGTAGTTGGTCTGCGCCACGCGCGCGGCGGCGACCGGCTCACGCTCGTCGTGCGCCTGGTCGCCGAGGACGCCGAACGCCAGCAGCACCAGATCGATGTCGCCCTCGGCGAAGACCTTGCCGAGCGCCGCCTCGTGCGCCGCGGGGTCGAGCGCGTCGAAGCCGACGGTGTGCACGTCGGCGCCGAGCGCGCGCAGTTCGTCGGCGGCCTCGTCCCGGGCGGGGGAGGGGCGGCCGGCCAGCCACACCGTGCGCGTGCGGCGCGCGATCAGCAGGCGCGCCGTGGCCAGGGCGATCTCCGACGTACCGCCTAGGACGAGCAGGGACTGGGGGAGACCGAAGGCGTCCTTCACTGCAGCTCCTTACGAGTGAACCGGGTGGGCGGGACCGTTCGCCCTGGACCTGCCGCCCGGGCCGCTACAGCCCCAGCCGGCGGGCCAGGTCGGAGACGAACACCCCGCGCGGGTCGAGCTCGGCGCGCAGGGCGCGGAACTCCTCCAGGCGCGGGTACATCGCGGCGAGCAGGTCCGGCCGCAGCCGGGAGTCCTTGGCCAGGTAGACCCGGCCGCCGGCTCCGGCCACCTCCTCGTCCAGCTCGTCGAGCAGGGCCCCGAGGCCGGGCAGGCCGGCCGGGATGTCCAGGGCGAGCGTCCAGCCGGGGCGCGGGAAGGACAGCCAGCCGGGATCGGCGTCGCCGAACCGCTTGAGCACGGCCAGGAAGGACGGGCAGCGGTGGACGGCGATCCGGGCCACGATCCGGCGCAGCGCCTCCTCCTGGCCGTACCCGACGACGAACTGGTACTGCACGAAGCCGCCCCGGCCGTAGACCCGGTTCCAATGCGGCACGCCGTCCAGGGGGTGGAAGAACGCGGAGATCCGCTGCAGCTCGCCGGTCCGCGCCCGGGGCGCCCCGCGGTACCAGAGGTCGTTGAAGAGGCCAACGGTGCGGCGGGTGAGCAGGCCGTCCGGCAGGAAGGCCGGGGCCGCGGGCAGCCGGCCGGGACGGAACGCCAGCGGGTCACGGCGCGCGCGCATACCCGCGGGCAGGGCGGCCAGGGGCGCGTGGTCCCCCCGGGTGAGCACCGCGCGCCCGGTGGCCGCCCCGCGCGCGAGGAGGTCGATCCAGGCCACCGAGTAGCGGTAGCGGTCGTCCGTGGCGGTCAGCCGGGCCATCAGGTCGTCCAGATCGGCGGCACGCTCGGTGTCGACCGACATCAGGGACGTCTCGACCGGCTGCAGCTCGACCGTCGCGGTGAGGATCACCCCCGTCAGGCCCATCCCGCCCGCCGTCGCGTCGAACAGGGGGGTGCCCGCGCGGACGGTACGGATGGTGCCGTCCGCCGTCAGCAGCTCCATGGAGCGCACATGACGGGCGAAGGAGCCGGAGACGTGGTGGTTCTTGCCGTGGATGTCCGCGCCGATCGCACCGCCGACGGTGACGTAGCGGGTGCCGGGGGTCACCGGCACGAACCAGCCGAGCGGCAGCAGCACCTCCATCAGGCGGTGCAGGGAGACGCCCGCGCCGCACAGGACCGACCCGTCGTCGGCGTCGATGGCGTGGATCCGGTCCAGGCCGGTCATGTCCAGCACGTCGCCGCCCGCGTTCTGCGCCGCGTCCCCGTAGGCCCGGCCCAGGCCCCTCGGGATGCTCCCGCGGGCCCCGCAGTCCCGGACGGCCGCCACGGCCTCCTCGTACGTCCTGGGGCGGACCAGACGGGCGACGGACGGGGCGGTGCGGCCCCAACCGGTGACGGAAGCGGTCTCGGCAGACATGCCGGTGACCGTATCGCGCGCTGTGCGGCGCTTTGTCCGTGCCACAGGGAGCGCTCCCCGAAATGGGTGATTAATGGGATGTCGCTCAATATTGCCGGTGTTCCGGTGGGCCCGGCATGAACAGTGAGTCCACATGGACACGAAGGAAGAGTTGGGCGGGAAGGGCGGCAGGAGGACGCGACGCGGCGTCGATCGCCGGCTCCTCGCCGTGCTCCGCGCCCGCGGCGCCGACCCGGGCGTCGCCGGTGCCGCACGCGCCCTGTCCTGGGCGGGTGAGCACGGGGCGCTGTGGCTCGCGGCGGGGCTGGCCGGGGCCGCCGTGGACGGCGCGCGGCGCGGCGCGTGGTTGCGCGCGACAGCGCTCACCGCGAGCGCGCACGCTGTGAGCATGGGCGTGAAAAGGGTCGTGCGCCGCCCGCGCCCGGCGCACGTCGAGCCCTTGGTGCGCACCGCCGGCCGGCACTCCTTCCCGAGCTCCCACGCCACCTCCGCCGCGGCCGCCGCCGTCGCCTACGGCGCGCTCGGCGCGTACGCCGTCTCGCCGCTCGCCGCAGCGATGTGCCTCTCCCGGCTGGTGGTGGGCGTGCACTACCCGTCGGACGTCGCGGCGGGCGCGGCCCTCGGGGCGCTCGCGGCTTGTGCGGGGGCGCGTTGGGTGAGGCAGGGGGCCGCGGGTGGGGCAGTGGGCCGAAGGGGGTCGGTGATGCCCGTGGGGCGGTCGATGACTCCGATGGTGACTTCGGTGGTGACTCCGGCGATGACTCCGGTGCTGCTGGGGGGCGCACATGTCTGAAGCGGCGCGCCTCGACAACACACCGCGCTTCATCGATACGGCACACGCCGGGGGCACGACGTCGACTGCGAGCCCGGCGCGCACCACCGAGAACGCGCCCCACGTCACGCCGTCACGCCCCACGGACTCCGAAGCACGCCCCGACGTCCGCCCCACCGGACGTACCGGCACCCACCGCGACTCCCAGCCCGCCCCCCATTTCGACGCCCTTCTTGACTCCCGTCCCGCCCCCCGCCCCGACGTGCACCTCGGCTCCCGCCCCGCCTCCCGCTCCGGCGCGTTGCTCGGACAACGCGCCCGGCGTGCGAGCTCCCCACCCCCGCGCTCCCGTCCGGCCGCGCTCCTCGGCGGGCTGCTGCGGACCGCGCGCCCCAAGCAGTGGGTCAAGAACGTGCTGGTGGTCGCCGCGCCGGCGGCCGCGGGGCGACTGTTCTCCTGGCGGTCGCTGGCCGAACTCACCGCCGTCTTCACGCTGTTCACCGCCTGCGCCGCGGCCGTGTACCTGATCAACGACGCCCGGGACGCGGACGCCGACCGCGCGCACCCCACCAAGCGGCACCGGCCGGTGGCCGCCGGGCAGGTGCCGGTCCCGGTCGCCTACGGCGTCGGCGGGGCCCTCGCCGTCCTCGCGCCGTCGCTCGCCGCATGGCTCACCACCCCGGCCGTCGCCGCGCTGCTGACGGCCTACCTCGGCATGCAGTTGGCGTACTGCATCAGTCTGAAGCACGTCCTGGTCGTCGATCTCGTCGTCGTCACCACCGGTTTCCTGATGCGGGCGATGGTGGGCGGACTGGCTCTGGGCATCCCGTTGTCACGCTGGTTCCTGATCACGACGGGTTTCGGCGCGCTGTTCATGGTGGCGGCGAAGCGGTACTCCGAGGCGCTGCAGATGGCCGGGAAGGCGGGAGCCACGCGCGCGTTGCTGACCGAGTACACCGTCGGCTACCTGCGGTTCGTGTGGCAGCTGGCCGCCGGGGTGGCCGTCCTGGGCTACTGCCTGTGGGCGCTGGAGGAGGGCGGGGTGCCGCACACGAGTGTGCTGCCCTGGCGCCAGCTGTCCATGGTGGCGTTCGTCCTGGCCGTCCTGCGCTACGCCGTCTTCGCCGACCGGGGCACCGCCGGCGAACCCGAGGAGGTCGTCCTGGGCGACCGCGCCCTCGCCCTCATCGGTGTGGCCTGGCTGGCGATGTACGGCCTGGCGGTGGCCAATTGGTGAGCCGCCGCAACGGCCGTGCTGCGACCGCGCGCACGCCGTACTCGCCCGTGACCCGCCGTGAGGTGCTCGGCTTCCTCACCGTCGGTGTCCTCGCCTACGCCGCCGATCTGGCCGTCTTCACCGGGCTGCGCGGCCCCGGTGCCCTGGACCCGCTGACCGCGAAGGCACTGTCGTTCCTCGCCGGCTGCACGGTGGCGTACGCGGGGAACACGCTCGGCACCTACCGGGGCCGCCGGGCCTCCCCCTGGCGGCAGTACCCGGTGTTCTTCGCGGTGAACGCC
Organism: Streptomyces sp. bgisy159; assembly: GCF_965341775.1. GTDB lineage: Bacteria > Actinomycetota > Actinomycetes > Streptomycetales > Streptomycetaceae > Streptomyces. The sequence continues at coordinate 41,412 of NZ_CBDQZH010000002.1, read as the reverse complement.
GCCGGAGTCCTCGTGCAACTGCTCTGTCTGACCGTCAGCCACTACGGACTCGGCCTCACCTCGCAGCGCGCCGACACCGTCTCGGGTCTGGGCGTCGGCATGGCGTTGGCCACGGTCCTGCGGTTCTGGGGTACCCGGACATGGGTCTTCCAGGAGGAGGGCAGAGTCGGATCATGGACTGGCTGAAAGGGCTCCCCGTCATCGGGCCGTACGTCACACGCCTGATGACCACGCACGCGTGGCGGTCGTACGAGCGTCTGGACCGGGTGAAGTGGACGCGGCTGGCCGCCGCCATGACGTTCATCAGCTTCATTTCGCTGTTCCCGCTGCTGACGGTCGCCGCCGCCATCGCCGCGGCCACGCTCAGCGAGGAACAGCAGCAGGACCTCCAGGACCGGATCGCCGACCAGGTCCCCGGCATCTCCGACCAGCTGAACATCGACACCCTGGTCGAGAATGCCGGCACCGTCGGACTCATCGCGGGCGCCGTGCTGCTGTTCACCGGCATCAACTGGGTCGGACAGGTGCGGGAGTGCCTGCGCGCGGTGTGGGAGCTGCCGGACAAGCAGGAGAACCCGTTCCTGCACAAGGCGAAGGACATGGGCGTCCTTGTCGGGCTGGGCGGCGCCGTGCTGGTCACGATCGCCGCCTCCACCGTGGCGTCCTGGGCGGTCGGCCGGATCTCCCAGGGGCTCGGCCTGGACGAACACGGCTGGGGCACCCTGCTGCTCCAGATCGCCGCCTTCACCGTCGCCGTCCTCGCCGACGTCCTGATGCTGCTGTACGTTCTCACCCTGCTGCCGGGCGCGGAACCGCCGCGCCGTCGGCTGGTGGTCGCCGCGCTCCTCGGCGGCATCGGCTTCGAACTGCTGAAGCTGCTGCTCAGCAGCTATCTGCAGGGCGTGGCCACGAAGAGCATGTACGGCGCGTTCGGGGTGCCCGTCGCCCTGCTGCTGTGGATCAACTTCACCTCGAAGCTCGTGCTGTTCTGCGCGTCGTGGACGGCGACCGGGAGCGCCCCGGAGCCGGAACCGGAACCGGAACCGGAATCAGAGCTGGAACCGGGATCGAGCGCGGAACCAGAACCGGAATCTGCCCCGGATCAGCAGCACACCCCGGAACACGCAACCGAACCGGAACCCGGTCGGAAGTCGAAGCGGGAGTCGAAGCCGGATAGCGACACGACCCCGGCATCGCCCCCTGCCCGGGCGACGGCCCCTGCCCCTGGCACCCCTGGCACTGCCCCTGCCCCTGCCCCCGCCCCGAACGACGTCAGTGCCGGCGACGTACCAGATCGGGCAGCGGCCAGCGGCGGTTGACCAGGAAGGCGGCGCCCGCGAGCAGTGCGAGGGCGCCCCCGGCGATGCCCAGCGCGACGCCCATTCCGCTGCCGCCGTCCTCGGAGGCGGCGGCGGCCACCGGAGCACCGGAGGCGTTCCCGGCGCCGCCGGCCTCACCGGCGGCGTCCGCCGCCGCGGTGGCGCTGCCCGCACCCGGCTGCGCGGCGCTCTTCGGCGGCACGAGCTGTCCGACGGGCCGCGCCTTGCCCGCCGCCCGGAAGCCCCAGTCGAGGAGCGCGGCGGTCTCCTTGTAGACCTGGTTGTGCTGCGGCTTCTGCGGGTTCATCACCGTGACCAGCAGCACCTTGCCGTTGCGCTCCGCGACGCCGGTGAAGGTGGCGCCCGCGTTGGTGGTGTTGCCGTTCTTGACGCCCGCGATGCCCTGGTACTGGGTGATGTCGTAGTCGCCCGCCAGCAGCCGGTTGGTGTTCTGGATCTCGAAGGTGCCGCGGGTGGTCTTCCCGGTCTTGTCGTCCTTCTTCGTCTCGCCGGGGAACTTGGCCCGCACCGTCGAGCAGTACTCCCTGAAGTCCTTCTTCTGCATTCCGGAGCGGGCGATCAGCGTCAGGTCGTAGGCGGAGGACACCTGGCCGGGCATGTCGTATCCGTCGGGGGAGACGGCGGTGGTGTCGAGGGCCTGGAGCTCCTCGGCGTGCGCGTTCATCTGCTTCACGGTGTCGGCGACGCCGCCGTTCATCGACGACAGCACGTGCACCGCGTCGTTGCCGGAGCGCAGGAAGACGCCGAGCCACAGGTCGTGGACGGTGTACGTCTCGCCCTCCTTTATGCCGACCAGGCTGGAGCCCTCACCCATGCCCGCCAGGTCCTCGGCCGTCACCTTGTGCTGGGTGGTCTTCGGGAAGCGCGGCAGCACGGTGTCCGCGAACAGCATCTTCAGGGTGCTCGCCGGAGGCAGCCGCCAGTGTGCGTTGTGCGCGGCCAGCACCTCGCCCGACTCGGCGTCGGCGACGATCCAGGAGCGGGCGGTGAGGTCCTTCGGCAGCACCGGCGCGCCGTTCGCGAGGTCCACCTGGGTTCCCGGCTGCCCGAGCCGGGCGCCGCCGACGATGGACATCCGCGCCGGCGGGGTCACCGACGGGCTCGCCGACGGGCTCGTCGACGGGCCGGGTGCGGCGACGGCGGCGGGCGCGGTCAGCGCGAGCGACGCGGCGGACGCGAGACAGACGAGGGCGGCGGAGGTGACCTGCAGGGAACGCCTGCCGGAACGCTTCATGGGTGCGGGCACGACGGAGAACGTACCTGCCGTACGACGGGAAGTCCCACCACCCTCCCCACCCCGGTCCGAGGACCGGAGGCCCGGCGGCGATACTGAACGCATGAAGCTCAGCCGCCCCGTCTCCTGGTTCCTGCTCGCCTTCGGGGTGTGGAGCTGGGTCATCTGGGTCACTTTCGTCAAAAACCTGATCAAGGACAGCAGCGGACAGGCCTTCGACGACGGGCAGCCGACCGCGTTCTTCTGGGTGCACCTGACGCTGGCCGTCGTCTCCTTCGTATTGGGGACGGTCATCGGGGGCATCGGGTTGCGCGGACTGCGCGCGCTGCGCCGGACGTCATAGCCGCACTTCCCGGCCGCACTTCCCGGCCGCACTTCCCGGCCGCACTTCCCGGCCGTGCCGCCCGCCCGCGCCTTCCGGCCGTACCTCCTGTCCGTCTCCGGGGAGAACGCGATGGTCCTGCTGTTCGTGCTGGTCGCCCTGGCCGTGCTGGCCGTCGGGGTGGTGGCCAACTGGTACCTGTGGCGGCGTCTGTTCCGCGACACGACCGCCCGCGGGGGCTGGGTGCGGCGCACCGGCGCGGCGGTGATCGCGGGCGGCTGGGCGGCCGCCGTCGGCGCCCTGGTGGCCGAGCGCGCGGGAGCGCCGTTCTGGCTGCAGCGCACGCTGGCCTGGCCGGGCTTCCTGTGGCTGGCGCTGTCGCTCTACCTGCTGCTGGCGATGATCGCGGGCGAGGTGGTACGGCCCCTGCTGCTGAGGTGGCCCCGCAGCCGCGCGGCGGCTCGCGCGGAGGCCCCCCGCCCGCATCCGGAGCCGGTACCGGCCGACGACCGCACACAGCACCGCGAGCCCCCCACCGAGCCCCCCACCGAACCGCCCACCGAACCCCCCGCCGATCCACCCGCCGGGCCCCCCACCGAACCCCCCGCAGACTCGACACCCTCCGGCGTACCACCGGCCGCGGACCGGGCACGCGACCCGGAGCCCACCCCCGCACCCGGCTCCGAGCCGCCCCCCGCAGGCGACCCCCGATCGCCCTCCGGCGGCGACCCCGCGTCGCCCCCCGCCGACGACTCCGAGCCGACGCGGGAAGCGCCCCCCGCCCCGGCGCCCTCCCGTCGGCTGTTCGTCTCCCGCGTCCTCGCCGGTACGGCGGCCGCCGTCGCCGTCGGCACCGTCGGCTACGGCACGTACGGCGTCCTGCGCGGCCCCAGCGTCAAGCGGGTCACCGTCCCGCTGGCCAAGCTGCCGCGAGCCGCACATGGCTACCGGATCGCGGTGGTCAGCGACATCCACCTCAGCCCGGTCCTCGGCCGCGGGTTCGCCGAGAAGGTCGTCGAGACCGTCAACGCCACCCAGCCCGACCTGATCGCGGTGGTCGGCGACCTGGTCGACGGCAGCGTGAAGGACCTGGGCCCGGCCGCCGCGCCCCTGTCCCGGCTGACGGCACGACACGGCAGCTACTTCGTCACCGGCAACCACGAGTACTTCTCCGGCGCCGAGCAATGGGTCGAGGAGGTACGGCGGCTCGGGCTGCGCCCGCTGGAGAACGACCGTACGGAGATGCCCTGGTTCGACCTGGCCGGCGTCAACGACGTGGCGGGCGAGAGGGAGGGCCGGGGCCCGGACTTCGCCAGGGCGCTCGACGACCGCGACCCGGCACGCGCGTGCGTGCTCCTCGCCCACCAGCCCGTGCAGGTCCACGAGGCGGTCCGCCACGGCGTCGACCTCCAGTTGTCCGGGCACACCCACGGCGGCCAGCTCTGGCCGGGCAACCTCGTCGCCGCCGCCGCGAACCCGACGGTGGCGGGCCTGGAGCGGTACGGCGACACGCAGTTGTACGTCACCCGCGGCGCGGGCGCGTGGGGGCCGCCGACCCGGGTGGGCGCTCCGTCGGACATCACGGTGGTCGAACTGGCTTCACCGCGGGCGTGAGCGCGCGACGAGCGCCGTGAGCACCGCGGGCGGGCGGCCGCCGGTGCACCCGAACTCCCCGGCACCTCGGGTGCTTTGGGCGCCGTCCTTGTGCGGTGATGACGGGATATGTGCGATGTGGTGTGCAGGCTGTGAAACCCGGCCGAAACAGCGCGTCGGTAAGTTCTCTCTCATCTCGCAAGAATCCTCTTCCGCCGCACGAAACACGTGTGATTAGGTGTGCCCGCCACTAATAGGGGAGTGGCTTGTTTGTAGTGCCGGGCTCCATGGCGGGCCTGGGGAGGGTAGGCACCACCATGCGATCGGTTCGCATGCGGATTCTCGTGACGCTGCTCGTACTGGCCGTCGTCGGGATCGGCGGCTGGCAGCTGCTGCCGCAGGAGCAGGACGACGGAAAGACCATCAAGGTCGGCACGACGGACACCATCACCTCGCTCGACCCGGCCGGCGCCTACGACGCCGGCTCCTGGGCGTTGTTCAGCAATGTGTTCCAGTCGCTGCTGACGTACGACACGGGCGGTGTGTCGCCGGTGCCTGACGCGGCCAAGGAGTGCGGCTTCAGCGGCGGGCTGACGACGTACCAGTGCGAGCTGCGCGACGGTCTGACGTTTCCCAGCGGGCGCGAGATGACCGCCGAGGACGTGAAGTTCTCGTTCGACCGGGTCAAGAAGATCAATTCGGAGGTCGGTCCGGCCTCGCTGTTCTCCACGCTGAAGTCGGTCGACGCGGACGGTGCCAAGGTCACCTTCCACCTGTCGTCCCCCGACGCCACCTTCCCGTTCAAGGTGGCCACCGGCGCCGGCTCCATCGTCGACAGCAGCCGCTACCCGGCGGACAAGATCCGCGAGGACGACGAGGTCGACGGCACCGGCCCGTACGAGCTCACCGGCTACACCGAGGGCGAGAAGGCGGAGCTGAAGCCCAACTCCCGCTACAAGGGCGCCGTCCAGACCGGCAGCCCCGTCGAGCTGCGCTTCTACGAGGACTCCGAGGCACTGGACGCCGCCTGGAAGGAGCGTGACGTCGAGGCCGCCACCCGGCAACTGCCGCCGAAGACGCTGGCGTCGCTGAACGGCAGCGACCCCGACCAGCGGGTCACCGAGGCCGACAGCGCCGAGACCCGCAACCTGTACCTCAACACCCGTTCCTCCTCGCCGCTGCACGACGTGAAGGTCCGTCAGGCGATGGCCTGGCTGATCGACCGCGAGCGGCTCGCGAGCAGCGTCTACGACAACACCGTCGACCCGCTGTACTCGCTGATCCCGACCGGCATCACCGGCCACACCACGTCGTTCTTCGACGACTACCCGGCCCAGAACCCGCAGAAGGCCCGGGAACTGCTCACCGACGCCGGAGTGGAACTCCCGGTCCGCTTCACCTACGGCTACGGCCAGGGCCGTGGCGCCGCCGAGGCGGAGGCCAAGGAGCTGAAGCGGCAGTTGGAGGCCGGCGGGCTGTTCGAGGTGACCGTCAAGGGCTACGAGTGGACCGACTTCCAGAAGCGGTGGGCGACGGGCAAGCTCGACGCGTACGCCGTCGGCTGGTTCCCGGACTACCCGGACCCAGACACCTTCGGCGCCCCACTGATCGGCACCGACTCCACGATGAGCACCGGCTACAGCAGCAAGAAGGTCGACCGGTTGATCCGGGCCAGCCAGCAGTACGCCGACCGCAGCCGGGTCGACGGCGACTTCCGCAAGGTCCAGGAGGCCGTTGCCGAGGACGTGCCGGTGATCCCGCTGTGGCAGCGCAAGGAGTACGTCGTCACCAGCGAGGCCGTCGGCGGCGGACAGTACCTCGCGGACGGCAACGGCATCTTCCGCCTCTGGAAGCTCACCTGGATATAGGGCCTGTTGCCAAAGTCCCGCCTGCGCCCGGCTCCGTCGCCGTGCGGGCATACCGGTGTCCCCGGCAGGCCGTCCCGTCGGTGAACGGCCGTCGGGCCGGTCCGGACGCCTGGCCGCCCGGCGCCCCCGGCGGCGAGTCGGCCCGGCAGGGCGGGCGTGACCGGCCCGCCCCCGGCGACAGGGGAGCGAGGCTCGGGAGTGACAGGACAGGTACGGGGATCACGGGGACGGCGCGCGGGCAGGCCGGAGCGCGCACTGGACCCCCAGGCCGGGCCGGTGGCCCGATTCGCCTGGGAACTGCGGCAGTTGCGCACCCGCGCGGGCGCGCCCAGCTACCGGGAGCTGGCCCGTCGGGCCCATTACTCCGCCAGCACCCTGGCCGAAGCGACGAAGGGCAGCCGGCTGCCCACCCTCGACGTCGCGGTGGCCCTCGCCGAGGCGTGCGGCGGCGACCGGGAGGAGTGGGCGGCCCGCTGGCGGGCGGCGGCCCGAGGCCGGACCGGCACGCGGGCCGCCACACAGGCCGCCACACAGCCCGCCACGCGGTCCGGTCGTGGAGCACCGGGGCCGGACCGGCCGGTGGCGCGGCGGGAGTGCCCGTATCCGGGGCCGCGTCCCTTCACCGCGCGGGACGCACCGGGTTTCTTCGGCCGTGAGGAGCCGGTCCGGCGACTGATCGACCTGGTGACCGGGGACGAGACGCCCGGCCCGGTCGTGCTGTCCGGGCCCTCCGGCAGCGGCAGGACCTCACTGCTGCACGCGGGTCTGCTGCCCGCGCTCGGCCCGGACTGGCTCCACCTCGCCCTCACCCCGTCCCGCGACCCTCTCGGCGCGCTCGCCGGCGCCGTCGAGGACCTGACCGGCGGGGGCGGTCCCCCGACCCCGCGCGAGGCGTTCACCGACGACCCCAAGGCCCTGTACCTGGCGCTGAGCGGCCTGTTGCTGTGCCGTCCGCCCGGCACCCGGGTGCTGGTGACGGTCGACCGGTTCGAAGAGGCCGTCCTCGCCGGGAACGTCCCCGCCGCCGAGCGCGACGCGTTCCTGGCGCAGCTCGCCCACACAGCCCGGGCCGGCGACGACCGCCTGCGCGTGGTCGTCGCGCTGAGGTCCGACGCCCGCACGCCGGCCGCGTGGGGGGAGACCGCCCGCGTGGATCTGGCGCCGCTCCGCGCCGACGACCTGCGCCGTGCCGTCGTCGGACCCGCCGAGGCGGCCGGCCTGACGGTCGAGGCCGCCCTGGTGGACGCGCTCCTGGCGGACCTGGACGGACAGCCCGGCGCCCCGGCCCTGCTGTCGGACGCGCTGCGCCGCGCGTGGGAGCGCCGTACCGACGGCGTGCTGCGGCTGGCCGGCCACCTCGCGGAGGGAGGTGTCGGTGCCGCCGTGGCCCGGACCGCCGAACGGGAGTACGCGGCGCGTAGGCCGGACGAACGGCGTCTCCTGCGCGCCCTGTTCGTCCGGCTGACCGCCCTCGGGGACGGCACCGACGACACCCCGCGCCGGGTCGACCGGGAGGAACTGCGCGGCCTGGCACCGCGCGGGAACCTCGACCGGCTCCTCGGTGAACTGGCCGGCGCCCGCCTCGTCGTCCTCGACGCGGGCACGGTGGAGCCCGCGCACGCGGCGGTCGTCACCGCCTGGCCCAGGCTGCGCCACTGGCTGGCCCACGACCGCGACGGCCTGCGCACCCACCGTCGGCTGACCGAGGCCGCCGGGGAGTGGAGCGCGGCGGGCCGCCACCCCGGCGCGCTGTACCGGGGTGTGCGGCTGGCCGCCGCGCGGTCCTGGGCCCGGGAGCACCCGGCGGAGCTCAACGCCCGCGAGCGTGCCTTCCTGACCGCCTCCCGTACGGCCGAGCGGCGCCGCCGCTGGGCCGTACGCCTGCTGATAGCCACCGTGAGCGCGCTGGCCCTGCTGGCCGGCGTCATGGCGCTGCGCGCCGTTCTCGACGACCGCGCCGCGCCCACCGACCGCCGGGCGACGGGAGCCTCCCCCACAACGGCCACGACCGCCACGTCCTCCACGGCGGCTGTGGCCGGTACGCCTACCCGGGCGGCCACGACCGCCACGTCCCCCTCGGCGGCTACGGCCGGTACGCCCCTCACGGCGGCCACGCCCGGCACGACCCCCGCGGAAGGCCCACAGCGCGCGACCGGCGGCCGGTCCGCCGACTGCCCGGCCCTCGCCCGCGCGTCCGGACCACCGGGACGACGACCCGGCCCGGACAACCCCGCGGACCGTACCCGACAACCCATCTGACCGGCACCGACGCATTGTCGGGTTGTCAGGTTGTCCGCGCCCGGCCCGGAAAGCTACCGGACAACTCCCCGGCGCCCTTCCCTGGAACCAGTCGCTTCCCGGGCCGGGCCCCACCGCCCGCCACGGGTCGAGCGCCGTTCCGCCCTTCCCACCCTGCGTACGACACCCGCGAAGGAGTTCCGCACCATGGGCCGCACCAAGCACGCGCTGGGCGCCACGGCCGTCACGGCGGCCGCCCTGCTGCTGGGCGCATGCGCCGCGAACCCGCCCGCGCCCGCCGACCGCACGCCCACCGACCGCACGCCGGCCGGTGCGCCCCTGTCGGCGGCCCAGAAGGCGACCCTGCACCGCGCGGAGGAGCGCCTGGTCCACCGTTGCATGCAGGACCAGGGCTGGACCTACCGGGAGCAGCCCCCCGACGCGCAGGCCGAGGCCGAGGGCGCCGGGCGCAGCTTCCCGTACCTGGTGGACGACGTCGCCTGGGCGAAGAAGTACGGCTACGGCGACGCGTTCACGCCGAACCCCGGAACCGGACCGGACGGGAAGACGGACGCGCCCTCCCGGACCGCGCAGGGCGCCCCGGCGCGGCCGTCGGCCGCCTGGACACGCGCGCTCTACGGCACGGGCCGCCAGGTGTCGGTGGAACTGCCCGGCGGCGGCCGGCTCAGCACGAGCGACCGCGGGTGCCTGGCCTCCGCCCGCAAGACCCTCTACGGGGACCTCGAACGCTGGTTCCCGGCCCGGAGGATCACGGACAACATCGACGTGTTCGTCCGCCAGCGCGTCCGCGACGACCGCGCCTTCACGGACGCCGTCGCCGCCTGGAGCCGGTGCGCCCGCACCCACGGGCACGACGTCGGCTCACCCGGCGAACTGCGCGAGGAACTCGACCGGCGCGTCACGGGCCGGACACCCGCCGAGGCGCGGGCGCTGGAGGTCGCCACCGCCGTCGTCGAGGCGACCTGCGCCCGGTCCTCCGGCATGGCCCGCACCGTGCGGGAGCGGGAGGCGTACTGGCGCCCCCGCCTGCGCGCACAGTTCCGCGAGGAACTCGACGACCTGGTCCGCCTGGAGCGGGCGGCTCTGCCGGAGGCGGCCACCGTCCTCCGCGGTGCCGCCCCCACCTCCTGACGGGCCGACACCCCACCGCACATCCACACCCTCACGAAGGAGAACCATCATGCGACGAGCCCTTCTCGGAACGGTCGCGGCGGCGGCGCTGGCGGCAGTCGGCGTGCTGCTCCCCGCCTCCACCGCGTCGGCCGCCCTCGGCGACTGCCCGCAGGGCCAGTTCTGCGTCTGGGACGACGACGACTACACCGGCGCCCGCATGGGCTGGACCGGCAACGACTCCAACTGGCACGACAACGGCTGGGGCGACCGCGCCGAGTCGCTGTACAACAACGGCACGCCGGCGACGTACGACGACGTCCGTGTGTACATGGACGTCAACTACGTCAACGAGGACCTCTGCGTCGTCCGCGGCGACTACTACGACTGGGGCATGAACGACAACGACTACTCCTCGCACAAGTGGACCTCGTCCTGCTGACCGGCTGATCCACCGCGAGCGGGCCGTCGGGCCGCCGGAACACCCGTTCCGGCGGCCCGACGCCGTGGCGGGCGACCGGCCGCGGCGGGCTCCGGCACCGTCAGCCGCAGGCCTGCGCGCGCGGCGGGAGCAGGACCGTGACGGTCAGGCCCTCGCCCGGCGCCGTACGCACCGTCACCTCGCCGTGGTGGGCCTCGACGACGCCCTGGACGATGGCCAGGCCCAGGCCGCTGCCCGCGCCGCTGCCCGCCCGGAAGAAGCGGTCGAAGACCCGGGCCGCGTCCTCCGGGGACAGCCCCGGGCCCTTGTCCGCCACCGACAGCCGCACCACGCCGTCCACCCGCCGCACACCCAGGTGCACCGGCACGTGGCGGGGCGTGTGCGTGCGGACGTTGGCGACCAGGTTGCCGAGCACCTGGCGCAGCCCGGACTCGTCGGCGCTGACCAGGACCGTGCCGTCGGCGGACACGGACACCGGCCGGTCCGGCTGCTGCGCGCGCAGGTCCTGCGCCGCGTCCCGCACCAGCCGGCTCACGTCGACCTGGCGCAGCCGCAGCTCGGGCCGCTGGTCCAGGCGGGCCAGCGTGAGGAGTTCGTCGACCAGCCGGCCCATGCGGTCCACCTCGCCGTTCATCCGGTCCCAGGCCCGCCGCCGCTCGTCGGGGTCGCGGAGCATGCCCTGGTCGTACAGCTGCAGATAGCCCCGGATCGCGGACAGCGGCGTGCGCAGTTCGTGCGAGGCGTCCGCGACGAACCGGCGCAGCTGGGCCGCGCTGCGCTCGCGCGTACGGTACGCCGCCTCCACCTGGTGCAGCATCGAGTTCAGCGCCAGCCGCAGCTGCTCGACCTCCTGGGTGGGATGGTGGCTGGACGGCACCCGCCGGGTCAGATCGCCCTCCGCGATCGCCGACGACGTCTCCACCATGTCCTCCAGCGGCCGCAGCCGCCGCCTGACGCTGAACAGCGTCAGGCAGGCCAGCAGGGCCAGCAGCAGCGTGCCCGTCGCCAGGTCCAGTCTCAGGGCCTTCGCTATGCCCTTGTGCAGGCCGTCGGTGGAGGTGGCCAGCAGGACGTAGGTGCCGTCGGCGAGCCGGGTCGCGGTCGCCCGGTACGGGGCGTCGCGCACCCGCACGTCCCGGGGCGCCGGCTCGCGGGTCAGGGCGTCCGGGTCGGCCACGGCGGCCGCGAGGTCCCGCTGGGCGTCGGTCACGGTCCCGCCGAACAGGGACAGGGGGGCGCCCCGGGCGTCGACGGCGGTGAAGACGGAGTCGGGCGCGGGCCGGTCGTCGCCCTCCTGCGGGGCGATGCGCTCCCGGACGAACGACAGCACGCTCAGCGAGTCGATCTGCCGCACCGTCAGCCGGGCACTGGCCAGCGAGTCGCGGGTCTTGATCAACTCCGAGTCGATCTGCCCGATCAGGTAGTGCCGCATGCCCATCAGGCTGACCGCGGTGGCCGCGACGACGCCGAGCGCGAGCAGCGCCACGTTCGCCAGCGTCAGCTGCACCCGCAGGGAGTGCATCCCCCGCCTCATGCCAGCCCGTACCCCACCCCGCGCCGGGTGGTGATCATCGGCGGGCCCAGGACGGCCAGCTTGCGCCGCAGATAGCTGATGTAGGTCTCCACGACGGTCGACTCGGGCGGCGTGTGCTCGTACTGCCAGACGTGCCGCAGCAGTTGCTCCTTGGACACGATCCGGCCGCCGTTGCGCACCAGGAAGCGCAGCAGCGCGTACTCCGTCGGGGTCAGCTCGACGGTGCGGCCCGCGCGGTGGACGCTGTACGTCGTCTCGTCCAGCTCCAGATCGCCGTACCGCAGCGGCGGCCGCTGCGGCAGCACGTCCGCCGGGGGGCGGGTGCGGCGCAGCACCGCCCTGATGCGGGCGACGACCACGTCGATGTCGAACGGCTTGGTGATGTAGTCGTCGCCGAAGCCGAGCGCGCCCACGATCTCGCCGGGGGCGTCCCGCGCGGTGAGGAACACCAGCGCCGTCTGCGGCCGGTCGGCGCGCAGCCGCCGGCCCAGGGCGCGGCCGTCGCCGTCCGGCAGCATGACGTCCAGCAGGGCCACGTCGGGCCGGGTGCGCTCGGCCAGGGCGAGCGCCTCGCGGACCGTGCCCGCGGTCATGACCTCGAAGCGGTGGTAGCGCAGGGCGATGGCGAGGACGTCCGCGATGCTCGGTTCGTCCTCCACGACCAGCACGGTCCCGGGAGCCGTCGACATGCCCCCAGTATCGGTGCGCCCACCGACAACGCGGACCGTTCCCGCTTTGGAGTTCCTTGAGAGTCCGGGCGGCCGGCGGGCACGCGCGCGTAGGGCCGCCCATGCTGGTGCGCAGGACCTGGGGGACCGACCGACAACCGATGACCTGACGAAGGAGCTTGAACGTGGCCACATGGGCACGGTGGTGCTACCGGCACCGGCTGGTGGTCCTGTTGCTGTGGGTGGGGGCGCTGTTCGGCACGGGCTTCGCCGCCTCGACGGCCGGAACGGACTACGCGAACGTCTTCTCCCTGCCGGACACGGATTCCAAGAAGGCCTACGACCTGATGGAGAAGGCGTTCCCCGCGCGCGCGGGCGACACCGACACCGTGGTCTGGAAGGTCGACCGGGGCAGTGTGCGTGACCAGGACGTACGGTCCCGAATACAGCCCGCCCTCGACGAGATAGCCGCGATGAAGGGCGTCGGCGACGTCGCCGGCCCCTACACGGGCGCGCAGGGCGCGGCACAGATCAGCAAGGACGGCACGATCGCGTACGCGCAGATCACCTTCACCCTGCGCGCCAACGAGGTCCCCAAGGAACTCGTCGAGGACGTCGTCGACACCGCGCGGGCCGCCGAGCGCGACGGGCTGCGGGTCGAACTGGGCGGCCAGGCCGTCCAGCGGGTGCAGGAGCCGCCGACCGGACTGGCGGAGATGGTCGGCCTCGCCGCCGCCGCTGTCGTCCTCTTCCTCGCCTTCGGCTCGTTCTTCGCGATGCTGCTGCCGATCGCGGTGGCCGTCTTCGGCGTGGGCATGGGCCTGTTCGGCACCCAGCTGCTCAGCCACAGCACCGACATCCCCGACCTGGCGCCGCTGCTGTCCTCGCTCATCGGTCTCGGCGTCGGCATCGACTACGCCCTGTTCATCGTCACCCGGCACCGGCGCGGCGTGCTGCGCGGCGTGGACCCCGAGGAGTCGGTGGTCACCGCCCTCAACACCTCCGGCCGCGCGGTGCTCTTCGCGGGCGGCACGGTGTGCATCGCGCTCGCCGGCATGCTCGTGACGAACCTGCGCTTCCTGGACGGCGTGGTCATCGGCACCTCCCTGACGGTGGTGCTGAGCGTGCTGGCGGCGACCACGCTGCTGCCCGCCCTGCTGGGCTTCCTGGGCCCGCGGGTCCTCAGCCGGGGGCAGCGGCGCCGGCTGGCGGAGAACGGCCCGGAGCCGGAGCGCACCGACGGGCTCGCCGTGCGCTGGTCGGGTGTGGTGCAGCGGCGTCCGCGCACGGTCGGCGCGATCGCGCTGGTCGTGATGGCGCTGCTCGCCCTGCCGGTGCTGTCGCTGCGGCTCGGCGCGACCGACCAGGGCAACGACGACACGTCCACCACCACCCGGCAGGCCTACGACCTGCTCGCCGAGGGCTTCGGGCCGGGCTTCAACGGTCCCCTTCAGGTGGTGTCGGACGGCGGTGACAGCGCCGCACTGGTCCGGGGCATCGAGGCGACGGACGGCGTGGCGCGGGTGGCCGCGCTGCCCCCGGCGCAGGGCGTCACCGTCATCCAGGTGATCCCGACGACCTCACCGCAGTCGGAGGAGACCGACGTCCTGATCGACACCCTGCGCGACGAGGTGATCCCGAACGCGGGCGCCCAGGCGCACGTCGGCGGTGTGACGGCGGTGTCCAAGGACTTCGCGACGGTCACCGGCGACCGGCTGCCGCTGTTCGTCGGCACGATCATCGGCCTCGGCTTCCTGCTGCTCCTGGTCGCCTTCCGCTCCCTCGTCGTGCCGTTGACGGCGGCCGTGATGAACCTGATCGCGGCGGCGGCCTCGTTCGGCGTCCTGGTGGCGATCTTCCAGTGGGGCTGGGGCCTGGAACTGCTGGGCCTCGGCAAGGAGGGCCCGATCAACGCGTTCCTCCCGGTCATCATGCTGTCCCTGCTCTTCGGTCTCTCCATGGACTACCAGGTGTTCCTGGTGAGCCGGATGCACGAGGAGTGGGTCCACACCAGGGACAACGCGCGGGCGGTCCGGGTCGGTCTCGCGGAGACCAGCCGGGTCATCAACTCGGCGGCCCTGATCATGGTGTGCGTCTTCCTCGCCTTCGTGCTCAGCGGCGACTCGGGCGCTGCGATGGCGGGCGTCGGGCTCGCGGCGGCGGTCGCCCTGGACGCGTTCGTCCTGCGTACGGCCCTGGTGCCGGCGGCGATGCACCTGCTCGGCACGTCCAACTGGTGGCTGCCGGCCTGGCTGGAGAAGCGGCTGCCCCACCTCGCGGTCGAACCGAAGGAGGAGGATCTGGCGGCACCGGTCGAGGCGGGTCCCGCCTCGGTGGTCCACGGTCTCGTGCGCGACTCCTCGGGTGCGCCGGTCGAGGGCGCGGCGGTCACGCTGATGTCCCCCGGCGGCCGTCAGCTCGACCGGGTGACCTCCCTGGCCGACGGCTCCTACATCCTCTCGGTGCCGTCCCCGGGCGGCTACCTCCTCGCGGTCACGGCACCGTCGTACGCGCCCCGCGCCCGGCAGGTGACGGTGGCGGAGGGGCCGGTGGTGTACGACGTGGAGCTGGCGGAGGGGGAGGTGGACGCGGTCAGCTAGCCGTTCTCGCCTGCCCGGCCTTGATGGTTTCGGCGACGTCGAGCGTGACCTTGGCGCCGATGGAGTCGGGCAGGGTGACGGTCTCGCCGGGGGAGTACGGGCGGTGGTGCTCGTAGTCCCCCGCGACGGGGTCGGTGAGGACGTGAAGGCGCTGGTGCTTGCGGTCGACGATGACGTAGACCGGGATCTCGGCGCTGGCGTACGCCTTGACCTTGGTTTTGAGATCGTCCTTCCAGTTGCTGGAGGTGACCTCCAGGACGAGCCGGAAGCAGACCGGGTCGTAGCAGTTGTTCTCGACGAAGTGCTCGTCGATGTCCGCGTCCACCACGACGAGGTCGGGGATGGCGTAGTCCTCGGTACCGGTGGGCAGCCAGAGGCCGACGTTCTGAAGGACCTCGGTCTCGCCGTCGTCGAGGCCGGCGGCGATGAAGGGGCGCATGAGCTTGGTCAGAGCGCGGGCGTGCGGGGCATCCGGTGAAGGGGTCACGAGGAGGTGGCCTCCGATGATCTCGACGCGGTAGCCCGGATGGCGCTCCATGATCTCGTCGGCGATGGCCGTGAGGGAGAACGGCTCGTCGTCGAAGGGCTGCTCGACGGATGCGGCGGACATCGCGTGCCTCCTAGGGGCTGGTGTCGAGAGCATCATCGTAGGCAGCCCGCACCCCCGGTGTCCCGTTCCGGCCCCTTCACCCGAAAGTGGATCAGTCCTTCCGGACGCCCCTGCTCCCCGGGTCCGGCAGGACCCTCGTCATGCCCGGCAGGAAGTCCGTGAACAGCTCGTGCACGTCGTGGACCAGCGGGCGCAGCACCCGGAAGCGGGCCAGGGACACACCGCGCGCGGTGAGGCGGGCGCCGCGCTCGGCCAGGCGGTAGCTGCGCTCGCGGCCCTCCGTCCGGTCGAAGATCCAGTAGAGGACGAGGCCCATCTGGGAGAGCCACATCAGCTCGGGCAGGGCGTCCCGCAGCTCCTGCGGAACCTTCGCCTTCGAGCCCGCCAGCACCTCGCGGTGGACGGCGATGGCCTCCACGCGCGCGTGCTCGCTCTCCGGCGAGAACGGGCTGAGCGGGCTGTCCGGGTCGGCGGCGTTCTTGAAGAACTGGACGGCGAACTCGTGGTACGGCGTCGCCACGTCCAGCCAGGTCCGCAGCACCCCCGCCAGCCGCGCCTCCAGATCGGTCTCCCGGTCCAGGACCGCCCGGACCGCCTGCCGGTGCTCGGCGGCCAGACGGTCGTAGAACCCCTGGATCAGGTGTTCCTTGCCCTCGAAGTAGTAGTACGCGTTGCCGACGGAGACCCCGGCCTCCTGGGCGATGGCCCGCATCGTCGTCCTGTCGTACCCGCGCTCCTGGAAGAGCCGCATGGCGGTCTCCAGGATCAGCGCGCGGGTCTGCTCGGACTTGCTGGGCGGGGGGCCGGGGGCGGGGGCCGCCGCGTGGGGGCCGTCGTGGTTCGCGGGCACGGACAGAGAGCCTAGTCAGTGCCGCAGGCGCCGTCCGTACAGGAGGTGGGCGGAGTGCGGGTCCAGCCGGAGCGCGGGTCGTACGACCAGCCGTCGGAGCCGCGGTACATCCGCCCGCCCCACTCCCCGCCGCCCGGGCGGGACCCCCTGCCGCCGGTCCGCGGCCCGCGCCACTTCGCGGCGGCCAGGACCGCGCCGCGCGCCAGGCGGGCCCCCGCCGGTGTGCTCAGCCGGTGGGCCAGTGCCCGTTGGCCGCGCAGGGCCCACAGGGTGACGATCCAGGCGGCGGCGGAGCGGTAGACCTGGCCGGCGTCGCCGACGACGGTGATCTCGTCGAGGGTGCTGTCGTGGTCGAGCCCGGGGAAGCGACGGCGGGCCTGCGGCGAGCCGGCCGGGACCAGGTCCAGCGGCACCAGCTGGGGCTGGCGTACGAGCCAGTCGCGCACGAAGGCGCACAGCCCGCACCCGGCGTCGTAGAGGACGGTCAGCCGGCGGACCGGGACGCGCGGGGCGCCCCGGTCCGCGGTGGCGGCCTCGGTGGCCTCCACCCCGGTCACGCGCCGGCCGCCGGAGCGGTCCAGCCCTGCGGCGCGACCGGCGGGACCTGCTCGCGCTCCAGCAGTCCGCGCCGCCGGATCCGGTTGAGCACGTACACGTTGCCCAGGTGCATCCCGCCGAGCACCAGCAGCACCACGCCCAGCTTGGTCGACAGTGCCTCGAAGATCCCCCGGGTGTCCGTGACGGTCTGGTCGTCGCTCAGGTACAGCGCGACGAAGCCGAGGTTGACCAGGTAGAAGCCGACCACCAGGAGGTGGTTGACGGCGTCGGCGAGCTTCTCGTCGCCGTGGAGCACATCGGCGAGGAAGATCCGGCCGTTGCGGCTGAGGGTCCGGGCCACCCAGACGGTCAGACCGACGCTGACGACCAGGTAGATGACGTAGGCGATGACGGTGCGGTCCATGCCCCACCCCTTCTTGAACGCGTTCAAAACGCTGACAAGGGGAGACTGTAGACCTCCTTTTGAACATGTTCAACTCGCCTGCGGGGCGCGGCTGTCCGGCCGTCGGCGTCAGCTGTGGCGGGCCAGTTCCGGGCGCTTGGAGTAGTCGGTGAGGCCGAGGATGTTGCCCCAGGGGTCGGCGAACTCGACGGTCCAGCCGGTGGCCCCGGAGAAGGGGGCGTCGAGCGGGGTGATCCCGGCCTCCGCGAGCCGGTGGGCGGCCGCGGACGCGTCCGGGACCTCGATCCACAGGCGCGGGGCCGGCCACGACGGCGGCCGGTGCCCCAGTCCGTCCTCCTGCCGCAGCAGGATCCCCGGGGTCTCACCACCCACCTTGAGCAGGGCGATCCCGGCCTCGTCGAACCGGAACGCCGTGGTGAACCCCGCGCGCTCGTAGAACGCCACCGCCTCGCCGAGATCCCCGACGGGCAGCAGGACGTTGTCGAACCCGAGCAGTTCGTAGGACTGGTCATCCGACATACCGTCAGAATAGGTGCACACCGGATGAAAAGCCGTGATTGACGGGTTCGTCCCCGTACCGACCCGACTTCCTAACGGGCGGCCTCCTCCTGCAAGATGACCTGAACTCACTTAACTGTCACATCCGATCATCTGGCCTCGGGGAGTAGTCACCGTGACCGAACAGCCGCAGCAGCCGCAGCAGCCCCAGCCGGGGTACGGCTATCCGAACGCCGGTCAAGGGCCGTACGCGGGAGGCCAGGCCGGTCCCTACGGGTATCCGCAGCAGGGCTACCAGCAGCCCGGCTACCAGCAGCAGGGGTACGCCCAGGGCGGCTACCAGCAGCCCGGGTACGCCGCTCCCGGCGGCTACACCGGCGACCCCAACGCGCCCTACGGCTACGACCCCTACGGGCGCCCCTACTCCGACAAGTCGAAGATCGTCGCCGGTATCCTCCAGCTCTTCCTGGGCACCTTCGGCGTCGGCCGGTTCTACATCGGCAACGTCGGCCTCGGCCTCGCCCAGCTCTTCACCTGCGGCGGCTTCGGCATCTGGGCGCTGATCGACGGCATCATCCTGCTGACCAGCAGCAACACCACCGACGCCAACGGACGGGTGCTGCGTGGCTGACGTGGCCGACGCGCCCCGGACGCCCCCTGCCCCCGCGTCCGCCCTGCTGCGGCACCCGGCGGCGGCACCCCTCGCGGTGCTCGCCGCCGGTCTGGCGGGCAGCGTGTACCTGTACGGCACCAACCCGCACGAGCCCGGCCACCTCCTGCCGCAGTGCCCGTTCCGCCTGGTCACCGGGCAGCTCTGCCCCGCCTGCGGTGGCACCCGCATGGCGTACGACCTGCTGCACGGCGACCTGGCCGGGGCCTGGCACGACAACCGTGCCCTGCTGCTCGCCTCGCCCTTCGCCCTCGCGCTGCTCGGACGCTGGGCGTGGGAGGGGCTGCGCGGGCGCCGCTGGCGGCCGCGGCTCAGCCGCCGCACCCAGATCCTGATCCTGGGACTCGCCGTGACCTGGACCGTGGTGCGCAACGTCGTCTGACGGCCGCGGGTTGCCCGACGTTTCGACCGGTGACGCTTTCCGGCTGTTACATGGCGAGAATCTGATCACAGAACAGGAACGATCCGCCCGGGTCCCTCCCCTTCGCCCCATCCGTCTCTCTAGTCTCACGCCAGACGGGGGGCGGCCGGGTTCGGCCGGATACGTGCGTGCGCGTGCTCCCCGGCCCCGGAGCCGTTCCGCTCCGGGCTCTCACGAAGTCATCCCAGGAGCAAGCTCACATGACCGTCCCCACCCCTGACGCGCCCTACGGCTACGACCCCCAGGGCCGCCCGTACTCCGACAAGTCGAAGATCGTCGCGGGCATCCTCCAGCTCTTCCTCGGCTCCCTCGGCATCGGCCGCTTCTACGTCGGCAGCGTCGGCGTGGGCGTCGCCCAGCTGCTGACCTGCGGCGGCCTCGGCGTCTGGGCGCTGATCGACGGCATCCTCTTCCTCACCAGCAACGACCGCACCGACGCGCAGGGCCGCGTGCTGCGCGGCTGACGTCACCGGCGCCGCAACGGCGAGGGCCCCACTCCTCACGGAGCGGGGCCCTCGCCGTCGTACAACCGCCGTACGGGCGCCGGACGGCTCAGAAGCGGCGCGTGATCAGCGCCTTCTTCACCTCGGCGATCGCCTTCGTGACCTCGATACCGCGCGGGCAGGCGTCCGTGCAGTTGAACGTCGTGCGGCAGCGCCACACACCGTCCCGGTCGTTGAGGATCTCCAGGCGCTGCTCGCCGGCCTCGTCGCGCGAGTCGAAGATGAAGCGGTGCGCGTTGACGATGGCCGCCGGGCCGAAGTACTGCCCGTCGTTCCAGAACACCGGGCACGACGAGGTGCACGCCGCGCACAGGATGCACTTGGTGGTGTCGTCGAAGCGCTCGCGGTCCTCGGCCGACTGCAGCCGCTCACGCGTGGGCTCGTTGGTGTCCTTCGTGATCAGGAAGGGCATCACGTCCCGGTACGCCTGGAAGAACGGCTCCATGTCCACGACCAGGTCCTTCAGGACCGTCAGGCCCTTGATGGGCTCGACCGTGATCGGCTTCTCCGGGTTGATGTCCTTGATCAGCGTCTTGCACGCGAGGCGGTTCTTGCCGTTGATCCGCATCGCGTCCGAGCCGCAGATGCCGTGCGCGCAGGAACGGCGGAAGGTCAGGCTGCCGTCCAGCTCCCACTTGATCTTGTGCAGACCGTCGAGGACGCGCTCCTTGGGGTCGATCTCCAGCTGGAAGTCTTCCCAGGTCGCCTCGGCCGAGACCTCCGGGTTGAACCGGCGGACGCGGAAGGTGACGGTGATGTAGGGGGACGCGGCGGACTCCGCTTCCACCTTGTCCAGAACGGGGGTTGCCATCAGTACTTACGCTCCATCGGCTGGTAGCGGGTCTGGACGACCGGCTTGTAGTCGAGACGGACGGACTCGGTGCCGTCGTCGCCCACCTCGCGGTACGCCATGGTGTGGCGCATGAAGTTGACGTCGTCGCGGTTCGGGTAGTCCTCGCGGTAGTGACCGCCGCGGGACTCCTTGCGGGCCAGCGCGGAGACGGCCATGACCTCGGCCAGGTCGAGCAGGTTGCCCAGCTCGACGGCCTCCAGCAGGTCGGTGTTGAACCGCTTGCCCTTGTCCTGGATCGCCACGTTCTTGTAGCGCTCGCGCAGCTCGGCGATCTTCTCGACCGCCGTCTTGATCGTCTGCTCGGTGCGGAACACCATGACGTTGGCGTCCATGGTCTCCTGCAGCTCCTTGCGCAGGGTCGCCACCCGCTCGGTGCCGGTGGACTCGCGCAGCCGCTCGATCTGGTCGGCCACGAACCGCGCCGGGTTCTCCGGCAGCTCCACGAAGTCGGCCTTCTGTGCGTACTCCGCGGCCGCGATGCCGGCCCGGCGGCCGAACACGTTGATGTCCAGGAGCGAGTTGGTGCCCAGGCGGTTGGCGCCGTGCACCGACACGCAGGCCACCTCGCCCGCCGCGTACAGACCCGGTACGACGGTGGTGTTGTCCGCGAGGACCTCGCCCTCGACGTTGGTCGGGATGCCGCCCATGGCGTAGTGCGCGGTCGGCTGGATCGGGATCGGGTCGGTGTACGGCTCGATGCCCAGGTAGGTGCGCGCGAACTCGGTGATGTCCGGGAGCTTGGCGTCCAGTTGCTCCGGCGGCAGGTGCGTCAGGTCGAGGTAGACGTGGTCGCCCTCGGGACCGCAGCCGCGGCCCTCGCGGATCTCCGTGTAGATGGAGCGGGACACGACGTCACGGGACGCCAGGTCCTTCATGACGGGAGCGTACTTCTCCATGAAGCGCTCGCCGTCCTTGTTGCGCAGGATGCCGCCCTCGCCGCGGGCGCCCTCGGTGAGCAGGATGCCCATGCGCCAGATGCCGGTCGGGTGGAACTGGAAGAACTCCATGTCCTCCAGCGGCAGACCCCGGCGGTACACGGCGGCCTGGCCGTCGCCGGTCAGCGTGTGCGCGTTGGACGTCACCTTGAAGAACTTGCCGCAGCCGCCGGAGGCGTAGATCACGGCCTTCGCCTGGAAGATGTGGATCTCGCCGGTGGCCAGCTCGTAGGCGACCACACCGGCGGACCTGCGGACGCCGTCCACCTCGGTGATCAGCTGGTCGAGGACGTAGAACTCGTTGAAGAACTCCACGCCCTCCTTGACGCAGTTCTGGTACAGCGTCTGGAGGATCATGTGGCCGGTGCGGTCCGCGGCGTAGCAGGACCGGCGGACCGGGGCCTCGCCGTGGTTGCGGCTGTGGCCGCCGAAGCGGCGCTGGTCGATGGTGCCGTTCGGGGTGCGGTTGAACGGCAGGCCCATCTTCTCCAGGTCGAGGACGGCGTCGATGGCCTCCTTCGCCAGGATCTCGGCGGCGTCCTGGTCGACCAGGTAGTCACCGCCCTTGACCGTGTCGAAGGTGTGCCACTCCCAGTTGTCCTCCTCCACGTTGGCCAGCGCGGCGGCCATGCCGCCCTGCGCGGCGCCCGTGTGGGAGCGGGTGGGGTAGAGCTTGGTCAGCACGGCGGTGCGGCTGCGCTTCGTCGACTCGATGGCCGCGCGCATGCCCGCGCCGCCGGCGCCGACGATGACGGTGTCGTACTTGTGGATCTTCATGATTCTCGCAGCCCCGTGCCTAGCGGATGTTCGGGTCGAAGGTGAAGATCACCAGCGTGCCCAGCAGGATGGTGAACACCGTGGCGGTGTAGAGCAGCGCCTTCAGCCACAGCCGGGTGTTCGCGCGCTCCGCGTAGTCGTTGATGACCGTGCGCAGGCCGTTCGCGCCGTGCAGCATCGCCAGCCACAGCATCAGCAGGTCCCAGACCTGCCAGAACGGGCTGGCCCAGCGGCCCGCCACGAAGGCGAAGCCGATCTTCGACACGCCGCCGTCCAGCACCAGCTGGATGAGCAGGTGGCCGATGACCAGGACGACCAGGACGATGCCGGACAGGCGCATGAACAGCCAGGCGGCCATCTCGAAGTTGCCGCGGGTGGACCGCGGGGTCTTCTTGGTGCGCTTGCGCGGGGCCTCGATGAGCGGCGCGGGGTTGTCCACGCCGTAGCCGCCGTGCGCGTCCTCGACCGGGCCGACGCCCGACGCGGTGGTTTCAGTGGTGGCCATCGACGTCACTTCCCGAACAGTTCACGAGCGGCGTGGCCGAGCACCGGGTAGATCGCCCCGAGCATCAGCACGACCCAGACGCCGACAACGGTCCACAGCATGTGCTTCTGGTAGCGGGCGCCCTTCGACCAGAAGTCGACGGCGATGACGCGCAGGCCGTTGAGCGCGTGGAAGAGGATGGCGGCGACGAGGCCGTACTCCAGCACGGCGACGATGGGCGTCTTGTACGTGGCTACGACGTTGTCGTAGTCCTCGGGGGAGACGCGCACGAGAGCGGTGTCGAGCACATGGACGAACAGGAAGAAGAAGATGAGGACGCCGGTGACTCGGTGAGCCACCCAGGACCACATTCCTTCCCGGCCGCGGTACAGCGTTCCAGCCGGCACGGAAGAACCCTCCGGGAGCGGGGACTAGGGCCGCGCCGGCTTCGGTGTCGGTCGGGCCCGGCCGGGTACGGTCCACCGGCCCCCAGCATCGTAGCCATGCGCCGCCGCCGGGCTCAGCCGGGGGTCTGTGGTGTGATCAAACTGGCATTCAAGAGCGCACGTACGGGTGAGTTCCGTCCGTGAGGAGGGCGATCAGACGCTCCCGGGCGAGGTGGCGGAGTTCTTCCGTGGCCACTACACGTTCGTCTTCCGGATCGTTCGCCAATCGTGACCGGATTCCCTCCAGGACGCGGTCCAGCGACTCGCGCGGGGAGACGCCCGCCAGGCAGATGACGAAGACGTGGCCGAACTTCGCCTCGTAGGCGGCGTGGGCGGCGCTCAGGGCGGTGTGGGCGGCCTCGTAGGTGCCGTCCGGCAGGGCGGGGAGCGATTCGCCCGCCAGGGCCTGTGCCAGGTCCGCCGACGTCAGGTCGTAGGCGGCCTCGTCGGAGGCGGCCAGCAGGGCGTCCGGGGTGGGGTAGGGGCGGTGCGCGGCGACGCGGTGGGCCCAGCGCGGGCTGCGCAGACAGGAGAGGAGGGCCCGGTGGGCCTCGGGGGCCGGGGCGGTGTTGAAGCCCCTCAGCAGGGGCAGGTCCGGTATGGCGACCGGGCCGGGCGGGTGGGGGAGTCGGTGGGCGGGCAGCGTGGATCCTCGCGTCACGAAGTGGTGCGGCAGGGGATGCTGTGAAAGGTGTGACGCCACGCTATCCAGAATGGTCACGAGGCGGCCGACGGTTGCCTGAATTTCACCCGAACGGGAGAGTTTCGGAACGCCCGGTGGACACGTTCGGCTGCCGCCGGTCGTAGGTTGGCGGAATGAGCAGGCACAGGCGCAGGGTGCGGGGCGACGGCAGGACGGGGCGGCGGGCGCTGTTCGTCGGGGCGCTCGTCACGACGGTCGGACTCGGCGTCGGGATCGGGGTGTGGGCGTCGACCGGCGGCGACGACGCCGGGGCCGGCGCGGAGCGGGCTCCGGGCACGGTCTCGGCGCAGAGTCCGTCCGCCGCCTCGTCGACCCCGGCCGACCCGTCACCCACCCGGACGTACCCCCTGTCCGAGGCGCCCCGGACCATACCCGCCGTACGGTCGCACACGGCGGCGCGCGGACCCGGGTGGCGGCCGGCGAAGGGACAGCGGGTCGTCGTCGACGACGCCCGGCTCGCCGACGAGGGCCGGCTGATAGCCGGGGAGCTGGGCCTGGCGTACGCGGGCGAGTCGGCGGGGACCCGGCCCGGGGACCTGCGGCTTGAGCTCGACGACGGGAAGGGGGCGAACCCGGAGTCGTACACGATGACCGTGCGCGACGGGCGGGTCACCATCAGCGGGCCGGAGGCGGGGGTCTTCTACGGGACCCGGACGCTGAAGCAGGAGGTGCGCGGGGGCGGTACGGCGCCGGAGGGCGTGGTGCGCGACCAGCCGGCCAAGCCGGTGCGCGGCCTCTCCCTGGACATCGCGCGCAAGCACTTCACCGCCGGGTGGATCGAGGACCGGGTGCGGGAGCTGGGGGACCTGAAGTACAACCGGCTGCAGCTGCACTTCTCCGACGACCAGGCCTTCCGGATCGAGTCCGACAGCCATCCGGAGATCGTGGCGCGGCAGCACCTGACCAAGGCGCAGGTGAAGGACATCGTCGCGCTGGCGGCGGCGCGGCACATCACCGTCGTCCCCGAGATCGACTCGCCCGGCCACCTGGGCGCGGTCATCGCCGCGCACCCCGAGCTCCAGCTGCGCAACGTGCGGGGGGCCGCCGCTCGCGGCGCCGTCGACATATCCGACCCCGCCGCCGCCCGGCTCGTCGACGACCTGCTGAACGAGTACGCCGATCTGTTCCCGGGCGGCGAGTGGCACCTCGGCGGGGACGAGTACCTGGCTCTGATGGCGTCCGACCCGGAGGCCTCCTACCCGCAGCTGGCGGCCGCAGCGCGGAAGCGGTACGGGGCCGGGGCGGGGGTCGCCGACCTCACCACCGGCTGGCTCAACGACCGGGCCGGGACCGTCCGCGCCCACGGCCGGACCATGTCGGTGTGGAACGACGGCTTCTTCCGCGACAGCTCGGTACGGCCCGCCGACGACCTGCGGGCCGCGTACTGGACCGGCAAGGAACTCGGGGCGCGCAAGCCGGTGGAGTACCTGAGCGCCGGCCGGAAGGTCGTCAACTACAACGACGAGTTCCTCTACTACGTGCTCGGCGAGCCGCAGACCTTCGTCTATCCGACGGGGCGGCGGATCTACGAGCAGTGGACGCCGCTGGTGCTGCGCGGCACGACGCCGGTGGCGTCGCGGTACGACGCGCAGATACCCGGCGGGTTCTTCGCGGTGTGGTGCGACCTGGCCGGCGCGCAGACGCAGGACCAGGTGGCGGCCGGTATACGGATGCCGCTGCGGGCGACCGCCCAGAAGCTGTGGGACGCCCGCGAGCCGGCGCTGACGTGGGCGCAGTTCGGGGCGCTGGCCGGGCGCGTGGGGTGACGGGTCGGTAACGGGTGTGGACCCGCGACGGTGATGAACCGTAGGTTCCGCTCCATGCGGTCCGGGGGGACCGCCGGGGAGGGGAGGGGGCTTCATGTCGTGCGCGCGTTGCGGGAGGGCCGGTGCCGTGCCGGAGGGGGAGCCGTCGTGCGGGCAGTGCGCCGCCGCGCCGTCCGGGACCCCGCGGGAGCTGCCGTCGGCGCCGCCGGTGAGCCCGGTGCCGCCGGCCAAGGGGGTGGCGCCGGTGGCCTGGCTGCGCTCGCCGGTCGGACTGGGGCGCGCGACGGCGGCCCTGCTCGGGCTGGTCCTGGTCGTCGACCTGTTCGCGGTCGGGGTCGAGCTGTACGTCCACAATGTCCTGGACGACATCGTGAACGGAGGCGGGGGAGCGGACCTGGCCCGGCGGGCCGACCGCGCCGACTCGCTGTTCGAGACCTCGGGGGTGCTGCAGAGCGGCGCCCTGCTGGCCGCCGCGGTCGTGTTCCTGTGCTGGTTCTACCGGGTGCGCGTCAACGCGGAGGTGTTCGACCCGTTCGGGCACACCATGAAGCGCGGCTGGGCGATCGGGGCGTGGTTCGTGCCGCTCGTGAACCTGTGGTTCCCGCGCCGGATCACGGTGGACGTCTGGAAGGCCAGCGGCGACCCGGAGCGGCCCCGCGGACACGGGCTGGTCAACGCCTGGTGGGTGATGTGGGTCGTCTCGATCAGCGTCAGCCGCGTCGCGTCGCGGATGTACGGGCGCGCCGATGAGGCCGAGGTGGGGCGTACGGCCGTCCGGCTGCTCCTCTTCGCCGACCTCACCGACGCCCTCGCCGCCGTGCTCGCCGTCCTGCTGGTGCTGCGGCTGACGCGGATGCAGCACGAGAAGGCGTTGCGCGGACCGGTGGCCGGCGGGATCATGCAGGCCCCGGTGCTTGGCTGAAAAGCGCCGGTCGTGAGTGGGGCGGGACTCGGTGTGGTGCTCCAGTGACATTCCGGTGCCGTCGCACGCAGTAAGGGGAAGTGCGGGCTCCGTAAGGGATGGCGCCCCGGCGAGGGAGACGTGATGAGCCTGGTGGAACTGATCGCTCAGGCCGACGAGCGTGGACTGGCCGCCAGCGGCTTGGCTTGTTTGGACCGGTGCGTGCCGTTGCTGGGAGGCGACGACGAGGTGCTGCGGCCGCTGTGGGGGAACCTCGCGGCGGGGGCCGACGCGGCGGCCTGGAGCGGCCTGGTGGAGCAGGCGCGCGAACGGATCGGCGAGACCCCCGAGGACGCCGAGGGCGCCGGCGACGAGGCCGCGGCGCTCGCCCGGCGGATGCTCGCCGCGGTGCCGGCCGAGCGGTCGAACGGCGAGCTGCGGACGTGGGCCGACGCCTGCTCGGTCGCCGCGCTGCAGATACACCGGCTGCTCGACCCCTCCGACGACCCCGACCCGGTCGACGCGCGCCGCGAGGGCCGTACCGACGGGATGCCGCCGCTGGCCGCCGCCGAGCTGCGCCGTCAGCTGACGATCCTGGAACTCCTCGCGGAGCACGGCGCGGGCGGGCTGCGCCGGGCGCTGGACGTGTCCACCGAGGGGCGGCGGGTACTGCGGGCGGTGGTCTCGCGCCGCGCACGGGCCGTGGGGTGACGACCGCCCCCTATCTCACCAGCCACTTCACCACGGCGTCCCCGTACTGGGCCGTCGTCGTGTAGAAGGCCGTCAGGTCGCGGTGCGCGGAGGCGAACGCGGCTTTGGCACGCGGCTCGTGGGCCGGGCCGCCGTAGTGGGCGAGGAGACTGCCGCGGGCCGGGCGCCACAGGGCGTCGAAGTCCGCGGCCGACAGGAAGGCGGCCACCCGCGCCGTCTGGGCCGCCGTCAGCAGGAGGAACGGTGGCTGCCCGGTGTCGGTCGTGTAGACCCGCTGGCCGCCGAGCACCACCTGGGCGCCGGGGCCGGCGTCGGTGTGCTCCGGCGGGGCGTCGGCGTAGAGAAGCTGGTGGTCGTGGTAGCGGGCGTCGAGCATTTCCTCGCGGTGCCGGTCGATCCGGTCCCGCACGGTGTTCCAGTCGTCGTCGAACAGCCTGCGCAGCCAGGACGCGCTGTTGCGCAGCGCCGCCGGGGGCACGGCGCGGAGATGGAAGTACGCGCTCATCACTTCGAGAGCGCAGGGCCGGGGCGGAGTGTCACACCGGGGACCGCCGGTGACCGGGGTGCGGGGGAGGTGGGGCGGTCCTGCGCCGGTCCCGTGTCAGGTGCCTCGCGCCGGTGACGAATGACGGGCCGGAGTCGCTCTTCCCTGTGTGACCAGTGCGATGAGCGAGACCCAGGAGACCCGGCCCACGGCCGCCGCCAGACCTCAGCGGTGGGCCGCCGACGCCGTGGCGACGATGCGTGAGGGCGCCCGGCTGTACCTCGACTACTCGGCACAGAGTCTGTGGCGCGTCGACCGGGTGATCGACGACATCCGCCGCGAGGGCACGCCGTACGCCGCCATGGCAAGCGCGCTGCGCGGCCTCGGCGCGTACGCCGGCGAGGTGATCGTCCGGGAGACCGGCGGCGAGTGGTGGACCAGCGGCGGCGACCACTGGGTGCGCACCCCCGACGGCCGCCTGTGGGACCCCCTCGACGAGGCCCGGCGCTGCTTCGCCGGGGAGGGGTCGCTGCGGCTGCTGTGCCGGGACGCCGTGGGGTGACGCGGCGGGGCGGGGGCGTTGTGTGAGCGGTGACACATGGGACTGGTGTGACGTCTTCGGAGGTCCGTGCGCTGGGGCAGGCGGGGAGACCTGACTCGGTGTTCCCCGCCATGTCGAGGAGGGGAACGGACCCTATGGAGGACGCCGACGCGATGACGGCCCGGGCGGCCGGATTCGTGGCCCGGGTCGGCGCGCGCCGCCGGCTGCCGCTGGACTACTCCGTCGCCAGCCTGCGCGTCGTCGACTCGCTGGTCGACGGCCTGCGCAAGGGTGGCGGGAGCCGTGAACTGGTGCACGACACCCTCGTCTCGCTCGGCGCCTACGTCGGTGAGGTGCTCGTCCGGCGCGCCGGGGCCGTCTGGGTCGACTTCGACACCGAGCAGCGCGCCTACTTCGGTCAGCCCGTCGGCGTCCGGATGCCGGACGGGCGGATCTGGAACCCTCTCGGGAAGGTCGTCAACCGGTACGAGGTGGGCGGGCCGGAGGAGTCCCTGCACCTCTTCTTCCTGACCCTGCCCGGCAGGGTCAGGAGGGCAGCGGCCTGACCGGGGGGCGCACCGGCGGCACCGGCACGGTCCTACGGGGGTGGGCCGCGTCGGCGTCGCCGGTGCTCTGTGACGTTTCCGTCAGCGGCGACGCTGATGACCGTGGGAGCGTGCCCCCGGCCGGACCGCCGACCCGGCGCCGGGACCGCGCACCCGCCACGAACTCCGCACGAACGAGGACAGTCTTGGGCCAGGGAGGGGAACCCCGGCGCGCTCACGCGTACGACGGGGAACTGGGCGCGGCGGTGGTGCGGGCCCAGGGCGGCGACGAGGCCGCGTTCGCGGTGGCGTACCGGATCGTGCAGCCGGGGCTGCTCGGCTACTTGCGCGGGATCGTCGGCGACGACGCCGAGGACGTCGCGTCCGACGCCTGGCTGGAGATAGCCCGGGACCTCGGCCGGTTCAAGGGCGACGGCGCGGGCTTCCGCGGCTGGACCGCCACCATCGCCCGGCACCGGGCGCTGGACCATCTGCGGCGGCTGCGGGTACGGCCCCGGGGCACCGCCCTGGAGCAGGACGTACTGGAGCTGCCCGGACCGCAGAGCACGCACGACCAGGCGCTGGAGACCCTCTCCACCGAGCGCGCCCTGGAGCTGGTGCGGGGGCTGCCCCGCGACCAGGCCGAGGCGGTGCTGCTGCGGGTGGTGGTCGGCCTCGACGGGCCCGCGGCGGCCCGGGTGCTCGGCAAACGGCCCGGCGCCGTACGGACCGCCGCGCACCGCGGACTGAAGCGGCTGGCCCGCCAGCTCGGGGTCGAGGGTGTGACGGATGGCGGCTCCCGGACGCTGGGTGAGTCGACATGAACGGCCGGGGCGGACATCCGTATGGATCACCGACGGCTCGCGGAACCGCGCGCGGCGGCGCGGACGGCAACACGTATCAACGGGACAGAGGCGGAACAGGACATGGGTGAACGGCAGGACGACGGCGGGGCCGCGCACGGCCACCGGCGGCGTGCGCACCCTGGCGCCACCGCGTCCGGCGGCCCCGTCCGCGGCACCGACGACCTGAGCCTCGCGGCCGGACTGGAGGAACTGCTCGCCGTCGCGCTGCGGGACACCGGCGACGGGCCGCTCGACGGCAGCGAGGGCGAGCGGCGTGCCGTGGCCGCCTTCCGGGCCGCCCGCGAGGCGGGGGAGCACCGCACCCGTACCCGGCACCGCGACGACTGGCGCCCCCGCGGCCACCGGCGCCGGTCCGGGCGCCGCCCGGTCCGGGTCACGCTGTCCATGGCGGTGGCCGGCCTCGCCCTCGGCGGGGTCGCGGTCGCCGCGATCGGGACGGCCGGATCCTCCGGCGACGGCCCCGAGCAGGACCGGCCCGGCCGGCCCGTTCCGTCGGCCGGGGCACCGGACCACTCCGCCGAGCCGTCCGCCGACGCCTCCCGCTCCGCCGACGCCTCCCGCTCCGCCGCCGACCCCGGGGCCACCGACCGCCCGGACACCGCCCAGGACACCGAGGCCCAGTGCCAGGCGTACGCGCTGGTGGAGGCGCGGGGCAAGGCGCTGGACGCCACCGCCTGGGAGCGGCTGGCTGCCGCCGCGGGCGGCGCGGACCAGGTCGACGCGTTCTGCGCCCGGCAGACGGCCGGGACCGGGGCGGGCGAGGACCGGGACCCGGGGGCCGCCGTACCGACGCCGCCGGCCGGCACGGCCGCGGCGGGCCGGCCGACGGAGCCGTCCGCGCCCAGCGTGCCCGTCACCCCGGGCGGCGGCAGCGCGGCCGAGGCGGGGACGAACGGACCGCGGCAGGACGGCCAGGGCCGGCCGACGGCGGGCACCGGCCAGGGCCGGAACCCCTAGCGGAGCCGGGGCGGCGGCCCGGACCCCGGCGTGCCGTGTGACCCGGTCGGGGTGGTTCGGGGCTGTAATGGGCGGCGGACCCGTTCCGCGGGGCGGCGCGGGCGCTCGCCGGGAGAGCTGCCCGGACCGGCCTCCACACCGGCGCGTCGGGACCAGGAAGGCGAGCCGATGTCCGTACCCGCACCCGCTCACCCCGATCCACTGCCGAAGGTGCTCGCCGTGGTCACCGCGGTCATGGGGATCGTCGACGCGGTGGCCTTCCTCGGCCTCGGGCAGGTCTTCACCGCCTTCATGACCGGCAACATCCTCTTCCTCGGCTTCGCGCTCGCCCGGGGCGGGGGCCCGGCGCCGCTGGCGTCGTTCACGGCGCTCGCCGCGTTCATGGCCGGCGCCGTCGTCGGGAACCGCCTGGGGGCGGCCCTGGAGGCCGGACGGCGGCGGTGGATCCTCACCTCGGCCGCCATCGCCGCGACCCTGCTGGTGGCCGGGGCGGTGGCCGCGGTCGGTCTGCCGCCCGCCGCGGAGGAGCCCTCGCCCCGGCACTACGCGGTGATCGCCGCGACCGCGGCGGCCATGGGCGTGCGCAGCGCGACCATGTGGAGGCTCGGGGCGGTCCTGAACACCACGCTCGTCACCGGCACCCTCGTCACCTGGATCCGGAAGTCGGCTCTGGGCGGTGGGGCGGGCGACCCGTTCCAGCCCTACCGGGCCGCGGGCCTGGTGGCGGTGCTGACCGGCGCGGCCCTCGGCACCCTGCTGCTGCGGGTGGGCATCACCGCGGCCCTGCTGGTCGCGGCGGCGGGCGTCCTGGGCGGCATGGGCGGATACGCGGCCCGCCCGGCACTCCGTCGGGCACCGCGCGCGTGACGGGCCGGAGGCCCGTCGGGGCCACGGCGCGCGGGACGCGGCGGGGCGGCAGGGGTCGTCCGGGCGCCCGGCGCGTCACGCACGGGCGATGCGCAGCGGGACGACGTGCCAGTGGGTCTCGACCGCTTCCGGGTCCGCGGCGACCCGGCTCCGCATCCCGGCGGCGAACGCCTCCGCCAGGGCGTCCACCCCGCCGGGGCCGCGGCCCGGGTCCAGCGCGCTGAACAGGGAGGACTGGAACGCCGCCTGGAAGAACGCCGTCACCTGCCCGGCGAAGTCGTGGACGTCCCCGCTCGCCCGCAGCTGTTCGAGGAGGACGTCGGGCAGCACCACCAGATCGCACTCCTCGACCCGCAGGACCCCTGACAGGGGACCCGCCCCGAGGGGCGCGAGGAACTCCTCCCTGGTCCGGTTCCAGGTCGGGATCGTCATCCGCGCGTACTCGCCCGGCGTGACCAGCCCCTGCCGCACCAGGTCGGCCAGCACGGCGTCGGCGGCGTCCATCAGACCGTCGGCCCCGCCGGACCCGTCGTCGGCGCGCCCCCCGCCCAGGACGACCAGCTGACCGCCGGGACGCAGCTCCCGCGCCCGGTGGGTGAGGAACGCCTCCCAGTCGGCGCGGGACTGCTCCCGAAGGGCCCGGCGCGTGCCGCCGGCGGCCCGTGAGGAGTAGATGTGGCCGGGGACGGGCTCCGGTACCCGGGAGAGCCAGTGCACGGCGATCGCGCTCCACGCCAGGTGCAGCTCGGCGGGCGGGAAGAGGGGCTCGTAGAAGGAGCGCGCCTCGGCGTGGGCGAAGACCTGCGGCAGGTGGGCGTAGGAGCCGGGCGCTTCCATGATCGTCGTGAACATGGCGTTGAAGTCGTTGGCGGGGATGTCGGTGTGCACCACCGTCACGGGGGTGTCCTCGCCGGTACGCCGGCGGATCCCCTCCACCACGGCCCGTAACGGGTCCAGCGAGTTGGTTCCGGCGGCCACGCCGAGGTCCGCGGCCCGGAAGGGCGCGCCCTCCTCCGGCAGGACGACCTCGTCCAGGGCCCGGCCCAGCAGGGGCATCCCGTAGTCGGCGGCGCGGTGCTGGACGCGGGAGTGGCGCGCATAACCGCGGCCCATGGCGCCCTCGGTGCCCGCAGGAGTGACCGATCCGCTCATGGAGACCTCGCTCACCGGCAGTCGCGGCCCCCTGGACCACGATAGCCGCGGCCCGGTGGGCCGCCACTCCTGCGCTGACCATCGCCGTGGGCGGGAAAGAAGGAGCGGCCGGTCCTCGCGAGGGGCCGGCCGAGGCAACGGCCGGGGCCGCCACCCCCCACAGGAGAGGCCCCGGCCGTCGCGCGGCACGAGCCGCGTACGGCCCGTACTCCCTACAGCGCCGGCGGTGCGTTTTGTGTCACACCCCCGTCGCGCGTCGGCGATGTCACGAGATAGTTGCAGGACGGACCGGCGTGGACGAGTCGCGGTTTCACGCCGTAACGTGCCTTTTCGCGCCGGACCGCGGGGGGTGACTGCGGGCGGCCCGACCACCGCGAAGACCCGCGGTCGCGCGGACCGCGACCATCGATCGAGGAACCAGGGTGCTGGGGGACGACGCCGAGCTGACAGCCGCCGTGCTGGCGGCGCAGAACGGGGACGAGGACGCGTTCCGCTCCGTGTACCGCGCGGTGCACCCCCGGCTGCTGGGATACGTCCGCACCCTCGTCGGCGAGATCGACGCCGAGGACGTCACCTCCGAGGCCTGGCTCCAGATCGCCCGTGACCTGGAACGCTTCAGCGGCGACGCGGACCGTTTCCGCGGCTGGGCCGCCAGGATCGCCCGTAACCGAGCCCTGGACCACATACGCATGCGCGGCCGCCGTCCCGCGGTCGGCGGCGACGAGACCGAGCTGACGGGCCGGGCCGCCGAGTCGGACACCGCCGGGGAGGCCATCGAGGCGCTGGCCACCAACCGCACCCTCTCCCTCATCTCGCGGCTGCCCCAGGACCAGGCCGAGGCCGTCGTGCTGCGGGTCGTCGTGGGTCTGGACGCCAAGACCGCGGCCGAGACGCTCGGCAAGCGGCCCGGCGCCGTCCGTACCGCCGCGCACCGCGGCCTGAAGAAGCTCGCCGAGCTGATCGGCGAGGACCCGGAGACCGCCGGGGTGCTCGACGCGCTGCCGCCGCAGCGGGGCCCGCGGGCCGGCGCGGTCAGCTCCGCCGGCGTGACGCACGCCCGGGCGCGGACGCAGAAGGACATGTGATGGGCGACGAGCGCGATGTCTTCCCCGGGGACGAGCCCGGGGCCCCCGCCCGCTGGCTGGACCCGGAGACCGCCGAGCGTCTGCTGCGCGGCGAGTCACCCGACGCCGGCGCCCGGCCCGCCGACCGGGACCAGGCCGAACGCCTCGCCCGCACTCTCGCCGCCCTCTCCGCCCTCGGCACCCCGCCCCCGCGGACCTCGCAGGCCGCGGCGGAACTCCCCGGTGAGGCCGCCGCACTGGCCGCCTTCCGCGCGGCACGCGCGGTCTCGTCCGCGTCGGCTCCCCCGGCGGCGTCCGGGGCTGCCGTGCCGGACGAGCGGGCCGCTGCCACCGCCGCGCGCTCGGACGCGTCCGCGCCGGGGGAGCGGTCCGGCCGGGCGGGGGTGCCGTCGGCGCACGCGGCCGTGGAGGCGGGTGCCACCGACGGGTTCGGTGGGTCCGCGCCCGCAGGCCCCGCGTCGCCCGGTGAGGCCGGCGCGCTCGCCGCGTTCCGCGCCGCGGGCGCGGGTGAGCCGGAGGAGCGGGCCGAGGAGCGCGCCGGGGACGGGGCACGGAGGGGCGCGCGTGGGTCCGACGCCGGGCTGTACCGGCTCGGCCGCGGGCGCCGGTTCGACGTGCCGCGGCCCCGGTGGGGCCGGCCGGTGCGGTTCGGGCTGGCCGCCGCTCTGGTCGCCGGAATGGCCGGCGGGGTCGCCGTCGCCGCCGGGACCGGGATCCTGCCGGGTCCGTTCGACGGCGGTGGCCCCGAGCCCGCCGCCTCCGTCTCCGCCGCCACGCCCGGCCCGGTCGGCCCGCCGCGTTCCGCGACCCCGGACACCGGCGCCGCCACCCCGGACGGAGCGACGGCCGGTGCGTCGGAAGGCGGGGCGGCCGGCACGACGGGCGGCTCCGCCGACCCGGGCGCCGCACCCGCCACGCCCGGCCCGCGCGGCACCGACCGCCGGGGCGCCCCGCCCCGTGACATCACCGACTCCTGCCGCGACCTGCACGACGGCCGTCCACTGGACGGCGAGCGGCGCCGCTCCCTGGAGCGCACGGCGGGCGGCGCGGCCCGCGTCCCGTCGTACTGCGCGCACGTCCTCGACGACGGTGACGACGAGCGCGAAGACGGGCACCACGGCGGGCACCACGGCCGGGACGAGCCGGGCGCCCACACCGGAGGCACCGGACGTACGGGCGGTACCGGCGGCGCGGGCCACTCCGGAGGCGGCGGCACCGGCCGGACCGGCGGCCGGGACGGCCGCAGCGGCGGAACCGGTGACACCCGAGGTGCCGGGGGCACCGGCGAGCGGGCCGCCGGCGGCGCTCACGGCGGCCACGGAGGGTCCGGTGGCCAAGGCGGGTCCGGTGGGCATGGCGGCGGCCACGGAGACGGTGGCGCCCAGGGCGGCAACCCCGGGCGCCACGGTCACTGACCCCCTCGGAACCACTCTGACCTGCGGTTTTGGAAGTTCTGGAAATTTCTTCCCGGCAGGTGTGACGTTTTCGGCCCCGGGCGCGCAGTAATAAGCGAGCCGACTGGTCATCGGCCCTCGCACAGAGCCGGGGTTCCCCCCGTACCTACGGCTCGTGCACCTGGCGCGGGCGGGACACGTTCCCCCGGTCCCGCCCGCGCCCAATCTCCCTCCCGCTCACTCCCGGTCCTGCCGCGGATCTCGCGCGCCGCACCGGCGGCTCACCAGGACACGACGACCTTGTCGCCCGTGCGCACCTGGTCGAACAGCTTCGCGATCGCCGCCTCGTCCCGTACGTTGACGCAGCCGTGCGAGGCGCCGGCATAGCCACGGGCGGCGAAGTCGGCCGAGTAGTGCACGGCCTGTCCCCCGCTGAAGAACATGGCGTAGGGCATCGGCGAGTCGTACAGCGTGGACACGTGGTGCCGGGACTTCCAGTACACCTGGAAGACGCCCTCCCGGGTCGGCGTGTACTGCGCGCCGAAGCGGACCGCCACCGTCGACAGGGTGCGGCCGTCGATCATCCAGCGCAGGGTGCGGGAGGTCTTGTCGATGCACAGCACCCGGCCGGTCAGGCAGCGCGGGTCGGGCGGGGCGGCCTCCTGGCCGCCCATGAGGTAGAGCTCCCACCGGCCCGGCTCGTGCGTCATGGCCAGCAGCCGCCGCCAGGTGACCGTGTCCGTCGTCCCCGTCCCGGGCAGCCCGCGCTTGCCCTGGAAGCCGCGTACCGCCTCCTCGGTGCGGTCGTCGTACACGCCCGTGGGCCCGTCGTACAGCCAGGCGACCTGGCGCAGCCGGGCCTGGAGCTCGCGGATGTCGCGGCCCTGGTCGCCGGGCCGCCACAGCACCCGGGCGGGGGTGGGCGTGGGGGAGGGCGGTGCCGGGGACGACGGCGGGGGCGAGGACGGCGGCTCGGCGGAGGACGGTGCCGGGGTGTCGTCACCCGGCTTGCCGTCGGCCGGGGTGGCCGGGGTGGCGGTGCTCGGCTCGCCCGGCCGGGTGGGGGTGACCCGCACCGGCGGGCCGTCCGCCTCCGTCGTGCGGACCGTGCAGCCGCAGAGCACGGCGAGGGCCGCCAGGCCGGCGGTCGCGATCACCGCTCCGCTTCTGGTCCCGGACCTGCTTCTGAGCCCGGATCCGCCGCTCAGCCCGGATCTGCTTCTGGTCCCGGATCTGCCGCTCAGCCCGGATCTGCCTCTGCTCCCGCCGCCCATCGCGCCCCCAGCCGTCCCACCGGTCGCCTGAGGCGGCGACCCTTGTTCCCCTAGAGATGCTGCCCGTGCGTGACGGGTTGCGAACGACACGGCATCGTTGTGAGCAAGCTCCCAGCCTGGTCCACTCCACCGGGCGCACGGCCGCCGCTACAGTCCGTGCCGAGGAGTCGGTCGTACTGGCGAGTAACCAATAAGCGCGGAGGCAACAAATGGCACGCGAGTCCGAGTCCGGGCTGCCGATCGAACCGGTCTACGGACCCGACGACCTCGTCGGCTGGGACGCTGAGCGCAAGCTGGGCGAGCCGGGGTCGTATCCGTTCACGCGCGGCGTCTACCCGACGATGTACACGGGCCGCCCGTGGACCATGCGCCAGTACGCCGGTTTCGGCACGGCGACCGAGTCCAACGCCCGCTACAAGCAGCTGATCGCCAACGGCACCATGGGCCTGTCGGTCGCCTTCGACCTGCCGACCCAGATGGGCCACGACTCCGACGCGCCGATCGCGCACGGCGAGGTCGGCAAGGTGGGCGTGGCGATCGACTCCGTCGACGACATGCGGGTGCTGTTCGGCGGGATCCCGCTGGACAAGGTGTCGACGTCGATGACGATCAACGCCCCGGCCGCGCTCCTGCTGCTGCTGTACCAACTGGTGGCGGAGGAGCAGGGCGTCAGCGCCGACAAGCTGACGGGCACGATCCAGAACGACGTGCTGAAGGAGTACATCGCGCGCGGGACGTACATCTTCCCGCCCAAGCCGTCGCTGCGGCTGATCGCGGACATCTTCAAGTACTGCAAGGCCGAGATCCCGAAGTGGAACACCATCTCGATCTCCGGCTACCACATGGCGGAGGCCGGCGCGTCCCCCGCGCAGGAGATCGCGTTCACCCTCGCCGACGGCATCGAGTACGTGCGCACCGCCGTCGCGGCCGGTATGGACGTCGACGACTTCGCGCCCCGCCTGTCGTTCTTCTTCGTGGCCCGCACCACGATCCTGGAGGAGGTCGCCAAGTTCCGCGCGGCCCGCCGGATCTGGGCGCGGGTGATGAAGGAGGAGTTCGGGGCGAAGAACCCCAAGTCCCTGATGCTGCGGTTCCACACCCAGACCGCGGGCGTGCAGCTGACCGCGCAGCAGCCGGAGGTCAACCTGGTCCGGGTCGCCGTGCAGGGCCTGGGCGCGGTCCTGGGCGGCACCCAGTCGCTGCACACCAACTCCTTCGACGAGGCCATCGCGCTGCCCACGGACAAGTCCGCGCGGCTCGCCCTGCGCACCCAGCAGGTGCTGGCGTACGAGACGGACGTGACGGCCACCGTCGACCCGTTCGCCGGCTCCTACGTCATCGAGAGGATGACGGACGACGTCGAGGCCGCCGCGCTGGAGCTGATGCAGAAGGTCGAGGACCTCGGCGGCGCGGTCAACGCGATCGAGCACGGCTTCCAGAAGAACGAGATCGAGCGCTCCGCCTACCGCATCGCGCAGGAGACCGACAGCGGCGAGCGCGTGGTCGTGGGCGTCAACCGCTTCCAGCTCGACGAGGAGGAGCCCTACGAGCCGCTGCGCGTCGACCCGGCCATCGAGGCCCAGCAGGCCGAACGCCTGGCCCGGCTGCGGGCCGAGCGCGACCAGCAGGCCGTGGACACCGCCCTCGCGGCGCTGAAGAAGGCCGCCGAGGGCGAGGACAACGTGCTGTACCCGATGAAGGACGCGCTGCGTGCCCGCGCGACCGTCGGCGAGGTCTGCAACGCGCTGCGGGAGGTCTGGGGGACGTACGTCCCGTCGGACGCCTTCTGAGCCGTCCGGCCGGTGCCGGCCCGGTCACCCGGAAGGAGTGTCGTACCCGCGTGCGACACTCCTTCACATGTTCGGCGTCATCGACCTGCCCACCTATCTGGCGGGGCTCGTGCTCATCGTGCTGCTCCCGGGGCCCAACTCGCTCTACGTCCTGTCCGTGGCCGCCCGCAAGGGCGTGCGCACCGGGTACGCGGCCGCCGCCGGCGTGTTCACCGGCGACACCGTCCTGATGACCCTCGCGGCGCTCGGCGCGGCGTCCGTGCTCACCACCACCCCCCTGCTGTTCCTCGTGGTCAAGTACGCCGGCGCCGGCTACCTCGCGTGGATGGCGTACGGGATGCTGCGCTCCGCGCGGGAGATGTGGCGGGCGCGGGGGCGGACCGGGCAACCCGTGCGGACCACGGGCCGGGAACCCGCCGCCGTCCAGGGCGGCGACGAGCGGCCCTACCGCCGGGCGCTGGCCGTCTCCCTGGTCAATCCCAAGGCGATCCTCTTCCTGATCTCCTTCTTCGTGCAGTTCGTCGACCCGGACTACGCCTACCCGGCGCTGTCCTTCGTCGTCCTGGGGGCCCTGCTCCAGCTCGCCAGCTTCCTCTACCTGTCCCTCCTGATCTTCGGCGGCACACGGCTGGCCGAGGCGTTCCGGCGCCGTGGACGGCTGGCGGCCGGGGCCACCTCGGCGGCGGGCGCGCTGTTCCTCGGGTTCGCGGTGAAGCTGTCGCTGGCCGGCGCCTGAGACCCGGCCCGGCCGCTCAGGCGGCCGGGACCGACCAGCGCCGCCGGTACCCGTCGAGTCCCTCCGGGGTCTCGCCCGCCCAGCCGACATAGCCGTCCGGGCGGACCAGATACACGCCGGAGTCCAGGGTCAGCGACGTCCACCGCGGGCCCCGCAGCCGGTCGAAGAGGCGCACGCCGTCCACCGTTACGTCCGGGAAGCGGTCCCCGGCGCGCAGCGGG
The DNA here is from genome assembly GCF_965341775.1 of Streptomyces sp. bgisy159. Lineage (GTDB taxonomy): Bacteria > Actinomycetota > Actinomycetes > Streptomycetales > Streptomycetaceae > Streptomyces. The sequence continues at coordinate 2,441 of NZ_CBDQZH010000002.1, read as the reverse complement.
CCGGGGTCGCGGCGGGTCTCCTCGCTGAGCGGGGACTCGCGGTAGTGCAGGCCGAGCTGGCGGGTCGCCGCGCCCCGCGTCCGTTCGGCGCGGTGGATGGCCGTGGACAGGCCGAGCATCGCGGCGGCGACCGGGCGGCGCTCCTCCTCGTAGGTGTCCAGCAGCCGCGGCGGCGCTCCCCCGTGCAGCACCGCGCCCAGCTTCCACCCCAGGTTGTAGGCGTCCTGCACGCTGGTGTTGAGGCCCTGGCCGCCGGCCGGTGAGTGGACGTGCGCCGCGTCCCCGGCGAGGAACACCCGGCCGACGCGGAAGCGGTCGGCCAGGGCCGCGCGGGGCCGGAAGGCGGACACCCAGCTCACCGCCGTCACGTCCCCGGCGGCGAGGTGGGTGCGCTCGGCGACGACCGCGCGGACCCCGGCGAGCGACAGGTCGGGAGTTCCCCCGCCCGGGAACCCGGCGACCAGCTGGAAGTCCTCGGTGCCGGCCAGCGGACACAGCGCCAGGAAGCCCGAACCCTCCCGGGGCGGCGGGAACATGTGCCAGTGGCCGCGGTCGAGCCCCGGTATCCGCACGTCCGTCACCAGGAACGGGTCCGGGTCCACTTCCCCCGTGCCCGGCTTCTCCCGCCCGGGGGCGACTCCGCCGCCCGTCATGGCGACGCCCAGCGCGCGCCGGACCGTCGAGCGGCCGCCGTCGGCGGCCACGACGTGGCGGGCGCGCAGCGCCTCGCCGTCCGCCAGGCGCACGGTGACGCCGTCGGCGTCCTGCTCCACGCCGACGGCCCGCGCGCCGAAGCGCACGCTGCCGCCCAGTTCGCCGAGGCGGGCCAGCAGGATCCGCGCCGTACGCTCCTGCGGCACCATCCACGGCTCCATGAAGCGGCAGTCCTTCTCGCCCTCCTCCGCCGGGTCGAACATGACGTGCTCCCCGGCCGGCTCGCCGTTCTTCCAGATCAGGCTGACCGGGTACCGGCCGCCGGCCGCCAGCACGGCGTCGAGTACGCCCAGGTCCTCGAAGACCTCCATCGTGCGCGGCTGCAGGCCCTTGCCGCGCGAGCCGGCGGCGACGTCGTCGCCGGCCTCGATCACCAGCGCCCGCACCCCGCGCCGGGCCAGGTCGACGCCGAGCGTGAGACCGGTGGGCCCGGCCCCCGCGATCAGGACGTCCAGCATGCCCACTCCCCCTTAACGTTGTTAAGTTCTGTCGTCGACGAGCGTGCCCTTAACTCCGTTAAGCTGTCAAGGGTGACCACCGAGCGCCGTGCCCCCCTCGATCGCCGTCGCGTCGCCGCCACCGCCCTCGACCTGCTCAACGAGGTCGGCCTGGACGGCCTGACCCTGCGCGCCATCGCCAGGGAACTCGACGTCAAGGCGCCCGCCCTGTACTGGCACTTCAAGGACAAACAGGCGCTGCTCGACGAGATGGCGACCGAGATGTACCGCCGGATGGCCGCCGGGGCCGGACCCGATCCCGGCGACACCTGGCAGGAGCGGCTGCGCAGGACCGGCCACGGCCTGCGGGACGCGCTCCTCGCCTACCGCGACGGCGCCAAGGTGTTCAGCGGCTCCCGCTTCACGGGCATCGACCACGCCGCGCGCATGGAGGACGACCTGCGCCTCTTCACGGCCGCCGGCCTCACCCTCACCCAGGCGGTGCGCGCCATGACGACCACGTTCGCCTACACCCTCGGCTTCGTCACCGAGGAACAGGGCGTCGAGCCGCTGCCCGGGGAGCGCCGCGAGGGCTACGACATCGGCGAACGGGCCCGCCTGCTGGCCGACTTCCCCCTGACGGCGGCGGCGGGCGCGGAGATCTTCGCTCAGTACGACCAGCGCTTCGCGGAAGGGCTGGACCTGGTGATCGCGGGCATCGAGGCCCGCTACCGGCCCGGCTGACCGCGGCTACGGGTCGGCTGCGACTGTGACTGCGGGGGCCCGGTGTGCGGCTCCTGCGGGCCCCGGGCCTCGGCGTGCGGCTCCTGCGGGCCCCGGGGCGCGATTCCTCCGGGCCCCGAGTTCCGGGCCCCGGGCACGGCGCGCGGTCAGCGGCCGGCGCGGGCCTTGCGGATCGTGCGGGTGACGACCGGCGGCAGCAGGTCCACCGCGATCCGGCGCGAGCGGCCGGCCCGACGGCGCGCGGTGAGCGCCGCGGCCTCCGCCTCCGCCCTGGCCGCCGCCTCGGCCTCGGCCGCCGCTTCCGCCCGCGCCCTGGCCTCGGCCTCGGCCCTCGCCCGGGCCTCCGCCTCCGCGGCGTACCGGGAGGGCGGCCCTCCTCTTCGGAGGGAATCCCCGCCTTCAGGCGGGGAGGGAATCCGATCCTGGGCCCTGCGGCGCGGAGCGCCGCAGCATCGCTCCGGAATGCTCTACGACGACAGCCGCGCTCAGTCCGGCCGCTTCTGGTTCTCGATGTAGTCCTTGACCACCTGGAGGGGCGCTCCACCG
>NZ_CBDQZH010000001.1:0-423699 GCF_965341775.1 Streptomyces sp. bgisy159 | reverse complement strand
TCCGATTTCCTCGGTGCTTTCCAGGCCCCCGCTTTTTCTTCGCGGTTTCCCTTCCGGCGTTTCCGACTCTATCAGATCCTTTCGGCGTCTGATTCCCAGTCAGAGGGGGTTGCCTTCCCGGCTGTTGGGCCGTTCCGACGTCCCAAACCTTAGCGGATCCGCCCCGGGAGTTCCTAATCGAGCCGCCGGAGCCCTGTCGAATTGAATTCGGACACGCCGAAGGCAATCCCATAGGGAGATCGTGCTGGTGGTTTGAGGTGCCGCTTCGAGCGGCGGAGGTGCTACCGGAGAACCGTTACGGCTCGGCGGCAACCCGAAGAACCCTACGGATCAGGCAGGGGCGTGTCAAGCGCCCCTTGTCAAGATCTTTAATCGAGGTCGCTGAGGCGCCCGCCGGCGTCCGGCTGGGCGTCCTCCACGCGGCGCAGCAGCCGGGTGAGGGCTTCGCCGAGGGTGGTGCGCTCGTCCGGGGAGAGGTCCTGCAGCAGGTCCTCCTCGAAGACGGACGCGAGACGCATGGCCTCCAGCCACTTCTCGCGGCCCTCGGGGGTCAGCTCGACGATGACGCGGACCCGGTTGGTCTCGTCTCGTTCCCGGTTCACCAGGCCCTCGGTGACCATGCGGTCGATCCGGTGGGTCATCGCGGCCGGTGTGAGGCCGAGGCGCTTGGCGAGGTCACCGGGGCCCATCCGGTAGGGCGCCCCGGACAGGACGAGGGCCTTGAGGACCTCCCAGTCGGCGTTGCTGATGCCGAGGGCGGCGGTCTGACGGCCGTAGGCGACGTTCATACGGCGGTTCAGCCGGGACAGGGCCGAGACGATCTTCTCCACCTGGGGGTCCAGGTCCCGGAACTCGCGCTGGTAGGCGGCGATCTGCTCTTCGAGGGTCGGCTCGCCGTCGATGCCGATGCTGTCGGGTGTGTCGGCCATGGCCGCCAGTATCGCATGAGGTCGTTGGCGTCAAAGTTCTTCGAGGTGTAGAGTTTAGCTTTGAAATTTAGCTTTGAAGTCTTCGGTTCTAAGTCCTTGAGGTCTGTCGGGCTGTCGGGGACGTCTGAGAGAGGTGAACGTGACCAGGGAGAAGGGCGCGGCGATGCGCCGGATCCACGTGGGCAACGCGCTCAGCGCGTTCGGGCTCGGCTTCACCGTCCCCTACCTGTACGTCTACGTGGCGCAGGTGCGGGGGCTGGGGGCCATGACGGCGGGGATGGTGCTCGCCGTGTTCGCCGTGGCAGCGCTGATCGTGCTGCCGTTCGCCGGCCGGGCGATCGTGCGGCGCGGCCCGCTCCCGGTGCTGCTCACCGCCCTGGTCACCGCCGCCGTGGGCGCACTCGCGCTGGGGCTCGCCGGTAGCGCCGCGGCCGTACTGACCGCCGCGGGCGCGCTGGGCGCCGGGCAGGCCGTGATGCAGCCGGCGCTGGCGACGATGATCGTGGACTGCTCGGCGTCGGAGACGCGGTCGCGGGCGTTCGCGACGCAGTTCTTCCTGCAGAACCTCGGGCTGGGGGTCGGTGGGCTCATCGGCGGGCACCTGGTGGACACCAGCCGGGTGTCGTCCTTCACCCTGCTCTTCGCGATCGAGGCGGCGATGTTCCTGCTGCTGGTCGTGGTGATGACGACGGTCCGGATGCCGCACGCTCCCCGCGTCGGGGACGCCCCTCGGTCGGCCGGGGGCAGCTGGCGGCAACTGGTCGGCAACCGCGCCATGGTGCAGCTGTGCGTGCTGGGGTTCGTGCTGTTCTTCGCCTGCTACGGGCAGTTCGAGTCGGGGCTGGCGGCGTACGGCGTCGAGGCCGCCGGGATCTCGACGTCCGCAATGGGGACCGCGCTGGCCGCCAACACCGCGGTGATCGTCGTGGCGCAGTTCCTGGTGTTGCGGTTCGTCGAGCGGCGCAGGCGGTCGCGGGTGATCGCGAGCGTCGGGCTGATCTGGGCCGTGGCGTGGGGCGTGGCCGGGTACGCGGGTCTGGGGCACGGCAGCCAGGCCATGGCGACGGCGGCGTTCGTGTCGACGTACGCGCTGTTCGGGCTCGGTGAGGCGATGCTGTCGCCGACGCTCGGTCCGCTGGTGGCGGATCTGGCGCCGGAGGGCATGGCGGGTCAGTACAACTCGGCGTTCGCCCTGGTGAAGCAGCTGGCGCTGGCGGTGGGGCCGGCGGTCGGCGGGCCGTTGGGGGCCTCGCTGCACGGGGCGTACGTCGTGACGTTCCTGTTGTTCTCGTTCGGCATCACGGTGCTGGCGCTGCGGCTGGGCCGGCGGCTCACCGCCGTGCAGGACCATCCGTGGCGGGCGCGGAACCGGGTCGTCGCGCGGGGTGGGGCCGCCGTGGAGCCGGTGGCCAGCACGTCCTGAGCGACGGCCCGGCCGGGTCAGCGTTCGGCCGTGGCGAGCAGGGCGGTGAAGGGGAGGCGGGCCGTGCCGTCGGGCTCCAGGTAGTCGGCCATGCGGGTGGTGAGGTCGGCGCAGGCGCGGTCGAAGGTCTCGGGGCCGGCGGCGGTGAGGGACCGGGTCCAGGGCACGGAGGTCATCTGGCCGGGGATCCAGTCGGTGAGAACGGGTGTGACGACCTCCCGGGTGAGCTGTCGGACGGTGATGTTCCGAAGTCCGGCGGCGGTGAAGGCGTCGGTGAGGGACCCGGTGTCGCAGGAGAACGCTCCGGCGGCCGCCACCACGTCCTCGGGTGCGGCGTACTCCTCGATGACCTCGTACTGGACGGCGAAGTAGGGGCAGCGTTCCATGGCGGCCCAGACGGCGAGCGCGAGCCGTCCGCCGGGGCGCAGGACCCGGGCCGCCTCGGCGACGGCGGCGGACAGGTCGGGGAAGAACTGGGCGCCCTGGTTGCAGAGGACGGCGTCGAAGGACGCGTCGCCGTAGGGGAGGGTGTCGGCGGGCGCCTGGGTGAACTCGATGTCGGGGTAGAGCCGGGGGGCCTTGGCGGCGGCCAGCTTGAGCATGTCCGGGTTGATGTCGGCGGCCGCTACGTGGCCGGTGGGGCCTGCCTGGGCGGCCGCCGCCCGGGCGACGAAGCCGGTGCCGCAGGCGAGGTCGAGGACGTGGGCGCCCGGTGAGAGGTCCACGGCGTCGAGCAGGGCGTCGATGAAGGGCCTCATCAACGGCGCGATGTACCGCTCGTAGCGTTCGGGGGCGTTTCCCTGGAGCTGGAATCCGCTGTCGTTGCGCATGGGTCATGCTCCTAGCACTCCCGCGGCGGGTCGCCTAGGTGGCGCGTGGGAGTGCGAACTCGCACCACACTGCTTTTCCGCCACCCGGCGTGCGCCGTGCGCCCCAGTTGGCGGCGATGGTCGCGACGATGGCGATGCCCCGGCCCGACTCGTCACCGGGTTCCGCCTGCCGTCGCCTCGGCAGGTGGTCGTCACCGTCGGTGACCTCGATGATCAGACGGCGGTCGGTGCGGCGCAACCGCAGCCGCATGGGCGGGGTGCCGTGCTGGAGCGAGTTGGCGACGAGTTCGCTGGCCGCGAGGACGCCGAGGTCGTGCAGGTCGACCGGGAAGCGCCAGCTGGTGAGGACGCCGGAGGCGAAGGCACGCGCGCGTGGGGCGGCCTCCACGCCGCCGAGGAGTTCCAGGGCGGCGTTGCGGAAGAGTTCGCCGTCGGTGCCGGAGCGGGCGGGCTGCTGGAGGACGAGGACGGCAACGTCGTCGTCGTGGTCGGCGGTGACGCCGGTCGAGCGCAGCAGGCGGTCGCAGACGACCTGCGGGCTGCCGGTGGCTCCGGCGAGGGCGCCGGCGAGGGTGCTGATGCCTTCGTCGAGGTCCGCGTCACGGCGTTCGACGAGGCCGTCGGTGTAGAGGACGGCGGTGGAGCCGGGGCCGAGGGGCATCGATCCCGAGGTGTGCATCCAGCCGCCGGTACCGAGGGGCGGGCCGGTGGGTTCGTCGGCGCGCCGTACGGTGCCGTGCTCGTCGCGGACCAGGATGGGCAGGTGGCCGGCGGAGGCGTACACCAGCCGGCCCTCGTTGGGGTCGTGGACGGCGTAGACGCAGGTGGCGATCTGGTTGGCGTCGATCTCGGTGGCGAGGCCGTCGAGGAGCTGCAGCACTTCGTGCGGGGGCAGGTCGAGGCGGGCGTAGGCCCGGACGGCGGTGCGCAGCTGGCCCATGACGGCTGCGGCGCGCACGCCGCGGCCCATCACGTCGCCGATGACGAGGGCGGTGCGGCCGCCGCCGAGGGTGATGACGTCGTACCAGTCGCCGCCGACGGCGGCTTCGGTGCCGCCGGGCTGGTAGGTGGCGGCGACGCGCAGGTCGTCCGGTTGTTCGAGCTCCTGGGGCAGCAGGGAGCGTTGCAGGGTGACGGCGGTCTCGCGCTGGCGGCGCTCGCTGGCGCGCAGGCGGGCGGCGGCCTCGGCGTGGTCGGTGACGTCGGTGGCGAACACCAGCACCGCGCCGTCGCCGTCGACGGGGGTGCAGGTGAACGTGTAGGAGCGGCCGTCGGGTGCCTTGCGGGACTTCAGGGTGCGCGGTCTGCCGCTGCGCAGGGCCTGGTCGAGCAGGGGCATCAGACCGAGGTCGCGCAGTTCGGGGAGGGCCTCTGCGGCGGGTTCGCCGGGCGGGCGCATGCCGAAGGCCGCTTCGTAGGCGTCGTTGACGTAGGCGAGGCGGTGGTCGGGGCCGTGGACGAGGGCGACGAGGGCGGGGACGCGGTCGAGGACGTCCCGGACGGGGAGTTCGTCGAGGGCGGGGACGGGGGGCGGTTCGTCGGTGAGTTGTTCCGCGCGGGCCGCGGGGACGGAACCTTCGCCGCGCCGGTCGGGGGTGGCCGGGTGTTCGGCCCGCGCGGCAGCGCGGCGCTGTGTTCCGGGGAGCCGGGCGCTCCAGCGCGTGAAGTTCACGAATCCTTGCCTCGTGGTAGTCGTCGTCGGCCGGCTCCGGGCGCGGCCTGCGGTCCGGGGCCGTGGGGTGGTGGGCGCGGCACCCGGGGACGCGGCACTTGGGAACAGCCTCGTAGGTCGCGGGACGGGTGGGTGGCCCGCCGGGCTCGGGGAGCGGTGGTGAGCAGTCTGGCAGTGCGGCCGTCCGGGCCGACAATCGTCAGACGCCGGGGCGGCCGGTGGAGTTCCTGGATCGGGTAGGTCTACTCCTTCGAGTCGTTCCCGGTGGGTTTCCCCGGGTTGTGAGAAGGCTTTCCACCGGCAGCCAGTTCGAACTCCGCGCGGGGATGTTCGAGTGAACCGAGGGAGACGATCTCTCGTTCGAAGAGGCCCGACAGGGTCCATTCCGCCAGGACGCGGGTCTTGCGGTTCAGGGTGGGCACGCGGCTGAGGTGGTAGGCGCGGTGTATGAACCAGGCGGGGTAGCCCTTGAGGGTGCGTCCGCGGATCCGGGCGACGCCCTGGTGGAAGCCGAGGGAGGCGACGGAGCCGGTCTGGCGGTGGGCGTAGGGCCGCAGGGGTTCGCCGCGCAGGGAGCGGGCGATGTTGTCGCCGAGGAGCCGGGCCTGGCGGACGGCGTGCTGGGCGTTGGGCGCGGTGTGGCGGCCGGGTTCGGGGGCGGTGACGTCGGGTACGGCGGCGGCGTCTCCCGCCGCCCACGCGTGCGGGGTGCCCTCGACGGTGAGCTCGGGGGTGCAGCGGAGCCGTCCGCCCTCGGTCAACGGGAGGTCGGTGGCGGCGAGCAGGGGGTGGGGCCGGACTCCTGCGGTCCACACGATCGTCCGGGTGGGGAAGCGGGAGCCGTCGCTGAGGGTGGCGACACGGTGCAGGCAGGACTCCAGACGGGTGCCGAGGCGTACGTCGATGTTGCGGCGGCGCAGTTCGCTGACGGTGTAGCGGGCGAGGCCGGGGCCGACCTCGGGAAGGATGCGGTCGGTCGCCTCGACGAGGATCCACTTCATGTCGTCCGGCTGGACGTTGTGGTAGTGGCGGGCGGTGTAGCGGGCCATGTCCTCCAGCTCGCCGAGGGCCTCCACTCCGGCGTAGCCGCCGCCGACGAAGACGAAGGTGAGGGCGGCGTCGCGGATCGCCGGATCGCGGGTGGCGGAGGCGATGTCCATCTGCTCGATGACGTGGTTGCGCAGGCCGATGGCCTCTTCCACGGTCCGGAAGCCGATGGCGTGCTCGGCGAGGCCGGGGACGGGCAGCACGCGGGCGACGGATCCGGGGGCGAGGACGAGTTCGTCGTACGGCAGTCGGGCGGGGGCGGCGCCCTCCCCGTCGGTGGCGAGGGTGGTGAAGGCCGCGGTGCGCGCGGCGTGGTCCACGGCGGTGACCTCGCCGACGACGACACGGCAGTGCGGCAGGATCCGGCGCAGGGGGACGACGACGTGCCGGGGGGAGAGGGAGCCGGCGGCGGCCTCGGGGAGGAACGGCTGGTACGTCATGTAGGGGTCGGGAGTGACGAGGGTGATCTCGACGACGCCGCACCTAAGTTCGCTTTTCAACTTCCTCTGGAGTCGCAGGGCCGTGTACATCCCGACGTAGCCCCCGCCGACAACGAGAATGCGCGCAGGTTCCTTCACCGTCCCATGACGCACCCGGCACCGTTGTTTGTCCACAGCCACGACCATTTGTGTGACCGCGCGCGGTATTCGGCCGGGGATGGCCGAAACGGTGGTGCTCACGACAGTTCCGCAGGTCAGGCGAGGTGCACTGGGGGATGGTCGGGGGTGCAATCGGGACGTACACGACCCGTACTCCGATCGGGGGGCGCTCCGTGCGGAACCTCCCCCTTCTGAATTGACTGTCTCTCAACTATGTTCGTGTCCACGGGGTGTAGGGGGAAACGCGCTTCGGATCCGCAGACGGGCGGAACCGAGGGGCGCGAGCCCGGTTCCACGCGCCCCGGCATTCGATGGCGGGGAGAGTCTCCGGGGGGAGACGTCATTACCGGGGGAACAGTCATGCACATTCAGGATTCTCATTGGTCGTCCGCGTCCACTCTCGCCTCGGGCGGGGCGGTGAGCGCGGCCTTGGGCAACGCACGGGAGGTGTCGCGGACGACGCCGTTGCGCGTGGACGCGCAACGCAATCTGGAGCACGTCCTGAGGGCGGCGCGCGAAGTGTTCGGCGAACTGGGGTACGGCGCGCCGATGGAGGACGTGGCGCGGCGCGCCCGGGTCGGGGTCGGCACGGTCTACCGGCGCTTCCCCAGCAAGGACGTCCTGGTGCGGCGGATAGCCGAGGAGGAGACCTCACGGCTGACCGAGCAGGCGCGCGCGGCCCTGGGCCAGGAGGACGAGCCCTGGTCGGCGCTGTCGCGCTTCCTGCGCACGTCCGTGGCCTCCGGCGCGGGCCGGCTGCTGCCGCCCCAGGTGCTGCGCGTCGGCGTCGCGGAGGACGCCGAGACCGTCGGCGACGAGGCGCGGGTGCCGCAGCAGCGCACCCAGCCGGGCGGTGGGGAGCTGCGGCTGGTGCCGGACGGCGGTGGGCCGGCCGGCGCGGACGACGGCGGGGTGTCGGCGCTGCTCGACGTCGTGGGCCGACTCGTCGAGCGGGCCCGGGCGGCGGGTGAACTGCGGCCGGACGTGTCGGTCTCGGACGTCCTGCTGGTCATCGCCACGGCGGCGCCTTCGCTGCCCGACGCCGCACAGCAGGCGGCCGCGTCGGCACGCCTGCTGGACATCCTGCTGGAGGGGCTGCGGTCGCGGCCGACGGTCTGACGGCCAGGGCGGGACGGGAATCCACCCGTTCCCGCCCGGCCCGCCGGTCCTGGCCGGTCACGCCGCTCCTGGTCCGTCACGCCGGTACCGGTCCGCCCTGGCCCGTCCCGCCGGTCCTGGCCGTCCTGGCCGTCCTGCGGGACGGAAGTCGGCTGTAGAGCCGCTTTCCTGCCACCTCGCGCCCCGCGCACACCACGTGCTCCCTTCCCCGTTCGGGTGAGGGCCGTTACGGCTCCACGAGAAGTCCGCTCGGACGAGTGGACGGCCGGTACTGGACGGCTCCGGCCGAAAGACGATGTGGCAATCTGACCCGGTGGTCGGGACGGGTTGGGCAGGCGGCGGGGGCTGTGCGCGATGAGCGTTGACGGGCGAGACGAGTCGGTCGGTGACGCCGAAGCCGAGGCCGACGGCCCGACCTCTCCGCAGGTACCCAGTCAGGGCGGCCGCGTGGCCACCCCCTTCGAAGCCGGCGTCCCGGCGCAGCGGGAACGGCACGAGGACGGCATCCTGCCGCCGCCCCGGGAGCGGCCGCCGTCCGACGCCGACCTGATCGACCGGATGCGCTCCGGCGACGACACGGCCTACGAGGAGCTGTACCGCCGCCACGCCGACGCCGTACGCCGCTACGCGCGCACCTGCTGCCGGGACGGCCACACCGCCGACGACCTCACCGCCGAGGTGTTCGCCCGCATGCTCCAGGCGGTGCGCGGCGGCTCCGGCCCCGAGCACGCGGTCCGCGCCTATCTGCTGACCTCGGTGCGGCGCGTCGCCGCGCACTGGATCCAGTCCGCCAAGCGGGAACAACTCGTCGACGACTTCGCGGTGTTCGCCGCCCAGGCCGCCAGGTCACCGCAGACCGCCGACGGCGACACCCTCGAACTCGGCGCCGATGTGCGCGCCCTGCACGAGGCCGAGCAGTCCATGGCCATGCGGGCCTTCCGGTCGCTGCCCGAGCGCTGGCAGGCCGTGCTGTGGCACACCGAGGTCGAGGACGAGTCGCCCAGCGAGGTGGCGATGCTCTTCGGGCTCGACGCCAACGGCACCCGGGTGCTCGCCAGTCGCGCCCGCGAGGGCCTGAAGCAGGCGTATCTGCAGGCCCATGTCAGCGCCAGCCTCACCGACGACCAGGAATGTGCCCGCTACGCCGACCAGCTCGGCACCTACGCCCGCCGCCGGCTGCGGGTGCGCGCCGAGCGGGGGCTGCGCAAGCACCTGGAGGAGTGCGCCCGCTGCCGGCTGGCCGCCGCGCAGATCGAGGAGGTCGCCGGCAGCATCCCGGCCGTCGTACCCGTGGCGGTCATCGGCTGGTTCGGCGCCGCCGGATACGCCAAGGCGCTCGGGCTCATCGCCGGCGGGGCCGGGGCAGCGGGTGCCGCGGGCGCGGCCGCCGCGGCGAGCGGCGGCGCCTCCGGCGGGGCCGCGGCCTCGGAAGGGCTGGGAGCACCCGTGAAGGCCGGTATCGCCGCGGGCACGGTCGCGGTGGCGGCGGCCGCGGTGGCCCTGGCGCTGATCGGTGACGACAGCCCCCGGCGCCCGACGGTGGCCCGGCCGACGGTCTCGGCACCGGCGGTGGCGCCCGAACCGGCGCCGCCGAGCCCCGCCCCGACGGTGCCGGAACGGCCGGCCGGGCCGGTGGTGGTGGCGGGTCCCGGATCCACGCCGACGCCCGAGCCGGTCCTGCGGCGCGCCTCCGCGCCCTCCTCCGCGCCCTCCTCCGCGCCCTCCTCCGCCCCGCCGCCGCGTCCTTCGCCCACTCCTCCCCCGAGCCCCGTACCCACGCCTGCGGTCACGCCGCCGCCCCCTCCGACTCCGTCCCCGACACCGCCGGCCGCTCCCCCGCCGCCCGACGTCTACGAACTCAGCGAGCTGGCCTTCGACACCACCGGCGACGGCAGCGGGCCCGAGATCCGACTGGCCGGCAGCAGCTGGGTCTGGCAGCGCCAGGGCGTGTCCATCGCCGACGAGCGGTACGCGCGCGGGGTCACCGTCCACGGCGACTCCTCCGTCACCGTCGACCTGAACCGCGCGTGTTCCTCCTACGACGCTCTGGTCGGCGTCGACGACCTCACCCTGAAGCTCGGTCAGATGTACTTCTCCGTCTGGGCCGACGGCGTCCGGCTGTGGCGCTCCGGCCGGATCAAGGGCGGCGACGCGGCGGTGCCGGTCCATGTGGACCTCACCGGCCGCAGGACCGTACGGCTGGTCGTCGAGCCGCACAGCCACTTCGACTGGGCGGCGCTCGGGGACTGGGCGGAGTCCAAGTTCACCTGCGCCTAGGCGCAGGTGCCTGGTCGGTGGGCCGTCGGTGCCGCCGCCGGTTACCGCCGGATGTCCGGGAGGGTCAGGCCGGTGCCCCGCACGCGCTCGGTGGCGTTGCGCTCGGGGCGCAGAGCCTCGCGGGCGACGGTGCGGCCGTCGGCCTGGGTGCTGCTGCGCGCCCGTCGTGTCCGCTGCTCGTGGCCGGCAGGGCGGGTGCGGGCGGCCCGCCCCGGACCGGGCGCGGGAGCCGCGCGGCCGGCCGCCGCCCCGCCTCTCCGGGGCGCGGCCCTGCGGCACAGGCCCCTGGGGCTCAACCCCCGGAGGACAGCGCGGTGCGCAGCGGGGCTATCCCCGCCGGCACCGCACGCGCGCGTGCGGGTGTTCCGGTCCAGCAGGTGCCCCGGCGGGCGAGCAGCCGGCCGAGCCAGAGCTCCAGGGAGACAAGATCCGCGAGGCCGTCCAGGGGCAGCTGCTCGCCGGAGGCTGCGCCGCGCAGTGCCTTGCGGACGACCCGTGCCTCGACCAGGCCGGCCTGCGCCAGCAGCGGCGTGTCGAACAGGCCGAGCAGGGGGTCCGCGGCCAGGCGCAGCCCGGCCCGCGCGGCGGCCGTCGCGGAGGCCTGGGAGGGTGCTCCCCACCCGGGCGGCAGGTCGGCCACCCCGGCCCCCTTCAGGACCGTGCTCAGGATCGCCGCGCGGGCCCCGGGCCGCACCCGCAGGGTCTCCGGCAGGGTCCGGCAGGCCCTCACCACCTGGTTGTCGAGGAACGGCGCGTGCAGCCGCTGGAAGCGCACCTCCGCGGCCTGTTCGAGGATGCGCAGATCGGCCGCGTACCGGGCGAGAGCCGCCCGCGCGCGATAGTCGCCGGGTCGTTGCCCGGGCCCCACACCGGCCGCCGCGTGCGTCGCCGCGCTCTGCAGCCGAACCGATACTTCGGCGAGCGCCTCCCCGGTCAGCCAGCGGGCGGCCGGTCCCGGCCCGCCCCAGGTCAGCGCGGCCAGGGACGCCCCGACCGCGCCACCGGGGTCGTCGAACCGGCGGTCGAGGAGCCGCTCGGCGAGGCTCTCCACACCCGACCGGTACGGCGTACGGGCGAGCCGACGGGCCGCGCCGTACACGCGCGCGGGGACGAGCACCGAACCGTCCGCCTTGGTCAGCGCGGCGACCGGCCGTACGAGATGGCGGCGCTTGCGGTCCATCAAGAGGTCGGCCAGGCGGGCCGGGTGGGCGTCGAGGACCTGGCGGGCGCCGTGTCCGGTGAAGTGGTCCGCGCTGCCGGCCGCGAGCCGCGCGCGGTGGCGGGCGGCGGTCACCAGGCTGGGACCCGGTTCGTCCGTCAGCGGGCCGTCCAGGTCTGCGTACGGCAGGGTCTCCTCGCCGCCGGTGACCACGACGTGGTGCAGGCGGGGGTTGGTCGCGAGAGTGCCGGCCCGTTCCAGTTCGTCGGTGTCGTGCCCGCCGACGGCCAGGTCGTTGAAGGTGACGGCCAGGAGGCGTTCGCCGGCACCGGTGCCGTGACCGAGCACGGTGCCGGGCATGCCCGGCAGGCCCGCCGCGAGCAGCGCCAGGGTCGCGGAGGCCGGTCCGCCGGAGAGGTCGGCACCGATGCCCGGCGCCGGCATGCCGCGTGCCGCCCGCCGGTCCGCGGGCCCCATGCCGGGTACCGGGCCGGGGTCCATGTCGGCGCCGGGGACGTGCCGGGGAGCCGACATACGCGCGCGTACCGCCTCGACGAGCGCGTCGCGCACCCCGTCGACCGCGCTGTCGGGGTCGGCCGGCGGGGCGGCCACGGCGAGGGAGGCGACGGGCTCGTAGCCGGCGATCTCGCGCGCCCCCGCGCGCAGGATCAGCGCATGCCCCGGCGGAATGCGTCGCACGCCGTCGTACGGGGTGGAGCCGTAGAGGGCGGCCGGTACGTCGGGGGCGGCCAGCAGGGCGGCGAGATGGACGTAGTCGAGGTTGGCCTCGATGAGGTCGGCGAGGGGCAGCGCGGCGGTCGCGTACGCCGTACCTCCCGCCCACGGGGTGTAGAACACCGGCCGTGCGCCGGCCAGGTCGCCGCAGACGGTGACCCTGCGGCCGACCTGGACGACGGCCGTATAGCTGCCGGACCAGGCGGTCAGGTGGCGCAGTGCGCCCCCGCGCGCGGCGAGCAGTCCGACGCGCAGCTGTTCGTCGGAGGCACCGCACATGCCGAGGACCGCGATGCGGGTCCGGTCGTCGGCCCTGACCACGCGGACCTCGTCGGGGCGCCAGTCGCCCACCGCCCACAGCGGGTCGGGATCGCCCCACAGCAGCTGGGAGCCCACGGGCTGCAGCGTCTCGCCGTCCGGGCCGACGGCACCGCCGCGCCCGTCGTGGAGCGCGCCGCCGCCGAGTCCGCCGTGGTCGCGGCCGTCGGCGGTGCTGCTCCATCCCACCAACCACCGCATCGACGCCTCCACATGCCGTGGACAACCAGTGCACCGTACGAACGGTTCACCATGCTGCCACGAAGAAGGCGCCCCGGAGGGCAGGCGGGTCGGCTTGTGATCCGGGGAGTGCGCCCGCGCAAAGGGGTGCACGCGGGGGAGTGCGCCCGCGCGTACCCCCGCCACCTCGACGCGAATGCGCCCCCGGTAGGCTCCCCGAAAACACCCTGCGTGCCCTCGATTTGTATGGTGGGAGGCGTTTTCCACCACGGAACACAGGGTCGATTTTCGGCCAATTCCCGTGTCTGATCGTCTTGTCGGTCGGCCGTCAGGCCGTGTTCGCACACGCTCCGTGCACACCGGAACGGACTGGTCCGCGCGCCGGCCCGGGAGGCGGAGACCACCCCCCGGACCGCTCCGCCGCCCGCGGGGATGGAGGCGGCGGTGTCCCCCAGCCCACCGGATCCAGTACAGCGGGCCGACCCACGCAGAGCCATGGAACCGCTCCCCGGATGGCCGGAGAAGAGCGCACGCGCAGGCGCACGGCCACACAGCGGGAGCACACCGCGACGGACCGTGCCGAGAGCCGCACTTCAGTACGGACCACAATCCCGCCAACCGGAACAATGCCCCTTAACGCTTGGGATGCGGCGAACTACGCTGGGTTTACGAATGCCGCGTGGTTATGCCAACGCGGCAGCCGTCTGTGTCGAGGGGTGGCGCAATGTCCAGGGAGCAACGCGGGCCGAACGAAAAGCTCGGCGCCGTTCTCGCCCTCGCGGGAATCAGCAACGCCGGACTCGCACGGCGCGTCAACGACCTTGGCGCCCAACGCGGGTTGACACTGCGCTACGACAAGACGTCGGTGGCGCGCTGGGTGTCGAAGGGCATGGTTCCGCAGGGTGCAGCACCGCACCTCATCGCGGCCGCGATCGGCCAGAAGCTCGGCCGGCCGGTGCCGCTGCACGAGATCGGCCTCGCGGACGCGGACCCCGCGCCGGAGGTCGGCCTCGCCTTCCCCCGCGACGTCGGACAGGCGGTGAAGTCGGCGACCGACCTGTACCGGCTGGATCTGGCCGGGCGCCGGGCCGGCTCCGGCGGCATCTGGCAGTCCCTGGCCGGATCGTTCGCAGTAAGCGCGTACGCGACGCCCGCCTCACGGTGGCTGATAACCCCGGCCGACAGTTCGGTGGCCCGTGAGGCGAACCCCGCCGAGGGTTCCGGCGCACCGATCAAAGTCGGCCACAGCGACGTGCGCAAGCTCCGGGAAGCGGCCGAGGACGCCAGGCGCTGGGACTCCAAGTACGGGGGTGGCGACTGGCGTTCGTCCATGGTGCCCGAATGCCTGCGCGTCGAGGCGGCGCCGCTGCTGCTCGGCTCGTACTCCGACGAGGTCGGACGGGCGCTGTTCGGCGCCAGTGCCGAACTGACCCGGCTGGCCGGGTGGATGGCCTTCGACACCGGCCAGCAGGAGGCCGCCCAGCGCTACTACATCCAGGCGCTGCGTCTGGCGCGGGCGGCGGCGGACGTACCCCTCGGCGGCTACGTGCTGGCGTCCATGTCCCTGCAGGCCACCTACCGCGGCTTCGGCGACGAGGGCGTCGACCTGGCGCAGGCCGCCCTGGAGCGCAACCGGGGACTGGCGACCGCCCGCACCATGAGCTTCTTCCGGCTCGTCGAGGCGCGGGCACACGCGCGTGCGGGCGACGCGCAGGCGGCGGGGTCCGCGCTGAAGGCGGCCGAGGGGTGGCTGGAGCGGGCCCGGGACGGGGACGCGGACCCCTCGTGGCTCGGGTTCTACTCCTACGACCGGTTCGCCGCCGACGCGGCCGAGTGCTACCGGGACCTGAAGGCGCCGCGCCAGGTACGCAGATTCACCGAGCAGGCGCTGTCCAGTCCGACGGAGGAGTTCGTGCGCTCGCACGGACTGCGGCTGGTGGTGTCGGCGGTCGCCGAGCTGGAGTCGGGGAACCTCGACGCGGCCTGCGAGCAGGGGGTGCGCGCCGTGGAGGTGGCCGGGCGGATCTCCTCGGCGCGGACGACGGAGTACGTCAAGGACCTGCTGCACCGGCTGGAGCCGTACGGGGACGAGCCACGGGTGGTGGAGCTGCGGGAGCGGGCCAGGCCGCTGCTCATGACTCCCGCGTAGCCTTCCCGGCGTCCGGCCGTCGCGCACGTCGCGGGGACTGCCGGACGCGAGGCTCGGTCACGCGGTCGCCCGCATCCCGTGCGCGGCGCGGCCGGAACCCGCGTTTGAACGCGTTGTCAGTGGCGCAGTGCACTATCGGAGGCGGGAGGTGGTGCCGGTGGCGGCTGGGCCGGGTTTCGACTGCGACGTGCTCGTGATCGGTGGGGGGATCGTCGGGCTGTCGACCGCGTTCGCGATCAGCAGGGCCGCGCCCGGCACCCGGGTCACCGTGCTGGAGAAGGAGCCTGGTCCGGCACGGCACCAGACCGGGCGGAACAGCGGGGTGATCCACAGCGGCATCTACTACCGCCCGGGGTCCCTGAAGGCTCGGTACGCGGTGCGCGGCGCCGCCGAGATGATCAAGTTCTGCGCGGAGTACGACATTCCGCACGCGGTGACCGGAAAGCTGATCGTCGCCACCGAGCGGTCCGAGCTGCCCCGGCTGCACGCCCTGGTCCAGCGCGGCCGGGAGAACGGCATACCGGTCCGGGAACTGGGCGCCTCGCAGATCGCCGAGTACGAGCCGGAAGTGCGGGGCCTGGCCGCCATACACGTGCGGACGACCGGCATCTGCGACTTCGGCGAGGTCGCGCGGCGGCTCGGCGAGGCGTCCGGGGCGGAGATCCGGTACGGCGCCCGGGTGGTCCGGGTCGACCGGCGCCCCGGCCTGGGCGTCGCCGTCCGCACGGCGCGCGGGGAGGTCGTACGCGGGCGGGTGCTGGTGAACTGCGCCGGCCTGTACTGCGACGAGATCGCCCGGCTGACCGGGGACGACCCCGGGGCACGGATCGTGCCGTTCCGGGGCGAGTACTACGAGCTGACGCGGCCCGAGCTGGTGCGCGGACTGGTGTATCCGGTGCCCGACCCTGCGTTCCCGTTCCTCGGTGTCCATCTGACCCGCGGTATCGACGGCGGGGTGCACGTGGGGCCCAACGCGGTGCCGGCGCTGGCCCGCGAAGGATACGGCTGGGGCGTCGTGCGCCCCCGGGAGATCGCGACCACCCTGGCCTGGCCCGGGGCGTGGCGGATGGGGCGGCGGCACTGGCGGTACGGGGCCGGGGAGCTGCGGCGGTCGGTGTCACGGCCGGCCTTCGTGGCGGCGGTGCGCCGCATGCTGCCCGCGGTCGCGGAAACCGATCTGGTGCGGGCGGGGGCCGGGGTGCGGGCGCAGGCCGTACTGCGGGACGGCGGGCTGGTCGACGACTTCCTGATCCAGGAGGGGCAGCGGGCCGTGCACGTGCTGAACGCGCCGTCCCCGGCGGCCACGGCGTCCCTGCCGATCGGACGGGAGGTGGCCCGGCGGGCCCTGGGAGTGCTGGCGGCCTCGTGACGGGGGCACGCGGCCGGGTGCTGTCACACCCTCCCCGTAAAATCGACCGCACTGTGTCTGACTCCGTGAATTCCCCAGAAACGCCCCAGTCCGACCCCGGTGAGCGGCGGCACCTGCCCGGTGCCTCCCTGCGTCACACCCGGGCCAAGGGGGAGCCCCGGTTCCCCGACGGCCCGAAGGCCGATCCCGCCGGGTCGCACTTCGAGCGACGGATCCGGAGCTTCCAGCCGAGGCGCAGCCGGGTCACGGCGGGGCAGGCCGACGCCTTGCAGCGGCTGTGGCCCAAGTGGGGGCTGGACATCGACGGCGGGCGGATCATCGATCCCGCCGAGCTGTTCGGTAACGGCCGGCCGGTGGTCCTGGAGATCGGTTTCGGCATGGGTGAGGCCACCGCGCAGATGGCCGCCGCCGATCCGGACACCAACATCCTCGCCGTGGACGTGCACACCCCCGGGCAGGGCAATCTGCTCAACCTGGCTGACCGGGGCGGCCTGGACAACGTGCGCGTCGCCAACGGGGACGCGATCATCCTGCTGCGCGAGATGCTCGCCCCCGACTCCCTCGACGGGCTGCGCGTCTACTTCCCCGACCCCTGGCCCAAGAAGCGCCACCACAAACGGCGGCTGATCCAGCCGGAGTTCCTCACGCTCGCGGCGGGCCGGCTGAAGCCGGGGGCGGTCGTGCACTGCGCCACCGACTGGGAGCCGTACGCGGAGCAGATGCTCGACGTGCTCACCGCCCACCCCGACTTCGAGAACACTCAGGCCGACGGCGGGTACGCGCCCCGGCCCGGCTTCCGGCCGCTGACCCGCTTCGAGGGCCAGGGGCTGGACAAGGGCCATGTGGTGCACGACCTGCTGTTCCGCCGCACAGCGCACCGCTGACCGCTCCCCCGCTCCGCGCTCGGGCACCATCGCGGGCGGGCCCAACCCTCGTTAGGGTCGATGCCGTGGCCACCAGTCCGACGTACCCGCCCCACCCGCCGCACCCGCCCGCCCCGGACGGCCCCGCGGGCCCCGGAGCGGTGCGGCACGCGCACTGGTGGCAGCGCACCTGGGTGCGGTACGGGGCGCTCGTCACCCTGCTCGCCCTGTCCGGGCTGGTCATCCTGGCCCTGGTACGCGAACAGACCGGCACCGAGGGCTTCCTGGTCGGGCTGGGCCTGGCCGTGCTGCCGGTGCCGCTGCTGGTGGCCGCGTTCCGCTGGCTGGACCGGGTGGAACCCGGCCCCTGGCGCAACCTGGTGTTCGCCTTCGCCTGGGGCGCCTGCGCGGCCGCGCTCATCGCCATCATCGCCAACAGCTTCGCCACCAAGTGGATCGCCACGGCCACCGCCGACCCCTCCGGCGCGGACACCCTCGGCGCGACCGTCATAGCTCCCGTCGTCGAGGAGTCGGCGAAGGCGGCCGCCGTGCTCCTCGTCTTCCTCTTCCGCAGACGGGACTTCACGGGGATCGTCGACGGCGTCGTCATAGCCGGGGTGACCGCGACCGGCTTCGCGTTCACCGAGAACATCCTCTACCTCGGCACCGCCTTCGGCACCGACCAGCTCACCGGCGACAGCGGGATCGCCTCCGTCACCGCCGCGACGTTCTTCGTGCGCGTCATCATGTCCCCCTTCGCGCACCCCCTGTTCACCGTGCTCACCGGTCTCGGCTTCGGCATCGCCGCGCTGTCGGCGGAGCGGCAGCGCGTGCGGCGGGTGCTGCTGCCGCTGGCCGGACTGCTGCTCGCGATGGGCATGCACGCCCTGTGGAACGGTTCCACGACGTTCGGCGACTACGGGTTCTTCGCCGTGTACGGCGCCTTCATGGTGCCCGCGTTCGCGGTGCTGACCTGGCTGGTGGTGTGGACGCGCCAGCGGGAGCTGGCCACCGTGCGGGAGGAACTGCCGGTGTACGCCGTCGCGGGGTGGCTGACGCCGGGCGAACCGGTGGCGCTGGGCTCCATGCGGGCGCGGAAGCTGGCGCGGGAGCACGCGAAGCAGCGACTGGGCGGAGCTGCCGCCCGGGCCGTCGCCGAGTACGAGGCGTACGCGACCTCGCTGGCGTTCCTGCGGCATCGCGGGCGGCGGGGGCGTGCGGGGGCCGGCTTCGTCGAACGGGAACGGGAGTTGCTGAACGAGTTGTGGCGGCGCCGGGAGGTGGCGCGACCCGCGCTGGGGTACGCGGCCCGGATCGTGGCACCGGTGCCGTTGCCGATGCCGACGCAGTGGCCGGTGCCGACGCAGTGGCCGGGGTACGGGTATCCCGGCCCGGGGGCACAGCAGGCGGCGGGGCCGCCGCACCCGGGCGGGCAGCACCCCGGTATGCCACACCCAGGTGGGCAGCACCCGGGCGTGCAGCACCCAGCTGCGCCGTACCCGTCAGGACCGTACCCGGCGGGGCCGTACCCGTCCGGGCCCTATCCGGCGCACAACCCGTACCGGACGTAAGGCCGGACCGGGGTCCGGCCGTTCGGCACCGCCGGCACGGGAGGCCGTTTCGCTGAACCCTGGCCGAGACTCGGCGCCGCCGGCACGGGAAGCCGTTCGCTGAACCCTCGCCGAGGCCTCGTGGACTCTCGCGAACGGATATCAGCGGCCCGCCGGGGAGCCCGTCAGGCCGACGCCTCCGTCAGGCGGGTCAGTTCCTCCCCGGTCAGCGTGAGGTCCGCGAGGCCCAGGAGGGCCGGGAGCTGGTCCGTCGTACGGGCCGAGGCGATGGGGGCGGCCACGGTGGGCTGGGCGGCGAGCCATGCCAGGGCGACCGTGGCGACCGGGACGTCGTGGGCCCGGGCCGTCTCGTCCAGCGCGGTCAGAACACGAACGCCCCGCTCGGTGCCGAGGTGCTTGGCGGCCCCGGCGGCCCGGGCGCTGTCCACCGTCGTACCGGGGCGGTACTTGCCGGTGAGGAAGCCGGACGCGAGCGCGAAGTACGGCACCGCGGCCAGGCCCTCCGCGGCGGCGAGGTCCCGCAGGGCCCCCTCGTACGTGTCACGGGAGACCAGGTTGTAGTGCGGCTGGAGGGCGACGTAGCGGGCCAGGCCCTCGCGGTCGGAGAAGTCCAGGGACTGCCGCAGCCGCCCGGGCCCGATGTTGGAGGCCGCGATGTGCCGGACCTTGCCGGCCCGCACCAGTTCGTCCAGTGCGCCGATGATCTCCTCGACCGGGGTGTCGGGCTGGTCGAAGTGCGTGTAGTAGAGGTCGATACGGTCGGTGCCCAGGCGCCGCAGCGAGGCGTCGGCGGCCGCCTTGATCGTGGCGGCGGACAGCCCCCGGTACTCGGGGTGCTGGCTCACCTTGGTCGCGATCACCACGTCGTCACGGTTGCCGCGCGCCCTGAGCCACTTGCCGATGACCGTCTCGGACTCGCCGCCGCTGTTGCCGTCGACCCACGCGGAGTAGGAGTCGGCGGTGTCGAGGAAGTTACCGCCGGCCGCCGTGTAGGCGTCCAGTACGGCGAAGGAGGCCGCCTCGTCGGCGGTCCAGCCGAATACGTTGCCGCCCAGGGCGAGCGGGGAGACGGCGAGGTCGGAGTTGCCGAGCTTGCGCAGAGAAGTCATGTATCAGTGCAACGATCACTCGGAGCCGCTGATTCCACCGACCGCACTCATGGCCGCCGACCGCACCCATGGCCCGCCGACCTCGCACACGCCCCGCCGACCACGCTCACGTCCCGTCCACCGCGCCCACCGGTCCGTCACCGCCCCGCCGGGCGTCAGATCAGACGGACAGGCCCTTGCCGCGCAGCCACGCCGCCGGGTCGATGCCGCTCGCCGCACCGTCGGGGTGGACCTCCAGGTGCAGGTGGGCGCCGGTGACGTTGCCGGTCGCGCCCACGCGGCCGATGACCTCGCCCGTGGACACCTTCTGCCCCACGCTCACGCTGATCGACGACTGGTGGGCGTACCAGAGCTCCGTGCCGTCGTCGAGCGTGAGGACGGTCTTGTAGCCGTAGGAACCGTCCCAGCCGGCGAAGGTGATCGTGCCGCTGTGGATGGCCTTGAGGAGCGTGCCCGTGGGCGCGGCGAAGTCGAGGCCGGTGTGGTACCCGGAGGACCAGTAGGCGCCGGCCTGACCGAAGGTCGAGGTGATGGTGTACGAGGAGGTCGGCAGCGTGAACTGCTTGGCGAGCCGGGCGAGTCGCTCCTGCTCGGCCTTGCGCGCGGCTTCCTCCGCCGCCTTCTTCTTGGCGGCCTCGGCGGCGGCCTCGGCCTCCTCCTCGGCCTTGGCGACGGCCTCGGCCTCCGCCTTGGCGACCGCGGCCTGCGCGGCGGCCTGGGCCTTGGTCTCGACCTGGCTCTGCTGCGACTCGGCCTGCGCCATGATCCGGTTGCGCAGCGCCTCGCCGGCGTCGGCGGAGCCCTGGGCGGCGTCGGCCGCGGGGGCGGCCAGGCTGCTGAGCGCGGCGCCGTCGTCGGCGTCGGTGTCGTCCGAGCCGCCGTCGTCGGAGATCAGCGAGCCGACACCCGGCAGGTCGGGCAGGGAGATGGCGACCGGCGGCTTGCCGGTGTTGGCGCTGGCCATACCGCCGGCGCTGACGGCGGCTATGACGCCGACGCCGAGCACGGTGGAGCTGCGGGCGAACCCACCGCCGCGCTGCTTGGCGACGCGGTGCCGGCCGCGCACCGGGCGAATGGAATCCGCGGTGGGGTTCCACTCCTCCCAGGGGCCCTCGTCGCTGCGGTGGCCGCCGTAGCCGAACGTCTCGGTGAGACGCGGGCCGGGCACGGACGGGGCTTCTGGGGCAGGCCGGTTGGACGCCACGCGGGCGTACTCCTTTCCTTCCGTCGCCTACCGGGTTAGCTGACGGGTTCGGAGCGGGAAGGTCTCCTACGCGCGTATACCGGCCGCTGCTCGCGGCGGTTTCCGCGTGATTCACCCCAAGGTGGTGGTTCCCCGGTTCCCTTGCGGGATTCGGCGCGTGCGCACGGAGCCGCCTCTTGTGACGGCTGGGACGACCGCGCTGCGTTATCGAACGTTAATAGACCCGAGGGCGGGTTTCCAAGCCGTTCCGCTTGATCATCACGACTTTTTGGCCTGGACTTTAGGCCCATGAACGGCCCAAATGGGGCGAGTTGACTCGCCGTCGGCGTGATCCGCACCGACCTCAGCAGTCACACGGATTTTGATGGTGACTCAGATGTTATGCGCAGGGCGGTCGCCTGATGACAGAACGTGAAGAAGGGGCAGGAGGAGGGACGGCTGCCGAAAACACCGAGGGCCGGAACCCTCTCGGATTCCGGCCCTCGGCCTTCAGTAGCGGGGACAGGATTTGAACCTGCGACCTCTGGGTTATGAGCCCAGCGAGCTACCGAGCTGCTCCACCCCGCGTCGTTGTGTCTCGAGTGTACGTCATGCCGGGGGCAGAAAGCCAAACGGTTGGTTTCCGCTGGTCGGAGACGGGTCGGCCGACGGGTCGGCCGGGGTGCGCCATGCCGGGCGTCACCCGAGGAGATGGCGGTTCGGCCGCTTCGCCCGGGCCTCGTGCTCGGGGAGTACGACGACGTCCGCGCCCAGCGCCGTGAGCTGCCCGGCGCCGTCGGCCGCCGCCACGAAGGTGTCCGGCTCACGCCAGGCCGTCACCACCCGGCGCACTCCGGCCGCCAGCACCAGCCGGGCGCAGGGAGTGGGGCGGGAGGCGCGGTGGGTGCAGGGTTCCAGGCTGCTGTACACGGTGGCCGTGGCCAGGCGGGCGTCGTCCCGGTCGATCTTGGCCAGGGCGGCCTCCTCGGCGTGCGCGACGGGGTCGCCGGCCTCGCGGGAGTGCCCGCGGGCGAGTTCGGTGCCGTCGGCGGCCACGACCACCGCGCCCACGCTGAACGCGGACGGCGACGGCGGGCACCGCTCCGCGAGTTCGCAGGCGAGGGCGAGCCAGTGGTGGTCCGCCGCGGTGGGGACGGTGCCGGTGCCGGGTGCGGTGGGCTCGTAGCGCATGAGCACGACGTCCTCGATCCGGCGGGTCTCCACGAGCCGCAGCCGGCCGGGCTGGTAGACGCCGGGGCCGAAGAGGCGGGGCGCGCCCGGGTCACCGACGAAGAGCGGGGCGAGGACCAGCTGGAGTTCGTCGGCGAGGCCCTGCTGCAGGAGCTGGGTGTGGACGGTTCCGCCGCCCTCGACCATGAGGCGGCGTACGCCGCGCTCGTCGTGCAGGTGCTCCAGGACGCGGCGCCAGTCGAGGTCGGGGCCGAGCGGGACGATGTCGGCGGCGAGCCCGGCCCGCCCGGCGGTCTCGGCACCCTTGTCCGTCGTGTAGACGACCCTGTCGCCGCCGGTGTGCCAGAAGTGGGCCGTGGGGTCGAGGTCGCCGGAGCCGCTGACGGTGACCTTGAGCGGATAGGCCGGCTTTCCGTCGGCGATCCGGGCGGCCCGGCGGTCGGGGGAGTTGACCAGGAGGCGGGGGTTGTCGGCGCGGATGGTCCCGGCGCCGATCAGGATCGCGTCGACGGAGGCGCGCACCTCGTCGACGCGGTCGAAGTCGGCCGGGCTGGAGAGCAGCAGGCGGTCGGGGCCGGTGTCGTCGAGGAAGCCGTCGAGGGAGACGGCGGCGGACAGCAGGACGTACGGGTACGGCATGGGCGCGCTCTCTCGTCGGCGGGGAGCCGGACTCCGACGTTCAGTGAGCCCGGTGATACCTCGAAACCTTGGTTAAAGTTTGAAACAAACCTACACTGACGGGATGACGACCCGCTGGCTGACCCCCGACGAGCAGCGCGCCTGGCGCGCGTACATCGCCGCCAACCTCCTGCTGGAGGACACGCTCGACCGCCAGCTCCAGCAGGACGCCGGCATGCCCCACCTCTACTACTCCATCCTCGCGAACCTCTCCGAGGCCCCCGAGCGGCGGATGCGGATGACCGACCTCGCCGAGCGCACGAAGATCACCCGCAGTCGGCTGACCTACGCGGTGACCCGCCTGGAGAAGGACGGCCTGGTCCGGCGCGAGCAGTGCCGGTGGGACAAGCGCGGCAGCATCGCCGCGCTGACGGACGAGGGGACGGCGGTGCTGGAACGTACGGCGCCGGGCCATGTGGCCACCGTACGCGCATCGCTGTTCGACCATCTCAGCGCCGAACAGGTGGGGCAGCTGGAGCAGATCTCCGTACAGATCCTGCGGGCACTGCAAGGAGAGGACGCGGGGCCGAAGGGGGCGGGTCCGGACGACCTGCCGTGGCGGCGCCGGTCGACGCCCTGCCCCTGAGCCCCGCCACAGTCCGGTCACCTCGGCACTCGCGCTAGTTGATTCAACTTTGAAGCACGAGTAGGGTCTCGATCCGAGGTTCTGCTTCAAATCTGAAGCAGCAAGGCACCGCCCGCGAGAACCCGGAGACCCGCATGCGCGCCGACTTCCCCGCCCACTTGCCCGCCGACGTCGCCGCCGATGTCGCCGCCGACTTCCCCGCCGCCACGCAGCGCGCCCGCGTACGGGTCCCGCTGCGCTTCCACGACGGCTACTCCGTCGACGCCGAACTCGTCACCTTCCACGGCCTCACCGACGGCCAGGAGCACGTCGCGATCGTGCTCGGCGATCCCGCGCCCGCCGCCACCCCGCTGGTCCGGCTGCACTCCGAGTGCCTCACCGGCGACGTCCTCGGCTCCGCCCGCTGCGACTGCGGCCCGCAACTGCGCGAGGCGGTGGAGCGCATAGCCGCCACCGGCGGCGTCCTGCTCTACCTGCGCCAGGAGGGCCGCGGCATCGGCCTCTACAACAAGCTCGACGCCTACGCCCTGCAGGACCAGGGCCTCGACACCTACGAGGCCAACGCCGCGCTCGGGCTGCCCGAGGACGCCCGCGACTACACCGCCGCCGCCCAGATGCTCCGCGCCCTCGGCATCGACCGGCTGGACCTGCTGTCCAACAACCCCGACAAAGCGGCCCAGTTGGGCACGCTCGGCCTGACCGTCCGCGACCGTGTCCCCACCGGCGTCTTCACCACCCGCCACAACCTCCGCTACCTCCGCGCGAAGGTCCTCCGGACCAGCCACACTCTGCCGCTGGCCGAGCTGACGGCGGTGACCACGAGCTGAGTCCGACGGCGGCGGGCAGATCGTCCGCCGCGGGAGCTGGTTGGATCGATCCGGTGAACCCAGCTAGAAACAAAGGGATGTCGACCAGCGTCCCGACGTGTGTGTTCAGCGACATGGCCGCGCCGGCCGCGACCGGCGGTCACGCGGTCGACCGCTTCGTCGAGATCGGTTCGTTGACCAAGGTCGTCACCGGTACGGCCCTCACCCGCATGGCCGCGGCCGGGCTGCTCTCGTGGGACGACCCGATCGAACGCCGGCTCCCCGCCGCCCCGGCCACGGGCATCACCCTCCTGCACCTGGCCCGGCACACCTCCGGCCTCCCCCGTCTGCCACCCGGCCGGCTCCCCCGGCGGGACCCCTACGCGGCGTTCGACCGCCCCGCGCTGGACCGGTTGCTGCCCCGCCTCGACACCCTCGTGACCCGTCCTCCCGGCGAGGCCGAGGAGTACTCCAACCTCGGTTACGCGGTCCTCGGCGCGGCCCTGACCGCCGTCTCCGGGACGACGTACGAGGAGCTGGTGACCGAGCACGTGCTGAACCCGCTCGGCATCACGGAAGTGACCGCGCGCCCCGACCCCGCCCGGCGCCTGACGGCCCCCGGGTTTCTCGGGCGCCCCCGCAGGCCTTGGACGATGGACGGCGCGATCCTGCCCGCGGGCGGTCTGTGGGCCACTCCCCGCGCCGCGGCCGACCTGGTCGTGCGGCTGCTGCTGGAGCGCCGGCTCGGCGACCCCGCCCCGAGCTGGCAGACCTCCGGGCCCCTGCGCTGGCACAACGGCGCCACCCGCCACGCCTCCCTCTTCGCCGGCGCGACGGACGACGGCCGCTGGGCGCTGGTGCACCGCCTCAACGGGGCTCCGGACGACACGGACCGGATGGGCGTCGAGCTGCTGCGGCAGCCCCGCACCGCCCGTTAGGCGCGCCACGCCTCGGCCCGTCCGCCGACCCGCCTGCCCCGGACGCGCCGTCCCGGGCCGCCCCGGGCCCTCGACCAGCGCACCGACGCCCGGGGTCGGCATCCACAGTCTGTGGATGCCGACCCCGGGCGCGAGGGGCGAGGCGCGGGTGCGTCAGGCGGAGTCCGACGACGAGCGACGGCGGCGGGCGACGATCACCGCACCGGCACCGAGCACCACGGCGGCGCCGCCCAGGAGGGCGAGCTTCGGCGTGGCGGAGGACGAACCGGTCTCGGCGAGGGCGCCGGTCGTGGTCGTCGTGGTGGTCACCGGCACCGTGGAGGTGCCGCCCTGCGGCTTGTTGTCCGAGGGACGCGGGGTGGTGCCGTGCGTCGCCTCGCCGCCGGACGCGCCCCCGGCGGCGACGAGCTCGAACTCGTAGACGTCGAAGTCCGGCGTACCGCCGCAGTCGCCCGAGTCGTTGTAGTAGTCACCGGTGGTCACGGCGATGCCCGCACCGGCCGGTGCCTCGGCGTCCACGGTCAGCCGGAGCTTGACGTCGGAGTGGGCCCCGGCCTTCAGCGCGCTGATCGTGCCCGCGTAGCCGTCCCGGTCGAGGTTGTGCCACGCGGGGGAGGCGGCGTTGGACCACTGCAGCTTCAGCATGCGGCCGAGGTCCTTCTGGCCCGACTTGTCGGTGGCGTGCACGCTCACGTACGGGTAGACCTCGTCCAGGGTCCGACCGGTGTTGTTGGTCAGCCGCATCGAGAAGTCCACCGTCGAGCCGGCCGCGATCCTGCCCGGCAGCCCGGAGACCGACACGGCGAGACCGGGTTCCGCCTCGCAGGAGTCGCCGTTCTCGGCGTCCTCCTTGGCCTGGGCGAGGGCCCCCTCGGCGGCTTCCAGGGCCGCCCGGGCGTCCTCGGTGGCCTTCTGTGCCACGGAGTACTGGCGAGCCGCCGCGACCCGGGCGTCGTTGCTGGCGTCGAGGGCATCGGCGTACTTGGTGTCGGCGGCCGACTTGTCCGCGGCGGCGTCCTCGGCCGCGGCCTGAGCCTCGGCGAAGGCCTTGAGGGCGGCGGTCCGGTCGGCCTCGGTGGAGTTCTCGTCCGCCATGACGGCGTCGACCGCCGCCTGCGCGTCCGCGACCGCCTTGTCCGCGGCGGTCTTCGCGGCCGCGGCGGCCTTGGCCGCCTTCTCCGCCTCGGCGGCGGCGACGGTGAGCGGCGCGGTGTCGGAGAGCGCGGCGTCGACGGCCTTGCGGGCGGCGGCCTCGGCGGCGACGGCGTCGTCGTACGCCTTCTTCGCGTCGGCGACGGCCTTCTCCAGCTCGGCTATGGAGGGCTTCGCCGCCGCCTGCGGCTGCGACTTCGGCGTGGTGGACCCCGAGGACCCCGCGGACCCGGTCGAGGTGGCCGACGCGGTCGGCGCCGCGGCGGTGCCGGCGAACGCCGGACCGGCGGCGAGGAGCACGACGGGGGCGGTGGCGGCCAGGGCGACGGCCGTCGCGAGAGTACGGCGGATCTTCATGGGTTCTCGTTTCTGGCGAGAAAGAACGGAGAGGTGTGCGACGGACCCCGGGCCGGCGTCGACATCGTCCGTCATCGCGTCAGAACCCCGTGATCTCAAGCGCCGCGGCCGACCGTTGGCACGCGGTCCCGGTCAGCGTCATGATCGTATTACCGCGATGCGCCCCGTGGAACCGGTTATATTTCCCACCCGCCCCACCCGCCCGGAATCACCCGTTCCACTCACCCTTGAAACGGGACAAAGGCCACAGTTGCTCTCGCGGGCGGGGATTCTCTGTGACTGTTGCCATCCGTCGGCCTGACCGTACGTCCGGCGGGACGGACGACAACTGCGCTGCCGGTGGGTTCGGTTGGCCGAAAAGCAACCTCGACGTCACGATCCGACGGGCCCCGGAGCCGTCCCCCTCACACACCGCTCACACACCGCCCCCGAACGAAGCAGCGCCCGAGGCGACCGAAGTCGCCTCAGGCGCTGCGCTGCAGGCCGGGAGGGATATGTCCCGCCTGCCACCGGTAGGCCGTGTGGGACTCGAACCCACAACCAATGGATTAAAAGTCCACTGCTCTGCCAATTGAGCTAACGGCCCGTGGCGATGTTGCCCACCCGAGCATAGCCGCAGCCGGCCGGGTCTCCGATCGAGTATGGGGGACACGGCCGGGGCGGAGTAACCGGATACCGGTCAGGTCCCCGTCGGCGGGGCCGCCCGGGGACCCGGCGGCTCGGGACGGGGCGGCTCGGGGCCAGGACGGCCGAGGGCCCGTACGACCGGCGTCGTACGGGCCCTCGTGCTCAGCTCAGCCGGCGTCAGCCGTTGCGCTTCCAGCGCGGCTTGTCCTCGCGGCGGCCGAAGGAGCCGCCACCGCGGTGGTCGTCACGGCGGCCGTAGGGGCGGTCGTGGCCGCCGGAGCGGAAGCCCGGGCGGTCGTCACGGCGGTCGCGGTTGAAGGGACGGTCGCTGCCGCGGTGGCCACCGCGGTCGTCGCGGCGGAAGCCCCCGCGGTCGTCCCGGCGCTCGAAGGAACGGCCACCACGGTCGCCGTCACGGCGGTCACGGTCGAAGCCGCGGTCCCCGCGCTCGCCCTCGCGGCGGTCACGGTCGAACGGACGACGGTCGTCACGGCGGAAGCCCCCGCGGTCGTCCCGGCGCTCGAAGGAACGGCCACCACGGTCGCCCTCGCGGCGGTCACGGTCGAAGGGGCGGCGGTCGTCGCGGCGGAAGCCACCCCGGTCGTTGTCCCGGCGCTCGCCGTCGCGGCGGTCACGGTCGAACGGACGACGGTCGTCGCGGCGGTCGAAGCCACGGCCGCCCCGGTCGTCGCGGCGCTCGAAGGAACGGCCACCACGGTCGCCGTCACGACGGTCCCGGTCGAACGGACGACGGTCGTCGCCCCGCTCACCCCGGTCGTCACGCCGCTCACGGCGCTCGTACGACGACGCGGACGCCGGCCGCTCCTCGCGCACGGCGCGCTCACCGGCGTTGTCATGGTGGGCGGTCGCCTGCTCGGGCACCGACGGCTCGGCGGCCGCCTCGGCCTGCACGGCCTGGGCCTCGGCCACGGCGGCCTCCGGGTCCTCGCCGCGCTCACGGGCAACGCGGGCAACCAGCCGGTCGGCCTCCTCGCGCAGCTCGGTGGCGCGGCGCTGCGCGCGCTCCAGCTGCTTGCTGAGGTGGGAGACCTCGCGCTCGGCCTGCTGGGCGGCGTTCCCGGCGGACTCCGCCTGGACCTCGGTCATGGAGCGGGCGCCGGTGATCTCGGCGACCTCCGGGTCGAAGGCTGCGCCGCCCTGGATGATGTGGCGGGCCGCGTCGACGCCGGCGTCCTCCATGAGGCGGAAGATCTGGCGGCGCTGGTGCGGCAGCGAGAGGGAGACGACCGTGCCGGTGCGGCCGGCGCGCGCGGTGCGGCCCGCGCGGTGCAGGTAGTCCTTGTGGTCGCCGGCCGGGTCCACGTTCAGAACCAGGTCGATGCCGTCGACGTGGATGCCGCGGGCGGCGACGTCGGTGGCGACCAGGACGTTGACATACCCGTCCTTGAAGTCCGCGAGGGTGCGGGTCCGGGCGCCCTGCGTCATGCCGCCGTGCAGCGCGTCGGCCTTCACGCCGGCGTCGCGCAGCTGCTCGGCGACGCGGTCGGCGCCCAGCTGGGTGCGGACGAAGATGATCGTGCGGCCCTTGCGGGAGGCGATCGCGGCGGTGACCGGCGCCTTGTCCTTGGGCTTCACGATGAGGATGTGGTGGGACATGGTCGTCACCGCGCCCTGGGCCGCGTCCACCTCGTGCAGGACGGGCTCGTTCAGGTAGCGGTCGACGAGGGTCTTGATCTCGTTCTCCATCGTCGCGGAGAACAGCATCCGCTGGCCGCCCGCCGGGACCTGGTCCAGCAGCTCCGTCACCTCGGGCAGGAAGCCCAGGTCGGACATCTGGTCGGCCTCGTCGAGAACCGCGATCTGCACGTCCTCCAGGGAGCAGGCGCCGCGGTTGATGATGTCGCGCAGCCGGCCCGGGGTGGCGACCAGGATGTCGACACCGCGCTCCAGGGCGTAGATCTGGTTGCCCATCGACGTACCACCGCAGACGACCTTCATCTTCAGGCCGACGACGTCCCCGTACGGCTGCAGCGCGTCCGCGACCTGCATGGCCAGCTCACGGGTCGGGGTGAGGATGACGGCGCGCGGGCGCTTCTTCTCGGTGCGGCCGCCGGCCAGCCGGGCCAGCGTCGGCAGACCGAAGGAGAGGGTCTTGCCCGAACCGGTGCGGCCCCGGCCGAGGATGTCCTTGCCGGCCAGGGCGTCCGGGATAGTCGCGGCCTGGATCGGGAAGGGGGTGGTCACGCCGTTCTGTGCGAGCTTGCGCACCACACCCTCGGGCAGACCGAGGTCCGCGAAGGTGATCTGCGGAGCCTCGTCACCGCCGGCCTCGGCGGCCGCGACGACCTCGATGATGGTCTCGACGGTCTCGTCGGTGGGGTCGGCCTCGGGCACGACGACGTGATCAGTGCTGGAAATGGACATGCGAATGCGAAACCTTCCGGAGTCTCTTCGGCACGCGCCCGTCAACTCCGTGAATCGCATCCGACCGCCTCAATGCGGTCCGCCACGGCAAAGGAGAGTACGCGCCACACGGCGCGCTCTGTTGTGGCGCCGGGCAAATGGGATCAAACGATCTACCACCATACGCACCTAGCCCCCCTCAAGGCAAACCGGCCCTGTCCGCGCAGCTCAGCGCCCTGCCCTGCCGCACGAGGCCCCGTGGCCGCGACCGCCCCCTCACTCCCGCACCTCGGCGCCCGCCTCAGGGGCCGGCTCGCGGTCGACGAGCTGCGCCTGCGTGTCCTCGTGCGCCGATGACGAGGGCTCGGCCGTGCTCGGCTCGGGCGAGGGCGAGGCCGGCGGCTCGGGCGAGGTGGGCGGCTCCGGGTCGGCGGGCCGGGGAGGCGGCGTCGGCCGAGCCCTGGTCGGCTCCGGCTCCCCGGACCTGTCGGGCCTGACCTTGTCGTCCTTGCCCGGCTTCTGCTCCGCCGACGGTGACGCGGCGTCCGCCTCCGCCGACGGGGAGGCGGACGGTGAGGCGGACGCGTCCGTCCCGTCCTCGGCGTCGTCCCCCGCCTTGCCCCGTCCGCGCCTGCCGTCGGTGCCCATGCCGCCGGCCCCGAGGCCGGCACCCGGGACCACCTGTCCCCCGGCGGCCTCCCCGCCGTCACGCCGACCGGCCGAGGGCGACGGCTTCGCCCGGCTGCCGTCCTCGTCCCCCACGCTCATGCAGCCGGCGGCCGCGGCGACGGCCATGACGGTGGCGGCCAGGCGGACGGGTACGTACAAGGGGCGCACGGAAGCCACCTCCGGGTCGGTCTGCGGGAGTCGACGTGCCCAACTCCCACCGCCCACAAGAGGACACGCGCCCCGCTACGACCGTGTCCGACCTGTCACCCGTACCCGAGCGCGTGCAACCGGGCGTCGTCGATGCCGAAGTGGTGGGCGATCTCGTGCACCACGGTCACCTCGGTCTCCTCGACGACCTCCTCGCGCGAGCCGCACATCCGCAGCGTCGGCCCCCGGTAGACGGTGATCCGGTCGGGCAGCACACCGGCGTACCACTCTCCTCGGTCGGTCAGCGGGGTCCCCTCGTACAGGCCGAGCAGCTCGGGATCGTCGGCCGGGGGTTCGTCCTCCACGAACACCGCGACGTTGTCCATGAGCCGCGTCAGCTCCGGCGGGATCCGGTCCAGCGCCTCGGCGACCAGTTCCTCGAACTCCTCGCGCGTCATCTCCAGCACAGGCCCATTGTCCGGCACGACCCCGCCACCACCAGGCCCCGCACGCCCGGCATACCGGAGAACGCATCTGGGCATACGGGACCAATGGCCCGCGTCCGCGTCCCAGCCGCCGTCCTGAAGCCCCTGAAGCCCCTGAAGCGCCACCGCAGCCGACCGAAGTCCCCGGGGTACCCCGCCCGCCCCGGCTCCGCCGAGCGTTCCAGCCGGGCGCGCCGGAGGCCCGCGGCGGCCGTCCCGGAGCTCGCCGGCCGTCGGCGACCCGCGGTCCGCGCCTTCGGCCTGGTCGCCGTCGTCCTGCTCGGCGCCTGGCTGGGCCTGCTCGTCGTGGGCAACGTGCGGACACAGGTCGGCCCCATGAACACCACGATGACCCTGCGTCCGTCCCTCACCGGCGGCACGAAGATCAACGTCTCCCCGCTGGGCGCGCTCACCCTCGACAGCCATGTCGCCCCGGTCCGCCTCGACGTGAACGTCGACCAGCTCGACCCCGTCCGCTCCCAGGCCCTGGTCGACCATCCCGAGCGCCTGTCCGGCCTCCAGGACCAGGTCACGCGGGACGTGGAGCGCGGCACCCGGGACCTGGCGCTGCGCTCCTGTGTGGCGGTCGTCTCCGGCGCCACGGCTCTCGGCCTGGCCGTCTACCGCCGCCCGCGCCGCGCGATGGCGGCCGGCGGCCTGGCCCTCGCCCTGCTCGCCGCGTCCGGCGCGACCGCGTACGCCACCTGGAACCCGAAGTCGGTCCTGGAGCCCAGGTTCTCGGGGCTGCTGTCGTCCGCGCCGTCCCTGGTGGGCAACGCGCGCAGCATCGTCACGGAGTTCGACGTCTACCAGCAGGAGCTGGCCCGTCTGGTGACGAACGTGACGAAGCTGTACGACGTCACCTCCACGCTCCCCGTCTACCAGCCCGACCCGACCACCGTCCGGGTGCTGCACGTGTCGGACATCCATCTCAACCCGGCGAGCTGGAAGATCATCGCCTCGCTGGTGAAGCAGTACAAGGTGAACGTGATCGTCGACTCGGGCGACACCATGGACCACGGCACGGCGGCGGAGAACGGGTTCCTGGACCCCATCGCGGAGCTCGGCGCGCCGTACGTCTGGGTGCGCGGGAACCACGACTCGCGCCTCACCCAGCGCTATCTGGAGGGGATCAGGAACGTGCGGGTCCTGGACGGCGGGCGGGCGGTGACCGTGGCGGGCATCCGGTTCGCCGGGATCGGCGATCCGCAGTACACGCCGGACCGGTCCACCGTGCCCGGCAGCGAGGAGACCCAGGAGCAGGCGGGTGCCCGGCTGGCACGGGCGCTGCGGGAGCAGCGGGCCGCCGGCACGCCGGTCGACATCGCGGTCGCACACGAGCCCGCCGCCGCGCGGGTCGTGGACGGCGAGGTGCCCATGGTGCTGGCGGGCCACATCCACCACCAGGAGATGAAGATCCTGGAGAAGGGCACGCGGCTGCGGGTGGAGGGCTCCACCGGGGGCAGCGGGCTGCGGGCGGTGGAGGGGAAGTACCCCGACCCGATCCAGGCGTCGATCCTGTACGTCGACCGCGACACGCACCGCCTCCAGGCCTGGGACGAGATCAGGCTGGGCGGCCTCGGCCTGACGACGGCCGAGGTCAGCCGCCACCTCCCGCGGGAGAACCAGCCCGGCGCCGCCCCCTCCCCGAGCCCCACGCCCACCCCTGCGCCCAGCCCCGCCTCCGGTTCGGCGACGCCGTCCGCGTCCGCGTCCGGGCGGACCGGCAGCCCGGCGCCCACCCCCGCGACCACCGCTCCGTAAACCGTTTTGGCGATACCTCCCGCCATCCCATATGCTTCTCACGTCCCCGACGCGCTGAGAAGCGCCCAGGCGGGCCGATAGCCCTCATCGTCTAGCGGCCTAGGACGCCGCCCTTTCAAGGCGGTAGCACGGGTTCGAATCCCGTTGGGGGCACGCATCACCGTGTGCGACACTGTCGTACGCAACAGCTTGGTCCTGTGGAGCAGTTTGGAGTGCTCGCCACCCTGTCAAGGTGGAGGCCGCGGGTTCAAATCCCGTCAGGACCGCTGAGGTTTCACGTGAAACCTCGTGGCTGGGTAGCTCAGTTGGTACGAGCGTCCGCCTGAAAAGCGGAAGGTCGCCGGTTCGACCCCGGCCCCAGCCACCGTTCGAAGGCCCCGACCGTACGGTCGGGGCCTTCGGTGTTTTCTTTCACAGGCCTTCACCACCGGAAAAACACGTGTCCCCTACAACCCTTTGCTAGACCTATGAGTCAACTGAGCCAGGGTTCGGTGAGCCCTGTCAGCGGACACGTCTGAAGCGGTGGTGGGATGACCCAGACAGATCACAGGGAGGCGGCGCGGCCGTCCGGTACTCCCGGACACGCGCAGGGGGGTGAGGAGACGCTCACCCTGCGGGCCGTGCCGACGCAGGCCGTCCCGGCCAAACGGCCGAACCGGCTGGCCGCCCTGGACGGACTGAGATTCCTGGCCGCGCTCGCCGTGGTCCTGTTTCACTTCGTGGGACAGACCCCGGCGGCCATGGAGGGCATCTGGCACCAGCCCTACCAGGAGCTGTTCCCCGAGCGCGTCCACAGCACCTTCGCCTTCGGCCGTCTCGGCGTCGACCTGTTCTTCCTGATCAGCGGCTTCGTCATCTGCATGAGCGCCTGGGGCCGGACCCCCCGGCACTTCTTCATCTCGCGGGTCACCCGCCTGTACCCGATGTACTGGATCGGCGTGCTGGTCTCGGCCGCCGTCATCTACCTCGCCGACACGCCCTTCGGGCACCCCAACCCGCGCGTGCTCTTCGCCAACCTCACGATGCTCCAGCGGCCCCTCGGCGTCGACAACCTCGACTCGGTCTACTGGACCCTCTGGCCGGAGCTCTGCTTCTACCTGACCTTCTCGGTCGTGGTGTGGAAGGGCCTCACCTACCAGCGCGTGGTGATCTTCTGCGGTGTCTGGACGGTGGCCGCGGTCCTGGCCCCCAAGGCGGGCATCCCGCTGCTCTACCTGATCGTCAACCCGACGTCCGCGCCGTACTTCATCGCCGGTATGGCCTTCTACCTGATGTACCGCTTCCGGCCGACCCCCCTGCTGTGGGGCATCGTCGTCATGTCGTGGCTGCTGTCCGTGCACTTCCTGCTGGCACCGCACGGCGGCCGCAACAACTGGGCGACCTGGGCACCCTGGCGTGGCTGGCTGATCCTCGCGGTCACGGTGTCGTTCCTGCTCATCGCCGCGATCGCGCTCGGCTGGACCAGTCGCCTGAGCTGGCGGGGCCTGACCGTCGCGGGCACGCTGACCTTCCCGCTGTACTTGCTGCACGACGTCATCGGCATGACCGTGGTCCACCACTACGGCGACCGCGTCGACCCCTGGGTCCTGATCGCGGCGACGGTCAGCGCGCTGATCCTGTTCTCCTACCTCGTGCACCGTTTCCTGGAGCGTCCCATCGCCGCGTCCATGCGCCGCTGGCTCAGCACCGCCGAGTTCTCGAAGACACCCGAGGTCCGCCGCCCGTGAGCGGGGGCCGGCCCCTCGCGGCCGGCCCGGGCAAAAGCGTTCGCCACACATTTCGGCGGGATGAGATCCTGGACTCCGTATGTCTACGCATCCCGCCCCCGCCCTCGGCGCCCTCGCCGCCCGCCTGACCGAGCTGTCCCTGCGTGACGCGCACCGGCTCGGGCGGAGGCTGGAGGGTGCGCGCAAGATCCGTAAGCCGGAGGCCCGTACGGCCGTCCTGGAGGAGATCGAGGCGGAGGTCGCCAGGGCCGAGGCCAGGATGGCGGAGCGGCGCGGCCGGGTGCCCGCCGTCACCTATCCCGAGCAGCTGCCCGTCAGCCAGAAGAAGGACGCGATCGCCGAAGCGATCCGCGACCACCAGGTCGTCATCGTCGCCGGTGAGACCGGTTCCGGTAAGACGACCCAGATCCCCAAGATCTGCATGGAGCTCGGCCGGGGCGTC
This sequence comes from Streptomyces sp. bgisy159, assembly GCF_965341775.1. GTDB lineage: Bacteria > Actinomycetota > Actinomycetes > Streptomycetales > Streptomycetaceae > Streptomyces. The sequence goes on along the minus strand of NZ_CBDQZH010000001.1, from coordinate 389,234 downwards.
CGGGGCATGATCGGGCACACGCAGCCCCGGCGGATCGCCGCCCGGACGGTCGCCGAGCGCGTCGCCGAGGAGCTGAACACCCCCCTCGGCGAGGCCGTCGGCTGGAAGGTCCGCTTCACCGACCAGGTCGACCCGGACGCCACCTTCGTCAAGCTGATGACGGACGGCATCCTGCTCGCGGAGATCCAGACCGACCGCGAGCTGCGCGGCTACGACACGATCATCATCGACGAGGCCCACGAGCGGTCCCTCAACATCGACTTCCTGCTCGGGTACCTCGCCCAGCTGCTGCCCAGGCGGCCCGACCTCAAGGTCGTCATCACCTCCGCGACCATCGACCCCGAGCGCTTCTCCCGGCATTTCGGCGACGCCCCGATCGTCGAGGTCAGCGGGCGGACGTACCCGGTGGAGGTGCGCTACCGGCCGCTGCTCGAGGAGGACTCCGACGACGCCGACCGGGACCAGATCACCGCGATCACGGATGCGGTGGAGGAGCTCATGGGCGAGGGGCAGGGCGACATCCTCGTCTTCCTCTCCGGCGAGCGGGAGATCCGGGACACGGCGGACGCGCTGGAGAAGAAGTACTCCCGCGCCGGAGGCACCGATTGGCAGCGCACCGAAGTGCTGCCGCTGTACGCGCGCCTGTCGCACGCCGAGCAGCACCGCGTCTTCCAGCCGCACGGCGGCCGGCGGATCGTCCTGGCGACGAACGTCGCCGAGACCTCGCTGACCGTCCCGGGCATCAAGTACGTCATCGACCCCGGCTTCGCCCGGATCAGCCGCTACAGCCACCGCACCAAGGTCCAGCGGCTGCCCATCGAGCCGGTCTCGCAGGCCAGCGCCAACCAGCGCAAGGGCCGCTGCGGCCGAACCTCCGACGGCATCTGCATCCGGCTGTACTCCGAGGACGACTTCCTGGCCCGACCGGAGTTCACGGACGCGGAGATCCTGCGCACCAACCTCGCCTCCGTCATCCTGCAGATGACCGCGGCCGGCCTGGGCGACATCGAGAAGTTCCCCTTCATCGACCCGCCGGACCACCGCAACATCCGCGACGGCGTGCAGCTGCTGCAGGAGCTGGGCGCCCTCGACCCGGAGCAGAAGGACCCGCGCAAGCGGCTCACCCAGACCGGCCGCAAGCTCGCCCAGCTGCCCGTCGACCCGCGGCTGGCCCGGATGGTCCTGGAGGCGGACCGGAACGGCTGTGTCCGCGAGGTCATGGTCATCGCCGCCGCGCTGTCGATCCAGGACCCTCGCGAGCGCCCGGCCGACAAGCAGGCCCAGGCCGACCAGCAGCACGCCCGCTTCCGCGACGAGACCAGCGACTTCCTCGCGTACCTCAACCTGTGGCGGTACGTCCGCGAGCAGCAGCGCGAGCGCGGCTCGTCGTCGTTCCGCCGCATGTGCAAGCAGGAGTTCCTGAACTTCCTGCGGATCCGCGAGTGGCAGGACATCTACACCCAGCTGCGCACGGTCGCCAAGCAGATGGGCATCCACCTCAACGACCAGGACGCGGACGCCGACCGCATCCACGTCTCGCTCCTCGCCGGTCTGCTGTCGCACATCGGCATGAAGGACGTGAAGGAGTCCAAGGACGCGGCACCCCGCAAGGACGGCGGCGGCCGCAACGAGTACCTCGGTGCCCGCAACGCCAAGTTCGCCATCTTCCCCGGCTCCGCACTGTTCAGGAAGCCGCCGCGGTTCGTGATGTCCGCCGAGCTCGTCGAGACGTCCCGCCTGTGGGCCCGGGTCAACGCGAGGATCGAGCCGGAGTGGGTCGAACCGCTCGCCGGGCACCTCCTCAAGCGGACCTACTCCGAGCCGCACTGGGAGAAGGACCAGGCGGCCGTGATGGCGTACGAGAAGGTCACGCTGTACGGCGTGCCGATCGTCGCGCAGCGGAAGGTGAACTACGGCCGGATCGACCCGGAGGCCAGCCGCGAGCTGTTCATCCGCAACGCGCTGGTCGAGGGGGACTGGCGCACGCACCACAAGTTCTTCGCCGACAACCGCAGGCTCCTCAGCGAGGTCGAGGAGCTGGAGCACCGGGCGCGGCGCCGGGACATCGTGGTCGACGACGAGACGCTGTTCGACTTCTACGAGCAGCGGGTGCCCGACCACGTCGTCTCCGGGGCGCACTTCGACTCCTGGTGGAAGCGCAAGCGCCAGGAGCAGCCGGACTTCCTGGACTTCGAGCGGGAGATGCTCATCCGGGAGTCGGCGGAGGCGGTCACCAAGGCCGACTACCCGGATACCTGGCGGCAGGGGCCGCTGAAGTTCCGGGTGACCTACCAGTTCGAGCCGGGGGCGGACGCGGACGGTGTGACCGTGCACGTCCCGTTGCAGGTGCTCAACCAGGTCACCGACGAGGGCTTCGACTGGCAGATCCCGGGTCTGCGCGAGGAGGTCGTCACCGAGCTGATCCGCTCGCTGCCGAAGCCGATCCGCCGCAACTACGTCCCGGCGCCGAACTACGCCAAGCGCTTCCTGGACACCGCCGTCCCCCTCCAGGAGCCGCTGACCACCACCATGGCGCGTGAGCTGAAGCGGATGGTCGGAGTGCCCTTCGAGGCCGGCGACTTCGACTGGTCGAAGGTGCCCGACCACTTGAAGATCACCTTCCGGATCGTCGACGAGCGGCGGCGGAAGATCGCCGAGGACAAGGACCTGGAGGCGCTGAGGCTGCGGCTGAAGCCGAAGGCCCGCCAGGCCATCTCCCAGGCCGCGGCGGCCACCGCCTCGCGCCGGGGCGGGGAGTCGCTGGAGCGCACCGGCCTGACCGACTGGACCATCGGGACACTCACCCGGGTCTTCGAGACCCGCCGGGCCGGCCAGCCGGTCAAGGCGTACCCGGCACTGGTCGACGACGGCGACACCGTCTCCGTGCGGCTCTTCGACACGGAGGCGGAGCAGGCCGAGGCGATGTGGAAGGGCACACGGCGGCTGATCCTGCGCAACATTCCGGTCAACCCCGCGAAGTTCGCTTCCGAAAAGCTGACGAACCCGCAGAAGCTGGCGCTGTCCGCGAATCCGCACGGTTCGATCCAGGCGCTGTTCGACGACTGCGCGACCGCCGCCGCGGACCGGCTGATCGCCGACTTCGGGGGCCCGGCCTGGGACGAGGAGTCGTACCGGAAGCTGTACGACAAGGTCCGGGCGGAGATCGTGGACACCACGGTCCGCACGGTGGCGCAGGTGCAGCAGGTGCTGGCCGCCTGGCAGGCCTGTGAGCGCCGCCTGAAGGGCGTACGCAGTCCCGCGCTGCTCGCCAACCTCCAGGACGTGCGCAAGCAGCTGGACGCCCTCGTGAAGCCCGGCTTCGTGACGTGGGCGGGGCTGCGGCGGCTGCCGGACCTGATGCGTTACCTGGTGGCCGCCGACCGGCGGCTGCAGCAGATGCCGGCCAACGTCCAGCGGGACACGACCCGTATGGAGAAGGTCCACGAGATGCAGGACGAGTTCGCCTGGCTGCTGGAGCAGATGCCCCAGGGTCGGCCCGTCCCGTCCTCGGTGCTGGACATCCGCTGGATGATCGAGGAGCTCCGCGTCAGCTATTTCGCCCACGCGCTGGGCACCGCGTACCCCGTCTCCGACAAGCGGATCGTCAAGGCGATCGACGCGGCGGTGTCGTGATGGCTCCGGTACGGAGGGTGAGTTCGACCGGGGGCCCACCCTCCTGTACAGTCTCTTCTCGCAGCGCAACGCACGAAAGCGCGGCGAAACCTGGTCCTGTGGAGCAGTTTGGAGTGCTCGCCACCCTGTCAAGGTGGAGGCCGCGGGTTCAAATCCCGTCAGGACCGCAGCAAGTGAGAGGCCCGCGCCCGTCAGGGACGCGGGCCTTCTTCGTTGCCCTTTCGGCCCGCGTCAGGGCCACCGACGCGCCCTGACGGGCCCCGCAGGGGGCGTCCGTGGCCCTCTGTCCGCCCTTGACGGCGTCACATTCCCTCGGTACCCCAGAAGTCAGGGGAGGTGGCTTCATGGCCGCATCTGTGAGGCACGAGACGCGGGCGCTGCTGAGGGCTCATCTGGCGGCCGCGTCGGCGTACGGGCACGCGACCCGGCACTGCCCGGTCTGCCACCGACTGCTGCGGCTGGCCATGGAAGCGCCGCCCCAGGGTACTCAGGACGCCGAGGAGTCGGCAGGGGACGACAGCCCCTCGACCGCGTGACCGGACCCGGCGTCAACTTCCCTGCGGCAGGCGGACGCTGAAACACCCAAAGGCCAATAGCGCACGCGGCCCGGCGACAACAAGTCCCCCGCGATGTGACGGGTGTCACCGCATAAGTTTCCGTGACCACGGTTCTTACCGGTCTCATACAACTGGTCAATTTAATATGTGCAATTGCACTATCACCAGAAGTGCGCGCACAGCCCGCACGACAGGTCTCCCCAGACTCCCCCAAGGCCGCCCACAGACCCGCTTCCCGACCGGCCCGCGCGCACAAAAAAGATCGCGCCGGACCCGGCGGAGTCCGGCGCGACCTACGACGCACCCTGTATTGCTTGCCTGAAGAGCTCTGACGGCTTGGGCGTGGGGCCTGTTGGGGCAGGACACCCGCGTCGCTTGGAGCTGGTGTTCGGGCTGCTCGGCGGTTGGGGGAACCGCCGCATCACCCGGTTTATGAAGTTGTCAGGCCTCGCTGCGCTGCTGCGGGATGCCCGCGAGCAGAGCGCGGACCTCGGCCTCGCGGTAGCGCCGGTGCCCGCCGAGCGTGCGGATCGACGTGAGCTTGCCGGCCTTCGCCCACCGCGTGACCGTCTTGGGGTCGACGCGGAACATCGTGGCGACCTCAGCCGGGGTCAGCAGCGGCTCGGCATCAGGGGTGCGAGCGGTCATGAGCGGCCTCCTCGGGAGAACCGAACCTTCTCGGTTCTTTCCTCTAAATTCTGCACCTTGACCCGCGTTGCCCGAAATGGCGGACGCGAGTCGAGTCGGTTATAGGACGAACGGCTTGTCCTCGGCACTACAACTACACCATCTGTCCAGCCGCGTCGGCCAAACCGATGGAATTGCCCCCACCAGGTGTCCATCAGCCACGGAAGCCGATGGACCATGCCATAGCGGACAGTCACTCCACTGTGACGATCAGTCACAGTGGAGTTCAGGAGTCACCAGACCCCCCAAAGCGTGCAATGCTGAGATAGAGCCCTCCCCGGGCTCCTTGTCCTATTTTGGCATGAGGAGTGGCAAGGGATGCAAGGGCCCCGTACGTGCGATCTGTCACGCTTGAGGTAAACGCCCGGAACAGGACCTACGTCCCGTCAATTTCCTGAAGTCCGGTAGACCGTACGCGGTTCGGGGGCGTTCAGGCCGTGACGTACGTCACTGGCCGTGAAATGCCGTCAGTTCGCCGAGCGCCGGTCCCGGACCGCCCGCCAGCGCCGCACCAGCCGCGCGTACGCCTCGCTCGCCGCCTCGTCGTCGCCGCGCCGCAGCGCCTCGATGCCCTCGGCGACGTCCGCCGCCGAGTGGTCGCCCGCCAGCTGCCGGTCCGGCAGCGTGTGCACCAGCCCGCCGTAGTCGAGTTCGACCACCGAACGCGGATGGAACTCCTCCAGCCACCGGCCCACGTCCACCAGGCCGTCGATGAGCGGCCCCTCGTCGATGGCCTCCTTCAGGGCCCTCAGGCCCCGGGCCACCCGCCGGCGCGCCTGCACCATGGGAGTGCGATAGCGAAGCAGCGGTGGTACGTCACCCGTCCCCGGGTCGTAGCGCCGCTCGGCGTCGGACACCAGCACGAACCAGTTGATGGGTACCTGCCAGGTCGCCGTCCGGATCCACGGCCGGGCGTCCGGGTTGCGGGCCAGCCACCGCTCGTAGTCCTGCGCGGCCTGGCGGCGCACGAGCGGCGGCAGCACCGAGTCCAGCACCGGCGGGGGAAGCTCCTCGTCCAGCTCGCCCAGCGCCTGCCAGCCCCGCAGCCGGGTCCGCCACGGGCACACGCACAGCACGCCGTCCGCCTCCAGCACGAAGGCGTCGCCGCTCTCGTGCACCGGTACCGCGACCGGCGGGGTGGGCAGCAGATCCGCCAGCGAGCGGCGCAGCTCGTCCTGGTAGGAGGGGCGGTCGGGCCGGCGGGCGTAGCGCTCCCAGTGGGCGCGCTCGGGCTCCGGGAAGGCGGCCAGCGGTTCGTACACGCGCAAGTACGAGGCGTAGGGCACGATCACCGAGGACACCTTGGGCACGCCTGCTCCCTCCCCCCTGGGCCGACCGGGAAACCTGACGGAGCCGCCGCCGGGCGGGCCCCCGAACCATGCGAATCGTCGCACGGACGTCCCCCACGAGAGGGTGATCCCCACCACTGCGCGTCCGGCGGCGCCGTCAGGCTCTACTCTCTCCCCACAGGCCCCGGCCGCCCTCCCGCACCGCGCCAAAAGCGCGTGGGAGGCTTCCAGGGGCTCTCCGTCCCAACCGCCGCCAGTTACCCAGGAGTCACTACCGTGACCGACGTATCCAACGGCGTCCTGCACACCCTGTTCCACTCGGACCAGGGGGGTCACGAGCAAGTCGTGCTCTGTCAGGACCGCGCCAGCGGCCTCAAGGCCGTCATCGCCCTCCACTCCACCGCTCTGGGCCCCGCCCTCGGCGGTACGCGCTTCTACCCGTACGCCAACGAGGCGGAGGCCGTCGCCGACGCCCTGAACCTCGCGCGCGGGATGTCGTACAAGAACGCCATGGCCGGACTCGACCACGGCGGCGGCAAAGCCGTGATCATCGGCGACCCGGACACCGTCAAGTCCGAGGAGCTGCTGCTCGCCTACGGGCGGTTCGTGGCCTCCCTCGGCGGCCGGTACGTCACCGCCTGCGACGTCGGCACCTACGTCGCCGACATGGACGTCGTGGCCCGCGAGTGCCGCTGGACCACCGGCCGCTCCCCGGAGAACGGCGGCGCGGGCGACTCCTCCGTGCTCACCTCCTTCGGCGTCTACCAGGGCATGCGCGCCTCCGCGCAGCACCTGTGGGGCGACCCCTCGCTGCGCGGCCGCAAGGTCGGCATCGCCGGGGTCGGCAAGGTCGGCCACCACCTGGTGGAGCACCTGCGCGCGGAGGGCGCCGAGGTCGTCATCACCGACGTGCGCGCCGACGCCGTGCGGAGGATCCTCGACCAGCACCCGGAGGGCGTCACCGCCGTCGCCGACACCGCGGCGCTGATCCGGGTCGAGGGCCTGGACATCTACGCCCCGTGCGCGCTCGGCGGCGCGCTCGACGACGACTCGGTGCCGGTGCTGACCGCCAGGGTCGTCTGCGGCGCCGCCAACAACCAGCTCGCCCACCCGGGCGTCGAGAAGGACCTGGCGGACCGGGGCATCCTGTACGCGCCGGACTACGTGGTGAACGCCGGCGGTGTCATCCAGGTCGCCGACGAGCTGCACGGCTTCGACTTCGAGCGGTGCAAGGCGAAGGCGGCGAAGATCTACGACACCACGCTGGCCATATTCGCACGTGCGAAGACGGATGGGATTCCGCCGGCCGCGGCCGCCGACCGGATCGCCGAACAGCGGATGCACGAGGCCGCCCAGCGACGCGGATGGTGACGTTCCGCTGACGCTGCGAGGTGCCTCGGACAGGTGTTTGGCCGGTACCGCCGGGCGGAAGGTTGGAGAGAACTCTCACTCTTCCCGGCGGGTCGTCCGCCGATAAGTGGTTAAAATCGCCACTGACCAGCGAGGACGGGGCACCTCGAAGGTTCTGCGCACACGCCCTTCCTGTGGGCGACGTACCGTATGGGTGCGGGCTCAGGTACCGTGGAAGCCCTACAGACGGTCTCTTCCTGGAGAGGCCGTTCTAGATCATGAACGCGTGTCAAGACTCTGGGGCCGTCGAGCCCCGTCGTTGAGGGGGTCGAGCCATGGGGCGCGGCCGGGCCAAGGCCAAGCAAGCGAAGGTCGCCCGCCAGCTGAAGTACAACAGCGGCGGCGGGACGGACCTCTCACGCCTGGCTGAAGAGCTGGGCGCATCGACATCGAACCAGTCGCCGAACGGCGATCGTTTCGAGGACGATGAGCAGGACGACGACCTGTACTCCCGTTACGCCGACCTCTATGAGGACGACGACGAGGAGGACGAGGACCAACGGTCCTCACAACACCGTCGCGGAGCTTGACGTCGCACTGAGCTTCCACCCGGTCGATGACCTCGGTCACCGACCGGGTTCTGTGCTGCCCGCGGGGCAGCACTCGCCGGCTCAGCTCGCGTAGTCGCCCACCAGCTCCGCTCCCGTGGCATGGTCACCGCGGTCGACGATCTCGCCCGCGACCCAGGCGTCCACACCCCGGTCCGCCAGGGTGGCCAGCGCCACGTCCGTCGACTCCTCGGGCACGATCGCCATCATGCCGACGCCCATGTTGAGGGTCTTCTCCAGCTCCAGGCGCTCGACGCTGCCGGTGCGGCCGACGAGGTCGAAGACCGGGCCCGGGGTCCAGGTGGAGCGGTCGACGACCGCGTGCAGGGTGTCGGGGATCACACGGGCCAGGTTGGCCGCGAGGCCGCCGCCGGTGATGTGGCTGTAGGCGTGCACGTCGGTGGTGCGGGTGAGCGCCAGGCAGTCCAGGGAGTAGATCTTGGTGGGCTCCAGCAGCTCCTCGCCGAGGGTGCGGCCCAGCTCCTCGATCCGTGCGTCCAGGGACAGCCCGGCCTGGTTCAGCAGCACGTGCCGGACCAGGGAGTACCCGTTCGAGTGAAGCCCGGAGGACGCCATGGCGATCACGGCGTCACCCGTACGGATGCGATCCGGGCCGAGCAGGCGGTCGGCCTCCACGACGCCCGTACCGGCGCCGGCGACGTCGAAGTCGTCCTCGCCCAGCAGGCCGGGGTGCTCGGCCGTCTCGCCGCCCACGAGCGCGCAGCCGGCCAGCACACAGCCCTCCGCGATGCCCTTGACGATGGCGGCGACCCGCTCGGGGTGCACCTTGCCGACACAGATGTAGTCGGTCATGAACAGCGGCTCGGCACCGCACACCACGATGTCGTCCATGACCATGGCGACCAGGTCGTGGCCGATGGTGTCGTAGACACCCATCTGGCGGGCGATGTCGACCTTGGTGCCGACGCCGTCGGTGGCGGAGGCGAGCAGGGGCCGCTCGTAGTTCTTCAGGGCGGAGGCGTCGAAGAGGCCGGCGAAACCGCCGAGGCCGCCGAGGACCTCGGGGCGCCTGGTCTTCTTCACCCACTCCTTCATGAGTTCGACGGCGCGGTCGCCCGCCTCGATGTCGACGCCCGCGGCTGCGTAGCTGGCGCCGCCCTCGGCACTGGGTGTCTCAGACATGGCTGTGAGAGCTTTCGTGTCGTACGGCAGGACTTACGGGATCTACGGGTTCACGGGCGACGGATGGCGTCGACCGCGGCCGGGGCTGCCGTACCGGCGGCCAGCTCGGTCTCCAGGAGCTGCTTGCCGAGCAGCTCGGGGTCCGGGAGCTCCATCGGGTACTCGCCGTCGAAGCAGGCCCGGCACAGGTTGGGCTTGGCGATGGTGGTCGCCTCGATCATGCCGTCGATGGAGATGTACGCCAGGGAGTCGGCGCCCAGCGAGGTGCCGATCTCCTCGATGGTCATGCCGTTGGCGATCAGCTCGGCGCGGGTGGCGAAGTCGATACCGAAGAAGCACGGCCACTTCACGGGCGGCGAGGAGATCCGGATGTGGACCTCGGCGGCGCCCGCCTCGCGGAGCATGCGGACCAGGGCCCGCTGGGTGTTGCCGCGCACGATCGAGTCGTCCACGACGACCAGCCGCTTGCCCTTGATGACTTCCTTCAGGGGGTTCAGCTTCAGGCGGATGCCGAGCTGGCGGATGGTCTGGGAGGGCTGGATGAACGTACGGCCGACGTAGGCGTTCTTCACCAGGCCGGCGCCGAACGGGATGCCCGAGGCCTCCGCGTAGCCGATGGCGGCCGGGGTGCCGGACTCCGGGGTGGCTATGACCAGATCGGCCTCGACGGGGGCCTCCTTCGCCAGGCGGCGGCCCATCTCCACGCGGGAGAGGTACACGTTCCGGCCGGCGATGTCGGTGTCGGGGCGGGCCAGGTACACGTACTCGAAGACACAGCCCTTGGGCTTCGCTTCCGCGAACCGGGAGGTGCGCAGGCCGTTCTCGTCGATGGCGACGAACTCGCCCGGCTCGATCTCGCGGACGAAGCTGGCACCCGTGATGTCGAGGGCGGCGGTCTCCGAGGCGACGACCCAGCCGCGCTCCAGGCGGCCGAGGACCAGCGGGCGGATGCCCTGCGGGTCGCGGGCGGCGTACAGGGTGTGCTCGTCCATGAAAACGAGGGAGAAGGCGCCCTTGACCTTCGGGAGGACGGTGTGGGCCGCCTCCTCGATGGTCAGCGGCTTGCCGTCCTCGTCCACCTGGGCCGCGAGGAGCGCGGTGAGCAGGTCGGTGTCGTTGGTGGCCGCGACGCGGGCGGAGCGGCTGTGGTTGTCGCTGGGGAGGTCGGCGACCAACTCGGCGAGCTGCGCCGTGTTGACCAGGTTGCCGTTGTGACCGAGCGCGATCGAGCCGTGCCCGGTGGCGCGGAACGTCGGCTGGGCGTTCTCCCACACGGAGGCGCCGGTGGTCGAGTAGCGGGCGTGACCGACCGCGATGTGACCCTGGAGCGAACCGAGCGAGGTTTCGTCGAAGACCTGGGACACGAGGCCCATGTCCTTGAAGACGAGGATCTGGGAGCCGTTGCTGACCGCGATTCCCGCGGATTCCTGGCCCCGATGCTGGAGGGCGTAGAGCCCGAAGTACGTGAGCTTGGCGACCTCTTCGCCGGGAGCCCAGACTCCGAAGACGCCGCATGCGTCCTGGGGGCCCTTCTCGCCGGGGAGCAGATCGTGATTGAGGAGACCGTCACCACGTGGCACGCCATCGAGTGTAGGCGAGGCCGACCACTGGTCCGAATCGGGGATACCGCTCAGTAATGGATCTTCGGCGCGTTTTCCCTGGTCAGAGAGGTGAGGGGGGTGACGTGGGAGGCCTCCTGCCGGTTGTCTGAGTGAGGTGTCGCACACCATTCGGCATCCACGGCTCAGGGGAGCAGCGGCAGCAGTCCTCCGAGGTCGGCCCGCTCGCCGCTGGCGCTCACCTTGGCATCGGCGACCGCGTCCGCCCAGCTCAGCCGCCCGGTGGCCAGCCGGATCCAGGTCAGCGGGTCGGTCTCGACGACGTTGGGCGGGGTGCCCCGGGTGTGCCGGGGGCCCTCGACGCACTGCACGACGGCGTAGGGCGGGATCCGCACCTCGGTCGCCCCGCCGGGCGCGTGCGCGGCGAGCGCGTCGGCGAGGAGGCGGGTGCAGGCGGCCAGGGCCTGCCGCTCGTACGGGATGTCCAGGCCGGGGACGGCCGCGTTCAGGTCGTCGGTGTGGACGATCAGCTCGACGGTGCGGGTGACCAGGAAGTCGTCGAGGACCATGGCGCCGACCGGGGTCTGTCCGCCCGCGCCGGGACCGGAGTGGGGGACGGCGGCGAGGAGACGGCGGCCGTCGGCGGCGGCCAGGCGCCGGGCGAAGCGCTCGGCGGTGCGGGCGTAGAGGGCGTCCAGGTCGGGGTGGTCCGCGGCGAGGCGGCGGGTGTCACCGGCGACGCCGGCGGCGCGGGCCCCGGCGGCGACGGGCCACTGGACGAGCGTGAGTCCGGGACCGGCCGGCTCCTCGCGGTCGATGGCGCGGCTGACGTTCTCCAGGGCCGTAGTCACGTGCGCCGCGAGGTCGCGCACCGTCCAGTCACCGAGCCGGGTGGGCAGGGCCAGCTGGGCGGGGGTGAGAGCGCGCACGCCCTGCCGTACGTTGCCGAACTGGGCCGTCACGGCCCCCCGGATCCTGGCGGGGTCGTAGGTACGGGCACGCTTCTTGGCCGGTGGCATGGGGTCAGCCTAGAACGCCCGCGGAAATCGCCCGGCGGACTTCCGTTCCGTCCTCGGCCTGCCCTCGATCCGCGCGCGCAGGACCCGTTCGGGCGTCCGGCGGGGTCTACGGCGACCGCACCCGCGCTCCCGTCGGCGCGGGGGCAGCGGGGGCGCGGGGCGCTCCGCGGGCGGGGGGGCGCGGGGGCGGCGGTCGCGGCGGGCCCGAGGGCCCAGGAGCCGCGGGAACCGCAGGGCGCGAAGGGCGGCGAGCACGGGAGCCGCGGAAGCCGCAAGGCAGCGACGAGCGCGGCAGGCCCGAGGGCCCAGGAGCCGCGGGAACCGCAGGGAGCGAAGGGCGGCGAGCACGGGAGCCGCGGAAGCCGCAAGGCGCGAAGGCGCGAGGGCGGCAGGCGCGAGGCGCGAGGCGCGCGAGGAGCGAAGGCGCGAAGGTGGCGGGCGCTCAGGCGGTGGTGAGGTCGGCGGCGGGGTGCCGTTCGGCGCGTGTCGCGAGGTGGGGCGTGGCGTGTGCCGGACGACCGCCCGGGGAGGACCGAACGGGCGCGACCACCGGTCCCCACAAGCCCCGCAAGGGGTCAGGGACATTGCGCCGGGGCGTCGCGGCGGGCCCGGACCGGTGGGGCGGCGACCGTGCGGGGACGGCCGCAGGGCCCGCCCCCGGTGTCGGCGGGCGGGGCCTGCGGCGTCGTACGACCGGCTACTTGAGCAGCGCGGGGATGGTGTCCTCGTGAGCCGTACGCAGTTCCTCCAGCGGCACGGTGAACTCGCCCTGGAGTTCCACCGCGTCGCCGTCCACGACGCCGATACGGGTGGCCGGGAGGCCCCGGGCACCGCACATGTCGTTGAAGCGGACCTCCTCCGAGCGCGGCACGGCGACGATCGCGCGGCCGGCCGACTCGGAGAACAGGAAGGTGAACGCGTCCAGCCCGTCGGGCACGACCAGGCGCGCGCCCTTGCCGCCGAGCAGGGCGGACTCGACGACCGCCTGGACAAGACCGCCGTCGGACAGGTCGTGCGCGGAGTCGATCATGCCGTCGCGGGAGGCGGAGATGAGGATCTCGGCCAGCAGCCGCTCCCGCTCCAGGTCGACCGCGGGCGGCAGGCCGCCCAGGTGGTCGTGGACGACCTGGCTCCACGCCGAGCCGCCGAACTCCTCACGCGTGTCGCCGAGGAGGTACAGCAGCTGGCCCTCCTCCTGGAAGGCGACCGGCGTACGACGGGCGACGTCGTCGATGACGCCCAGGACCGCGACGACCGGCGTGGGGTGGATGGCCGCCTCGCCCGTCTGGTTGTAGAGGGAGACATTGCCGCCGGTCACCGGGGTGCCGAGCTGGAGGCAGCCGTCGGCCAGTCCGCGGACCGCCTCGGCGAACTGCCACATGACCGCCGGGTCCTCGGGCGAGCCGAAGTTCAGGCAGTCGGAGACGGCGAGCGGCTTGGCGCCCGTCGTCGCCACGTTCCGGTAGGCCTCCGCGAGGGCGAGCTGGGCGCCGGTGTACGGGTCGAGCTTCGCGTACCGGCCGTTGCCGTCGGTGGCGATGGCGACGCCGAGGCCGCTCTCCTCGTCGATGCGGATCATGCCCGAGTCCTCGGGCTGGGCCAGCACCGTGTTGCCCTGCACGAAGTGGTCGTACTGCGAGGTGATCCACTTCTTCGACGCCTGGTTCGGCGAGGCGACCAGCTTCAGGACCTGCTCGCGCAGTTCCTCCGACGTGACCGGGCGCGGCAGCTTGTTCGCGTCGTCCGCCTGCAGGGCGTCCTGCCAGTCCGGGCGGGCGTACGGGCGCTCGTAGACCGGGCCGTCGTGGGCGACCGTGCGCGGGTCCACGTCGACGATCTTGCCGCCGTGCCAGAAGATCTCCAGCCGGTCGCCGTCGGTCACCTCACCGATGACGGTGGCGATGACGTCCCACTTGTCGCAGATCTCCAGGAAGCGGTCGACCTTGTCCGGCTCGACGACCGCGCACATCCTCTCCTGCGACTCGCTCATGAGGATTTCCTCGGGCGAGAGGGTCGAGTCGCGCAGCGGTACGTCGTCGAGGGTGACGCGCATACCGCCCGAGCCGTTCGACGCCAGCTCGGACGTGGCGCAGGACAGGCCCGCCGCGCCGAGGTCCTGGATGCCGACGACCAGCTTCTCGGCGAACGCCTCCAGGGTGCACTCGATGAGCAGCTTCTCCTGGAAGGGGTCGCCGACCTGGACCGCCGGGCGCTTGGACGGCTTGGCGTCGTCGAAGGTCTCGGAGGCCAGGATGGAGGCGCCGCCGATGCCGTCGCCGCCGGTACGGGCGCCGTACAGGATGACCTTGTTGCCGGCGCCGGACGCCTTGGCGAGGTGGATGTCCTCGTGCTTCATGACGCCGATGGCACCGGCGTTGACCAGCGGGTTGCCCTGGTAGCAGGCGTCGAAGACGACCTCGCCGCCGATGTTGGGCAGACCCAGGCAGTTGCCGTAGCCGCCGATGCCGGCGACGACGCCCGGCAGCACCCGCTTGGTGTCGGGGTGGTCGGCGGCGCCGAAGCGCAGCGGGTCGACCACGGCGACCGGGCGCGCGCCCATGGCGATGATGTCGCGCACGATGCCGCCGACGCCGGTGGCGGCACCCTGGTAGGGCTCGACGTACGACGGGTGGTTGTGCGACTCGACCTTGAAGGTGACCGCGTAGCCCTGGCCGACGTCGACGACACCCGCGTTCTCGCCGATGCCGACGAGCATCGCCTCGGACCTGGGGGCCTTCTCGCCGAACTGGCGGAGGTGGACCTTGGAGGACTTGTACGAGCAGTGCTCGGACCACATGACCGAGTACATGGCGAGTTCGGCGCCGGTGGGCCGGCGGCCGAGGATCTCGACCACGCGCTCGTACTCGTCCTTCTTCAGGCCGAGTTCGGCCCAGGGCAGCTCGACGTCGGGGGTCGCGGCCGCGTGCTCGACCGTGTCCAGAGGAGTCCGGCTCATGCGTTGACCAGCTTCTTGAGGATCGACGTGAAGAAGGGGAGGCCGTCCGTGCGGCCGGTGCCGATGCCCGGCTCCACGGCGTGCTCCGGGTGGGGCATCAGGCCCACGACGTTGCCGGCCTCGTTGGTGATGCCGGCGATGTCGTTGAGCGAGCCGTTCGGGTTGAAGTCCAGGTAGCGGAACGCCACCCGGCCCTCGGCCTCCAGCTTGTCCAGCGTGTACCGGTCGGCCACGTAGCGGCCGTCCATGTTCTTCAGCGGGATGTGGATCTCCTGGCCGGCCGTGTAGTCGGCGGTCCAGGCGGTGTCCGCGTTCTCCACCCGCAGCTTCTGGTCGCGGCAGATGAAGTGCAGGTGGTCGTTGCCGAGCATGCCGCCGGGCAGCAGGTGCGCCTCGGTGAGGACCTGGAAGCCGTTGCAGATGCCCAGGACCGGCAGACCGGCCTTCGCCTGCTCGATGACGGTCTCCATCACCGGCGAGAAGCGGGAGATGGCACCGGCCCGCAGGTAGTCGCCGTAGGAGAAACCGCCGGGGAGGACGACCGCGTCGACCTGACGCAGGTCCTTGTCCTTGTGCCAGAGGGCGACCGGTTCGGCGCCCGCGAGACGGATCGCGCGCTGGGTGTCCCGGTCGTCGAGGCTGCCCGGGAAAGTGACGACGCCAATACGAGCGGTCACTTCGCGGCCTCCGCGACTTCCGCCGTCTCTTCGATCTTCACCGTGAAGTCCTCGATCACCGTGTTGGCGAGGAAGGATTCCGCAAGATCACGGATGCGGGCGAGCGCGGCCTCGTCGACCGGCCCGTCAACTTCCAGTTCGAAACGCTTTCCCTGACGTACGTCGGAGATGCCGTCGAATCCCAGCCGCGGCAGTGCGCGCTGCACCGCCTGGCCCTGGGGGTCGAGGATCTCCGGCTTGAGCATGACGTCGACTACGACGCGTGCCACTGGCACTCCCGGTGGTGTGGTGCTGAGCAGGTTCCTTCAGACTACCCGCACAAAATTTCTACGCGCGTCGACTTGTAGGAAACTACGTGAGTGATGTCACGATCCGGCATCTGGGGGCGCGCACACCCGAATTTAAGGGAAAGATCTCCCGACGGCACCCGAGGTCTAATCGAAGTCACCGCGCTCCCCCTTGCTTTTGGACACGCGGGAGGATTTAGTCGGGCTTCACATTCTATTGCTGGGCGCTGTACAAATGAATTGCCCAGTGCCGTACGAAGGGACCGATATTCGTGGCGCAGAAGGTCGTGGTCACTCTCTTTGACGACATCGACGGCTCGGAAGCGGCGGAAACGATCGCCTTCGGACTCGACGGCAAGTCGTACGAGATCGACCTGAACGAAACCAACGCCGGGAAACTGCGCAAGGCGCTCGCGCCCTACGTGGAGGCCGGCCGGAAGCGGTCGCGGTCCGGCAAGGCCTACCAGCAGACGGAGGTCGCCCCCGACCCGGCGGCCGTCCGCGCCTGGGCCCAGGCCAACAAGATGGACGTACCCGCCCGCGGGCGCATCCCCAAGAAGGTCTACGAGGCATTCGCCGCGGCCCGGTGACCGCGGGCGCAACCCGCCCGCACCCGACGCCCCAGGGTCCGTCAGCGGGCCCTGGGCCCAGCCGACTTGCGCTACCCCCCGGTCGATCAGCTAATGTCTGGAGCACGCCGCCGGGCGGGGCCGAAAAGCCCAGCTCACAGGCCGCGCGGGTGTAGTTCAGTAGTAGAACATCCCCCTTCCAGGGGGAAGGCGCAGTGTGCGATCCCTGTCACCCGCTCTGCAAAGCCCTCCGGACCACCGTTGTGGATCAGGTAGGCTGGTGCACGCGCCGATCGGTGAGAGCCGGTCGGAGGCAATGCGGACGTAGCTCAGTTGGTAGAGCGCAACCTTGCCAAGGTTGAGGTCGCGAGTTCGAGCCTCGTCGTCCGCTCGGGAAAGAGACCCCGGTCCATCGGACCGGGGTCTCTTCGTGTCGGCGCAACGGATATTTGTCATGTTTGTGCCGGTGCTTCTGACATTTGTCATGCGGAGCGGTGACAGCGCGCACTGCCGTCGGCGCCCGCGGGACGGGACGCTGGGGCCATGGACACGAAGGAACACGTGATCGAGGTCACCGACCTCCGGCGTGTGTACGGGGGCGGGTTCGAGGCGGTCCGGGGCATCGGCTTCCAGGTCGGCCGCGGTGAGGTCTTCGCACTGCTGGGCACCAACGGCGCCGGCAAGACCTCCACGGTCGAACTGCTGGAGGGGCTCGCCCCGCCCACCTCGGGCCGGGTGCGGGTGCTGGGCCACGATCCCCACACCGAGCGGGCCGCCGTACGCCCGCGCACCGGGGTCATGCTGCAGGAGGGCGGGTTCCCGTCCGAGCTGACGGTCGCCGAGACCGCGCGGATGTGGGCGGGCTGCGTCAGCGGGGCCCGGCCCGTCGCCGAGGCACTCGCGCTGGTGGGGCTCGGCGGCAAGGCGCGGGTACGGGTGAAACAGCTGTCCGGCGGCGAGCGGCGGCGGCTCGACCTGGCGCTGGCACTGCTCGGCGACCCGGAGGTGCTCTTCCTCGACGAACCGACGACCGGACTGGACGCCGAGGGCCGCCGCGACACCTGGGAACTGGTGCGGGCGCTGCGCGACACGGGGACGACCGTGCTGCTGACCACGCACTACCTGGAGGAGGCCGAGGGCCTCGCCGACCGGCTCGCCATCCTCCACGAAGGGCGCATCGCCGCCGCCGGTACCCCGGCCGAGGTGACCGCGGCCCGCCCCGCACGGATCTCGTTCGAGCTGCCCGAGGGCTACTTCGTGGCGGACCTGCCGCCCCTCGACCAGCTGCGGGTGTGCGCGCACGAGGCCGACGGGCGCGTCCTGCGACTGCGCACCCACCACCTGCAGCACACCGCGACGGCCGTGCTGACCTGGGCCGACCGGGCCGGCGTGGAACTGCGCGGGCTGGACGTGCGGTCGGCGTCACTGGAGGAGGCGTTCCTCGGGATCGCCCGGGAGGCCGCGCGGCGCGACGAGAGGACGACGGCATGAGCACGGGGACGACGACCGCCGCGGGACGCCGGGCAGGCCGCCGCACGACCACTCCGGTGAGCCGGATGGCCGCTCTCGCCCGGGCCGAACTGACCCTGCTCGGGCGCAGCAAGGCCACCCTGGTCACCGTGGTCCTGGTGCCGCTGGGGCTGCCCGCCGTGCTGCGCTCGGCGGTCGGCGAGATGGACGTGCGGGAGGCCGGGCTCACCATGGGGCTGGTGCTGCTGCCGGCCGCGATCGGCTTCTCCCTGCTGTTCGGCGTGTACGGCGCCCTGTCCGGCATCTACACCGCCCGGCGCGAGGAACTGGTGCTCAAGCGGCTGCGCACCGGGGAACTGCGAGACGCGGAGATCCTCGCCGGATCCGCGCTGCCGGTCATGGCGACCGGACTCACCCAGTCGCTGGTACTGGCGGTCGGCTGCACCGTCGTCCTCGACGTGCCGGCGCCGCACGCGCCGCACCTCGCCCTGCTGGGAGTGCTGCTGGGTCTGGTGCTGTGTGCCGCGCTGGCCGCGGTCACCGCGTCGCTGAGCCGGACCGTGGAGAACGCGCAGGTCACCACGTTGCCGCTGATGCTGGTCTCGATGGCGCTGTCCGGGATGAGCGTGCCGCTGGAGCTGCTGCCCGACAAGCTCGCCGCGGTCTGCGAGCTGCTGCCGCTGACCCCGGTGCTCACCCTGGTGCGGGGCGGCTGGACCGGCGACCTGTCGGCCTGGGAGGCGCTCGGCGCGCTGGTGACCGGCCTGGCCTGGACCGTGCTCGCGGTGTTTGCTGTACGGCGGTGGTTCCGGTGGGAGCCACGGCGCTGAGGACCGGGACGACGGGGGAGGAGCGGCGCATGCGCAGGCCGGGGGGCTGGTGGCGGGGCAAGAACACGCCGCAGAAGGTGGAGACGTACACGCGGCTGTCCTTCCAGTCGTTCGCCCTGATCGAGGTCGTGTCGGTGGTGCCGCCGCTCCTCGGCGAACTGCGCAGCGCCCTCGGCATCGCCCTGCTGGCACTGGTGGTGGTGCACGCCGGGTGCGGTGCGGCGACCGTGTCCCGGTCGCTGGACTGGACCCGGGGCCGCCGCCTCCAGCCGGTACGGACCCTGTGGACGCTGACCGCGGTCACCGCGGCGGTCGCCGTGGTGGGGATCGGCGTCGCGGAACGCGGGCCGGACCGGGAGAGCGCCGAGTCCGCCGCCCTCGGGGTGTTCGGGATCGTGCTGGTGTTCGGCGCCGGGATCATCGCGCTGGGGGTGCGCAACCGGGTCCGGGTCTTCGCGATCGTCGCCGGTTTCGCGGCGGGCGCGGGCGTCGTGGCGTTCCCCCTGGGGCGGCCCGGCCCGGCCGCGCTGGTCTCCGCGCTCGTGGTGCTGGTCGGTGGCGGTTTCATCGCCTTCACCTCGGTCTTCTCCGTCTGGCTGCTGAACGCGGTCTACGAACTCGACGAGGCCCGCGAGGCCCGCGCACGGCTGGCCGTGGCCGAGGAACGGCTGCGGTTCGGGCGCGATCTGCACGACGTGATGGGGCGCAACCTGGCGGTGATCGCGTTGAAGAGCGAGCTGGCCGTGCGACTCGCCCGGCGGGGGCGGCCGGAGGCCGTGGAGCAGATGATCGAGGTGCAGCGGATCGCGCAGGAGTCCCAGCGCGAGGTCCGGGACGTCGTGCGCGGGTACCGGGAGACCGATCTGGGGGTCGAACTCCGGGGAGCCCGGGGGGTGTTGCGGGCCGCCGGGATCGAGTGCGAGGTCTCCGGGGAGGCCGACCGGCTGCCCGCCGAGGTGCAGTCGGCACTCGGCTGGGTGGTCCGGGAGACGACGACGAACGTGCTGCGGCACGGGGACGCCCGGCGGTGCTCGGTGGAGGTGCGCCGGGCGGAGCGGCGGGTGGTGCTGACGGTGGAGAACGACGGGGCGGTGGCCTCCGGCCGGGAACGCGAGGTCGGCCAGGGGGACAGCGGGGGCGGGTCCGGGCTCCCGGGGTTGCGGGAGCGGCTGCGGGAGGTCGGGGGGACGCTGGAGGCCGGGGTGGCCGGGGCGGGGCTGTTCCGGGTGGTGGCGCGGGTGCCGGTCGGCGGCGAGGGGGAGACGGCGCCGGACGAGGAGGGGACGGGAGCCTACGGGGTTACGGGGGACGGCGGGGCCGCGGGAGTGGGGCGGGAGGCGGACGGAGCCGACGGGGCCGACGGGGCTGCGGGGATGGGACGGGAGGCGGACGGAGCCGAAGAGGGGGACACGGACGGCGAGGCCGTCAAGACGAACGTGGCTCACGCGGCTGCGAGGGCGGGCCAGGCTCACGAGGCCGCCGGCACGGGCCAGGCTCACGAGGCCGCGGGGACAGGCCAGGCTCACGAGGCCGCCGGGACCGGACAAGCTCACGAGGCCTCGGGGACCGGACAGACTCTTGAGGCCGCCGGGACCGGACAAGCTCACGAGGCCGCCGGCACGGGCCAGGCTCACGAGGCCGCGGGGACAGGCCAGGCTCACGAGGCCGCCGGGACCGGACAAGCTCACGAGGCCTCGGGGACCGGACAGACTCTTGAGGCCGCCGGGACCGGACAAGCTCACGAGGCCGCAGGGGCGGACCGGGAGGTGGTGGCGTGACCGTACGGGTGCTGCTGGCCGACGACGAGCACCTGATCCGGGGGGCCCTCGCCGCGCTGCTGTCGCTGGAGGACGACCTTCTGATCGTCGCCGAGGCGGCGACGGGACCGGAGGCGCTGGCCATGGCGCGGGCCCACGAACCGGACGTGGCCGTGCTCGATCTGCGCATGCCCGGCGCCGACGGTGTGAAGGTCGCCACATCGCTGCGGGCCGAACTGCCCGGTTGCCGGGTGCTGATCGTGACCAGCCACGGCCGTCCCGGGCATCTGAAGCGGGCACTCGGGGCGGGTGTGCGGGGATTCGTCCCGAAGACGGTGAGCGCCGAACGGCTCGCCGAGATCATCCGGACCGTGCACGCCGGAAACCGCTACGTCGACCCCGAGTTGGCCGCCGACGCCATCGCCGCCGGCGACTCCCCGCTGACCACGCGGGAGGCCGAGGTGCTCGAACTCGCCGCCGACGGGGCGCCCGTCGCGGAGATCGCCGAACGGGCCGCGCTGTCGCCGGGCACCGTGCGCAACTACCTGTCCTCGGCCGTCTCGAAACTCGGCGCCGAGAACCGTCATGCGGCGGTGCGGCTCGCCCGCGAGCGAGGTTGGGTATAGTTGCTCTCGCGCCACGGCGCAACGCGGACGTAGCTCAGTTGGTAGAGCGCAACCTTGCCAAGGTTGAGGTCGCGAGTTCGAGCCTCGTCGTCCGCTCTGATCGAGCCCCCCGGTTCTCACCGGGGGGCTTTTTCGTGCCCTACGACCAGGTGGTGCCCGTCAGACGCTCGTACGCCTCGACGTACTTGGCGCGGGTCGCGTCGACGATGTGGGGCGGCAGCGAGGGCGGCGGCTGCTCGCTCTCGCGGTCCCAGCCGGACTCCGCCGACGTCAGCCAGTCGCGCACGAACTGCTTGTCGTACGACGGCTGTGCGCGGCCCGGCTGCCACCGGTCGGCCGGCCAGAAGCGGGAGGAGTCGGGGGTGAGGACCTCGTCGGCGATGACGAGGGTCTCGCCCTCCAGTCCGAACTCGAACTTGGTGTCGGCCAGGATGATCCCCCGGTCCCGGGCGATGTCCCGGGCGCGCGAGTAGACGGCGAGCGTCGCCTGCCGCAGCTGCGCGGCGGTGTCGGCGCCGACCTGGCGGGCGACCTCCTCGTAGGAGACGTTCTCGTCGTGGTCGCCGACGGCGGCCTTGGTGGCCGGGGTGAAGATCGGGGCGGGCAGTTCGCTGCCGTCGACCAGCCCCTCGGGCAGGGCGAGTCCGCAGACCGTGCGGGTCTGCCGGTACTCCAGCAGGCCCGAGCCGGTGAGGTAGCCGCGGGCCACGCACTCCACCGGGAGCATTCTCAGCGACTTGCAGACCAGGGTGCGGCCGGCCCAGTCGGCGGGGGCGCCGGGTGGCAGCTCGGTGCTCAGCACGTGGTTGGGGATCAGATCGGCGAGCTGGTCGAACCACCACAAGGACAGCTGCGTGAGGATGCGTCCCTTGTCGGGGATCTCGGTCGGCAGCACCCAGTCGTACGCGGACGTACGGTCGCTGGCGACCATCACGAGGTCGCCCGCCTCGTTCTGGTACAGCTCGCGCACCTTGCCGGTGTGCAGATGCACCAGGCCCGGGACCTCGATCGGTTCGGGCTTTTCTACGAATCCGGACACGGTTCCTCCCCGTGAGTCTGTCCAATGGGCTCAATTCTCGCGTATGCGGAGGTGCCCCCCGGCCAGCGGGTCAGTCGCGTTTGCAGATGCGGTCCAGGAGATTGGCGGTGGCCCGCTGGATACGGGGGTCCACGTGGCCGGGGCGGTCGAGGGCGGGTGACCACGCGAAAGTCCCGGACGCGAAGACCAGGGCGCCGGACGGGTCCCGGTACAGGGAGGTCTCCTGGTGGCGGGCCACACCGTGGGCGTCGGTGTACGGGGAGTGGGCGAGCAGGACGCGCTCCTCGTGCGGCGGCAGCGGGGTGCGCGGGTAGTAGCGGTCGGCCTCCCCGGCGACCAGGCCCTCGATCTCCTCGCCCTCCTGGGTGCCGGTCGCCTCCCACAGCCAGTGGCCGGCGTTGCGGACGATCAGTGGGTGCGGCTCGGGCACGTGCCCCGTGTACTGGATGCCCAGCACCTGCTGCTCGGCGCGGTCGATCTCCCGCCACAGCACCGACCGGCCGGGGCCCTGGCGCTTGCGGCAGGTCAGCAGCCGGCTCGGGGCACCGGACGGCGACGGACTCAACTCGACCTGCCAGTACATGGTGTTGGCGGCGAGGAAGACCAGCGAGGTGCCGCTGTCGCGGGCCAGCTCGGCCGTGCGGCGCATGGGGACCGACCAGTACTCGTCGTGGCCGGGGAAGACCAGCCCCCGGTAGCGGGTGGGGTCGATCCGGCCGTCGTGCAGATCGCGGGCGTCGGCGTAGGAGAGGTCGTAGCCGTAGCGCTCGGCCCAGCGGATGACGTCGTAGGCGTGCCCGACGTGCAGGGGTAAGCCCGCGCCCGCGTACGGGCGGTCGAAGGAGACCGTGGTGGCGGCGTCGGCCTCGCCGAGGAGCCGGCCGCTCTCGTCCCAGGCGTGGTAGAGGCTGGCTCCGGTCCGCCCGTCCTCCGGATAGAGGTTGTACGCCTGCCAGGTGACGTCGGGCAGGACCAGCAGGAGGTCGGCGGCCCGGTTGTCGCGGATGGTGAACGGGATGTGGGAGCGGTAGCCGTCGGCGGTGGTCAGGACGGCCACGTACGCCCCGACGCTCCAGTAGGAGGGGATCTGCAGCCTCCAGGACAGCCACCAGTGGTGGCAGGAGACCGTGCGGTCGGCGGTCAGCGGCGGGGGCTGGACGATGCCGGACAGACGCGGGCTGGTGGCGATCTTCGCCGCGCCGTCGCCGCTGTAGTGGCCGATGCGGTAGACGTCGACGCCGAACTCCTGGGGCGGGTCGACGGTGATGTGGAAGTCGACGGCCTCGCCCGGGGCGACCGCGCCGGTGGAGGCGAAGCCCTTGATCTGGCGGTGCACGTCGTCCGCCGAGCGGGGGCCGGCGGCCGCGGTGCGCGGCGCCGGGATCCGGTGCACCCCCGGCACCGGCCGGTGGGCATGCCCGTCGACGTACCAGGGGACCACCTGTCCGGTGTCGTCGAAGTACGTCACCTGGCCGCGCAGCCACGGGACGGGGCCCTGGCCGAAGGGGTCCGTCACGGCGTGCGCCAGTGCTCCCGACTCCCAGCGGCGGATCTGCTCCGACTCCATGCGGTCCCCTCCTTCTGGTCCTTCTCGGCCCGTTCGGTATCGCGCGCGTCCCGGTGTCGCTCGTGCCTGTCGTATGTCGGGTGGGCTTGCCATGGGCGCGATCCGGTCCCAGCACATCACATAACGCACGCGTGCTGTCACTATTCGTTGCGAATTGACCAAAAGTGGAGTGCTGAATTCCGGCGGTGGGGCGCCGGGTCAGACGAGTCGCACCGGTTTGTCCGGCCGTATCCCCAGCTCGGCCAGCCAGCCGCGCAGGGGCCCCGGGTCGCCGTCCTCGATCAGGCTGAGCACCCGCGGGGCGAGGTCACCGGTCCGCTCGCCGTTGACGAGCAGTGCCGGGCCGTCGAGCCAGTCCAGTCCGGGGGCCGCCCCGGCGGTGTCCATCGCGGCGCAGCAGACCATCGCGGTGACGTGGTCGGCGAGCAGCTCGCGGTCGGTGCGCGGGGGCAGGAGCGGGAAGAGGGGGAGCGCGGCGTCGTCCCAGAGGGCCGGGGCGGGGCCGGGCTGGGCGGGCGGAGGTCCCGGGGGGCCGGGGGTGGCGGTGGCGGCGGGGAGAGCAGGAGTGGCGGGGAGGGCGGGGGTGGCGGGGCCGGTTCCGCGTCCGGGTGTCTGGTCGGCGCCGTTTCCGGGTGGGTGCCCGGCGCCGTGTTCGGTTGCCTGCCCGGCGCCGGGTCCGGTTCCGTGTCCCGATTCCTGTCCGGGGGTGGCCGGGCCGTCGGCGGTGGCGGGTCCCGTTGCGGCTTCGGGAGCCGCCGCCTCCTCGCGGGCCAGCTCGGCGGCGAGGCGGGCGGCCAGGGCGGCGGTGGCGGGAGGCAGGTCGGGGCCGTCCGGGTCGGCGGCGGAGAGGGGGTCGGTCAGGTCGTCGGTCAGGTCGTCGGTCAGGTCGTCGGTGGGCGCGTCGGCGGTCAGGTCGCCCCGTGCGTCGGCGGTCAGACCGTCGGACGGGCCCGTGGACGGGTCGCCGGTGGGGTCGGTGGTCGGATCGCCTGCCGGGGCGGCGGTCGGGCCGGTGGACGGGGCGCCGGTCGGGCCGGTGGACGGGGCTGCGGAGGGGCGGGCGGCGGCAGGGAGGTCTGTGGGGATGCCGGTGACGAGACCGTCCTGAGTGGGGGCGGGGCGCACGGGGGCGGGGTGGGCGGAGGGGTGGGCAGCGCTCTCCGCTGTGCCGGGGCGGTCAGCCGGGGAAGCCTCTTCGACCTGCGAGGAGTGCGTGGCCGTGAGGTGGTCCAGGACTCGGGCCAGGGTGGGGGCGGCGGCAGGAGGCTCCGAGGTGGAGGCCGCGGGCGCCGCCGGAATCGGTGCCGCGGACCGAGGTGACCGTTCGGTCGCCCGGTGCGGCGGACGCGCCGGGGCCGGCTCGCCGGGGGTCAGGGTGTCCAGGACGCGGTGGAGGCGAGCCGCGTCCGTACGCCACTTGCGGTCCACGACCTCCTCCGGGTATTCGGACCAGTCGACCGGGGACCATTCCGGACCCGCCCCGGCGGGGCCGCCGTGGAAGAGGCGGGCGGCGAGCAGGGAGGTCGCCTCATCGACCGCGCCCGGCTCCTCCAGGAGGTCGCAGGCCGGCCGCTCGCCGAGCCGGGAGGCGAAGCCCTCGGCCAGCCGGTCGCGCCGGGACAGCTCGGTGAGCGCCGCGACGACGCCCGCGTCCAGCCGGGAGGGCCAGCGGCCCATCCGCCAGGCCGGCAGCGCGACCCGGGTCAGCAGCCGGTCCCAGCCCGCGTACGCCAGGCCCACCTGCTCCTGGGCGACGATCCGCAGCCCGTAGTCCACCGTCTGGGCGCGTTCGGCGGCCGCTGCGGCCACGCCCCGCTCCATCTCGGCGGCGTGCCCCCGGCAGGCCCGCAGCATCAGCCGGGCCACCCAGCCGACGCCCGCGCAGACCAGCCGGAAGGCGGGACACCGGCCTCGGTCGGCGGAGGCGGCCACCGCGGCGTCCAGACCGCGCACGAAGCGCCGGGCCGCCGCTATGTCGGGGTGCACCGAGGGACCCGTACCGGCGACGACCGGGGCGAGGACGGCGCGCAGCTCGCCCACCCGCATCCACCACAGGAACGGGGAGCCGATGACGAGGACGGGCGCCGCCGGCGTACGACGGTGCAGGTGACGGCCCACGCGGCCGGCACCGGCCGTCTCCTCGCTCGCCTCGTGCGCCTCGTGCGGCGGCGCAGCGTGGGCCGGATGGGTGCGGTCCTCCAGCCAGCTGTCGCAGTCCGGGGTGAGCGCTATGGCGGACGGCGCGGGCACGGCGAGGCGGTCGGCGAGATCGCGCACCATCCGGTACAGGTCCGGCGCCGCGTCCTCGGCGATCGGCACGGTCGGGCTGACGGCCGGACGGGCGCGGGCGACGACCACGGCGACGACCGCCGCGGCGAGCAGGACGAGGATCGCCAGGACGCCGACCGCCCAGCGGGCGCGGTCCCAGGCGGGGCCCACCAGGTGCTGGGTGGAGCCGCCGGTGAACAGGATCACGGCCGCGGCGGCGGGCAGCAGTGCGACGCCCAGCGCGCGCCCGCGGACGCGGAGCACGGCGAGCGCACGGGCGCGCGCGGCCTGCGCGCCCACCTCGCTGCTCATACCTGTCATGGTCTGTCCCACCCCCTCCCCGCGGTCCTGGCGGCACGCGCGGTGCCGACGCCTGTCCTGGTCTTGCTCACTCCCCCACTGTGGCACTCGCCTCTGACATCGCAATGCCGATGGGGCCAAGTGCCGGAACGCTTGCGCGGCACCCTAGTTGGCACCTTCGTCCCCGTCAGCCGGATGGGGGAGCGCTCACTCGATGGAATGGCTTTGGTCAGAGGTGGGTGACAGTAGGCAAGGATCAGGCCCCGGATCCTAGGACGGGTCCGGGGCCTGCGGGGTTCATCGGGAGCGCCCGGCGCAGGGAGCGCCCGGCGCCGGCCCCACCGGGCGGGCGGCGGTCGGGTCTGCCGAGTCGACGGCGACCGAGCCCACCGGACCGACGACCGGTCGAGCCGACTGGCCGGCGGCGGTCGAGCCGACTGGCAGCCGGCGGCGGTCGCGTGTTTTACGCTCCCGCCGCGGCCTTCGCCGCGATGTCCGTACGGTGCTGGGAGCCGTCCAGACCGATGCGGCCCACCGCCTCGTACGCCCGCTCGCGGGCCTGGGTCAGGTCCGTGCCGGTCGCCGTCACGGACAGGACGCGGCCGCCCGCGCTGACGATCGTGTCACCGGCGCGCTTGGTGCCGGCGTGCAGGACGTACGCGTGCGGGGCGTCCTCGGCCGCGACCTCGTCGAGGCCGGTGATCGGGTCACCGGTGCGCGGGGTCCCCGGGTAGTTGTGCGAGGCGACGACGACGGTGACGGCCGCGTCGTCGCTCCAGCGCAGGGGCTCCAGGTCGGCGAGGGTGCCGTTGGCCGCGGCCAGCAGGACACCCGCCAGCGGGGTCTTCAGGCGGGCCAGGACCACCTGCGTCTCGGGGTCGCCGAAGCGGGCGTTGAACTCGATGACCCGGACACCGCGCGAGGTGATCGCCAGACCGGCGTAGAGGAGGCCCGAGAACGGGGTGCCGCGGCGGCGCATCTCGTCGACGGTCGGCTGCAGCACCGTCTGCAGGACCTCGTCCACCAGCTTCGGATCGGCCCACGGCAGCGGGGAGTACGCCCCCATGCCGCCGGTGTTCGGGCCCTCGTCGTCGTCCAGCGCCCGCTTGAAGTCCTGGGCGGGCTGCAGCGGGACGACGGTCTCGCCGTCGGTGATCGCGAAGAGGGAGACCTCCGGACCGTCCAGGTACTCCTCGACGACCACCCTCCCCCGCTGCTCGGACGCCGCAGAAGACGACCCGGATGACGCCGCGGAAGACGCCGCGGGAGGCGTCCCGATGCAGGCCGCCGCGTGGGCCTTGGCCACGTCCAGGTCGGAGGTGACGACGACGCCCTTGCCGGCGGCCAGGCCGTCGTCCTTGACGACGTACGGCGCGCCGAACGCGTCCAGGGCCTCGGCGACCTCCTCCGTCGTCGTGCAGACGTACGAACGTGCCGTGGGCACGCCGGCGCCGGCCATCACGTCCTTCGCGAACGCCTTGGAGCCCTCCAGCTGCGCGGCCTGCCCGGACGGGCCGAAGACCGGGATGCCCGCCGCGCGCACGGCGTCGGCGACCCCGGCGACCAGCGGCGCCTCGGGGCCTACGACCACCAGCTGGGCGTCCAGCTCCTGGGCGAGCGCGGCAACGGCGGAGCCGTCGAGGGCGTCCACCCGGTGCAGCTCGGCGACCTCGGCGATGCCGGCGTTGCCGGGCGCGCAGTGCAGCGCGGTGACGGCGGGGTCGAGGGACAGGGAGCGGCACAGGGCGTGTTCGCGGGCGCCGCTGCCGATGACGAGGACGTTCACGGAGTCAGCGTAACCGCTGAGCGGAGGGGGCTCGCAGGACTGTGTGTTCCTACAACCGGCCCCGCACCGGCAGCCCGGTTGGCGGGCCGGGGTCGAGCGGGTCCCCGGACGGGCCGGGCGCGGGTGCGGCTATTCGTTGGTGTACTCCTCGACCACCGTCGCGCCGAGCTCCCGCACGATCAGGTCGTGACCGGAGAGGGCCGACTCGTTGAGGTCGGGATCGTCGTCCTCCGGGATGTCGTCCTCGAGGGCGACGGGCTCCGGGGCGGTCGGCCGCGACGGGGCGGCGGCTGCCGGAGCCGGGTTCCGGGAGTGGCCCGGTGGAGCGGGAGAAGCCGGCGCGTGATGGGCGGCACCGGCCGGGGCGGCCTGGGAGGCGCCGGACCCGGTGGGCGAAGGTGCGGCCTGGGCGGACGCGCCGCCGTGACCGGACGGGCTGCCGTAGCCGGGCACGCCACCGTGACCGGACGGGCCCGCCGGGCCGCCGCTCCCGCTGCCGTAGCCGCCCGGGGCGCCGCCGGGGCCGGAGGCGGCGGGGGCCCCGGAGAAGCCGGAACCGCCGGCGCCGCTGCCGGACGGGTCGACGATCGCGTCGATCTTCCAGTGCACGTTGAACTGCTCGACGAGCGCCTGCCGCAGGACGTCCTCGCTGCCGCTGCCGGCGAAGTTGTCGCGGGCGCCCGCATTGACGAAGCCGAGCTGGAGGGTGGTGCCGTCGAAGCCGACGACCTGGGCGTTCTGGCTGAGCAGAATCCAGGTGAAGCGGCGGCGGTTCTTGACGGCCTCCAGGATGTTCGGCCAGAGGGAACGGGGGTCGAGCCCGCCGACGGGGGGCGCGTAGGCGCCGGGCGCGGCGGCAGCGGCTTGGGACGCTGCGGGGGCGTTCTGTGTGCTCTGCGGGGACTGGGCGGCCGGGGCGGACACGGGCTGCGACGGGGCTGCGGGACGCGACGCGGGCCGGGCCCCACCGCCGGGCGGAGCGGCCGTGGGCCAGCCGCCGGGCCGCCGCCCACTGCCGGCGGGGGCGGCCGTGGGCCAGGCGCCGGGGGCGGAGGCGGGGGCGGGGGACGAGGTGGAGGCCGCGGGTGTCCCGGCCTGGGTGGGCGGGGAAGCGGGAGCCTGCGCCGTCACGGGAGCGGGGGCCGGGGCGGCGGGCGTGGCCGGTCCGGCGGGAGGCTGGGTGGGTACGCCGGTGCCGGCGGCGGGCTGAGCGGGCTGGGCGGGCGGCTGGCCGGGTACGCCGGTGCCGGCGGGCACCGTACCGGACCCGGCCGGGCTGGACGCCGTAGCGCCACCGGGGCCGTGGCCGGGGTGTCCGGGGCCGTCGGATGCCGGACCACTGGGCGCCGCGCCCCGGACCGCCGCGCGGGCGGCCGCCGGGCCGCCGCCCGCGGGGATGGCGGCGGCAGCCGCGCCGGGGCCCCCTTGGACGTCCGGGCGACCGGCGTGGGCGTCCGGCCCGGGTGCGTATCCCATGGACGGCAGGCCGGCGGGGGCCGCCGAGAAGTTCACGCCACGCTCGATGCGGTCGAGGCGGGCCATGACGGAACGCTCGTCGCCGTAGGCGGCGGGGAGGAGCACGCGCGCGCAGATGAGTTCGAGCTGGAGGCGGGGCGAATTGGCGCCGCGCATCTCGGTGAGGCCCTCGTTGACGAGGTCGGCGGCGCGGCTGAGCTCGGCGGCGCCGAAGACCCCGGCCTGGGCCTGCATCCGCTCGATGACGTCGGCCGGGGCGTCGATGAGTCCCTTCTCGGCGGCATCGGGCACGGCGGCGAGGATCACGAGGTCGCGCAGCCGCTCCAGCAGGTCGGCGACGAACCGGCGGGGGTCGTTGCCCCCCTCGATGACGCGGTCGACGACCTCGAAGGCGGCGGCACCGTCCCCGGTGGCGAAGGCCTCGACGACGGAGTCGAGGAGCGATCCGTCGGTGTACCCGAGGAGCGAGGTGGCCATGGCGTATGTCACACCGTCCGCCCCGGCGCCGGCGAGCAGCTGGTCCATGACGGACATGGAGTCACGCACGGATCCGGCACCGGCCCGCACGACGAGCGGCAGCACGCCCTCCTCGACGGGGATGTCCTCCTTGGCGCACACCTCGCCGAGGTAGTCGCGCAGCGTGCCCGGCGGCACCAGCCGGAACGGGTAGTGGTGGGTCCGCGACCGGATGGTCCCGATGACCTTCTCGGGCTCCGTGGTGGCGAAGATGAACTTGAGGTGCTCCGGCGGCTCCTCGACGACCTTCAGGAGCGCGTTGAAACCGGCCGACGTGACCATGTGGGCCTCGTCGATGATGTAGATCTTGTACCGGGACCGGGCGGGCCCGAAGAACGCCTTTTCGCGCAGGTCACGGGCGTCGTCCACACCACCGTGCGATGCGGCGTCGATCTCGATGACGTCGATGGAGCCGGGCCCGTTCCGGGCGAGGTCACGGCAGGACTCGCACTCGCCGCACGGGGTCGGCGTGGGGCCCTGCTCGCAGTTCAGGCACCGGGCGAGGATGCGGGCGCTGGTCGTCTTGCCGCAGCCGCGCGGACCGCTGAACAGGTACGCGTGATTGACCCGGTTGTTCCGCAGCGCCTGCTGCAACGGGTCGGTGACATGCTCCTGCCCGATGACCTCGGCGAACGACTCCGGGCGATAGCGGCGGTACAGCGCGAGAGACGACACGCCTACGAGGTTATAGGCGCCCACCGACAAACCGGGCCGCCCCAAGATCCACTCCCGGGCCATTCCCCGGGCCACTACCCGAGCCACTCCCGATCCGCACCCGGGAACGCGAACGCCCCCCACGCACCCGCCAGAGCCGACCTACCCTTGCTGCCTTCCGGCCCTGGGGGAGTTCAGTCAGATAGCGCCGCGTGAGGGGCTCCGCACAGGTTACCTGATCCGAGCCCCGAGGAACGAGTTCGCGAGCACTCCCCTCGGTCATGTAATGTTTCCGGCGGAGGATTCGCCTAGAGGCCTAGGGCGCACGCTTGGAAAGCGTGTTGGGGGCAACCCCTCACGAGTTCGAATCTCGTATCCTCCGCCAGTGCCTCACCGGGCACGATGTCGAAGGGCCCCACCGTTCGCGGTGGGGCCCTTCGACGTTGTCCGTCTCGGTTTCCGTCTCAGTTCGTCTTCGGCGGCTCCCAGAGAGCGTCGCCGACCTGCTGGGCGACTTTCCGCAGCAGCGTTCCAGCGACGTGCACGGCCTGAGCGGGCCGCCTCCCGCTCAGGCCGCATGTGCCCTCTGTGGCCCTTTCCGCTCACGTACCGGCGCAGGTCCACCTTCCTGCTCCGGTCCGCTCGCATGCCCGCACGCCAACTCCGCCGGCGAAGGAGTGTGCCGACACCAACCACAGCAACCCATACCCTCAGCACGGACTAGTACTTCAGATGTTAGCCCGCACTTCGTGTACGCCCAACTCGCCCGCGAGGGCTCGCAGGTCCTCGGAGGGCGGCCGGCTCATGGTCAGCAGGTCCGCCACGAGTTGCTTGACCATCGGCAGGGAGCGGACCATCTCGGATGACAGTGCCCGCGCCTTCACCAGCGCTGATACGGCGTCAGCAACCTGACGGCGTTGGGCGTAGGCCCTGGCCACGTCGATCTGGAACCGTGTCTGACGCTCCGAGGACAGCCCGGACGCGTCGACCGACTGGGCGGCCCGAAGGGCAACGCCGGCGTCTCCGAGGTCGACTGCGACAGCGACCTCGTGCAGGCCGACGTTGGTGGGCCCGAATTCGGTGTTGTAGTCATTGCGCCCGTCGCCGACCTGTGCGGCCATGGCGCGAGCGTCGCGGAGGTAGCCGTACGCCTCGTCCGCCAGGTTCAACCGGGCGGCGGCGACTGCCCGTTGCAAGGTCAGTGCACCACGCAGCGCCACGGCCTCAACCTGACCGGAGTCAGCCAGAGGCCGCAGTGCGTCAGCCGCACTGCCCGATGCCTGGGCCGCCTGCTCGAAGTGCCGCGCGCCGAGGAAGACGATCGAGAGCCGAAACTCACCGGCCGCCATGAGCAGCGGATCATTCGCCCGCTCCGCAGCGACAACGGCACGGTCCACGGCGATCCAGGCCGCCTCGGGCTCGCCCATGTTCGCGAGCGCGCCACTGCACGTGTGGTACATGACCGCCAGGAGCCGGAACAGCTCGGGTCGGTCCGCCTCGGGAACCGACCGGGTGGCCGACTCCAGCCGGGGAACGAGCCCTTCGAGCAGCTCGGCCAGGTCGGCGTAGTTGCCCTGGTGCGTCAGCGACCAGGCATGGTCGACCTCGGCGCGAAGCGCCGGCACATCAGGGGACGTGTCCTGCCGGCCGAGGGTGGCCTTGAGCGAGTGCGCGGAACTCAGCACGAGCCGCAGTCGGCTGGCCCCCGGAGACTCCCCTTCGGTCACCGACGCCACGATGGGGGCCTCGGCCGCCAGCTCGGCGATCGGCACTTCCAGCACCTCGGCGACCTTTTCCAGCACGGTCATCCGGTCGATGCGCCGCACGCCCCGCTCGACCTGGGACACCCACGCCTCGGAACGCTCCAGCAGGCCGGCGAACTCCTTCTGCGAGAGTCCGCGTCGCTTGCGATGGAAGGCGATCTTGCGGCCCAGTGCCTTCTGATACTCAGTGCTCAACGTCCACACCCTTGCCGGACATGAAGTCCAGACGGTCGACCTCTTTCGCCGCAAGGTACTGGTCCCGCTCGGAGAGGAAGGCGCACACGTAGTCCTTCGACTCGTGCTCCTCGAAGGCGTCCTTGTCCCGGTACAGCTCGTAGAAGATCCGCTCCAGCGGACGCCCGTCAACACGGTGGACCGTGTAGATCACCGTTCCGGGCTCGTTCGCCCGGATCAGCTCCCCGGTCCGCGCGACCAGGGCATCGAAGGCAGCCGCCGACGCCTCGTCCTTGCAGGTGAAACGCACCATCAGTCCGAACATGCGAGGTCCTCTCTCCATCGACATCCAGGCCAGCACCGGACCACCCGGCGAACGCTATGCGCCGACTGCCCGCACGAAAAGTACGATCCCGCACTCCCAGTACGCGCACATTCGGTACGGTGCTAGTACTAATTGTACGGCTCTGCATGGTCCGTGTCAGCCGGTCCGGCCGGTCGGCGCACAAGACAGCAGGTCACCGTCATGGAGGACGCCATGCCCACGCACCAACGCACCTTCCCGGGAGATCCCCGGGCCCTCCGCACCGCCCGCCACTGGATCCACACCACGCTGAACGGCCACCCCCACACCGACGACGCCGCACTGATCGTCACGGAACTCGGCACCAACGCCCTCACCCACACCGCCAGCGGCGACGGCACCGGCACCTTCCACGTCACGCTCACCGTCTCCGAACTGACCACCACCATCACGGTGACCGACGCCGGACACAGCAAGACCGCCCCCGAGATCCAGCACCTGTCCGTCAACGCCACCCACGGCCGCGGACTCGGCATGGTCGCCGCCCTCGCCGACAACATCACGGTCCAGGGCGACGACTCCGGCCGCACCATCACCGCGGAGCTCCACGCAGACGACTGCCCGGGAGGCCACCCGTGCCGATGACGGAGCCCCGACGCGGCTACTGGTGCGAGTGCTGGACAGAAGACCTCACCGAACAACGACGACCGGCACTGCTGGCATCCCTCGACGCCTACACGGCACCCCAGGCGGACCGCTGGGTCGCAGTCACCCTCCGCACGATCTCCCCGGCCCTCGACCCGGACGCGTCGGACGCGGCATGGGAGTGGCTCTACGACGGCCGCATCGAGACCAGACGAGCCCTCCTGCGCTCCGAGCCCTGCACGGTGTCAGTCACCCACGAGGACACCCGCATCACCTGGACGATCCGCCCCGTGATCTTCCTGCCGCTCACACACCGCCAGAGCGCTCAACTCCCCGCATGCGCATACGACTTCAAGCCCCAGGCGACCCAGGTATCCGTGTCTAGTCCCAGTTGATGGCTGACGTTCTGGTCTCAGGTGTCCGACTGAGTAACAACCTTCTTCACGGGTTCAAGCCCCGGCTGCGCTCCGCTCCGCCGGGCGCGCTTTCGGCTCCGCCCGCGCTGCGCCGACGCGCGCCCACAGATGGACAGGCCGGTGGCCATGAGTCGATCACCGCAGAGCGCGGCCCACGGTCAAGGCAATGCCTCCGGCGGGGGATCGGCCGGCACCGGGATGGAGGGGGCGCCGCTACCGACTGCGGGTCCGTAGGGGCGTGCGCGGGGAGCTCCCATCCCGTCCACCGCCGACCCAGGCAGAGTCGAGCAGACGCGGCCCAGGGCGTCCAGGTCGTTCGTACAGTGGCGCGCTCCACCTGGACGCCCTGGACCACGCCTGCTCCACGGAGTGTGGGTCGACGGCGGACGGGATGGGAGCTGGGGAGAGTGGTGGGCTGAGGAGAGATGATGCCGCCATGGCAGATGAGTCGAGGCGTTCCCTCAGCGAGCTTCGTCAGGGCGAGACCGTCCGAGCAACGATCACCAGTCACCAGCCGTGGGGCCTCATGGCGGAACTCAACGACTACGAACCCGTCGGTGCCTCACTGGACCTGATTCGCCGCAAGAGCGAACCTGGAGTGAAGCGACTCGCCCAGGAGCTGCCACCTGTGGGGATGACCATTGATCTCGTCATAAGCGAAGTGCGTACGTGGCACCGCAAGCCTTGGACATGGGTAGATCTCACAGCTCCTGGCCACAACGCAAGCTGACTTGAACCGACCTGTCAAAGGGTGCCCTGACGCCTGACACCAACACGCGCGAACAGCAGCGGTCGGGCCCGGCTCCAGACTGACGATCATTCGAGGGCGAAGGCGAGTTCATAGACGCCGTCAGCCACCGGTGATCGACCTGATGAAGATGAGGCCACACAGCAAAGCCGGCCTCTCCGCACGGCGCCGTCTTCCATCGAGGGACGGCGCCTCATCGGCTTGGCCCAGCCCGCGAATCCCCGTAACCATGCCGGCAGGCGAAACCGCCAGCGCCGCACTCCCGCTTCGCGCCAGAGCCTCTCCGTCCCACATCCGTGCCAGAACGAGCGGGGGCTCGCGGGGAACGGCGGACGCCAACGGGCCACGGGGCCCACGTCCGCTGGAGTGGTCCTTCCGCAGGTCAGCGGTCGAGTCGCCCAACCTCGCTCCCAAAGTGGTTGTCCACCTCTGTCACTGAGTCCATACTCGCTGGAACTCTTCGGCCGGGATGGCTTCCAGCGGGTCCTCCTCAGGGTCGAGCCCTTGGTCTGTCAGGAAGCCGTGCTCGTCCTCCAGGTGCTCCCAGCTGTACCGGTGTAGTCGGCCGGCCGGAGTCAGCTCGGCCTGCTTGATGGCGATCAACTCACCGCGGTCGGGTACGGCCTCGAAGTACCACAAGCCGCCGTCCTCGTCGGCATGGCGGAAGTGGCGCCGCAGGGCGGCCCCCTCGTCAAGAGATCGGAAGTACGCCACGCTCTCCGCTTTGATGCGCTCCAGGTCAACCACAGGAGCATCGTGCCAGCGAGCGCGTGCGGTTGCACCGTTCTGACATCCATAGGTGACATCAACAACCCGGACGCCGGCACTCCTGGGCGGTCCTGCACGGCTGGCGGAGTCAGGCGGCTCCCCGGCAGTGTCGAGGAGCGATCGAACTCCTAGAACGGTGCTCCAGGAGCGCCAACGCCTCCATCCGCTGCGGTCGCTACGCTCGGACTCGTGAGCGAATCCGCCCGACTCATCGCGAACCACCGAGCCCACGTTGTACCCGTTGTATTGGCGCTTGCCAATCCACCGTGGCAGCGGAACGTGTGGCTTGACCCGTCGGCGTTCGAAAACCTGGACCATGTCTTCCATACACTCTTCGACGACTTCTGCGACGCCGCCGAGCCAGAGCGATACCTCGGCGTCAGCCTTCGAACCGACGGAGAGGTCAGCCTGATGAGAGAGCTCGGTGTCGCACTCAACGCTGCGGCGGCCGAGGCACCCAACGACACCGACGCGGAGCATCTCCGGGCATCTGTCTGGCCAGAGGTCGTGGCCATCGCCGGCCGCCTCGCTCAAGTCATGGTCGCGAACGACCTCAGAGAGCTTGCCGTGCTGCTCGACGACGCGGCCGTGCCAGACCCGTGCCAGATCGTGTGGGGAACCACGGGGAACAGCGGGGAACAGGGCGGCGGAGATCCAAGCTCCGAGACGGCATCGCCACAGGTCAGGCCGGTAACCTCTCCTAAACGCCCCTAGCTTCCCAAGCTGAGGGCCTCCGTGGCCCGGGAGTCAGGGTCCCGTCGACCCTTTGGGACCTTTCCTTGCCTCGGGATCGACTACCTGGTCTTGAATTCGATCTTTCCGGTGCTCATGCGGAAGTTCCCGTTGGAGTACAGCGTGGGGCGGGCCTCGACGTGGTTGCCGCTGTACTTCTCCACGTGCCGGATCTGGGCACCGCCGGGAACTGTGAAGTCGATCAAGGCAATGGCGACCCAGTAGGACAGGTTTCGGTTGTTGAACAGCGGCACCGTCACCGTGGAGCCACGGCCGTCGGTGACGACTGCCCGAGCCCCATACGACTTGAACGAACCGGCGCCGTTCTCTACCGCGCTGTAGGCACACAAGAGGACGTAGCCCTGGAGGTCGGGACGCCGAATGGTGATGGTCTCGCGGCCGGGCACCCGGGAGTCACCGTCGAGGGCGATGTAGGGCGGGGCAAAGGGCGATCCGAGCTGTCGGTAGTAGACGACCTGATCCGATTTGTTCGGGCGCTTACCGTGTGGGGTAACGAGACTTCTGGGAACGTAAAGGGCGTACAGGTCGAGGTCAGCGCCAGCTCGTCGCCTGGCCGCGCTTCCCCCGTTCCACTCCAGTGTGGCCGTCACGACAAGGCTTGGGTCGTCCTTGCGCATGTCAATGGTCGCCTGGCCGGCCTTCGTGAGAGAAACTTTGCCCAGTGGGACGAGTGGGCGAGACGGCGTCATCTGGCGAACTGGTGCGGCCACTGCGGGAATGTGCGGCGCGTATGTGGGCGGCGGCGGTACAGCGGGCGCGCGCCGGGTCTGGGCAGCCCTCACCGCACGTGAGTCCTGAGCTGGGGACGGCCCTGGGTCATCCACGACGATGCCGAATTCCGAGGCCAGCCCTGCCAACCCTGTATCCCACCCCTGGCCAACTGCCCTGATCTTCCACCCGCCTGCACGTCTGTAGAGCTCAATCAGGATGACCACCGTCTCCCGATGCGTGAGCGGCGGCGGTGAGAAGGCGAACCGTGCGCTCCCGCAGTCGACAACCGCGTGCGGCGTGTTACTCGCATCGAAGTGAGTGACCCGCAGTTCGGGATCGATGCTGGCGACAACCGCAATGCGGTCGACCGTGGTAGGGACCGCGGCCAGGTCCGCGACGATCGTTTGCCCTTTCAGCCCGACCCCGTCCTGCGCCGGATGGTTGTAGAAGACGAGATCGTCATCGCCCCGGACCTTGCCGTCCTGCCCGAGCAGAACGGCAGAGACGTCGATGCCTGTAGTGGGCGAGGTGAGGGTGGCGTGGCAGACCGCTGCGGACAGAACTGCATTGCCGCCTTTGGCAAGAGCGTTAGTCATGGGTGGCCTCTCACGATGGTACGTACATCGTGATGTCTCAGACCGGGCCGTGTACGACAAACGCGGATGTCGAGCGGTTAAGGCGCGTGCGTCCAGGGCGATCACGTGAACCGCCCCGGCTCGGATGGAGACTCGATTTCATGGCACGACCCTCCCGTTACCCGCTTGAGCTGCGCCGCCGTGCGGTGCGCATGGTCGCCGAGGTCCGCGACGACTACCCGAACGAGACGGCCGCAAAAGGCTCACTACTGACCTTGAATGCGTGATGTCGTCACGGTGGTTTGCGCAGGCCGGTGCCAGCGAAACAGCCGTCGAGGACGTCGTGTCGGTACTGGAGTTGGCGGAGGCCGCGTCGGACGGCGGTGATCAGGTCATCGGGGCTGGCGAACGCCCGGTTGGCCGTGGTGGTTCGCCGCAGCACGGACCAGATGCCCTCGACCGGATTGAGGTCGGGTGAGTAGGGCGGCAGCTGGAAGACGGTGAGCCAGTCACGATCGGCGATGTAGCGGCGCATGCCGGCGGTGAGGTGGGTGTTGAGATTGTCCCAGACGAGCACGATCGGTCCGCCGAGCTGCTGGTGGGCGGTCTGGATGAGGTCGCGGTAGTCCTTCCAGGAGAAGCTTTTGCGTCCGTCGGGCCGGGCATCGGGACAGGGCCGGTAGATCAATCGGGAAGGTTCGCCGGCCTTGTAGCAGGCCAGGGCGGCGACCGATAAGCGGCGGCGAGAGCGGCCTCGGACGCGGATGACGGGGGTGTGACCGCGGCGGGACCAGGTGCGGGTGGTCGGCGGCGTCATCGAGAAGCCGGCTTCGTCCTCGAAGACGAGCCAGGCGTCGAGCGCCGCCACGGTCATTCCACCTGGGGCCAGGTCTCCTTCACCCAGCCGGCCACTACGGCCTCGTCCCGCTCGATCGCGCGGCGGGCGGGAACCTGGCAGCTCCAGCCGTGCCGCTTGAGCAGGGCGGCGACGCCTTGCACGGTGTAGCTCTTGTGGAACCGGCGCCCGATCAGCGTCTTGATCCGTGACAGGGTCCAGGTCTGGTCCGGCCAGCCGTGTGCCACCGGACCCTTGAGCAGCTCACGCTCCAGCACGGCGAACAGGTCGTCGCTCAGCAGCGGCAGCGACGCCGGCCCCTTCGAGGCCAAGGCCCTCGGCCCGCCCTGCGACCAGGCTTTACGCCAGCGCTGCACTGACCGGACACTGACACGCAGGTCGTGCGCGATGACCGTGTTCTCGTCGCCGTACCGGAACCGCTCGGCCGCCTCCAACCGCAACTGCTCACGGAAGACCCGGCGTTCGTCGGTCAGGCCACCACCCTGGGCATACCTCATCTACTCGGGATACCGCAGGGATCATGAGCCGTCAGCCCGCCGACACCACGCTTTGAAGGTCAGTAACTGAGATCTCTACCGAACCCGGGGTGCCTCTGTGTCTTGTCAAGCCTTTTGGATGAGAAGGGACTTGGCTCTGCGTTCGTCGGCGATCATGACGCGCCACACGTGGTCGGCCAGGCGCCCTACGGCACGCTACGAGCGGCCACCCCGACCGCGTCCCGCTACAGCCATACAAGTCGGCGGTTCACTCATACGGCGCCCGCGTATGTCGGAGATCCGCCATCCTTGGACCCGGTGCCGGGCTCCGGCCCTGCGACGTTCCCTAGCCTGACGAGGTGCGCCCATGAGGTCCCGATCAACGCTGGCGACGTGGCTGGGCAGCCTCGACAGCTCTGGTCTGGCACGCGTGCGAGCCGCGCTCGGTGGGCGAACTGGCCGACCGTCTCCAGCGCCCCGGATCGGTGGCACTCGCCCTGCCGCGGCTCGCGCTGCCGCATCTCCAGGTGGCCGAGGCGCTGGCGGCGCTGGGGGCGCCCGCTTCGCGCGGAGCCCTGGCGAAGCTGCTGGGCGTGGTGGACGACGAAACCACCCGCGAACTGGACGGCGTGCTGGAAGTGCTGGCCGAGCACGCTCTGGTCTGGCCGGACGGCGCGGGGAAGCTCCGCATGGCCCGACCGCTGCGGCAGGCGTGGGACGCGCCCTTGGGACTGGACGCTCCGCTGGAGCAGCTGCGGACCCGGTCGACGGTCAGGACGGTGCCGTGCAGTGGGCGGTGCCGTGGGCAGTACGGTGGCGTCCCACTGCACGGCAACGGAAACGGGGCGGGTCATGGGTGCCAGCGGGTGGGACTACGTCACTCCCTACAGAGGAAGCGTCGAGGCGACGCTCAAGGCCCTGCACGACGAGGTCTTCCAGGAGTTGTTCGGCGACGACGAGGAGTACGGAAGCCTCGACGAGCTCTACGCCGACGAGGAGTTCATGGGCGAGGAGGGCACGCATTCCATCCTGGACGTGCGTCGCATAGTCGGGACGGCCGAGCCGCCGCAGCAGCGGGAGGCGGACTACTTCACGCTCCGCCCGCTCCCCACCGCCCGGCTCGTACACCATTTCGGCACGGAACGGCCGACCGTGCGGCAGTACGAGGAGGCGATGACCCGGGCGTACGAGGCCCTGGGTACGGGGCTTCCGGGGGCCGAGGACATGAGTCTGCTCGGTGAGGACCGGATGCGCTGGTCCGGCGTCTACGTGCTGCTCTACACGGACGACCTGCCCACCCATGTCGGGTTCTTCGGTTCCTCGGGGGACTGAAGGCGGGGAGCCCGGCCGTCCGTGTTCCCCTGTCCACGGCGCTCGTGAGCCGCGGGGACGCGCCTGCGGATCGGTCGGCTGGACCGCGGTGGCGAGCGGGCGGTGAGCAGGCCGTGAGCAGGTCAGCACGTGGCGTCGGCGGGGCGGGGCGGTGGGGCGGAAGTCGGGGTGCTCGTGCAACCACAGTCCCGCTCCGTGTGTCTGTTCGAGCGGTGCGCACCGCGTGGGTGCGTGCTGCTCGGTTCATCAGGAGGGGACTTTCTTGGCTTCCGTATGTACAGCCCGGCGTCGTCGGCTGGGCGCTTCCGTCGCCGTCGTGCTGGCCGTGACGGTCGGTGCCGGCGTCGTGGTCGCGCCGGGGGCCGCGGCCGCTCCGGCATCCGTGGCCGCGGCCACCGCGACCACCGCCGACGTGCCGCGCGTCGCCCTCGACACGGAGATCGTCAGCACCGGTGACAGCGGGTACCTCACGTCGCGGAAGGACGACTCCGGTGCCCCCGTACTGGAGTGGCACCGGTACGCCGACGGCACGGTGGTTCCGGTCGGCTCCGGCACGATGGGCTACGACAGCAATTCCGACATCGCCGTGACCGGCGACGGCGGCGGCAAGGTCTTCCTGAAGGACATGCGGGAGGGCGCCACGTGGTCCGCGTCCTACGACCTCGCGTCCGAGTTCGGGGCCGGCGCCGAAGTCGTCGGCGTGGTCGGTGACAACCTCTTCGTGAAGACTCCGACCGGCACCGCCGACTACCACCAGCTGTGGCAGCTCTCCCACGTCGACGGGGTGCCGAAGAAGACGAACCGCTCCGCCAGCGTCTACAGCATCGACTTCAAGGTCATCGCGTCCACCAGCGCCACCCTGCTCCTCCTGGAGAGCAACCGGGTCTTCCCGAACTCGTGGTCCCACTACACCCAGTTCTGGCGGACGCGGACGACCGTCGATCCCGCGTCGTCCTTGCCGGACAGCAGGCGGTCCATCGCCCCGTGGACCCAGGCGTCGACGGGCGCCTACAGCGCCGACTACGAGGCGCACGTCGAGTACCGGGGCGGGGTCACCGAGCTCGCCGTGGACGGGACGTACGTCCACCCGGACTTCGCCATGGACAGTTCCATGAGCGGTGCCGTCATCGTCGGCATCGTCCGGGACACGCTGCTCTACGGCGTGCCGGGCACGGCGGGCGACGACGGGCTGAGCCCGCTGTACGCCCGGAGCATCACCCACCCCGACACCGCGCCCTTCAAGCTTCTGGAGGACTTCTCCAGCGTGGCCCACGCCCCGGACGGCGGACTGATCGTGCGCGGTGCGACGGCCGAGGCCGACGGGCTGTTCCGGATCTGGGAGGAGATCGGCGGGCTCCCCGGCGCCACGCTCATGGCCGACACCGGCCGGGTCCTGGCCGTCCGGGTGGCCGAGTCGAACGTCCCGACCGCGGTGGACCTGGAGAAGCCGGGCACCACGGTTCCGATGGAGTGGGTCCTCAACCGCGCGAACGCCACCGTGGACCTCACGCTCACCCACGCGGCCACCGGCAAGGAGATCACCCGGCGCCTGGCCCCTTCGGCGTCCGGCTCCGCGTCGGGCAGCCGCTTCGCGTTCACCTGGGACGGCGTCCTGGACGGCGTCAGCGCTCCCAACGGGGCGTACACCTGGCGGATCACCGCCACCCCGACCGACGGCATCGGCGGCCCCGCGACCGCCTCCGGGGACTTCCGGGTCTCACGCCGGGCGGACCCGCACGACTTCAACGACAACGGCTCCCCGGACATCCTCGCCCGGGACGCCTCGGGCGTGCTGTGGCGGGACGACCTGTTCGACTGGCCGTCGAACGGCCAGGTCACCCCGGCCGAACGGACGAGGATCGGTGGCGGCTGGCAGATCTACGACAGGATCGAGGCCACGGGCGACATCGGCGGCGCCACGACCGGCGATCTCGTGGCGCGTGACCGGGACGGCGTGCTCTGGGAGTACCTGGGCAAGGGCGACGGCACCTTCGCGAGCCGTGTGCGCATCGGTGCCGGCTGGGGTGTCTACGACAAGATCACCGCGGGCAGCGACTTCACCGGCGACGGCAGGGCCGACCTGCTCGCCACCGACACCCGCGGCGATCTCTACCTCTACAAGGGCACCGGCAGCTGGCGTGCCCCCTACGAGCCCCGGGTGAAGATCGGCTGGGGCTGGGGCATCTACAACGAGCTCACCGCGACCGGCGACATCGCGGGAGCCCCGGCGGGCGATCTCGTGGCCCGCGACCGGGACGGCGTCCTGTGGCTGTACCTCGGCAAGGGCGACGGCTCCTACGCCTCGCGGGTGAGGATCGGCGCGGGCTGGAACATGTACTCCCACCTCGTCGGAGCCGGTGACGTCACCGCCGACGGCCGCCCCGACCTCATCGGGTACGGCCCGAACGGCACGTACGTCTACCGCTCGACCGGCTCCTGGTCGGTCCCGTTCACCCGGCAGACGACCACGCTGTACGAGGGCGAGGGCACCCGGTTCGACGACGTCTCCTGACCCGGTCGCCCGCCGGACCGGGGCGCCGAACGGCATCCCGGTCCGGCGGGTCCGGCGGGTCCGGCGGGTCCGGCGGGTCCGGCGGGTCCGGCGAGTCCGGCGAGTCCGGCGAGTCCGGCGAGTCCGGCGAGTCCGGCGAGTCCGGCGAGTCCGGCGAGTCCAGTGAGCCCAGTGAGCCCAGTGAGCCCGGCGGATCCGCAGACCCGGCGGGTCCAGCAGGTCCGGTGAGCCCGGCGGAGCGGCCGATCCGGCGAGTCCGCCGGACGGGTCCGCGGGGGCCCCACCGGACCGGCACGGCGGCAGGCCCGTGAGTTGCACCGGCGGGCGGCCCGGTGGCGGCCCCGCGGGCGGGCGGGAACGCCGGTGGGGTCACCAGGCGGGCCGTGCCGTCGCGCCGCCGTCCACCACCAGGTCATGGCCCGTGATCCAGGAGGCGAGCGGCGAGGCGAGGAAGACGCAGGCGTCGCCGATGTCCTCCGGCCGGCCGAGACGGCCGAGCGCGGTGGCCGCCCGCCAGCGCCGTGCGCCCTCCGGCCAGGCCCGCTCCAGCCCGTCGCGCTCGACGAGTCCCGGCGAGACCGTGTTGACGCGGACACCGTGCCGCCCGTACTCCTGCGCGGCGGCGCGCGCGTGGCTCACGACGGCGGCCTTGGAGGCGGCGTAGTGGGCGTGGTCCGGGGCGGGCAGGCGGGCCTCGACCGAGGCGATGTGGGTGACGCTGCCGCCCTCGCCTCCCTGGCGCATGAGGTCCACGGCGGCCTGGGTGCAGGCGAAGACGCCGGTCAGGTTGGCGTCCATCACCGACCGCCAGTGCTCCGCCGTCATCTGCGGCAGCGGCTGGAGCGGCTGCGCGCCCGCGTTGTTGACCAGGGCGGTCAGGGTGCCGCGCCACTCGGCGGCCTCCCGGACGAGACGACGGCAGGCTTCCTCGTCGGTGAGGTCGGCGCGCAGTACCAGGGCCGGTCCGGGCAGTTCGGCGGCCAGTTCCCGGGCCGGCGCGACGCTCGTACGGCAGTGCAGCACCACCGCGGCGCCCTCCTGTGCGAACCGCCGCGCGATGCCCCGGCCGAGGCCGCCGCCCGCGCCGGTGATCAGGGCGACCTGGCCCTCCAGCAGCGTCATGCCCGGAAGAGTTCCGTGATCAGGGCCGCCCGGTCCGGGTGGCGCGCCGTGAGGGCGGCCGGGTCGCCGTGCTCGTAGTCCGCGTAGGTGAAGCCGGGAGCCATGGTGCAGCCGAAGAGGGTCCACGCGCCGGTGGTCCGCCCACCCATCCAGGTGCCGGCCGGGACGGTGAACTGGACATGTTGTCCGTGCAGGACGTCCGGGCCGAGGACGACCGTGCGGGAGGTGCCGTCCGCAGCGAGCAGGAGCAGTTCCAGTGGGTCGCCGAGGTAGTGGTGCCAGGTCTCGTCGGCGGGCAGGCGGTGCGGGGCGGACGCGGTGCCGTCGGTGAGCAGCGCGACGATCGCGGAGCCCGCCGGACGGCCGTCCGGCCCCGCGGGCCCCGCCCACGTACGACGGAACAGACCGCCCTCGCGGGGGATGGGTTCCAGGCCGTAGTGCGCGACGAGCTCTTCCGGAGCCGGCCTCGGGACCGACGCGGAGGCCGGGCCGGGTGCCGGGTCCGGCCTCTGGGCCGACGCCGGGGCCGAGTCGGGCGACGGGTCGGGGGTCGAGTCGGGTGTCGAGTCGGGCGAGGGGCCGGGGGCCGGGTCGGGCGAGGGGCCGGGGGCCGGGTCGGGCGACGGGTCGGGTGGCGGTTGCGGTTTCCGGGGCGCTTCCGGGGTCACCCCGGGAAGGCTACCTCCCGGCGGAAGAAGGCGAGTTGGGCGCGCTTCTCCGGCAGGTACACCTCCGGGAGGTCCACCTCGGGGAGGGTGACGACCGGGCCGGTGTCGAAGCCCATCCGCCGGAAGCGGGCCACGGCCTTGCCGTTGCGCACGTCAGGGTCGACGACGATGCGCCGCCGGTCCATGCCCACCAGGACGTACCGCGCGAGGACGCCGAGCAGCGCCGTCGACCAGCCGGGCCGGGCGCCGCCCCCGTCGGCCGGG
Organism: Streptomyces sp. bgisy159; assembly: GCF_965341775.1. GTDB lineage: Bacteria > Actinomycetota > Actinomycetes > Streptomycetales > Streptomycetaceae > Streptomyces. The sequence continues at coordinate 344,524 of NZ_CBDQZH010000001.1, read as the reverse complement.
GCCAGCAACACGTGGGCGCCGATGTCGCCGGGGGCGACGTCGTAGCACTCGCCGACCCGGTCCGCGGACGGTTCGTACGTCTGGAAGAGCGCGACCGGGCCGCCGTCCAGCTCGGCGAGGAAGGCGTGGTGGGTGTCGAGGGTCGCCATGTGGGCGTAGGTCTGGGCGACCTGATCCCTGGTCATCCCGGTCATGCCCCAGAACGCGGCGCGCTCCTCGCTCACCCAGGCGTGCACCGTCGCGGCGTCGCCCTCGGCGTCGAGGGGGCGCAACCGGAACGTGCCGAATCCGGCGACCGCCTGCTCATGGACGTACATCGCTCTCCTTCTGCAGTAGTGCCCAGTCCGTGACGATCGGGGCGAGTTCACCGCGCAGCCACAGCGGCAGCTGGTCGCGGTGGTGGGGGTGGCCGGGGGTGCCGTGGGCGCCGAGCGGGACCACCCAGCGGCTGTCCTCGCGGCGGGCCAGGTCCCAGACGTAGCGGGCGGCCGGGCCGCGCGCGGCGAGGTCGGTCAGGCCGGGCACGGCCGAGGTGCACAGCACGCAGTCGTGGTCGCCGGAGAGCGCGGGCGCCTCGTACGACGGGTCCGGCAGGGCCCGCCACGGGGCCAGCCGGTGGGTGTCGCCCCAGCGGGCAGAGGATCGCAGGGCGGCTTCCTCGACGGCCTCGCGGACCGCGAGGTCCCGGTCGACGCCGTACAACTCCTCGGCGCCCAGGAGGTGTTCGAGCGCGAAGCCGATACGGGGGAGCAGCGCCAGCCAGGGCAGGAGGACCTCGGGGCAGGCGGGCGGGTCGGTGAGCGCGCCGAACGCCGGGTGGGCGGCGAGGCGCCGGACGACCGCGCCGCGCACGGCGGCGAACGCGGCGGCGTCCTCGCTGTCGGCGTCCATCCGGCGGTCCCAGCGCAGCAGGCGGTCGCGCAGGGCCGTCGCGGCGGGGCTCAGGCCGGTCAGGCCGGCGATCCTGTCCAGCAGGGGCGCCGCGGAGGCGAGGTGGGTGTCGGTATGGAGGGCGGGCATGTCCGCTGCGGACCACCGGCGGCGCTCGTCGAGCAGCGCGCGGATCCGGTCGGCGCGGTGCGGCGGGGCGAACTCCACGCCGAGCGGGGCCGCCGGGCCGCGCTGGTTGGCCATCACCGCGATGCCGTCGGTCAGTCCGGCGCGCGGCATCTCGTGCCAGCCCGTCCACTCGTGCCCGGGCCGCCAGGCGGGGACCGGGCGGACCCGGTTCCGCCCGGCGCGCACCGGCACCCGGCCGGCGACCCGGTGCAGCAGACCGCCCTCCGTGTCCGCCGCCTGGACGACGTTCACCGGCTCGACCCAGGCGTCCAGGGCCCGGTCCACGTCCGCGACCCGGCGGGCCCGCAGCAGCGGCAGGAGCGCGCCGAAGCCGAGGTCGCCGGTGACGCGGGGCGGGTACCGCAGGCTGAGGGCACAGCCGTCGTCGTCCTCGGGGGGTCCCTCCGGGCCGCCGGCGATGACCGGGCCGCGTTCGGTCTCGACCAGCTCGATCTCGACGGGGGCCTCGCCGGCCACGTGGACCAGCTCGGTGGTCCGGGTGGCTCGGCGCCACACGCCGTCGGGGCCGAGGGCCTCGACGCCGGCGCCGGTGCGGCGCAGGCGTTCGCGGTAGAGGTCCTGGTAGTCGGCCATGGCGTTGGTGATGGCCCAGGCGACGCCTCCGGTGTGGCCGAAGTGGGCGATGCCGGGGACGCCCGGTACGGCGAGACCGACGACGTCGAACCGGTCGTCGGGGTCGTCGCAGGCCAGGCGGATCTGCTGGTAGACGCCGGGGTCCTCGATGAAGCGGTGCGGGTCGCCGGCGATGACGGCGTGCCCGGTGACCGTGCGTTCCCCGCTCACCAGCCAGCCGTTGCTGCCGGCCGTGCCGGGCCCGTCGGTGGCGAACAGCCCGACCGCCTCGGGCCCCAGGTGCCGCACGGCCTGCTCCCGCCAGAGCTTGGCGGGAAAGCCGGCGAAGAGGATGTGGGCCGACAGCCACACCGCGAGCGGCGTCCAGGGCTCCCAGCTGCCGGGGGTGAGCCCGGTCCGGGCGAACTCGGGGGGCGGAGCGACGGACGGCTCGGTGGAGGCGATGGGGGGCCTGAACCTCGTGGGCTCCCGCGACGCGGGCACGGCGGACACCGCGGGATCGTCGGAATCCGCGGGCCCCCCGGCGGCCATGGCCGCCAAGCCGGCGTTGACGCCGTCGACGTACGAGCGCAGCCAGTCGGCGGTCTCGGGGTCGTCACGGCGCAGGGTGTCGAAGCAGGTGCGGGCCGTGTCGGCGAGGCGGGCCCGGCGGGCTAGGACGTCCCAGGAGACGGCTTCGGCGCCGAGGAAGGAGGCGGAGGTGCCCTGGGCCCGGTGGCGTTCGACCTCCAGCTGCCAGGCGCGGTCGCGTGCGGTGACAAGGCCCTGGGCGTAGGCGAGGGTCAGGGCGTCGGCGGCGCGCAGATGCGGGATGCCCCACGTGTCGCGGTAGATCCCGAAGGTCACCTGCGGCCCCTCTGTCTCCACCGTTTCCATTGCCTCCACCGTTTCCATTGCCTCCACCACCTCCACCACCTCGACGAAATGTTTTAGGTTAGCCTCACCTAAGTATTTGGCGGAATCGTACGCGAGGGATGGAGCACACATGGCGCAGGGGCGGGGCTGGGAGGGCACGGTCCTCAGACTGATGCGGGGCAAGGACTTCACCCTCACCGTCACCGGGGCGGAGGACGTCACCCCCGAGTACCGCAGGCTGCACGTCACCGACGGCGGGCTCCTCTCGGCGACCGGCGTCCACCCGACCATGTGGGTGCGGCTGTGGTTCCCCGACGCCGGCAAGCCGCACCAGCGGGCGTACACCCTCGTAGACCCCGACCCGGCGCGCTCCACGTTCGCGCTGGAGTTCGCCCTGCACGACGGTGCCGCCAGCGACTGGGCGCGGACCGCCGGGCCCGGCGACACCATCGAGGCGACCGTCCAGGGCACCGGCTTCACGGCCCCCGACCCGGCGCCGACACACGTCTTCGCCATCGGCGACCCCGCGTCCCTCCCCGCCGTCAACTCCCTGCTCGGCGCGCTGGGATCCGTCCCGGCGACGGTGTGGTTCGAGGGCGGCGACGACGGCCTGCCCCTCCCCACCGACCGGGCGGACCTGCGCCGCGCCGAGCCCGGCGCACTGGTCGACCGGGTACGGGCCGAGCTGCCCGCCCTGCTGACGGCCACCGCGCACCCGTACGTGTGGATCGCCTGCGAGACCCGGCCGACCCGCGCCCTCGCCGCGTACGTCCGCAAGGAGCTGGGGCTGGCCAAGGACCGCCTGCACGCGATGGGCTACTGGCGCGCGGGCTGAGCCCGTACCGGCGATCATCGGTGCATGGACGTCACCCTGCACCTCGCCCAGGACCCCGAGGCCGACGCGCTCCTCGGACGTTCACCGCTCGCCGCGCTGATCGGGATGCTGCTCGACCAGCAGGTTCCGATGGAGTGGGCGTTCAAGGGGCCCCGCACCATCGCCGACCGGCTCGGCGCCGACGACCTCGACGCGCACGAGATCAGCGCGCTGGACCCGGAGTCGTTCGCCGCCCTGCTCTCGGAGAAGCCGGCCGTGCACCGCTACCCCGGGTCCATGGCCGGGCGCATCCAGCAGCTGTGCCAGTACCTCGTCGAGCACTACGACGGCAACGCCGAGCTGGTCTGGAAGGGTGTCGGCGACGGCCGGGAACTGCTGCGCCGCCTGGAGGAGCTGCCCGGCTTCGGCAAGCAGAAGGCCCAGATCTTCCTCGCCCTGCTCGGCAAGCAGCTCGGGGTCACGCCGACGGGCTGGCGGGAGGCGGCCGGCGCGTACGGGGAGCGGCAGTCCTTCCGCTCCGTCGCCGACATCACCGGTCCGGAGTCCCTGGTCAAGGTGCGGGCGCACAAGCAGGAGATGAAGGCGGCGGCCAAGGCGGCGAAGGCTGCCAAGGCGGCGAAGTCACCGAAGAGCGGGTGAGCGGCGACCGGGCGGTGTCATCCGGGCGGCCCTCCCCGGTGGCGGGCGGCGCCGCCGCGTTCGAAGCATGGGGTCATGACCGAGGCACCGACCGGCTCCCCCTGGGGCCCGGACCGTGACGACCGCCGGGTCCACGCCGGCCACCCACCGCCGTCCGGGCCGCCCCGCGAACCCGAACCGCCGTTCGAGGGGCCGTTGCACGCCCTGTCCCGCGCCGCCTGGCAGGTCATCCTGCTCGCCGGGGTCTCCTCGCTGGTCCTGGGCGTGCTCGTACTGGTCTGGCCGGGCGCCTCGCTCCTCGCCGCCGGCGTCCTCTTCGGGCTCTACCTGCTGATCAGCGGCGTCTTCCAGCTGATCACGGCCTTCGGCACCCACCGCGCGACCTCGCTGCGGGTGCTCGCCTTCGTCAGCGGTTCGCTGTCGATCCTGCTCGGCCTGTTCTGCTTCCGCGGGCCCATGCGGTCGGTGCTGCTGCTCGCCCTCTGGATCGGCATCGGCTGGATCGTCCGCGGCATCACCCAGACCCTGGCCGCCCTCTCCGACCGCGGCATGCCCGCCCGAGGCTGGCAGATCCTCCTCGGTGTCCTCGCCTTCGCCGCCGGCGTCGTCCTCATCGACTCCCCCGTCGAGTCGGTCACCGTCCTCACGGTGCTCGGCGGTGTCTGGCTCCTCGTGGTGGGCGTGGTGGAGATCGCCACCGCGATCCGCGTCCGGGCGGGGGCCAGGAGGGTGCCGAGGGCGGTCTGAGCGGCGACCGCCCCGGCGCGGGACGGAGCGCCGCTCACCCGGTCCGGTCCGCCCGCGTGGAGGAACGTCCCCGGCCTCGACACCCGGCGGTACGGCGGCCCGGCGGTACGGCGGCCCGACGGCCCGACGGCACGGCGCCCCGACATCGGCAGTCCGGCAGGGCGGCAGTCCGGCAGTCCGGCAGTCCGGCGCGAGCCGAGCGGTGGTCGCGGGGTTGGGCCAGGTGGGTGGGATGTTCGGGCCGGGGGGTGGCGGCCGGGCGTGGCGTGGGAGACGAGGAGCGTGAGCACCGTACGACGTCGTCCGCGCAGCCGGTCCTGGCTGCGGGTGCTCGTCCTGCTGCTCGCACTGCTCGTGCCCGGCGGGCAGCCGTACGCGCCGCCGGTCGCGGAGGGCGCCGTCGAGGTGGTCGAGTACGAGGCCCTCGGTGTTCCGGCGCCGCGACCCGCCGCCCACCGTGCCGCCGCGCCCCTGCGCCCCGCGCCCGACCCCGCCCCGGCCCCCGGTGGGACCGGGTTCCCCGCCGCCGCGGGGCCGGGGCCGACGCCGCGCACCCCGCGTCTCCTGCGCACGGTCGTCCTGCGCTGCTGACGGAGCCTGCCCATCGCTTCCGGCAAGGCACGTCACCGGTACAGGAGGTACCCGACCATGCCCATCGACCCGTACGCCGTTCTCCGCGCCCTGCTGCGCGCCGAGGCCGCCCGCAGTACCCCGAAGCGGGAGGTGAAGCGGTCCGAGCCCGAGCGGCCCGGGCCGCGTACGGCAGGGGAACGCTGATCCACCGGCGGAGGCGGCCGGCGCCCGTACCGAGTCCCGCACCGGTCCCCGTGCCGAGTCCGTGCGGCGCCCGCCTCCGCCGGGCCGTGCCGTGCCGTGCCCGTGCCGCAGAGCTGCCGGCGTGGACGACCGTCCACAGCCTGTGCACAACGCCGGTGAGCAGCGCGCTGCCGCCGCGTCCCGGGCCCCTTCGCCAGGGGACGCCGGACGGGACGGCGCAAGGGGACGGCACAGGAGGACCGGGCAGGGCGACCGGGCAGGGCGACCGGGCAGGGCGACCGGGGAGGGAAACCGGGGAGGGAAACCGCACAGGAGGACCGGGCACCGCCCCCGGACCTCGGTGACGAAGAACACGCCGCCCCCTTTCGGGCGAATCAGCCAAGCCGGCGGCGCACGAGCACCCCGGGACGCCCAGGGACGCCCCGGGACGACCGAGGAGCGGCTCGGTCAGGGTGGTGCAGTTGGTGCCGGTGGCGCTCGCGACGAGGCGGCGCGGCGGTCCGGCCGGTGATCCCGCCTCCGCTCACCGGCCGGCTCCATCGTCCCGTTCCGGTCCGGGACCCGTCCGGCCTCCGTCCCGCTTCATCCCCGTTCACGCCGGTATTTCCAGCGCCGCACTCCGCCGCCATGGCTGCGCCCGGAACGTCTGGACCGGTAGGCTTTCCGTGTGATCTTCAAGCGCATCGGAAACGGCCGGCCGTACCCCGACCACGGCCGGGAAAGCACCCGGCAGTGGGCGGACGTCGCGCCGCGCCCGGTCCGCCTCGATCAGCTGGTGACCACCAAGCAGCAGCTCGACCTGGAGACCCTGCTCGCCGAGGACTCCACGTTCTACGGCGACCTCTTCGCGCACGTCGTGAAGTGGCAGGGCGACCTCTACCTGGAGGACGGGCTGCACCGCGCCGTCCGAGCGGCCCTCCAGCAACGCCAGGTCCTGCACGCCCGCGTGCTCGAACTGGACTGACCCGGTCGGCACCGGACTGATCCCGGTCCGCGACGGCACCGCCCAGGTCGGCACCCGCCCTCTCCCGGCGCCCCGCTGACCACCCCACCCGGCCGAGGGAACCGACACCCCGCCGGGTCACACGCATGCGCGCACCACCGGGCCGCGCCGCATCGCGCCCCCCACCACACGACTCCTTCCCCGACCGGGTCAAGCGCCTGCCGACGGCCCGGCAGGTGCCCGCGAACGGCCCGCCGGGCGGCCCTGCGCGCGGCCTGGCCGGCGGCCGGCCGGTTGGCCCGTTCGGGTCGGATGTGCGGGTCGAATGATCATCTAGTAGGCATGGCCGCTCAGGCGCACTACGCTGCGCCCATGAGCATGCTGACTCCTCCCGGCATGGGCGGCCAGTACCGGATCACGGGGGACAAGTACCCACGGATGCGTCGACCCCGGCGGCGCGGCCGGATGGTGGCGCTCGCCCTCGCCTCAGGCGCCGTCCTGGGGGTGGCCGGCTGGGGCACTCTGCAGCTCATCGACGTCTTCACCGGCGGCGGGGGAACGGCCTCGGCGGCCGGCTCCGCGACGGACTGCGCGAGCGAGGGCACCACCAAGAAGGCGGCCACCGGCACCGGCGCCACGGCCGCCGCGACCCCGGCCGTGCTGCCCAGGCCGGGCCAGATCACCGTCAACGTCCTGAACGCCACCACCCGCGCGGGCCTCGCCAAGTCCACCGCCGACGAGCTGAAGAAGCGGGGCTTCCGCATCGGCACGGTCGGCAACGCGACCAAGGAGTACGACAAGAAGGTCACCGGCCCGGGCGTACTGCTCGGCCCGGCCTCGGCGCTGAACAGCTCGCTGCAGGTCCTCGCCACCCAGCTCCCCGGCGCGGAACGCCGTACCGACGCCGCCCGCAAGGACGCCACCGTCGACCTGATCATCGGCAACGGCTACAAGGCGCTGGCCACCCCGGCGGACGCGGCCAGGTCACTGACCGCGCTCACCGCCCCGAAGCCGAGCCCGTCGACGAAGAAGGGCTGCTGAGACTCCCAACCGGAGCCCGAGGCCCTGAGCACCCGAGCACCCGAGCACCCGAGCACCCGAGCACCCGAGCACCCGAGCAAGGGAACTCCGGAGCCTCGGAGCACCGGAGCACCGGAGCACCGGAAAATTCAGCGCCCGAGCACGTCGTGGGCGGGCGCAGGCCGGGCGCGAACCGGCCGGCGTGCCCGGGGTGCTACTCCGCCGCCCCGTACAGGCGGTCGCCCGCGTCGCCGAGGCCCGGGACGATGTAGCCGTGCTCGTTGAGGTGGTCGTCGACGGCCGCCGTCACCACCGTCACCGGCGTCCCTGCCAGCTCCCGCTCCATGAGCGCCACGCCCTCGGGGGCGGCCAGCAGCACCACGGCGGTGACGTCGTCCGCGCCGCGCCTGATGAGTTCCTGGATCGCCGCGACAAGGGTTCCCCCGGTGGCCAGCATCGGGTCCAGGACGTAGACCTGACGGCCGGAGAGGTCCTCCGGCATGCGGGAGGCGTACGTCGAAGCCTCCAGCGTCTCCTCGTTGCGGATCATGCCGAGGAAACCCACCTCGGCGGTCGGCAGCAGCCGGACCATGCCGTCGAGCATGCCGAGCCCGGCCCGCAGGATCGGCACCACCAGCGGGCGCGGGTGGGAGAGCTTCACACCGGTGGTCTCGGCGACCGGCGTGGCGATGTCGACCTGCTCGGTCCGCACGTCACGGGTGGCCTCGTAGGCGAGCAGGGTGACCAGCTCGTCGGCGAGGCGACGGAAGGTCGCGGAGTCCGTGCGCCGGTCGCGCAGCGTGGTGAGTTTGTGGGCGACCAAGGGGTGGTCGACGACGTGGAGACGCATGTCCACAACAGTAACCGGGCGGAATACCCCAACGTCCTCACGGAGGGCGAAGTGCTGGCCCGTGATTGCTCCGAACGCTGGCATCAACCCCACCGCCCGGGGGAAGGTGGGAGGAACGGACCGGGTGCCGAGCCCGTGCCGACGGGGTGGTGCTGCCTATGCCTGACACGCCTGACCGGTTCGACGTTCCCGACCCGGCCGAGACGGACGCGGAGCGCCGGCGTCGCCGCGCCCAGTTCCTGCGGGAACTCGCCGAGGCGCGGGCCCTGCGGGACCGTGTGCAGCCCCGTCGCGCCAAGGCCGCCCGGCTGCGCCACGCGATGCGTATGCGCACCTTCCGCTGGTAGCCGCGCCGGAGCCGCCGACCGGGAAGGGTCACCGGGGCGCGGACGTCCCACGGACTTCTCACGGGCTTCTCGGAGCCGGGCCCGCGCGGCGGCACCGCAAAGCCGCGTACGATCCCCAGTTGGCGGCAACGAGTGTGCTGGTGAGGTCGGTTGCGCACGTGTCACCCGGATGCCCTGGGGGCGCCCGGAGCATGCGAACGAAACCACCGGACACAGGGAGCCGAAGACGTCCCCTGAACGCCTTGTTTCTGCCACGATTCCGAGTGGGTGGGGCTCGGAGCTGAGCTCTCTCCGCCCGTAACCTCCGCCGGGGGGACCCCCGACCGGCACACCTATGACCAGTGGGAGAGTCACGGTGTACTTCGCCGCACTGCTCGCGCGCACCGAAGACGGGTGGGAAGCGAGCGACACAGAGATCGACGATGTGGAGACGCTGTCGGATCTCGCCGACCTGGCCCGGGAGGCGTCCCCGGACGAGGACACGGTGCTCGTGCTGATCGAGCAGGAGGACTCGTGGTTCGGCGTGGTCCGCGTGGACGGCGAGGACGACCCTCGCATCTACGTCTCCGACGCCTCTGCCGCCGCCCGCAGCTCGTACGGCGAGATCCTGCTCACCGACGAACTGCTCGGCCGTGAGCCGGGTGACGACGACGACCTGGACGCGCTGGACCTCGACGGTACCGAGGACGGCGAGGACGAGGACCCCGACGACGAGGGGACCGGCGGCTCCGCCGAGGCCGTGCCGCACGGCCCGGTCGGCGACGCCGAGATCCTCGACGACCTCGGCGTCAGCGAGAAGGAGCTGAAGGCCCTGTCCACGGACGCGCTCAGCGAGATCGCCGACGCTCTGGGCGCCTCCGAGGTCCTGGAGACCGTCCGCTGAATCCGACGCACCAGGACGGGAGCCGCCCGGCACCCGATCCCGTACGTGACCGCTGGCGGGCCGCGATGCGGCTCGCCCTGGACGAGGCCCGGCTGGCCGGCCGGGGCGGGGACGTCCCGGTCGGCGCCGTGGTGCTGGCCGCCGACGGCACGACCGTCCTCGGCACCGGGCACAACGAGCGCGAGGCCACCGGCGATCCCACCGCCCACGCGGAGGTGCTCGCCCTGCGGCGGGCCGCCGAGCGGCTCGGCCGGTGGCGGCTCACCGACTGCACCCTGGTGGTCACCCTGGAACCGTGCACGATGTGCGCGGGGGCGATCGTCCAGTCCCGGGTGGACCGGGTGGTCTACGGCGCCCGCGACGACAAGGCGGGCGCCGTCGGTTCCCTCTGGGACGTCGTGCGCGACCGCCGCCTCAACCACCGCCCCGAGGTGATCGCGGGCGTCCTCGAGGACGACTGCGCCCGCCTCCTCACCGACTTCTTCCGCGACCGCTGACCGGGCCGGCCGCAGCCGCCCGCCTATCGATTTCCGAGCACCACCCGGGGTGCTGTAAGGTCTCCCTCGGTAGCGTGTCCGAGCGGCCGAAGGAGCTCGCCTCGAAAGCGAGTGTGGCGCAAGTCACCGAGGGTTCAAATCCCTCCGCTACCGCAGATAGAAGGGGCGCCCGGTTCATCGAACCGGGCGCTCCTTCGGCGTCCGTCTCACTTTCCGTCGTTTCGTCCCTCCCGAGTCGGACGAACCGCACCTCATGTACGAGGTGCCCCTGTGGCCGTGATCCCGGCGCTGGATACGCCCGGACACATCGACCACACGGCAGAGAAGGGCTGGCAGCCGTCGGAGCGAAGACCCTCAGAACGCCTCCAATGCCGCCTGGAACGCGTCCGCCGTTGCGTCTATGACCACCGCCTTCTCCTGCAAGTCGGCAGGAAGACGGCGGCGGTCGTCCTCATGGAAGATCAGCGCGTCGCCGTCCTGGGGCACGACCGAAGCCCCGAGGGCTGCCGCCAGCCGGGCGAGTATGCCCATCATCGCGCCACGGGCGAAGTGCGTCGCCGTCACGCACGACATCCCATCGTCGTCCCGGGACGCGTGGTAAAGATCTGCCTCGCCTCCGTCCTCCGCCCGGAGCTGGGAGAAGCCCTCCTCCGGGCCGCCCGCCACCACGTACGGCTCGGTCATCTGCCGGAAGCGTTCGGCGTCCAGGGTGACGGCCTCGCCGTCGACGAACCGGAGCAGGAAGATGCTGTAACTCACGGGCGCAGTCTGCCAGCCCCACGATCCGCCGGACAGGCCCTGACGGACTGGTCGGCGCACGTCCCCTCCGTCTCGGTTTCCGTCTCATTCAGCCCCGTCCGGACCCGTTCACAGGGGTTCCCGACGCGGGCCGGAGTACCCGAATGAACGGGGATGAACAGCCCCGGATCATGCCCTGCCCAGCACGAACAGACCTCGGAAGTGAGTGTGGCGCAAGTCGCCGAAGGTTCAGATCCCTCCGCTACCGCTCATCGAGAAGGGCCCCGTCCGTCGGACGGGGCCCTTCTGGTGACCTGGCCCTCAAGTGCGCGTCCGTTACGGGGGAAAAGCGGCGACGCGCACCCCGCAGTGGGGCTGGTCGTGCAACCCGGCGGACTCCTGCCAGACCCGCCCGGCCACGTCTCCATCCTGCACTCCGCGGAAGCCGCCGCGGCGAGCCGAACGGCCCCGGATCGTAAGCCGAAGGTCCTTCCATACGATGTGCGCGGGCTGAAAGCTACACTCACGGGCGGCAACAGGGGGCCCGGGGGGCACATCAGTCGCAAGGGGAGGCCGCCGTGGCGGTGAACGCCAAGAAGATCGCCGTCTACGTACTCGTGGTCTTCGTGCTGTACGTGATCATCACGGACCCGGAGAAGGCCGCGGACTACGTCCAGATAGGGTTCGAGGGCATATCGGACGCGGCGAAGGCCGTCGGCGAGTTCTTCACCTGGCTGGCCGACGGAGCCAAGTAGGCGCGGCGGGCCGCGGACAGGGCGGCCGGGAAGGCCGCGCCCCCCGCAGACACTGGGAGTGCCCATGATCCGCCACCTCGTCCTCTTCAAGCTCAACGAGGGGGTCCACCGCGACGACCCCCGGGTCGTGGAGGGCGAGGCGGCCTTCCGGGCGCTCGGCGGCCGGATCGAGGAGCTGCGCCACTGGGAGCTGGGCTGGAACATCAGCGAGCGGCCCATCGCCTACGACTTCGCGATCAACTCGGCCGTCGAGGACGCGGACGCTCTCAAGCGGTACCTGGAGCACCCGGACCACCAGGCGGGTGTGGCGCTGTGGCGGGAGTTCGCCACTTGGGTGGTCGCCGACTACGAGTTCTGAGCGCGGGCCGCACAGGCCGCGCGGCCCGGCGTCCGACCCCGGCTTCCGTGGAGCCCCCCGCCGCACCGCACGCCGGCGGGGGGCTCCACGCGTCTCCGGCCCGGACTCGCCGCCCCTCCCACACGTCCATCAACACGGCGTTATGCGGTGCTTGCACACAGTGCACATGTCTTGTGATGCTATGACCGCTTTTGACGGATGAGTTGTTGAGTTGACCGCCGCGTTGACCGACTAGTGACCGACGAGCGACCGACGAGTGACCGATGAAGAGGTGGCGTTGACCATGTCGGCCAGTACTGCGCCGCCCCAGGCGGAGGCCCCCGAGGCGCCCGCCACGGAGGTCCCGGCCAAGCGCCGCGGGGCCGACACCCGGGCCCTGACCCAGGTCCTCTTCGCCCAGCTCAAGGAGCTCCAGCCGGGCACCCCCGAGCACGACCGGGTGCGCTGCGCGCTGATCGAGGCGAACCTGCCGCTCGTTCGCTACGCCGCCGCCCGCTTCCGCTCCCGCAACGAACCCATGGAGGACGTCGTCCAGGTCGGCACCATCGGTCTGATCAACGCCATCGACCGGTTCGACCCGGACCGGGGCGTACAGTTCCCGACCTTCGCGATGCCGACCGTCGTCGGCGAGATCAAGCGGTACTTCCGCGACAACGTCCGCACCGTCCACGTACCGCGCCGGCTCCACGAGCTGTGGGTACAGGTCAACGGAGCGACGGAGGACCTCACCACGGCCTTCGGACGCTCCCCGACCACCGCCGAGATCGCCGAGCGGCTGCGGATCAGCGAGAACGAGGTGCTGTCCTGCATCGAGGCGGGCCGCTCCTACCACGCCACCTCCCTGGAGGCCGCGCAGGAGGGCGACGGACTGCCCGGCCTGCTCGACCGCCTCGGCTACGAGGACCCCGCCCTCGACGGGGTGGAACACCGCGACCTGGTCCGCCATCTCCTGGTCCAGCTTCCGGAACGCGAACAGCGAATCCTGCTCCTGCGCTACTACAGCAACCTCACCCAGTCGCAGATCAGCGCGGAACTCGGCGTCTCCCAGATGCACGTCTCGCGGCTGCTGGCCCGCAGCTTCCAGCGGCTGCGCTCGGCGAACCGCATCGACGCCTAGCCGCAGACGAGTTCGAGCCGTCCGCGGACAGTGGGGGCGACAGAACAGGGGCGACAGAACAGGGGCGACGGAGCGGGCGGAGGCCGGACGGCGGCGGACGGAGGCGACGGACCGGACGGGGGCGACCAACGGGGGCGACCAACGGGGGCGACGGACAGGGGCGACCGATGGGGGGCCGCAGGGCACCCGCACGCACGCTCGATGCGTCACCAGCCCGAACGAATCGCCCACGCGGCCGGTTCCCGACAAATTCGGGCTGAAAAACCGTCACACCGCCTGTTTCCAGGGCTGTTTCGTCACTCACATGTCGACATGTCACTACAGCGCGTTGCCGACATGTGACATTCTGCCGGAAGCGCGTTTGCCGGGGCTCAGGCTCCGGTATTCAGGTGAAGGCTGACGTTCCTCCTCGGAGAGCGTTCGCCGCGACCGTCCCGCGACCCAGAGGGGGTGGCATGTCCGCAGAACAGGGCAGCTCCAAGGTGCTCACGCTCATGAAGAGCGAGACCGAGCCCGTTGCGCCTGTCGAGCCCGACGCGCTCGACGACGTCACGGTCCTCGAGGCCGCGCCGGCCCCGACCCTCCCGACGACAGGGGCCATTGACACCCGCACCCTGTCCCGCTCCCTGTTCCTGCGGCTCGCCGCCCTCGACGAGGACAGCCCCGAGCGCGCGTACGTCCGCGACACGCTGATCGAGCTGAACCTCCCCCTGGTCCGCTACGCCGCCGCCCGCTTCCGCTCCCGCAACGAGCCGATGGAGGACATCGTCCAGGTCGGCACGATCGGCCTGATCAAGGCGATCGACCGTTTCGACTGCGAACGCGGCGTGGAGTTCCCGACGTTCGCGATGCCGACCGTCGTGGGCGAGATCAAGCGCTTCTTCCGTGACACGTCCTGGTCGGTCCGCGTTCCGCGCCGCCTCCAGGAACTCCGCCTGGCCCTGACCAAGGCGAGCGACGAACTCTCGCAGAAGCTGGACCGTTCGCCCACGGTGACGGAGCTGGCCACCGTGCTCGGCGTCTCCGAGGAGGACGTGGTCGACGGCCTCGCCGTGGGCAACGCCTACACCGCCTCCTCCCTCGACTCCCCGGCCCCCGAGGACGACGGCGGCGAGGGCTCCCTGGCCGACCGGCTGGGCTACGAGGACAGCGCGCTGGAGGGCGTCGAGTACCGCGAGTCCCTCAAGCCGCTGCTGGCCAAGCTGCCGCCCCGCGAGCGGCGCATCATCATGCTGCGCTTCTTCGCGAACATGACGCAGTCGCAGATCGGCGAGGAGGTCGGCATCTCCCAGATGCACGTCTCCCGCCTGCTGACCCGCACCCTGGCCCAGCTCCGTGAGGGCCTGATCAGCGACTGAAGCCCGACCGGCCGGCACCTGCCGGCCCGGCCCCTGCCGGCCCGGTCCGTGGTGGCCGGTCCACCGCCGCCGGTCCGTGGTGGCCGGTCCACCGCGGCCGGTCCTGGCCGTCCGCCCCCTTTATTCCTGACGGTACGTCAGCCACACTGCCGGGATGCGCAGTCCACTCCGGACCCGCCCCCGGCCGCCGAGCCGTCGAGCAGCCGCCCTGGCCGCCTCGGCGGCTCTGTGCGCGACCGCCGCCCTGACCGCCGCATACGTCCTGGTACCCCACGACCCGGCCCGCTCCTACGCCTCGACCGACACGGCGGGAGGGCCGCCGGCGGCCGGGAGCCGTCCCACGGGCGGGGTGAGCCTGGCACCTCTGCCTTCGCCACGGGCGGGCCTCAAGTCGCCGCCAGAGGATCCGACTTCGCGAAGTCCGCATACGGGCGCACCGAAGGCGGTGCCGTCCGGGCCGTCGGTCGCGGGCCGGCCGGGCGCGGGGGCCGCCGGGCCGGCGGCTCGGGATCGGCCGGGCGGTGCCGGTACCGTGCCGGCGGCCTCGCCGCCGCCGGGGCCCCTACCGTCCGCGCGACCCCCGGCCCCTCCCGGCGAGACCCGGACGCCGCCTCCGGAGCAGACGTCCGCCCCCGAGCCGGCGCTGCTGACCACGGACCCGCCCCTGCGCACGCCGACGGACGACCGCAACTGCGAGAACGTCACCCTGACCTTCCACAACTCCGGTGGAACGGCCGTGACTTCGGGTCAGGTGACCCTCGGGACCCACATCATCGACTCGATCGGCATCGACTGGGCCACGATCACGTCCACCCGCCCCCTGCCCGCACCCATCGCCCCCGGCGCGCGGGGCCGCCGGACCTGGCTGGTCTGCGTCGACTCCTGGCGGGTCCCTCTCGGCATGCGCGTCGAGACCCGGGTCGTCGCCGTCGACTGGGCCTGAACCGCCGACCGGTGCGGAGCCTGGCCGGGGGCGTGTGTCGGGCGTCGGGCGGGGTGCTACTTGAGCGCCAGCCAGGCGACCGCCGCCACGATCGCCACCGCCGCCACGATGCCGACGATCAGTCCGATGCGCGGGCCGCTCGGCGCGGCGGCCTGACGGGAGGCCTCGGGGGCGCCTTCGTCGACGAACGCGCGGAACATCTGGGTGCTGCCGGCGGGGTCGTAGTTGCCCTGCGGGCCCTGGGTGTTAGCCATGTGCCGAGACCCTAGCGAAGAGGCGGCGCATGCCCCAAGCGGGGGGATGCGAGGGGGCGAGAATGGGGTGGGCCACCCGCACGGGGTGGCCGCGACGAGGGGGAAGCAGATGGTCATGTTCGTTCTGGCCGGGGTTCTCGTGGTGGTCCTCGGTGGCTGCGCCTGTGTGGTGTGGGCGGAGCGCGGAGGGCCCCGCTGGGCTCGGGCCGTCGGCTCGGTGACGCTCGGCGTGGGCGAGCTGGTGCGCTCGGCGGGGCGCGGTGGCTCCAAGCGGTCCGGCTCCTCCTTCCCGGACTCGTCCTCCGACGACGACTGACCAGGACTGCGGCCGTTCCGCTTCCGGTGCGGCCGCTGTCGGCGCTTTCAACAGCGGGTTCATTCCCGGGCGCAACACTTGCCTTTGCCAACTTTTTGCACCACCCCGCGCCGGTTTATTTGCCTGTAGCAACCAAACGGTCCTATGGTTGCCCTAAGCAACGAAAGCTCGGGGGTATGACGAAGGGGCGCGCGATGACCGGCCAGGCGCAGTACGAGGAGCTGATCCGTCAGTTCAGCGCGTTCGGTGCCGTGAAACGGGAGCTCGGACGGACCCTGCCGGCCGACTGCCCGGCCGGCTCCGCCGCCGTGCTGACGCTGCTGAGCCGGCACGGGGCCATGCGCATGAGCAACCTCGCCGAGCTGCTCGCCGTGGACCTGTCGGTCACCAGCCGCCATGTGGCGCACCTCGCCGAGCGCGGCTGGATCGACCGTTCCCCCGACCCGGCGGACAAGCGCAGCCGCATCCTGCACCTCACCCCGGCCGGCCTGGACCAGGTGGACGAACTGTCCCGGCGGACCACGCGCATGCTGGCCGAGCGCCTGGACGACTGGAGCGACGCCGAGGTCGCCCAGCTGACCCGGCTCATGGCCCGGCTCAGGGCGAGCTTCGGCGACTGCCGGACCACCGGACGGCCGCCGGCGCCGGCACCAGCGCCCGCGCCGCGGACCACACCGCCGTCACCGCCGCCGTCACCGTCACAGACACCGACACCGACACCGACACCGACCATGGGGCCCCCGGACGCGCCCCCCACCACCACTCCGGAAGCGCTCCCCACCACCGGACCCACGGCCACGTCCCCGAGCACGACTCCCCCGGACGCGTAACCGACCACCCCACCGCCGGACGCGGTGCCCTCCGCCTCCGACGCGGAGACCCCGTACACCCGCGACCACGTAAGAGAAGGAAGTCCATGGCAACGACCACACCAGCCGGTGTGCGGGCTCATGCCAAGCACGGGGCGGGCCACGGCCCCCACGCCCCGATGACGCACCGGCAGATCATGGAGGCGCTCTCCGGGCTGCTGCTCGGCATGTTCGCCGCCATCCTGTCGTCCACCATCGTCTCCAACGCCCTGCCCGAGATCATCAAGGACCTCGGCGGCGGCCAGAGCGCCTACACCTGGGTCGTGACGGCCGCGCTGCTGGCGATGACGGCCTCGACACCGCTGTGGGGCAAGCTGGCCGACCTGGTCAGCAAGAAGGCACTCGTCCAGATAGCGCTCGTCGTCTACATCATCGGCTCGGTCTTCGCCGGTCTCGCCCAGAACCCCGGCATGCTGATCGGTGCCCGGGTCATCCAGGGCCTGGGGGCGGGCGGTCTCACCGCCCTCGCCCAGATCATCATGGCCGCGATGATCTCGCCGCGGGAGCGCGGCCGTTACTCCGGCTACCTCGGCGCCACGTTCGCCGTCGCCACCGTGGGCGGCCCGCTCGTCGGCGGTGTCATCACCGACACCGACTGGCTCGGCTGGCGCTGGTGCCTCTACGTCGGCGTGCCCTTCGCGCTGATCGCTCTCTTCGTGCTGCAGAAGACCCTGCACCTGCCGGAGACCAAACGCCGCGTCAAGGTCGACTGGGCCGGCGCCTTCTTCATCACCGCGGCCGTCAGCCTGCTGCTGATCTGGGTGACCTTCGCGGACGACAAGTACGCCTGGCTGTCCTGGCAGACGTACACGATGGTCGGCGGGGCGCTGGCGCTGGCCGCCGTCTTCCTCCTCGTCGAGACCCGGGCCGCCGAGCCGATCATCCCGCTGTACCTCTTCCGCAACCGGACGATCACGCTGGCCTCGCTGGCCTCGCTGTTCGTCGGCGTCGCGATGTTCGCCGGGACCGTCTTCTTCAGCCAGTACTTCCAGCTGGCCCGCGACAAGTCCCCGACCATGTCGGGCGTGATGACCATCCCGATGATCGCGGGGCTGTTCGTCTCCTCGACCGTCTCCGGGCAGGTCATCACCAAGACCGGCAGGTGGAAGGGGTGGCTGGTCTCCGGCGGCGTGCTCCTGACGGCCGGTCTCGGCCTTCTGGGCACCATGCGGTACGACACCGACTACTGGAAGATCGCGCTGTTCATGGCGGTCATGGGCCTCGGCATCGGCATGATGATGCAGAACCTGGTCCTGTCCACCCAGAACCAGGTCGCCCCGCACGAGCTCGGCGCCGCCAGCTCGGTCGTCACCTTCTTCCGCTCCCTCGGCGGCGCGATGGGCGTCTCCGCGCTCGGCTCCGTGATGTCGACGCGGATCACCCACTACGCGAAGGACACCATCACGACCCTGGACCCGCAGGCGCGGGCCGCCGCCGCCAAGGCGTCGGGCTCCGGTCAGCTGCCCGACATGGACGCGCTGCCCGCCCCGGTCCGCACCTGGCTGGAGAGCGCCTACGGGCACGGCATCGCCGACATCTTCCTGTACGTGACGCCGATCGCCCTGCTCGCCTTCCTGGTCACCCTCTTCATCAAGGAGGTCCCCCTGCGGACGTCCGGCGCGCTGGCCCAGGCGGCCGAGGAGCAGCCGGCGACCGGCACCTCCGTCGCGCCGGCCTCGGCGAGCCCGGCCGCGGAAGCCGTGGCCGCGGGCGCGCTGGCCGCGGGAACCCCGTCCGTCGAGGAGGCGGCCACCGCTGCCACCGCCCCCGCCACCGCTGCCACCGCCCCCGCTGCCACCGTTGCCACCACCGCCACCCCGGCCGCCGCCACCCCCGGCGTCCCGGTCCGGGGCCATGTCCGCGGCCATGTCCGCGGGGCGGAGAACGCGCCCGTCGGGCAGGCCGCCGTCACGCTGATCTCGCTCACCGGGGGCCGGCTGGACCGCTCGCTGGCCGACGACGACGGGGTGTACACGCTGCGGGCGCCCGGCGCGGGATCGTACGTGCTGATCGCCGCCGCCGACGGGTGCCGGCCGCAGGCATCGACCGTCGTCGTCCCCGACGAGCAGCCCGTGGCGTACGACATCCTGCTCACCGGCACCAGCGAACTGACCGGGGTGGTGCGGGCCGCCGAGGCGGGGGAGCCCGTCAAGGACGCGGTGATCGTCGTGACGGACGTGCGCGGCGAGCTGGTGGCCGCCACGACCAGCGGGGAGCACGGTGAGTTCCTCCTCGCCGAGCCGATGCCGGGCACCGTCACGGTCGCGGTGAACGCCGCCGGGTACCGGCCGCGCGCCCTGCCGGTGGAGGTGGGCGCCACCGGGGCGACCCGGATCGAGGTCGACCTCGACACCGGCGCCCGGGTCCAGGGCGTCGTACGGGCGCCGCACGGGCCGCTGGCCGACGCGCGGGTCACGCTGGTGGACGCGGCGGGCAACGTGGCCGGCACGGCCACCACCGGGCCCGACGGGGCGTACGCCTTCACCGACCTCGACGGCGGCGAGTACTCGGTCATCGCGACCGGCTATCCGCCGCTGACCACGGCACTGACCGTGTCCGGCGCCGGAGTCGACGGCCACGACATCGAACTCGCCCACCCCGGCGAGTAGTTCCGGCCCCGGCCCGGGGCGGGCGGGCACGCGCTGAGCGGAGCGCGCGCCCCGCCCCGGGCCGGTTCTCACGACCGATCACCACGGCGGCTCGGAGGACGTACGTCCGGACAGGGGAGTGACCGCGACGATCCGCCGTCCAGGCGGTGCGGAGCGGGACGCTCCCCCTAGGCTGAGACCATGGCACCGAACATCGCGACCAACACCCGGGTCTCCCTGGCCGAGTTGCTGGACTTCGTACGGCCCCGGCACCGGGCCCTGCTGCTCACCCGGCGCGCTGACGGCGGCCCCCAGGCGTCGCCGCTGACCTGCGGGGTCGACGACTCGGGACGGATCGTGGTCTCCACGTACCCGGAGCGGGCGAAGACCCGTAACGCCAAGCGGGACGAGCGGGTGAGCGTGGTGGTGCTCAGCGACGACTGGAACGGCCCGTGGGTGCAGATCGACGGCACTGCGGAGGTCGTCGACGCGCCCGACTCGGTGGAGCCGCTGGTCGAGTACTACCGCAACATCGCGGGCGAGCACCCGGACTGGGACGAGTACCGGGCGGCCATGGCCGAGCAGGGGAAGTCGATCATCCGGATCACGCCGGTGCGGTGGGGGCCGGTGGCGACCGGCGGCTTCCCGGCGCGGCTGGCGGCCGGACGGGAGTAGGCAGCCGGAGGGGCGTGGGGGCCGGACGGGCGTAGGGGCCGGACGGGCGTAGGGGCCGGACGGGCGTAGGGGCCGGACGGGCGTAGGGGCCGGACGGGCGTAGACGGCCGAGGCTGGAGGGGCAGCCTCGGCCGGGGGCAAGCCGCGGTCGAGGGGGAGCCTCGGCCGGAGGGGAATCGGGGCCGGGGGCAGCCTCCGTCGCAGGTCAGCCGCGGTCCACCATCGCCTCGATGCCCGCGATCAGCAGGTCGAGGGCGAAGGTGAAGTCCCGGTCCATCATCTCCGCCACGGTGTCGCCGCCGCGGGCCTCCATGATCTCCCTGGACTCCTGGAGGACCTCGGCGACCGCCGGCGCCTCGGTCACCTGCGTCAGCGCGTGCTGGAAGTACTCGTCGTGGCTCATCCCGAAGGCCGCGCTGCGCGTCTGGAAGTGGCCCTCCAGCGTGCCGTACCCGTACACGAACTGGAAGACGGCGGCGATGGTGCTGGTGATGCGCCGGGCGGGCACCCCGGTACGGCGGACCACCCGCTGCACCACCCGGGCGAACGCCAGGTTGTTCGGCCCGATGTTGAGGTACCGGCCGACCAGCGGCGACACCCAGGGGTGGCGCACCAGCAGCGCCCGGTACTCGGCGGCCAGCGCGCGCAGCTGCTGCCGCCAGTCCTCGTCCGGGGCCTGCGGGTCGGGCAGGCGGACCTCCCCGAACACGGCGTCGAGGGCGAGTTCGAGCAGGTCGTCCTTGGTGTCGACGTACCAGTAGACGGACATCGCGGTGACGTTCAGCTCGGCCGCGAGCCGCCGCATGGAGAACCGGTCGAGCCCCTCGGCGTCCAGCAGCCGTACGGTCGCGCCGGTGATCCGCTCCCGGTCGAGCCCCGAGGGCTGTCCGCCACCGCCCGACCGCCCCCGCCGCGCCTTGCCCGACAGCCACACGCTGTCCTGCGCGGCTCGCTTGGCCTGGGCGCCCATGGGGCACACCTCCGTCAGATCAGGGTCACTGATCAAAGATGCTAAGCCGCGGCCGGCCCGCCGGGGGCCCAGGCAGGCCCGCGACCACCACGCAGGTCTCCCGGTGCCGGTCACCCCCGTGGAGCGAATCTCCGGCCTCGGCGAGCGCCTTTCTCCTCCTGCGCCTTTCTCCTCCTGCGCCTTCTCCTCCTGCGCCTTCGTCTACAGGTGTCTTTGACCTCAGGCGTCACTGACCTCAGGCGCCCTTCGCATCGGAGGTCGCCGGTCAGGCGCCCTTCGCCGCCCTCCGCAGCAGCGCCCCCGCCAGCACCCCGCCGCACAGCACCGCCGCGGCCCCCACGAACTGCCCCCGCTGCAACCCCGCGGCCAGCCCGCCGGAGGCCACCGCGCCGAGCACCGCCACGCCCAGGCCGTTCCCGAACTCCGCCAGCGTGCCGTTGATCCCGGCGCCGACCCCGGCCTTCTCCCGCGGAATCGCACTCATGATCGCGTGAGCCATCGCGGGGCTCCCCACTGCCGCACCGGCACCGATCAGGACCAGGCCGAGCAGCGTGGCGCCGTAGCCGTGGCCTGCCAGGGCGATGGACACCAGGCCGCCGGACATCAGCACCATGCCCAGCGTGATGGACACCGGGGTGCCCAGCCGGGCCGACCACTTCGCGGACAGGCCGGAGAAGTTGAGGGCGACGACGGTCAGCGCGAGCGGGGCCGTGCGCAGACCGGCCTCCAGCGGGCCGTATCCCAGGACGAACTGCAGGTGCTGGGTGAGCAGGAAGAGCGCGCCGCCCATGCCGAAGGCGATGAGCACCGCCCCGGACACCGCCCCCGTGAACCGGCGGTCGCGGAAGAAGTGCACGTCGAGCATCGGGTACGGCACGCGGCTCTCCCAGAGGGCGAAGGCCGCGAGGACGACCGCCGCGACCCCGGCGCTCGCCAGCACCCGCATCGAGGTCCAGCCGTGGCCCGGACCCGAGATGACGGCGAGGACCAGGGCGGCCATGCCGACGGTGGACAGCAGCGCGCCCGGCAGGTCGGGACGGTCGCCCCGCGGGTTCTTCGACTCGGGGACCAGGGTGACCACGGCGGCCAGGCCGAGCGCCGCGACCGGCAGGTTGATCAGGAAGATCGCGCCCCACCAGAAGTGGTCCAGGACGAAACCGCCGATCAGCGGTCCGGTCGCGAAGCCGAGCGAGTTCACCGCGGCCCAGACGCCGATCGCCCGGGGCTGCTCGGCCGGGGAGAAGATCTGCATCACGACGGCGAGGGTGGTGGTCATCAGCAGCGCGCCGCCCACGCCCATCCCGGCCCGGGCCGCGATCAGCTGCCCGGTGCTGTCGGCGAGCCCGGCCACCAGCGAGCCGAGGCCGAACAGGGCGAGACCCGCGACCAGCATCTTCTTGCGGCCGTAGCGGTCGGCAGCGCTGCCGGCGGTGAGCAGCAGACCGGACTGGACGAGCGAGTAGGCGTTGATCATCCACTGGATGTCGGAGGTCCGCGCGTGGAGTTCGCGGGTCAGGGTCGGGATCGCGACGTTGAGGACGGTGTTGTCGAGCAGCACGGTCAGCTGCGCCAGGCAGATGACGGCGAGGATCACCCAGCGCTGTGGGTGGCCCTGAGGGGTAGCGGGGGCGGCCGGAGGGGCGGGGGGCGTCTGGGGGGTCGTCGGGCTGGACATGTTGTACACCGTAGAAGGGCAGTTATACGGTGTACAAGTCGATTACCGGATCACCGGACGCGCGGAGGGCGGTGGCCGCGTCCGGCGGCCACCGCCCTCCCCTTCCTCGGCGAACCGTTCGCCCGGTCAGCCGCTCGTTTTCTGCGTCAGGTCGTAGAAGGTCGCCGACCCGACGGTCACCTCCTCGAAGTTGGCCTGGACCCACTCGCTGATCTGGGCCGAGGTGCCGTTGCCGTTGCCGTTGCCGCCGCGGCCCATCGAGCCGCCCGCGATGAAGTAGTGGATCCGGCCCTCCGCCACGTACTGCCGGAACTGCGCCAGGGTCGGCGACGGGTCGGTGCCGTTGAAGCCGCCGATCGCCATGACCGCCTCGCCGGTGGCGAGTTGGTAGCTGGCCGCGTTCTGCGAGCCGATGGAGGCCGCCACCCAGGTGTACCGGTCGGCGTCCGTCTCCAGCAGCTTCTTCGCCTCGTCGGAGACGTTGGCGCCGCTGAGCAGGCCGCCCATGCCGCCGCCCGCCCGGCCGGCGTCGCCGGTCCGGCCGCCAGGGGCGGTCTGCTGGTTCTGGCCGGGCATACCGCCACCCGGCATGCCCCCACCCGGCATGCCCCCACCCGGGAAGCCACCGCCCGGGAAGCCACCGCCCGGGAGGGCGTTGCCGTTGCCCTGCGTGTTGCCGTTGCCGTTCTGCTGGCCCTGCTGGCCCTGCTGGCCCTGCTGGCCGGGCATCCCGCCACCGGGGAAGCCGCCCCGCATGCCGCCGCCCGGACCGCCGCCCATCCTGGACGCGCCCGCCGGGCCCGCCGTGACGATCGAGCCGCTGTGGCCCTCGCGCAGGGTGCTCACCGTGTACGCGGTCGGGCCCGCCAGCGCGGCGACGAGCCCCAGGGACGCGGCCGCGAGCACGAGCCGCCGGCCGACACGGCCCGCGAAGACCAGGCCCAGCGCGGCCGTCAGCCCGCCGACCAGGACCAGCCACTTCAGCCACGGGAGGTAGTCGGGCGTGCGGTTGAGCAGGACGTAGGACCAGGTGGCCGCCGCGACGGCCGCGGCCGCCAGGGCGAGGGACGCCCAGGTCTCGCGGCGCCGCTCCCAGAGCAGGCCGGCGCCCATGCCGGTCACGGCCGCCAGGTAGGGGGCGAGTGCCACCGTGTAGTACTGGTGGAAGATGCCCGCCATGAAGCTGAAGACGGCCATCGTCATCAGCAGCGAGCCGCCCCAGACGAGGAGCGAGGCGCGCGTGACGGACGTACGGCGGGCCTTCCTGGTCGCCACCAGACCCGCCACCAGGAGGACCAGCGCGGCGGGCAGCAGCCAGGAGATCTGGCCACCGATCTCGGAGTTGAACATCCGGTCCCAGCCGGTCTCACCCCACCGGCCGCCACCGCCGCCACCGCCACCGCCACCGCCACCGCCACCGACGCTGCCGGTCTCCTCGCCGTTGAGGCGGCCGAGACCGTTGTAACCGAAGGTCAGCTCCAGGAAGGAGTTGTTCTGGGAGCCGCCGACGTACGGGCGCGAGGACGCCGGCCACAGCTCGACGACCGCCACCCACCAGCCGCCGGAGACGACCAGCGCGGCGGTCGCGGCGGCCAGCTGCCCGAGCCGCTTGCGCAGCGGCACCGGCGCGCAGACGGCGTAGACGGCCGCCAGCGCCGGGAGGATCAGGAACGCCTGGAGGGTCTTGGCGAGGAAGGCGAGGCCGATCGCCGCACCCGCCCACAGCAGCCACTTGGTCCGGCCGTCCTCCAGTGCCCGCACCACGAGGTGGCAGGCCACCGCCAGCAGCAGGGCGAGCATGGCGTCCGGGTTGTTGAAACGGAACATCAGGGCCGCGACGGGCGTGAGCGCGAGGACCGTACCCGCGATCAGGCCGGCGGCCGGGCTGAAGCGGCGGCGTACGGAGGCGTACACCACCGCGACCGTGCCGACGCCCATCAGGACCTCGGGCACGAGGATCGCCCACGCGTTCAGGCCGAAGATCCGCACCGACAGCGCCATCGGCCACAGGGAGGCCGGCGGCTTGTCGACGGTGATGGCGTTGCCCGCGTCCAGCGAGCCGAAGAAGAACGCCTTCCAGCTCTGGCTGCCGGCCTGGACGGCCGCCGAGTAGAAGGAGTTGGCGTAGCCGGAGGCGCTCAGGTTGTACAGGTACAGCAGGCCGGTGGCCAGGAGCAGGGCGAGGAAGGCCGGGCGGACCCAGCGCGGGTCCTCGGGACGGCCGCGCCACACACGCCGTACGAAGGGCGGCCGGGGCTCACCGGACTGCGGGGCCGCGGTGGCGGGGGCCGGAGCGCCGGGGGCGATCTGCGTGGTCATCGGGTGTCCCCCCGGTCGGCGTCGTGGTCGTGGGGGCGAACCGGCTGCAGGCGCACCGTGGCGTCCTGCCGGGCGGCGTCCGCGAGGTCACCGGCGCGGAACCGGGTGGGCGGCGTGACCGGCTCGGCGCTCTCGCGCCGCTCGCCGAACACCCACATGCGCAGCAGCAGGAAGCGCAGCACCGTCGCGGCGAGGTTGGCGGCGACGAGGACGCCCAGCTCGGTGGCGTGCGAGGGATGGTCGGTCGCCGCGCTGAGGGCGACCAGGGAGCCGCTGGTCAGGGTGAGGCCGATACCGAAGACGACCAGGCCCTGCGCCTGGTGGCGCAGCGCGCCGTCCCGTCCGCGCATCCCGAAAGTGAGCCGGCGGTTGGCGGCCGTGTTGGCGACGGCGGAGATCAGCAGGGCGAGCGCGTTGGCGATCTGCGAGCCGCTGAACAGCCGGAAGCCGCTGTAGAGCAGCAGGTAGAACAGGGTGGACAGACCGCCGACCACGCAGAACCCGACGAGTTGCCGGGCCAGTCCCTTGGGTACGTCCATGATCTCGCGGTCGCGGGGGTCGTCGCCGAACGGCCTGGTCAGCCGGTCCAGCGGAAGCGAACCGGTGGCCAGCGCCTTCCCTACGCGCCACACCCCCTTCAGATCCTCGGTCGCCGTCCTCACGATGTGCACCGTGGAGTCCGGGTCGTCGACCCAGTCGACCGGCACCTCGTGGATACGGAGGCCGGCCCGCTCGGCGAGCACCAGCATCTCAGTGTCGAAGAACCAGCCCGTGTCTTCCACCAGGGGGAGCAGCACACGTGCCACGTCCCGCCGGATGGCCTTGAACCCGCACTGGGCGTCGGAGAACCGCGCCTGCAGCGAGCCGCGCAGGATGAGGTTGTAGGAGCGGGAGACGAACTCGCGCTTCGGACCGCGCACCACGCGGGCGCTGCGGGCCAGGCGGGAGCCGATCGCCAGGTCGGAGTGGCCGGAGATCAGCGGCGCGACCAGCGGCAGCAGCGCGTTGAGGTCGGTCGACAGGTCCACGTCCATGTAGGCGAGGACCGGGGCGTCCGAGGCCGACCAGACGGCCCGCAGGGCCCGGCCGCGGCCCTTCTGGTCGAGGCGGACGGACCGGACCTCGGGGAGCCGTGCCGCCAGCCGGCGCGCCATCTCCGGGGTGGTGTCCGTGGAGGCGTTGTCGGCGACGGTGATACGGAACGGGTACGGGAAGGTGCGGACGAGGTGCTCGTGCAGTCGTTCGACACACGGCCCGAGGTCCTTCTCCTCGTTGTAGACGGGGACCACTACGTCCAGGACTGGCGTGCCGGCTGGCGCGGCCGGGAGGTGCTCCCGCGCCGGCAGGGTGCCGGGAGAAGAGTCGGTTCGCATGTCGTCGACTCTCGTCAGGTGCCCTGTCGCGCCCATGTGGCGGCCCTGTGGTGTGCCTGTGAGTCACGCGGCCGGCCGGTCTCCGGCGCCGCCTGCGGCGCGGCCGAGGCGGAAGCGGAGGCCGAAGCGGAGACGGGAGCCGTGGCGGACGCGGAGACGGGAGCCGAGACGGACGCGGAGACGGGAGCCGTGGCGGGGGCGAGTGCGGGCAGGTGCACGGTGAACACCGTCCGGCCGGGCACGCTGTCCACGGTCACGGCGCCGCCGTGCGCGGCTGCCACGGCCTGCACGATGGCGAGGCCGAGGCCGGTCGAGCCGGAGGCGCGGGAGCGCGAGGAGTCGCCGCGCGCGAACCGTTCGAAGACGTGCGGGAGCAGCTCGGCCGGGACGCCCGGGCCGTCGTCCTCGATGTCCACGCACACCCAGGCGCCGCGCCGGGCCACGCGCGCGGTGACCGTCGTACCGGGCGGGGTGTGGGTACGGGCGTTGGCGAGCAGGTTGACCAGCACCTGCTGCAGCCGGGGCGCGTCGGCGCTGACCTGGGCGGGTTCGTCGGGCAGCGCCAGCCGCCAGACGTGGCCGGGGCCGGCCGCGCGGGCGTCGCTGACGGTGTCGACGACGAGCGGCACCAGGTCGGTGCCCTCGAACCGCAGGGGCCGGCCGGCGTCCAGCCGGGCCAGCAGCAGCAGATCCTCCACCAGCAGTGTCATCCGGCCCGCCTCGGACTCGATGCGGCCGAGGGCGTGCCGGGTGTCGGGCCCGACCTCCTCCCTGCCGCGCCGGGTCAGCTCGGCGTAGCCCCGGATCGAGGCGAGGGGAGTGCGCAGTTCGTGGCTGGCGTCGGCGACGAACTGCCGTACCCGGGTCTCGCTCTGCTGGCGGGCGTGCAGCGCGCCGTGGATGTGGTCGAGCATCCGGTTGAGGGCGGCGCCGACCTTGCCGACCTCGGTGTGCGGGTCGCACTCGGACTCCGGGACCCGCTCGCTGAGGTTGACCTCGCCGGTGTGCAGGGGCAGTTCGGAGACGCGGGTGGCGGTGGCGGCGACCCTGCGCAGGGGGCGGGTGGCGACGCCGACCAGCACGTAACCGGCGATCCCGGCGGCGACCAGTCCGGCCGCGGTGACACTGATCTCGACGAGGACGAGCGTGCTGACGGTGCTGTCCACGTCGTCGGTGGGCAGGGCCACGTAGTACGACTCGCCGCCGTCGGGGCTGGTGATGTACTGGGCCCGGTACTCGCCGAGCCCCGGCACGTCCACGGAGTGCGGGCGGCGGTCCTTCGGCACCGAGGCGAGCGCCGCCTTCTGCGCGGCGGTCAGTTCGACGGCGTTCATGCCCTTGTAGGCGCCGTTGCTGAACTTGTTCTGCTCGGCCACGGCCGCGCTGGTGATCGTGGCGTTCTCGACGTAGGCGGCGATCATCCTCGGCTGGACGGGGCCCTGGGTGACGAGCCGGTCGACCCTGGCGTCCGCCGGAAGCGAGGCGGCGAGGTCGCCCGGCCGGTCCATCACATGCCCGCCCGCGGCGCGCATGGCGACCTCTCGGACCTTGCCGTTCAGCTGCTCGACGAGGTGCTGGCGCAGGGCGAGCGTGGTCACCGTGCCGATCACCGTGCACACGACCGCGATCAGCGTCAGTGCCGCGACGACGAGCCGCGTCCGCAGGGTGCGCGGCTGCCGTCCCCGCCGCCGCGTACGCGGTCGCCGTCGCCCGCTCATGACGCGGCGGGCTTGATCAGGTATCCGGCCCCGCGCCGCGTGTGGATCATCGGCTCGCGCCCCGCGTCGATCTTCCGCCGCAGGTAGGAGATGTACAGCTCGACGACGTTGGCCTGGCCGCCGAAGTCGTACGACCAGACCCGGTCGAGGATCTGCGCCTTGCTCAGGACGCGGCGCGGGTTGCGCATCAGGAAGCGCAGCAGCTCGAACTCGGTGGCCGTGAGGTGGATGGAGTCACCGGCCCGGGACACCTCGTGGCTGTCCTCGTCGAGGGTGAGGTCGCCGACCACGAGGACGGAGTCGGAGCGGCGGTCGGCGGCGCCGGAGCGCCGGATCAGGCCGCGCAGCCGCGCCACGACCTCCTCCAGGGAGAACGGCTTGGTGACGTAGTCGTCGCCGCCCGCCGTGAGCCCGGCGATCCGGTCCTCCACGGCGTCCTTGGCGGTCAGGAACAGCACCGGCACGTCCGGCAGGTCCCGCCGCAGCCGTCCGAGGACGGCCAGCCCGTCCATGTCCGGGAGCATCATGTCCAGGACGACCGCGTCGGGCCGGAAGTCCCGCGCGGCCTGCACGGCGCCCTGGCCGTCGCCCGCGGTCCGGATCTGCCATCCCTCGTAGCGCAGGGCCATGGACAGCAGTTCGGTGAGCGACAGTTCGTCGTCCACCACCAGGACTCGGACGGGGCTCCCGTCCGGCCTCAGCAGTTCGGTGCGCCCCTGGGGCGAGGTCGTGGTCATGCGCGACACGATGTCGGGGGGCTCTGAGAGGAGACTTTCGGGAACCTGTGATTCGTCTGAGAAATCCACAGGGTGTTCTCAGCGGGCTCCTGGGCCGTCCTGGGGCGGCCGGGGTGGGGAGCGCGTGCCGCGATCGGCGGCGCCGACCGGCGGGCCGGTGGCCCGGCGCGAGCCGTGTTGGCCGTCACGGGGCGGTGGCCACCGCGGGACGGTCAACGCCCGGGGCCCGCCGCCCGCTGCTGCGAAGAGCACTTCCCCCGTCCCCGCCCGCTGCTGCGAAGAGCGCCCCCGATGTCCCCGACCGCCTTGTCCCCGACCGCCTCAGAAGAGCCCGTCCTGCCTCCCCGCCCCCTCCCGCCGGAACCGCCGTACCGGAAGGGCGAGCCGCGTCTCCGCCGCGGGTGCGGGCACCAGGTCCCAGCCCGTCATCAGCCGGGTGTCGAGCACGACGACGTGGCTGCCGCCGCCGTCGGCGCCCTCCACCGCGAGGTGCAGGTCCGGACCGGCGACGGCCACCAGCTCGCCGGCCAGGGCGCCGCCGGGCACCAGTTCGGTGACCTCGCCGACGGCGGCCGGTGCGCCCGCGAGTCCGAAGACGCGCAGGTGGTCCACGGGCCGGAACGGTTCGGGGGTCAGCGAATCCGGCAGGCCGCCGAGGGCCAGGGCGCGCGCGTGCAGTTCGGCGAGTTCCGCCGCGCGGGCCGCCTCGTCGCCGGGCAGGTCGCCGCGGACGGCACGCTTGTCGCCGTAGGGGACGCGGTCGGGGACGCGCAGGGCGGTCCGCAGCACCTCCTCGGTGCGCCGGGCGGCCATCAGGGGACCGGTGCCGAACCGGCTGAAGCAGACGGCGCCCTGCTCCAGCAGCCGCGCGTCGCCCCGCTCGACGGCGGTGATGCCGACTTTCACCATGCCGGGCCCGAACCAGGCGAGGTAGACGTGATACGGCCGGGGGTCGTCGACGATGCCGTCGGCCGCGACCGAGTGGGCGCGGTCGAGCCGCGCGCACTCCTCGCACCGCCCGCCCGTGCCGCGCGCCGGGACGGCCGCCCGGACCGGGCACGGATGCCCGCGCGCACCACCGCACCGTCTGACCTCACCCGCGAACAGCGCGAACGCCACCCGCCCGCCTCGCGTCAGCGGACTGCTGCGCCCCCGCTCCCACACCAGCGACGGCCCGCTCCCCGCGGACCAGCGCAGCCCCGCGCACTTCCATGCCTGTGCCATCACTCACCACCGTCACCCCCACCGTAGAGGCGGCCACCGACAACCCGGCCCCCTCGATCATGGCGACTGGGTCACACCTGGCCTGACGAGCCTTCACCGAATGCCCACAAGTGGCCTAGGCTGGCGCGGATTTGATCATTCAGATCGCTTCCGAGGGGGGAGCAGACCACCCATGTCCCGCTCAGCCACACCTTCCAGACGCACCCTTCTGCGCGGCGTCACGGTCACCGGCGCCGCCGTGATCGGCTTCGACCCGTCGACGCGCAGCTGGGCCGTCACGGACTCCGACACCACCACGGACTCCGACACCACCACGGACTCCGCGGCCACGACCGACACGCGGTTCGCCGGGATCCCCCGGCTCGACGGCACACTCACCATGGACGACTCGGCGCTCGCCGCCGCGGCCGAGGACTACGGCCACATGGTGCACCGCCGCCCCGCCGCCGTGCTGCGCCCCGGCTCGGTGCGCGACGTCGTCGCCATGGTCCGCTTCTGCAACCAGCACCGCGTGCCGTTCGCGCCGCGCGGCCAGGGCCACGCCACGTCCGGCCAGGCGCAGGTCGAGGGCGGCCTCGTCATCGAGACCGGGCCGCTCGCCGCCATCGGTCCACTGGGCCCCGGCAGCACCACCGTCTCCGTCGGCGCCGGAGCCAAGTGGAGCGACGTCGTCCGCGCCACCCTGGCCCACGGTCTGACCCCGCCGGTCTTCACCGACTACATCGAGCTGTCCGTCGGCGGCACCCTGTCCGTCGGCGGCCTCGGCGGCCAGGCCCACCGGTACGGCGCCCAGGTCGACAACGTCACCGCACTCCAGGTCGTCACCGGCGCCGGTGAACTGGTCCGCTGCTCCCCCTACCGCCGCGCCGACCTCTTCCGCGCGGTCCTGGCCGGCCTCGGCCAGTGCGCGATCATCGTCGAGGCCACGCTGCGGCTGATCCCGGCGCCGGAGACCGTACGGCACTACACGCTGACGTACGACGACCTGGACACGTACGTCGAGGACCAGCGCACCCTCGTCGAGGACGGCCGCTTCGACTATGTCGCGGGCCAGGTGCAGGCCGACGCGGAGGGCGCCTTCCGCGTCTACGTGCTGGAGGCCGCCGCCTACGGCCCGCCGGTCGGTCCCGCGCCCGACGACGCCGCCCTGCTGAGCGGCCTGCGCCCCGTCCCGTCCGGTGTCGAGGCGGCCGACCTCGGCTACTTCGACTTCGTCAACCGGCTGGCACCGGTCATCGAGGCTCTGAAGCAGGCTGGTGTGTGGACCCACGCCCACCCCTGGCTCAACCTGCTGCTGCCCGGCGACTCCGCCGCCGCGCTGAGCGGCCCGGTGCTGGAGAACCTGGACCCGGCCGACTTCGGTCCCGGCGTCATCCAGCTCTACCCCATCCGCCGCGACCGCCTCACCACGCCGCTGTTCCGGGCGCCGGACGACCCGGTCCCGTACCTCTTCGACGTGCTCGGCGCCGTTCCGCCGGAGGACACCGCGACCATCGACCGCGTCCTGCGGGCGAACCGCGCCGCCTACGACACCGCCGTCGCGGCCGGCGGCACCCAGTACCCCGTGGGCAGCATCCCCTTCACCCAGGAAGACTGGCGCGTCCACTTCGACTCGGCCTGGCCCTGCTTCGCCGCGGCCAAGCGGACGTACGACCCGCGCAACCTGCTGACCCCGGGTCAGGGCGTCTTCTGACCCACCCGGCCCGACCCACCCTTCCCGACCCACCGGACCCGGTCGGCGGCCCCGTTTCCCCCGGGCCGCCGACCGCCCGCCGCACCTCGCCGGCCGAGGCCGCCCGCCCCGGCGTGCCACGGCACCCGCCGCGCACCGCGGCGGATGAGCGCGCGCCGTCGCCCCGTTTCGCACGATCATGTGACCGGGGCCACACTGGACGGGAGGGGCGGGACCGACCGGGCCCCATGAACCCGGGCCCCATGAACCCGGGCCTCGGAGACTCGGGGACTCGGCGACACAGGGCCACCGGGAAACCGGGACTCCGGCCCTCGGAGACTCGGCGCCCCATGGACTCGGGCCCTCCGGGGCACCGGGACTCGGGGTTTCCAGGGCCGGCCCGGGCACACAGGGCCTCCGGGACACAGGGGCTCGGGAACAGCGGCGGGGAACGACCGAGGGGCACCCACATGAGCACCATCGACGGAACCGACCTCGACAGTCTGCGCTCGGCGCTGCGCGGCAGAGTCGTCGCACCCCAGGACGCGGACTACGACGAGGCCCGCGGAATCTACAACGCCATGATCGACCGGCGCCCGGCCGCCCTCGCCCAGTGCGTGGACGTGGCCGACGTCCGCGCCACCCTCGCCCACGCCCAGGAGAAGGGCCTCGAACTCGCCGTGCGCGGCGGGGGACACAGCGGCCCCGGCCTCTGCCTGGTCGACGGCGGTCTCACCCTCGACCTGTCCCCGATGCGCTGGGCACGGGTCGATCCCGAGACCCGTACCGCCCAGGTCGGCGGCGGTTCCCAGCTGGGCGACCTGGACCACGCGACGCACACCTTCGGCCTCGGCGTGCCGGCCGGGATCAACTCGACGACCGGGGTGGGCGGGCTCACCCTGGGCGGCGGTCACGGCTATCTGACCCGCAAGTACGGGCTGACGATCGACAGTCTGCTCTCCGCCGACGTCGTCCTCGCCGACGGCAGCTTCGTCACCGCCTCCGAGGAGGAGCACCCCGACCTGTTCTGGGCGCTGCGGGGCGGCGGCGGCAACTTCGGCGTCGTCACGTCGTTCACGTTCCGGCTGCACCCCGTGCACACCGTCGGAGTCGGGGTGACCGTGTGGCCGATCGACCGCACCGGGGAAGTGCTGCGCTGGTACCGGGACTTCCTGCCCGCCGCGCCGACCGACCTCTACGGCTTCTTCGCCGTCCTCGTCGTCCCGCCCGGCCCGCCCTTCCCGGAGCCGATCCACGGGCAGAAGATGTGCGCGGTCGTCTGGTGCTACACCGGCGACCTGGAGTCCGGCCGCCTGGAGGAGACCCTGTCGGTGGTCAACGACCCGGCACCACCGGCCTTCCACTTCGCCACCCCGATGCCCTACCCGATGCTGCAGAGCATGTTCGACGAGCTGATCCCCAAGGGACTGCAGTGGTACTGGCGCGGTGACTTCTTCGACTCCATCCCCGACGAGGCGGTCGCCGTGCACGAACGCTACGGGGAGGGCCTGCCCACCGACCTGTCGACGATGCACCTCTACCCCGTCGACGGAGCGGCCCACCGAACCGGCCCCGACGACACCGCCTGGGCCTACCGGGACGCCGTGTGGTCAGGGGTCGTGGGCGGTATCGACCCCGATCCCGGCAACGCCGGCCTGATCCGCCAGTGGTGCGTCGACTACTGGACCGACCTGCACCCCCACTCCATGGGCGGCTCCTACGTCAACTTCCTCGGTGAGGCGGAGAGTCCGGAGCGGGTCCGGTCCACCTTCCGCACCCACTACGACCGGCTCGGCGCCGTGAAACGCTCCTACGACCCGCACAACTTCTTCCACGCCAACCAGAACGTCCCGCCGGCGGCGGTCCCGGCGTGAGCGCGGGCCCGCCCGCCGCCGGGTCAGGCAGCCGACCCGGCGGCCAGGTGGAAGTGGACGACGGCGACGTCGTCGTCGGGGCGGATGCCGGGGTAGTGGTACCGCAGCCGGTCGTGCAGTTCCGCGAGGTCGCGGAAGCCGTCCGCGACGGCGTCCCGCTCGGTCAGTTCGCCGACCTTCTTCCGGTCCACCCGGGTGACGATCCCCGGCAGTACGAGGTCCTCGTCCCGTTCGAAGACCAGGTCGACCGGGCCGGTGTCCGCCGGGCCCGGGGCGGCCGGGTCCCGCAACCGCACGGTCGTCGTCTTCCGGCCCGCGCGGACCGCGTCGAGGTAGTCCCGGTGGAAGTGGAGGACCGGCCGCCCTGCCCCGCCGCCGGGAGTCTCCCCGCCGACGGCCGCGTCGTCCCCGGCGGGCTCCTGGTCCGCCCGCACGTAGCCGTACGGCAGCAGACCGGTCACCGCGATGCCGCGCACCCCCTCGGCCGTCGGCACCAGCACCCGGATCCCGGGATGCTGGTCGAGCAGCACCTGCCGGTCCCGGCCGCACGGCGCGAGCACCCCGCGCCCCCGGTCCCCGACGGCGACGATGGCCGTCAGCTCCCGCGCCCCGGCGGCACGGGCGTTCCCGAGCGCCACCAGCTCCGCGCAGGGCCCGCCGGTGAAGTGGTAGACGTTGATGCCGCCGAACACCCTGCCCCGCGTGTCCCGCACGGCGGCACCCACCGTGTGGGTCTCCCCGTCGCCGTTCTCCTCGACGATCCGCCGGGCGAGCCCGATCAGCTCCATGTCGTCGTCCGTCGGCAGATGCAGATCCGATGCGCTGTCCACCCGCGCCACCTTACGGTCCCCGCGGCGCGGGCCGGCAGTGCGGCACCGAGCCACGGCCGGGGCGGCACCGGCCCGGACGGCGCGGCACCGAGGCAGGCAGCGCGGTGCCGACGCAGGCAGCGTGTTACTGAATCGAACGGGTACTCGGCCGCCACCGACGTGAAAGGGGTGGCATACCTGCCATGGAGATCTCAGGCATTATCAGCGCGATCGTGATCGGCATCGTCATCGGTGTGCTGGGCCGGCTCGTCATCCCCGGCCGCCAGCCCATCGGCTTCCTGTGGACGATCGCGATCGGCATCGTGGCCGCTCTGATCGGCACCGGCATCGCGGCCGGCCTCGGCGTGGCCGACACCGACGGCGTCGACTGGGTCGAGTGGCTCATCCAGATCGCCCTCGCGGCACTCGGCGTCAGCATGCTCGCCAAGGCGAAGCTCCGGCGCTGACCGGGCGCCATCCGACCCGACCCGAAAGGGGGTGCGGCAGGGCCGCTGGGCTGGGAGGCCGACGTCGAGGTCCTGGCGAGGGAAACTGCTGGGATACGAACGCGGACGCCGTTACACACGCGCCCCAGAAAAGAGCGGCCGGACCGCCGTTAGCCGCCGCCCGGCCGGACCACCGGTGGGACCTGCCGCACAACGGAGGTAACCACCGCACAACCACCGGACCGCACAACCACCGGACCGGACAACCGCTGAACCGGCTGCCCCTTCGCCGAAGGGAGAGACCCCGTGAGTGTGGTGCCACAAGGCAACGGTGGATGTGTCCCCGCGCCCGCGGGCGGCGGCGGCTCGGGCAACCTATACGACGTACTGGAACTGGTCCTCGACCGAGGGCTCGTCATCGACGCCTTCGCCCGCGTCTCCCTGGTGGGCATCGAGCTGGTGAAGGTCGACGCGCGGGCGGTCGTCGCCAGCAAGACCAAGGGCGCGCTCACCGGAGCGGTCGAGGCGGTCACGGAATCCGTACGTCAGGGGCGGGAGGAAGGTCTCGACGAGGGCGAGACCCGTGAGCGCGCATCGTCGCGTGAGTCGTCGCGTGAGTCGTCGCGTGAGTCGTCGCGCGAACGGTGCCAGGGACGTCCGGAGCGCCGCTGCACGTCGAAGGACCCGGAGGAGTGAGCGACCCGATGCCCCTCTACGTCTACGCGATCACCGGGCTCCGGAGGGCGACCGTGCACTCCCGCCCGCCGCCTCCGCACGGCCGGACGCGCCCCGGACACGGAACCCCGGCGCACCAGAAGCAAGAAGCGGCCCCACGAGGACACCGACGACCACAGTGACCACAGTGATCACAGTGGCCACGCGAACCACGACGACCGAGGCCGAGAACCGTGACCGGACAACTGACCTACGCCTATGCGGTGCTGCACGCCAACGCAGCGCCCCGCCCGCGTGCCCTGGCCGCCGTGCGGGGCGTGGCGCAGGCCCCCGTCACCATGGTCACGTCGGGCTCCCTGGCCGCGGCGGTCAGCGCCGTACCCGAGGAGGCGTTCTCCCAAGCCGCCCTGCAGGTCCGTCTGGAGGACCTCGGGTGGCTGGAGGCGACGGCCAGGGCCCACCACCTGGTGGTGGACACCCTGGCGGCCCGCACCTCGGTCCTGCCCCTCCGCCTGGCCACGGTGTACCTGGACGACGACCGCGTCCGGAAGATGCTGCACGCCCACGAGGCCGCCTTCAACGCCTCTCTGGACCGTCTCGCCGACCACGTGGAGTGGGGCGTCAAGATCTACGCCGAAGCCCCGCCGACGCCCCGGCCCCCCGACGCCTCTGCCGACGCCTCCGCCGACGCCTCTGCCGACGCCTCCGTCGACGACGCGGCCCCGGGACGCGCCTACCTGCGCCACCGCCGCCACCAGCGCCAGACCCGCGAGGACGCCGGGCGGGTCGCCCGGGAGGCGGTCCGCCGCACCGAGCAACAGGCCAGGGAGCTGGCGGTCGAACACGCCCGTCACCGCCCCGAGCAGGGCCCCCTGACCCGCGCCACCGAGGCAGAGGGGGCCGCAGCGCAGGAGACCTCCCGCAAGACCTCCCGTACGCCCCCGGGCGAGAACGTCGCCAACGACGCCTACCTCGTCCCGCGCCGCCTCTCCGACGAGTTCCGCGACCGGGTGGCCCACGCCGCCGACGACCTGCCGGGCATACGTGTCGAGATCACGGGCCCCTGGGCCCCGTACTCCTTCGCCGTGCTCCCGGCCCGCCCCGAGGCCAGGCACCGGTGACCGAGCACGGCGAGCACACCGAGCGCGGCGAGCCCGACCGGTACGCCGGGTCTGCCGGGCACGACAGCTCAGCCGGCATCGACGGCCCCGCCGAACCCGCCCCCGGGCGGTCACGAAGCACCGGCCGGTCACCAGACCCCCGGCCGCTCACCAGACCCCCGGCCGTCACGAGGCCCCCACAGGCTACGAGGCCCCCGGCGGCCATGAGGCACCCCCCGACCCCCCGATCAGCCAGCGGCAGGTGGCCCTGATCGACCTCCTGGAACGGGCTCCTGAGCGGCGGCGTCGTGCTGACCGGTGACCTGGTCCTCTCGATCGCCGACATCGACCTCGTACGCGTCTCGCTGCGCGCCTTGGTGATGTCCGTCCGTGAGGACGCCCCCGACCTGCTGCCCCCGACCTGCTGCCCCCGATGGACGACCATGACGCGCCCCCCTGACGACGAACCACCGGACCGCCTGCGCGAGCTGTCCGACGCCGCGAGCCGGGCCTTCTCGCTCCTGCCCGCCCGCCCGGACGACGACCTGGCCCGGGGCCGGGCCTCCGCGCGCCGCCTGGGCACCGACCCCGGCACAGTGGAGCGCGACCTGGTCAAACTGGTCCTCACCCTGCTCGCCCTCCACCAGGCCATGACCAACCTCTGCGCCGCTACGACCTCACCCTCGAAGACCTGAACCTCGACCTGGGCCCCCTCGGCCCCCTCGGCCCCCTCCTGCCCCCGTGCCCCCGTGCCCCCGTGCCCCCGTGCCCCCGTGCCCCCGTGCCCCCGTGCCCCCGGGGGAACGTTTCACCCTCCGGCCGGCGTCGTCCCTTTCCGAGGGCGCGGCGGCCGTGCCCCGGAAAGGGCGACCGAGTGCGCGGCACCGACTTCGGCAAGTGGGTACGACGATTCGAGGACGAGCGGGACCGCAGAGCCGCCCTGGGCGACCCCGACTGGGATCAGGGGGCGACGCTCCCCGCTGCGGTGTGGGCCGGCATCCAGCGTTTCCAGATCGGCGAGGACGGCGACGGCGCCAACCTCCTGAGCAAGGCGGACCGGGCCGGCGACCCCGACTACGCCCGCGCGGCCCGCCTCTTCGTCGCCGAGGAACAGAACCACGCCCGCCTGCTGGCCCGCCTCCTGGCGGCGGGCGGCGTACCGACCCTCACCGGGCACTGGACCGACACGGCCTTCGTACGACTGCGCCGTCTGATGGGCCTGCGCGTGGAACTCCTGGTCCTCCTGATCGCCGAAGTGGTGGCCCTGCGCTACTACCGGGCCCTGCGCGACGGCACCCCCGACCCCCTGACCTCCGACGTGGCCGCCCGCATCCTCGCCGACGAGGAACGCCACGTCCCCTTCCACTGCGACCGCCTCCGCGCCTCCCTGACCGGCGTCCCCCGCGCCCTCCGCCGCCCCCTCATGACCGCCTGGCGCCTGCTCCTGCTCACCACCACGGTCATCGTCACCATCGACCACGCCAAGGCCCTCCCCCACCTCGGCACCACCCGCCGCCACTTCATACGCGACGTGATGACGACCTCCGGCACCGTGACGTCGGCCGTCCTGGGCCGGGTATGACCGGTGCGGCGTCACCTCACCTCCGCGAACTCACGGGCGACGTCGTTGTCAGTGGGGGCGTGCATGATCGGCACGTCGGTTCTTCCAAGAGGGTGGGGGCACTATGCCGATCACGAACGCGCAGGTGGCGGGGCATGCCTTTCTGGGGCGGCTGTACTCGGACTCGTACTACCCGGATCACGTCGTCGACCAGGGAAGGGAGATCCTGGTGCGGCTGTGCGAGCGGATCGAGGCCGAGCGGCCGTCGGACCTGGCGGGCCTGTACGCGCTGACCCGGGCGGCGACGGAGGAGTTCAACCTGCTGGAGGCGGCGTTCGACGAAGCCGGGAGCGAGATCGAGACCGTCGCCCGCGAGGAGATCGCGGAGAACTTCTGGTTCGTCGCGTCGGCCTACGGGTTCAGGGACGCGGACGTGGAGGAGCTGGTCGCCACCCGGGACTGGTGAGCGACCCGAGATCCGGCGGCCCGTGCCCCGCTAGGCAGCCCTGCGCCGCGCCGAGCGGGTGACCGGCGCGGGTACCTGCACGTCCTCGGTCCAGAGGGCCTCGTCCTCTCCGAAGTCCGGTGCCTGGAAGGGACTCGTCGTCGGACGCGGTGACACGGGGGCGGAACGGCGGGGCTGTTGCCCTTCCGGCGCGGAGAACAGCTTCTTGGGGTCGATGAGAGGTCTGCCTTTCGTCACAGGTCCCCTGGGGAGCCTGGCGTGCCCCGATCGGGCACGGCTTTCCTAGAGCTTGGTCATCTTCGCGTACGGGCTGGAGACGCGCACTTGCGCCGAGCCGAAATCCACCAGCGCCGCGATGCCGTCCTCGATGTCGATCACCCGGCCGAGACCGTACACGTCGTGGGTGACCTGATCACCCACGGCGAAGTGCTTCGGGACGGGTGCGACCGGGGCCTTGAAGGGGCTGGTGGGCAGATGACGCTTGGGTGCCGCAGGCTTTGTCATGGTTCAGTATGCGCCTGCGCGGCCCCGGCTCGCTGTGGCCGTCGGCACAATGCGGGTATCCGGTGCCGTACAGCCGAAAACCAGAGGGCCCCGGTGATCACCGGGGCCCTCTGATCTGTGCGCACTCGGCAGGACTCGAACCTGCAACCTTCTGATCCGTAGTCAGATGCTCTATCCATTAAGCTACGAGTGCTTGTTCTGTTTTTTGCCTTCGCTTCCGGCCCTTCCGGCCCGCTCGCGGCGACAGGAAGAACATTACATGACTGCCGCCGACATGTGAAATCCGTTTGCCGTACCCCTTGTGAGCTGCGAAAACACCGTCTGAGGCGGGTGATCGGGGAAACGCCGGAGCCCCGGTCACGGGGACCGGGGCTCCTGGACGGCGGAGGCGGAGGGATTTGAACCCTCGATGGGCTTTAAGGCCCAAACCGCATTAGCAGTGCGGCGCCATAGACCGGACTAGGCGACGCCTCCAGCACAGCCGCTCGCGTGTGTGCGAGTGGTGCGTGCAGATGATGACACAGCCGAGCGCGGTGTCACCAATCGGGCTCCACGGTACTAGGACGGTGGCCCGCAGGGCAAAGGACCCTGCGGGGAATCCGGCGCAACGCGCGGGGCGCTCGCGCGTTGGGCAGGGCATGTCCGAGGTGGTGTTTCTGCGTCGCGCCCGTGCTCGCTTCCATGCCCGTGCCCACGACCGTGCTCGCTTCCATGCCCTTGTCCATGCCCGTGATCGCATCCGGGGGCGGGGACGGGTCCTCGCCGGTGTCGTGGCGGTCCTGTGCGCCGGGGTGTCCGGTGGGCCGGCCTTCGGCGGGGCCGTGGCGGCGGGCGAGCCGGGGGAAGGGGACCGGCTCGTGGTGGCCGTGCGGGACTCCGGCGAACTCGGGCTCGACGGGACGCGTGAGCTGTACTGCCACCCCGCGGGAGGTGATCATCCGGACGCGGAGGCCTCCTGTGCCCGGCTCGATCGGAACACCGTGTGGGGCGCCGATCCCTTCGCGCCCGTGCCGACGGGAAGCGTGTGCACCTTGCAGGACGGGGGGCCGGTCACCGCGCATGTCACGGGGTGGTGGGCCGGGCGGCCCGTGGACGCCGTGTTCCGGCGGGGAAACGGGTGCGAGATCGAGCGGTGGGAGCGGATGGTGCCCGTACTGCCCGCGCTGCGGACACGCCCCGACACGGAGCACGCCCCGACGCAGTAGGCCCCATCGTGGCATGCCCGACGCAGTGCGCCCGACGCAGCACGCCCCGGTTCACCACGCCGCAACACAGCATGCCGCCCGTCAGCGCCCCCGGTCGCCACATCCCGCACACCACAACGCCTCAGAGCCTGCGCCTCTCGGGTGCGCCGTCCCCGTAGCCGCAGAAATCCCGCCCGTTCCGCGAAGGTCTCGCGGAGCCCCTGCGGGTGGGGTGTGCCGCTCATACGTTCTGGGTCACTTCGTCGTGCGAGGTCCCTCTCATCCGGCCGCCCCGGCGTAACCCCAGCCCTTAGACTCCCTCCCGTGACACCCCGCGGCCCGGTTGGCAAGATGGCCCGAGCGGCCCGAGTGGTCGGCAAGGTGCGGTAACAGGGAGGAAGCGTCTCGTGAGCAGCAGGCCGTCCCGAGGCGCTGCTCGCCTCGCAGCCATACTGGACGCGCTCCCCGACGCGTTGTTGCTGGTCAACGCGAACGGGACCGTCGTCAACGCGAACACCATCGCCCTGGAGGCCTTCGAGACGCCGGGAACCGCGCTCGTCGGGCGCGGGCTGCTCGATCTGCTGCCGGAGTTCGACTCCAAGCTCATCCCGGGCTCCATGCGGCGGCCCGACCACATGGACCCGCGGGGGCGGACCAAGCCGACCCGGATGATCGCCCGGCGCACCGACGGCTCCGAGTTCCCCGTCGAGGTCACCAGCGCCAACCTGGAGAACAGCCAGCAGGCCTACGACAGCTACGGCCACAGCGGCGACGAACTCCTGATGCTCGTCGTGCGGGACCTCACGGGCACCGTCGACACCGAGGCCGAGCTGGCGCGTTCTCAGCGGCAGACCGAGATGATCCTGCGGGCCGCCTCCGAGGGCGTGGTCGGCACGGACACCGACGGGCGGATCGTGCTCGTCAACCCGGCCGCCGCCCAGATACTGGGTTACCGGGCCAGCGACCTCGGCGGCAAGGAGCTGCACACGCTCGTGCTGCACTCGCGCGCCGACGGCTCGCCCTTCCCGTACGACGAGTCGCCGCTCGCCGACACCCTGCGCTCGGGGCGCAAGCACCGGGTGCGCGGACAGGTGCTGTGGTCCAAGGGCGGGGACAAGGTGTCCGTCGACCTGACGACGGCACCGGTGCGCGACGGCGACCAGCTCGTCGGCGCCGTCATGACCTTCACGGACCGGCGGCCCTACGAGACGCTCGCCGAGGAGAAGGCCGACATCGAGAAGCGGCACGCGGAGGAGTTGGAGCGGCTCGCCGAGGAGCACGCCTCCGACCTCACCGCGCTGCGCCAGCAGCACGTCACCGAGGCCGAGGAACTGCGGGAGCGGCACTCCGAGGAGCTGGCCGCCGGGGAGGAGCGGTACGCCGCACTCGCCGAGCGCGAGAAGGACCGTTACGAGGCTCTCGCCGGCCGGCACGAGCAGCTGCTGACCCTGCTCGGGCAGTCCCTGCGCGGGCCTCTCGACGAGCTGCGCCGCGAGCTGGCCGCACTCGCCGCCGACGACGCCGGGCAGCTGTGGCCCGAGGCCAACCAGGTGCTGCACCACCTGTCCGCCGGGTACTCGCGGATCACCACCCTCATCGACAACGTCCTCGGGTACCAGTCGCTCGACGCCGGGGAGCAGAACGTCTCCCGCGTGAAGGTGATGCTGGACGCGGTCGTCGCCGCCGGGGTCGACGGCGCCGTGGAGCTGATCGGTCCGGGGCGGGTGCAGTTCGCCGTACACGCGCCGCCCATCGAGGCCGAGGTGGACGCCCGGCTCCTCGCCACCGCCCTCGCCCACCTGGTCGCCGACGTGGCCGGTGTCGACGCCACCGGGAACGCGCCCGTCTCGGCGGGCGGCTACATGGACAACACGGTCGTCGTGGCGGCGGCGCAGCGCGGTGAGGTCGTACGGATCGAGGTGCGCGGGCCCTACTCCGGCGGCGACCCGGTGCACGAGCCGATCGTGCGCGGGATCGTGCGCGCGCACGGCGGTGTGCTGCAGACGCACGAGGTGCCGGGCATGAGCGGCAGCGCGTTCGTGCTGGAGGTGCCACTCGGGGGCGGCGCGGGTGCCGTACCGGTCGAGGCGGGGACGCACGCCGTC
The DNA here is from genome assembly GCF_965341775.1 of Streptomyces sp. bgisy159. Taxonomy (GTDB): domain Bacteria; phylum Actinomycetota; class Actinomycetes; order Streptomycetales; family Streptomycetaceae; genus Streptomyces. Next base: position 302,095 of record NZ_CBDQZH010000001.1, on the reverse strand, counting down.
GAGACCGTGGGCGGGGAAGGCGCGGTCCCCCAGGGTGCCGTCGGCGCTGCGGGCCCCGCCGGGGCGGGCGGGGCCGGCGAGAACCCGGCCGGTGGCGGGCGTCGGCGGGCCCGGCGGGCCTCCACGGACGCCTTCCTGGACGGCGGTGACGGGGCGGGCGGCGCCGAGGGCGCGCTCCCCGCCGAGGCCGGGGCCGGGAGCGCAGCGCCCACGGGGCGGCGGCGCCGACGGGCCGCCGCCGCCGAAGAGGTGCCGTCCACGGGGGCTGAGATCGCCCTCTCCGGCGCGGCCGGTGCGGCCGCCCCCGCCTCCGGTGGGACGGGGCGGCGGCGCGGGCGGCCCGCCGAGGGCGGTGCCGACGCGGCCGGGGTCGCCGAGGGTGCCGTGGTCACCGCCGCCGAACACGCCGCCGGCGCCGCCGCCTCCGGTACCGGGCTCGGGAGCGCCGTGCCGCCGCAGGGCGTGCCCGCGCCCGGCGGCGGACGGGCGCTGCGGGCCGCGGACCAGGGAACGGGCCCGCAGGGACCGTCCTCGGAACGGCACGCGCTGCCGCCCGCCCTGCCCGCCGTCGCGAGTGACAACGCCGGCCAGGGGCAGGGACCGGGACAAGGACAAGGACAAGGACAAGGCGAGGTCCAGCGGCAGGAGCAGGGCGACGGGGCGGGGGGCCGGCCGACCGGACGTCGTCGGCGTGCGCTCGCCGCGGCCCAGGAGCGCGCCGAGGCGCAGGAAGCGGCACCGCGCACGGTGTTCGCGCTGCCCCCGGCGGAGGCGGATCGCGGTGCGGGCGGTGACGACCAGGCCGCCGTGCCCGCACCCGAGGCCGGCCCCGCTGTTCCGGCGCCGGTACCGCCGATGCCCGTTCCCCCGGTGCCGGGCGCGCCCGTTCCGCCACAGCCCGGGGTACCGGGTGGGGCCGGGGTACCGGGTGGGGCCGGGGTTCCCGTGCCCGGCTCCGCAGACGGGTCCTCCCCTGACGACCACGGTCGGCACGACGCCGTTCCGCACGACCAGTCGGCCGACCACACCCCGCCGCAGCCCCACCCGACCAGCGCGCCTACCGGGCGCCGCCGCCGGGCCGCCACTCAGGCAGCGCCTCAGACCGCCGACGCGGCGGGGCCGGGTCAGGAAGGAGCCGCTGCACCGGGGCAGGCTCCCGGGCAGGGCGTTCCCGGGCACGCCCAGATTCCGGGGCAGGCCCCCGCGCCCGGGCAGGCCCCCGCGCCTGGGCAGGTTCCCGTCCCCGGGCAGCCGCAGCTCCCGGGTCAGGCTCCGGTGGCCCCGCTTCCCGGGCAGGCCCTTGCTCCCGTGCAGGCTCCCGTGCCGGGGGGAGTTCCCGTCCCCGGGCAGGCGGAGCTTCCCGGGCAGGTCCAGGTCTTTCCTCAGATCCAGGTTCCGGCCCAGGGCCAGATGCAGGTTCCGGCCCAGGGCCAGGCCCAGGTTCCGGCGCAGGCGGTGCCGGGGCCTCAGCCGGGAGTCGTCGTTCCGCCGCAGGGCGGTGACCGCGCGGCGCCGGGTGTGCAGCCCGCCGTGGGAGCCGGGCCCGCGCCGATGCCCGGGCAGGCTCTCCCCCCGCAGAGCCGTCCCCAGGACCAGGCGCAGGCGCCCGCCGCTCCCGTCCCGCCGAACGCCACCCCCTCCCAGCCCCTGCCCGCCGAGGCGATCCCCGCGGCGCGGCCGGTGCAGGGCGGCACCCCCGCGCCGGGAACCCCGCTGCCTCCGGAGAACGCCACCGGCTCCCGGGCGGCACAGCCGCTCCCGGCCGAGTCCGCCGCCCAGGCCGGTCCGGCCACCCCGGCACCGCCGGCCGCCCCGGCATCGCCCGACACCCCGGCAGCCCCGGGCGCCCCCGGCACGCAGGGCGTGCCCACGCCGCCGCCCGCCACGGCTCCCCCCGCGGCGACTCCCGCCGCGCCCCTCGCGCCGGTCCCGCCGGTCCCACCGATGGACCCGAACTCGACGCAGGGCCGTGCCATAAGCGTGCGCACGCTCGGGCAGGGGGTGCCCTTCACCCGGCAGGCGGCGCAGGTACAGCAGGTCGGGCGCCCCGGGCAGCAGGGCGGCACCCTCGGAAGTGCCGCGCCGACGCCGCACCCGGTGCCGAGCGGTTCGACGCCCGCGCCGCACGCGCCGGGCGGCTCGGGACGCCGCCGGAAGCTGGGGACGCCGCCCGACCCGGCCGCGCGTCAGCACCCGACGGGCGAGCAGACCGCCGTACCGGCCACTCCGACGCCGCAGGCGCCGCAGGCGCCGGCGCCCGCTGAGGCGCAGACGCCGGCGCCGCAGGCGTCCCCGCTGCCCCCGGCGGCCCAGCCGCAGCCCCCGCACCCGTCCCTCGGCGGACAGCCCCGGCCGGTGCCGGGCACCGAGGGGGCCGGACGGTCGTACGCCATAGGGGCGCCGGACGAGAACGCCGCCGAGGGGCCCGAGCCGCTGGACGGGCCGGGCGGGGCCGTGGAGGTCGCCGATCCGCCGCCCCCGCAGCCGATGGACGACGAGCTGCCGCCGGAGCCGCTGGACAACCCGCGTCGGCTGCTGGTCTGGCCGGCACCGGACGTCGGCACCCAGCAGGCGCTGAGCGACCGCGGGTACCGGCCGGTGATCGTGCACTCGCGCGAGGAGGTGGACGCCCAGATCGCGGCCTTCCCCGCCGCGCTCTTCGTCGACCCGCTCACCGGACCGATCACCCGCACCGCGCTGCAGTCGCTGCGGCAGGCGGCGGTCGCCGCCGAGGTGCCGGTGATGGTCACGGCCGGGCTGGGGCAGGCGACGCGCGAGGCGGCGTACGGTGCTGATCCCGCCGTCCTGCTCAAGGCGCTGGCGCCCCGGGACAGCGAGCAGCACCCGCCGCGCGTGCTGCTGATCGAGGAGCACGCCGAGATCGCGCTCGCGCTGACCGCGACGCTGGAACGGCGCGGGATGCAGGTGGCACGGGCCGCGAGTGACACGGACGCGGTGACGCTGGCGGGGCAGTTCCGGCCGAACCTGGTGGTGATGGACCTGCTTCAGGTGCATCGGCACCGGGCCGGGATCGTCGACTGGCTGCGGGCGAACGGGCAGCTCAACCGCACCCCGCTGGTCGTCTACACCGCCGCCGTCGATCCGGTGGACCTGCCGAGGCTGGCGTCCGGGGAGACCGTGCTGTTCCTGGCCGAGCGGTCGACCAGTGCCGAGGTGCAGAGCCGGATCGTGGACCTGCTCTCCCGCATCGGCACCAACTGACGCGCCGAAACCACCGGAACCGCGACCGACCCGGCCGCACCGGGACCGAACCGGCCGAACCGGGACTGCCATGGCCGAACCGGGACCACCGTGGCCGAGCCGACCGGCGCGTCGGCGGCGCGGCACCGCACCACCGCGGCCTTCCCCGCCACGGCCCTAACCACCGGCCGGCGCGACGCGCCGCGAGGCGCGTCCCACCCCCGGGCCGGGCGCCCGGCGTCGGCAAGGCGGTCAGCCGTCAGCGGTCAGCCGTCCGCCGTCAGCCGTCAGCGGGCGACCAGTCGGCGCGCCGCCTCCTTCACCGAGGCGCGCAGGCGCTGCTGGTCGGCGTCGTCGGCGCCCACCACGATGCGCCGCATCTGGGGGACGACGGCGGCCCAGTTGGCCAGGGCGATCAGCAGGAAGAGCAGGTCACGGGCGGGGATCGCGTCCGTGACGACGCCGCGGGCCTGGCCGTCGCGCAGGGCGTCGATCTTGTGGCGGTAGTGCTCCCGGCGCTCGCTCTCGTCGGGCAGCTCGACGGTGCCGCCGTACTCCATGCCCTCCCAGAAGAGCAGGCGCAGCACCTCGGGGTGGGCGACGTGGTAGTCCATGACCCGGTCGATCCAGCCCTCGATGTCGTCGGGGTCGACGGGCACGGCCTCGGCCAGGCGGAGCATCGCCTTCTCCAGCACCTGGGTGAACAGCTGGGCCTTGTTGCCGAAGTAGGCGTAGATCAGCTGCTTGTTGGCCTTGGCCTCGGTGGCGATGCGGTCGATGCGGGCGCCCGCGATGCCGTGCCGGGCGAACTCGGTGACCGCCGCGTCGAAGATGCGGGCCTTGGTCGCCTCGGGGTCCCTGACTGCTGCCATGGGCACAGGGTAGCGCCACCGTCAACCAACTAGTTGGTTGACGGGAATGGGCGGGCGCCGCAGACTGTTCCCCCCAGCGCCAACCAACTGGTTGGTTACCACTTCGGAGGAGTGACCGCACCCATGGCGTCTCCCACGTCCCCGACCGCGACCGCCCCGGCCCGCATCCGCGCCCGCACAGCCCCTCCCCCACCGCCTGCCGTCCGCGGCGGCGGCCCCTTCCTCCTCCTCATCGGCCTGTGCACCGCCGTCACCGCCGCCAACATCTACCTCGCCGCCCCGCTGCTCCCGCTGATCGCCCGCGCCTTCGGCACCACGCCGTCGGCCATGACCTGGATCGCCTCGGTGGCCCAGTTCGGGTACGCGGCCGGGCTGCTGTTCTTCGCCCCGCTCGGGGACCGGCTGAGCCGTCGCACCCTGGTCGCCGCGCTGTCCGCGGCCGCGGCCGGCGCGCTGGTCGCCGCTTCGCTCGCGCCGGGGACGGCCGTGCTGGCGGCCGCCGTGTTCGTCGCGGCCGCCGCGACCGTCGTGCCGCAGCTGCTCGTCCCGCTGATCGCCGAGCGGGCCCCGGCCGACCGGCGGGCCCGTCATGTGGCGGCGGTGATCGCCGGGCTGTTCACCGGCATCGTCGCGGCCCGCGTGCTGGGCGGTCTGGCCGGACAGGCGTTCGGCTGGCGATGGGTGTTCGCGGGCTCGGCCGCGCTGACCCTCGCCCTCGGCCTTGCGACCGCCCTCGCCCTGCCCGCCGAGGGGCGCCGAGGCCGGGGGCCGCTGTTCTCCGGCCTCGCGGCGCTGCCCGGGCTGTTGCGCCGCTCGCCCGACCTGTGGCGCGCGAGCCTGCGGCAGGCCGGCATGTTCGGCGCGTGGAGTGCCCTGTGGACGTCGCTGACGCTGCTGCTGACCGGGCCGGCGTACGGCCTGTCGACCGCGACCGCGGGCCTCTTCGGCCTGTTCGGGCTGACGGCGAGCGCGGTGGCGCCGTTGGCGGGCGGTCTGGTGGACCGCTTCGGCGCGGCCAGGGTCGTCGGTACGGCGTACCTCCTGGCCGCCGGGTCCGTACCGCTGTTCTGGCTGGGCGGCCACGCACTGGTGGCCCTGTTCGTGGCCGCCGTCGCGATCCACGCCGCGCTGGTCGCGTCGCACGTCGCCAACCAGACGCTCGCCCTGACCACCACCGCCATGCCCGCCACCGCCAACACCGCGTACGTCGTCTCCGGCTTCGCCGGCGGCGCCCTCGCCTCGGCGGCGGCCGGCCCGGCCTACGGGCACTGGGGCTGGAGCGGGGTGACGGCGGTGGCCGGCGTGTGGCTGCTGATCGGGTGGGGGGCGACGGCCGTACGACGGTGAGGACCCCGGCATACCGGTGACGCGAGAGCCCGAGAGCCCGAGACCGCGAGGCGCGAGAGCCCGAGGCCGCCGGACCCGGCACCACACGACCACGAGGCTCCACGCGGCTCCCCGGGACCCCCGAGGCTCCCCGCGGCTCCCCGGGACCCCCGAGGCTCCCCGCGGCTCCCCGGGACCCCCGAGGCTCCCCGCGGCAGCCCGCTGCCGGCCGAAACCCGGTCGCCGGACCCCGAACCGGTCACTACGGTGGCCGGAACCGCGAACGCCCGCCGCAGAAACCGGAGTTGCCCGTGCCGCCGAGGATGAGACTCACCGCCGTGACCCTGGACTGCCCGGACCCCGTGGCCCTGGCCGCCTTCTACGAGCGGGCCACCGGCTACGCGCCGCACCCCGGGAGCGACGCCGACTTCGCCGGTCTCCTGCGCGAGGACGGCCTCGCCCTGGGCTTCCAGCGCGTCGACGACTACACGCCGCCGCGCTGGCCCGACCCGACCGCCCCCCAGCAGTTCCACCTCGACTTCGAGGTGCCCGACCTGGCCGAGGCGGAGACGCTGCTGCTGGAGCTCGGGGCGACCAGGCCGGGGCCCCAGCCGGGCGGCGAGCGGTGGCTCGTGCTGCTGGACCCGGCCGGGCACCCGTTCTGCGTACTGGAGGAGCGCGGGCAGGTCAGAGGCGGGTGACGTCCAGGTCGCCGTCCGCGTACCGCCGGCGCAGCACCTTCTTGTCGAACTTGCCGACGCTGGTCTTCGGCACGGCCTCGACGATGGTCCACCGCTCCGGCAGCTGCCACTTGGCGACCTTGCCCTCGTCGGCGAGGAAGGCGCGCAGCGACTCGAAGTCGGCGGTGGCGCCCTCCCTGAGGACCACGGTGGCCAGGGGGCGCTCGCCCCACTTGTCGTCGGGGACGGCGACGACGGCGGCCTCGGCGACGTCCGGGTGGGACATCAGGGCGTTCTCCAGCTCCACCGAGGAGATCCACTCGCCGCCGGACTTGATGACGTCCTTGGCGCGGTCGGTGAGGGTGAGGAAGCCGTCCGGCGAGATCGTCCCCACGTCGCCCGTCTTGAGCCAGCCGTCCTCACTGAACTTGTCGGCGGGGCGCAGCGGTTCGGCGTCGGGGCCGTTGTAGTAGGCGCCGGCGATCCAGGGACCGCGCACCTCGAGCTCACCGGCCGACTCGCCGTCCCAGGGGAGGCGTTCGCCGCCGGGGCCGGTGAGGCGGCCCTCCACACTGGCCGGGAAGCGGCCCTGCGTGAGGCGGTAGGCGAACTCCTCGTCGGTGCCGACCGCGTGGGCCGGCGGGCGGGCGATGGTGCCGAGCGGGGAGGTCTCCGTCATGCCCCAGGCGTGGCACACCCGCATGCCCAGCTTGTCGAACGCCTCCATGAGGGAGGGCGGGCAGGCCGAGCCGCCGATGGTGACCTGGGCGAGCGAGGACACGTCGCGCGGGCGGGCGGTCAGTTCGCCGAGCAGGCCCTGCCAGATGGTGGGGACGGCGGCCGCGTGGGTCGGCTTCTCGCTCTCGATCATCTCGGCGAGCGGGCCGGGCTGCAGGAAGCGGTCCGGCATCAGCAGGTTGACGCCGGTCATGAAGGTGGCGTGCGGCAGGCCCCAGGCGTTCACGTGGAACTGGGGCACGACCACCAGCGAGGTGTCCGCGTCCGTCAGCCCCATCGACTGGGCCATGTTGACCTGCATCGAGTGCAGGTAGATGGAGCGGTGGCTGTAGACGACGCCCTTGGGGTCGCCGGTGGTGCCGGAGGTGTAGCACATGGCGGCGGCCCGGCGTTCGTCCAGCTCCGGCCAGTCGTAGGTGGTGGGCTTGTCCGCGATGAGGTCCTCGTACTCGTGGACCCGGGCGGTGGCACCCGCCAGCAGGGAGCGGTCACCGGGGCCGGTGACGACGACGTGCTCGACCGTCTTCAGGTGCGGCAGCAGCGGGGCGAGCAGCGGCAGCAGTGAGCCGTTGGCGACGATCACCTTGTCGGCGGCGTGGTTGACGATCCACACCAGCTGCTCGGCGGGCAGCCGCAGGTTGAGGGTGTGCAGGACCGCGCCCATCGAGGGAATCGCGAAGTACGCCTCGACGTGCTCGGCGTTGTTCCAGGCCAGGGTCGCGACCCGGTCGTCGTCGCGGACGCCGAGGTCGTCGCGCAGGGCGTGGGCGAGCTGGGCGGCGCGGGCGCCGATCTCGGCGTAGGAGCGGCGCTGCGGGGCGCCCTCTCCCGTCCAGGTGATCACCTGGGAGGTGCCGTGGACCGTGGACCCGTGGGTCAGGATCCTGGAGATCAACAGCGGTACGTCCTGCATGGTGCTCAGCACGGCGTCCTCCCGGGCGACACGGCGACTTTGCCTACGCGGTGGTAACAGTGCGCTGATTCTGCGCACATACCAGGCGGTATGTCACTAGGGATGGATGATCGATCAGTGACGGATCACCGCGAACGGCCGCCGGCCGCCGCCCGACGTTTCCGCACATTCCTCGTCACGACCGGACAAGCCCCAGCTCAGGGTCGTCCCGGAGCTTGCCGAGGGCGCGCGACACGGCCGACTTCACCGTGCCGACCGACACGCCGAGCACATCAGCCGTCTGGGCCTCGCTGAGGTCCTCGTAGTAGCGCAGCACCACCATCGCACGCTGCCGGACGGGCAGCTTCAGCACCGCGCGCCACATCGCGTCGTGCAGCGCCTGCCGCTCGGCCGGGTCGTCGTCCTGCCCCGGCAGCGGCTCCGGCTCCGGCAGCTCGTCGACGGCGAACTCGTCGACCTTGCGCTTGCGCCACTGCGAGGTGCGGGTGTTCAGCAGGGCGCGGCGGACGTAGCCGTCGAGCGCCCGGTGGTCCTCGATCCGCTCCCACGCGACGTACGTCTTGGCCAGCGCGGTCTGCAGCAGGTCCTCCGCGTCGCTCGGGTTCGCGGTCAGCGACCGGGCGGTACGCAGCAGCACCGGCTGGCGGGCCTGGACGTACGACGCGAAGGACGGGTACGCCGGGGACAGCGCCACCGCGGTCTTCGCCACCGGGGTCTTCGCCACCGCGGTCTTCGCCTCCGGGGCGCTGGTGCGGACGGGTGTGGTCATGGCTCCACGCTAGGTATGCACCCCCCTGCGTCGGATCGGCCCAAGGTGCCGAAGCCACGTCCGCCTCAGGTTGTAGGGGTGGTGCCGGCTCCACCTCCTGGAGGTGGAGGGCGGCCCCGGGGGGCCTCGGGGGTGTGCGGGCTCCGCCAGGGTCCCTCAAGGGTGCTGCGGGGGCCGGGGGGCGCGGAAGTGCTGCGGGGTGCAGCGGGTCCGGGGGCGCGGAGGTGCTGCGGGGTGCAGCGGGTCCGGGGGCGCGGAGGTGCTGCGGGGTGCAGCGGGTCCGGGGGCGCGGAGGTGCTGCGGGGTGCAGCGATCGCGGGGGAGGTACCGCGGGTCCGGGGTCCCTGGCGGTGCTGCGGGAATCACCTGGGGACGGGTGAGGCCGGCTCGGCGTGCTCAGGCGTCCGCCGCGAGGACGAGAGCGGAGGTGGGCACCCCCGTACCGGCCGTCACCAGGGCGCGGGCGGCGCCGGGGACCTGGTTGACGGAGGTGCCGCGCAGCTGACGTACCGCCTCCGCGATGCCGTTCATCCCGTGCAGGTACGCCTCACCGAGCTGGCCCCCGTGGGTGTTCAGCGGCAGCCGGTCCGCCGCGACGAACGCGGCGGCCTCGCCGGGCGCGCAGAAGCCGAACTCCTCCAGCTGCATCAGCACGAACGGGGTGAAGTGGTCGTACAGGATCCCCACGTCGATGTCGGCGGGCGTCAGGCCCGAAGAGCGCCACAGCCGCCGCGCGACCACGGCCGTCTCGGGGAGGCCGGTGAGGTCACCGTCGTAGAAGCCGCCCCGGTAGTAGCTGGTCATCTGCTCCTGGGCGCGGCCGGCGCCCTGCGCGGCCGCCGCCACGACGGCGGGCGGGTGCGGCAGGTCCCGCGCGCGCTCCAGGGAGGTCACGACGACGGCCTGGCCGCCGTCGGTCTCCTGGCAGCAGTCCAGCAACCGCAGCGGCTCGACGATCCAGCGGGAGGCCGCGTGGTCGGCGAGGGTGATGGGCCGGCCGTGGAAGTGAGCGGCCGGGTTGGTCGCCGCGTGCCGGCGGTCCACGACCGCGACGTGCCCGAACGCCTCCGGGGTCAGCCCGTGGACGTGCAGGTAGCGCTGGGCGGCCATCGCCACCCAGGCGGCCGGGGTGAGCAGCCCGTGGGGCAGGGTCCAGCCGAGCGCGACGCCCTCCGCGGACGGCTCGCGCCGGGTGACGCCGGCGCCGAAGCGGCGGCCCGAGCGCTCGTTGAACGCCCGGTAGCAGACCACCACCTCCGCCATGCCCGACGCGACCGCCAGCGCCGCCTGCTGCACGGTCGCGCAGGCCGCGCCGCCCCCGTAGGGGACGCGGGAGAAGAACGACAGTTCGCCGATGCCGCACGCCTGGGCCACCGTGATCTCCGGGCTGGTGTCCATGGTGAAGGTGACCATGCCGTCGACGTCGGCGGGTCGCAGCCCCGCGTCGGCCAGGGCGGCGCGCACCGCCTCGGCGGCCAGCCGCAGCTCGCTGCGGCCGGAGTCCTTGGTGAAGTCGGTGGCCCCGATGCCGGCGATGGCGGCCCGCCCGGCGAAGGCGTCCGTGCCGCGCGCGCTCATCGGGAGGGCTCCTCGTCCGCCGCCGAAGGAAGCGTCAGCGTGGCCGTCGCCGTCACATGGCGGCCGAGCCGGTTGTCGCCCACGACCCGGACGACGACCGTGTCGCCGTCCGCCCGCTCGACGGTGCCGCTGAGGACCAGGGTGTCCCCGGGGTGGCTGGGCGCGCCCAGGCGGACGGCGAGGCGGCGCAGCACGGCGGCCGGGCCGATACGGTCGGTGAGATAGCGGCCGACCAGGCCGTTCGTGGTGAGGATGTTCAGGAAGATGTCCGGGGAGCCCTTGCTCCGGGCGGCCTCGGGATCGTGGTGCACGTCCTGGAAGTCGCGCGAGGCGAGCGCGCCGGCGACGATCAGCGTGCGCGTGACGGGGATCTCGAGCGGCGCCAGCGCCTCACCCGGCCGCATCGGGCACCCCCTCGAACACCGGCAGCACCAGTTCCTCGTCGTACGCGCGGAACGCGAGCCGTACCGGCATGCCGATCCGCACCTCGTCGTACGGCACCCCGCTCACCCCGGCGACCGTCCGCACCCCCTCCGCCAGTTCCACCAGGGCGACGGCGTACGGCGGGTCGAAGCCCGGGGGGCGGGGGTGGTGGACGACGACGTAGGAGTGGACCGTGCCCGCGCCGCACGCCTCGACCGTGTCCCAGCCGGGGGCGCCGCAGGCGGCGCAGCCGGGCAGCCAGGGCAGGCGGAGGGTGCGGCAGGCGGTGCAGCGCTGGATGAGGAGGCGGTGGTCGCGCACGCCCGCCCAGAAGCCGGCGTTGTCCCGGTTGACGACCGGGCGGGGCCGCCGGGCACTCGACTCACCCGGCCTCACCCGTTCAGCGGGTTCAGCCGGTTCAGCCGGTTCAGCCGGTTCAGCCGGTTCAGCCGACCGCGCGGCGGCCGGGGCGTACTTGAGGACGCGGAAGCGGTGGGTGCCGGCGAGGTCGGGGCCGACGCGGATGTCGGTACGGGTGGTGATGAAGTAGCCGGTGCCGAGTCGGGTGGTCTTGCGGTCGGACACCGACTCGATGACCGTGTCGAAGGTGATCTCGTCGCCGGGGCGCAGGGTCCTGACGTACTCCTGCTCGCAGTCGGTGGCGACGACGGAGGTGCAGCCGGCCGCGTCGAGCAGGGCGAGGAGTCCGGCGTAGGCGGGGGTGCGGGCGTGCGGGCCGGACAGGCCCGCCATCGTCCACACCTGAAGCATGGCGGGCGGGGCGACGGCGTCCGGGCCGGTGAAGGCGGGGTTGGTGTCGCCGACGGCCTCGCACCAGTGGCGGATCATGGCGGCGTCGACGGGGTCCCGGCCGGGCGCGGCGACGACGGCGGCCCGCCCCTCGTACCCCTTCAGCCGGACGGCCAGGTCGTCCTGCACGGCTGCGCTCCTCCCGCTCGGCGGCCTCCGCCGGAACCGTCCGGCCGACCGCGGTTTCTGACTGTCCGTCAGGTGCGACACGCTGTCAAGCGTGCCGGTGCCGGCCGCCGGAAGCGGCCGGCGGGCCCGGAGACGCCCCACCGAGCGGCCCACCAGGCGATCCACCAGGCGATCCACGAGACAGTCCGCCGGGCAGTCCGCCGGGCAGTCCGCCGAAAACGTCTGCGCGGCGATGCCGAAGCACCGCCGCGCAGACGCGTTACCACCCCACAGAGCACACCCGACGAGGAGAGCGGGGGGCCGGCGGGAGCACCGGGCGCCGGCCCCCTCGGCTCACCACCAGAACGGCGCGAAGCTCACGGCCACATTGCTGTTGCCCTGGTTGATGGCGGTGAACGCCGAGCCGCTGACCTGCGCGGTGTTGCTCTGGTTGCTCGCACCGGAGCCGACGGCGTTCTGCTGCGTGGTGGACGAGTTGCCGTTGTTGTCGTGCCCGACACCGCTGCCGACGACGCTCGCCACACCCGCGTTCGATCCGTCGTCCGCGAAGCCGCCGTTGTCCGCCGCCGCGACGCCGGAGAAGAGGGCGGCTGCCAGGGGAAGGGCGGAGACGGCGGCGATGACGCGGGCGGTACGGATGCTTGCCATGTTGTTCCTCCAGAACAAGGGGCGCTGCGTGCGTGAGTAGTGCTGGTACTGCTGCTGCACGGCCGCACTGCCGCACCGCTGGGGTGCTGAAGTACGGCTTTCACCAGGGCAGTTGGCCGTCCGCTCCTGGCTTGATGACGACGTCGCGAGATCAGGATTGCCCACCGAAACCCCGGCGAACCACCCCGGAAGCCGCGATTCGCACGCAAGCGTGAGGACAAGTCGAGAAACCCCCTTCACCACCTTTCCCGGACGCCACCTGCGCCCCGGGCGCGTCGCACGAGCTGACCCGACAGACGACACAGGAGACGAATCGTTCCCGCACTTTTCCGGCCAACCTGACCGATCCGGGCGCGCCGGACCTTCACCCCCCTTCCCGCATTCGAATATCCGTACGAAAATGAAGCATGGCCACCAGCGACCGGCCTTCCCGGACCCGCGGGAGCGCTGGGACACCAGCGACGCATGGGGCCCCTGAGGCCTCGGGCGGCCCGAGGGCACCGGCGCCGACGAGCCCCCGGCACCCCCGCCAGGCCGCCGCCCTCGCCCTGGCCCACGCGCTGTCGGCCGCCGAGCACGGTCTGGCCGTCATCCCCCTGTCCCGTACCAAACTCCCCGCTCTGCGCTCCCCGCACCGCGGCGAGCCGCGGCCCCCCGGCCGCGCCCCGGCCCCCGCCGCCCCGCCCTGCCGGGGGGAGTGCGGCCGCTTCGGCCACGGCGTGTACGACGCCTCCACCGACCCCGCCCGCATCCGCGCGATGTTCGCCGCCGCCCCCTGGGCCACCGGGTACGGCATCGCCTGCGGACTGCCCCCGCACCACCTCATCGGCCTCGATCTCGACACCAAGACCGGCACGGACGCCCCGGCCGCCCTGCGCGCGCTGGCCCGGCGTCACCGGTTCACGATCCCGCCGACGGTCGTCGTACTGACCCCCTCCGGAGGCCGGCACCTCTGGCTCACCGGCCCGCCCGAGGCCGTGATCCCCAACTCGGCCGGGCGGCTCGCCCCCGGCATCGACGTCCGCGGAGCCGGCGGCTACCTGGTCGGCCCCGGTTCCCGCACCGCCCACGGCACCTACACCACGGCCCCCGGCACCGAGAGCCTCCCGCCGGCACCCTGCCCGCGCGCCCTCCTGCGGCTGCTGCTCCCACCGCCCCCCGCGCCCCGTCCCGCGCCCGCGTACACCGGGGGCGCACACGGGCAGGGCCTCGTCCGGTTCGTCCTCGCCGCCCGCGAGGGCCAACGCAACACCCGCCTCTTCTGGGCCGCTTGCCGCGCCTACGAGACCGGCCTCGGCCCGGCCCTCACCCCCGCCCTCCTCACCGCCGCCCGCCACACCGGCCTCACCCACCACGAGGCCTCCTCGACCGTGGCGTCGGCGGAACGGTTCACGCGAGGCCACGTCCACACCCCTGGCCGGTGAGCGCCGGACACACGAAGGGCGCCCCTACGACGAGGAGCGCCCTTGACGACATGCACGAGCGGTGCAGTCCGCGGTGGGTGTGGGATTTGAACCCACGGTGACTCGCGCCACGACGGTTTTCAAGACCGTTCCCTTAGGCCGCTCGGGCAACCCACCCGTGCCCCGCCCACCAGGGGCGGAACGGCTACAGAGTACCGGCCTCCGGCGGTGTGTGAGGCCTGTGCTCCCCACTGGACCCGCAGTGCGCCGCCGCGAGGGGGTGGTGCCGACCGCTGCCGAGCCCGTCGCCCAAGTGGGGCCCGGGGCACGTCCGCTGCGGGGAACAGCGCTGCGGGCTGCGGTCACGTCCGCGCGCGGCCCGGGTCCGGACGCCGCCCAGGCGCGCGGGGCGGGCGAAGGGGAATGTCGCCCCGGCCCTGCGGCATCGGCCGCCGCCCACGCGCGCGGGTGGGCGGCGGCCGGCGTTGGTCAGCTGTCGCCGGTGCGGGAGCCGAGGACCACGTCGACCGTGTGGGTCTTGCCGTCGCGCTCGTAGGTGAGCGTGACCTTGTCGCCCGGCTTGTGGGTCCAGATCTCGCCGATCAGGGTCGGACCGCTGTCGATGACCGTGTCGTCGAACTTGGTGATGACGTCGCCCGGCTTGAGGCCGGCCCGGTCGGCGGGGCCGCCCGGCTCGACCGCGGCGGAGCCGCCCGCACCCTGCTCGGTGATCTTCGCGCCGTCGCCCGACTCGTCCAGCGTGACCGACGCGCCGATCTTGGCGTACACCGGCTTGCCCGTCTTGATCAGCTGCTGGGCGACGTACTTGGCCTGGTTGATCGGGATGGCGAAGCCCAGGCCGATCGAGCCTGACTGGCCGGAGCCGCCGAAGCCGCCGCCGCCCGTCGACTGGATCGCGGAGTTGATGCCGATCACGTTGCCGTGCGCGTCCAGCAGGGGGCCGCCGGAGTTGCCGGGGTTGATCGACGCGTCCGTCTGCAGCGCACTCATGTAGGAGGCGTTGCTGCCACTGCCGTCGCTGGAGGCCACCGGGCGGTTCTTGGCGCTGATGATGCCGGTGGTCACCGTGTTGGACAGGCCGAAGGGCGCGCCGATCGCGATGGTGGAGTCACCGACGGCCACCTTGTCGGAGTCGCCGAGCGGGAGCGGTTTGAGGTCCGACGGCGCGTTCTTGAGCTTGATCACCGCCACGTCGTAGCCCTGCGCGTGGCCGACGACCTCCGCGGCGTACTTCTTGCCGTCGGGGAACGTCGCCGTCAGCTTGCCGCCGTCGACGGCGTCCGCGACGACGTGGTTGTTGGTGACGATGTGGCCCTCGGTGTCGAAGACGAAGCCGGTGCCGGTGCCACCCCCGCCGCTGCTGGACTCGGCCTCGATGGTGACCGTGCTCGGCAGTGCCGTCGCCGCGACCGCGGCGACCGTGCCCGGGTCACGCTTGACCGAGCCGCCGGTGTCGGAGGCGGAGACGGTGGTGGAGCTGCTGTCGTCGTGCTTGGCGAGCGCGTAGCCGAGGCCGCCGCCCAGGCCGCCCGCGAGGAGGGCGGCCACCAGGACCCCGGCGATCAGTCCGCCCCGGCCCGACTTCTTCTTCGGCGCGGGCTGCTGGGGGTAGGGGACTCCGCCGCCCCAGCCGCCGTCCGCGTGGCCGCCGTGGCCCGCGTCGGAGTACGACGGCGTGGCGGCCGGCGGAGGCGGCCAGGCGCCACCCGCGGTCGGCGCACCGCCGTGCGCCGTCTCCCCGTAGCCGGCGGCCGGGGCCCCGTGGTGCGGGGCGGGCGCGGCGCCGTACGCGGGAGCGCTCGACGTGTCCGGCCCGGCGCCCTGGGGCGCCCCCGGGGCCGGGTGCTGCGGCGGGCTGGGCGGCGGCCAGTTCGCCTCGGCGGCGGACGGGGCGGGGGTGGCCGGGGCCGCCGAACTGGGCTCGGTCGCGCCGGTCGGCGCGTCAGTGGTCTCCGGCGTCCGGGGCGCGTGCGGACCCTCGGGGCCGATGCCGGACCGCGTCACGGTCTCGTCCGTCCGTGCCGTGACCGCGGGAGATTCCACCGGCACGGGGGGTGCAGACGGGGCCGGGGGTACCTCGGTGCCCTCGTTCTCGGTGCTCACAGCTCTTCTCCTCGATCCACGGCTGTTCTCGTCGGTCGCACTGGGCCGCGCCGCTCACGCCTGTTCACGCCTGTCGCCTACCAACGCCTCAGCTTTTCCCACGGGCCGTCAGAGCACCATAAGCCGTGGCCATGGGGGTGAAGCCAGTCCTTATAAGGGACATTACGGGCATTCTGTCTGCTTCTTAGGAACATCTCACGAGTGGCACCATGACGCGGTGACCCACGCACGGCAGCAGTACCCCATTCAGGTCGTCGCTCACCGAGGTGCCTCCGAGGACGCGCCCGAGCACACCCTGGCCGCGTACCGGAAGGCGATCGAGGACGGCGCGGACGCGCTGGAGTGCGATGTGCGCCTGACCGCCGACGGCCATCTCGTCTGTGTGCACGACCGGCGCGTCAACCGCACCTCCAACGGCCGCGGCGCCGTCTCCGCGCTGGAGCTGGCCGACCTCACCGCGCTGGACTTCGGCTCGTGGAAGGCCCGGGAGGCGGTCCGTACGCGAGACGAGGAGCCCGACTGGGAGGTCCGGCCCGAGGCCGAGGAACACACCTCCGTCCTGACCCTGGAGCGGCTGCTGGAGCTGGTCGCCGACGCCGGGCGGCGCGTGGAACTGGCCATCGAGACCAAGCACCCCACGCGGTGGGCCGGGCAGGTCGAGGAGCGGCTGCTGGTTCTGCTGAAGAGGTTCGGCCTGGACGCGCCCGCGACTCCCGCCGGGTCCCCCGTCCGGATCATGAGCTTCTCGGCTCGTTCGCTGCACCGCGTGCGGGCCGCCGCGCCGACGCTGCCGACGGTCTATCTGATGCAGTTCGTCTCGCCCCGGCTGCGGGACGGGCGGCTGCCGGCCGGGGTCGGCATCGCGGGCCCGTCCATCCGGATCGTGCGCCACCACCCGGCGTACGTGGAGCGGCTGAAGGAGAACGGCCACCAGGTCCACGTCTGGACGGTGAACGAACCCGAGGACGTGGCGCTCTGCGCCGAGCTCGGCGTGGATGCGATCATCACCAACCGGCCACGCGCGGTACTGCATCAGCTCGGCGCGTGACCCGCACCGTGCCGGCTCCGCGTTCCGGACGCAGCTTCGCGCCCGCCCCGTACCGTGCCGGCTCCGCGCGGGGTCTCCACGCATCAGCTCCGCGTATGACTCGGCACACTCCGTCACCCGAAATCACAGAAGTCCCAAAAGCGCACTCAAGTCCCACGCATACCTCTTGACCCTCACAGAGGCTCTACAGCATTCTCCGTACCCACGGCTTTCGGCCAGGTCATCGAAATCCCGCCACGCCCTCACGGGGTGTGCTCCGGCGCGTTCGCTCCGTGTTCGATCGTTTCGAACGCGTCACCGGACATGGATTGGCCGGTTTCCGGTACAGGCCAATGGGGCATCCACACCGTGGCGTGGGGCGAAGGAGGTCTCGGGGGTGGCGTTGGTGGTGGCACAGGAGGTGCCCACGTCGTCGAGCATGGCCGTTCCCCATGGCCCTGCGGGCGTGGGGGAAGCGAGACGCCGTATGCGCGCGCAGCTGTGCGGCGGCGGGGTCCCGGAAACGGTCGTCGACGATGCCGTACTGATCCTGTCCGAACTCTTGAGCAACGCGTGCAAACACGGCCGACCGCTGGGCGGTGCCCTGGCCGGCGACGGTGACGTCCGGGCCGCATGGCGCGTGGACCCGGGCGGCCGGCTGGTCGTGGAAGTGACCGACGGCGGGGGTCCGACCCGCCCCGCCCCGGCCACCCCGTCCGTCACCGCGCACGGCGGCCGTGGACTGAACATCGTCACGGCACTCGCGGCCGACTGGGGCGTCCGGGACGACATCCACGGCGAGGTCACGGTGTGGGTCGTCGTCCACGGGGACGTGCACGACCGGGACGCCGTCCGCCGCCGCGACGACTTCGCCTCCCGGATCACCGCTCCACCGGTGGTGTCCATACCCGGGCTCGACTTCGCGGAGGCCTTCGAGGACCTCGACCGAGACCTCGGCTGACGCCCCGGCCGGCCCCGCTTCGGCCGCGGCCGACACCCGGCCGGCGCCTCGGCAGCCCCGCACCACGGCTTCGGCCCGAACCCCGCACCCCGCCTCGGCCGAGACCCGGCCGGGGGCGGCTCCGCCACGGGTACCGGTGGGCTTCCGTTCGAGCGGCTAGGCTCCCGGCGTACCAGACGAGCCGTACCCGGGAGACACCCAGATGGCCAAGAAGCGATCCCAGACCAAGGCCCAGCGGCCGCGGACCACGGACGGAGAGATCCCGGTCGTCGGCGCCCGTGAGCCCTGCCCCTGCGGAAGCGGCCGGCGCTACAAGGCGTGCCACGGGCGGGCGGCCGCGCACGCGGTGACCGAGCTGGTGCAGCGTCCGTTCGAGGGGCTGCCGGGCGAGTGCGACTGGGTGGCCATGCGCGAGCTGGTCCCGGCGGCCACGGCCGAACTGCCGCTCAAGGAGGGCCTGCCCGAGGGCGTCCCCTCGGTCACCCTCGCCACCGTCCTGCCGATGGCCTGGCCGGCGCTGCGCCGCGACGACGGCTCGGTCCTGCTCGGCCTGCAGAACGACACCTCGTCCGGCGACATCAGCCGCGACCTCGCCGACACGCTGCAGCGCGCCCTCACCGCCGAGCCGGGCACGCCGGTGCAGGCGCGCCGGGCACCCGCCGACGGTCCCCGGCTGCAGGACCTGCTCGACCCGGAGGGCGTTTTCGAGCCGGTCGTGCACAGTGGTTTCGAGTTCTGGGTGCCGGACTCGGAGAACGCGTCGCCGGAGGTGGCGGCTTCCCTGGAGCGGGCCAACGCAGCCGCGATCCCGACGGTCAAACTGGCCGGTGTGGACGCCGCGTACTGGTGCGAGACCACGGAGAAGAACCACCTGCGCTGGGTCATGCCGCACCCCGAGGAGCGACTTCTGGACGCTCTCGCGCGGCTGCACGCGGCGGGGCGGTCCGGCCTCGGCGAGGGCACCCGCCTGGTGGGTTCCTTCCGGGCGCACGGCCTGACCGTGCCGGTCTGGGACCTGCCGACCGGGGTGTCTGCGGACGACATCGAGAAGCCCGCCGCCGAGTTCGCGGAGCGTCTTTCCGCCGCGCTGGCGTCACAGGCGCCGCTGACGCCCGACGAGCGCCGGGCGCGCGGGGGTCTGACCAATCGGCAGGTCACCCTCAGCTGATCCGCTCCGGAGGCACCGGGTGGGGTGACTCCGCTCACAACTCCCGGGCGCACAAGGTGAGTCGGAGCCAGAAAGCGCCGCTCAGCGGGTGTCCGGAAAGCCGACGGAAAACGCGGGATCGAATTTGCCTGAGGCCGATCTCTTGTTACCTTTTCAGTAGCCCGGTTGCTGGTGCATCCCCCGTCGCCAGCAACCGGGTTTTTCCGTGCCCGGGCCGGTGTACAGAGCGGGTCCGGATGTCAACTGCGCGCATCCGGCGCAGAGTTGCTCCCTGTACGCAGCAGCAGCGGGGTGTCTGCGCCCGGGTCGGCGAACTCCGTCACCGCCGAGTACCGCTCCGGCGCTCCCCGCGTCGGCTCTCGGGGGGTCTCACAGCTCGCCGGTTCGTTCGTCGGCGCTCACCACGCACCACATCTGCACCGTGCGTCCACCGGGCGCCAGGAGGGCCAGCGCGGCGTCGAGGGGGCGGCCGGTGGCGTTGCGATAGTAGGTCCGGGCCCAGGTCTCGCCGCCCCGGATGAGCACACAGGTCTGCGCCTCGACGCCGTCGGGCGAAGTGAGTTCGGGGCCGCAGCGGGCAGCGGTCACCGGACCGGGACCCGGCATGGCGGTCACCGGACCGAGGCCCGGCATAGCGGTCACCGGACCGAGGCCCGGCGTGACGGAGGTGCGGCCGGGTCCGGGGCGGGACGCCGTGCCGTCGGCCGACGGGCCACCGGCCGCCCGCGCCCGGTCGCCGGAATCCGGCGGGGCGCCGCCCGGCACCGGGGCCGCCCCGGCATCGGTCGCCGGGGAGACCCCGCCGCCGGACGCGAGTGCGGTGGAGCCGGAGGGCACCCTGAGGGTCCGGACGGCAGGACCCGCGCCCGCGGCGTCCGCCGGTACGGGGGACGCCGCCGCCAGCGGTACGAGGACCGCCACGACGGCCAGGACCACCACGGCCGGCAGGACCGGCAGACGAGGGTGCATAGGCGGACGATAGCCAGCCGGCCCGCGCCCCCCGCCCGCGCGCGCCGGACAGCCCTACAACTCGGGCGCGCTCACACCCGTACGAGTGAGGGCGTCGACGACCGCGTCCACCACGGCCTCCACATCGGGCACCCAGGGCGAGGCCGAGCCGGGCAGCGGGGCGCGCTCCCAGCGGACGCCACCCTGGCCGGTCTCGGAGGGCGGCAGGGCGAGATAGCCGCCCTCGCCGTGGAAGCGCAGCGAGCCGGGGACGAAGTCCTTGGCGTACAGCAGTTCGCCCAACTGCTCCATGGAGTACGGCTTGACCAGGATGGACCAGCGGGTCGGCGCGGCCACCACCGGACCGAGGCGCAGGCCCCGGCGGTCCAGCGCCACGAGCGCGCGGGAGGCCGGGGCGGCGGGGAGGCTGACGGCGCAGGGCGCCGTGCCACCGGTGGCCAGGACGATCGGAGCCGTCGGCCGGTTGGTCCACCACCAGCGCACCATGCGGGCGTCGGTGGTCGCCGCGAGCAGGCCGGGGTCGAAGGGATGAGCGCCGGGCACCGTGCATTCCGGGTCCGGGCAGCCGCAGCGGGAGCGGCCCTGCGGGTCCGCCGCCACGCCCGGGAGCACGGGCCATCGCCATTCCGTCGCATAGGTCAGGGCCGCGCTGATCAACTCAGGCTTCCCGTCACCGCGCAGGAGCCTGCGTCGCCTTCTGAGGATCTCGCGCATGAGCGCTCGTTCCTTTCCGTTGCACCGCTGGCAACACCGTGGGCCACATCACACCATGTGTCGATCACTTCACTGTGCGTACCTGTTGGCGCATCACACCCCTGTCACGGACAGGGAGAACCCCTATGGGTCGAGCGTTGGCTGCCTCTGCCGCGGCCCCGTCCATACGCGTCTATCAAAAGCATGGGCGTGGCGCAGGGTGGCGAAGTCTGGCGTTTTGCCGTCGCGCGTATTTCTTCCGACTCCGCCGCGGGAGGATGGGGCACGGTCGTCGGTGGCTATGACGCCCGGGTCCGTCACCAGGTTCCGGGCGAACGTCAACCGCCCCTGGCCTTCTCCGAGTACGTACCCATCACGACCGCTGTGACGCTCCGTGGAGCAAGGCCAGTCGACCGCAATAAGGCCTCACCCGAGGCAGTTTCAAGCCAACTTTGCCATTGCGCAAGGGCCGTACGACAAGTGCTCCCGCTGCCCACGGACACCAGGAATCCTCGCAGGACAATGCTGGACATCCCCTCACGAGTGCGTGTACATGTGGAGACACTGCTGGCGGCGCAGAATCACATGGGGGTTTGCGATGCTTTTGAGCAAAACGCGCCGGTCCGAGAGCCGGACGCCATGAACGCCCCTCACCCTCCGAAAGTGGCCGGAATCGATTCGACGGTTCCCTCGCCCGCACACACTGTCGCGCCCGCGCCCACGGCCACGGGAACCGCATCCGTCCCCGCGCCGAACGCCCCCGGCGCGCTGCTCCAGGACCGCCTCGCCGGCTGGGTCTCGGACCTCACCACCCTGCACGAGCTGACCGAGCGCCTCGCCCGCACCGACTCCCTGTCCGACGCCCTTCAGGAGGTGCTGCGCGCCGGCGCCTCCCTGGTCGGCGCCCAGCGCGGCCTCGTCGTCCTGGAGCCCGCCGACGGCCTCGGCCCGGACACCACCATCGGCCTCGGCCTCGGCCGCGCCGACCTCGGCCAGATCGAGACCGTGCCGCGCAGCGCGCTGTCGTACGGGCGGATCCTGGACGGGCTGCCCGGCGGCGAGGGGGCCATCGCCCAGCCCGACCTGTTCGCCGAGGACGGCCTCGACCCGCGCCAGCGTGAGGTCGCCGCCCGCCTCGGCTACGCCGCGAGCTACGCCCTGCCCCTCGCCGGCCGGTCCACCGGGCGCCTCGGCGCCGCCGTGTGGCTGTACGACGAGCCCGCCGAGCCGGTGGAACGCCAACGCCACCTGGTCGGTCTGTACGTCCGGTACGCCGCCGAGCACCTGGGCCGGCTGCGCGAGGTCGAGCACACGCGCGCGTGCATGGCGACGATCGCCGAGGAACTGCTGCCCGCCCGGCTGCCCCGGGTGGCCGGGGTCCAGCTGGCGGCCCGGCACCGCACCGGCCCGCGCGGCGGCGGCGACTGGTACGACGCGCTGCCCCTGCCGGACGCGGCGCTCGGTCTCGCGGTCGGCTCGGTCACCGGCGCCGGACCGAGCGCGGTCGCCGCGATGGGCCGGCTGCGGGCCTCCCTGCGCGCCTACGCCGTGATGGAGGGCGAGGACCCGGTCGCGGTCCTGTCCGACCTGGAGCTGCTGCTGCGGCTGACCGAGCCGGCCCGGTCGGCGACCGCGCTGTTCGCGTACTGCGAGCCCGCACTGCGCAAAATCACCCTCGCCGGGGCCGGGCACTGCCCGCCGCTGCTGGTGGGGGCGCGGCGCACCGAGTTCGTGGAGACGTCCGTGTCGGCGCCGCTGGGCATGCTCGCGTGCTGGGAGGCACCGAGCGTGGAACTGGCCGCGGAACCGGGCGAGACGATCCTGCTGTACACCGACGGGCTGCTGCAGCGGACCGGCGACCCCACCGACCGGGCGTTCGCCCGGCTGCACGCGGCGGCCGCGGGTGCGCCCAAGGGCGTCCGCCAGGATCCGGACGCGCTCGCCGACCATGTGCTGCGCACCGTGCTGCCGGACGGGCTGGACCGGGCCGACAGCGCCGAGGACGTGGTGCTGCTGGCGGCGCGCTTCGACTGAGGGCCCGCCCCCGTCGCCCGTACTGACCTGCCATAACGCGTCTCGGGGCACGGCCATACCAGGTGTGCCCGATCACCCTGTAATGGTTCCTCCGCCTCTGGGCCCCCTTCCGTGCGACCGTACGATGGACGGGGTCCAGCGCCCTATCGAGGAGGATGACCGTGGCTGAAGAGTTCCCGGAGACCCCGGAGACCTCTGAGGAAGAGCCCATCAAGCAGCGGAAGAACGGCCTGTACCCGGGCGTGTCCGACGAGCTTGCCGAGAACATGAAGTCGGGCTGGGCCGACACCGAGCTGCGCGACCTGCGGCCGATCGCCCAGGCCACCGAGACCGCCGCGCGGCGGGCCGCGCTGTCGGCGCGCTTCCCGGGCGAGCGCCTGGTGATCCCCGCGGGGAACCTGAAGACCCGCTCCAACGACACGGAGTACGCCTTCCGCGCGTCCGTCGAGTACGCGTACCTCACCGGCAACCAGACCGAGGACGGTGTCCTGGTGCTGGAGCCCAAGGGCGACGGCCACACCGCGACGATCTACCTGCTGCCGCGCTCCGACCGGGAGAACGGAGAGTTCTGGCTCTCCGGCCAGGGCGAGCTGTGGGTGGGGCGCAGGCACTCGCTGGGCGAGGCCGAGCGGCTCTACGGCATCCCCGCCTCGGATGTGCGCGAGCTGGCGGACAAGCTGCGCGAGGCCACCGGCCCGGTGCGGGTCGTACGCGGGTACGACGCCGGGATCGAGACCGCGCTCACCGACAAGGTCACCGCCGAGCGGGACGAGGAGCTGCGGGTCTTCCTCTCCGAGGCGCGGCTGGTCAAGGACGGCTTCGAGATCGGCGAGCTGCAGAAGGCCGTCGACTCCACGGTGCGCGGCTTCGAGGACGTCGTCCGCGTGCTGGACAAGGCCGAGGCCACCTCCGAGCGCTACGTCGAGGGCACGTTCTTCCTCCGCGCGCGCGTGGAGGGCAACGACGTCGGCTACGGCACCATCGCCGCCGCCGGACCGCACGCCTGCACGCTGCACTGGGTGCGCAACGACGGGCCCGTGCGCTCCGGCGACCTGCTGCTGCTGGACGCGGGCGTCGAGACGCACACCTACTACACGGCCGACGTCACCCGCACGCTGCCGGTCAACGGCCGGTTCAGCGAGATCCAGAAGAAGATCTACGACGCCGTGTACGACGCCCAGGAGGCCGGCATCGCGGCGGTGCAGCCGGGCGGGAAGTACCGGGACTTCCATGACGCGGCCCAGCGGGTGCTGACCGAGAGGCTCGTGGAGTGGGGGCTCGTCGAGGGCCCCGTCGAGCGGGTGCTGGAGCTGGGGCTGCAGCGCCGGTGGACGCTGCACGGGACCGGGCACATGCTCGGCATGGACGTCCACGACTGCGCCGCCGCGCGGACCGAGACGTACGTGGACGGGGTGCTGGAGCCGGGGATGGTGCTCACCGTCGAGCCCGGGCTGTACTTCCAGGCCGACGACCTGACCGTGCCCGAGGAGTACCGGGGGATCGGGGTGCGGATCGAGGACGACATCCTGGTGACGGAGGACGGCAACCGGAACCTGTCGGCGGGGCTTCCCCGGCGGTCCGACGAGGTCGAGGCCTGGATGGCGGGCCTCAGGGCGACCGCGAGCTGATCGGCGGTCGGTGGACCTCCATCTCGACGCGGACACCGGTGAAGGGCGCCGTGCCGGGCTCGAACGTGCCCTGCGCGACGCCGTCCGGCGAGGGCGGCCGGCTCCCGGCGAGCGGCTGCCCGCGACGCGGAAGCTCGCGGAGGAGCTGGGGGTCTCCCGCAACACCGTGAAGGCCGCGTACGACCAGCTGGTCGCCGGGGGGTACCTGACCGCTCGGCAGGGGTCGGGAACGCGGGTGGCCGCGGTGCCGTCCGTCGCCACCGGGCCGGACGAGACCGGCGTACGCGCGCGTGCGCCCCGGTTCGATCTGCGGCCCGGGAGCCCGGACGTCGGCGCGTTCCCCGCCGCCGCCTGGTCGCGGGCGCTGCGGCACGCCATCTCCAAGGCGCCCTCGCTCGCGTACGCCTACGACGACCCGCGCGGGCGGGTGGAGCTGCGCACGGCGCTGTCCGGTTACCCGGGGCGCGCGCGAGGGGTGATCGCATCGCCGGAGCGGATCGTGATCACCTCGGGGTACGTGCAGGGCCTGGCGCTGCTCACCCGGGTGCTGGAGGGCGCCACCGTCGCCATGGGGCGGCGCGCGGGGTGGACGGCCTGGGCTCGGCCACGCGGGCGCTGTGGCGTGCGGGATGGGTGATGTGTGCCGCGTGCGGGGCGTTCGCGCTGTCGGCGGGGGCCGGGCTGTGGACGTCGGTGGCGTTGCTGGTGGTGGGGGCGGTGTTCCAGGTGGTCGCGGAGATGGGCCAGTCGGCGGGGGCGTGGCAGCTGTCCTTCGCGCTGGCTCCGGCCGCTCGGGTGGGCGAGTACCAGGGGTTCTTCGGCACCGGGGTGGCCGTGGCGCGCACGCTGGGGCCGCTGGTGCTGACCTCGCTGCTGGTGGAGTGGGGGCCGCCCGGATGGCTGCTGCTCGGCGCGGTGACGGTCGCGGCGTCGTACGCGATGGGGCCGGCGGCACGGTGGGCCGCCGGCCGGACGTCACAGGGCGGGGTCAGCCGGCCGGTGCGGGTGGGATGACGTCGGGGAGGGCGTCCAGGAACAGGGCGCCCGCCAGCAGGCCCGCGCTGCCCCGAGGGCTCCACGCGCGCGCGTGCAGGTCGGCGTCGAGGGCGGTCAGGGCCGCCCGGCCGGCCGGGGTTGCGGTACCACCCGCCGCCAGGACCTCGCGGGCGCCGGACTGAACGTGCCGCAGGCCCCGTGGACCGGCGGTGTGGAGGAGTTCGGTGTCCTGGAGGGTGGACACCACGGTGAGCAGGGCGTCCAGGCGGGCCTCGGGCTCCGTCGCGCCCGCTGTGCGCGCCTCCACGAGCGCCGTGAGCGCCCGGCGCACGTGCGGGAACCCGGCGCGCGCCTCACCGCGCGCGCCTGCGGCGCCGTAGCGCGCGGACATCGTGGAGCCGCGCGAGGGGCGCCGGGGCGCGGACCGGTCCGGGTGCGCGGCGATGCGCCGGGCGGCGTCCGTGACGTCGGCGCCTCGCGCGCCGGGCTCCAGGGCCGCCGCCGCGACCAGCAGGCCGAGCGTCCACAGCGCGCCCCGGTGCCCGCCGCCGGCCAGCCCCACCACGTGTTCGGCACACCGCCCGACCGCGCCCAGCTCGGGCCCGCAGCCCCGGCGTCGGCTGCCCCGCGCGGCGGGCGGCGGCCGCCATCGCGGCGAACCCCGGTTCGAGCGCCTTCGCGGACCAGCGCAGCGTGCCGTGGTCCGGCCGGCCGGCCCGCGCGGCGAGATCCCGCGGATCCGGCAGCCCCGGCTTGGGCGCCAGCGCCAGCTGGGCGGTGAGTGCCGCGACGGCGGCCCGGGCGAGCATCCCGTCCCCGGCCGCCCCGGGCCCCCGCCCCACGACATCGCCGAGCCCGCCGACCACTCCGGCTCCCCTCTCTCCCGTCATGCCGCGACGCTAGAACCGCCGGCCGTGACCGGCCTGGGCAGCGACTGGCAGCCGTCTGTGACCGGCGGGGGCGCAGGGTGTGTGCGCCCCGGGGAAAAGGTCGTGCTCCCAGTGGCTGGGTGGGAGCAGAATCGCTGCATGGCGGATATGGGAGCGCTCCGGGACGCGGTCACCAGGTGGGCGGCGGGGGGACCGGGCGAGCCCGCTCGGGAGCTAGCCGCGCGGCTGGACGTACGGACCGCGGTGCTGCTGGAGGGCCCGAGTGACCTCGCGGCCGTCGAGACGCTGGCCGCGCGCCACGGCCGCGACCTGTCCGCGGAGGGGGTGTGCGTGATGCCGATGGGCGGGGCGATGAGCGTCGGCCGGTTCGCCGGACTGCTCGGGCCGCCCGGCCTGGGCCTGCGGCTGACCGGGCTGTGCGACGAGGGCGAGCGGGGCTTCTACGACCGCGCGCTGGAGCGGGCCCGCGCGCCGCGCCGGGAGTTCTTCGTGTGCGTGTCGGACCTGGAGGACGAACTCGTCCGTGCGCTCGGCGTGCCCCGCGTCGAGGAGGTCGTCCGCGCGGAGGGTGATCTCCAGGCCTGGCAGACCTTCCTGCGCCAGCCCGCGCAGCGGGGCCGTACCCCGCAGCAGCAGATGCGCCGCTTCCTCGGCACGAAGAAGGGCCGCAAGATCCGCTACGGCCACCTCCTGGTCGACGCCCTCGACACCGCGGGCGTCCCTGCTCCCCTCGGCGACCTGCTGGCGAGCCTGTGAGCCGTGGCCGCTGTCACACGGCCGGCGGCCCGGCCGTCACACGGCCACCAGCGGCGCGTCCTCCCGCCACTTGAGGATCTTGTCGAAGCTGACCACCGCGCCGCCCTGCCCCGGTTCGCCGCCGATGTGGACATGGTCGGCGAGTTCGCTGATGAGGTAGAGACCGCGGCCGTGCTCGGCGTCCGCGCGGACCGGGCGGACGTCGGTGTCCCGGGTGAACCCCGGCCCGGCGTCGGCGACCTCGATCCGGCACATCTCGCCGTCCAGGTACGCGGTGACCCGGTAGGCCTCCGACCCCGCCCCGAACGCCGCGCCGCCGCCGTGCTCGACCGCGTTGGCACAGGCCTCGCTGAGGGCCACGGACAGGTCGTAGGAGATGTCGGGGTCCACGCCCGCCGTCTCCATGGCGCCGATCAGCAGGCGTCGGGCGAGCGGCACGCTCGCGGCGTCGCGCCGCAGGTGCAGTGACCACCAGATGCTCATGCTCCAGCCTCCCGGCCGCGGCTCGACATACCTCTTACGTATTGCCGTAGGAACCCCTGTGTAAGCACGGATTGGACGTGATGCCGCCCATATGGGGGATGCGCCGGACGCATCAAACGGTGTATGTGGTGTGCATCCGCACCACTCACACCAGAAGGTGATCTTCCCTTCGGTGAGGTGATCTTCGCCGCGGAGCGGTCCGGCTCGGATCCGGCCGGAACGAGACGGCCCTGCCGTCGGGACGCCGTCGGGCCAGTGGGATGATGGGCCCGCCATGACCGACCCCCACCAGCGCACGGCGCGCACCGGAGCGGACCTCCGGCTGCTGCGGGCCGCGGTGTTCGCCGCGGTCTGTGTCGTGCTGGCCGGGGCCGGGCACTCCCTGGCCTCCTGCGCCGCGCTCCCGCTGTGGACGCTGGGCACCGGCTTCCTCGCGGTCTTCGCGGTCGTGGCACCGCTCGCCGGGCGCGCCCGGTCCCTGCCGGGCATCGTGGTGCCGCTGGCGCTCGGGCAGACCCTGCTGCACGTGCTGTTCGGGCTGGGGCAGCAGACCGCCTCGGCCACCGTCACGGCCGTACCGGGACCCTCGTCCGACGCCTCGCTCGTGGCGCAGGCCGCCCGGCTGCTGTGCGGCACCCCCGCGAGCGCGCTCGATCCGGCACAGGCCGAGCGCATCCTCGTCGACGCGCGCGTGTACGACAGCCTCCGGGGCGGCGACGCGGTGGCGCACTCCGGCGACCTGATCGCCGGGGGCTGCTCCCATCTGGTGCCCTCCCTGCCGATGGTGCTCGGCCACGTCCTCGCGGCCGTCGCCACCGGCTGGCTGCTGCGCCGCGGCGACCTGGCGGTCCTGCGGCTGCTGGACCTGTCGGCGCAGGACGTCGCCGAGGTGGCGCTCGTCCGGTCGCTGCGCGGCGCGCTGGCGCTCGTGCGCCTGCTGCTCGCGGGGCCGGCGTCCGCGCCGGTGACGGGCCCCAGGCCCACCGCGCTGTTCGCGCCGCCGCACCGGCCGGCCCTCGGTGACCTCCAGCACACGGTGATACGGCGCGGCCCGCCCGCCGCCCGCGTCGTCCTCGCCGCCTGACGCGCCCGGCACCTCCCCGAGGAGGGTGGCCGCCGTCGTGCGGCACACGCGCGTGCCGGATTCCCGCACGCGCGCCTCACCCGAACTCACCCACCGTGGAGTGTTTCCCGCCATGAAGGCTTCCCGTCTCGTCGCCGTCGCCGCTGCCGCCGGCACCGCCGTGCTCGCCCTGTCCGCGCCGGCCTTCGCCCATGTCACCGTGCAGCCGGAGGGCACCGCCGCCAAGGGCGGCTACGCGGTCGTCAACTTCCGCGTGCCCAACGAGCGCGACAACGCCTCGACCACCAAGCTGGAGGTCAACTTCCCGGCCGACCACCCGCTGTCCTCGGTCAGGCCCCAGCAGATCGACGGCTGGAAGATCGAGATCACCAAGGGCAAGCTGGCCGAGCCGCTGGAGGTGCACGGGCGGAAGATCTCCGAGGCCGTCACCAAGGTCACCTGGACCGCTGACGGCCAGGGCATCCAGCCCGGCTTCATCCAGCAGTTCCCGGTCTCCGTGGGCGCGCTGCCCGAGGACACGGACGAACTCGTCTTCAAGGCGATTCAGACGTATTCCAACAAGGAGGTCGTGCGCTGGATCGAGGTGCCGCAGAAGGGTGCCGAGGAGCCGGACAACCCGGCGCCGGTGCTGGCGCTGTCCGCCGCCGCGGACGGCCACGGCTCGGCCGCCGACGCCAAGGCCGCTTCGAAGGAGTCCGGTGGCTCCGCCGACGCCAAGACCGCCGGTGCGACGGCCGAGGTCGCCGAGCCGGCCGACTCCAGCGACACCACCGCCCGGGTCCTCGGCATCGTGGGCATCGTGATCGGTGTCGCCGGTGTGGCGTACGGCGTGCTCGCCGGCCGCCGTCGGACCGCCTCCGACGCCTGACGCTCCCGCCTCCCGCGCGTACCGGGGCGGACGCACGCGCACGCGTGTGTGCCCCGGTACGCGCCGGGTCCTCACTTTCTGGGACATTTCTCCATGCGCAAGAAGACGTTCGCCGCGGCCGCGCTGCTGGCCGCCGCCGCCCTCACCCTTTCCGCCTGCGGCACCGGGACGGACACCGGCAGCCCGGTGGCCGCCGTCTCCGCCGACACCACCGCGCGCCCGGCCGCGATCGTGCTCGACCAGCCGTTCACCAAGCCCGACCTGGTGCTGACCGACACCCGGGGCAAGAGCTACGACCTGCGGGCCGCGACCCAGGGCCGGCCGACCCTGCTGTACTTCGGCTACACCAACTGCCCCGACGTGTGCCCGCTGACGATGAGCAACATCGCCATCGCCAAGAAGCAGCTGCCGAAGGCCGAGCAGGACCGGCTGCGCGTCGTGTTCGTCACCACCGACCCGCAGCGGGACACCGCGGCGGAACTCGGCAAGTGGCTGAAGAACATGGACACCGAGTTCATCGGCCTGACCGGCGACTTCGCCACCATCCAGGCCGCCGCCCGCACCGTCGGCATCGCCATCGAGCCGCCCCACAAGGACAAGAACGGCAAGCTGGTCTCCACCCACGGCACCCAGGTCATCGCCTTCTCCCCGAAGACCGACCAGGGCTATGTCCTGTTCACCGAGGAGGCCACCGTCGACGACTACACCGCGGACCTGCCCCGGCTGATCAAGGGGGAGAACCCGTGAGGCGGCTCGCCCTGCCGGCCGCCCTGCTGGCCGGCGCCCTGGGGCTCACCGGCTGCGGCTCGCCGGACGACGGGACCCCGGACCTGTCCATAGGCTCCGCCTACATGCCCGAGCCGGTCTCCGACTCCATGGCCGCCGGCTTCCTCACCGTCACCAACGACGGCGGGAAGCGGGACGAGCTGACGTCCGCCACCAGCGACGTGGCGGGCAGCGTCACCCTGCACACCACGCAGGGCGGCGCGATGAAGCAGGTCGACGCCCTGGACGTGCCGGCGCACGGCCGGCTGGTGCTGGAGAGCGGCGGGAACCACCTGATGTTCGAGAAGCTCAGGCGCAAGCCGCGCCAGGGCGAGAAGGTGTCTCTCGAACTGCACTTCGCCGAGTCCGGCACGGTGACGGTCGACATCCCCGTGGAGGCCGCCACGTTCACGCCGGACCACGGCGACTGAGGGAGGGGACCACCTTGACGCAGGCCATCGCCCCCCGCGTCCGAACGCTGGTACTGCTGGTGCTGGCCGTCGCCGGCGCGCTGCTCGCGTGCGCCGGCCCGGCCTCCGCGCACGCCGCGCTCACCGGCAGCGACCCCGCTCAGGGGACGGTGGTCGACAAGGCTCCCGGGCAGGTCTCGCTGACCTTCTCCGAGCAGGTCGCGACCGCCGCCGACGGGCTGCGCGTCCTCGACCCCAAGGGCAGCCGGGTCGACACCGGCAGACCGGCGAACGTCAGCGGGACCACGTACGCCGTGGGGCTGCGCGCCGGACTGCCCGACGGCACCTACACGGTGACCTACCAGGTGGTGTCCGCGGACAGCCATCCCGTCGCCGGCGCCTTCACCTTCTCGATCGGGGCGCCCTCCGCGACCACCGCCTCGGTGGACACGCCGACCGCCGGCGGCGGGATCGTGGGCCGGCTGTACGGGCTCGGGCGCTACCTGTCGTACGCCGGATTCGTGGTGATGACCGGGGGTGCCGCGTTCGTGCTGGCCTGCTGGCCGCGTGGGACCTCGGTGCGGGCGGTGCAGCGGCTGGTCGTCTCCGGCTGGGTCACGCTCACCGCCGCCACCCTGTCCCTGCTGCTCCTGCGCGGCTCGTACACCGGCTCCGGGAAGCTCGCCGACGTCTTCGACCTGGACCTGGTCGGCGAGGTGCTGCAGACCAAGACGGGAGCGGCGCTGGTCTCCCGGCTGCTGCTGCTGGCCGCCGCCGCCCTCTTCGTCGCGGTGCTGTTCGGCGCGTACGACAAACGGGAGGGCGACGAGCGGCGGGACCTCACCTTCGGGCTGGCCGTCGGCGGGACCGTCGTCGCGGCCGGGCTCGCCGCCGGCTGGGCGATGTCCGAGCACGCCTCCACGGGGCTCCAGCCCGGGATCGCCATGCCGGTCGACATCCTGCACCTGCTGGCCGTCGCCGCCTGGCTCGGCGGGCTCGCCACGCTGCTGGTCGCGCTGTACCGGGCGCCCGCCGACCGGCCCGTGGAGGCCGCGGCGGTACGGCGGTTCTCGGCCGTCGCCGCCGGTGCCGTCGTGACGCTGGTGCTGACCGGCGTCTACCAGTCCTGGCGGCAGCTCGGCGCGTGGTCGGCGCTCACCGACACGGCGTACGGGCGGCTGCTGCTGGTGAAGATCGGGCTGGTGGCGGTGGTCCTCGGGGTCGCCTGGCTGTCGCGGCGGTGGACGGCGCGGCTGGCCGACGCGACCCCGGCGAAGGTGGACGACGACGAGGAGGCGCCCCGCGAGGAGCGGGTCGCCGCGGCCGCCGCACCAGGCGCCGCCGGCCGCGCCGAGAACACGGCAGGCGTCGACACGGCGGGCGCCGGTACGGCCGGCACTGACACCGTCGGCGTCGACACGGCGACCACCGACACATCGGGCCCCGGCACAGCCGGCACCGGCGCCCTCGGCGTCGACACGGCCGGTGGGTCCGAGCGGGCCGCCCAGCTCGCCCGGCAGCGGGCCGCCATGGCGGCCGCGCGGCAGAAGCGGCTGCGCGACTCCGACCCGGGCCGCTTCGGACTGCGCCGCTCGGTACTCGTGGAGGCCGTTGTCGCGGTCGCGGTGCTCGCCGTGACCACCGCGCTGACCTCGACCGAGCCGGGCCGCACCGAACTGGCGGCCGAAGCGGCGACGGCGGGTACGGCGGCGGCGGCCGCGTCCGGTACGACCGGGGCGGTGACCCTCGACATGGTCTTCGACACCGGCGGCACGGACGGCAAGGGCGTCGTCAGCGTCGACATCGACCCCGCGCGCGTGGGCGGCAACGACCTGCACGTCTACGTCACCCGGCCCAACGGGCGCGCCTTCGACATCCCCGAGGTGAAGCTCGCCTTCACTCTCGAAGCCCAGGGCATCGGGCCGCTGCCCGTCGTCCCCGACCACATCGCCACCGGCCACTGGTCGGCGAGCGGGGTGCAGATCCCCCTCGGCGGCGAGTGGAAGATCGCCGTCACCGTGCGGACCTCCGACATCGACCAGGCGACCGTCTCCAAGAACGCTCAGATCGGCTGACCCCACATGCCCGACCAGTCCACTCAAGACGCCCCCACGTCCGTCCCCCCGTCCCCGCCGGAGACCTCCGGCGTCTCCCGGCGCGCGCTGCTCGGCACCGCCGGCGCGACCGGCCTGGTGCTCGGCGCGGCCGGCGCGGGTGCCGGCTACGCCGCCGCCCCCGCCCAGGCGGCCCCGCTGTCCTCCGTGGGCAGCGGGCGGGTGATGTTTCACGGGAAACATCAGCCAGGCATCCTGCAGGGCCTGCAGGCCCGCGGCCATGTCGTCGCCTTCGACCTGATGCCCGGGGCGGGCCGCAAGGAGGCCGCCGCGCTGCTGCGCCGCTGGTCGGGAACGGCCCAGCGGCTGATGGCGGGCGAGGCGGCCCCGCACGACGACACCGATGTGGCACGGGACGCGGGACCGTCCTCGCTGACCGTGACCTTCGGCTTCGGCCACAGCTTCTTCTCCCGCACCGGCCTGGAGAAGCAGCGGCCGACCGCCCTCGATCCGCTGCCGGAGTTCTCCTCGGACCACATCGACAGGAAGCGCAGCGACGGCGACCTGTGGGTGCAGATCGGCGCCGACGACGCGCTGGTCGCCTTCCACGCACTGCGCGCGATCCAGAAGGACGCCGGGCGGGCGGCCAGGGTCCGCTGGCAGATGAACGGCTTCAACCGGACGCCGGGCGCCACCGCGCACCCCATGACGGCACGCAACCTGATGGGCCAGATCGACGGCACCCGCAACCCCAAGCCGTCGGAGGCGGACTTCGGCCGTCGGATCTTCGTGCCGTCCGACGGGGAGCCGGCGTGGATGGCGGACGGTTCCTACGCCGTGGTGCGCCGGATCCGCATGCTCCTCGACGACTGGGAGAAGCTGTCGGTCGCGGCCCAGGAGCAGGTCATCGGGCGCCGCAAGTCCGACGGGGCGCCGCTGACCGGGGGCACCGAGACCACCGCGATGGACCTGGAGAAGACCGACGCGAGCGGTGATCTGGTGGTGCCGGTCAACGCGCACGCCCGGATCAGCCGGCCCGACCAGAACGGCGGAGCGGCGATGCTGCGGCGGCCGTTCTCGTACCACGACGGCATCGACGCGGACGGCACGCCGGACGCGGGGCTGCTGTTCATCTGCTGGCAGGCGGATCCGCTGCGCGGCTTCGTCACGGTGCAGCGCAAGCTCGACCGGGGCGACGCGCTGTCCGCGTTCATCCGGCACGAGACGAGCGGGCTGTTCGCGGTGCCGGGTGGGGCTGCGGAAGGCGAATATGTGGGGCAGGCGTTGCTGGAGGGATGAGCGGTGCGCGGGCTCGTCTGACCCTTACGGGGTTTCAAACCACCCGGCCGAGTGATTGTCGTGAGACGCACCGGCCGGGTGCGCGCGGGCCCATTAGGGTGAGGTCATGCCAGCCAGCTATGCGTATCTCGGCCCCGAAGGCACCTTCACCGAAGTCGCCCTGCGGACGCTGCCCGAGGCGGCCACCCGGCAGTTGGTCCCGTACGTGTCCGTGCAGTCGGCGCTGGACGCGGTGCGCGTCGGGGAGGCGGAGGCCGCGTTCGTGCCGATCGAGAACTCCGTCGAGGGCGGCATCACCACCACGCTGGACGAGCTGGTCGCGGGTGCCCCGCTGATGATCTACCGCGAGGTGCTGCTGTCGATCACCTTCGCGCTGCTGGTCCGGCCGGGCACGGAGCTGGCGGACATCAAGACGGTCTCCGCGCACCCGGCGGCCCAGCCGCAGGTGCGCAACTGGCTGCGCAAGAACCTCCCGGACGCGGCCTGGGAGTCGGCCGCCTCCAACGCGGACGCGGCGCGCCTGGTGCAGGAGGGGCAGTACGACGCGGCCTTCGCCGGTGAGTTCGCGGCGGCCCGGTACGGCCTGGAGGCGCTGGAGACCGGGATCCACGACGCGGAGAACGCCCAGACCCGGTTCGTGCTGGTGGGGCGCCCGGCCCGGCCCGCGGCGCCGACCGGCGCGGACAAGACATCGGTGGTGCTGTGGCAGCGTGACGACCACCCCGGTGCCCTGCGTGACCTGCTGGGCGAGTTCGCGACCCGGGGCATCAACCTGATGCTGCTGCAGTCCCGGCCGACCGGGGCCGGCATCGGCAACTACTGCTTCTGCATCGACGCCGAGGGGCACATCTCCGACCGGCGGGTGGCCGACGCGCTGATGGGGCTGAAGCGGGTCTGCCTGGAGGTGCGGTTCCTCGGGTCGTACCCGCGGGCGGACCTCACGTCGGCGGAGGTGGCGCCCCCGCGGCAGGGAACCACCGACGGGGACTTCACCGCGGCGGCGGACTGGGTGGCGCGCTGCCAGGACGGGCGCTTCTAGCCGCCCCTCCGGGGGCTTCCGGTTATCCACAGAAGTTATCCACAGGTTGGCTTCTCGACCTGGGGACAAGTCGACACGCGCAGGCCGGTCGGTCGACAAATCGCCCTATGGTCCTCCTGGGGGGCACTCACCCCACACATCACCCTTCGTCCACTTGTTTCCTTCGATCAATCCTTTGGGGCGACCCTTTTCCACTCGAAAGTGAGCTGGAGGGCGTTTTGATCAACACTTTCTCCCTCAGGGACCCCGTTGCGGAATGATCAATTCCCACGTCCACAGATCTTCCGCACACCCTGTGGATAACTTCGCCGCACACCCCCCGCCTGTGGACAAGTGCCGTTCCCCACAAGGGAGTCCGGTCAACGCGGGACCTCTCACCTGCCCCGTCCCAGGGAGTGAGACGCTTTTTCATTGACACCTCCCGACACAGTCGGCAATTGCCCCAGAACGGCGGGTAAGGCGCAGGCGGGAATAGTGAGTCGAGGGCGATGACCGCGCACCGGTAGCCTTGACCCCGTGATTGACCTTCGCCTGCTCCGTGAGGACCCCGACCGTGTGCGCGCCTCCCAGCGTGCCCGTGGAGAGGACGTCGCGCTCGTCGACGCTCTCCTGTCCGCCGACGAACGGCGCAGGTCGTCCGGCGTCCGCTTCGACGAGCTGCGCGCCGAGCAGAAGTCCCTCGGCAAGCTGATCCCCAAGGCCTCCGCCGAGGAGAAGGCCGAGCTGCTCAAGCGCGCCGAGCAGCTCAAGGCCGACGTCAGGGCGGCCGACGCGGAGCGCGACACGGCCGACACGGAGACCCAGGAGCTGCTGCTCCGGCTCGGCAACCTGGTCCACCCCGACGTCCCGGTCGGCGGCGAGGAGGACTTCGCCACGCTGGAGACGCACGGCGAGATCCGCGACTTCGCCGCCGAGGGCTTCGCCCCGAAGGACCACCTGGAGCTCGGCCAGTCGCTCGGCGCCATCGACGTCGAGCGGGGCGCGAAGGTGTCGGGCTCCCGCTTCTACTTCCTCACCGGTGTCGGCGCCCTGCTGGAGCTGGCCCTGGTGAACGCGGCGATCGCCCAGGCCACCGCCGCCGGCTTCACCCCGATGCTCACGCCGGCGCTGGTCCGCCCCCAGTCGATGGCCGGCACCGGCTTCCTCGGCCAGGCCGCGCAGGACGTCTACCACCTCGACAAGGACGACCTGTACCTGGTCGGCACGTCCGAGGTGCCGCTGGCGGCCTACCACATGGACGAGATCATCGACGCCGAGAAGCTGCCGCTGCGCTACGCGGGCTTCTCCCCCTGCTTCCGCCGCGAGGCCGGGTCGCACGGCAAGGACACGCGCGGCATCTTCCGCGTGCACCAGTTCGACAAGGTCGAGATGTTCTCCTATGTCGCCCCGGAGGACTCGCAGGCCGAGCACCAGCGGCTGCTGGAGTGGGAGAAGCAGTGGCTGACCTCGCTGGAACTGCCGTTCCGGGTGATCGACGTCGCCACCGGTGACCTCGGCTCCTCGGCCGCGCGGAAGTTCGACTGCGAGGCGTGGATCCCGACCCAGGGCAAGTACCGCGAGCTGACCTCGACCTCGGACTGCACCGAGTTCCAGTCCCGCCGGCTGTCGATCCGCGTCCGTGAGGGCAAGACCGTACGGCCGCTGGCGACGCTCAACGGCACGCTGTGCGCCGTACCCCGCACCATCGTGGCGATCCTGGAGAACCACCAGCAGGCCGACGGCTCGGTCCGGGTCCCCGAGGTGCTGCGGCCGTACCTGGGCGGCCGGGAGGTCCTGGAGCCGGTGGCCCGGTGAGCTTCCCGTACGGGCTCATCGCCACCGACCTCGACGGCACGCTGCTGCGCTCCGACGAGTCGGTCTCCCAGCGCACCCGTGACGCGCTCGCCGCGGCCACCGCGGCGGGCGCCGCCCACATCGTCGTCACCGGCCGCGCGGCCCCCTGGACGCGGCACGTCCTCGACGACCTCGGCTACCGGGGGCTCGCGGTCTGCGGGCAGGGCGCGCAGGTGTACGACGCCGGGGCGCACCGTCTGCTGACGTCCGTGACCCTGGACCGGCAGCTGGCCGGTGTGGCGCTGGCCAAGATCGAGGCGGAGACCGGTCCGCTGCACCTCGCGGCGAGCCGGGACGGCCTCGACGGCGAGGTCCTGGTGGGCCCGGGGTACGCGGTCACCGGGCGGCTGCCGTCGACGCCGTTCACCGACGCGGCCGATCTGTGGAGCGCCCCGCTGAACAAGATCTACATACAGCATCCCGAGCTGTCCGACGACGAGCTGGCCGAGACGGCCCGCCGGATCGCGGGCGGCTTCGTGGGGGTCGCCATGGCCGGCGCGGGCATCGTCGAACTGCTGCCCCTCGGCCTGACCAAGGCCACCGGCCTCTCCCTCGCGGCCCGCCGCCTCGGTCTCAAGGCCGCCGACACCATCGCCTTCGGCGACATGCCGAACGACATCCCGATGTTCGGGTGGGCCGCGCGGGGCGTGGCGATGGCGGACGCGCACGAGGAGCTGAAGGCCGTGGCCGACGAGGTGACGGCCTCGAACGAGGACGACGGCATCGCGGTGGTGCTGGAGCGCCTGCTGGGCTGACCGGGCGTCGGCGGCCGCCGGACCGCTGCCGGCTTCCCCCTCATGCGATCGCGTGAGTACGACCTGGGCCACTGACCGACCGGGGCACGGCCGACCGGGGTGTGGGGCATGGCGACACAGCGGACGAGCGGTCCGGGCGGGCCCCGCCGCCCGACCAGGACGATCCCACCGGGCCCGGCGTGATCCGGCGTGACCCTCACTGCTCAGGGGGGCGCGCCGGGTGCCGGTGGTGACGTCTTGCGGAGGATGCACGGATCGAACGTGCGCGGGGTTTCCCCCGACCGCGGCTTAGCAAGCCGGTGCCTTGCCTCTCGGCCAATCCTCCGGGTGGGCGGCCCACGCGAGAGCGACTTCGCGTGCTCGAAGCGGCCGCCCCGGGCGGCTCCCCGTGCGGGGCGGGCTCTTCGGAGAGGTAATGGCTACTCCGGAGCCCGCCGCGGGCCGCCCTGTCGGGAGCCGGACGTACTGCCGTGCATGGGCATCGTCCCGCTCCTCTCCCAGTCGGTGGCCGGACCGTGCGGTCCGGCGGTGTGGACAGCAACCACTGTGCCGTGGCGCCCCCTTGGGCGCCACCGAATTTGCGTGCGGTCGGCGGCGGTGGCGCCGACGACAGTGGAACCGACGGCAGCGGCACCGACGGCAGCAGGCTCTGCCGACGGACCGACCCGCGGGCGGTTCGTCGGCAGAGCCACGGCCGGAAATCGGGCTCCCGCTCGCGTCGGCGCGGCGCGGGCGTCCGGGCCCGCGCGGACGGCTACTCCTCGCCCGCGAGCGTCAGTGTCCGCAGCTTCCGGCCCGCGTACCAGGTCGCCGCCGCCGTGACCACGACCAGCAGGACCGTCGCCGTGGTCAGACCGACGTCGGAGGTGACGAGGTCGCCGCCGGCCACCTTGTGGGCGACGGCCAGCGACCACTGCTGGACGCTGAGGGTGCGGGCGCCCGGCACGAGGGAGCCGAACAGTGCCTCCCAGACGAGCGCGTAGACGAGCCCGAAGACCACCGCGTGCCGCGAGACGGTGCCGAGCAGCAGGAACAGCGCGGCGTAGGCGATCGAGGACACCAGGGCCGCGACCGTGTAGGCGACCGCGATCTGCTGGCCGTTGCCGTTGAGGATGTAGCCCGCGATCAGGGTGGGCAGGGCGGAGAACACCATGGTGACGCCGATGGCCACGATCAGCTTGGTGTAGATGATCGTCGGCCGCTTCAGCGGCTTGGACAGCAGGTAGATGACGGAGCCGTCGTCGATCTCGGGACCGATCGCGCCGGTACCCGCGATGACGCCGATGATCGGCACCATGGTGGCGAGGGCGAACCCGCCCAGCAGGTCGGCGGCGGTCTGGTCGTCGGCGCCCGTCAGGGACCGCACGATCACGGAGATCACGACGAGCAGCAGCGGCAGCGCGCCCAGGATGAGCGCCCGGCGACGGCCGAGCAGGGCCCGGTAGGTGAGCCGGGCGACGGTGGGGTCGTACATCAGGGCCTCCTACGCCGCGACCAGGTACGAGAAGACGGACTCGAGGGACTCGTCGGACGGCGAGACCGTGAGCAGCCGGATGCCGTGGTCCCGGGCGACCCGCGGCAGCAGTGCCGTGAAGCGGCCGAAGTCGACGGCCTGGACGCGGAGCGCGCCCTCGGCGACATCGACCTCGATGCCGGACGTCGACGGGTCGGCGATCAGCGCGGCCGCGAGGGCGCGGTCGTCGCTGGAGCGGACCAGGTAGCGGTGCGGCCGGTCGGTCATCAGGCGGCGGATCTTGCGGAAGTCGCCGCTGGCCGCGTGCCGGCCGGCGACCACGACCTCGATGTGCCAGGCGAGCTGTTCGACCTCTTCGAGGATGTGGGAGGAGAACAGCACCGTGCGGCCCTCGTCGCCCATGCGCCGCAGCAGTTCCATCAGCTGCATGCGCTGGCGCGGGTCCATGCCGTTGAAGGGTTCGTCCAGCAGGAGCAGGGACGGTTCGTGGACCAGGGCGCTGGCCATCTTCACGCGCTGGCGCATGCCCTTGGAGTACGTGGCGATCTTGCGGTCCTGCGCGTACTCCATCTCCACGGTGGCCAGGGCCTGCTGGGCGGCCCGGGCGCCGAGGCCGTGCAGTTCGGCGTTGGCGACGACGAACTCGCGGCCGGTGAGGAAGTCGTACATCGCCTCGCGCTCGGGGACGATGCCGATGTGCCGGTAGACGGCCTCGTTGCGCCAGACCGGCTGACCGTCGAGGGTGACCGTGCCGGTCGAGGGGGCGAGGAAGCCGCCCATCATGTTGATGAGGGTGGACTTCCCGGCGCCGTTGGGGCCGAGCAGGCCGGTGACGCCCGGGCCGATGGTCATGGTGATGTCGTTGACGGCGACCACGTTGCCGAACCAGCGGGAGACGTGGTCGATCTGCAGCGTGGTCACAGTCCCACCTTCTTGTAGCGGCGGATCAGCAGGCCGTGGGCGGCCGCGATCAGGCCGAGGGTGACGAGGACGTACACCGCGCCCTGCGCGTGCGAGGGGCCGACCCCGCCGGGGAAGGCGGAGGAGGCGCCCAGGAAGGCCGACTGCACTCCGTCGATGAGGGTGACCGGGGAGAACAGGCCCATCCAGACGGCGGAGACGGAGTTGCCGTTGGTGTCGGCGATGGCCTGGAGGGTGGAGACCGCGCCGTAGGAGATGGTCAGCACGGCGATGACGGCGGCGATGCCGAAGCCGCGGCGCGGGGTCACCGAGGCGATGACGAGGCCGAGGCCGGCGAACAGCAGGGAGAGCAGTGCCACGGAGACGAGCCCTTGCGCGAAACCCTTGGTCTGGTCGGTGAAGTCGAGCTTGGCCAGCAGCGCGCCCCCGTAGAGCACCACCAGCGGGGCCCCGGTGAGCAGGAACATCGCGGAGGCCAGCGCCGCGAACTTCGCCCGTACGTAGTCGGCGGTCTCGATGGGCCGCGAGAAGTACAGCGGTACGGTCTTGAAGCGCAGGTCGCGCGAGACGGACTGGGGTGCCTGCGAGGCGACGTACAGGCTGATCACGGCCTGCATGATGATGGCGTAGCGGGTGTAGTCCACCGGGAGTTCGCTCGCCTTGGTGGCGACGGCGACGGCGACCATGATCGCCGCGGGGACGCACATCACGGCGAACAGCAGCATCGGCAGCACCTTGGACTTCGCCGAGCGGCCGAGGCCGTAGGCGCCGCGCAGGGACTGCGAGTAGAGGGAGCGGGTGGCGTACGAGCGGCCGAGGCGCGGGCCGTCGTAGTTGCGGTAGCCGATGTCGTGGATCCGGGACTGGGCGCCCGGCGCGGTGGCTGTGGGCTGGTCAGCTGCCATGGCCGACGGCCTCCTTGGGCTGCTCTTCCTCGTTCTTGAAGACCTCGGAGATGTGGTGGCGGCGCTGTTCCATGCGGACCAGGCCGAGGCCGAGGTCGGCGACGACGTCGCGCACCAGGTCGTAGGTCTCCTCGCCCGCCGCGGTGAGCAGCAGGATGTGGCCGGCGCCGGGCAGGCCGTCGCTGCCGTCCTGGACGGTCACCCCGCGCGTGTGAAGCGCCTCGCGGACCGCGCGGGTGCCGTCGGGGTGGGTGTCGCTGTCGGTGACCTCGACGGCGAGGGTGGTGGTGGTCTGGGTGAAGTCGGTGGTGGAGCTGGAGCGCAGCAGCTTGCCGCCGTCGATGACGACGACGTGGTCGCAGGTGCGTTCGAGCTCGCCGAGGAGGTGGGAGGTGACGAGGACCGAGATGCCGAAGTCGGTGTGGATGCGGCGGA
The DNA here is from genome assembly GCF_965341775.1 of Streptomyces sp. bgisy159. Classification (GTDB taxonomy): domain Bacteria; phylum Actinomycetota; class Actinomycetes; order Streptomycetales; family Streptomycetaceae; genus Streptomyces. The sequence goes on along the minus strand of NZ_CBDQZH010000001.1, from coordinate 261,034 downwards.
TCAGGGCGAGCATCTCGTCACGGCCGACCGGGTCGAGGCCGTTGGTCGGTTCGTCGAGGAAGACCAGCCGCGGGTCGTGGACGAGCGCCTGGGCGAGCTTGACGCGCTGCTTCATGCCGGTGGAGTAGCCACCGATGGGGCGGTAGCGCTCCTCGTAGAGCCCGACGTGGCGCAGGGTGTCGGCGGTGCGCTCGCGGGCGGCGGCGGGCGGCAGGCCGGACATGCGGGCCATGTGCACGACGAACTCGGTGGCCGAGACGTCGGGCGGCAGGCAGTCGTGTTCCGGCATGTAGCCGACGCGCTCGCGGATGGCGGCGCCCTTGCTCGCGACGTCGAGGCCGAGCACTTCGGCGCGGCCCTCGCTCGCGGGGGACAGACCCAGCAGGATCTTGATCAGGGTGGACTTGCCGGCGCCGTTGGCTCCGACGAGTCCGGTCACACCGGCTCCGATGTCCACGGACAGCCGGTCGAGCGCGGTCACCCGGGGGAACCGCTTGCTCAGGCTTTCGGTCGCGATCACAGTCACGTCCTCGACGGTAGTGACGGGAGCCCGGCCGGTCGTCAGACCGCAGAGCCGTGTTGGGGTCAGACCTCAGATGTAGGGGTTCCGTAAGGGACCCCCTCCTTGAGAGGTACGGGGCCGGTCGGCGGACGGGCCCGGCCCCGCCTATTGACGCCAGGTCTAACAAGTGCGAGATTCTGCGGTGTCAAGTTACGGGCACGTACCGCAACGGTGGGCGAGGTGGCATGACTACGGCGTCATCCAGTGAACGCGCGACGGAGCTGCGAGGTTTCCGGAACGTACAACGTCTCGCCTACGAGTGCGCCGAGTCCGTCGCGGCCCGGCTGGCACCCGGGGTGACGGAGCGTGAGGCCGCGCGGATGCAGCGGGAGTGGCTGCGCGAGCGCGGGGTGCGCGACTGGTTCCACCTCCCGTTCGCCTGGTTCGGCGACCGCACGGCCTTCACCGGGTTCCGGATCCCCCTGCAGTTCTTCCCCACCGACCGGCGCCTGGAGCCGGGGATGCCGTTCATCCTCGACATGGCACCGGTGTACGGCGGGTACACGGCCGACATCGGCTACTCCGGGTCGCTGGGCCCGAACCCCCTCCAGGACAGGCTGATGGCCGACCTGGAGGAGCACCGGGCGCTGATCCTGCGCGAGGTGCGCGAGCGGCGGTCGCTGCGCGAGATCTACCAGGACGTGGACCGCCTCATGGTCCGCCAGGGGTACGCCAACCGGCACCGCGCGTATCCGTTCGGCGTGATCGCGCACAAGGTGGACCGGGTGCGCGAACGCCGCTTCGCGCCCCATGTGTTCGGGTTCGGCACGCAGTCCCTGAAGGGGCTGCTCTCCGACGTGCTGCACGGCCACCGTGAGGGCTGGTCGCCGCTGTGGTCGCCGTACCGCTTCTCCGACCACCCGCCGCGGCCGGGCCTGTGGGCGGTCGAGCCGCACCTCGGGTTCCGGGGAACGGGGGCGAAGTTCGAGGAGATCCTCGTGGTGACGGACTCGGCCGACCCCGATGAGAGCGCGTTCTGGCTGGACGACGATCTGCCGCACACGCGGCGCTGGGCGAAGGGGGAGTGACCGGCGTGGAGGCACGCGAACGCAGGGTGCGCACCGGCGGGGTCGAGCTGTGCGTGGCCGAACTGGGCGATCCCGGGGCGCCGACCGTGGTCCTCGTCCACGGCTACCCGGACAGCAAGGAGGTCTGGTCCGAGGTCGCTACCCGGCTGGCCGAGCGCTTCCACGTCGTGCTGTACGACGTGCGCGGCCACGGCCGCTCCACCGCGCCGAAACCGCTGCGGGGCGGGTTCACGCTGGAGAAGCTGACGGACGACTTCCTGGCGGTGATCGACGCCGTCAGCCCCGACCGCCCGGTCCACCTGGTCGGGCACGACTGGGGCTCGGTGCAGTCCTGGGAGTTCGTCACGGTGCGGCGCACCGAGGGGCGGATCGCGTCCTTCACCTCGCTGTCGGGGCCGTCCCTGGACCACTTCGGCCACTGGATCGGCGAGCGGGTGAAGCGGCCGACCCCGCGCCGGGTCGGCCAGCTCCTCGGCCAGGGCGCCAAGTCCTGGTACGTCTACCTGCTGCACACGCCGGCCGTCCCCGAACTCGCCTGGCGCGGCCCCCTCGGCAAGCGCTGGCCCGGGCTGCTGCGCCGCCTGGAGCAGGTGCCCGGCGACGGCTACCCGACGCCCTCCCTGCCGTCGGACGCGGCCCACGGCGCCTGGCTGTACCGGGACAACGTCCGCGCCCGGCTGCGCCACCCGCGCCCCGACGCGTACGCGCACGCGCCCGTGCAGCTCATCACCCCCCTGGACGACGCGTTCCTCTCCCCCCGCCTGTACGACGGCCTGGAGCGGTGGGTGCCGCGGCTGACCCGGCGCACCCTGACCGCCCGGCACTGGGTTCCGCGCACCCGGCCCGACCGGCTCGCCGGGTGGATCACCGACTTCGTGACCTCGGTGGAGGGCGGCCGGCCGGGCGCCGAGCGGGCGGGCGGCGGCCCGTACGCCGACCGGTTCGCCGGACAGCTGGTGCTGGTCACGGGTGCGGCCGGCGGTATCGGGCGGGCCACCGCGTACGCCTTCGCGGAGGCCGGCGCGCGCGTGATCGCCGTCGACCGGGACGCGGAGGGCGCCGCCCGGACCGCCGAGATGAGCCGGCTCATCGGCGCGGCCGACGCCTGGGCGGAGACGGTGGACGTCTCCGACGCGCAGGCCATGGAGAAGCTCGCGGAGCGGGTGCACCGCGATCACGGTGTGGTGGACGTGCTGGTGAACAACGCCGGCATCGGCCTGTCCGGTTCGTTCTTCGACACCACACCCGAGGACTGGCGCAAGGTGCTCGACGTCAACCTGTGGGGCGTCATCCACGGCTGCCGGCTCTTCGGCGCGCGGATGGCCGAGCGCGGCCAGGGCGGGCACATCGTGAACACCGCCTCGGCGGCGGCCTACCAGCCGTCCCGGGTGCTGTCCGCGTACGGCACCTCCAAGGCGGCGGTGCTGATGCTGAGCGAGTGCCTGCGGGCGGAGCTGGCGGGCCGGGGCATCGGGGTGAGCGCGATCTGCCCCGGGCTGGTCAACACGGGCATCACCGGCACGGCCACCTTCGTCGGCGTGGACGCGGAGGAGGAGAAGCGGCGGCAGAGGCGGACCGCGCGGGCGTACGGGGTGCGCAACTACCCGCCGGAGAAGGTCGCCGACGCGATCCTGCGCGCGGTGGCGGACAACGCGGCGGTGGTGCCGGTGACGCCCGAGGCGCGCGGCGCCCACGCGCTGGCGCGGTTCGCGCCGCGGGTGCTGCGGGCGCTGGCGCGGGTGGAGCCGCGACTCTAGAGCTCCAAATGGCCCGACGAGACGCCGAGTTGTCCACAGACTGGACAACTGGGCCTGTGGATAAGCGTGGTTGGCTGTGGATCAAACCTCCGCGGGGAAATCGTTCGCGTGACGTACCTCTCGCGCGTCACCCTGGAGGGATGGACGAAAGACGAACGGTGCGGGTGTCGAAGTACCTGTCCAAGCACCTGCGCCACCAGCCCGAGCAGATCGGGCTCACCCTCGACGAGGGCGGCTGGGTGGAGATCGGCCTCCTCATCGCGGCGGCGGGCGCCCACGGGTTCCGCTTCACCCGGGAGGAGCTGGACCAGGTGGTCGCCGCCAACGACAAGCATCGGTTCGCCGTCGACGGCACCCGCATCCGCGCCAGCCAGGGCCACAGCGTCGCGGTCGACCTGGGACTGGCGCCGGCCACCCCGCCCGCGTACCTCTACCACGGCACCGTGGCCCGCTTCCTGGACGCGATCCGCGCCGAGGGGCTGCGCCCCATGAACCGGCACGACGTGCACCTCTCGGCCGACCGGGAGACCGCGACCCGCGTCGGCGCCCGGCGCGGCCGGCCCGTGGTCCTCGCGGTCGACGCGGGGGCCATGCACCGCGACGGCCACGTCTTCCACGTCAGCGCGAACGGGGTCTGGCTGACGAAGGCGGTGCCGCCCCGCCATCTGCGGTTCCCGGGCCGGGGCTGAACCTCCGGCCGCCCGGGGGCGTCTTCCCCGGCATGAGCAGAGGTATGGACCAATTCCCGACGACCGAGTCCGCCGTCGCCGCCCTGCGGACCCTCGCCGCCGCGTACGGGCGGGACATCCGGGTCACGCACGACATCGGCGCCGACCAGACCTCCCGCCGCAGCGCCGCCGGCGTCGGCGTCACCGTGGACCCGGACGGTTCGCTGCCGCACGAGGCCCTGGTGGAACTCGGCGGCTCGCCCCGGGTACGGGTCCGTCTCTTCCCCGAGGACGACGCGCTGATCGGCGTGGACGGCGTCGACTGCCCCGACGTGGCACGCGCCGACGTCCCCGCCTTCCTGCGCTCGCTGTACGAGGGCCACGCCTGGGTCAAGGCACGCCGTTTCCCGCCCGGCTACTTCCTCATGGTCCCGCTGCCCGGGGACCGTACGCACAAGGAGTTCATGCCGATGCTCGCCCTCACCCCGTGGCTGAGCGGCCGGGTGCGGTGAGCGGCGGATCGCCGAACAGCCACACCCGGCTCCCGCTCGGTCAGAGGTGCCGGGGCGGCCCGAACAGCGGGGTACGGACCGGGGCGGCCAGCCCGACGAAGACCACCATCTCGTGGCCGCCGGGGTTGGTCTGCACCGGCACGTCCCGCCAGTTGTTGGCCAGCCAGACGTTGCCCGAGGGGTCGATCTGCACGGCGGTGTTGCGTTCCAGCCCGTCGCTGGTGTAGCCGGTGTCCGCCGGCGAGATCGGGTCGCCGGTGCGGAGCCCGGGCGGGCAGGCGGACAGGCGGGCACCGCACAGGTTGGCCAGGCGGTGGCCGCCGAAGTTCGCCACCCAGACCGTGTCGTCGCCGTCCACCGCGATGCCCCAGGGCAGGAACAGACCGTCGTTGACGAAGGGCTCGGCGGGGGTGGTGCCGTCGGGGCGGATCATCGTGACCGAGGCGTCGACGTGCCGGGTGACGATGTCGGCGACCGCTTCGGCGACCATGGCCGGCGTGGTGCCCTCGCACGGCGCGACCACCGCGCCGCTGTTGGCCACGTAAACGTGGCCCAGGCTGTCGGCGGCGATGCCCATGGGCCGCTTGATCCCGCCGCCGGTGATCGAGCGAAGGGGCCTGCCCTGCGGGGACAGCAGCGTGACGCTGTCGCTCCCGTTGCCGGTCACCCAGGCCCGCCCGCGCGTGTCCACCGTGACACCGAACGGCTTGACCAGGCTGTCACCGCCGGGCGCGATGTTCCGGGCCCGCCGCGCATCCCCGTCCGGGATCCGGGTGACGCTCCTGCCCCCGCAGTTGGCGACCCAGACGTTCCCGTCGCGGTCCGACAGGGTGCCCTGCGGCTGGAGGATGCCGCCCCGGCGCCAGCCCCGGGGCGGTGACAGGGGCCGGCCGTCGGGGCCGAACTCGGAGACACTGCGGTACAGGCGGCCGGCGTCGAGCGGGCAGCCGGTGCCCTGGAAGCCGAAGTTGGCCGCCCAGGCGTGCCCCCGGGGGTCGACGGCGGCGCCGAAGCCCGCGCCGTACAGCCCGCCGCCGCGGTAGGGGGCGCCGGGCACGTCGGCGCCGGTCGGAGTGAGCCGGGACAGGATGCGCGAGCCGCACACGGACCGCGAGGGATCGGCGCCGAACGTGTAGTTGTTGACGATCCAGGCCGTGCCCTCCGCGTCGAACGCGACGTTGCCCGGACCGTCCAGTTCGTGCCCGTTGCCCACGTAGCGCAGGGCGAGCGTCCACGCGTCGGGGGCCTTCGCCAGCCGGGGCCGGTAGGTGTTCCGGCCGTCCGCCAGGGCGAAGAGACCGGTGGCGTGCTGCCCGGGCAGCCGGGCGATGTCCGCCACCGCCTGGAAGGTCTCCCGGGGCGCGGGGGCGCCGGGCCGTGCGGCCAGTTCGAAGAGCGCGTCGCAGGTCTGCCCGGCGGTGCAGCCGGACAGGATGTCCGCCAGCGTGTTGAAGGCGCGCAGGGTGGACGTGCGGTCGCCGTTGGGTGCGGTGGCGAGCAGCGTGGCGACCGTCCCGTCACCGACGTCGGCCAGGTTGTGGGAGACGGCCGCGGCGTTCTGCAGCCCGGGGCCGCGGCCCGCGACCTCGCCTCCCTGGGTGAACTGCGCCATCGCGAAGCCCGCCGCGACCGTGGTGCGCTCGTTGAGCACCACCTTCCCGGTACGGCGGCCGACACCGAGCATCGCGACCAGCCGGACCGGCCGCGCGCCCCGGGCGGCCCGGTCGTCCCCGTAACCGGACCGTCCCGCGTCCGCGGTTAGGTACAGCACGGCGTCCGGGCTGTGCGGAGCACGGTAGGAGAGGCTGAAACGGCCGCGCGAGTCGCTGCGCGCGCGGGCCAGCGGGCGGGCGCCCGCACCGGGTCGGTCCCCGGCCTGGAGCAGCGTCACCTCGGCACCGGGGAGGGGCCCTCGGGCACCACGTACCTCACCGCTCTGACGCAGTCTGTCGAGTCCGGGCGGTGACCCGTCGCTGCTCTGCGGGTACGCGGCCCCCACCGCGAGGGAGGCGAGCAGGGCGGTGAGCAGAGCGGCACTGCGACGTCGCACAGGAACTCCGTTTCCTGACGGGAACAGGGGTCGCCGGGCGATCTCCGGGCGTGGTACACCGCGTGGTTCGCCGCCGCGGCGGATGCGGTTCACAGTGACAGCGGCGCGACGCGGGCACTCGCTCTCCGCCCCCGAGGCCGCGGAAGCGCCACCCGTACCGGTGACCGCGTGCGACCGGACGGCTGTAATGGCCGATGCGGGGGACATGATGCGGCTGATGCGCGGAAGCACCTGCTGCACCCGCGGTCCCCGCGCCCCGCCGGACGGCACCGGCCGGGGGGAGCGACGACGGCACCGGCCGGCGAAGGGGTCGGCTCCTCGGCGCGTATCGTCGGGGCCATGCGTCTGAGCACCGTGATACTCCCCCACCGCCGCTGGCACGAGGGCGGCCGCGCCGCTTGGTCGCGGGCCGAGGAGCTGGGCTTCCACACCGGCTACACCTACGACCACCTCTCCTGGCGCGTCCCGTTCCGCGACGGCCCCTGGTTCGGCGCCGTCCCCACGCTGACCGCCGCGGCCTCGGCGACCGACCGGATGCGGCTCGGCACGCTGGTGACCTCGCCGAACTTCCGGCACCCGGTGACCCTCGCCAAGGAGCTGATCTCCCTGGACGACATCTCCGGCGGCCGGATCACCCTCGGCATCGGCGCGGGCGGCACCGGCTTCGACGCCACCGCGCTCGGCCAGGAGCCCTGGAGCCCGCGGGAGCGCGCCGACCGGCTCGGCGAGTTCGTCCCGCTGCTCGACCGGCTGCTGACCGAGGACTCCGTCACCCACGACGGCACCTTCTACTCGGCGCACGAGGCGCGGAACATCCCCGGCTGCGTCCAGCGGCCCCGGCTGCCCTTCGCGGTGGCCGCGACCGGCCCGCGCGGGATGCGGCTGGCCGCCCGGCACGGGCAGGCGTGGGTGACCACCGGGGACCCGAAGCTGTTCGAGAACGGCACGCCCGAGGAGTCGGTGCGCGCTCTCGCGGGCCAGATCGAGAAGCTGGGCGAGGCGTGCGCGGCCGTCGGACGGCAGCCGGACGAGCTCGACAGGATCCTCCTCACCGGGTTCACCCCGGACCGGAGCCGGCCGCTGGGGTCGCTGGACGCGTTCGTCGACTTCGCGGGCCGCCACCAGGCGCTGGGCTTCACCGAGCTGGTGATCCACTGGCCGATCCCGGATTCGGACTTCGCCGCCGACGCCAAGGTCTTCGAGCGGATCGCCATGGAGGCGCCGGCGCAGCTGCGCTGACCCGGCAGCGACCCGGCGCTGACCCGACAAGGGGGCGGGCGTCGTCTGCGTCTCATCTGTGCGCACTGCCGCACGGCCGTGCGGGCATATGCGCGAGAATGGGCCGGTGACCTCAGCGACTACAGAGCCCGAGACGTCGGCCGCCGCCCTCCCGCCCCGGCTGATCGCCACCGATCTGGACGGCACGCTGCTGCGGGACGACAAGACGGTCTCCCCACGCACGGTCGCCGCGCTCGCCGCCGCCGAGGAGGCGGGGATCGCGGTCTTCTTCGTCACCGGCCGCCCGGCCCGCTGGATGGACGTCGTCAGCGACCACGTCCACGGGCACGGCCTGGCGATCTGCGGCAACGGCGCCGCCGTGGTCGACCTGCACGGCGGCCCCGGCACCCACCGGTTCGTGAAGGTGCGCGAGCTGGCCCGCGAGAACGCGCTGGACGCCGTGCGTCTGCTGCGGCAGGCGGCGCCGGGCACGGTGTACGCGGTGGAGCAGACCTACGGTTTCAACCAGGAACCGGCGTATCCGAAGCTGCACATGGAGGTGCCGGACACCCTGGCGCCCGCCGAGGAGCTGCTGGGTCCCGACGCCCCGAGCGCGCACGAGCCCGTGCTGAAGATCCTCGCCTACCATCCGACGCTCGACCCCGACGCCTTCCTCGGCCTCGCCCGGCTCGCCGTCGGCGACCTCGCCACGGTCACCCGGTCCAGCCCCAGCGCCCTGCTGGAGATCAGCGGGCCCGATGTGTCCAAGGCGAGCACGCTCGCCCTGTGCTGCGCGGAACGCGGCATCTCCCACGAGGAGGTCGTCGCCTTCGGTGACATGCCCAACGACGTCGAGATGCTGACCTGGGCGGGCCGGTCGTACGCCATGGGCAACGCGCACCCGGACGTGGTCGCGGCGGCCTCCGGGCGCACGGTCGCCAACAACGACGACGGTGTCGCGGTCGTCATCGAGCGACTGGTGGCCGAACGGGGCTGAGCGCTGTCCCGGGACGTCCACGCACTGCCCGACGCGCCGGAAGCTCACGGGGCCCATGAAGTGCCGCCGGGCCGATCGATGACGACCTGCATGCCGAAGGCGCCCCCGCACGCCACCCGGGGCACCCGTCCCGCCACGTCAGCCCACCGGCACGCCCCGGGCCGCCAGCCACGGCACCGGGTTCACCGCCGAGCCCGTCTCCGGGGTGACCCGCACCTCGAAGTGCAGGTGCGGCCCGGTGGAGTTGCCGGTCGTGCCGGACTGGCCGATCCACTGTCCGGTGGCCACCCGCTCCCCCTGGTCGACGGCGACGGAGGCCAGGTGGGCGTACTGCGTGTAGTAGCCGCCGGGGTGTTCGAGAACGACCTGCATGCCGAAGGCGCCCCCGCACGCCACGCGCACCACCCGGCCCTCGCCGACCGCCCGCACCGGCGTCCCGATCGGCACGGCGAAGTCCTGCCCGGTGTGGCGGTTCGCCCAGCGCGAGCCGCCGCTGCCGAAGCCCGCCGACATCGCGTACGCCTCCACGGGCGCCACCCACGCGCTGGTGAAGTGCGAAGACGGCTGGTCCAGGCGCACCGCGCCCCGGCAGGCGCCCGCGGCGGCCGAGGCGTCCGCCTGGCCCTGCAAGCGGATCCGAGCCGCCTGCAGCTTGTGCTCGATGTCCTTCTTCAGGGAGGCGAGTTCGGCGTTGCGCCGTTCCAGGGCCCGCCAGGCGGTCGCCGCCCGCGCCTCGTCGGCGGCCAGCCGGCGCTCGGCACGGCGGCTCTTGTCGATCGCGTTGTCGACGGCCTGGTTGGCCTGCGAGAAAACCCGCTGACCGCGCATCAGGTCCTCGGTGCTGCCGGCGAGGACGAGCTGTGCGGCGGCGGGGAGGCCGCCGCCGTCGCGGTACTGGGCGCGGGCGATGCGGCCGAGGTCCTCGCGCAGGGAGGCGAGTTCGCGGCGCTCCCGGCCCAGCAGCCCCTCGATCCGCTCGGCCTCGGCCCGCTGCGCGTCGGCCGCGCGCCGGCCCTCCTCCCACTGCCGGGTCGCCGCGGCCGCCTCCGCGTACAGCCGGGCCACCTCCGCACCGGCCCCCGAGCGGCCGTCGTCGTACTCGCCGTCGGCGGTGGTCGGGCGCGCCGCCAGCACCGCGGCGGCGCACAGCAGGACCGAGACGAGCAGCGGGCGGCGGCGAAGTGAGCGCATGTCAGTGATCCTCGCCCGGCGGCCTGCCCCGGGGCCTGTTCAAGACATACGCCCGGGGGACACGCAGACCCGGATGGCTCATCGGATGCCGGGCGGCGCCCGCCTCGGTGCGGCGCCTCCCCGACCACGGTGGTGCCTCCGCCGTCCTTTCCTGTGCCGGCGCCGTGGTGACCGTCGCCGCCCGGGGACCGCGCGCGGTGCCGGAGGTCGCGCAGTCCGCCGCGGCGGCCCGTCGACGCCGTGGTGGACGAACTCGCAGAGCCCGTCGAGGTCCTCGGCGACCATCCCCGACGGCCGCGTACCGGGTCCGGGTGAGCGCGGCGGCCGTCTCGCAGATGCGGTCCAGCGTCGAGTGCGGCTCCGCACCGCTGCCCGCGGACCGCATCGTCTCCGGCAACTGCGGCACCCGTGCGGCGAGTTCCGCCGAGGGACCGGCGGCCCGGGGTTCGGAAGGCGGTGTGCCGGACGTGACGTGGGCCTACGACGACCTGGCGGCCGGGACGAGCCGGTGTGCGGGCCGCTGGTACGTCATCGTGTTCACCCCGCCCTCAGCAGCGACTGTGCCGCCGCCTCCCGCTCGGCCATCGCGCGCAGGGGGCCCGGACCGGCCGCCAGCTCGGCGTACGGCCCGCGCTGCACGATCCGTCCCTCGTCCAGGACGACCACCTCGTCCACGGCCTCCAGTCCGGCCAGCCGGTGGGTGATCAGCAGGGTGGTGCGGCCCTCGGTGGCGGTCAGCAGGTCGGCGGTGAGCGCGTCGGCCGTGGGCAGGTCGAGGTGCTCGGCGGGCTCGTCGAGCACCAGCACCGGGAAGTCCGCCAGCAGGGCCCGCGCCAGCGCGAGCCGCTGCCGCTGCCCGCCGGACAGCCGCGCCCCGTGCTCCCCGACCAGCGTGTCCAGCCCGTCCGGCAGCCCGTCGGCCCACTCCAGCAGCCGGGCCCGGGCGAGCGCGTCGCGCAGGTCGGCCTCGGTGGCGTCCTTCCTGGCGAGCAGCAGGTTCTCCCGCACCGAGCTGTCGAAGAGGTGCGCGTCCTGCGCGCACAGCCCGACCAGCCGCCGTACGTCGTCGCCGGCCAACGCGTACGCGTCCACGCCGCCCAGCGTGTAGCCGCCGGTGTCCGGGTCGAGGAAGCGCAGCAGCACCTGGGCGAGGGTCGTCTTGCCGGAGCCGGACGGGCCGACCACGGCGATCCGGCGCCCCTCGGCGAGCGTGAGGTCGGCCCCGGCCAGCGCGTCCCGGGTCTGGCCTGCGTGGCGGGCGGTCAGCCCCTTCACCACCAGCGGGAACGGCGACACCGGTGCCTGCCGGGGCCGCTCCGGCTCCCGCACCGGCTCGGGGGAGTCCAGCACCTCGTACACCCGCTCGGCGCTCCGGCGCACCCGCTGGCGGTACTGCACGGCGAGCGGCAGCCCCAGCACCGCCTCGAAGGCGGCCAGCGGGGTCAGCACCACCACGGCCATCGCCACACCGCTCAGCCGGCCGTCGCCGACCGCCCGGGCTCCGACCAGCGCGGCTCCCGCGACGGTCAGCCCGGACACCAGCGCGGTCAGCCCGTCGCCCAGCGCGGTCGCCGTCGCGGCCCGCGCGGCGATCCGGGTCAGCACCCCGTCGGCCGCGCGGGCCTCGGCGGTCCGGGCGGGCAGCGCCCCGGCGACGGTCAGCTCGGCGGTGCCGGTGAGCAGGTCGGCCACCCGGGTGGCCAGCTCCCCGCGGGCCGGGGCCAGCCGGCGCTCGGCCCGGCGGGCCACCGCCGCGGTGATCAGCGGTACGCCCACACCGGCCGCGACCAGTCCGCCGGCCAGCACCGCACCCGCCTCCGGGAGCAGCCAGGCCGTGAACCCGACGGCACCGGCGGAGACGACGGCGGCGGCGCCGGCCGGCAGCAGCCAGCGCAACCAGTAGTCCTGCAGGGCGTCCACGTCCGCGACCAGCCGGGACAGCAGATCGCCGCGGCGGGTGGCGCGCAGTCCGGCCGGGGCCAGCCGTTCCAGCCGCCGGTAGACGGCGACCCGGGTGTCGGCGAGCATGCGCAGCACCGCGTCGTGCGACACCAGCCGCTCGGCGTACCGGAACACCGCCCGCCCGATACCGAAGGCCCGGGTCGCCGTCACGGCCACCATCAGGTGCAGCACGGGTGGCTGCTGCGAGGCGCGCGAGATCAGCCAGCCGGACGTGGCCATCAGGCCGACCGCGCTGCCGAGCGCCAGGCTGCCCAGCAACAGGGCCGCCCCGAGCCGACCGCGCCGGGCGCCCGACATGGCGCGGACCCGGGCGAGGACGCTCCTCGCCGGCGCGGCGCCCGCCGCCTCGGGCACCGTGCCGGAGACCTCCCGGGCGCGGGCCGGCCCGGTGATGGGGGCCGGCCTGGTGACGCCGGTCGACGTGGTGGCGTCGAACGACGTGACGACGCCGGCTGACGTGGTAGCGCCGGACGGCATAGTGACGCCGGACGGCATGGTGGCGCCGTGCCGTGCGGCCGGTGCCGCCGGTTCGGTCAGCCGCACCACCCGGTCCGCCACGCCCAGCAGTGCCGGCCGGTGCACCACCAGCAACACGGTCCGCCCGGCCGCCAGCCGCCGTACCGCCGCCACGACCTCCGCCTCGGTGCGCCCGTCCAGCGCGGCCGTCGGCTCGTCGAGGAGCAGGACCGGCCGGTCCGCGAGGAACGCCCGGGCCAGCGCGAGCCGCTGCCGCTGCCCGGCGGACAGGCCGGCGCCGTCCTCGCCGAGGACGGTGTCGGGGCCCTGCGGCAGCGCGTCGACGAAGTCCAGCGCCCCCGCGTCCGCCAGCGCCCGGCGTACGTCGAAGTCGTCCGCGTCGGGCCGGGCCAGCCGTACGTTCTCGGCGACGGTGCCGGCGACCAGGTGGGGGCGCTGCGGCACCCAGGCGATCCTCGACCGCCACTGCTCCAGATCGAGCCCGGCGAGGTCGGCCCCGCCGACGCGTACCCGGCCCGCGGTCGGCCGGACGAACCCGAGCGCCACGTTCAGCAGCGTGGACTTGCCCGCGCCGCTCGGGCCGACGAGCGCGACGGTCTCGCCGGGCCGGACGGTGAAGGAGGCGTCCGCGACCGCGTCGGCGGACCGGCCGGGGTAGCGGACGGTCACGTTCTCGAAGGTCAGGGCTCCGGCCGGGACAGCCCGCGTGCCGGACTCCGGCAGGGGCGTCTCCAGTACCTCGAAGATCTCCTCGGCGGCCGCCAGGCCCTCGGCCGCCGCGTGGTACTGGGCGCCGACCTGGCGCAGCGGAAGATATGCCTCGGGCGCCAGGATCAGGACGACCAGGCCGTCGTACAGGTCCATCTCACCGTGCACGAGCCGCATGCCGATCGTCACCGCGACCAGCGCCACCGAGAGGGTGGCCAGCAGTTCCAGGGCGAACGAGGAGAGGAAGGCGATCCGCAGGGTACGCAGGGTCGCCTGACGGTACTCGCCGGTGATGCGCTTGATCGACTCGGCCTGCGCCTTGGCCCGGCCGAACACCTTCAGCGTCGGCAGGCCCGCGACCACGTCCAGGAAGTGCCCGGACAGCCGCGACAGCAGCCGCCACTGGCGGTCCATCCGGGACTGGGTGGCCCAGCCGATGAGCACCATGAACACCGGGATCAGCGGCAGGGTGGCGACGATGATCGCGGCGGATACCCAGTCCTCGGTCACGATCCGCGCCAGCACCGCCACGGGGACGACCACCGCGAGCCCCAGCTGGGGCAGATACCGCGAGAAGTAGTCGTCGAGGGCGTCGATGCCCCGGGTGGCGAGGGCGACCAGCGAACCGGTCCGCTGCCCGCTCAGCCATCCGGGACCGAGCGCGGCGGCGCGCTCCAGCAGGCGCCCCCGCAGCTCCGACTTCACGGCCGCGCTCGCCCGGTGGGCGGACAGCTCGGTGAGCCAGCCGACCAGCGCCCGGCCACCCGCCACGGCGGCCAGCAGCACCAGGGGAGTCCGCAGTTCCGGCACCGACAGCCCGTGCTCGAAGGCACCGACCACCACCTCGGCGATGAGCATCGCCTGGGCGATGACCAGCAGCGCCCCGACCACGCCCAGTCCGACGACCGCCAGCAGGAAGAACCGCGTGGTGCGGGCGTACCGGAGAAGACGCGGATCGATTGGTTTCACGTGAAACACACCTCGGGACACGGGGTCGGTGTTCGGTGCACGCTCGTTGGTTCAGTGCACGGGCTCGGCGATGTGCTGCGTGCCGATCCGCTTGCGGAACACCCAGTAGGTCCAGCCCTGGTAGAGCAGCACCACCGGGGTGGCGACAGCCGCGCACCAGGTCATGATCTTCAGGGTGTAGCCGCTCGACGAGGCGTTGGTGACCGTGAGGCTCCAGCCGGCGTCGAGGGTGGACGGCATCACGTTCGGGAAGAGCGTCAGGAAGAGCATCGCCACAGCGGCCACGATGGTGACGCCGGACAGCGCGAACGACCAGCCCTCGCGTCCGGCCTGGTTCGCCACCAGCGCGGCGACCAGTGCGGCCACCGCCACGACCAGCGCGACCAGGCTCTTGGCGTCCCCGCTGTCGATCTGCGTCCACAGCAGGAAGACCAGGGACAGCGCGGCGGTGGCGATGCCCACCTGGAGCGCCAGCTTCCGCGCCCGCTCCCGGATGTCACCGACGGTCTTGAGGGCGGTGAACACCGCTCCGTGGAAGGTGAACAGCGTCAGCGTCACCAGGCCGCCGAGCAGCGCGTACGGATTGAGCAGATCCCAGAAGTCGCCCACGTACTCGTGGTTCTGGTCGATCTGCACGCCCCGCACGATGTTGCCGAAGGCGACGCCCCACAGGAGTGCCGGGACCAGGGACGACCAGAAGATCGCCGTCTCCCAGTTGCGCTGCCAGCTCTCTTCGGGCCGCTTGGCCCGGTACTCGAAGGCCACGCCCCGCACGATCAGGCAGACAAGGATGATCAGCAGGGGGAGGTAGAAGCCGGAGAACAGCGTGGCGTACCACTCGGGGAAGGCGGCGAAGGTGGCGCCGCCCGCGGTGAGCAGCCACACCTCGTTGCCGTCCCAGACGGGGCCGATGGTGTTGATCAGGACCCGCTTCTCGGCCCGGTCACGGGCCAGCAGCTTGGTGAGGATGCCGACCCCGAAGTCGAACCCCTCCAGGAAGAAGTATCCGATCCACAGGACGGCGATCAGGACGAACCAGACGTCGTGCAGTTCCATGACTGTGCAGCTCCCTCGGCCTAGTACGAGAAGGCCATCGGCTTGTCGGCGTCCCGGGAGTCGCCGCCGATCTTCGTGGGCGGATTGAGGTCGGCCTCGGTGAGCTCGGGCGGGCCGGCCTTCACGTACTTCGCGAGCAGCTTCACCTCGATGACCGCGAGGATCGCGTACAGCGCGGTGAAGATGATCATCGAGGTGAGGACCTCGCCCTGGGAGACGCCGGGGGAGACCGCGTCGCTGGTGCGCAGGACGCCGTAGACGACCCACGGCTGGCGGCCCATCTCGGTGAAGATCCAGCCCCAGGAGTTGGCGATCAGCGGGAAGGCCAGGGTCCAGATAGCGATGCGCCAGGCCCAGGGGGTGAGCCTCGTTCCGAGCGCCCTGTTCTTGAACAGGACCAGGTGCGGCACCTCGTCCTCGGCGACCCTCAGGTGCTTCGGCAGCAGGAACTTCTTGCGGGTGAGCCAGAGTCCGGCCAGACCGATGGCGAAGGACGCCATGCCGAAGCCGATCATCCAGCGGAAGCCCCAGTAGGCGACCGGGATGTTGGGCCGGTAGTCGCCGGGCCCGAACTGCTCCTGCTCGGCCTTGTTGACGTCGTTGATGCCGGGAACGTGGGAGTCGAAGTTGTTGTCGGCCAGGAAGGACAGCAGGCCCGGCACCTCGATGGCGACCCTGTTGTGGCCCTTGTCGACGTCGCCGACGGCGAAGACCGAGAACGGCGCGGAGTCCTCGCCGTCCCACAGGGCCTCGGCGGCGGCCATCTTCATGGGCTGCTGTTCGAACATGACCTTGCCGAGGGTGTCACCGCTGACCGCGGTGAGCAGTCCGGCGACGACCACGGTGACCAGGCCGAGCCGCAGCGAGGTCTTCATCTCGACCACGTGCTTCCTGCGGGCGAGGTGGAAGGCCGCGATGCCGACCATGAAGGCACCGCCGGTCAGGAAGGCGGCTGACAGCGTGTGGAAAGCCTGGCTGAGCGCGGTGTTCTGGGTCAGCACGGCCCAGAAGTCGGTCAGCTCGGCACGCCCCCTCGCCTCGTTGATCCGGTAGCCGACCGGGTGCTGCATCCAGGAGTTCGCCGCGAGGATGAAGTAGGCCGACAGGACCGTGCCGATCGAGACCATCCAGATCGTGGCGAGGTGGAGCTTCTTCGGCAGCTTGTCCCAGCCGAAGATCCACAGGCCGATGAAGGTGGACTCGAAGAAGAAGGCGATCAGTGCCTCGAAGGCGAGCGGGGCCCCGAAGATGTCACCGACGAACCGGGAGTAGTCGGACCAGTTCATACCGAACTGGAACTCCTGCACGATGCCGGTGACGACACCCATGGCGATGTTGATCAGGAAGAGCTTGCCCCAGAACTTGGTGGCCCTGAGGTACTTCTCCTTGTCCGTGCGCACCCAGGCGGTCTGCAGTCCGGCCGTGAGGGCGGCCAGCGAGATCGTCAGCGGGACGAACAGAAAGTGGTAGACGGTGGTGATGCCGAATTGCCAGCGCGCCAGTGTCTCGGGCGCCAGAGCCAGGTCCACGTCGCTTTCTCCTTACATCGCCGTGGCGCAGCGACAGGGTCGCTTGTGAACATCGCTTGTGAACGCGTTCACATTCACAAGCATTATGCAGCATAGACGTTCGACCGTTGAGGGGCGGGGGGTCCCCCTCGCGGTCCGAGAGGTCCTGCGGACATGCCCGAAAGGCCCGTGGCGACACCACCGCCACGGGCCCTGAGCTGCGGAGAAACCGTAAGAGGCCCTTACGGGGGAAGCGGGGAATGCGGGGAATCTCTCAGAGGCGGGCGCGGAAGGACCCCCTCAGAGGTCCTTGCGGAACGACTCCGCCGCCTTCAGGAAGATGTCGTTCGCCTCGGCCTCCCCGACCGTGACCCGCACACCCTCGCCCGCGAACGGCCGGATCACCACGCCGGCCTGCTCGCACGCGGCGGCGAAGTCCACCGTGCGCTCCCCCAGCCGCAGCCACACGAAGTTCGCCTGCGTCTCCGGCACCGTCCAGCCCTGCGCTCGCAGCGCGTCCACCACGCGGGTGCGCTCGCACACCAGGGAGCCGACCCGGCCCAGCAGCTCGTCCTCGGCACGCAGCGAGGCGACGGCCGCGTCCTGCGCGAGCTGGCTGACGCCGAACGGCACCGCCGTCTTGCGCAGCGCCGCCGCCACCGGCTCGTGCGCGATGGCGAAGCCCACCCGCAGACCGGCCAGGCCGTAGGCCTTGGAGAAGGTCCGCAGCACGCACACGTTGGGGCGCTCTCGGTAGATCTCCACCCCGTCCGGGACCTCGGGGTCGCGGATGAACTCCCGGTACGCCTCGTCCAGCACCACCAGCACATCGCCGGGCACCCGGTCCAGGAACCGCTCCAGCTCGGCCCGCTTCACCACGGTGCCGGTCGGGTTGTTCGGGTTGCAGACGAAGATCAGCCGGGTCCGGTCGGTGATCGCGTCCGCCATCGCGTCCAGGTCGTGCACCTCGCCGGAGGTCAGCGGCACGCGCACCGACGTGGCCCCGCTGATCTGGGTGATGATCGGGTACGCCTCGAAGGACCGCCAGGCGTAGATCACCTCGTCGCCGGGGCCGGAGGTGGCCTGCAGCAACTGCTGCGCGACACCGACCGAGCCGGTGCCGGTGGACAGGTGGGCCGGCGGGACGCCGAAGCGCTCCGACAGCTCGTCCATCAGGCCGGTGCAGGCCATGTCGGGGTAACGGTTGAACGCCGAGGCGGCGGCCGTCACGGTCTCCATCACGCCGGGCAGCGGCGGGTACGGGTTCTCGTTCGAGGACAGCTTGTAGGCCACGGCGCCGCCGGCCGCGGCGGGCTTGCCCGGCTTGTAGGTGGGAATCCCCGCCAGCTCGGCACGCAGCTTCGGGCTCGTCTCGCTCACCGCAGTCCTCCTCGCGACCATACCGGCTCACCGGCTTCAATACTGCTTACCTTATGAGGATTCGGCCCGGCTGCGTAGCGGTCGGTACCGAGCTCGTGGGTCACCCCCGGCACCGGGGCGCATCCGGGGCATCAGCGCAGGAAGCAAGACCAATCGTCGCCCACGCGGGGGCGCGTCGTACATATATCTACGCGCCGGTGGCTCGCGCCGTGGCGCGCATCCCTCGTGCAGGTGAGTTGAGACCTCTTCGAGACATCGGCTTCTTGGCAGGCTCATGCGCGCCGACAAGTCAGGTAGAGGCATTGAAACGGTTAACTGACTTCGTTTCTAACGCAGTTGACCGAAGATGACCTTGCAGAAACGTGCCTGTCAACGCGTGCATATGCGTCCGCCCTACCCCACCTGATGAGCCCTACTATCGGCTCGCCATGACAGCAGCAGGGAAGCACCAGGTGAGCCGCGCGGAAACCTCACGCCGAGGCAGCCGGCCGGGCCGGGCGGGCATCAGGGACGTTGCCGCCGCCGCCGGAGTCTCCATCACAACCGTCTCCGATGCCCTGAACGGCAAGGGCAGGCTCCCCGATGCCACCCGACGCCATGTGCGCGAGGTCGCCGACCGGCTGGGCTACCGGCCCTCCGCGGCGGCCCGCACGCTCCGTACCGGCAAGTCGGGGCTCATCGGTCTGACCGTGACCACGTACGGGGATGAACCTTTCACCTTCACGGAGTTCGCGTACTTCGCGGAGATGGCGCGCGCCGCCACCTCCGCCGCGCTCGCCCGCGGGTACGCGCTGGTCATCCTGCCCGCGACCTCCCGCCACGACGTGTGGTCGAACGTCGCGCTGGACGGAACCGTCGTGATCGACCCCTCCGACCAGGACCCGGTGGTCAGCGAACTCGTCCGGCAGGGTTTACCGGTCGTCTCCGACGGCCGGCCGGCGGGCACACTGCCGGTCACCGCGTGGGTCGACAACGACCACGAGGCCGCCGTCCTGGACATCCTCGACCACCTCGCCGACGCCGGCGCCCGCCGGATCGGGCTGCTGACCGGAACCTCGACGGACACGTACACCCACCTGTCCACCACCGCCTACCTGCGCTGGTGCGAGCGGGTCGGACAGGACCCCGTCTACGAGGCGTACCCCGCGCACGACCCCTGCGCCGGCGCCGTCGCCGCCGACCGGCTGCTGGCCCGGCCCGACCGGCCGGACGCGGTGTACGGCCTCTTCGACCCCAACGGCACGGACCTGCTCGCCGCCGCGCGCCGCTACGGGCTGCGGGTCCCGGAGGACCTGCTGCTGGTGTGCTGCAGCGAGTCGACCGTGTACGCCAGCACCGAGCCGCCGATCACCACGCTCTCGCTCAAGCCGCGACGTATCGGCACGGCCGTGATCCAGCTCCTCATCGACGCCATCGAGGGCGTGGAGTCGGACCGGCCCGTCGAACAGGTGATACCGACCGAACTGATCATCCGTACCTCGTCCCAGCGACGTCCACCGCGCACGACGGTGAGCGCGCCTCGGGGGCCTGAGGGGGTCGGGTAGGGGGCCGGGTCCGGGGCCGGGCCTGGGAACCGGGTCTGGGGTGTCGGGTCCTGCCGTCCGGGGCCGGTCGAGGGCCGGTCCTGTGGGCGAGGGCCGGGGCCGGGAGGCGAGGGCCGGGGCCGGAGCGGGTTCAGGGGTCGGGGGCCGGGGAGCGAGCCGGGGCGGTGGGGAGCCGGGCTCGTCCGGGGCCGACGCAACGCCCTCACCTGCTGCCCGGCCAGCGGGTGCCGGTTCCGGCACCGGCACCGGCACCTCGCCTGCCGCGGCTCGCTCGGAGTCGTCCTCAGGGGCGGCCGACACAGTACGCAAGGGCGGCCGGGTCGGCCCTCAGGGACGTACGACACTGTGGTCAAGGGCGGCCGGGCCGGTCCCCAGGGGCGTGCGAGGAGCGCTGGGCGAGGTCGGGCGGCGCACGCCGGCCGGGGCACAGCTCGGGCAATCGGGGCGAAAGCCACGCTGAACTGGAGCATCGCTCCGATTGACTACCCCTGGGTCATCACACGGCGCGATCCGCATTCCTATGATGGGCCCACGACACCGCGGGCCGCTGCGACCAGGCAGTCCGAAGCGGTGCAGCTGCGGCGCGATGGTGGAGGGGTCTGATGACTCAGGGGGCCGGTCAGGGGCCGGAAGTGGAGCGAACGGCGACGCTGCGTGACTTCCGGGTGCCCGCGTACGTCCACGAGACCGGTCCGTACGGCGACACCGCCCATCCCGGAGACGTCGTACCGCCCCCGGACGAGAGCGTGGAGCACCCGGAGGGGTACACCCCCACACAGCGCGATCTGCCCGTCATCAATCGGGGTGACACGCTGCAGGTGCCCGTCGACCCCGCCGCCGCCCAGGCCCCCGCGGCCCCGGCACCCGGCAACGTCCCCGGACCGCTGTTCGTCGTCGGCGACGTCCACGGCTATCTGGACGAGCTCGTGACCGCCCTCCAGGAACAGGGTCTGATCGACGCGGACGGTCACTGGTGCGCCGGGAACAGCCGCCTGTGGTTCCTCGGCGACTTCACCGACCGCGGCCCGGACGGCATCGGTGTCATCGACCTCGTGATGCGCCTGTCGGCGGAGGCCGCCGCGGCCGGCGGCTACTGCAAGGCACTCATGGGCAACCACGAGTTGCTCCTGCTCGGCGCCAAACGGTTCGGCGACACCCCCGTCAACTCCGGAGCCGGCACCGCCACCTTCCAGGCGGCCTGGCTCCTCAACGGTGGCCAGAAGTCCGACATGGACCGGCTCCAGGACCACCACCTGCAGTGGATGGCCCGCCTCGACGCCGTCGAGGCGGTCGACGGTTATCTGCTCGTCCACTCCGACACCACCGCGTATCTCGACTACGGCGACTCGATCGAGGCGGTCAACGACACCGTCCGCGAGACCCTCACCCGCAACGACGCCGACGAATGCTGGGACCTGTTCCGCAAGTTCACCAAGCGCTTCTCCTTCCGCGACGAGGGTGGCGCCGACGCCGTGCGCTCCCTGCTCGATACGTACGGCGGCACCCGCATCGTTCACGGCCACAGCCCGATCCCCTATCTGCTCGGCGAAGTCGGCTCCGAGGACGGCGAGGACGGCACCGGACCCGTCGTCGAGGGACCGCACGTCTACGCCGACGGGCTCGCCATCGCGATGGACGGCGGCGTGACCATGGCCGGAAAGCTGCTGGTCCGCCCCCTGCCGCTGGACGTCTGACCGTTCGCCGATCCGCACCGAACGCCCGTACTCCGGCGCTGTCGTGGCCGGGTCCGGCGGGCGGCCGGTACGGCCAATTTCGGCAAACCCCCTGTCACCGCGCGGTGTCACCGCTCTACCATCGGCTTATCCGTAGCAGGCTCCCCTCCGTTTCTGCCCGACGGCTCGTTGGCATGCGAGCCCCAAGCCCTACGGAGCATCGGGGGATGCACATGAACAGCGTTCCGCAGCACCTGCACAACGAGGACCGCCCGGAGTACGAGCGGCTCCTCGACGAGGCGCTGCGCTCCGCACCACACCATCCGGAACCGGCCGCCGGAGGCCGGCGGCTCAACCCCGAGCAACTGCGCACCATGGCGCTCAACGCCACCGCCCTCATAGCGGCGGCCGCGGCGACCGAGTACCAGCACTACGTCAAGCTCCGCGAGGAACTGCGCCAGCCGACGCCGGCCCGCACGCCCACCACCGCCTCCGCCGCCCACGACGCCGGCCGGGGAGAACCGGGCGGAGGCACGATCGGACTGGCCGCCACCATGGGAGACGCCGCCGAGGCGGCGGGTGCGGGCGCCGTCGCGGTCGCCGCCGTGCTGACCCCGGTACTCGCCGGGACCGCCGCGGTGATCTTCCTGCTCGTCGGGTACGTCCTGCGGATGCTCGACCCCCGGCCGGCCGTCGCGGACACCCTGCTCACGGCGGGCTGGGCGTTCGGCGCGATCACGGCGGTCGCGATCCTCGTCGCCACCGTGGGCCTGCTGCTCACCGCCCTGCGCAACCGGCCGTCGCTGGAAGCGGAGTCGTACCGCGCGCTGAGCGCGGAGGTCGACCGGGCGCGGGATGCCTGGCGCGAAGCCCTGCTGACACGCGGCGTCCTGCCCTTCCTGCGCGAGGCACTCGCCGACCCGGACACGGCGGCTGCCCTGCCCCACCTCGGACCGCCGGCCTCCACCGGCCGCCTCCCGAAGATCGGTTACGACCGTCCCGGCTTCTCCAGCCCTGACGACGGCTCCACCCGGAGCTCCCGCCCGCGCTTCAGCAGCCCCGACTACACGAGTCCGGAGTTCGGCGGGCCGGAGAACCAACCGGAGTGACGGCGCCGAGGACGGGCCCCGCCCTCCTGCTCCGGAGCGTGCCCTACGGCGTGCGCGCACCGACGCCGGTTTCTGTGCCCGCTCCGGCTCCCGCCGGTTCGGGCCCAGCACCGGCCGACCCGCTCTTCCCGCGTGCCGCGTCGCTCGCGGCGCGGACGAACGCCCGGACGCGTTCCGTCGCGTTGCCCGGGGCCCAGATGAGCCCCCGTTCGATCGGTGGTGCGTCCCGTACCGGCACGTAGACGATGTCGGGCCGGGGGTAGTACCGGCGGCTGTGCTCACCGACCGGCAGGACGCCCCGGCCCAGCGCGACGAGCGTGAGCATCTCGGAGAACGACCCGCCCACCGGCCCCTTGGGCACCGGTCTGCCCGACGGAGTGCGGTCGGGCGTACGGTCCCGCTTGAACCCCTCGGAAGTGACGGCCGGGTACTGCACCACCGGGTGGTCCGCAAGCACTTCGAGTGACACCGATTCGGCACCGGCCAGCGGGTGGCCTGCCGCGACGGCCAGCACCCGCGCCTCCCGCAGCAGCGCGGGCCCACAGGCCATCCCGTCGAACGGATACGAGGCGAGCAGCAGGTCGACCGAACCGTCCACCAGGCTCGCGCGCGAGTTGGACAGGTGCACCTCCCGTATGTCGACCCGGCAGTCGGGGTGCCGCTCGCCGAACAGGGCGACGGCCGCAAGCAGGGCCGGCGCCGTCCACTCACCGAGGAACGCGACCCGCAGTTCGCCGGTGATCCCGCGGCTGGCGTCGGCGGCCCGGGTCACCGCCTCCTGCATGGCCGTGACCAGGGGTGCCAGGTCGTCGGCCAGCCGTCGTCCGACCGGGGTGATCCGAACAGTACGACTGGTGCGTTCGAACAATGGTCCCCCGACCCTGCGCTCCAGCTTTCTGATCACCTGACTGACCCGCCCGGTCGTCAACCGCAGCCGCTCGGCGGTGCGGCCGAAGTGCAGTTCCTCTGCGAGCGTCAGGAAGATCTCGATCTCGCCTCGTTCCCACACGGCTTTGCTCTCATCCCCCGTCTCTGGTCCGGCCCGCCGAGGATCCGGCGTTCAACCCGGCGTTGCACCCGGCCCTTCGGCCTTCGGCGTTGAATCCGGCTCAACGACCGCGCTCGGATTCCGCCTTGATGGTGCCCTGCCCACAGACGATCGTGGAAGGCGTCCACCCCGTGACGACCACCTCCCGAAAGGCGGCCCTCCCATGCGTGTGAAGGCTTTCGACCACCTGGTCCTCAACGTCGCCGACGTCGAACGCGCCCTGGCCTTCTACACCGGCCCACTCGGCCTGGAGCCGGTCCGGGTGGCCGAGTGGCGGGCCGGCAAGGCACCCTTCCCGTCGGTCCGGATCACCGCGGAGACCATCATCGACCTGGTCAGCCGGCCCCGCGGCGAGTCCAACGTCGACCACATCTGTCTCACCGTGGACCCCGTGGACTGGGACGAGGTCATCGCCTCCGGCACCTTCGACGTCGTCGAGGGCCCCGGCCCCCGCTTCGGCGCTCGCGGCACCGCCACCTCCCTCTACGTCCGCGACCCCGACGCCAACATCATCGAACTGCGCTGGTACCCCCAGGACGCGACCTCCTGACGCCACCCACGCCCCTCCGGAACCGGGGCCCCGCCGCGGCCCCGGCCCGGCCCGGGGACGGCGGCACCCCGGACCGGAGACCCGCGGCGCGATGCGCCCCGCGGCGGAGGTCAGTCCGCGATCGGCAGGTACACCCGGTTACCGGCGGCCGCGAACTCCTTCGACTTCTGAGCCATCCCCGCCTCGACCTCACTCCGGCTGCCACCATGCTCGCGGCGGATGTCCTGGGAGATCTTCATCGAACAGAACTTGGGCCCGCACATCGAGCAGAAGTGGGCCGTCTTGGCGGGTTCGGCCGGCAGCGTCTCGTCATGGAACTCCCGTGCTGTGTCCGGGTCGAGGGCCAGGTTGAACTGGTCCTCCCAGCGGAACTCGAACCGGGCGTCGGACAGCGCGTCGTCCCACTCCTGCGCACCCGGGTGCCCCTTGGCGAGATCGGCCGCGTGGGCGGCGATCTTGTAGGTGATGACACCGGTCTTGACGTCGTCCCGGTTGGGCAGGCCCAGGTGCTCCTTGGGCGTGACGTAGCAGAGCATGGCCGTACCCCACCAGGCGATCATCGCCGCACCGATCCCGGAGGTGATGTGGTCGTAGGCCGGTGCGACGTCCGTCGTCAGCGGGCCGAGCGTATAGAACGGAGCCTCATCACAGATCTCCTGCTGAAGGTCGATGTTCTCCTTGATCTTGTGCATCGGGACGTGTCCCGGCCCCTCGATCATGGTCTGTACGTTGAAACGCTTGGCGATCCGGTTGAGTTCCCCGAGCGTGCGCAACTCCGCGAACTGCGCCTCGTCGTTGGCGTCCGCGATGGACCCCGGCCGCAGGCCGTCGCCCAGCGAGTACGTGACGTCGTAGGCGGCGAGGATCTCGCACAGTTCCTCGAAGTTCTCGTAGAGGAAGCTCTCCTTGTGGTGCGCCAGGCACCAGGCCGCCATGATCGATCCGCCACGCGAGACGATGCCCGTCTTGCGGTTGGCCGTCAGCGGTACGTACGGCAGACGCACGCCCGCGTGGACCGTCATGTAGTCCACGCCCTGCTCGGCCTGCTCGATGACCGTGTCCTTGTAGATCTCCCAGGTCAGCTCCTCGGCGCGGCCGTCGACCTTCTCCAGCGCCTGGTAGAGCGGCACCGTGCCGATGGGCACGGGAGAGTTGCGCAGCACCCACTCGCGGGTGGTGTGGATGTTGCGTCCGGTGGACAGGTCCATGACGGTGTCGGCACCCCAGCGGGTCGCCCAGGTCATCTTCTCGACCTCCTCCTCGATGGAGGACGTCACCGCCGAGTTGCCGATGTTCGCGTTGACCTTCACCAGGAACCGCTTACCGATGATCATCGGCTCGATCTCCGGGTGGTTGACGTTCGCGGGCAACACCGCCCGGCCCGCCGCGATCTCCTCGCGCACCACCTCGGGAGAAACGTTCTCCCTGATGGCTGCGAACTCCATCTCCGGAGTGATCTCGCCCCGACGCGCGTACGCCAGCTGCGTGACCGCGGCTCCGTCCCGGCCGCGGCGCGGCAGCCGGGGCCGACCAGGGAACACCGCGTCGAGGTTGCGCAGCCCGCCACGCGGCGAGGTGTGCTTGATCCCGTCGTCCTCCGGACGGACGGGGCGGCCCGCGTACTCCTCGGTGTCGCCGCGGGCGATGATCCAGTTTTCCCGCAGCGGCGCCAGCCCCCTGCGGACGTCTGTCTCGACGAGTGGATCGGTGTACGGGCCCGATGTGTCGTACAGCGTGACCGACTGCCCGTTGGTGAGATGCACCTGACGGACCGGCACTCGAAGGTCGGGGCGTCCGCCCTCGACGTACGCCTTGTGCCAGCCGATGGACTTCCCGGCCTCCTGGGACGTCTCGTCCTGAACGGAGGCAGGCGTGCGTGCGTCCTTGTTGGTCATGAGACCTACTCCCTACGCCGGCATTACCCGGTAACAG
Source organism: Streptomyces sp. bgisy159 (assembly GCF_965341775.1). GTDB lineage: Bacteria > Actinomycetota > Actinomycetes > Streptomycetales > Streptomycetaceae > Streptomyces. The sequence continues at coordinate 235,135 of NZ_CBDQZH010000001.1, read as the reverse complement.
GTTCGGCGGTCGACGCAGCGTTCGCCGTCTGCCGATGTTCCACGTGAAACATCGCGAAGACGGAGGTCAGCGCCCTCTCAGCCCGGTGCTCCGAGCTCCCGCGTGTGCAAAGGTGCCTCCACGCTAGCGTCATTTGTGGCGCGGTGAACAGTGGGCCTCTGCCGTTCTTGCGATGATCGGTCGGTGACCACGACACACCGCCCCCCGTACCCGCCCCCCGAACCGCCCCGCGAACCGGCCGGCGGGACCAGCGGCGGCACCCCCGCCAACCCTGGCCCCCGTCTCGGTTTCGGGGACGGGCACGACTTCTCCGGCGGACAGGGTCCCGCTCCGGCCGGTGCGGAAAACGGGGGCCGCGGGGGCCACGGCGGTCGCGGGGGCCACGGCGGCGGCAATGGTGGCCCCGGTGGGTGTGACGGTCCGGGCGGGTATGACGACCACGCAGGTCACGACGGGCACGACGGGCACGGCGGGCACGGCGGGCACGGCGGGCACGGCGGGCACGGCGGGCACGGCGGGCACGGCGGGCACGGCGGGCACGGCGGGCACGGCGGGCACGGCGGGCACGGCGGGCACGGCGGGCACGGCGGCCATGAACAGCGGCCCGGTGGGCCCGCGTCCGTACTCGGCGACGGACCCGTCCGAGATCAAGCGCGGGGCCCGGGAGCCTCGCGCGGTTCGGGCCCGGGTCAGCGCTCTGGACCGGGGCACGGCTCTGGGCCCGGGCACGGATCCGACCCCGGCCACGGTCACTCGCACGGGCACAGCCACAGTCACGGACCGGCGGCTCCCGTCTCCCAACACCTGCGCAAGGTCATCGCCGCCGTTCTGATCCCGTTCGCAGCTGTCGTGGCCATCGGCCTGGCGGTGCTGTGGCCCGGCGGCGCCCCGGCGCACGAGCGGACCGGCGTCGGCTTCGACCGCCAGACGCAGCACGCCACGGTGACCGAGGTCGTCAAGCTGAGCTGCCAGGACGTCAACGGCTCTGCGGGCACTCCGACCGGGGACACCTCCACGGCCGAGGGCTCCTCCGCGCAGCAGCAGGCGAGCGGCGCGTGCAAGAAGGCGACGATTCGGGTCGATACCGGCAAGGACAAGGGCCGTACCTTCACCGAGATCGTGCAGCCGGACCAGTCCCGCCAGTTGCACGAGGGCCAGAAGGTCGTGGTCGCCTACGAGCCCGCCGCGCCCAAGGACCTGCAGTACTCCGTTGCCGACATCAACCGCCGCCTGCCGCTGGCGTTGCTGGCCGGGATCTTCGCGCTCGCCGTCGTGGTCGTCGGGCGGTTGCGGGGTGTGATGGCGCTGGTCTCACTGGCCATCAGCTTCCTGGTGCTGAACTTCTTCATCCTCCCCGCGATCCTGCAGGGCTCCAACCCGCTGGTCGTGGCGGTCGTGGGGGCGAGCGTCATCATGCTGATCGCCCTCTATCTCTGTCACGGTCTGTCGGCCCGTACGTCCGTGGCCGTGCTCGGCACGCTGGTCTCGCTGCTGCTGATCGGTGTGCTCGGTTCCCTGTTCAACGGCTGGGCCGCCCTGACCGGCAACACCGACGACAACACCGGTCTGATCCACGGCCTTTACCCGTCGATCGACATGAGCGGTCTGCTGCTCGCGGGCATCATCATCGGGTCGCTCGGTGTCCTCGACGACGTGACGGTGACACAGACCTCGGCGGTCTGGGAGCTGCACGAGGCGAACCCGGCGCTGGGCCGGCGCGGGCTGTACCGGGCGGGCATCCGTATCGGCCGGGACCACATCGCGTCGGTGGTGAACACGCTGGTTCTGGCCTACGCGGGCGCCGCGCTGCCGCTCCTCCTGCTGTTCTCGATCGCGCAGAGCAGTGTGGGGACGGTCGCCAACAGCGAGCTGGTGGCGGAGGAGATCGTGCGGACTCTGGTGGGGTCGATCGGTCTGGTCGCGTCGGTGCCGGTGACCACGGCGCTGGCCGCCCTCGTCGTCTCTGCCGACCGCCCGGAACAGCGCCCGGCGGCCGGGGCGCCGGTCATGGTGGGCGACGGTGCGGCCCCGCTCCGGGGCGGGCGCGGGCGCCGGCGCAAGCGCTGACGACGGGCGGCGCTCCAGTCTCGGGGCGGGGCGGGGGCGGGGGCCGGGCGGTCCCGCACCCCCCTCGTCCGCCGCACCCCCTCGTCCGCCGTACCGCCGTCCTGTCGTCCACCCGTCCGGGGCGTCCAGGCCGTCCGGTTCCGGTTCCGTTCGCGCCGGAAGCGCCGAGGAGAAGCGTTCCTGCGCCTCCTCACCTCTACGGAAGCGTTCCGCCTGGTCCGTCTGCCGGGATGCCTCAGCCGGCGTTCTGCTCCTCTGCCAGGATCCGGCCCAGCGCCTCGTCGAGATGGGTGTCGAAGTCGGCGAGCGCGTTCTCCTGGCCGAGCGGCACCAACTTGTCGGTGCGGTCGAGGAACCCCACGAGGGGCGCCACCGACGCGCGGAACAGCGCCTGGTCGATGCCCACCTGAAGGCGGATCAGCACCTCACCGAGCAGGTCGGCGTCCACGGGCGAGATCCGGACATCGCCCTCGCCACACGGCCGACCCACCCCGTCGATCAACAGTTCCCGCGCGAAGGCCCAGGTCACCGGCGCGTCCCCGGGCAGATGGAAGGTGAGCCGCACCGCATAGGGATCCGTGGCCTCGTAGTACAGCTCCACCGGGATGCGGAACGAGAGCTCCTCGGAGACGAGGAAGCTCATCATGACCTCTGCCTGTACCGCTTGTACGGACTCGCGCATCGCGTATCGCCTTACCCCGTCATGTGTTGTCCACTGGCCGGGAATCTACCCCTGACACCCAGGCATCTTGCTGAACGTGCACGACAGATCACAAGGAGTGAGTTTTCAGATACTGATAGAGATCGCCAGCGATCCCAGCAGCCGCCCGACCTCGCTCTGCAGCCGCTGCGCCGCGGGTACCAGCCGGTCGGCCTGGTGGGCGGGCAGGGACAGCGCCATCGTCGCCGCCGTGGTGCCGATGGTGAGCGGGATGGCGGCGCACACCGTGCCCAGCGCGTACTCCTGCCGCTCGAACACCGGCTCCATACGTCGCATCCGCTCCAGCCGACGCAGTAGCGCGCAGTCGTCGGGCACGGTGTACGGGGTGATCGACTGGACCGGGTATCGGGCGAGGTGGTCCCGGCGGGCGTCCTCGTCGATCTGCGCCAGCAGGCACTGGCCGATGGCGTGCGCGTGGCCGGTCTCCCGGAAGTCCGCCCACTCCTCGACGGCGGGGTTGCCGGGGGTGTCGGAGACGCACATGACCTCGATCTCACCGTCGCGGTACATGGCGTAGTAGACGGGGACCCCGAGGGTGTCCCGCCATTGCGCGAGCGTGTCGACGACCGTGCTGCGACGTTTCTGCGCGGCTCCTGTGCTGCTCAGGCGCTCGGCCGCCTCGCCGAGGAAGAACAGTCCCCGGTCCCGCCGCAGATATCCCTCGTGGACGAGGGTGCGCAGCAGGTGGTAGGCGGTGGGCAGCGCGAGGCCGGTCTCGCGGGCCAGTTGCTTGGCCGGGGCTCCGCACTCGTGCTCGGCGACGGCCTCCAGCAGGCGCATCGCCCGCTGCACGGACCCGATGAGGGTGGTCGCGGAGTGCGGTCGGTCATGGATCGCCGGGCTCGGCGGCCGCTGGAGCGGGGGTGCGGAGGAGCGCGGCCGCCTGGGGGGCGCGTACGGCTCTGCGGATGCGGTGTCAGCCGTGGCCAAGGGTCACTCCCGAAGCGCGAGGGGGCGGGCCGTGCCGGGGAAACACGGGAGGGTGGGCGGGTGTGCGCCGCTCGCGGGTGGTCCCCGCGGCGAGTTCCGGACTCTAACCCTGCGCCACCGCTTGCAGCCGGGCTGTCCGCAAAACTTCCCTCGCCCGAGGGAACCGGCGATTCCTGTTACCGCTCACCGGCTCCCGGACCGCTCACCAGTCGCCGCGCGACGAGGAGCTCGCCTTGAACTTCCGTACAACGTAGACGAGTCCACCGACCAGGGCGACGAAGACCAGAACCTTGAACAGCAGCCCGATGACGAAGCCGACCACGCTGGCTATCAGCCCGCCGAACACGACCAGGGCGATGACCGGCACCGCGACCCACTTCACCCACCACGGCAGTCCCGCGAAGATCTCACGCATCGCCCTCGTCCTTACCTCTCGCCCGTCGTTGTGCCGGGTGCCCTCGGACCCGGCCCGGTGCCGGATCCTCCTGATGTCGCTTTCGATGCTAGGGGGGCGGGCGGCCCGGCGGGGGCCTCGCGTCCCTTGTCCTCCCCTGACCGATCCCCTAGGGAACCCTGAGGCGCCGGATCAGGCTTCGGGCGGAGAGAACACCACCAGGACCCGCAGATCCTCGCTGATGTGGTGGAACTTGTGGGCGACTCCCGCAGGCACGTACACCACGCTGCCGCGGGCCACCTGCGTGGTCTCCCGTCCGACGGTGAGGGAGGCCCGGCCGGACACGACGAAGTACACCTCGTCCTGCTGGTGCGGGTTCTGCGGGTCGTGGCCGCCGGCGTCGAGCGCGTACAACCCGACGGACATGTTGCGTTCGCGTAGAAACTGCAGGTAGGCGCCGTCATGGGCGGCCCGCTCCGCTTCCAGTTCGTCCAGCCGGAATGCCTTCATCTGGTTCGTCCGCCCTCGCCCGGTGCTCTTGTACGATCTCTCTGCCACGATCAGACACATGAAGAATTTCGTAGTCAAGACGATCGCCAACGCGGGCGCCCTGGCGGTCGCCGTCTGGCTGCTCGCCAAGATCACCCTGACCGGTGACAGCACGGGCAAGAAGGTCGGCACCCTGCTTCTCGTAGCCCTGCTCTTCGGGCTGGTGAACTCCATTGTCAAGCCGATCGTGAAGGTGCTCACCTTCCCCCTGTTCATCCTCACGCTCGGCCTGATCACCCTGGTGGTGAACGCGCTGATGCTGCTGCTCACCTCGTGGCTCGCCGACAAGCTCGACCTGAGCTTCCATGTCGACGGCTTCTGGACGGCGGTCGTCGGCGCGTTGATCGTCTCGGTCGTCTCCTGGGCGCTCGACATGTTCCTGCCCGACGGGGACTGAGCGATGACCTACCGCGTCTGTTTCGTCTGCACCGGAAACATCTGCCGTTCCCCGATGGCCGAGTCCGTCTTCCGCGCGCGCGTGGCCGAGGCCGGACTCGACGACCTGATCGAGGTCGACAGCGCCGGCACGGGCGGCTGGCACGAGGGCGACGGCGCCGACCCGCGCACCGTCTCCGTCCTGGAGGAGCACGGCTACGCCGCGGGTCACACGGCACGGCAGTTCCGGCCCGAGTGGTTCGCCCGGCTCGACCTCGTGATCGCCCTGGACTCCGGTCACCTCCGGGCGCTGCGCCGTCTGGCTCCCACCGAGGAGGACGCGGGCAAGGTGCGCCTGCTGCGCTCCTACGCCCGGCCCGCGCCCGACGACCTGGACGTACCCGACCCCTACTACGGGGGCATGGAAGGGTTCGAGGAGTGCCTGGAGATGGTGGAGGCGGCGAGCACCGGATTGCTCGCCGCCGTACGCGACGAAGCGGGAGGCCGGGCGGCATGAACGACCATGACCGCGGTACGGGGGACGGCACGCGCGCGGTGCGCGCCGGGCTGCCCGACCCGGTGAAATACGAACCGACGCTACCCGGGCCGGTGTTCGCGGCCCACTACCACCTGCCGGGCGAGCCGACCGGCCCCTACACCTACGGCCGTGACGAGAACCCGACCTGGACCCGCCTGGAGCAGGCCATCGGCGAGCTGGAGGCGCCCGGTCGCGACGAGGTGGAGACCCTCGTGTTCGCGTCCGGCATGGCCGCGATCTCGGCGGTGCTCTTCTCGCAGCTGCGCGCCGGAGACACGGTCGTCCTGCCCAGTGACGGTTACCAGGTGCTGCCGCTGGTGCGCGCCCAGCTGGAGGCGTACGGCATCGAGGTGCGCACCGCGCCGACGGGCGGGGACGCCCAGCTCGACCTGCTGGACGGTGCGCGGCTGCTGTGGATCGAGTCCCCGTCCAACCCGGGGCTGGACGTGTGCGACATCCGCCGGCTGGTGGAGGCGGCACACGCGCGCGGCGCACTCGTCGCCGTCGACAACACCCTCGCCACACCGCTCGGGCAGCGCCCGATGGACCTCGGCGCGGACTTCTCGGTGGCCAGCGGCACCAAGCAGCTCACCGGGCACGGCGACATCCTGCTCGGCTACGTCGCGGGGCGCGCGGGCGAACCTATGACGGCCGTACGGCGCTGGCGCAAGATCGCGGGGGCGATTCCCGGACCGATGGAGGCATGGCTCGCCCACCGCTCGATCGCCACGCTGCAACTGCGGGTCGACCGGCAGAACACCACCGCGCTGACCCTCGCGCGGGCCCTGCGGGAGCGTCCCGAGGTGAGCGGCCTGCGCTATCCCGGGCTGGCGGACGACCCCGCGCACAAGGTCGCGGCTTCGCAGATGCGCCGCTTCGGGTGCGTGGTGTCCTTCGCGCTGCCCACCCGCGCGCGTGCGGAGCGGTTCCTGGACGCGCTGCGGCTGGTGGACGACGCGACGAGTTTCGGTGGTGTGCGCTCCACCGCCGAACGGCGCGGTCGCTGGGGCGGCGACGCGGTGCCGGAGGGCTTCATCCGCCTGTCGGTCGGTGCCGAGGACCCCGCGGACCTGGTGGCGGATGTACTGCGCGCGCTGGAGGAATCGGCGGATTGACGGGCCTGTCGGCGCTTCGGACGGGTGCCCCCGACTCTGACGGACGGTCCGAGCCTCCCCCCTCGTGGCTCGGACCGTCCCCGGTTCTGCGCGCGAAGAACCGCGTCGACAAGGCTAGTTGACTCAGTGTCAGTGTCCAATCACTCTGACGACAGAGACCTATCGACTTATTTATAGTTGGGCCCTGCCTCGGGGGCGGAGGGGGCAGGGGAAGGGGCGTGCGATGGACCTGGCCTTGCTGCGCACGTTCGTGGCCGTGCACAGGGCAGGTTCCTTCACCCGCGCCGCCGCCCTGCTGGGGCTGTCGCAGCCGGCCGTCACCTCGCAGATACGCACGCTCGAACGGCAGCTGGGGCGACCTCTCTTCCTGCGGAGGGCACGCGGAGTGACCCCGACGACCATCGGGGACGAACTCGCCCACCGAGCCGCGCCGCATCTCGACGCCCTGGCCGAGATCGCCGAGGTGGGCCCCGGTGACGAGTCCGCGTCCCGCACCCTGCATCTGGCCGGCCCCCCGGAGTTCACCGCCGAGCAGGCTCTTCCCGCGCTCACCGGCCTCGCCGGGAAGGACGGCACGGCGCTCGCCGTGCGCGTTTCCTTCGGTCACGCCGAGGAGGTCCTGGAGGGTCTGGCCGCCGGCCACCACGACCTGGCCATCAGCACCGCCCGCCCGCGCGGTGCCCTGTTCACGGCGACACCGCTGTGCGACGAGGAGCATGTGCTGGTCGCCTCGCCGCAGTGGGCGGAACGGGTCGGACGAGGACAACCATCGCGTCGGGATCCGGCAGACCTGGAGCAGTGCCCCGTGGTCGAGGTTCACGAGTCGCTGCCGTTCGTCTCCCGCTACTGGGCGTCCGTCTTCGACTCCCGTCCCGTCGCCTCCGGCACCGTCATCGTCCCGGATCTGCGTGCGGTCCTCGGCTGCGTGAGCGCGGGCGCCGGGCTGGCGGTCCTGCCCCGCTACCTGTGCGCGTCCGCCAGGGAACGCGGCGACGTCGTCCCCCTGTACGAGCCGGCGGTGCCGCCCCTGCGGACGTACTTCCTGGTGGTACGCGCCGGCACTCTGGGGATGCCGCACATCGCCCGGGCTCATGAATGGCTGCTGCAGACGGCCACGGAGTGGAGCTGACGCCCCGACCACGCCAGGCCTGGTCGCTGGCGGAGCTCATTTGGCTACGGTTCGCCAGGTTTCACGTGAAACCGGCGCGCATGTTTCACGTGGAACAGGCTGGGCCACATTTCTCCCATGACCGTCCGACCCGTGGTCAAGCGCACCGCCCGTGCTGTTCTGCTGGACGGCGACGACCTCATCCTGATCAAGCGCACCAAACCGGGTGTCGATCCGTACTGGGTCACCCCCGGCGGCGGGGTGGAGCCCGAGGATCCGACCGTCATCGACGCTCTGCACCGCGAGGTGCACGAGGAGCTCGGCGCCAAGATCACCGACGTGGTGCCCTGTTTCGTCGACACGGTCGAGCACATCGGTGACGACGGCGGAGCCACCGGCGTGAAAGTCCAGCACTTCTTCGTCTGCCGACTGGAGTCCATGGATCCAGCCCAGCGACACGGGCCCGAGATCGAGGAACCGGCCGGGGAGTACGAGATCGTCCGCGTGCCGTTCACACGCGTCGGCATCGCCTCCGTGCACCTCGTCCCCCTGTCACTGCGGCACTACCTGGACGGGAACATCGAGGGTGTCCGCGCCATGCACGCGCCCGATCTCGGGTGAGGCACCCTCGCGGAGGGTTCTAGCCGTAGTTTCACGTGAAACGACGGCGACCTTGCCGGGCACTGTGCACCGGGCGACGGCATGGCCAAAAGCACATGTCTCTCAGTGGAAACAGGTGGACGCGGAGCCCCCTGTTCGGACAGCCTGACCTGCGTGCCGACTCCTTCCCCCGCCGCTCACCCCATCCGTCGACTGACCTTCCGCGATCTCACCGCCTGCGCCGACTTGTCCGAGAATCGGGGGTGGCCGCGCGAGGAACACAAGTGGGGCCTTCTCCTCACGGCCGGCCAGGGGTACGGGATCGACGCACCCGACGGTGGGCTCATGGCCGCCTGCATCGTCACCAGGTACGGCCCGCAGGAGCGCCCCGACCTGGCGGCCATCGGCATGGTCCTGGTCGCCGAGCGGTATGCACGACAGGGCGTCGGACGGCAGCTGATGCGCCATGTCGTCTCCTCCTTGGACACGACCCCGCTGACCCTCCACGCCACGCCGAACGGCCGGCCCCTCTACGAGGAGCTGGGCTTCAAGACGACCGGACGCGCCGAGATGGTGCGCGGTCACTTCGCGTCCGGTGACGAGCGGCCCGGGACGGCCACACGAGCGGCGACGGCCGAAGACCTCACCGCCATTCTCCGCCTCGACGAAGAGGTCTTCGGCACCTATCGCACCCACATGATCACCCGGCTGCCTGCCTTCGCCGACGAGCTGCGGGTCGCTGAGGACGACGGCCGGGTCATCGGCTACGCGGCGCTCTGGCCGAACATGGAGACCCATGTAGTCGGCCCGCTGGTCGCCCGGGACACGGAGACGGCGAAGGCCCTGGTGGCCTCCCTCGCCGCCCGGACCGACCGGCCGTTGCGCACCGACATCGACGTACGTCACGAGGAACTGCTGGCCTGGGTGAAGGAGCGTGGGCTCAGCACGGTCGCCTTCAACGCCGTGATGACCTACGGCGTACCGGAGCTGCCCGGCGACTGGAGCCGGCGGTTCGCCCCGCTGACGGTCGCGGCAGGTTGAGCAGGGCCCGGTCCCTTCCGGTCGACGGCGGCCCGGCCGAGTCGGCAGCGTTCCGGGCGACTGCCCCGGCCGCTCCCAGCGACGGATCACCTCCCGGCGGCCACGCGTTCCTCAGCGGTGAGGGAACCGGCGACCACGGCACTCGGCCCGCTCTCCCGGCGTTCGAGGGCTGAGGAGACGAAGGCGAGCAGCAGCGCGGACCCGGCGAGGGCGGCCCCGACCCAGTTGGGCGCGGTGTAGCCGAGACCGGCGGCGATGACGAGACCGCCGAGCCAGGCCGAGAGCGCGTTGCCCAGGTTGAAGGCCCCGATGTTCACGGCCGACGCGAGCGTCGGGGCGCCGTGCGCCTGGTCGAGGACCCGCTTCTGCAGCGGGGGCACGGCGGCGAAGCCCAGCGCTCCGATCAGGACGATCGTCACGGCCGCGAGCGCCTTGTGCTGCGCGGTGAGCGTGAACAGAGCCAGAACGACCGCCAGTGCGCCCAGAGAGACGTACAGCAACGGCATCAGGGAGCGGTCGGCGTACCTGCCCCCGACGAGGTTGCCGCCGACCATGCCGAGGCCGAAGAGGACCAGCAGCCAGGTGACGGAACTGTCGGCGAACCCTGCGGCATGGGTCATCATGGGCGCGATGTAGGTGATGGCCGCGAAGACTCCGCCGAAGCCGAGGACGGTCATCGCCATGGCGAGGAGCACCTGCGGGTTCTTCAACGCCGCGAGTTCGTGGCGCAGCCGCACGCCTTCGGGCTCCGGCAGTTCCGGAACCCACCTGGCGATGCCCGCGAGGCCCACCACACCGAGGGTGGCGACGACACCGAAGGTGACGCGCCAGCCGACGCTCTGGCCGACGAGAGTGCCGAGCGGAACGCCGATGACGTTGGCGACGGTCAGTCCGGTGAACATCATCGCGATGGCACCGGCCTTCCTGTCCGGTGCCACCAGGTCTGCCGCGACGACCGAGCCGATGCCGAAGAACGCACCGTGCGCGAGCGAGGCCACGACGCGGCCGGTCAGCATCACCGAGAAGACGGGGGCGACGGCAGAGAGCAGGTTCCCGGCGATGAAGAGGCCCATCAGCAGCATCAGCATCCGCTTGCGGGGCACCCTGGTGCCGAGAGCGGTCATGAGCGGGGCGCCGAACATCACGCCCAGGGCGTAACCGGTCACCAGGAAGCCGGCCGTGGGGATGGAGACCCCGAAGTCGTCCGCCACCTCGGGCAGCAGTCCCATGATCACGAACTCGGTGGTGCCGATTCCGAAGGCCCCGATCGCGAGGGCCAGAAGCGCGAGAGGCATGACGGAGGCTCCCCTTCCGGAGGATTGATTGCTCGTGCGCCTATCTGGCCTCCGACATTAATTGCAGACGCGCTTTAATTGCAAGCGCGGGCTATTGCGAACGTCCTCTACCCTGGGACACAGCCGCTCCGGGACGGAGGAGAACGCCATGACTGCGACGGACCCCGCACTGACCGCCCTCTCCCAGGGCTGGTGCGCCCTCTCCCTGCTGCACGGCAGGATCGAGGCCCACATCGAACGGGCGCTGCAGGTCCGGCACGACCTGAGCGTGCGGGAGTACTCCCTGCTCGACGTCCTGAGCCGACAGCACGACGGCGACGGGGGCCACCTGCAGATGAAGCAGGTGGCCGACGCGGTGGTGCTGAGTCAGAGCGCCACCACCCGGCTCGTCACCCGGCTGGAGGACCGCGGCCTGCTGGAGCGCTACCTCTGCCCCACCGACCGGCGCGGTATCTACACCAACGTCACCGAATCGGGTCTGCGGCTTCTGGCCGGGGCCCGGCCCACCCATGACGCCGCTCTGCGGGAAGCCCTCGACGACGCGGCGAAGAACCCCGAACTGGCCCCTCTCGTCCGAGCCGTGGAGACCCTGACGGCACCGGCCGCCGCATAGGGTGCGGCCATGGGAGATCTTGGTATACGCCCCGCCGGCGCCGACGACGTCTCCGCGATCGTGGCGATGCTCGCGGACGACCCCCTCGGCGCACAGCGCGAGTCGCCCGACGACCTGGCGCCCTACCTGGCGGCCATGGAGCGGATCACGTCCGACCCCCATCAGCGTCTGGTCGTCGCCGTCCGGGAGGGTCGCGTGGTCGGCACGCTCCAACTCACCGTCATCCCGGGTCTGTCCCGGCGTGGCGCCACCCGGTCGATCATCGAGGGGGTGCGGGTACACGCCGACGAGCGCGGCAGCGGACTGGGGACCCGGTTCATCGAGTGGGCGGTCGAGGAATCCCGCCGCGCGGGCTGCCAGTTGGTGCAACTGACCTCGGACAACGCCCGTCCGGACGCCCATCGCTTCTACGAGCGGCTGGGCTTCGTCGCCTCCCACGTGGGATTCAAGCTACAGCTGTGACGGCACCGGGCTTCGTCGCCGAGGGGCTGTCGTGGGGCAGGGAGCTGTCTCGTGCGCTTGTTTCACGTGAAACAGCTCCTTGGCGCGTCGTCCGGCCGCGGGCCCTCCCTAGACGGCCCCCCGCCAGCCCTCGGCGTCCACCCCGCCGGGCACCTCAGCGGTCGTGTCGTACGGCTGACGTGTGAACACGAAGGACCCCAGGTCCAGATGGTCCACCGCACCGTCCGGCCGTCGTACCGCCCGCAGCAGCTCTCCGGCGAAGTAGCCTTCGAGCCCCGTCCAGGTGCCGTCGCCGTTCGGCTGGAAGCGCGAGCGCCGGCCACCGCCGGAGAGCGGTGCCAGCGAGACGAGCCCGTCGGCCGTCACTCTCAGGGCGAACGGACTGGTCCCCCAGTACCACTGACCGGCCAGCTCCAGCACAGACGCGTCCACCTCACGCAGAGGGCGCCAGGGCTCGGGAATCCGTGGCTCCGCCTCGGCGACGACACGGATCAGATCGGCACCGAGCAGCGACAGCAGCGGCCCCGAGGTGCAGTTGGCCAGGACGACGGCCGCGACATCGTCCTCCACGCAGACGGTGAGGTTCGCCAGGAAGCCCGGCACGGACCCCGAGTGTCCCACCAGAAACCGGCCGTCCCGGTGCTGGAGCTGCAGACCGAGTCCGTACGAGACGCCGTCCACGACATCCGCGGGCTCAACAGGAGCCGCCGGCGCCCTCATCTCCCGCAGTGTCTGCATGCTCAGCACCCGGTCGTCGCCCCGCATCAGGAAGGCCGCGAAACGGGCCAGGTCACCGGTAGTGGACCAGAGCTGCCCGGCGGGAGCCATCGGGCCGTACTCCTCCAGCGGTTCGGGAAGGAGCGCATCGGCCCACGGGTGCACCGCCCACCCTCCGGCGTAGGGTGCCTCGGGGCGCGTGGTCGTGCGGCCGAGCCCCAAGGGATCAAGGACCTCACGTCGCAGTACCTCCTCCCACGGGGCGCCGCGCAGCCGCTCCACCAGGGCTCCGAGCAGGGCGTAACCGGGGTTGGAGTAGTGGTGGCGCCGGCCCACGGGATGGAGCAGTGGCTGGTCGCCGAGGACATCCGTGATGCCGGGGCGCAGTGAGCCCGGCGTCCGCTCCCACCAGGGACCGGGCGTCTCGGCCGCCAGACCGCCCGCGTGGGCGAGGAGTTCGGCGATGCTCGCCTCTCCCACCGGTGTGCCCGGCAGGTGCTTCTCCAGCGGATCGACGAGATCGAGCCTCCCCTCGTCGCGCAGCCGCAGCACCAGCACCGCGGTGAACGTCTTGGTGATCGAGCCGATCCGGTACTGCACGTTCTCGTCCGGCCCGTGCCCGTCCACCGACGTCCGAGCCCCGTGCCACACGACCCGGCCGTCCCGCACGACCGCTGCTACCAGTGAAGGAGCCCGCCCCTGGGCCTGGGCAACGGCGATCCGGTGCAGCAACGCCCGCCGCGTGCCGGGAAGCAACTCATCCTGAGAACTCGTCATGGCCCCAGTCCACCCCGTGGGCGCCCAGGAGTCGACTCCGTATCACCGAGCCGGCCAGGTTCGCGCATGCAGGGTCTCGCGGCTCGTGTCAGATCGTGACGCGCTGACCTGCGGCTTCCGATCCTGTCCCACAGCGCATACCGATGCCCTGTCTCAAATCCGTGGCACTTCCTACGGGCGGCGCTGGAAGATGACGGCGTGCGACTCTCCTACGTCTTTCGCGTCAGTAAGTACGCCCCCGCCCACCGTGACGACCACGGGCACTACACCGGCGTGGAGGACACCACCAGCGATCACGGCGAGGTTGAGGCGGCCTATCTTCAGGCGGTTCAGGCGTTCGCTACGGATACCGGCGTCGACCGATTGACTGTCCGTGAGCCTGAGGTTTCGCGCGGGCCCGCTGCCACTCGGCGAGGGAGGCAGTTGCGACCGAGGCCAACTCAGGCCCTTCGATTCCACCTGCCGAATCACCCAGCCTTCGGCGTCGACTCGAAGTAGAACCAGGTGTCTTCCTCGTCCCAGTAGCAGCGCATCCATGTCGTCACGAGCCCATGATGGCGGCGGTCTGTGCGCCGGCCGCTGCGGTGTCCAATTCCTGTGGACCGTCATCTGGACTGCTGGGATGCTCCTGCTGTGACCACCACGACGAGCGAACTGCAGACCGGAGCCGGATGGGACGGCCCCTATTACCGTGTCCTCGCCAAAGGGTTCGAGGCCCTGTTCCTCCCAAGCCCTGACGAGGTGCTCGAGGAGGTCTGCAATGTGGATGTCGAGGTTCACCTTCCCGATGGCTCTCGCTGGAGTGCGACGATCTTCACCCTCGCCGAGGTGGACCGGCTGATGAGGAGATGGGAGGGGACCGGAGAAGCCGCAGGGGGCCGGTGCTTCTGGTGCTCGGACGGGCTGATCGTTCGGGACCCTGGCATCCAAGGCATGGTGGGCGTGATCGCCGAGCTGCTTGCGTCTGACGAGTTCGACGGAGCCTTTCATCGCCTTTCCGACCCGGAGTGAACTCCGGTTTTACGACGCCGCACCATCTTGAGACGTGCGAATAGCCCTGAGCACCCTCCTCCCCAAGGGAGTCAGCGTCATGGGCCGGCCGCGTTCGGCTCTGACCAGCAGCGGTCCGCCTCCGTGGCGGACGTTCCGCTGGCACAAGAGCCAGAAGCACTACTCCGGCACTTACTGGTCGGCGACGATGCGGGATCACGTGATCCACGAGTCGCGACTGGAGCCAAGCCGACTGCAGGAGATCGGCAGGCACCGTACGCCAGTCTTGGTCCTCTACGAGAGCACCACGTTGATGACGGATACTCACCGTCGCAGCGACGTCCACCGCACGGTGTCAGCGTTCGCTCCCCGCACGGAGAGGTCGCGCCCTACGCCACCCAGAGTGAACGCTCCGAGCTGCGAGTCTCATGATGGCTGCATAAATGCCATCCATATGCAGCAGCGCTGAGATCATGAAGCTGGATTTGAGACCCTACAGCGCACCTGATCAGGTCTGAGCCATGTCCACGAAGCGTGAATAGTGGCCCTGGAAGGCGACGGTGATGGTGGCTGTCGGGCCGTTTCGGTGCTTGCCGACGATGATGTCCGCCTCCCCGGCGCGAGGGGACTCCTTCTCGTAGGCGTCCTCACGATGGAGCAGGATCACCATGTCGGCGTCCTGCTCGATGGAACCGGACTCACGCAGGTCGGACACCATCGGCTTCTTGTCCGTGCGCTGCTCGGGACCGCGGTTGAGCTGGGAGAGCGCGATCACCGGCACCTCCAGTTCCTTGGCCAGGAGCTTGAGGTTACGGGACATGTCCGAGACCTCCTGCTGACGGCTCTCGGAACGCTTGGCACCGCCGGACTGCATCAGCTGCAGATAGTCGATGATCACCAGCTTGATGTCGTTGCGCTGCTTCAGCCGACGGCACTTCGCGCGGATCTCCATCATCGACAGGTTCGGGGAGTCGTCGATGTAGAGCGGCGCCGAGGACACCTCGGGCATCCGGCGGGCGAGGCGCGTCCAGTCCTCGTCGGTCATGGTGCCGGACCGCATGTGGTGCAGCGCGACGCGGGCCTCGGCGGACAGTAGACGCATCGCGATCTCGTTGCGGCCCATTTCGAGGGAGAAGATGACGCTCGGCAGGTTGTGCTTGATCGACGCGGCCCGGGCGAAGTCCAGCGCCAGTGTCGACTTGCCCATCGCGGGACGGGCCGCGATGACGATCATCTGACCAGGGTGCAGACCGTTGGTGAGCGCGTCGAGATCGGTGAACCCCGTGGGCACACCGGTCATCTCACCACTGCGCGAGCCGATCGCCTCGATCTCGTCGAGCGCGCCCTCCATGATGTCGCCGAGCGGCAGGTAGTCCTCACTGGTGCGCTGCTCGGTGACGGCGTAGATCTCCGCCTGGGCGCGGTTGACGATCTCGTCGATGTCGTCGTCGGCCGCGTATCCCATCTGGGTGATACGAGTACCGGCCTCCACCAGACGGCGCAGCACCGCGCGCTCGTGCACGATCTCGGCGTAGTACTCGGCGTTGGCCGCCGTCGGCACCGTCTGCACAAGGGTGTGCAGATAGGAGGCACCGCCCACCTTGTTGATCTCACCGCGCTTGGTCAGCTCGGCGGCGATCGTGATCGGGTCGGCCGGCTCACCCTTGGCGTAGACGTCGAGGATGGCCTGGTAGATCGTCTCGTGGGCGGGCTTGTAGAAGTCGTGGCCCTTGAGGATCTCGACGACGTCCGCGATGGCGTCCTTGGACAGGAGCATGCCGCCGAGGACGGACTGCTCGGCATCGAGGTCCTGCGGCGGGACCCGCTCGAAGGGCGTGCCCCCGCCGTCCCACTCGGCGGCCTCCCGGCCGCGCTCGTGCTGCTCGTCCCGGCTGCGGCCGCCGTCCCCGCGCCGGCGGAAAGAGGGCAGACGATCACTCGGACCGCTGTCGGCCCACGGGTCGTCCAAGGGCTCGGACATGCTCACCGAGCGACCTCCTCCCGTCCGCCGAGCGGACCTCGCCGTGCCCGTCATTTCTACGGCACGGCACTGACAACTGAGAGGCCCTGGCTCCGGTTCTGGCGCGTCGGATTTGTGCGGGTTTCCCCAGCGGGAAACGGAACGGGCGCCGGACCACGGTAGGCCCGGCGAGGACGTCAGCCAATCTGGTTATCCACAGGCCATGTGGACGACGGGCCGGATGCTGTGGAGAACTCCCGAAAACCTGTGCACGAGCCGGTGGACAGCCCTGTGAACAAGACCTCGCCCTCCGCGCCGTCACGGCCCTGACCTGCACACTTCCCATCCACTGGCTGTGCAGAAGAAAAACTTGCCCAGTCGGACCCGGATCGCTTCGAACGGTGCGCGAAGTGACACAGAGCAACCGCCACAGTAAGGGGCAATCCAGTTTTGCATCTCTTACCTGTGGACGATTAGATTGATGCCCATGACACAGGCCCCCGCGCCCCCCAGAGCCACCCGGCGCGAGCACGACCGGGAGATCGTCGCGCTCGCCGTACCGGCGTTCGGCGCACTCGTCGCGGAACCCCTCTTCGTCATGGCCGACAGCGCCATCGTCGGCCACCTCGGCACCGCCCAACTCGCCGGCCTCGGCGTCGCCTCCGCCCTGCTCGCCACGGCCGTCAGCGTCTTCGTCTTCCTCGCCTACGCCACCACGGCGGCCGTCGCCCGCCGGGTCGGAGCCGGTGACCTCTCCGCCGCCATCCGACAGGGCATGGACGGCATCTGGCTGGCCCTTCTCCTAGGTTCCGTCGTGATCGCCGCCGTCCTGCCCACGGCACCGGCGCTCGTCGAGCTCTTCGGCGCCTCCGAGACCGCCGCCCCCTACGCGGCCACCTATCTGCGCGTCTCCTCTCTCGGCATTCCGGCCATGCTCGTCGTCCTCGCCTCCACCGGTGTCCTACGCGGACTGCAGAACACCAGGACACCGCTGTACGTCGCAGTCGCCGGCTTCGTCGCGAACGGCGCGCTGAACGCCGTACTCGTCTACGGCGCCGGGCTCGGCATCGCAGGCTCCGCCTGGGGCACCGTCATCGCCCAGTGCGGGATGGCCGCGGTCTATCTGGCGGTCGTCGTCCGGGGCGCGCGTCGGCACGGTGCCTCCCTGCGACCCGACGCCGCAGGAATACGAGCCTCGGCGCAGGCCGGCACACCGCTGCTGATCCGTACCCTCTCGCTGCGGGCCATCCTGATGATCGCCACAGGCGTCGCCGCCCGCCTCGGGGACGCGGACGTCGCGGCCCACCAGATCATCCTGTCCCTGTGGAGTCTGCTGGCCTTCGCGCTCGACGCCATCGCCATCGCCGGACAGGCCATCATCGGTCGCTATCTGGGCGCCGGCGACGCGGCAGGCGCCCAGGCGGTCTGCCGCCGCATGGTGCAGTGGGGCGCCGCGGTCGGTGTGGCCCTCGGCGTGCTGGTGATGGTCACCCGCCCGTTGTTCCTGTCCCTGTTCACCGACGACTCCGCGGTGCGCGACGCCGCCCTGCCCGCCTTGGTGATTGTGGCCCTCTCCCAGCCCGTCTCCGGAATCGTCTTCGTTCTCGACGGCGTACTGATGGGTGCGGGAGACGGACCGTATCTCGCCTGGGCCATGCTGCTCACCCTGGCGGTCTTCGCCCCGGTAGCCCTGCTGGTGCCTGTGCTGGGCGGCGGACTCACTGCCCTCTGGGCGGCTATGACGCTGATGATGGCGGTACGGATGGGGACTCTGTGGCTGCGGGGTCGATCCGGCCGCTGGGCCGTCACCGGGGCGACCCGATGACCGTTTCACGTGAAACACCCCCGCTCCGCATGAAGCCACCCGGGCCCCGGGCTCTCGTTGCCCGGGGCATGCGAAAGGGGCCGTACCCCGAAAGGCACGACCCCTCACTGCTCAAGCGAGCCGCGGCACTCAGGCCGCGATGACCTCGATGTTGACCTTGGCGGCAACCTCGGGGTGCAGACGCACGGACGTCTCGTGGGCGCCCAGCGTCTTGATGGGCGAACCCAGCTCGATGCGGCGCTTGTCGACCTCGGGACCACCGGCGGCCTTGATCGCCGAGGCGATGTCGGCCGGGGTGACGGAACCGAAGAGACGACCGGCGTCGCCGGAGCGGACGGCCAGACGGACCTTCACACCCTCGAGCTGACCCTTGATCTGGTTGGCCTGCTCGATGGTCTGGATCTCGTGGATCTTGCGAGCGCGACGGATCTGCTCGACGTCCTTCTCGCCACCCTTGGTCCAGCGGATAGCGAACTTCCGCGGGATCAGGTAGTTGCGAGCGTAACCGTCCTTGACGTCCACGACGTCGCCCGCGGCACCGAGGCCGGAGACCTCGTGGGTGAGGATGATCTTCATGATTCGGTCACCCTTCCCTTAGCGCGCGGTGGAGGTGTAGGGCAGCAGCGCCATCTCACGGCTGTTCTTGACAGCCGTGGCGACGTCACGCTGGTGCTGCGTGCAGTTGCCGGTCACGCGGCGGGCACGGATCTTGCCGCGGTCGGAAATGAACTTCCGCAGCATGTTCGTGTCCTTGTAGTCCACGTACGTGACCTTGTCCTTGCAGAAAGCGCAGACCTTCTTCTTCGGCTTGCGCACAGGCGGCTTCGCCATGGTGATTCTCCTGTGTGATCAAGAAGTGGGGATACGGCCCACCCTCGGTCCGAAGACCTAGAAGGGGGGCTCGTCCGAGTAGCCGCCACCGCCGCCGGAGCCGCCGGAGCCGCCGCCCCAGCCGCCGCCCTGCTGGCCACCGGCGGGAGCGCCGGTCGCCCAGGGGTCGTCGGCGGGAGCGCCGCCCTGCTGGCCGCCGCCGGGGCCGCCGCCCCAGCCGCCGCCACCACCCTGCTGGCCACCGCCGAAGCCGCCGCCACCACCCTGAGCACCGCGGCCGGTGGTCTTGGTGACCTTGGCCGTGGCGTTGCGCAGGCTGGGGCCGACTTCCTCGACGTCCAGTTCATAGACCGTGCGCTTGACGCCCTCACGGTCCTCGTAGGACCGCTGCTTCAGTCGGCCCTGCACGATGACGCGCATGCCTCGCTGAAGCGACTCGGCGACGTTCTCCGCCGCCTGACGCCAGACCGAGCAGGTCAGGAAGAGGCTCTCGCCGTCCTTCCACTCGTTGGTCTGACGGTCGAAGGTGCGGGGGGTGGACGCGACACGGAACTTCGCGACCGCCGCACCGGAGGGGGTGAAGCGCAGCTCGGGGTCGTCGACAAGATTGCCGATGACCGTGATGACGGTCTCGCCTGCCATGGGGGAACCTCTCGGCGGGTTTGCGGGCTGCTGGTGGTGCTACTCGAATCCCGAGATCAGCTGAGCAGCGGGCTCAGTGGGTCTCGGGGCGGAGGACCTTGGTCCGGAGGACCGACTCGTTCAGGTTCATCTGGCGGTCGAGCTCCTTGACGACCGCAGGCTCGGCCTGCAGGTCGATGACCGAGTAGATGCCCTCGGGCTTCTTCTTGATCTCGTACGAGAGACGACGACGGCCCCAGGTGTCGACCTTCTCGACCTTGCCGTTGCCCTCACGGACGACGGAGAGGAAGTTCTCGATCAGGGGGGCGACGGCGCGCTCCTCCAGATCGGGGTCGAGGATGACCATCACCTCGTAGTGACGCATGTGGAACCCACCTCCTTTGGACTCAGCGGCCACGGTCGTTCCGTGGCAGGAGGGTTGTGATGCGTACGCAACGGTATCGGCCGCCACTGACAATCGGGGTCGTCTCTCGACGACCCCGCTCTGAGCTGGGCGGACTCCCTGGCTGGGCCTGGGCAGACACCGGTGCAGACGGTACAGACTACCCGGACACCCGCTTCCGGTTGAAATCCGCCCGCCCTCACCGTCAATCTGGACACGTCGGGTGTGTATGGCGCTACGATGCGCCGCCTTCCGCAGGAGGTGCCCCATGGCACAGGCATTGCGACCCAACACCGGAGTCGGCTCCCTCTTCGCCACCGACGGCAGACGCCACCCCCTCCAGGACACACTGCTCGCGGTGACCCTGGTGCTCGGCGTGGTGTCGTTCGTCACGGCGATGTTCCACAGCCTCCATCTGGTGAGTTCGTGGACCGGTCTGCTGGGGATCCTCACCGGCGCCTACGGGCAGTGGGTCTCCGAGACCACCCGCGAGCGCTTCGGGCTGATCCTGGGCCTCGGCGCCAGCGGCGTCGGCTTCTTCCTCGGCATGGCGCACGGCGGCCTGTTCGGCGGCCTCTTCTGACACCCGGACACCGGGACGCCGGCTCTCGCGTCCCGGTGTCCGCACGACACCGCGCCACACCCCGGCCACAGGGACGGCCGGGGTGAAGGTGGCGTGCGCCCAGTCGGTGCGCGCCCCCGGGCGCAGTAGGCTTCGGCGCGAGAGCCGGAGCCCCTGTACCCATGGGGACACACCAGCCCGAGGAGCGCCCCGACATGAGCCTGACCCTGAGGACGATCAGCCGCGAGCAGCATCTGGCGTACATCCAGAGCCTGCCGTCGGCGAGCCACATGCAGGTTCCGGCCTGGGCTGACGTCAAGGCGGAATGGCGCTCCGAGAGCCTCGGCTGGTTCGACGGGCGCACCGGCGAGATGGTCGGCGCGGGCCTGGTCCTCTACCGGCAGCTGCCCAAGATCAAGCGCTACCTCGCCTATCTGCCCGAAGGCCCGGTCATCAACTGGTTCGCGCCGAACCTGACGGACTGGCTGGAGCCGATGCTGGCGCACCTCAAGCAGCAGGGCGCCTTCTCGGTGAAGATGGGCCCGCCGGTGATCATCCGCCGCTGGGAGGCGTCCTCCATCAAGCAGGGCATCCAGAACCCGGACGTGAAGCGGCTGCGCGACATCGAGGCGGACTTCATCGAGCCTCGTGCCTTCGAGGTGGCCGACAAGCTGCGCCGGATGGGCTGGCAGCAGGGCGAGGACGGCGGCGCCGGCTTCGGTGACGTGCAGCCCCGCTACGTGTTCCAGGTGCCGCTGGCCAACCGCTCCCTGGAAGAGGTGCACAAGAACTTCAACCAGCTGTGGCGGCGCAACATCAAGAAGGCCGAGAAGGCCGGTGTCGAGGTCGTCCAGGGCGGTTATCACGACCTGGAGGAGTGGCAGCGGCTGTACGAGATCACCGCGGTGCGCGACCACTTCCGTCCTCGCCCGCTCTCCTACTTCCAGCGCATGTGGACGGCCCTCAACACCGAGGACCCCAACCGGATGCGGCTGTACTTCGCCCGCCACAACGGCGTGAACCTGTCGGCGGCGACCATGCTCATCGTCGGCGGGCACGTCTGGTACTCCTACGGCGCCTCCGACAACATCGGCCGCGAGTTCCGGCCGTCGAACGCCATGCAGTGGCGGATGCTGCGCGACGCGTACGCGCTCGGCGCGACGGTCTACGACCTGCGCGGCATCTCCGACTCGCTGGACGAGAGCGACCACCTCTTCGGCCTGATCCAGTTCAAGGTCGGCACCGGCGGCCAGGCGGCGGAGTACCTCGGTGAGTGGGACTTCCCGCTGAACAAGCTGCTGCACAAGGCGCTCGACATCTACATGTCGCGTCGCTGAGCCGTCACAATCGGTTGACACCCCCTCAGAATCCGCTCACCCCACATAGACCGCTAAGACCAGAAAGGTTCGAGGTCCGGCCATGGCGCTCACGCTCTACGTCGACTCCGCGCGCTGGCGGGCGCACCACAAGCACGTGCAGGAGCAGTTCCCGGGCCTGGTTCCCGTCTGCAAGGGCAACGGCTACGGCTTCGGGCACGAACGGCTGGCGGAGGAGGCCACCCGGCTGGGCTCGGACGTCCTGGCGGTCGGCACCACGTACGAGGCCGCGCGGACCAAGGACTTCTTCAGCGGTGACCTGCTGGTGCTGACGCCGTACCGGCGTGGCGAGGAGCCCGTGCCGCTGCCCGACCGCGTCATCCGCTCGGTGTCGTCCGTGGACGGCGTGTACGGCCTGGTGGGCGCACGCGTGGTCATCGAGGTGATGTCCTCGATGAAGCGCCACGGCGTCAGTGAGCAGGATCTCGCGCAGTTGCACGCCGCCATCGAGAACGTCCGCCTCGAGGGCTTCGCGATCCATCTGCCGCTGGACCGGACCGACGGCTCGGACGCCGTCGAGGAGGTCATCGGCTGGATGGACCGGCTGCGCGCCGCCCGGCTGCCGCTGCACACGATGTTCGTCAGCCACCTCAAGGCGGAGGAACTGCACCGCCTGCAGCAGCAGTTCCCACAGACCCGCTTCCGCGCCCGGATCGGCACCCGGCTGTGGCTGGGCGACCACGAGGCCACCGAGTACCGCGGCGCGGTCCTGGACGTCACCCGCGTCGCCAAGGGCGACCGCTTCGGCTACCGCCAGCAGAAGGCCGCCTCCGACGGCTACCTGGTGGTCGTGGCGGGCGGTACCTCGCACGGGGTGGGTCTGGAGGCCCCCAAGGCGCTGCACGGGGTCATGCCGCGCGCCAAGGGCGTCGCCCGGGCCGGTCTGGCCACCGTCAACCGGAATCTTTCGCCCTTCGTCTGGGGCGGCAAGCAGCGGTGGTTCGCAGAGCCGCCGCACATGCAGGTGTCGATCCTCTTCGTCCCCGACGACGCCCCCGAACCGCAGGTCGGCGACGAGCTGGTGGCACATCTGCGGCACACGACCACTCAGTTCGACCGGCTCGTGGACCGCTGAACGCAGCGAGGCGGTGCCGAGCCACCGCCCGCGACGGCGAAGGCCGTACACGGAAGCCCGTGTACGGCCTTTCTCGTGCCTTCGAAGTCTCTCCTGGGGATCAGCCGCCCTCTGGTCCGGCGGAGGGCTCAGAACGCCCCTCGGACGCCTCCGCGCGGCCCCACTCCACCTGGGGGCCCGCGTACGACGCCGGGAGCGGGTCCGGGCGGTGCGCGGGGGCCAGCGCGAAGACGTCCTCCGCTCCGTCCAGGACGCCGCCCGACGGGTCGTCGTCTCCGGCCTGGCGCACCACGTCGTGTTCCGGCAGCAGGATGTCCCGTACGACCACCGCGCACAGGTACAGCGTCCCGGCCAGGTGCACGCCGATGGCCCAGTGGTAGCCGTCGGTCGGCAGTCCCCTGTGGGCGTCCCCGCTGGTCGTGTACGCGAGATACATCCAGATGCCGAGGAAGTACACCACCTCGCACGCCTGCCAGACCAGGAAGTCACGCCACTTGGGCCGGGCCAGCGCCGCCAGCGGCACCAACCAGAGCACGTACTGCGGCGAGTAGACCTTGTTGGTCACGATGAAGGCCGCGACCATGAGGAACACCAGCTGCGCGAGGCGGGGGCGGCGGGGCGCGGCCAGTGCCAGCCAGCCGATGCCGAGGAAGCAGACCACCACGAGCAGCGAGGCGAGGGTGTTCACCGAGTCCGTGGTGAGCGGGTCGGAGGAGTTCTGCGCCAGGATCAGCCAGAAGGAGCCGAAGTCGACGCCGCGCTCCTGGCTGAAGGTGTAGAACTTCGACCAGCCGTCGAACGCGAACAGCATGACCGGCACGTTGACCATCAGCCAGGTCGCGAGGGCCCCGCCGAAGGCCCGTCCGAAGTCCCGCCACCGGCCGGCGCGCCAGCACAGCAGGAGCAGTGGGCCGAGCAGGAAGACCGGATAGAGCTTGGCGGCGGTGGCGAGGCCCAGCAGCGCTCCGAAGGCGAGGGAGCGGCCCCGGGACCACATCAGCATGGCGGCGGCCGTCAGGGCCACCGCCAGCAGGTCCCAGTTGACGGTGGCGGTGAGCGCGAAGGCGGGCGCCAGCGCGAGCAGCAGGCCGTCCCACGGGCGGCGGGCGTGGGTACGGCTGACGCATACGGCGATGACGGCCGCGCACGCCATCAGCATCCCGGCGTTGACCATCCAGTACCACCGCTCCTGGTGCTGGATGCTTCCGCTGCCGGGGGTGAGCCAGGCGGCCACCTCCATGAAGACCCCCGTCAGCACGGGGTACTCCAGGTACTCCATGTCCCCGGGGAGCTTGTCGAAGTAGGGAACGAGTCCGTCGGCGAAGCCGCGCCCCTGGTACAGGTGAGGGATGTCCGAGTAGCAGGCGTGGGTGTACTGGGAACTGGCGCCGTAGAACCAGCCGCTGGTGTAGCAGGGCGCCTTCTGGACCAGGCCGAGGGCGAACATGCCGATCGCCACCAGCGCGATGACCCGGACGGGGGTCCACCAGGACGCCCCCAGCAGGGCACGTCGGCCCAGGGGGCCGCCGATCAGCTCGCTGCCGGCCCGGGCGACCTCGTCATCCCTGGTCGGCGGCACCGGGTCCGGACCGTGCATGCTCGCTTGCGTCGATTCTGCGCTGGGCATGGCCCACATCCTGCCGTACGGACCTAGGAAAGCACCGAGGGCCGCCACCCCGGATGTGGGGTGGCGGCCCTTGTTTCACGTGGAACATCCACATGTTTCACGTGAAACACGCGTGTCGGGCGACGTGGCGCCGGCCGAAAGCGCGGCGCTAACCGAAGATGCCGCCTCCGCCTGGTCTGCCACCTCCGTCGGTGGGCGAGTCGGATGGCGAGGGATCGGCGGTGGGATCACCCGTGGTGCCGTCGGTCGGCCCCCCGTCCGTGCCTCCGATGCTGGGATCGCACTTCCAGCTGAAGCCGCTGCAGGTGTCGCTCGGGGACGGCGAGGGCTTGCCGGGCCGGCGGCTGGGCGACGGGGAGGGGGACGGGGAGGCTTCCTCGGACTCGATGGGGGAGGGGCTCGGGCTGGGCTCCGGCTCCTCGTTGAGGACCTCGCCGATGGGCTCGGGCGTCGGGAACGACTTCTTGGGCGTGCCCTCCAGGGCCTCCGCCATGTAGTCGTGCCAGATCTGGGCCGGGAACGAGGCGCCGTGGATCTTCTTCTGCCCGCCCGTACCGAACATCGAGAGGAACTTGCGGTCCTTGTTCGACTCGTCGTCGTCGTAGCGGAACATCGAGACCGCGGTGGACAGCTGCGGGGTGTAGCCGACGAACCAGGCGGACCGGTTCTCGTCGGTGGTACCGGTCTTGCCGGCCACATCACGGCCGGGCAGCCGGGCCGTCGTACCCGTGCCCCTGTCGACGACCGTCTTCAGCACGTCGGTGACGTTGTCGGCGACCTTCGCGGTGAAGGCCTCCTTGGTGGCGGTCTTGTGGGCGTAGATCACGCCGGTCTCGCTCTTGACCCTGTCCACGGAGTACGGGTCGCGCTGCTTGCCGCTGGCCGCGAAGGTCGCGTACGCGCCCGCCATCCGGATCGCGCTCGGGTCGGAGATGCCGATGGAGAACGCCGGGAAGCTGGTGCCCGTCAGGCTGTCCTCGCGCAGGCCCGCGGCGACGGCGGCGTCCTTCACCTTGTCCAGGCCGACATCCATGCCGAGCTGCACGAAGGCGGAGTTCACCGACTCGCGCATGGCCTCACGCAGGTCGATCTTGTACTTCGGCGGCGAGCCGAGGGAGACGTTGCCGTCGTTCGGCTGCAACCACTCCTTGCCCTCCTCGTTCTTCCAGATCGTCCCGTCGTAGTTCTTGATCTTGAGCTTGTTCTTACCGCTGTACAGGCTCTTCGGGGAGACGATGGTGCGCTCGTCCTGGGCCTGCGAGGACCCGCCGTCGGGGTCACGGACACCCCAGCTCATGGCGGCGGCGAGCACGAACGGCTTGAACGTCGAACCGACCTGGGCGCCGGTCTGGTCGGCGTTGTCGGTGAAGTGCTTGGTCGCGTCCTCACCGCCGTAGATGGCCCGGATGGCGCCGGTCGCCGGGTCCACCGACGCCGCGCCGAACTGCACGTGCGTGTCCTCGGGCCGCTCGTCCGGCTTGATGTTCTTCTTGCGGACGTCGGCCACCACCTTCTCCAGCTTCTCGACCTTCTTCTTGTCGAAGGTCGTGTAGATGGAGAGACCGCCCTGACGCAGCCTCGTCTCGGTGATGTCCGTGTTGTTGAGCAGGTACGCGTTGGCAAGGTCGACCAGGTAGCCGATCTGACCGCTCAGCCGGGTGTTGGAACGCGGGTTCTGCACCTTGGGGAGCGTCGTGTACTTGGCCCGTACGGCTTCGTCCAGGTGCTCGTACTCGACCATCTTGTCGAGCGTGTCCTGCATCTGGGTCAGGGCGCGCTTCTTGTTGGCGTCAGGCGTGGCCGCGGGATCGATGGACTGCGCCCCGGCCGGGTCGTAGTACGTGGCTCCCTTGAGCATGGCCGCCAGGAAGGCGCACTCGCCCTCGTTCAGCTTGATGGCGTCCTTGTTGAAGTACGCCCGCGCGGCCGCCTGGATCCCGTAGGCGTTGCGCCCGTAGTAAGCGGAGTTGAGGTAGCCGGCCATGATCTCGTTCTTGTCGACCTCCGCGCCCACCTTTATGGATACGAAGATCTCCTTGACCTTGCGGGAGATCGTCTGCGACTGGTCGGCCAGCATGGCGTTCTTGACGTACTGCTGGGTGATGGTCGAGCCACCCTGCGTCTGTCCGCCCCGCGCCATGTTGTAGAAGGCTCGGGCGATGCCCTTGGGGTCGATGCCGCTGTCGGTGTAGAAGGTCTTGTTCTCCTGTGAGATCACCGCCCAGCGCATCGCCTCGGGGATCTGGGACAGGTCGACGATCTGACGGTTGGTCTCACCACCGGTGGCGACCATCTGGCTCTCGTCGGCCCAGTAGTAGACGTTGTTCTGCGCCGTCGCCGTATCGGCGACCTTGGGCACGCCGACCATGGCGTAGGCGATGCCCGCCGCGGCCAGGAGACTGCCGAAGAAGCCGAGGAACAGGGCCGAGACGAGCTTCCAGGACGGCACCCAGCGGCGATAGCCGTCCTTGCCCCAGCGGGGGTAGTCGATGAAACGCTTCTTGGGC
The DNA here is from genome assembly GCF_965341775.1 of Streptomyces sp. bgisy159. Classification (GTDB taxonomy): domain Bacteria; phylum Actinomycetota; class Actinomycetes; order Streptomycetales; family Streptomycetaceae; genus Streptomyces. Next base: position 208,056 of record NZ_CBDQZH010000001.1, on the reverse strand, counting down.
GGCGTCTGACGGCCGCGGCCACGGCCGGGGCCGACCGGGGCGCCCCGGCGCCCCCCTGTGGGCTCGGCCGCCCTGCGCCGGCCCCCGGCGCCTCTCTGCGCCGCGCGTCGGGCTTCGGCGCGACCGCCGTACGGCTGCTGACCGCCTCCCGGGCCGTGGGGATCCGATCCATAGGAATCGGAAGGAGAACCGGTGGCGCCTCGCGGTGCCGCACGGCGGCCGGAGGACGAGCCGGACTGGCCGCGTCGGGCCGCGGCACGTCCGCCTTCCTGCGGCTGCGGCGGTTTGCGACGGTGCTCGCTCATCGAACGACTACTCCTCGGGCAGGCGCACCCGCGCGCGCCTGGAAACAGCGGCTGGTTTCCGGTCCCCCCGATGTACGGATGTGGTCTGTTCCGCATTCACCCGTACGGCACCGAGAACATCGACGCCCCCCGGCGTCACACAGTTCCCAGTGGTGTGCATGGCGCACAGACTACGCACCGCCAAAACCCGCCGAGCCCCGAAGTTCACCCCAAATCAGGCAACTCGCTTCCAACGAATCGGTGATGTGATCCCGTTCACGATCCTCCCCCTTGTCCCATCCGGAAGGCCGTTCTATCGTCTTGATGTATCGAGTCGATACATCAGCGCGAGATAAGGGAGAGGGGGCGATCATGAGCCGGCGGTCCGGCATCCTTGAGTTCGCCGTACTCGGCCTGCTCCGCGAATCTCCGATGCACGGCTATGAGCTGCGCAAACGACTCAACACGTCGCTGGGAGTGTTCCGCGCCTTCAGCTACGGCACGCTCTACCCGTGCCTCAAGACGCTGGTCGCCAACGGCTGGTTGACAGAGGAGCCGGGCAGCGAACCCGAGGACGCGCTCGCCGCGCCCCTCACCGGGCGGCGCGCCAAGATCGTCTACAGGTTGACGGCGGAGGGCAAGGAGCACTTCGAGGAGCTCCTCTCCCAGACCGGACCCGACGCGTACGAGGACGAGCACTTCGCCGCTCGCTTCGCCTTCTTCGGCCAGACCTCCCGGGATGTCCGCATGCGCGTGCTGGAGGGCCGCCGCAGCCGGCTCGAGGAGCGTCTGGAGAAGATGAGCGCCTCCCTGGTCCGCACCCGGGAACGCCTCGACGACTACACGCTTGAGCTCCAGCGCCACGGGATGGAGTCCGTGGAGCGCGAAGTGCGCTGGCTGAACGAGCTCATCGAGAGCGAGCGGGCCGGACGGGACCTGAGGGGTTCCGCCTCCGGGGGGACCGCTCAACAGAACACCACAGATGGAACGACGGGCGGCCTGCCCCGCTCCGGGGACACCCCCCGGACGGATACGCCCGACGACACCGCCACGTGAGCGCCCAGTCAGGGCCTCACTCGTACACACAGGGAGCAACCGGAATGGGTTCGGTTCGCGTAGCCATCGTCGGCGTGGGCAACTGCGCCGCATCGCTGGTGCAGGGCGTCGAGTACTACAAGGACGCCGACCCGGCGTCCAAGGTCCCGGGCCTGATGCACGTCCAGTTCGGCGACTACCACGTCAAGGACGTGGAGTTCGTCGCCGCGTTCGACGTGGACGCCAAGAAGGTCGGCCTCGACCTCGCGGACGCGATCGGCGCCTCCGAGAACAACACCATCAAGATCTGCGACGTGCCCAACACCGGTGTCACGGTTCAGCGCGGCCACACCCTCGACGGTCTCGGCAAGTACTACCGCGAGACGATCGAGGAGTCCGCCGAGGCGCCGGTCGACGTCGTCCAGATCCTGAAGGACAAGCAGGTCGACGTGCTGGTCTGCTACCTGCCCGTGGGTTCCGAGGACGCGGCGAAGTTCTACGCCCAGTGCGCCATCGACGCCAAGGTCGCCTTCGTCAACGCCCTGCCGGTCTTCATCGCGGGCACCAAGGAGTGGGCGGACAAGTTCACCGAGGCGGGCGTCCCGATCGTCGGTGACGACATCAAGTCCCAGGTCGGCGCCACCATCACGCACCGCGTCATGGCGAAGCTGTTCGAGGACCGCGGCGTCATCCTGGACCGCACGATGCAGCTGAACGTCGGCGGCAACATGGACTTCAAGAACATGCTCGAGCGTGAGCGCCTGGAGTCCAAGAAGATCTCCAAGACGCAGGCCGTCACCTCCCAGATCCCCGACCGCGAGCTGGGCGAGAAGAACGTCCACATCGGTCCGTCGGACTACGTGGCGTGGCTCGACGACCGCAAGTGGGCCTACGTCCGCCTCGAGGGCCGCGCCTTCGGTGACGTCCCGCTGAACCTGGAGTACAAGCTCGAGGTCTGGGACTCCCCGAACTCCGCCGGCGTCATCATCGACGCCCTGCGTGCCGCGAAGATCGCCAAGGACCGCGGCATCGGCGGCCCGATCCTGTCGGCGTCCAGCTACTTCATGAAGTCCCCGCCGGTCCAGTACTTCGACGACGAGGCCCGCGAGAACGTCGAGAAGTTCATCCGCGGCGAAGTCGAGCGCTAGTCACCGACCTCGCGAAACCGCTCCTGCCAGGGCCGAGAAGAGTCCCCGGGTCATAACGGCCCGGGGACTCTCCCCGTATGTGAGGCTGGGCCCCATGCCCGTCGTCCGTGATCTGCGCGTCCTGCTGCGCTTCCGGAACTTCCGGCGCCTGCTGACCGTCCGGCTGCTCTCCCAGGGCGCGGACGGCGTCTACCAGGTCGCGCTCGCCACGTACGTCGTCTTCTCCCCGGAGAAGCAGACGTCGGCCGGGGCGATCGCCTCCGCGATGGCGGTGCTGCTGCTGCCGTACTCCCTGATCGGCCCCTTCGCCGGCGTCCTGCTGGACCGCTGGCGCCGCCGCCAGGTGTTTCTCTACGGCAATGTGCTACGCGCCCTGCTGGCCACGGCCACGGCGCTGCTGATGGTCGCTCACGTCCCTGACTGGCTCTTCTACGTCTCGGCACTGTGCGTCACCGCCGTCAACCGCTTCGTCCTCGCGGGGTTGTCGGCCGCTCTGCCCCGGGTGGTGGACACCGAGCGCCTCGTGGTGGCCAACTCCCTCTCACCGACCGCCGGCACGCTCGCCGCCACCGCGGGCGGCGGCCTCGCCTTCGCCGTACGCATCGTCACCTCCGGCTCGGATGCCGTCGTGGTCCTGCTCGGGGCCGCGCTGTACCTGTGCTCCGCACTGGCGTCCCTGCGGATGGGCCGCGAACTGCTCGGCCCCGAGCCCGCATTGGTGCCGACCCGGCTCTCTGCGGCCTTGCGGGGCACTGCCCGCGGCCTGACGGCGGCGCTACGACATCTCGCCGAGCCGCCGCGCCGGCCGACGGCATGGGCCCTGGGCGCGATGACGATGATGCGGTTCTGCTACGGCGCGCTCACCGTCATGGTGCTGATGCTGTGCCGGTACGCCTGGTCGCCGCGTTCCGACCCGGATCAGGGGCTCGCGCTGCTGGGGCTGGCCGTGGGCTTCTCCGGCGCGGGCTTCTTCCTGGCGGCCGTCGTGACCCCGTGGGCCGCCGGCCGGCTGGGACCGGCCCGCTGGATCGTCGTCTGCTCCGCCTCGGCGGCCCTCCTCGAACCCGCCCTGGCCCTGCCCTTCGCCAAGGAGCCGGCTCTGGTCCTGGCCGTCGTCCTGGGGCTGGTCACCCAGGGCGCCAAGATCTCCACGGACACCGTCGTCCAGGCCACCGTCGTCGACGAGTTCCGTGGCCGGACCTTTTCGCTCTACGACGTGTTCTTCAACGTCGCCTTCGTGGGCGCCGCCGGAGCGGCCGCCCTGATGCTCCCCCCGGACGGCCGCTCCGAGGCACTGGTGATAACAATTGCCGTTATCTACGCGGCGATTGCAGCGACTATGAGCCGTTTTGCGCGCACGTGAGTGTCACATCGGCGCCACAGAGCACGCTGTGCGGCACAGGGATGTCATAAGGGGCCGGTACTTTACGTGCGTCTTATTTCGCGCCACGCGCATCACCATTCAGCATGTCTCCAGGGGGGCTTCCCACGTGACCACTCCGACGCCGCAGGGCCAGAACCCGTACGCCCAGGGCCAGCCGCCCGTCGGCCAGCCTCAGGCCCCGTACCCCCCGAACGGCGCAGCTCCGCACGCCCCCGTTCCGCCGCAGCCCAGCCGCAAGATCAGCTTCAAGCTGATCAGGACCGTCGTGATCGTCCTCGCTGTGGCCGGTGCGGCCGTCTACGGCTTCATATCGAGCCGGGACGACGCCAACACCGCCAAGGTCGGCGACTGCATGCACCAGGGCAACAGCAGCCAGACCAATCCCGAGCTGGAAGTCGTGGACTGCACCTCCACCAAAGCCCAGTACGTCGTGCTCGCCAAGATCAAGGGCAGCTACTCGACCGAAATCGCGGCGAACGCCAAGTGCGAGGCCGAGGCCAAGGACTTCGAGTACACGTACACCGAGAGCGGTGGCAGCTCCGACTTCCTGCTGTGCCTGAAGGACTACAAGAAGTAAGAAGCCAGCGAATGAGGGCGATGTTTCACGTGAAACATCGCCCTCATTCGTGTTCAGCGGGTCGCGTTTCACGTGAAACGTGACCCCCGCTCACCTCACGGCCCCGCCTCAGTCCTGCTGAGCCCACCACTCCTTGAGGGCCGCCACCGCGGCGTCGTGCCCCATCGGGCCGTGCTCCAGGCGCAGCTCCAGCATGTGCTTGTACGCCTTGCCGATGACAGGGCTGGGGCCGACACCGAGGAGCTCCATGATCTGGTTGCCGTCGAGATCCGGGCGGATGGCGTCGAGTTCTTCCTGTTCCTGCAGCTGGGAGATCCGCTCCTCCAGACCGTCGTACGCCCGGGAGAGCGCGGCGGCCCTGCGCTTGTTGCGGGTCGTGCAGTCGGAGCGGGTCAGCTTGTGGAGTCGGTCGAGGAGGGGCCCGGCGTCCCGGACGTAGCGGCGGACGGCCGAGTCCGTCCACTCGCCGGTGCCGTAGCCGTGGAACCGCAGGTGCAGCTCCACCAGTCGTGAGACGTCCTTGACCAGTTCGTTGGAGTACTTCAGCGCGGTCATCCGCTTCTTGGTCATCTTCGCACCGACCACCTCGTGGTGGTGGAACGAGACCCGTCCGTCCTTCTCGAAACGGCGGGTACGCGGCTTACCGATGTCATGCAGCAGCGCCGCCAGCCGGAGGGTCAGGTCGGGGCCGTTCTCCTCCAGCGCGATGGCCTGCTCCAGGACGATCAGAGTGTGGTCGTAGACGTCCTTGTGGCGATGGTGCTCGTCCCGCTCCAGCCGCAGCGCGGGCAGCTCCGGGAGCACGTGTGCGGCCAGCCCGGTGTCGACCAGCAAGGTCAGGCCCTTGCGCGGGTTGGCGGAGAGGATCAGCTTGTTCAGCTCGTCCCGAACCCGTTCGGCGGAGACGATCTCGATACGTCCGGCCATCTCGGCCATGGCCGTGATGACCTCGGGCGCCACCTCGAAGTCGAGCTGCGCGGCGAACCGCGCGGCCCGCATCATCCGCAGCGGGTCGTCCGAGAAGGACGCCTCGGGTGTGCCCGGGGTGCGCAGCACTCGGGAGGCGAGGTCGCCGAGGCCGCCGTACGGGTCGATGAACTCCTTCTCGGGGAGGGCGACCGCCATCGCGTTCACGGTGAAGTCACGGCGGACGAGGTCCTCCTCGATGGAGTCGCCGTAGGACACCTCTGGCTTGCGGGAGGTCCGGTCGTATGCCTCGGACCGGTAGGTGGTGACCTCGATCTGGTAGCCGCTCTTCTGCGCCCCGACCGTACCGAAGGCGATGCCGACTTCCCACAGGGCATCGGCCCACGGCCGCACGATCTTCAGGACGTCCTCGGGCCGGGCGTCGGTGGTGAAGTCCAGGTCGTTGCCGAGCCGACCGAGCAACGCGTCCCGGACCGAGCCACCGACCAGGGCGAGTGAGAAGCCGGCCTCCTGGAAGCGGCGGGCGAGGTCGTCGGCGACAGGGGCGACCCGCAGCAGTTCGTTGACCGCGCGGTGCTGCACCTGGCTCAGGGCGCTGTTGTCTTCGTTGGCGTTCGGCACAACAGAAAAGGGTACGTGGCCGTGCACGTCGCGGGCGCCCCGTTAATAGGTACACATAGAGGACGCCCCCGCCGGTCCGCTGATCTTGTGGAGCACTCCGCGGCACTTACCCTCGGCGCACATCGTTACCATGCGTGGACGCACTTTCCGACGACCACTGACGGATCACTGACGGACTACTGAGGACAAGGGACGGACGAACGCGTGGCCGAGGCGGCAGACACCCCGGGGATGACTCCCTCACCTGCCCGCCGGTGGCTGCGGCGCACCGGAGCACTGCTCGTGGGGGCGCCTCTGCTGGCCGGTCTGCTCCAGCTGCCCGCGCCGTCCGCCGCGCAGGCGACCGGCCGGGAGGGTGTCGGAGAGACCGCGGACAAGGGATCCGTGGCCGTCTCCGTCGACTCGCTCACCCCGAGCGCCCCCGCCGAGGGTGACACCGTGACGATCTCCGGTTCGGTCACCAACAGGGGCACGAAGAAGGTCACCGACGCCCATGTGAACCTGCGGCTCGGCTCCGCACTGAGCACCCGCTCGGCGGTCGCCGACACCGCCCGGCACGCCGATGAGCTGCCCGCCTACGACGGCAGGGAGCTGGACGACGCCTACAGCGCGGAGTTCGCCGAACTCAGCCCGGGTGTCGCGGAGCACTTCACGATCTCTGTGCCCGTCGACAAGCTCAACCTCGACGACGAGGGCGTCTACCCGCTCGGCGTCACCCTGTCCGGCCGGCCCTCCGCCCAGTCGTGGGACCAGACGCTGGGTGTCCAGCGCACGTTCCTGCCCTGGCAGCCGGACGAACCGGACACCCGGACGAGGACGACGGTGCTCTGGCCGCTGGTCTCGACCGTCCACATGACGGCGGAGACCGGATCGAACGAGGAGCAGACGCCGATCTTCCTCGACGACGACCTCGCCACGGAGATCTCCCCCGGCGGTCGCCTCGACCAGCTGCTCTCGCTGGGCAAGGAGCTGGACGTCACCTGGGTGATCGACCCGGACCTACTGGCGTCCGTCGACGCCATGGCCGGCGGCTACCGTCTCCGCACGGGTGAGGACACCACCACGCCGGGCTCCCATCAGGCCGTCGCCAAGGAGTGGCTCGCCCGGTTGCAGCAGGCGGTGGCGGGCAAGGAGGTCGTCGCCCTGCCCTTCGCCGACCCCGACCTGGCCTCCCTCGCCCACAACGGCACCAATGTCACCGGTTCCCTCAGCCAGCTCAAGGCGGCCACCGACGTCGCCGCCACCACGGTCCAGACGGTCCTCCACGTGACGCCGAGCACCGACTTCGCCTGGCCGGTGCAGGGCGCGGTCGACCCCTCGATCGTCAAGGTCGCCACGTCCGCGGGCGCCGACAAGGTGATCGCGCGCAGCGACAGCCTCAAGGAGACCGACGAGCTGTCGTACACGCCGTCCGCCGCCCGCCCCATCGGGGGCGGCACCACGGCGGTCGTCGCCGATTACCGGCTGTCGACGGCCTTCGAGGGCGACCTGACGCGCGCCTCGGCATCCACGCTCGCCGTGCAGCAGTTCCTCGCGCAGAGCCTCGCGCTCGGCCAGCAGGTCAACAAGCAGCGCAGCATCGTCGTCGCCCCGCAGCGAATGCTCACCGCGGCGCAGGCGCGGGCGATGGCCGAGGCCGTGTCGGCCCTGCAGGGCAGCACCTGGTCGCAGGCGCAGGGGCTCGTGGCGGCCGGCGCGGCCAAGCCCGACCCGAAGGCCACCAGGCGGGTCCCCTCGGGGTCGTCGTACCCCTCGGCCCTGCGCAAGCGGGAACTGCCGCGGGCCGCCTTCCAGGAGATCGCGGCCACTCAGGACAAGCTCGACAACTTCAAGGTGATCCTCACCGACCAGTCCCGCGTGGTGACCCCCTTCGGGCGGGCCATAAACCGGGAGATGTCCGCCTCGTGGCGGGGCCGGCCGACCGAGGCCGTCGGCTACCGCGCGAGCGTGCGGTCGTACCTGGCGACGCTCACCGGCCAGGTCAGGCTGATCGACAAGTCGGACACCAAGCTCTCCGGGCGCAGCGCCACCATCCCCGTCACCGTCCAGAACAACCTGGTGCAGGGTGTCGACCATCTGGTGCTGCGGCTGTCGTCGACCAACCCGACCCGGCTGGAGATCGCCGGCAAGGACTACGACGAGCAGCCCATCGCGGTCGCGGGCGGCCACAACGCCTCGGTGAAGTTCACCACCTCCGCCAACACCAACGGTCAGACGACGGTGGTCGCGCAGCTGTACACGCAGGACGGCCAGCCGTACGGTGCTCCGGTCACCTTCGACGTGAAGGTCACCGAGATCACGGCCACCGTGATGCTGGTCATCGGCGGCGGGGTGCTGCTGCTGGTGCTGGCCGGCTTCCGGATGTACAGCCAGCGCAAGCGCGCCGCCGCCCGCGAGGCAGCGGAACCGGACGAGACAGACGAGGCCGGCGAGGCCGACGGGGCCGCTGAGGACGGTGCCGAGGCCGCGGCCGAGAACTCCGGCGAGCCGGAGAACCCGGCGGGCTCCGACGGTCCGCCCGCGGAGGAGTCCGGCGTCCGCTCCGGGGCGGACGAGCCGGAGCAGCCGAGTGACGGGACACCGGACACCGCAACGGAAAGCGCCGACCCTTCCGGCACGGGTGAGAGAGTGGACCGTTGAGGATGTCGTGGCCGTGGGCCCGGGACGATGAGGTGGGGTAACCATGAACGCGCCGTACGACGGTGACCGCGGCCAGGCCGCGGGCAGCTCGGGCCACCCCGAGGGCCCGCCGCCCGAGCACGGTCAGGTGCCGCCGCAGCATCCCGCGGACATGTACCTCCAGGACGCCTACGACCAGGACCCCTACCGAGCGCAGGACCTCAGCGCGCAGGACCCGGTCGCCGAGGCGCTGTACGACCGTGCCGCGCACCCACCGCCACCCCCTGGCGCCCAGCAGCCCCAGCAGCCCCAGCAGCCTCTGTACGCCCAGCCCCAGCAGTCCCCGTACGCGCCCGACCCGCGTGTGTGGGCGCAGCCACCGGCGCCCGAGCCGGAGGGGCCCACCCAGTACCTGCCGTACGGTGACGACCCCCGCACCACCCAGTTCGTGGGCGTGGACGACCTGATGACGCACTCCGGTGAGGAACAGCAGCAGCCGGACGCCTTCGCGCACCTCTTCCGGGACCAGCAGCGGGGCGGCCTCCCCGGCACGCCCACGGAGCCGGTGGTGCCCGGGCCGGCCCCCGCGCCGGGCAACCCGGCGGCGGTGCCGCAGCACTACGCCCCGGTGCCCCCCGCGGCCGGCGACGACCGCACCATGAACCTGGGCACCACGGCGCCCGCCGAGGAACCCGAAGCCACCCCCGATCCGCCCGCCCGGAAGGGCAAGGCGGCCGGGCTGCTGCAGTCCAGCGCCGTGATGGCGGCCGGCACCATGGTCTCCCGGCTCACCGGGTTCATCCGGTCCGCGATGATCGTCTCCGCGCTCGGCGTCGGCCTGCTCGGTGACACCTTCCAGGTGGCCTACCAGTTGCCGACGATGATCTACATCCTCACCGTCGGCGGCGGCCTGAACTCCGTCTTCGTGCCGCAGCTGGTGCGTGCCATGAAGGAGGACGAGGACGGCGGCGAGGCCTACGCCAACCGCCTGCTCACCCTCGTCATGGTGGTGCTCGGGCTGCTGACGGTCGCCGCGATCTTCGCCGCACCGCTGCTGATCCGACTGCTGTCGGACTCGGTCGCGAGCGACCCGGCGGCCAACGAGGTGGGCGTCACCTTCGTCCAGTACTTCCTGCCGTCCATCTTCTTCATGGGCGTCCACGTGGTGATGGGCCAGGTCCTCAACGCGCGCGGGAGGTTCGGCGCGATGATGTGGACGCCGGTCCTGAACAACATCGTCATCATCGTGACGCTGGGCATGTTCCTGTGGGTGTACGGCACCGCCGCCGACTCCGGCATGGAGGTCACCACCATCCCGCCGGAGGGCCAGCGGCTGCTCGGCATCGGCATCCTGCTCGGCCTGGTCGTGCAGGCGCTGGCGATGATCCCGTACCTGCGCGAGACCGGCTTCCGGATGCGGCTGCGCTTCGACTGGAAGGGCCACGGGCTCGGCAAGGCGGCCACGCTCGCCAAGTGGACCTTCCTGTTCGTCCTCGCCAACCAGGCCGGCGCGCTCGTCGTCTCCCAGCTCTCCACCGCGGCGGGCGACAACTCACCTGTCGACGGCACCGGTTTCGCCGCCTACGCCAACGCCCAGCTGATCTGGGGCCTGCCGCAGGCCATCATCACCGTCTCCCTGATGGCCGCCCTGCTCCCGCGGATCTCCCGCTCGGCCGCCGAGGGCGACGGAGGGGCCGTCCGCGACGACATCTCCCAGGGACTGCGCACCACGGCCGTCGCGATCGTGCCGATCGCCTTCGGCTTCCTCGCCCTCGGCATCCCCATGTGCACGCTGATCTTCGGGTCCTCGGGCACCAGCGAGGCCACCAACATGGGCTACATGCTCATGGCCTTCGGCCTCGGCCTGATCCCGTACTCCGTGCAGTACGTGGTGCTGCGGGCCTTCTACGCCTACGAGGACACCCGCACCCCCTTCTACAACACGGTCATCGTCGCCGCGGTCAATGCGGGTGCCTCTGCCGTCTGTTACTTCGTGCTCCCGGCCCGCTGGGCGGTGGCCGGGATGGCCGCCTCCTACGGCCTGGCCTACGCGATCGGCGTCGGCGTCGCCTGGAGCCGGCTGCGCAAGCGGCTCGGCGGCGACCTCGACGGAGCCCGCGTGCTGCGCACGTACGCGAGGCTGTGCATCGCCTCGGTACCGGCCGCGGCGCTCAGCGGCGCGGCCTGCTACGGCATCGGCCACAGCCTCGGTCAGGGCGTCGGCGGCTCCCTGGCCGCGCTGCTCGCCGGCGGTGCCGTCCTACTGGGAATCTTCTACGTCGCCGCCCGGCGGATGCGGATCGATGAGCTCAACTCGCTCGTCGGTACGGTCCGTGGGCGCCTGGGTCGCTGAGACGGGAGAGGGTACACGCACAACCATCGTCCGCCGCCGTGTGTCGTGCATAGCGCCGGACTGTGGGCACAATTGGGTTCGGCGTCGGACGGCGCGCACCGGGTCGGACGCGCGCAAGGAATGGGGAGGCAGGAACGACGGTGGCGGAACGGAGCACGGCTGCCGTCGACGTGGCAGACAACAGCGGTGACAAGCCGCTGACCGCGCAGGCGGACCAGTCCACGGCCGACGGGGTGGCCACGAACCGGGAGCGGGACACGGACAACGACGAGGCACAGGGGAGCGGCGGGACCGAGCGTCCCGGAAAGGCCTCACCGCCAGAGCTGCACAGCGGCCACAAACTGGCCAGGCGGTACCGGCTGGAGGACTGCGTCACCCGTCTGGACGGGTTCAGCAGTTGGCGCGCAGTCGACGAGAAACTACGGCGCGCCGTCGGGGTCCACGTCCTGCCGGCCGACCACGCGCGGGCCCGCTCCGTGCTGGCCGCCGCACGGTCCGCCGCGCTGCTCGGTGACCCTCGCTTCGTCCAGGTACTGGACGCCGTCGAGGAGAACGACCTTGTCTACGTCGTCCACGAATGGCTCCCCGACGCCACCGAACTCACCACGCTGCTCACCACCGGTCCCCTGGAGCCGCACGACGCCTATCAGATGGTGAGTCAGATCGCCGCCGCCATGGCCGCCGCGCACCGTGAGGGACTGGCCCATCTGCGGCTCAACCCCAACGCGGTGCTGCGCACCTCCACCGGCCAGTGGCGCATCCGGGGCCTCGCCGTGAACGCCGCCCTGCGCGGCATCAGCTCGGACACCCCGCAGCGCACCGACACCGAGGCGATCGGAGCGCTGCTGTACGCGGCGCTCACCCAGCGCTGGCCGTACGAGAACGACGCCTACGGCCTGTCCGGGCTGCCCAAGGACATCGGACTGATCGCCCCCGACCAGGTGCGGGCCGGTGTCCACCGCGGCCTGTCCGAACTGTCCATGCGGGCCCTCGTCAACGACGGCGCGACCGCATCCCGCCACGAGGCCGCGTGCGCCACTCCCGAGGAGCTGGTGAAGGCGATCGGCGAGATGCCCCGCATCCGGCCGCCGGAGCCCGCCTTCACCGCTCCGCCCGAATACCAGCGCACCACCTACCAGCAGGGCAGCTACGGCCGTTCCGCGCCGCACCCGGGCGCCGCCCAGCCGGTGCCCACACCTCCCCCGCCGTTGCAGAGCCGCACCGGACGCGCCCTGAAGTGGGCGGTGTCGGCCCTGCTGATCGCCGCGCTGGGCCTGGGCAGCTGGCAGCTCGCGGACGCCCTGATGGACCAGGGCAGCCAGTCCGACGACACCAACCAGACCCAGACGACGGACGGCGAGGACAAGAACCCCACCGCCAAGCCGGCCAAGCCACTCACCATCGCGGGTGCCACGGAGTACGTCGCCAAGGGGGACGCCCAGGCGCCGGAGGACGTGGCCAAAACCTATGACGGGAGCTCTTCGACCTACTGGCGTACGAAGAGCTTCGTGGACGGGCCCGAGATGAAGCCGTCCTTCAAGCCCGGCGTCGGGATCGTCTACGACCTCGGCTCCGAACAAAGGGTGTCGGCCGCGTCGATAGGGTTGAAGTATCCCGGGAACTCCGGTGGCCACACCACGATCACGCTGTACGCGACGGACTCGACGAGTTCCGCCACACCGGTGAGTTCGATGCGGCGGCTCGGCACCCTGACGACGACAGGAACCGAGGCGACCGTCAAGGTGACCGGAGCGGTGAAGACGCGGTACGTCCTGGTGTGGCTCACCGCCCTGCCGTACGCACCGGGCGACAGCTACAGTGGCGCCGGCTACAAACAGGCCATCACCGACCTGAAGTTCACGGGCTGACGTCTCACCGGAGGGGGAGGGGGCCGATGGCGGACGGTGGCGTCCGGTTCGACGGGGTGAGTGACCAAGCCCTGCTCGACCACCATGTGGACGGCGACCCCGACGCCTTCGGTGAGCTCGTACGCCGTCATCGCGACCGGCTGTGGGCGGTGGCTCTGCGGACGCTGGGGGACCGCGAGGAGGCCGCCGACGCCGTCCAGGACGCTCTGGTGTCCGCCTACCGGGCCGCGCACACCTTCCGGGGCCGGTCGGCCGTCACGACCTGGCTCCACCGCATCACGGTCAATGCCTGCCTCGACCGTGCCCGCAAGGCCGCCTCCCGCAAGACCGCGCCGGTCGATGACCCCGAGCGCCTTGAGCAGCTGCTGGAGCCGCACGAGTCGGCTTCCGTCCCGGCCGAGCGCAATGACGTCCACCGCCAGCTCCTCGAAGCTCTCGGCACGCTTCCGCCGGACCAGCGGGCCGCCCTGGTCCTGGTCGACATGCAGGGCTATCCCGTGGCCGAGGCCGCTCAGGTCCTCGACGTGCCGGTCGGCACGGTCAAGAGCCGCTGTGCCCGGGGCAGGGCCAGACTCCTCCCCCTGCTCACCCATCTCCGGCCGGAAAGAGCCGACGACGAGGAAGAAGCGAGGACGGGGCGGAACCGGGCGCAGGGGACATCCGTCCCACCCGCAGCGGGTCCTCCCCCCGAGGGTCCGGGTGGTGCCGGGACAGGCGACTCAGCTGCTGTGAAGGGCGGAGGTGGGCGAGCGTGACATCGACGACGGACATGACCGGGCACCCGGACGTCACGGAGATCTCCGACCTCGTCGAAGGTCTACTCAGTCCCACCCAGGCCACGGATCTGCGTCGGCACCTGGACGGGTGTGCCCTCTGCGCCGACGTCCAGGCCTCACTGGAGGAGGTCCAGGACCTGCTCGGCTCCCTGCCGGAGCCGGAGCCCATGCCGGACGAGGTCGCCCAACGCATCGAGGACGCGCTCGCCGAGGAGAGGACGTCCGCCACCGAGGGCGCCGCGTTCCGCGTTTCACGTGAAACATCAGCTCCCGACCGCCCGGCGGGACACGCCCGCGCTGCCGGAACCGGGCCGGGCCGCAAGGAGCGTCCCCGCCGTGGACGCCGCAAGATCGCCGTACTCGGCGCGGTCTTCGGCGCGGTCGCTCTCAGCCTCGGCTCCGTTCTGGTGTCGTCGCTCCTGAACGGCGACACGAGCGACGACCCCACGGCTCACCGGCGCTCCACCGCCGCGGACACCTTCGCCGCGACCACGCTGCGACAGCACGTGTCCACGCTGCTCGCGCAGGACACAGGCTCCCGGACTCCCTACGGCCTGGGCATGGAGGGCGGGGCCGACACCCAGTCGCCCCGGGTCCTGACCCAGCCGACCGTTCCCGCCTGTGTCGAGAAGGCCATCGGCAAGCAGGACACGGCCCTGGCCACCGAGCCGGGCGTCTACCAAGGCCGGACCGTCCTTCTGGTGGTCCTTCCCGACGCCTCGGACAGCACCCGCGTCACGGCCTACCTCGTGGACACGGCATGCCTGCAGCACCCGTCCGTCCGGGCCGAAGTCCTCTTGAAGGACACCTACGTACGACCCTGACACGCCGACGGAATTCCGATGCCCGCTCTCCGTCCGTGACCCTCCGTGTGCCCGGCCACACCGGGAATGCGCGCCCCTTAGGATCCGTTGGGTGGGGTGAGAGTTCAGAGAGGCTCCCACCGGTCGAACGAAGCAGACCAGAGACGAGGAATTCAGCCGTGAGCGACGTCCGTAACGTGATCATCATCGGCTCCGGGCCTGCCGGCTACACCGCAGCGCTCTACACCGCGCGCGCGTCGCTGAAGCCGCTCGTGTTCGAGGGGGCTGTCACCGCGGGCGGTGCCCTGATGAACACCACCGAGGTCGAGAACTTCCCCGGCTTCCAGGACGGCATCATGGGCCCCGAGCTCATGGACAACATGCGCGCCCAGGCCGAGCGTTTCGGCGCCGAGCTGGTCCCCGATGACATCGTCTCCGTCGATCTGACCGGTGAGATCAAGACCGTCACGGACACCTCGGGCACCGTGCACCAGGCCAAGGCCGTCATCGTGGCGACCGGCTCCCAGCACCGCAAGCTCGGTCTGCCGAACGAGGACGCGCTCTCCGGCCGCGGCGTCTCCTGGTGCGCCACCTGCGACGGCTTCTTCTTCAAGGACCAGGACATCGCCGTCATCGGCGGCGGGGACACCGCGATGGAGGAGGCGACCTTCCTCTCGCGCTTCGCCAAGTCGGTCACCGTCGTCCACCGCCGGGACACCCTGCGCGCCTCCAAGGCCATGCAGGAGCGTGCCTTCGCCGACCCGAAGATCAAGTTCGTCTGGGACAGCGAGGTCGCCGAGGTCCAGGGCGAGCAGAAGCTCGCCGGGCTGAAGCTGCGGAACGTGAAGACGGGCGAGCTGTCCGACCTTCCGGTCACCGGCCTGTTCATCGCGATCGGCCACGACCCGCGCACCGAACTCTTCAAGGGCCAGCTCGACCTGGACGAGGAGGGCTACCTGAAGGTGGCCGCCCCGTCCACGCGGACGAACGCCACCGGTGTCTTCGCCGCCGGCGACGTGGTGGACCACACCTACCGCCAGGCCATCACCGCGGCCGGCACCGGCTGCTCCGCCGCCCTGGACGCCGAGCGCTTCCTCGCCGCCCTCGCGGACACCGAGCAGCAGGCCGAGCCCGAGAAGACCTCCGTCTGACCTCCTTCCTCCCCCCTCCACACGCAACGACCACCGAGGAGCCCCCCGTGGCCAACCTGAAGAACGTGACCGACGACTCCTTCGAGCAGGACGTACTCAAGAGCGACAAGCCGGTCCTGGTGGACTTCTGGGCCGCTTGGTGCGGCCCGTGCCGCCAGATCGCTCCGTCCCTTGAGGCGATCGCCGCCGAGCACGGCGACAAGATCGAGATCGTCAAGCTGAACATCGACGAGAACCCGGGTACGGCCGCGAAGTACGGCGTCATGTCCATTCCGACCCTGAACGTCTACCAGGGCGGCGAGGTCGCCAAGACGATCGTCGGCGCCAAGCCGAAGGCCGCGATCCTGCGCGATCTTGAGGACTTCATCGCCGAGTGACACGCCGAGCTGTGGCTCCGGCTGCCGATGTTTCACGTGAAACATGAGCGGGGTCGACCCTGAGGGGGTCGGCCCCGCTTCTTCATTGCCGACAGCTTCACAGCGGTCGCAGCGCGGGCTCCTTCTGAACCGCCCCCAGCAGCCGGTCCAGCGCCATCTCCACATCTTCCTTCCAGGAGATCGTGGAGCGCAGCTCCAGCCGCAGCCGCGGATATCGGGGATGAGAACGCACCGTCTTGAAGCCCACCGCGGTGAGATGGTCAGCCGGCAGCAGACAGGCCGGATCCTTCCAGCGGGCATCGCCGAACGCCTCGATCGCCTTGAAGCCTCGACGCAGCAGATCCTTGGCGACCGTCTGCACCATGACCCGGCCCAGTCCCTGCCCCTGGTACCGGGGCAGGATGAACGCGGTCATCAACTGGACCGCGTCGGGCGACACCGGGCTGGTGGGAAACGCCATGGAGCGCGGCACGTAGGCGGGCGGCGCGTAAAGCACGAAGCCGACCGCGACATCATCGACGTAGACCACGCGGCCGCAGGATCCCCAGTCGAGCAGTACGGCGGAGATCCATGACTCTTTCTCCAGCGCGGCCGTTCCTGCCCTCACCGCGGCCTCGCCGCTGACGGGGTCCAACTCCCAGAAGACGCATGAACGGCACCGCTGCGGAAGGTCCTGAAGGTTGTCCAGCGTGAGCGGTACAAGCCGACGCCCCATGAAGGCTGTTCCTCACTTCCTTCACCCGCACCACCGCGAGCGCCGGCAGAGCGCTCCGACCGGTGATCGCGCCATACCTTCACGCATCGTATCCACGATGCGATTCTCTCGACACCGACAAAAAGCAAAGAGCGGGTCGTGTTCCGGCACACACCGGACACGACCCGCTCAGTGGTCGACAGGGCCAATGGCCCGAACCGACGGCAGCTGTGGCTCAGGAATCGGCTTCTTCGCTGCCGCCCTCGGTAAGCCCCTTCTGCAGGGCGGGGGCCTCCCCGGGGGCAAGCGTGTCGAGGATCCGTTCCAAGTCCTCCATGGAGGCGAACTCCACAGTGATCTTGCCCTTCTTCTGCCCCAGGTCCACCTTCACCCGGGTCTCGAAGCGGTCCGAGAGCCGAGTGGCGAGGTCGGACAACGCCGGGGAGACGCGGGCGCCTGCACGGGGCTTCTTGGCACGGGGCGCCGACTGAGGGCGAGAACCCATCAGGTTCACGATCTCCTCGACGGAACGCACCGAGAGCCCCTCGGCCACGATCCGGTGGGCGAGCCGGTCCTGCTCCTCAGAGTCCTCCACGGAGAGCAGGGCCCGGGCATGCCCTGCGGACAGGACTCCCGCCGCCACCCGACGCTGCACAGCCGGAGAGAGCTTCAGCAGACGCAGCGTGTTGGAGACCTGCGGGCGGGAGCGCCCGATGCGGTCGGCCAGCTGATCGTGTGTGCAGTTGAAGTCCTTCAGCAGCTGATCGTAGGCGGCCGCTTCCTCGATCGGGTTCAGCTGGGACCGGTGCAGGTTCTCCAGCAGGGCGTCCAGGAGAAGCTTGTCGTCCTCCGTGGCCCGCACGATCGCCGGGATGGCATCGAGCCCGGCTTCACGGCAGGCCCGCCAACGGCGCTCGCCCATGATGAGCTCGAAACGCCCGGCCTCCAGCTGCCGGACGACGACCGGCTGAAGCAGCCCGACCTCCTGGATGGAGGTGATGAGCTCCTGCAGGGCGTCCTCGTCGAAGTGCTCACGCGGCTGACGCGGGTTCGGCGTGATGTCGTCGAGCGGGATCTCCGCGAAGTAGGCGCCCACGGGGGCCGACGGCTGCTCCGGACCGCTGTTGAGGGCCGGCTCCTCTGTTTCACGTGAAACAGACGCCAGCATGGCCACCTTCGCCGCGGCCACCCCACGATCGGTCGTCAGCACCGGCATCCCGCCGGGGGAGGCGCTGCCGCCGTTTCCCACCGCCGCGGACGCCGGCAACTTCTCCGTGGAGGCGTTGGGGATCAGTGCGTTGAGACCACGACCCAGCCCCCTCCGTCGCTCACTCACTGGATCCCCTCCACCATGTTCGGGTTGCTCTGCGCGCCGGTATGGGCGTGTGAGGCGTCATAACTGACGCTGACTCCCCTCAGAGCGATCTCTCGGGCCGCCTCAAGATAGGACAGCGCACCGCTCGATCCGGGATCGTAGGTCAGCACGGTCTGTCCGTAGCTCGGCGCCTCGGAGATACGGACCGAGCGGGGAATGCTCGTCCGCAGCACCTCGTCGCCGAAGTGGGTGCGCACCTCTTCCGCGACCTGGGACGCGAGTCGGGTCCGGCCGTCGTACATGGTGAGCAGGATGGTCGACACGTGCAGGGCGGGGTTGAGGTGCCCCCGCACCAGGTCGACGTTGCGCAACAGCTGCCCCAGCCCCTCCAGCGCGTAGTACTCGCACTGGATCGGGATCAGGACCTCCTGACCGGCCACCAGCGCGTTGACCGTCAGCAGGCCGAGTGAGGGCGGGCAGTCGATGAGGATGTAGTCCAGCGGTTGCTCGTAGGCCTGGATGGCCCGCTGCAGCCGGCTCTCCCGCGCCACCAGGGACACCAGCTCGATCTCCGCACCCGCGAGATCGATCGTGGCGGGAGCGCAGAACAGGCCCTCCACATCGGGGACCGGCTGCACGACCTCGGAGAGCGGCCTGCTGTCGACCAGCACGTCATAGATCGAGGGAACCTCGGCATGATGGTCGATCCCCAGCGCCGTGGACGCGTTGCCCTGCGGGTCGAGGTCGACCACCAGGACACGGCCACCGTGCAGGGCCAGAGAGGCGGCGAGATTGACGGTCGTCGTCGTCTTGCCCACTCCGCCCTTCTGGTTGGCGACCACGATGACACGCGTCTGCTCGGGCCGCGGGAGGCCCTCACCGGCGCGGCCCAGAGCCTCTACCGCCAGTTGGGCAGCACGACCGATCGGAGTGTCGTCCATCGGAGGCGGTGTTTCACGTGAAACATCCTCCCCGAACGACTCGGTACGGGGACCGGGGACCGGATCGGTCATCGGTCCCGCGATGTTGGCGTCGGACCGCAAGGATTCACTCTCCTCGACTTCAGGCTCGCAATGAACAGAGCCTCCCATGCCTCCGGGGTCGTGAACCAGTGAGGCCGGGCGTTCTGTGGAGAAATCCACCTCTGTGGACAACTCCGATCCCTCATCGAGTGAACCGAGAGGCTTACGGTCGCGGGGTTCGGCCGCGGCCCGGCCCCGGCTGATGATGCCGTGCAGCAGTGAGCGACGTTTCACGTGAAACACGATGCACAGCGCTGTCGGCGGAACCGGCGCGACACTCCGTCATGCGGGGCGGGGCAGCTTGTGTGGAGTACCGCTCAACGACGTCGGCGTGTCCGTCCCGTGCGGGCCGCCTTCGCCCGCTTGGCCGCGAATCGCACACCGCCGGGGCTTTCCCCGACCTCCACACGCACGACCGTGGACAGTGGGTCGACCACGCCGTCCCCGACGTGAAGGATGGACGTCTGCACCGCACCGAGTTTGCTCAGCGCGGTCGCCGCGCTCTTCAGCTCCTCCTCGGCGGTGTCGCCCTTGAGCGCGAGCATCTCACCGTACGGGCGCAGCAGGGGGATGCCCCAGGTGGCCAGGCGGTCCAGCGGAGCCACAGCCCGCGCCGTCACCACGTGCACGGGCGGGAGCTTGCCCATGACCTCCTCGGCACGGCCACGCACCACGGTCACGTGGTCCAGGCCGAGCAGCTCGACGACCTCCGTGAGGAAGTTCGTCCGCCGCAGCAGCGGCTCCAGCAGAGTGATCTTGAGATCGTCCCTGACGAGAGCCAGGGGGATTCCGGGCAGGCCGGCGCCGGAGCCGACATCGCACACGGTGACGCCTTCGGGCACGACCTCCGAGAGCACCGCGCAGTTCAGCAGGTGCCGCTCCCAGAGGCGGGGCACCTCGCGGGGGCCGATGAGCCCCCGCTGCACACCGGCCTCGGCCAGCAGCTCGGCGTACCGGACCGCATCCGCGAAGCGATCACCGAATACCGCGCGAGCCTGCTCGGGCGCAGGGGGGAGCTCCGCTGCCTCCGTCACGGGGACCGTCCTTCCGTACCGCATCAGCGCCTCGCGCGCCGACCACCAGAACTATCAGGCTGACAAAGACCGGCCCCGCCTGCGCAACAGACGGGGCCGGGATGACGTAGGACCGAATCAGTCGGGGAGGACGACGACGAAGCGCTGCGGCTCCTCGCCCTCGGACTCACTGCGCAGGCCGGCTGCCTTGACCGCGTCGTGCACGACCTTGCGCTCGAACGGCGTCATCGGCTTGAGCTTGACCGGCTCGCCGCTGTTCTTCGCGTCGGCGGCGGCCTTGGCGCCCAGCTCGGAGAGCTCGGTGCGCTTCTTGGCCCGGTAGCCCGCGATGTCCAGCATCAGCCGACTGCGGTCTCCGGTCTCCCGGTGCACCGCCAGGCGCGTCAGTTCCTGCAGCGCCTCCAGCACCTCGCCGTCCCGGCCGACCAGCTTCTGCAGGTCGCGGCTGCCGCTGTCGCTGATGATCGACACAGCGGCACGGTCGGCCTCGACGTCCATGTCGATGTCGCCGTCGAGATCGGCGATGTCCAGCAGACCCTCGAGGTAGTCCGCCGCGATCTCGCCCTCCTGCTCCAGGCGGGTCAGGGTGTCTGCACCCTCGGCGGAGGAGGTGGTGCCTTCCGTCACGGGATGGGCTCCTTCTTACTTCTTGGACGGGGACTTGGGGCGCTGCGGGCCACCCTTGCGCTGCCCGGACTGGGCCTTGCTGCGGCCACCGGAGCCGGGCTTGGAGGGGGCCTTCTTCGCAGCGTCGGCGGGCTTGGCGTCCTGCGGCTCGTCGCCCTTGCTCAGCGACGTGGTCTCGCCGGCCGCCTTGGGGCCCCCGGTCTGGCGCTGGGCCTTGCTCTGCCGCTTGGGCTGCTGACGCCGGGCGGTGGCGGTGGTGGTGGTCGTGGTGCCGCCGTCTTCGATCTGGGCGGACTGCGTCTCGCCCTTGACGACGGTGCCGTCGGCCTGTGCCGCGAGGCCCGCCTTGTTCAGACCGTTGATGAACTTCCGCTCGTGCTCGTTGCGGTCCCGGCCCTTGGCGACGATCGCCTTGACGATGACCTTCTCGCTGCGGCGGCGGATCTTGCCGTGCTCCGTGACGCGCTTCTGGAGGCGCTCCAGGTAGGCGGCCTGGGCCTTGGAACCCGGGGTCGGGTTGTTGTGGATGACGTACATCTGCTGGCCCATGGTCCACACGTTGGTGGTCAGCCAGTAGACGAGGACACCGACCGGGAAGTTGATGCCGAAGACGGCGAACATGACCGGGAAGATGTACATCAGCATCTTCTGCTGCTGCATGAACGGCGTCTTCACCGTGGTGTCGACGTTCTTCGTCATCAGCTGGCGCTGGGTGAAGAACTGGGACGCCGACATCAGGACGATCATGATGGCGGTGACGACCCGGACGTCGGTGAGGGTGGCACCGAGCGCTTCGATCGTCGACGCGCCGTCGGTGAACTTCGCCGCGAGCGGGGCGCCGAAGATGTGCGCGTGCTTGGCGCTCTCCAGCTGGGCCTGGTTGATGTACCCGATGGTGTCGCCCTTGGCGATGCCGTTGAGCACGTGGTACAGGGCGAAGAAGAACGGCGACTGCAAGAGGATCGGAAGGCACGAGGAGAGCGGGTTGGTACCCGTCTCCTTGTACAGCTTCATCATTTCCTCGGACTGGCGCTGCCGGTCGTTCTTGTAGCGCTCCTGGATCTTCTTCATCTCGGGCTGGAGCGTCTGCATGGCCCGCGTCGCCTTGATCTGCTTCACGAAGAGCGGGATCAGGCAGATCCGGATCACGATCACCAGGGACACGATGGACAGGCCCCAGGCCCACCCGGTGTCAGGGCCGAAGATCGCGCCGTACACCCTGTGGAACTGGACGATGACCCAGGAAACGGGCCAGGTGATGAAACTGAAGAGGCTGGCAATCGTGTCCACTAATCATGCTCCTTGGGCATGGGACGGTGTCTCTGCGGCCGGGCTCGAGGACACATTGTCCTCGGTGGCCGTTTCGGCGGCGGAGGGCCCGCCCCTGCGTGTGCGCCAGGCTTCGCGCACCATCTCGTGCCACCGCGGACGCTTACGCGGCGGCACATGGTCCACACCGCCCAGCGACCACGGATTGCACCGCAGGATGCGCCAGGCGGTGAGTGCCGTTCCCTTGATCGCGCCGTGCCGGTCGATGGCGGTGTACCCGTAGTGGGAGCACGACGGGTAGTACTTGCAGACCGGCCCGAGAAGCGGACTGATCGTCCACTGGTACAGCTTGATCAGAGCCAGCAGCGGATACTTCATCGCGCGCCCCCTCCCAGCAGCCGTTGAAGGGCGGCATCAAGGTCTTGGGCCAGCTGTGCGTGGCCGGCGTCACCCGCTCCGGGCAGCGCTCGTACGACTACCAGGCTACCGGGGGGAAGGAGGGCGACTCTGTCCCGCATGAGATGGCGCAGTCGACGCTTCACCGTATTGCGTACGACCGCGCCGCCCACTGCCTTGCTCACGACGAAACCCGCACGCGTCGGGGGAGCGCTCTCCCCAGGCGCGTGCGGGTCCGTGGCACCGCTTCGAAGGTGGACGACGAGCGTCGGGCGTCCGGCCCGGCGCCCTCGTCGTACCGCGGTCGCGAAGTCCTCGCGCCGCCTCAGCCGGTTCTCGGTGGGCAGCACGACGGCATGACCTGACCGGGATCAGGCGGACAGGCGGGCGCGACCCTTGCTACGGCGGGACGCGAGGATCGCGCGGCCGGCACGGGTGCGCATACGCAGCCGGAAGCCGTGGGTCTTCGCGCGACGACGGTTGTTCGGCTGGAAGGTGCGCTTGCTCACTCGGGGGCTCCAGAAAGAAATCGGTGGTGGCGGGGTGCCGTCCTGGCTGTCACCGTGCGCCCACGAGTAGCTCGCGTCACGCCCGAGTGCACCGCTTTCCGATCACCTGTAGCGATCTGTGCCCATCGGAGGCAGGCGGCAGCAGCCATCGACAACTCGACCTGGTTACGGTACGCGGGGCTACGCCATCCGGTCAAACCGACGGCCTGCGGGGGACACTGTCCACAGCCTGGGGACAACAACTTGAACCGTACCGGTCGCGCTGACTACCGTGGCTGGACTCCGATTCGTTCCCTTGTCCCCCACCCACCCGATTTACATCCCGATCCGTCTCACGATCACACGATCGTGTGACCCCGTGAGAGAGCGTGCTCTGTGGCCGACGTACCTGCCGATCTTGCCGCAGTGTGGCCACGTGTTCTGGAGCAGCTCCTCGGTGAGGGCCGTGGCCAGGGTGTCGAGGCGAAGGACGAGCACTGGCTGCGCCGCACCCAGCCGCTGGCCCTGGTCGCGGACACCGCGCTGCTGGCCGTGCCGAACGAGTTCGCGAAGGACGTGCTGGAGGGCCGGCTCGCCCCGATCGTCAGCGAGACGCTGAGCCGGGAGTGCGGCCGCCCGATCCGCATCGCGATCACCGTCGACGACTCCGTGGGTGGTCCCCCGCCCGCGCCGCCCGCCCAGTCGCAGCGGCAGCCGCGCTACGAGGAGCCCGAGCTGCCGTCGTCCAACCCGTACGACGGCGGGTACGACACCCCGCCGTACGACGGCGGCTACGGCCGGCACCGCGGCGACCAGCTGCCCACCGCCCGCCCGGCCTACCCGGGCGAGTACCAGCGTCCCGAGCCGGGCGCCTGGCCGCGCGCCCAGCAGGACGACTACGGATGGCAGCAGCAGCGCCTCGGCTTCCCCGAGCGCGACCCGTACGCGTCACCGCCGCAGGACTCCTACGGCGCTCCGGCCCCCGACTACCACCAGCAGGCACCGGAGCGTCCGTCGTACGAGAAGCCGTACGACCAGTACGAGAAGCCGTACGAGCCGTACGAGCCGGCCTATGACCAGCAGCGCGGCGACTACGAGCAGCGAGACGGCGGGCGGCGGGAGCTGCCCGAGCCGCAGGCGGGCGGCGGTCCCGCGCACCGAGGCGGCCCGGGAGTACCGTCCCTGCCCTCGCCGGGCGGCACCGGAAGCGGCTCCGGACCGCTCGGCGGCCAGCCGGCCCCGTCCGGCGGTCCCGGGGAGCCGACCGCGCGGCTGAACCCGAAGTACCTGTTCGACACCTTCGTCATCGGCGCGTCCAACCGCTTCGCGCACGCGGCCGCCGTCGCCGTCGCCGAGGCACCCGCCAAGGCGTACAACCCGCTGTTCATCTACGGCGAGTCCGGGCTCGGCAAGACCCACCTGCTGCACGCCATCGGGCACTACGCACGGAGCCTGTACCCGGGTACGCGCGTGCGGTACGTGAGCTCGGAGGAGTTCACCAACGAGTTCATCAACTCCATCCGCGACGGCAAGGGCGACAGCTTCCGCAAGCGCTACCGCGAGATGGACATCCTGCTGGTCGACGACATCCAGTTCCTGGCGGACAAGGAGTCGACACAGGAGGAGTTCTTCCACACCTTCAACACGCTCCACAACGCCAACAAGCAGATCGTCCTCAGCAGCGACCGGCCGCCGAAGCAGCTGGTGACGCTGGAGGACCGGCTGCGCAACCGCTTCGAGTGGGGTCTGATCACCGACGTCCAGCCCCCCGAGCTGGAGACGCGGATCGCGATCCTGCGCAAGAAGGCGGTGCAGGAGCAGCTGAACGCCCCTCCCGAGGTGCTGGAGTTCATCGCCTCGCGGATCTCGCGGAACATCCGTGAGCTGGAGGGCGCGCTGATCCGGGTGACGGCGTTCGCCTCGCTCAACCGGCAGCCCGTGGACCTGGGCCTGACGGAGATCGTCCTGAAGGACCTGATCCCCGGCGGGGAGGACTCGGCACCCGAGATCACCTCGACGGCCATCATGAGCGCCACGGCGGACTACTTCGGACTGACCGTCGAGGACCTGTGCGGCACCTCGCGCGGGCGCGCGCTGGTGACCGCTCGGCAGATCGCCATGTACCTGTGCCGGGAGCTGACGGATCTGTCGCTGCCGAAGATCGGGGCCCTCTTCGGCGGCCGTGACCACACCACGGTGATGCACGCCGACCGCAAGATCCGCAATCTGATGGCCGAGCGTCGCTCGATCTACAACCAGGTGACCGAGCTGACCAACCGCATCAAGGCCGGCTGACCGAGGCGCGGACCCTGCGGCCGCCGCGCCGCCTTCCACAGCCTGTGGGCGCCCCTGGACGAGTTCCGGGGGCGCCTTCGCGCGTCCGAGGCGAGGGCGCGGGGAAGGGCGTGCCCGCGGTGAAGGACATGGGCGCGGGGAAGGGCGTGCGCGCGGTGGAGGACGTGGGCGGCTCAGAGGCGTGTGCCGACATGTAGGGCGCTCTCGGGACACCTCGGGGTGCCGACGGGCTCAGCAGGGCTCCCAGAGGCCCGAAGGGCGCCGAAGGGCGCTGTCCGGTGAGACGACGGTGCGCCGTGAGGGAGCTTCCGGAACCGGCACGGGCGACCGGTGTGGATGCCCGGCGGACACCGGTTGTTCGATTACCTGCCGGGTTACGGCCGCTCTCCACAGATTCGGTGACTTTCTTCCGTCCACACGCTGGGGACCGGGAAGTTGTTCAGATCGTGTCCACAGGTCGGTCGACCGGTTCGGCGTCCTGCCAGGTCAGCGGGGTGTGGATTCGTGGACGAAAGAAATCCACAGCCTGTGGACGAATTGCCGGTCCACAGGCTGTGCGCGGAGTTGTCCACCGGCCACCCACAGGCTAGGGCCCCTTGTCCCCAGCGATCACCGGCTTCTCCACATCTCTGTCCACTGTTCGGCAACGCGACGCGTCCCCTGACCGGGTCGAGTGAAAGGCGTCACACCACGTTGCCCGGAGGCCCTGTGGGAAAGACGCGCAAAGCTGGGGACGGCGCTGGGGAGAAGTCGCACCAACCTGTGCACGGGGTGTGCAGAACTTTCCGTTCTCCACAGAAGCCCCGGGTTGTCCACCGCCTCCGCCCACAGGACCAGTGGACAAAATATCGCCTCTGAGCTGCGGAAACGAAGTTATCCACGGTATCCACAGGCCCTACTACTACTCCCGACTAGAGAGAGCCCGGGAATCGTTTTGAAGCGGGTCCTGTGCACAACTCGCTCCGAGCTGCCCGGCCGCCCCGAGTCACGACTTGACCCACAGGGGCACCAGCTGTCAGTGCGGTGCGTCAGACTGGTTCCCGGTGTCCTTCCCGGCACAGGGAGCCGCGACACCCAGACAGACGACGAAGCGAAGCAGGGCGAGAAGCGCCGGCAACAGCAGGAGGCGGCTTACGGTGAAGATCCGGGTGGAACGCGACGTACTCGCGGAGGCAGTGGCCTGGGCGGCGCGCAGCCTCCCGGCCCGTCCGCCGGCGCCGGTCCTCGCCGGCCTGCTGCTGAAGGCGGAGGACGGGCAGCTGAGCCTGTCGAGCTTCGACTACGAGGTCTCCGCGCGGGTGAGCGTCGAGGCGGAGGTCGAGGAGGAGGGCACGGTGCTGGTCTCCGGCCGCCTGCTCGCCGACATCTCCCGCGCGCTCCCCAACCGGCCGGTGGAGATTTCCACAGACGGTGTACGGGCGACCGTGGTCTGCGGCTCCTCCCGCTTCACCCTCCACACCCTGCCGGTGGAGGAGTACCCGGCGCTGCCGCAGATGCCCAACGCGACGGGCACCGTCCCCGGCGAGGTGTTCTCCTCGGCGGTGCAGCAGGTGGCCATCGCCGCCGGCCGGGACGACACCCTGCCGGTGCTGACCGGTGTGCGCATCGAGATCGAGGGCGACACCGTCACCCTCGCCTCCACCGACCGCTACCGCTTCGCGGTCCGCGAGTTCCTGTGGAAGCCGGAGAACCCGGAAGCCTCCGCGGTCGCCCTGGTGCCCGCCAAGACGCTGCTGGACACCGCGAAGTCGCTGGGCGCCGGTGACAGCGTCACCCTGGCGCTCTCCGGCTCCGGCTCCGGCGAGGGCCTGATCGGTTTCGAGGGTGCGGGCCGCCGCACCACCACGCGGCTGCTGGAAGGCGATCTGCCGAAGTACCGGACGCTCTTCCCCACCGAGTTCAACAGCGTCGCCGTGATCGAGACCGCGCCCTTCGTGGAGGCCGTCAAGCGTGTGGCCCTGGTGGCCGAGCGCAACACTCCGGTGCGGCTGAGCTTCGAGCAGGGCGTGCTGATCCTGGAGGCGGGTTCGAGCGACGACGCACAGGCTGTGGAGCGTGTCGACGCGCAGCTGGAGGGCGACGACATCTCGATCGCCTTCAACCCGACGTTCCTGCTGGACGGTCTCAGCGCGATCGACTCGCCGGTCGCGCAGCTGTCGTTCACCACGTCCACCAAGCCGGCGCTGCTGAGCGGCAAGCCCGCCCTGGACGCCGAGGCGGACGTGGCCTACAAGTACCTGATCATGCCGGTGCGGCTCAGCGGCTGACGGTCGTCCACAGGGTGCCGGGTGCTTGTGGGTGCCCGGCACCGCGGCCGAGGCAGGGGTCCGCGGGAGCCTGTGCAGGTCAGGGCGTACGTATGAGCGCCTATGCCCACAGTTGTGCGTCAGCGTCCGGGTTTAGGCTCGTGCGTCGGCACCATGTGCCCCACACGCCACAGCGACCTAAGGAACAACTGATGGAGCTCGGTCTCGTCGGCCTCGGCAAGATGGGCGGCAACATGCGCGAGCGGATCCGCCGCGCGGGCCACACCGTCGTCGGATACGACCGCAACCCGGACCTCGCCGATGTCCACAGCCTGGAAGAGCTTGTGGGCAAGCTCAGCGGCCCGCGCGTCGTCTGGGTCATGGTTCCGGCCGGCGCCGCCACCCAGTCCACCGTCGACGAGCTGGCCGAACTCCTGGAGCCCGGCGACGTGGTCGTGGACGGCGGGAACTCCCGCTGGACGGACGACGAGAAGCACGCCGAGCAGCTGGCCGCGAAGGGCATAGGTTTCGTCGACTGCGGCGTCTCCGGCGGCGTCTGGGGCCTGGAGAACGGCTATGCGCTGATGTACGGCGGCGATGCCGAGGACATCGCCAGGGTGCAGCCGGTCTTCGACGCGCTGAAGCCGGAGGGCGACTTCGGTGCGGTGCACGCCGGCAAGGTCGGCGCGGGCCACTTCGCGAAGATGGTCCACAACGGCATCGAGTACGCCATGATGCAGGCCTACGCCGAGGGCTGGGAGCTGCTGGAGAAGGTCGACTCCGTGGACAACGTCCGCGAGGTGTTCCGCTCCTGGCAGGAGGGCACGGTCGTCCGCTCCTGGCTGCTCGACCTCGCCGTGAACGCCCTGGACGAGGACGAGCACCTCGACGACCTGCGCGGTTACGCACAGGACTCCGGCGAGGGACGCTGGACGGTGGAGGCCGCCATCGACAACGCCGTGCCGCTGCCCGCGATCACGGCTTCCCTCTTCGCGCGGTTCTCCTCCCGGCAGGAGGACTCTCCGCAGATGAAGATGATCGCCGCGCTGCGCAACCAGTTCGGCGGGCACGCCGTCGAGAAGAAGTGATCCACAGGACCGCACGGCGGTCCACAGGCTGTTGAGGAGGTCGGCTCCGACCATGCACGTCACGCATCTGTCGCTGGCCGACTTCCGCTCGTACGCCCGGGTCGAGGTCCCACTGGACCCGGGCGTCACGGCCTTCGTCGGCCCCAACGGGCAGGGCAAGACCAACCTCGTCGAGGCCGTCGGCTATCTCGCCACTCTCGGCAGCCACCGCGTCTCCTCCGACGCGCCCCTGGTGCGCATGGGCGCCGAGCGCGCGGTCATCAGGGCGCAGGTCCGCCAGGGCGAACGGCAGCAGCTGATCGAGCTGGAGCTGAACCCGGGCCGCGCCAACCGCGCCCGCGTCAACCGGTCCTCGCAGGTCAGACCCCGGGACGTGCTGGGCATCGTACGGACCGTGCTGTTCGCGCCCGAGGATCTCGCCCTGGTGAAGGGCGATCCGGGCGAGCGGCGGCGCTTCCTCGACGAGCTGATCACCGCGCGGTCGCCGCGGATGGCCGGGGTGCGGTCCGACTACGAGCGGGTGCTCAAGCAGCGCAACACCCTGCTGAAGTCGGCGGCCCTGGCGCGGCGGCACGGCGGAAGGTCGATGGACCTGTCCACCCTCGACGTGTGGGACCAGCACCTCGCGGGCGCGGGTGCCGAGCTGCTGGCGCGGCGGCTCGATCTGATCGCGGCCCTGCAGCCGCTGGCCGACAAGGCGTACGAGCAGCTGGCGCCGGGCGGCGGCCCGGTGGCGCTGGAGTACCGGCCCTCGGCTCCGCTGGGCGGTGCGCACACGCGCGAGGAGTTGTACGAACGGCTGAGCGAGGCGCTGGCCGAGGCCCGCAAACAGGAGATCGAGCGGGGCGTCACCCTGGTCGGCCCGCACCGTGACGACCTGGTGCTCAAGCTCGGTGAACTGCCCGCCAAGGGGTACGCCTCGCACGGCGAGTCCTGGTCGTACGCGCTGGCGCTGCGGCTGGCCTCCTACGACCTGCTGCGCGCCGAGGGCAACGAGCCGGTACTGGTCCTGGACGACGTGTTCGCCGAGCTGGACGCGCGGCGGCGGGAGCGGCTGGCGGAGCTGGTGGCGCCCGGCGAGCAGGTGCTGGTGACGGCCGCGGTCGACGACGACGTGCCGGACGTGCTGGCCGGGGCCCGGTACGCGGTGGCCGACGGGACGGTGGAGCGCGTATGAGTGCCGAGGAGCCCGAGAAGTCTCCGCAGCCCTCCGGTGTCGACCTCGCGCGCGTGGCGCTCCGCGCGGCGCGCGAGCAGGCACGCGCGCGAGGCGATGCGGCGCAGCAGAAGAAGCAGGCCCGGCGCGGGGGCGGCCTGCGCTCCGGCGCGCGGGCCGACGGGCGCGACCCCATGGCGCTCGGTGCGGCGATCAACCGGCTGTTGACGGAGCGGGGCTGGGAGGCGCCGGCCGCGGTGGGCGGGGTGATGGGCCGGTGGCCGCAGATCGTGGGTGAGGACGTGGCCAAGCACTGTGTGCCCGAGCGGTACGACGAGGAGGAGCGCCTGCTGGTGGTGCGCTGTGACTCCACGGCCTGGGCGACGAACCTGCGGCTGCTGGCGCCGACGCTGGTGGCGCGGCTGAACCAGGACCTGGGACACGGGGCGGTGCGACAGATCAGGGTGCAGGGGCCGGGTGGCGGCCCGCGCCGGTACGGTCCGCTGCGGGCTCCGGGCAGCAGCGGACCCGGCGACACTTATGGGTGACGTACATCACGTGTGAGGCATGCGCCTGCCGGTCGTGCGGGGCTGGGCGAGGCGGGCGGCCGGGGCGGATCGAGGGTTCCGCCCCGGCCGCGCGGCGTTCTGCGGGGCAAATGCCCGCAATCCCGTACGCATTCAGTCGTGACTCCCCGGTAGCCAAGGGTTGACACCTCGAAGCGCTGAGTGCCGCTGTGAGCGTCTTGGGGACCCCTTCCGTATATCGGGAGTCGGCCGAGTCCGGTTCAGGGCGGCACATGGGGACTCAGGTACCGGCAAACCCTCATCGCTGTCAGTGGTACCGGTAGACTGGGAGACAATCCCGCCCCGAACGAGGGGATCGTCCGGGAAAAGCTGAGCAACGCTGAATCAAGGCTTATCAACGCACCATGCCGCAGCCGCTCCGGCGACGCTCCCCCACCGGGGAGGCCCCCAGGAGCCTGGCTTGTGCTGTGCCAGAAAGGGCGCTTCGTGGCCGATTCCGGCAACCCCAACGAGAACATCCCGTCCACCGAGGCCGAGGCCCATGGCGCCGAGGCCTCCGTCACCGCGTCCTACGACGCGAGCGCCATCACCGTCCTCGAAGGCCTGGACGCGGTCCGCAAGCGCCCCGGTATGTACATCGGTTCGACCGGTGAGCGCGGTCTGCACCACCTGGTGTACGAGGTCGTCGACAACTCCGTCGACGAGGCGCTGGCCGGGCACGCCGACACGATCGACGTGACGATCCTCGACGACGGCGGCGTACGCGTCGTCGACAACGGGCGAGGCATCCCCGTGGGCATCGTCCCCTCCGAGGGCAAGCCGGCCGTCGAGGTCGTGCTGACGGTGCTGCACGCGGGCGGCAAGTTCGGCGGGGGCGGCTACGCGGTCTCCGGCGGTCTGCACGGCGTGGGCGTGTCCGTGGTGAACGCCCTGTCCAGCAAGGTGTCCGTCGAGGTGAGGACCGACGGACACCGCTGGACGCAGGACTACAAGATGGGCGTCCCGACGGCACCGCTGGCGCAGCACGAGGCGATCGAGGAGACCGGCACCTCGGTGACCTTCTGGGCGGACCCGGAGATCTTCGAGACCACCGAGTACTCCTTCGAGACGCTGTCGCGGCGCTTCCAGGAGATGGCGTTCCTCAACAAGGGCCTGACGATCCGGCTCACCGACGAGCGCGCGTCGGCCAAGGCCACCGCCGGCGCGGACGAGGCGGGCGCGGACGAGAAGGACGAGCCCAAGAGCGTCACGTACCACTACGAGGGCGGCATCGTCGACTTCGTGAAGTACCTCAACTCCCGCAAGGGGGAGGTCGTCCACCCGACGGTGATCGACCTGGAGGCCGAGGACAAGGACAAGAGCCTGTCCCTCGAGGTCGCCATGCAGTGGAACAGCGGTTACAGCGAGGGCGTGTACTCCTTCGCCAACATCATCCACACGCATGAGGGCGGTACCCACGAAGAGGGCTTCCGGGCCGCGCTGACCTCCCTGATCAACAAGTACGCGCGCGACAAGAAGCTGCTGCGCGAGAAGGACGACAACCTCACGGGCGACGACATCCGCGAGGGCCTGACGGCGATCATCTCGGTCAAGCTGAGCGAGCCGCAGTTCGAGGGCCAGACCAAGACCAAGCTGGGCAACACCGAGGCCAAGACCTTCGTCCAGAAGGCGGTCTACGAGCACCTCAACGACTGGCTGGACCGCAACCCGGTGGAGGCCGCGGACATCGTCCGCAAGGGCATCCAGGCGGCCACCGCGCGCGTGGCGGCCCGCAAGGCGCGCGACCTGACCCGGCGCAAGGGCCTGCTGGAGTCGGCGTCCCTGCCCGGCAAGCTCTCCGACTGCCAGTCGAACGACCCCGTCAAGTGCGAGATCTTCATCGTCGAGGGCGACTCCGCCGGCGGCTCGGCCAAGTCCGGCCGGAACCCGGAGTACCAGGCGATCCTGCCGATCCGCGGCAAGATCCTCAACGTCGAGAAGGCGCGGATCGACAAGATCCTGCAGAACCAGGAGATCCAGGCGCTGATCTCCGCCTTCGGCACCGGCGTGCACGAGGACTTCGACATCGAGAAGCTCCGCTATCACAAGATCATCCTGATGGCGGACGCCGACGTCGACGGCCAGCACATCAACACCCTGCTGCTGACCTTCCTGTTCCGCTTCATGCGGCCGCTGGTCGAGGCCGGGCACGTGTTCCTGTCCCGGCCCCCGCTGTACAAGATCAAGTGGGGCCGGGAGGACGTCGAGTACGCGTACTCCGACCGGGAGCGCGACGCCCTGCTGGAGATGGGCCGCCAGCGCGGCAAGCGGGTGCGCGAGGACTCGATCCAGCGCTTCAAGGGTCTCGGCGAGATGAACGCCGAGGAGCTGCGCGTGACCACCATGGACCAGGAGCACCGGGTCCTCGGCCAGGTCACCCTCGACGACGCCGCGCAGGCCGACGAGCTGTTCTCGGTCCTGATGGGCGAGGACGTCGAGGCGCGCCGGCAGTTCATCCAGCGCAACGCCAAGGACGTCCGCTTCCTCGACATCTGAGTCGGTCTCAGCTGACCGCACCAGGAAGGACCTTCACCAGCAATGACCGACGACAACACCTCCGTGACGCCGGGCGAAGAGGCCCTGGCCATGCGTGTCGAGCCCGTCGGGCTCGAGACCGAGATGCAGCGCTCGTATCTCGACTACGCGATGTCCGTCATCGTCTCCCGCGCGCTGCCCGACGTCCGGGACGGCCTCAAGCCCGTCCACCGCCGGGTGCTCTACGCGATGTACGACGGCGGCTACCGCCCCGAGCGTGGCTTCTACAAGTGCGCGCGCGTGGTCGGCGACGTCATGGGCAACTACCACCCCCACGGCGACTCCTCCATCTACGACGCGCTGGTCCGTCTCGCCCAGCCGTGGTCGATGCGGATGCCGCTGGTCGACTCCAACGGCAACTTCGGCTCTCCGGGCAACGACCCGGCGGCGGCCATGCGCTACACCGAGTGCAAGATGGCACCGCTGTCGATGGAGATGGTCCGCGACATCGACGAGGAGACCGTCGACTTCACGGACAACTACGACGGCCGCTCCCAGGAGCCGACCGTCCTGCCGTCCCGCTTCCCGAACCTGCTGATCAACGGCTCGGCCGGCATCGCGGTCGGCATGGCGACCAACATCCCGCCGCACAACCTGCGCGAGGTCGCCGCCGGCGCCCAGTGGTACCTGGAGAACCCGGAGGCCTCGCACGAGGAGCTGCTCGACGCCCTCATCGAGCGCATCAAGGGCCCGGACTTCCCGACCGGCGCGCTGGTCGTCGGCCGCAAGGGCATCGAGGAGGCGTACCGCACCGGGCGCGGCTCGATCACCATGCGCGCGGTGGTCGAGGTCGAGGAGATCCAGAACCGCCAGTGCCTGGTGGTCACCGAGCTGCCCTACCAGGTCAACCCCGACAACCTGGCGCAGAAGATCGCCGACCTGGTGAAGGACGGGAAGATCGGCGGCATCGCCGACGTCCGCGACGAGACGTCGTCGCGCACCGGCCAGCGCCTGGTCATCGTCCTCAAGCGGGACGCGGTCGCCAAGGTCGTCCTGAACAACCTGTACAAGCACACGGACCTGCAGACCAACTTCGGCGCCAACATGCTGGCCCTGGTCGACGGCGTGCCGCGCACCCTCTCCCTGGACGCGTTCATCCGCCACTGGGTGACGCACCAGATCGAGGTCATCGTCCGCCGTACGCGCTTCCGGCTGCGCAAGGCCGAGGAGCGGGCGCACATCCTGCGCGGCCTGCTGAAGGCTCTGGACGCCATCGACGAGGTCATCGCGCTGATCCGGCGCAGCGACACCGTAGAGATCGCGCGCGGCGGCCTGATGGAGCTGCTGGAGATCGACGAGATCCAGGCGAACGCCATCCTGGAGATGCAGCTGCGCCGCCTGGCCGCCCTGGAGCGCCGGAAGATCGTCCAGGAGCACGACGAACTCCAGGCCAAGATCACCGAGTACAACGAGATCCTGGCCTCCCCGGTCCGCCAGCGCGGCATCGTCAGCGAGGAACTCGCCGCGATCGTCGAGAAGTACGGCGACGACCGCAAGACCATGCTGGTGCCCTACGACGGCGACATGTCCATGGAGGACCTGATCGCCGAGGAGGACATCGTCGTCACCGTCACGCGCGGCGGCTACGTCAAGCGCACCAAGACGGACGACTACCGGGCGCAGAAGCGCGGCGGCAAGGGCGTGCGCGGCACGAAGCTGAAGGAAGACGACATCGTCGACCACTTCTTCGTCTCGACCACCCACCACTGGCTGCTGTTCTTCACCAACAAGGGCCGGGTGTACCGCGCGAAGGCGTACGAACTGCCCGACGCCGGCCGGGACGCGCGTGGTCAGCACGTGGCCAACCTGCTCGCCTTCCAGCCGGACGAGGCGATCGCCGAGATCCTCGCGATCCGGAACTACGAGGTGGCCCCGTACCTCGTACTGGCCACCAAGGCCGGTCTGGTGAAGAAGACCCCGCTGAAGGACTACGACTCGCCCCGTTCCGGCGGTGTGATCGCCATCAACCTGCGGGAGGGCGAGGACGGTTCGGACGACGAGCTGATCGGCGCCGAACTGGTCTCGGCCGACGACGATCTGCTGCTGATCAGCAGGAAGGCGCAGTCGATCAGGTTCACGGCGACGGACGAGTCGCTGCGTCCGATGGGCCGGGCGACCTCGGGTGTGAAGGGCATGAGTTTCCGCCCGGGCGACGAACTGCTCTCGATGAATGTTGTTCGACCCGGTACGTTCGTGTTCACTGCGACGGACGGCGGGTACGCGAAGCGGACCGCTGTCGACGAGTACCGCGTCCAGGGACGCGGCGGCCTCGGTATCAAGGCCGCCAAGATCGTGGAGGACCGCGGTTCGCTCGTCGGCGCGCTGGTGGTCGAGGAGACCGACGAGATCCTCGCCATCACGCTGTCCGGCGGTGTGATTCGTACGCGAGTCAACGAGGTCAGGGAGACGGGCCGTGACACCATGGGCGTCCAACTGATCAACCTGGGCAAGCGCGATGCCGTGGTCGGCATCGCTCGTAACGCCGAGGCGGGGCGCGAGGCGGAGGAGGTCGACGGCGGTGACGCCGTGGACGAGACCGTCGAGGATGCCGCGACCACCGGCACGGACGAGGGTGAGGCGCCCTCGGCCGAGTAGCACGAGGAGTGAGTCATCGTGAGCGGAGCCACGGGCGCCGGTTCGGTCGGGGCATCGACCGGGACCTCTGCCGAATCGGAGCAGAAGGGCGGCGGCCGTGGCTCCGCCGCACCGGTGGCGGACCCGCACACGACCAACCTCAAGGCGGTCAAGGTGACGGACTCCGGCACGCCCTCTCCCGACGCGCAGACATCCCAGGGGGGAACTGTGACCGACACCAGAGGCCCGCAGGCGGCCTCCCCGCTGCCGGGGGAACGGCAGACGCAGCAGCCCTCCGGGCCGTACCACCCGCCGCAGGCGTACCCGGCGCAGGGCGCCGGCGCTCCGGCCCCGGCGGGGGCCGCGGTACGGCGGCCCCGGACGGGCGCCCGCACCATGCCGAGGGTCCGCAAGGCGCGGCTGCGGGTGGCCAAGGCCGACCCGTGGTCGGTGATGAAGGTCAGTTTCCTGCTCTCCATCGCGCTGGGCATCTGCACGATCGTGGCGTCGGCGATGCTGTGGATGGTCATGGACGCGATGGGCGTCTTCTCCTCGGTGGGCAGCACCATCTCCGAGGCGACCGGCTCCAACGAGTCGAACGGATTCGACCTGCAGTCGTTCCTCTCGCTCCCCCACGTGCTGATGTTCGCGTCGATCATCGCGGTCATCGACGTCGTCCTCGCCACGGCGCTCGCCACTCTCGGCGCCTTCATCTACAACCTCTCCGCCGGCTTCGTCGGCGGCATCGAGCTGACCTTGGCGGAGGACGAGTGACCCGCCGCTGAACCCTCCGGGGCGGTACCCCGACAACCGATTTTGGGACTGCCCCGGTCGTGCGCTAATCTTCAGGAGTCAGCGCGCGGGACATACACCGCAGAGCGCGGCGGGGCTATAGCTCAGTTGGTTAGAGCGCATCCCTGATAAGGATGAGGCCACAGGTTCAAATCCTGTTAGCCCCACAGTGAAGACCCTCGGTCCGGTGGACCGGGGGTCTTTTGGTGTTTCACGTGAAACATCGGGTCGCGTGAAACATCGGGGTGGCCGACGGGGCCGGGCATGGAGATGCCCGGTCGCTGACGACGGGGGATGCGGCAGCGACCGGGCTTGGGCCAAGGCTAACAAGGCAGATGGGGTGGCGGGAACCGAATCCGGGGTTGGGATTCCTCGGGGTCAGTCGTCGCAGGGCGGGTCGTAGGAGAGGCGGGGCAGGTACTCCTGCCATGTCTCGGGGGTGAGGACGCCTCGGGTCGTCGAGCAGATGCGGTCGACGGCGTCGTCGACGTCCAGGTTCCACAGGCGCACGGTGTCGACGCCGCTGGAGACGGCGAGCCGGTGGGTGCGTGGGTTGAAGGCCAGGTAGGTGCCGGTGCGGGCGTGCGGGCTCATCGACTGGCCGATGGGGGTGGCGTCCGACGGGCGGGACACGTCCCAGAGCCGCACCGTGTTGTCGGTGCCGCCGCTGGCCAGCGTACGGCCGTCCCGGCGGAAGGTCAGTGAGGCCAGCGCCTCGCTGTGACCGGTGAGCGGGGAGCCGAGCGCGGTGGCGTGCGTCGGGTCGGTGACGTCCCACAGGCGGACGGTGTCGTCGTCGCTGCCGCTGGCCAGGGTGGTGCCGTCGGGGCGGTAGGCGAGCACGTTGACGGGGCCCGTGTGACCGGTGAGGGCACGGCCGAGCCGGGAGGGGTGTGCCGGGTCGGAGACGTTCCACAGCCGGATGGTGCGGTCCGCGCTGCCGCTGGCCAGGGTGCGGCCGTCGGGGCTGAAGGCGAGGGCGTTGATGTACCCGTGGTGGCCGGTGATCGGGGGGCCGTAGGGGACGATGTGGTCCGGGTCGGTGACGTTCCACAGCCGCACGGTGCGGTCGGTGTAGGCGGTGGCCACCGTGCGGCCGTCCGGGCTGTACGCCAGCGCGTCCGGGCCCATGAACCGCGTGCTCAGGGCGACGGGTGGGGCGTGGGCGACCGGGCGGGCCGGGTCGGAGACGTCCCAGAGGGACAGCGTGCGGTTGCTCGTGAGGATCGCCAGGGTCCGGCCGTCGGGGGAGAACGCCAACATTCGCTGGCCGCCGTCCGCCGACAGGAACGGCTTGCCCAGGCGCACGGGCCGGTCCGGCCGTGCCACGTCCCACAGCCGTATCCGGCCGTCCCGCGCGGCCGTGGCGAGCACCTTGCCGTCAGGGCGGAAGGCGCCGTTGCGGCCGATCAGGTCGGACGTCGGGACGGACCACAGCCGGATCTTGCTGTCGCCGCTGCCGGTGGCCAGGGTGCGGCCGTCGGGGCGGAAGCCGAGGGCGTACATCTCGCCGCTGCCGCCCGCGAGCGGCTCACCGACCCGCGACGGGTTCGCCGGGTCCGCCACGCTCCACAGGCTCGCCGTACTGTCGGCGCTGGCCGCGGCGAGCAGGTTGCCGTCGGGGCTGAACGCCACCGACCAGATGGGTCCCGTGTGTCCGGTGAGCGGGGAGCCGAGTGCTTCGGCGCGGTCCCGGTCGGTGACGTCCCACAGCCGGATGGTGTCGTCCGCGCTGCCGCTGGCCAGGGTGTGTCCGTCCGGGCTGAAGGCCACCGAGTGCACGAGGTCGGAGTGTCCGGTGAGCGGGGAACCGAGCGCCTTCGCGTGGTTCGGGTCGGTGACGTCCCACAGGCGGACCGTGTCGTCGTCGCCGCCCGAAGCCAGGGTGTGCCCGTCGGGGCCGAACGCGACCGACCGGACGGCCGCCGTGTGCCCCGTCAGGGGGGCGCCGCGGGCGGTCGCGTTCGGCGGGTCGGTCATGTCCCACAGCCGGACGGTGTCGTCCTCGCCGGCTGAGGCGAGGGTCCGGCCGTCGGGGCTGAAGGCGATCAGGTAGATGGTGCCCCGGTGGCCGGTGAGCGTGGTGAGCGGGCGTGGCGCGGCGGGGTCGGTGACGTCCCACAGCCGGATCGTGCCGTCGTCGCCCGCGCTGGCCAGGGTGCGGCCGTCCGGACTGAAGACCGCGCTGCTCACCCAGCTGGTGTGCCCGGTGAGGGCGCCGCCCAACGGTTCCGGCCGGGCC
Organism: Streptomyces sp. bgisy159; assembly: GCF_965341775.1. Classification (GTDB taxonomy): domain Bacteria; phylum Actinomycetota; class Actinomycetes; order Streptomycetales; family Streptomycetaceae; genus Streptomyces. The sequence goes on along the minus strand of NZ_CBDQZH010000001.1, from coordinate 169,794 downwards.
GGGTCGCGCACGTCCCACAGGCGCACGGTGCGGTCGTAGCTGGCGGTGGCGAGGATTCTGCCGTCCGGACTGAAGGTGGTGAGGTAGACGGCACCGGTGTGCCCGGACAGCGGGGTGGCCAGGGGTGCGTTGACGATCGACAGGAGGCGGCTCGACGTGTCCTCGTCGTCCGGGCGCAGCCGGTGCGCCACCAGGTCGAGCCGGGCGGACAGCGACGGGTCGGTGTACTGCACCCGGTCGGCCTCGGCGACGACCTGGCCGAACACGGCGTCGTTTCGCTGCTGCCAGGCGACCACCGCCGCACCGGCGGCCACGATCGCGAGGACCAGCACGGCGGACACCGCGGCCCGCCCGAGCCACACCGTGCGACGTCGCAGCCGCACCGAGGCGGCCAGGAAATCGACCGCGCTGCGGGTCAGCGAGGTGTCGCCGGCGGACTTCGCCCAGGTGTGGGCCTGCTCGAGCCGGGATCCGCGGTACAGGAGGGAGGAGTCGCGGTGCGAGCTCTCCCAGGCCCGGCCGTCCTCCTCCAGCCGCTGGCGCAGCAGATGGCCGCCGCGGTCCTCGTCGATCCACTCGCGCAGGCGCGGCCAGGCGTGCAGCAGGGCCTCGTGGGTGATCTCCACGGTGTCCGCGTCCAGCGTCACCAGCCGGGCGCGGACCAGCGCCTCCAGCGACTCCTCCGTCTTTCCGGGGTCACTCGACTCCTGTGCCAGCTGGCGCCGGGTGCCGCGCCGGCGGGTGGTCCGGGTGTCCTCGCCGAGCCGGACCAGGCGCAGCAGGAGCAGCCGGGCCGCGGTGCGGGCGGCCGGGTCGAGGCGGGACCAGGCGCGCTCGGCGGTCGCCGCGACCGCGCCCTGGATACCGCCGGCGGCCCGGTAGCCGGCCAGCGTCAGCCGTCCCGCCTTGCGGCGTTGCCAGGTGGCGAGCAGGGCGTGCGACAGCAGTGGCAGGACGCCCGCGTCGTGGGCGCCGCGCGGGCCGTCGGCGCTGACCTCGCGGACGATCAGTTCGGCGAGGCCGGGTTCCAGTTCCAGGCCGACCGCCTTGGCCGGGCCGGTCACCGCCTCGCGCAGTTCGGCGGTGGTCAGCGGTCCGAGCACCATGTGGCGGTGCTGCAGGGCGTCGGCCAGCTCGGGGTGGTCGAGGCACCGCTCGTAGAAGTCGGCGCGGACGCCGAGCACGACCAGCGCGGGCGCCGGTGTGCCGGGGCCGGCCGGGGTGCAGGCGGCGTGCAGGAGCTGGATGAAGGTGCGGCGGTCGCTCTCGTCGGGGCAGAGGGTGAAGGTCTCCTCGAACTGGTCGACGATCAGTACGGGGCGGGGCGCGGCAGAGGCGCCGGGGCGGTGGGCCCAGGCGGTGACGGCCTGCTGCACCTGCCGTACGGCCTCGGGGAGCGGTGGGGGATCCGGGTGCCGGGGGGAGGGGGCGTGCGGGGCGGCCGGTGCGATGTCCGTGTCGGGGGGTCCGGTGGACAACCGCCGGGCGGCCGAGACGACAGAGGCCAGTCCGGGGATACGGCGGGTCAGCTCGCCGAGAGGATCGGCGCCCGGGACGAACTGCAGGATCGGCCGGGCAGGTGTGTCGTCGTCCCCGGCGCCTGCGGCCAGGGCGGGGACCAGACCGGCGTTCAGCAGGGAGGACTTGCCTGCCCCGGAGGCGCCGACCAGCATCACCAGCCCGCCCGTGTCCTCGGCCGCCCGCAGCTGGTTCACCAGGGCCTCGGTACTGCGTTCCCGGCCGAAGAACCAGCCGGCGTCCTGCCGCCGGTACGAGGCGAGCCCCCGGTAGGGGCACACCCCGCCGGGTACGGGCGGGGGCTCCTCGGCCGGGTCCCGACCCCGCTGCCGGTCCGGTGCCGCGGTTCCGTCTCCGGAGGAGGCGGCGGAACCGCCGGTGGAGCCGGCGGGGAGCACGGGATCGGCCACCGCCCGCTCCCAGAGCCGTTGCCACTGGCCGATGTCGTACAGCCCCGGGGCGACCGGAGCGGGCCGTGCGCGCCGGGCCGCCGGTACCAGGACCTGGAGCACCGCCGCCAGGGCGGCGAACTGCGCGGGTACGTTCTTCGCCCGCCGCCAGTCGCTGATCCGCTGGGCGGAGACCCGTACGGGTCGTCCTCGTTCGTCGACGCGCTGCAGTCGTACGACCGCTTCCGAGACGCTCTTCAGGGGTGGGTTGCCGGCTTCCTTGTACAACAGCGCGAGACGTTCCGCGAAGGCTGTGCGTGCTGCCCCTGAGTCGGAACTCAAGGCATCCACCCCTTACTCCCGCCGCCTGGACATCCGGACCGGAAAACTCACTCTACCTCCCTGACCTGCGATTTCGTCGGCCTCTGAGGAGGAGGGCCTCCTCCATCCACGGCTCGGCTGGCACGATCGCGGCACAGCCGCCGGGCACGGCGCTGACCTCTTGAAACACGCTCCGCACCGCCGCCGACACGGCCCGGAGCCACCGTGTCCGCCCGAGTTCGGCACCGGTCTCCACGAGGGGAGAGACCGGTGCCGAATCGTGTCCGCTCCCTGTGCGCACCCCTGGATACCTGACGATCCGTCAGTTATGGTCGCCTCGCCGTGCCGCTGTCGCAGGGGGTGAGCGCAAGTGGAGACACGTTCGCGGACGCATCCGCAGAGTCCGCAGCCGCCGGGGGAGCCGCGCTGGGTGGCGCTGTTCCACGTGCCGGACCCGGGTTCCGGCTCGGGGTCGGACCCGGGTTCCGGCTCGGGATGGGACTCGGGTTCCGGCTCCGGTTCAGGTTCCGGCTCGGACGCAAGCTCGGGTTCCTGGCGGGTGGGCGCGGAGTCGCCCCATCGCGCGCCTGTGCTGTACGCGCTGGGCGAGATGACCCACACCATGCGAGCCCGGGGGCAGGAACCGGTCGTCGCGCTGTGGGGGCCGAAGGACGGGGCGTGGGCGCGGCAGGAGGGGACCGCGCAGGCGTTGAGGCGGGCCGCCGACGCCCACACCGACACCTCCGATGCCGATGCCGATGCCGATGCCGGTGCGGACCTCACCGATGCCGAGGCCCATACCGATGTCGCTGCCGGCCCGGGTGGAAGTGCGGACGGGCCGGGTGCGAGTGCGGCTGGGCAGGCGCGGGGCAGCGCCAGCCACGTCGAACGGATGCTCGACCGTCGGCATCAGGCGCTCATGGCCGGGCTGGGCCAGGCCGGCCTCTATGACCTCACCCCGGACGACGTTACCGCCGTACAGGCCGTCGTCGAGCGGCTCGACGAGACGACGGTACGCAGGGTGGCGCACTGGCTGGCCACGGCGGGACGCGTACGGACCGGTGTGGGGATCCAGGAGCAGGCCGAGGACTGCTTCTAGGGCTTCTAGGGCCTTTCTGGGCCCCTAAGGGCAAAGGGTGGGGGCGTTGTCCGGGTGCGCGGACCGGTTCAAGGGCTTGTCGGGAGGGCAGGCAGATCTGTGGGGGCGGGCTCGTGACCGCCTCGTGAGGGGAGGGCACATGAAGATCTCCGTGGATCCCGGCCGGTGCTACGGCTCCCACGACTGCGTGCACAGAGCGCCGTCCGTCTTCACCCTGGTCGACGGGTACGTGGCCGTCCTGCCCGGACGCGAGGGGGCCGGGGAGGAGCCGGAGGTGCGGGAGGCGGCGATGTGGTGTCCCTCCCAGGCGATATCCCTGGGCGAGTCGGGGCGCGGCCGGAGCGGCTGACCAGCGGGCCGGGCTCGGCGCGGCCGCTCGGCTGCTCAGCCCGTGACCGGGTGGCGCCAGCCCAGCGAGGCCAGGGACCGGGCACGAGCGTGGGCGATCGCCATCCGCGCCGTGCGCTCGGCGGTGTCGACATGGGCGGGTGCCGCCGTCACCTGGCCGTCCCACTTGCGGTAGAGGAGCCCGGTCTCCCGGGTGAACCAGCCGCGGCTGACCGCGTTCAGGGCGAGCAACAGGCCGGTGTCCTCTGATGCGGGCAGTGCCATCCAGCCGCCGAGAGCCAGCAGCAGGTCGCGCCGTACGAAGAGGGTGGCCGGGTGGACCTGGGCCAGACAGTCGTGGGCGGCCCAGTGGTCGAGCACCGCGCCACGCTCGACGGGACCTTCGTCCGGGTCGCCGGGGAAGCCCACCGTGGTGCCGTCCGGCAGCAGGTCGAGGGCGCGGGAGGTGGCCCAGCCGAGGTCGGGGTCGGCTTCGAGGGCGGCCAGGTCGCGGGCGAGCGCACCGGGGGTGAGCCGGTCGTCGGCGTCCAGGACCTTCACGTACGGGCCCTCGGCGTGGGCCAGCGCGAGGGTACGGGCGACTCCGGGGCCGCCGGGTCCGCCGGGCCGGCCCTGGCGGAGGGTCACGCGGGGGTCGTCCGGCACGTGGGGGGCGACGGCGTCCGTACGGCCGTCCTCCTGGATGACCCAGTGCCACTCCCAGCCGTCGGGCAGCCGCTGATCGCGCAGGGACGCATAGGCGTCCGGCAGATGGCGGGCGGACGGGGCGTGGACCGCGGTGACGACGGTGATGCGTCGCCGCTCTCCGGGGCGGGGCACGACAGCGGTCACCACCGCTCCAGCGGGGTGGTGGACAGCAGCCGCCTGCGGTCGCCGGGCAGCGTGACGTCGGCGATCTCCACCACGCGGCCGTCGATGCCGCACGACGTCGTGCGCAGCGGTGTCACCGAGGCGCGGGGCGGCAGGTCCGGTGCCCGCGCCTCGTGCGGGGTCGGGGGCCGGGCGGTCACGGACTCCTGGATCCGGTCCAGCTCGGTACCCACCGTGTGCGGTTGGCTCTGGGGGCCGCCGGGCCAGGGCTTCCGGTGTGCGTCCAGCAGGTCGGTGCCGGCGGCGATCGTCTCGCGGACGAGGAAGGAGGTGACGAGACCGGGCGGGGCCGGCTCGGTCGCTCTGCGGGTCAGGTAGGTGCGTGCGTGGAGTGGCGTGCCTTCGGGGACGCCGCATGCGCGGGAGAGGTCCCGGGGTGCCTCGATCTCTCGGTGCGTCGCCCGGAAGGCCGGATCCCGGACGTCCGGTCCGGTGTCGTGGTCCGTCGCTCCCGCCGAGGTCCGCTCGGCCCGCGGCGCGCGGGCCCGGTTCTTCTTCCACTGGTGACGCCGGCTGTCCCGGACCACGAGGGTACGGGGGTCTCGTACGGCGTCGCCGTGTCCGTCGTGTTCGTCGATCAGCCTTTCGCCGGCGAGCGCCTGGAGCGCCGTGCGGGCGACGGGCACGCTGTGTTCGTGGTGTCCGGCGAGTTCCCTCTCCGACGGAGGTCGGTCACCGGGTTCGTACTCGCCCTCGCGGATCGATCGGCGGAGATCGTCCGCGATCATCTCGCACGCCGTGGTCACGGGGACCAGACTACGACTCCGCATAGTTGACGCGGATCGAGGGCGTCCTTCGGGTGGTTGCTCCGCCGGCTCGGGCGGTGCGGTGCGCTCGCTCAGGGCGTGACCCCCGCTTGCGTCGCGACGGTCGAGGCGCAGGAGGACGGGGCCGTGCGGGACTGGCCCCTGTGAGAGGGGTCCGCCTGGGCTGCGTTCGCCTGGACTGCGTTCGCCTTGGCCACGTCCGCGTGCTTGGCGCCGGCGTGCGCCGCGTCCGTGTGCGCCGCGTTCGCGTGGGACGGGGCCGCGTGCGCCGCGTCCGTGTGGGACGGAGCCGCCTGTACCGCGCTCGTGTGGGATGCGTCCGGCTGTACCGCGTCGGCGTCGGATGCGTCCGGCCGTACCCCGCTCGCGTGGGATGCGTTCGCATGGTCCGCGTCCGCGTCCACCTGCGCCGCAGGCTGCTGCGGCTCGTCGGGGGAGCGGTGGCGGCAGCTGGGGGACTTGCCGTGCGCCTCCGCCCGGATGCGCTGCTTCATCGTGGGTGGCAGGGCCCGGGCACGCGTCCAGGACCAGGGGCCCGCCGCCAGGGCCGGCGAGGCCGCGGGGGCGGCGGCGCGGTTTCCGCTGTTGCGCGCCGGCTCGCTCTGGGCTACCGCCGTCGCGGCGGTCGTGGTGATGAGGCCGAGCGCCGTACACAGCGCGAGGAAGGCGGTGACGAAGGCCGTCCAGACCTTCATGACCTGGGTCTTGGCCATGATCCCCTCACTTTCGGGTTGGGCGATTTGCGTACTTTCCTCATGATGTGTATGGGGTGGAGGAAGCGGTGGACCGACGCACGTCGCGTGGCGATGTTCAGATGAACACCACCCGGATGGGCGCAGGGGAGCCGAGGAGCGGATCGGGGCCCTGGTCAGGCCGCGGACCGGGCCATCCGATCCCCTGCTACTGCGCGGTCGGATGCGGAAGTTGAGCGGCCGACATAGGTCACCGATCGATATCGATCGGTGTGTATAGTCGGGCGCCAGAGGTCCCCTACGTCAACGAAAGACGAGGTCGCGCGGTGAAGAAGCTTCTCCTGGTCGCACTGGCCGCCATCGGCGGGCTCCTCGTGTACCGCCAGATCCAGGCGGATCGCGCCGAGCAGGACCTGTGGACGGAGGCGACTGACTCCGTGCCCACGGGTTCGTGAGCTCCCCCAGCGGAAACAACACACGTACAGACCCCGGCCGCGCCTCGTGGTCGGGGTTTTGCGCTGCGTCGCCGGCGAAAGCGGCGTCGCTGGCGGCGGTGACGCTGATCGCCGCGACGCTGACCTGGGCGGCGCCGGGCACCGCCCAGGCCGCGCCCGTCCCCTGGGGCACCGACTCCGCCGGGTACGCCTTCGCCGCCGACGCCCGTAGCGTCCCCGGAGCCACCGGCACCTCCGACGCCGTACGCCTGGAAGCCGGAACGACCTACCGCAGCGCTCTCACGGACGGTGAGAAGACGTACTACGCCCTGGAACTCGACGCCGAGAGCAGCGCCTACGTCTCCGTCACGGCGGTTCCCCGCGCTGCCGACCCGGAACCCTCGGTCTCCGACGGCATCCGGGTCGACGTGCAGAACGCCGACGGGCAGGGCTGCTCCCACGACACGGCGACCGTCGGCGCCGCCCGCAGCCCACGGCCCGTCACCGCGTGGGGCGGGCGCGAGATCGAGCCGGGCAAGCGGCTGTGCCAGAAGGCCGGGACGTACTACGTCGTCGTCCAGCGGGCCAATCCCAAGCAGCCCACCGGCCAGCCCTGGGACCTCGAACTCACCACGGTGTCCGAGCCGCAGCCGAGCAGTGCCCAGCCCACCCGGGCGCCCGAGACGTGGGACTCCGCCACACCCGCGCCCCCGGCCGGCGAGGCCGCGTCCCGCCGGGGCGGCGCGGGCTTCGCCACGGCCACCGCCGTCGGGGAGGGAGCCTGGCGCGACGACATCTCCCCCGGCCAGACCCTCTACTACAAGCTTCCGGTCGACTGGGGCCGCAGCCCCCACGCCACTGTGGAACTCGGCAGCTCCGACGAGGACACCGGCTATCTGGCCGCCGCCCTCGACGTCACCCTCTACAACCCGGTGCGCGCCGAGGCCGACACCGCCCGGACCGGCTACGGCGGTACCCAGAAGGCGGCCACGCTCGCCCCCGTGCCGCCGGTGGCCTACGCCAACCGGTACGCCCTGTCCGAGCGGGTGAGTGCCATGCGGTTCGCCGGCTGGTACTACGTCGTCGTCCACCTCGCCGCCCAGGTGGCGGACCGGTTCGGCGACGGACCGTACGGGATGACCCTGAGGGTGGGGCTCGACGGGACGGCGGCGGAAGGGCCCGGGTACGCGGGGGAGCCGGTGCCGCGAGGCGTGTTCGACGTGGCCGCCGCGACGGCTGACTCCGGTGGCGCCGAGGGTTCCGGCTCCGGCGGGGCGGGCGGTCCGACTGCCGGTACGGCGGCGGGGGCGTCCGGCGGCGACGGTGACACCATGCGGGCGCTTGCCGTGGGCGGTATCGGTACCGGGACCGCGTTGCTGCTGGTCCTCGGCGTGTGGACGGTGACCGCCCGCCGCCGGGCCGCCGCCGCTCAGACGCGGGTCAGCGCCCAGAACCCCACGGCGTAGCAGACCAGCGCGAGCAGCAGCACGGGCACGGCGACCCGGGCGGGCGGGCCCGGCCGAGGCCTGCCACGCCGGGCGCCCCGGCGGCCGTGCCGGGTGGCGGTGCCGGGGGCGACCCTGGGCGCCGGGGCGGGGGCGGATGCGGGGGGCGGGCCGAGGACCTGGGCGGAGGGCTGGGGGTTCTGAGCGGTGTACGACGCGGTGGACGTGGACGCGGTGGACGTGTCCGGGGCTGACGGACGGACCGGGAGGGCGTAGGTGGCCCTGGGCCCGGCGGGGGCGTCCGGGCGGCTGTTCCCAGGCGGAGGCGTGGGCTGTTGCTGTTGCCGCGGCGGCGGCAGGTGGAAGCTGCCGGTGTCGGACATGGAGGGTGTCGGGGTTGGTGTCGGGGTTGGTGTCGGGGTCGGGGTTGGCGTGGGTGTGGCCGTAGGTGCGGGTGCGGGCAACGGAATGGGAGGCGAGGCCGGCGCCGGTGGTATCGGCGACCTGGGGCCGAGTGCGCCCGGGCCCCAGCCGGCCGGTACCGAGGCGGTGCTCTCCCCGGCCGGTGCCGAACTGACGCCGGGCCAGGTGGCCTGCGAGGCGGTGTGCTGCTCGGAGACACCCGGCCCGGGGCCTGCCTCCGCACCCGGACGCGAGCGTGCGGAGCGCTCGGGGACCTGGCCCGGCAGGTCCCCCCGACCCGACTCCCCCACGCCCTCGAAGCCCCCCGATGCGGAGACACCTGGCCCGGAGACCCTCGGTCCAGAGCCTCCCGGTCCAGGGGCGCCTTGCCCGTAAGCACCCGGCCCAGAGTCCCCCGGTCCAGGGCTCCCTTGCCCGTGAGCACCCGGCCCAGAGCCCCCCGGTCCAAGGCCCCCGTGCCCGGAGACCTCCGGCCCAGAGCCCCCTCGCCCGGAGACCCTCGGCCCGGGGACCCCCTGCCCGGAGTCGCCTGAGGCGGCGGGGAGTTCCGGCGTGGAGAGCCCCGGCGGTCGGGACAGCGGTCCCTGAGGGCCGAAGCCCTTCGGCAGGGGCCCGAGTTGGTCGAAGATCTCGATCAGCTCGTCGTCGGGGCCGGGCTCGGGAAGGAGCTCCACGGCGGCCGCCAGCGCCTTGCGCGCGCCGGTGGCGGTGCGGAAGCGGGCCTGCGGGTCCGGCTGCACGAGCGAGGCCAGCACCTGCCAGAGCGGCTCGGGTATGCCCTTGGGGGCGCCGGGCGTGCCGTGTTCCGCGAAGTACTGGACGAGCGCCTTGACGTCCGGCTTGGCACCCTCCAGGAGGTACAGCCCGACCAGGCCCACCGCGAACAGGTCGGCGGGGAAGTCGGGTTCTGAACCCATCATCTGCTCGGGGGCGAGGTAACCGGGGGTGCCGACGACCAGGTTGGTCTCGGTCAGCCGGGGCTCGCCGAGGCGCATGGAGATACCGAAGTCGGACAGGCGCAGCCGGGGCCTGCCCGTGCCGGTGGCTTCGAGGAGGATGTTCGCCGGTTTGATGTCGCGGTGGACGACGCCCTCGGCGTGCACGGCGGCCAGTCCGGACAGGAGCTGGTCGAGCAGGGTGCAGACGTACAGCGGGGGCAGCGGTCCGTAGTCGCCGACGAGGCGGACGAGCGATCCGCCGGCCACCAGGTCCATGGTGAACAGGACCTTGTCGTCGTCGGCGGCCCAGCTCGCGGGTGCGAGGACGTGCGGATGGTCGATGCGCAGGGCCTGTTCGCGCACGAAGCGCAGCAGGGAGTGGGCGTCGCTCTGCTGGAGCACCTTGGCGGCGACGTAGCGGCGGCGGCGGTGGTCCCAGGCGCGCCAGACGGCGCCGACGCCTCCGCGTCCGATCGGGTCGACGAGTTCGTACCGCCCGGCGAAGACCTCACCCATGACCGTGCGTCGCTCCTCCCCCTACGGGTCGCCCCTTGCTCCCGCGTACTGCCGGCTCCTGCCTTCCCTCTTGCTTCCCCCGGGACGGACGGTAGACCCCTCCGCCGCGTCCCGTCTTCACCGCCCCGGTCGGGGTCCCCCGTGACGACGACGCCCCCGTGCCGTACCCCGTACGGTCACCCGTGTCGTCCGTACCCCTGGTCCATTCGGCCGGCGGTGCGCGGCGGGGCGGTCAGTTCTGGTGGGACTGGTAGTGCGCGACGGCGTCCGAGGTGCGGCCGGCGCCGTAGACCCGGAGGAACTCGGCGAGTTCGGGGTGGGTCGGGGCGAGGCTGTCCGCTGCGTCGATGATGTCACCGGCGGCGGCCACCGAACGCAGCAGCGACTGGATCTCGCGGACCACCCGCTTGACCGTGGGCGCGCCCGAACTGCTCGTCGTCTGCGTGGTGTTGTTCAGTACCGATCCTCCCTGGGACCGCTTGATCTCCTCCATGCGCTCGGTGGCCTCGGCCGCGCTCACACTGCCGTCGGCGACCTGGCCGGCGAGGTCCTGCAGCAGCTGCACCCGTTGGACCACCGCCGGGTTGCCGATCTTCGCCCGCTGACCGCTCATCAGCTGGGACAGCATCGGCGCGGACAGTCCCAGCACCCCCGCGAGACGAGCCTGGTTCAGGCCAAGATCGTCGATGAGCTTACGGAAGAGCGCCCCCAACGGCTCCCCGTACCAGTTCCGCTGCAGTTCCCGCGCTCTCGCGGTCGCTTCCTGCTGTGCGGCGTCCATTGCGTCTCCCCATCGCTTCCCCTAAACAACCGCGGTTCGCTGTAGCGAACCACGCCGAGCATCTTACGGAGAGTGGTCGTGCGCGGGGACCCCAATCTTTTTGCGAGATCCCGGGGGTGACCCGGTACTCTGGTCAGCGACGCCCGCCGGACGCGGTATCTCCGGCGACGCTTCCCGGGGCCTTAGCTCAGTTGGTAGAGCGCTGTCTTTGCATGGCAGATGTCAGGGGTTCGACTCCCCTAGGCTCCACACATGAATGCCCCCTGAACAGCGGAAACGCGGATCAGGGGGCATTTTTGGCAGGTGCCCGGTGCGCCACGTGCGCACGGGCGCGCAGGTTGGCGCCGAAGGACCGGCCGACGCAGCGCCGTCGCTCGTCAGCCCGTCCTTCAGGGAGCGTGCGCCGCTGCCGTCCGGGCCCGGACGACCCCGGAACAGCGGCAGAGACACAACCGCCCACCGCCAGGGGGCCAAGGGGCCAGGGGACCAAGGGGCCAGGGGACCAAGGGGCCAGGGAGCCAGGGCCCGCACCGCAGACGAGACCGCCGCGACGGGGTGCCTCCGCGCGCGGGGGTTCCTTGTGGGGGGTCGGCGAACTCCGGGACGGGCGTCAGGGTGTCGTGCACCATGGCACGGACGACCGTGGCCGGTACCGACCGGTCACGGAGGCGGCGGTGAGGCGGGGTGGGAAGCGTGGCGGAGGCCCGGAGTCAGGGACGGGTACTGGTGGTCGACGACGACCCGGCGATCCGCAGGTCGCTGGAGCGCGGGCTGCGGTTGAGCGGCTTCGCCGTCGACCTCGCCGAAGGCGGCCACGCCGCGCTCGCCGGGCTGCGGACCCGGTCGCCCGATGTCGTCGTGCTCGACGTGTCCATGCCTGATCTGAGCGGCATCGAGGTGTGCCGTCGGCTGCGGGAGGAGGGCAGAGACCTGCCCGTTCTCATGCTCTCGGCCCTGGACGAGACCGCCGACCGGATCGCCGGACTGCAGGCGGGCGGCGACGACTACCTGGTCAAGCCGTTCGCCCTGCAGGAACTCGTGCTGCGGCTCCGGTCGCTGCTGCGACGGCGGCCGCCCCGTACCACCGACGAGGTACGGGTCGGCGGCCTCGTCCTGGATCCCGCGGCACGCGAGGCACGGCTGGACGGCCGTCCGCTCTCCCTGACCCGGCGCGAGGTCGAGCTGCTGGACGTGCTCGCGCGCAACGCGGGGATCGTCCTCACCCGCGATCAACTGCTCGACCGCGTGTGGGGATACGACTTCGACGTGCGCACCGATGCCGTCGACACGTTCGTCAGCTATCTGCGGCGCAAACTCGAAGCCGACGGGCGGGCACGTGTCATCCACACGGTGCGGGGCGTCGGGTTCGTCCTCCGGGACGACGGGCGGGACGCAGGACGGAAGGGGGAGTGACCGGCCGTGAGGCTCTCCACCCGTATCGCCATCGCCGTCGGCCTCACCACCCCGCTGCTCGTCCTCGCCGCAGGCTGGCTGCTCGTACGACTCGTCGCGGACGATCTGCAGACACGAGAGGACGCCCGCCTGCGGGAGCGCGCGGCGGTCGCGGCGCCGGACGCCCGTCGGCTGCTCAGGGCCACGGCCGCCGACCGGCCCGCGGCCGTCGAGCAGGCCCGCGAACGGCAGATGCTCACGTCCGGGCTGGACGTGGGCCTGCGCCTCGTCAGCCCGGACGGGACCGTGTCGTCGGCGGGCCCGCAGCCCGGCGCCGACGCACCGCTGCCGGTCCAGGCCGCGCCGGTCCCACGGACGGTGCGCGCCGGGGGCGAGAACTGGCGGGTCCTGTCGACCCCGATCAAGGGGGGCCGAGCGGGCGCCGACGGCACGCTGTGGGTGTTCTCGCCCGACGCGGCGAGCCGGGCCCAGATCGCCCTGGTCCGCTCGCGCGTACGGCGTGTGGCGCTGCTCGCCGCCCCGGTCTCGGGGCTGCTGGCGTGGGCCGTCGCCACTCGCGTCAGCCGCCCGCTGCGGCTCCTGCAGCGACGCACCAGCGGCCTCGACCCCCGGTGCAGCGCGACCCGCCTCGACCACACCCCGACCGGGATCGCCGAAGTCGACGACCTGGCGCGCACCCTGCGTACCGTGCTCTCCCGCTACGACGAGCAGGCCGCCCGTACCGCTGAAGCCCTGGCCACCGCCCGCTCCTTCTCGGCCGCCGCGTCTCACGAACTCCGCACGCCCCTGATGAGCATGCAGACGAACCTGGAGATCCTCACCGCCCACCCGGAACTCGCCGCCGACGACCGCGGGCAAGTCCTGCACGACCTGCGGCACGAACACGCGCGCCTGCTCGGCCTGATCGTCATGCTCCGCGAACTGGGGCGCGGCGACCTGATCGAGGCGGAGGCGTTCGGGCCGGTGGACCTGGTGGACGTCCTGGAGGCGTCCGCCGCGGACCTGCGGCGCCGGCACCCCCGGGCGCGGATCGAGGTCACCGGCGTACCGGGTCTGTACGTACGCGGATGGGAGCCCGGTCTGCGGATCGTCCTGGACAACCTCCTCACCAACGCCCTGGTGCACGGCGGTGGGCGGGAGGGCGAGTCGGGCGGGTCGGTCGAGGTGGCGCTGCGGGTGGAGCGCGTAGGTGAGTCCGGAGGAGCCGTCGCGGTCCTCACGGTCGACGACCGGGGGCCCGGAGTGCCGGACCGGCTGCGGGACAAGATCTTCGAGCGTTTCCACCGGCGGCCCGACAGCCCCGGCTCCGGGCTCGGTCTCACCCTTGTCGCCCAGCAGGTCGCGCTGCACGGTGGCCGGATACGGGTGCTCGACCGGCCGGACGGACCCGGCGCCCGCTTCGAGGTCCGCGTTCCGGCGCAGGTGGACGGCGTGCCGGACGCGGCGACGGAAGTGACCCTGCCGCCGCACCGGGACTGGCTCATCGCGACCGCCGAGCGGTCACGGGTCTCCGGCGCGGAGGTCCCGGGCCCAGGGGTCCCGGGCCCGGGGGCGTCCGTTCCACACGATTTCCACAAAGACGGCTCCTAGCTTTCCCGGGGACAGGCAACCGCCCCGGAATCCTGGAGGAATCCGTCATGCCGATGCTCAGGACAGCCGCCGTCTCGCTCGCCGCCGCGGGCGGGCTCCTCGCCACCGCGGGCCTCGCGGTCGCCGACAGCGGCTCGGGCTCCCCGCAGAGCGCCGCCGCGTCGCACGCACCGCACGCACCGCACGCCGCGCCGACCGGCGACGGTGCCCGCGTACTGTGTCAGCGCGCCCCGAGGATCGACCAGCGCATCACGCGCGCGTTGACGCGGCTGCACGGGGACGCGACCGTACCCGGATCCATCGCCCGGCTTCAGAAGCGCGTGGACAACGCCGGGGCCGCGGGCCACGACGAGATCAAGAAGTTCCTCGACGGCAAGCTCACCTTCCGCAAGTCCCTCGTCCCTACCCTCGAACAGCGTCAGAAGGACGTGCGCGGCGTCGAGAAGTGGTGTGCCGCCCGCGACAACGGGAGCGGCAGCTGATGCGGCGCTCCCGGGAGGCGCCGGCCGCGGCGGCCGCCTTGGCGACGGCCGTCGCGCCGGCCGTCGCGCTGGCCGTCGCGCTGCTGGTCACCGGCTGCGGCCGGTCTGCCGACGACGACACGGGGAGTTCCGGCGCAGGCTCCGTCAGCTCCCGGGGCTCAGAGGCCTCCACTTCGTCGGACGACGTGGACCGTCTGCGGAAGCTCCTCGACGCTGCCGAATCGGCGGTCTCCTCGGCCGAGACCGACGCCGCCCGGAACGGCTGAACTCCGTCCCGGCACCAACGCGCCGCTCCTGAGCGCAGTTGGGTCCCGGGCCCCGGGCCGTCGGACGAGGCCGGCTTCGGCCGACGTCAGCCGGGCGGTGCGTCGGCCGCGGCCGAGGGGAAGTCGGGCGCCCCGGCGTACCGTTGACGGGGTCGGGGTGAGGGGGCGTCACATTGCGGTGGAGGCGGAGCCGGAGGCTCCTGACGCTCCTCGCGGCGGGGATGTTGCTCGCCGGGTGTCAGAGCGGTGGGGGCGCGCCCTCCGCATGCCGGAGGGGTCCGGGCGAACCCTGCGGGGTGCGGGCGCGGGAGCCGGCCGTCCTCGCGTACCGCTTCGAGGAGCCCGCCGGGGCCGACCGGGGCGATGCCCGGTTCCTGCGGGTGCGGGGACTGCTGGAGGAGGCCGCCGAAGCGGTGGGCGAGTGGGTCGGGCTCGCGCGGCCGGTGCCGGTCGTCGTCCGGTCGTGCGGCGGAGAGGGCTCCTCCTACGATCCTGAGGAGCAGCGGGTCGAGATCTGCTACGAGGAGGTCTCCGAGACGCGGGACCTCTTCCGGGGGACCGGGCGCGGGCGGGCCGACGAGGAGGTCGCGGCGGTGCTGCTGGAGACGGTCCTGCACGAGACCGCGCACGCCCTCGTCGACGTCCTCGCGCTGCGGGTGACCGGCCGGGAGGAGGACTTCGCCGACCAGTTCGCCGCCCTGGTGCTGCTGGACGGGAGCGCGGTCGGCGAACGGCGGCTGCGCGCGGCCGCCGAGGCGTGGCGCCTCTCGGCGCGGCTGACGGAGGACGCCGGGGAGACGGACGGGAAGCAGGCTCCCGACGAGCACGCACCCGACCACGAGCGGGCCGTCAACGAGTACTGCTACGTCTACGGCTCCGCCCCCGGCCGCCATGGCGATCTAGTCGGCCCCGACACCCTCCCCGCCGAGCGTGCCCCGGGGTGCGCCGAGGAGTGGACGGACGTACGCGCCGACTGGCTGACCGCGCTCGGACCCGCGGGTCGCGACCCGGACGCCTGAGGGCGGGGCGGCGGGCAGGAACGGCGGGAGGTGCGGGGGCGGGTGGGGCAGGACGGGCAGGCACGGCGGCAGATGCGGTGGGCGGGTGGGGTGGACGGGGTCGGTGGACGGGCAGGCACTGCGGGGGTGGGTGGGGTGGACGGGTGCGGTGGGCGGCCCGCTCACGCCGGGGTGGCGCGCAGCGCCCGTGCCGCCTCACGGTGTTCCGCCGCCGCCACCGGCTCCGTCGCGTCCAGCAGCGCGGCGAGCCCCTCGTGGGCCAGCGCCTGCCTGGTCCGGTTCCCCAGTTCGCGCGCCAGTTCCAGGGCCTGCTCGTGCAGTAGCAGCGCCTGGTCGGGCAGGCCCGCCAGACGACATGTCTCGGCGTGGTCGTCGAGGAAGTGGATCTTCCAGTGCTCCTCGAACAGCTCGTCGAGCAGCGCGAACGCCTCCCGATGGCTCGCCAGCGCCTCTTCGTACCGCCCCATCCGCCGCAGCGCCACCCCGCGGCAGTTCAGGCACCACGCCTGGTTGTTGAGGTGGCCGTCGGCGCGGGCCAGCGCCAGCGCCTCCCGCAGGTGTTCGTCGGCCTCGTCGGGCTGGTCGGGGGCGAGGGCCACGCCGAGGGTGAGCCGGGCCGTCAGCGTGGGCGGCCACGCCGGGTCGGCGTGCGGGACCTCCAGCACCTCACGGGCGCGCCGCGCCGCCTCCTCGCGATGGCCCAGTTGCAGCATCGCCCACGCCTCCGCCGCCGCGGCGTGCGCCGCTCCCGTCGGGCAGCCCGACCGCTCGTACAGTTCGCCGGCCTGCCGGAAGAGGGCCAGCGGCTCCTCGACGTACCCCGCGTCCCAGCTCAGATAGCCGCGGCGAATGGCCAGTTCCGCCTCCGCCCGGGGGTCCCGCGCCTGGGTCACCCGGGCACCTGCCGCCTCGTACGCGGCGGCGGCCTCCGCCGCCCGGCCCGCGTTGTACCGGGCGAACCCCAGGTCGCTGTGCGCCTCCGCCAGCCGCAGTGGATCGGCCAGCCGCTCGGCGGCGGCCAGCGACCGCTCGAAGAGGACGTTGAGGTGGGTGGTGCCGCAGCGGCGCGCGAAGTAGGCGCGCAGGAAGCGCGGCAGTTCGCACACGTGGGCGTCGGCCCCGAGGGCGGCCGCCGTCTCGAAGACGGCCATCAGGTTGCCGTACTCCGCGACGAGCCACCCGAACGCCGTGTCCCGGTCCGGGAACGGCGGCAGCTCGGCCGGCGGCCGGATGCCCGCGGCCGGCCGGGCGGGCGCCGTGAACGGCATCGCGGCGTCGGCGGCGGCCGCCGCGTGCACGTAGTAGTCGAGCACCCGGCGAAGGGCCCGCTCCCGGTCGGCCGCCGGATCCTGCTCGGCCGCCGACCGGCGGGCGTGCCGGTGCACCAGGTCGTGCAGCCGGTAGTGGCCCGCCGCGGGCTGCTGGACGAGGTGCGCGTCGAGCAGGTCCTCCAGCGTCGAACGGGCCTCGCGCAGCGGTACGTCGGCCAGCGCCGCCACGACGTACTCGTCGAACGAGGCCCCGGGCAGCAGACCCAGCAGCCGGAACAGCCGGGCCTGGGGCCGCTTGAGCTGCCGGACCGACATGGCGAGCGCCGCACTGAACTCGGCGCCGAACTCGCCGGCGCCCTCGGCCATCCGCTCCGCCAGGACGCCCACCGTCCAGCCCGGCCGGTGCCGCAGCCGCGCCCCGGCCAGCCGCAGGGCCAGCGGCAGCCGCCCGCACAGCCGCAGCACCTCGGCCGCGGCCTCCGGGTCGCGGGCCAGCCGTCCGCCGGGGCCGCCGGGGTCGCCGCTGGCGCGGGCCAGCAGCTCGGCGCTGTCCCGCGGGCCGAGCACGTCGAGCGAGACCGGGGGCACCTCCTCCAGGCCGAGGAGCCGGTTGCGGCTGGTGATCAGCGCGACGGAGGGACCGGCGCCGGGCAGCAGGGGGCGGACCTGATCGGCGTCGGCGGCGTTGTCGAGGACCACGACGACCCGGCGGTGGGCCAGCTCCGACCGCCAGCAGGCGGCCAGTTGCTCCAGTCCCTCCTGCGGAACCCGCTCCGAGGGCACGTCGAGCGCGCCGAGCAGCATGCGCAGCGCCGAGTCGGGGTCGAGGGGCGGGCGGCCCTCGGTGAAGCCGTGCAGATCGACGTAGAGCCGGCCGTCGGGGAAGTCGGCGGCGAGGCGGTGGGCGGCGCGCACGGCCAGACAGGTCTTGCCGACGCCCGCCATGCCGTCGACGGAGACCGCCCGGTGGGAGCCGACCGCCGCCAACACGGCGGCCAGTTCGGCCTCCCGTCCGGTGAAGTCGGGCGCGTCCCGGGGCAGGTCGTTGCGCGGCACGGGCCGGGCCAGGCGGCTGCTCCTCGGCGGCGCGGGCAACGGGTTCGAGGACCGCTCCCACAGCGGGCGCAGCGGGCGGGGGTCACGCCTGACCAGACGGCACAGGGCGACGACCGCCGGCCAGGGCGGTACGGTCCGGCCGTTCAGGTAGCGCGACAGCGACGAGGAACTGAGCCCGGTGTCGCGCGCCAGCGCCCGTACGCCGAGTCCGGACAGCTCCTGCAGCAGGCGCAGCCGGGCGGCGAGTTCCTGCTGCGGGTCGGGTCGGGCGGGCGTGGTGTCGCCGAGGCTTGCCCGTACGTCTGTCGCGCCGTCCATGGATCCCCGTTCCCCGCAGATGTCTGTCCGGCGTAGTTGCCTGTCCGCCGCAGCTGTCCGCCGTCCGGCGCAGCTGTCCGTCACCGGTGCCCGCGCCGGGCCGACGCGTGGTGCCGTCTCGTACGTCATGCCGTCTCGCGCGTCGTGCCGTCTCGCGCGTCGTGCCGCGTCCCGTGTTGTGCCGCGTCCCGCGTCGACGGAAGTCTTTCCGTCCGACTCGGCGCTGGTCAAGGCCGTTCCGGCTGTCCCACGGTGTCCCACGGCCGTGGTCGCGGCGGGCCGGCCCGGCTGTGATGGGGGCACGCCCCGGGGAGAACGGGGCGGAACCCACCGAAGAGGAGCGGACACCATGCAGTCCCGTATGCAGAACCCCGCCGTCGTCCTGTCCGACGCCATGCAGCCCATCCAGCAGCTCATCAAGGCCGCGCATTCCGCCGGCGTGGACGGCCGGACGCTGGAGCTGGTGCACCTGCGGATCAGCCAGATCAACGGCTGCAGCGCCTGTGTCGACGGCGGTGCCAAGACCGCCCGCAAGGCCGGGGTGTCCGACGAGCGGCTGGCCACGGTCGCCGCCTGGCGCGAGGCTCCGTACTTCAGCGAGGAGGAGCGCGCGGCCCTCGCGCTCGCCGAGGCCGCCACGCGTCTCGCCGACCGCCCCGACGCGGTCGACGACGAGACGTGGGACGCGGCCGCCACCTACTTCGACGAGAAGCAGCTCGCCGCCCTGGTCCTGATGATCGGCGTCACCAACCTCTTCAACCGCCTCAACGCCACCACCCGCCAGATCGCCGGCGCCTGGGGCTGAGCCCCGCACCCCCCGCCCTGACGGGCGACGCACGGCAGGCGCCCCCAGGATGAGAAGACCACCGCAGACACCGGACGGAGGGACCCGACCCCATGACCGGCAGGACGAGCGCGTCGTCGCAGGGCTTCAGCGCCGAGGAGCGCGCGGCGATGAAGGAGCACGCACAGGAGCTGAAGGCGTCCGCCAAGCGGCGCGGCACGCGGGAGGAGAAGGCGGCGGCGGACGAGGCCGCCGTGGTGGCCAAGATCGCCGAGATGCGGGAGGCGGACCGGGCCATGGCCGAACGGATCCACGCCCTGATCAAGGAGAACGCCCCGGAACTCGCGCCGAAGCTCTGGTACGGCATGCCCGCCTACGCCAGGGACGGCAAGGTCGTCTGCTTCTTCCAGAGCGCCCAGAAGTTCAACGCCCGGTACGCGACCCTGGGCTTCAACGACGCGGCCCGTCTGGACGAGGGCACCATGTGGCCGACCGCCTTCGCCCTGACGGAACTGACCCCGGCCGCCGAGGCGCGCATCGCGGAGCTGGTGCGAAGGGCGGCCGGCTAGCACCACCGGCCCGGATCCCACCGCCAGCGAGAGCGCGCTCCCAGGTGCCGGACCCCGGCGGCAGGAGCCGGAGCCCCGCAGTGGATGCCGGAACCCGGCGTCAGGCGCCGGAACACCGCAGTCGGTGCCGAATCACCACCCCTTGCGCGCGTGTTCCTTTCCGTGATCGGACATGGAGCCCGCGCGAGGTCTGAGGCGATACTCGCACCGAGTCCGGGATCAGCGTCCGGGATCAGGAGGAGCGCGTGGACGCCATGTACAAGGTGCATATCGCACTGGCGCTGCTGCTCGCCGCGCTGAGCACGCTCATCGTCGGGCTGACGCTCCTGCCCGGCGGCCCGCTCCTGCCGCGGGCCACGACCTTCGTGGTCATCGGCCTGACCTTCGCGCTGTTCGGCGCAGCCGTGCTGCGTGCCCTGCCAGCCGCGCGGGACAGCGGTCCGGTCGAGCTGCTCCGCCTGGCTCCTCGCCGCCTCGTCGCCGCGGCCGGGGTCCTCTTCGGCGGCGCCGTCGCGTGCCTGGCCGTGGGGGGTCTTCCGTCCGGCGGCCAGCCGACGAAGGAAGTCGGCGTCTACTACCTGGACAACCAGGGTGACTCCCGTCAGGTGACGCGTGAGGTCTACGGGGAAGCGGTCAAGGACGAGATGCGCCTCTTCGTCACCGGGTTCACCTTCTTCTCGGCCTACGCGGCTGTTCTGGTCGCCTGCGCCCACCGCGCGGTGGCGCCGGCCCCGGTTCGGCAGCTCCCTGCCCCGGCTCCCCCGGAGCCACGTGCGGCCGTGTCCGGGTCCCCCTGCGACGCGGTCGGCGCCTGCGAGGGGTGCGGGCAGCTGAAGTCGGCCACCTCGCTGCCTTACTGTCCCCGCTGGAGCCGGTGACTCTGCGGCCGTCGTGAACCGTAGGCTGCGCCTCCCGCCGGCCGGTCGGCCCCGTCAGCCGTTCTTGCGTCCCACTCCGCCGTAGAACCCGATCGTCCTGGCCTCCGGAGGCGGTGGGCTGTCCGGGTTCCAGAAGGGGACCTGGGTGAGGCCCGGGGGGAGGAGGTCGAAGCCGGTGAAGAAGTCGGTGATCTCCGTGTGGGTGCGGAGGTTCATCGTGGCGGTGGCGTTGTTGTAGATCGCCTGGGCGTCGCGGCGGTCGGCGAAGTCGCCGGTGGCGTGGGAGAGGACGAGGAAGCTGCCGGGCGGGAGGGCGTCGCGCAGGGTGGCGACGATCTCACCGGGCTTCTCCGCGTCGGTGACGAAGTGCAGGATGGCCACCAGCAGCACCGCCACCGGCTGGTCGAAGTCGATGATCCGGCGGATGTCGGGGTGCTCCAGAACGGAGCGCGGGTCCCGGAGGTCGGCGAGCACGATGCTGGTCGTGCCGGTCCGGCTGAGCAGCGCGTCGGCGTGGGTCTTCACGATCGGGTCGTTGTCCACGTAGGCGACGCTCACGCCCGGCGCCGTCTGCGCGGCGACCTCGTGCACGTTCGGCGAGGTGGGCAGGCCGGTGCCGATGTCGAGGATCTGGCGGACACCGCTGCGCACCACGTGCTGGACCGCGCGCCGCATGAAGTCGCGGTTGGCCCGGACCGAGATGAACACCTCGGGCGCGGTGGCGGCGAGCGCGTCTCCGGCCCGCTGGTCCACCTCGTAGTTGTCCTTGCCGCCCAGCAGATAGTCGTAGATCCGCGCGGGGTGCGGCCTGCTGGTGTCTATCTCCTCGGCGCGGAAGCCGTCCTGTGTCACGCTGCGCTCCTTCTGGCGACTGGGCAACAGCTTCGCACACCGGTGCCCGCAACTTCCCTGCGGACCAACCAAGTTCGGTGCCACGTCGTGGGGGCGCGCACACAGACGTCGGGCGGTCCTGTTTCACGTGAAACCGTGAGACAGGACCGCCCGACGGGGGACAGACAGCCGGTCGGCTCAGGTGTAGTCGTCGCGGTTCGAGGCGTCCTCCTCGGCCTGCTTCGCCTGCACCTCCGGGTCCAGCGAGGCCGGGTCCGCGCTGCCGTCCACCGAGGTCAGCCCGCCCGACGGCGGTACCTCGGTGGCGGCCGGCGGCTCGACCAGCCAGTCCGGGTTGGCCTGCTTGTCCCACCACTTCCATACGGCGAACGCGCCCCCGGCCACGACACCCAGCACGGTCAGCGTCTTCACGGCCCGGCCCGCCTTCGCCCGCCGCCGCTGCCTGCGTGCCAGCTTCGCGATCTCCTTGGCCGTCACCTGGCCGCGCAGCGCCGCCAGCGCGGCCGCGCTGCGTGCGGCGGCCTCGTCCTTCATCGGCCCGGCCACGGCCATCGCCTGCTCGATCCTCGGCCGGGAGTAGTCGGCTGCCTGACGGGAGTATTCGGCGGCCTGCCGAGCGGCCAGCCTCGTGCGCAGCGCCGCCTCGTGCGCGGCGGCGTCCACCTTCGGCGGCACATGCGCTCGCGCCTGTTCGAGGCGCGGCGCGACATGGGCGTCGTACTGGACGCGGGCCTGTCCGGCGGCCTGCGTCACCTTGGGCGCGAGCCGTACCCGGGCCTCTTGCGCGTAGAGCGCGGCCCTCTCCTTGGCCGTGTCGGCGTAGGGCGCCACCACTTCCGCGGCGTGCAGCACGCTGTCCTTCGCCGATCCGGTGGCGGCGCGCACGCTGTCGATGCGGGTCACGGGATCCTCCTCCTCGGTGGCGTACGGTAATTCGACTTTCCACCCTTTTGCGGATCATGCCTGTCCGGGCACCGAACGGCATGCGGGGTCGGGCATACGGGTGCCCGACGGATGATTACGGGACAACAGGACCTTGTCCGACCATGCCACGGATCGGTGCTATCTGCCCCTGTCGTCGACCACTCCGGCGCTTTTTCGCGAGGGATACCGCCGGTTCGGCGGCCGGTTCGGGCCGCCGGGCGACGTACGGGCCGGGGCGTGCGAGGATCGGGGAGTCACAGGAAGACAACGGAAGGCACATCGTGGCTGAGCAGCTGTACGCCACCCTGAAGACCAACCACGGCGACATCGAGGTCCGGCTCTTCCCGGACCACGCCCCCGAGACGGTGCGGAACTTCGTCGAGCTCGCCACGGGCGCGCGTGAGTGGACCAACCCCGCCACCGGCGAGAAGTCCACGGCCAAGCTCTACGACGGCACGGTCTTCCACCGGGTGATCAGCGGGTTCATGATCCAGGGCGGTGACCCGCTGGGCAACGGCACCGGCGGCCCCGGCTACCAGTTCAAGGACGAGTTCCACCCCGACCTGCGGTTCGACAAGCCCTACCTGCTGGCCATGGCCAACGCCGGTCCGGGCACCAACGGCTCGCAGTTCTTCATCACGGTCTCCCCGACGGCCTGGCTGACCCGCAAGCACACCATCTTCGGTGAGGTCACCGACGCGGCGAGCCAGAAGGTCGTCGACTCGATCGCCGCCACGCAGACCAACCCGCGCACCGACCGTCCGGTGCAGGACGTCCGGATCGAGACGGTCGTCGTCGAGAAGCGCTGAACCGCCGTCCCGGTCAGGCGCCGGGAACCTATTGCCCCGCTCGTCCGTAGAGATGAGCGGGGCAAAGTACTGCCCGCGGGTACCGTCGCCCCGCCCACAGGATCTAGGGGAGTTCATGGAACAGGCGCCAGGCAGCCGGCCGGACGAGCAGAGCGGTCTGCCGGGCTGCTACCGCCATCCCGACCGCGAGACCGGCGTGCGCTGCACCCGCTGCGAGCGGCCGATCTGTCCCGAGTGCATGGTCAGCGCGTCGGTGGGGTTCCAGTGCCCCGAGTGCGTGCGTGGCGGATCGGGCACGGGGCACGCGCCGGCGGCCAACCAGCCGCGCACCCTCGCGGGCGGCACGGTCGCGGCCGACCCGCGTCTGGTCACCAAGATCCTCATCGGGATCAACCTCGCGGTGTTCTTCGCGGGGCGGGCCGACACCTCGTTCCTCGACCGGCTCGTCCAGGTCGGCCAGTGGCCGCCCGCGCCCTTCACCCCGACCGAGGGCATCGCCGAGGGGCAGTGGTACCTGCTCTTCACCTCGATGTTCGCGCACGAGGCGATCTGGCACATCGGCTTCAACATGCTGAGCCTGTGGTGGCTGGGCGGTCCCCTGGAGGCGGCCCTGGGCCGCGCCCGCTATCTGGCGCTCTATCTGACCTCCGGCCTGGCGGGCAGTGCGCTCACCTATCTACTGGAGGACCCGAACACCGGCACGCTCGGGGCGTCCGGCGCCATCTTCGGACTGTTCGGGGCAACCGCCGTGCTGATGCGCCGGCTGCGGTACGACATGCGGCCGGTCATCGCCCTGCTCGTGATCAACCTGGTGTTCACCTTCAGCTGGAGCGGCATCGCCTGGCAGGCCCACATCGGCGGGCTGGTGGCCGGTGTGGTCATCGGCTACGCGATGGTCCACGCCCCCCGGGAGCGCAGAGCGCTGGTCCAGTTCGGAACGTGTGCCCTGGTGCTGGCCGCGGTCGTGGTGATCACCATCCTGAGGACTGCACAGCTCACCTGAGCAGGTCGTTGTCCACAGCGCGTGGCGGATCTTGTGCACAAGGTGCGTGAACAGCAGCGCCCCCTGTCACCGACCTACGTTTCCGCAGGTCAGGCAGGGGGCGAACGTGCTTTCGAAGGTTTCCGTTCACCAGTAGTTCGGTCACACCGGCGTCAACCTCCGAGGAGTTATCCACAGATCGTCTTTCTTTTCCCCATGTGGAAAACCGCTGTGGATAACTCAGGGCAGAGCCCTGGGCAGAACTGGGCCCGGGCCTGCTACTTCCACTGTGTGGAGACGGCGAATCCGGCGGCGATGAAGCCGAATCCCACCACGATGTTCCAGTTGTCCAGCTTGTCGATCGGCAGGGATCCGTCGGTCACGTAGAAGACCACGATCCAGGCCAGGCCGATCAGGAACATGGCCAGCATCACCGGCGCCACCCAGGCGCGGTTGGTGAGCTTGATGGCGGCCGCCTGCTTCGCCGGCGGCGGCGTGTAGTCGGCCTTCTTGCGGATACGTGACTTAGGCACGAGGGTCTCTCCTGCTGACAAGGGGACGCTGAGGGCTCCCCCGGGCGTCCGTTAGCGTAGTGCTTCTACGGCGCCGAAGGAGATAAGGGTACGTTGAGCAATTCTGCCGACTCCCCCGGGACGGGTTCAACGGGTTCCGCTCCCGGCCGCAGGCCTCGTGTCCGTCCGGTCCGCATCCTCACGGTCGCGGTCTTCGCTCTCGCCGGGCTCATTTTCTTCACCAGCTTCAACACGGCCAAGGGCACCGACATCCGCACCGACGCCTCCCTGCTGAGGCTGTCCGACCTGATCCACGAGCGCAGCCGCGAGAACGGTGAGCTGGAGGAGTCCAACGCGGCCCTGCGGGGCGACGTCGAGGCGCTGGCCGATGCCGACACCGGCCGCAGCCAGGCCGACATCGACCGGCAGGCCGCGCTGGAGAACCAGGCCGGCACCCGCCCGGTCAAGGGCGAGGCGATCACCGTCACGCTCGACGACGCCCCGCCGAACGCCACCGCCAAGCTCCCCGGCTATCCCGAGCCGCAACCCGACTACCTGGTCATCCACCAGCAGGACCTGCAGGCCGTGGTGAACGCCCTCTGGCAGGGCGGCGCCGAGGGGATCAAGGTCATGGACCAGCGGCTGATCTCCACCAGCGCGGTGCGCTGCGTGGGCAACACCCTGATCCTCCAGGGCCGGGTCTACTCG
This sequence comes from Streptomyces sp. bgisy159, assembly GCF_965341775.1. Lineage (GTDB taxonomy): Bacteria > Actinomycetota > Actinomycetes > Streptomycetales > Streptomycetaceae > Streptomyces. Next base: position 144,820 of record NZ_CBDQZH010000001.1, on the reverse strand, counting down.
CCGCCGTACAAGATCCAGGCGGTCGGGGACACCGACAGGCTGCGCAAGGCCCTCGCCGACTCGCGCGCGATCCAGAACTACATGGTCTACGTCAATGTCTACGGCCTCGGCTGGAAAGTCACCGAGGACGGCACGGTGACTCTGCCGGGCTACTCGGGCACAGTGGACCTGCAGTACGCCGAGCCCGTGGAGCAGTAGGTCGGCCGGTTTCCCACGGGAGCCGGAAGGAGCCGCAGGAGCCGCCGGTGCGCGTGATCGTCAGGACCCTCAGCGAACTCTGCATCACCGTCGGCACCGTCATCGTCCTCTTCGTGGTCCACGTGCTGTTCTGGACCGGCGTGCGGGCCGACCGCGTCATGGACGAGCAGGTCGACCGGTTGCAGGAGCGGTGGGCGCGCGAGGCGGCCGGAGCGCCGGGCGGCGCCGCGGCCCGGCCCGCGCCGGCCGTGCAGCCGTACCGGACCGGCGAACCCTTCGCGGTCATGTACATCCCGCGCCTCGGTTTCACGTGGAACAAACCCGTCCTGGAGGGAACGGACACCGGCACCCTGAAGAAAGGCCTCGGCCACTACACGGGCACCGCACGCCTCGGCGGGCCGGGCAACTTCTCGGTCGCGGGCCACCGGCGGACGTACGGCGACCCCTTCAAGGACTTCCCGAAGCTGCGGCCCGGCGACGCGGTGGTGCTGACCGACGGAACCACCTGGTTCACGTATCGGATCGACAAAGGGCCCTACAAAACGCTTCCCACCGACATTGAGGTGATCGACCCTGTCCCCCGTAAGTCGGGGTACACACGGGCGGGCCGGTACCTGACCCTCACCACCTGCGACCCGGAGTGGGGCCACAGCCACCGGCTGATCGTCTGGGCGCACCTGGACGCCACCCGGCCGGTGGAGGCAGGCAGACCGGCGGCCCTGCGCCGTTAGTCTGGTGCGGTACGGCGAGAGTCTGGTGCCGTGGTGCGACGGAAGGGACGGCATGTACGGCTGGATCTGGCGGCATCTGCCGGGAAACGCGTGGCTCAGGGCGCTGATCTCGATCGTGCTGGTCCTGGCCGTGGTCTACGTCCTCTTCCAGTACGTCTTCCCGTGGGCCGAACCGCTGCTTCCCTTCAACGATGTGACGGTGGACAACCAGTGAGCGCGCGCATTCTCGTCGTCGACAACTACGACAGCTTCGTCTTCAACCTGGTCCAGTACCTGTACCAGCTGGGCGCCGAGTGCGAGGTCCTGCGCAACGACGAGGTCGCCACGGCCCACGCCCAGGACGGCTTCGACGGCGTCCTGCTGTCCCCCGGCCCCGGCACCCCTCAGGAGGCAGGCGTCTGCGTGGACATGGTCCGGCACTGCGCCGCCACCGGTGTCCCCGTCTTCGGCGTCTGCCTCGGCATGCAGTCGATGCAGGTGGCCTACGGCGGTGTGGTGGACCGCGCGCCGGAGCTGCTGCACGGCAAGACCTCGCTGGTGGAGCACGCGGGCAGGGGCGTCTTCGCCGGTCTTCCCTCGCCGTTCACCGCGACCCGCTACCACTCGCTGGCCGCCGAGCCCGCCACCGTGCCGGCCGAGCTGGAGGTCACCGCGCGTACCCAGGACGGCATCGTCATGGGCCTGCGCCACCGGGAACTGCCCGTCGAGGGCGTGCAGTTCCACCCCGAGTCGGTGCTCACCGAGCACGGGCACCGGATGCTGGCCAACTGGCTCGTGGAGTGCGGGGACCAGGACGCGGTGGCGAGGTCGGCCGGGCTCGCCCCGGTGGTGGGCAGGACATCGGCGTGACCGCGCTGCGCCCGGAGCGCGAGGACTCGTACGGCACCCAGGCGTACGAGTCCTTCGGCGATCCGGCGTACGGAACCACCGCCGGGCCGCCCGGCGCCGGTCCGGACTCCGCCCCGGGCCCCGGCCCGTTCGGCGGTGCCGCGGGCGTCCCCTCCGACGAGGAGACGATGGCGCTGCGGATCGCGGACCTGCCGAAGCCGTCCTACGACGGCGAGCCCATATCCGCCTCTGCGGGCCCGGCAGCCCCGTCCGTCCCCGGAACCCCGACCGGAGGGCGTGCGGCCCGTAGAAAGGCCGCCAAGCGGCGTCACGGGCGTCAGGGGACAGCCGCCGAGCCGCGAACCCCGTCATCGGCCGCGTCGGACGCGCCGGCCGACGCGGGCAGGCCCCTCACCCGGGTGGAGGCCCGTCGGCAGGCACGGGCCCGCAAGCCCAGCCCGGCGGTGCTCGCCAGCCGGGCGATCGGCGAGGTGTTCATCACCACCGGCGTGCTGATGCTGCTGTTCGTCACCTACCAGCTGTGGTGGACCAACGTCCGGGCCCACGCCCAGGCCGACAAGGCGGCCGGCGACCTCCAGGACGACTGGGCCAGCGGCAAGCGCAACCCCGGGTCCTTCGAGCCCGGCCAGGGTTTCGCCATCCTGCACATCCCGAAGCTGGACGTGGTCGTGCCCATCGCGGAGGGCATCAGCAACAAGAAGGTGCTCGACAAGGGCATGGTCGGCCACTACGGCGAGGACCCCCTCAAGACCGCCATGCCCGACGCGAAGACGGGCAACTTCGGACTCGCGGGCCACCGCAACACCCACGGAGAGCCCTTCCGCTACATCAACCGCCTGTCGGCGGGCGACGACATCGTCGTCGAGACCCAGGACGACTACTACGTCTACAAGGTGGCCTCGATGCTGCCGAGCACCCCGCCGAGCAACGTCAGCGTCCTCGACGCCGTGCCCGAGGGCTCCGGCTTCACCGCGCCCGGCCGGTACATCACCCTGACGACGTGCACGCCGGAGTTCACCAGCAAGTACCGCTTGATCGTCTGGGGCAAGATGGTCGAGGAACGGCCGCGCAGCAAGGGCAAGCCGGACGCACTCGTCAGTTAGGGCTACAGGGCTAAGAGGAACAGTGGCAGCGACCGCAGAGGGCACCGAAACCTCACCTTCCACATCCGCGGGACGCCGCCGTCCCGGCCGGATCGCACTGGCCGTCAGTTTCCTGGGCGAGTTGTTGATCACGGCCGGGCTGGTGCTCGGCCTGTTCGTCGTCTACTCGCTGTGGTGGACCAACGTGATCGCCGACCGGCACGCCGACGCGCAGGCGCACAAGGTGCGCGACAGCTGGGAGCGGGGCGAGGAGGGCGGAGGCGGTCCCGGCGCGCTGGACACCAAGAACGGCATCGGCTTCCTGCACGTGCCCGCGATGGGCGGCGACGAGGTGCTCGTCGAGAAGGGCACCTCCTCGAAGGTGCTCAACGACGGTGTCGCCGGCTACTACACCGACCCCGTGCGGGCCACGCTCCCCACCTCCGGCAAGAACGGCAACTTCAGCCTCGCCGCGCACCGCGACGGGCACGGCGCGAAGTTCCACGACATCCACAAGCTGGAGAAGGGCGACCCGATCGTCTTCGAGACGAAGGACACCTGGTACGTGTACAAGGTGTACGCGATCCTCCCGGAGACCTCGAAGTACAACGTCAAGGTCCTCGCGCCGGTCCCCGAGGAGTCCGGGCGTACCAAGCCCGGCCACTACATCACGCTGACCACCTGCACCCCCGTCTACACCAGCCGCTACCGGTACGTGGTGTGGGGCGAACTGGTCCGCACGGAGAAGGTCGACAGCGAGCGGACTCCGCCCAAGGAGCTGCGGTGACCCGGCGCCCGCACGGTAAGAGCCCCGGCACCCGTTCCAGGGTGCCGGGGCTCTTTGCCGGTGCCGGGGTGGTGGCTAGCCGAAGAGGCCGCCTCCGCCGTCGTTGTTGCCGCCGCCTCCGCCGCCGCCTCCGCCGCCGCCGAACGTGAACAGGGTGACGGTGTCGCCCTTGTTCAGCGTGCTGCCCGGGGGCGGGTTCGAGCTGAAGACGGTGGCGTTGTCGTCGTCCACGCCCTGGATCGCGACGTTGAGCCCGAGGTCCTGCAGCGCCTTCCTGGCGTCCTTGAGGCGCTGGTTCTGCAGCTGCGGGACCTGGACCTGCTCCTGCTGCTTGAGCTTGCCCACCTTCATCTGGACCTGGGAGCCCTTCTTGACCTCCTGGCCGCTGCCCGGGGAGGTCTCGATGACCTTGCCGTCCTGGTTCGGGTCGGTCACCTCGACGTCGACGCAGACGCCCTCCAGGTCGCTGGCCCGCATCTGGTTCTTGGCGTCCTCGCAGGAGCGGTTGAGGACGTCCGGGACCGTGGACTTGGCCGGCTCCTTCGACACCGTCAGGGTGACCGTCGAGCCCTTCTCCCGCTCGGTGTCACGCTTCGGGTCCTGGCTGAGGACGACACCCGGGTTCTGGTCGGACTCCTTCGTCTTCTTCTCGACGGTGAAGCCCTTCTCCTCCAGCTGAGACTTGGCCTTCTCGAAGCTCAGGCCCTCCACGTCCGGCACCGGCACCTTGGGCGCGCCCGTCGACACGACCAGGCTGATCGTCTCGTTCTTGTTCACGCTGGTGCCGGCCGTCGGGTTCTGCGAGCACACCTTGCCGGTCTCGGTGTTCTCGCACTCCTTCTCTTCTATCTTCAGTTGCAGGTCGGCGTTGGTGGCCATCTGCTGCGCCTGGGTCTTCGTCTGGTCGACGAAGTTGGGCACGGTGACCTTCTCGCTGCCCGCGCCGCCGCTGAACGTGTACTTGCCGATCAGGATGGCGCCGACCAGGACTATCACCGCGGCGACGACGAGCAGGATGGTCGAGGTGTGGTTCTTGCGCTGGGGCTGGCGCCGCCGGTCCGGCCGGTCGTCGTAGCCGTAGCCGCCGTCGTCCGGGTTCATCGGGGGCAGCATGGTGGTCGCCGCGGCGTTGGCGTCCGCGCGCAGGGCCGTCGTGGGCTGGTCGTCGGGGTAGCCGCCGTAGCCGACCGAGCCCATCGCCGCCGTGGCCGCGACCGGCTGGCCGTCGAGGCAGGCCTCGATGTCGGCGCGCATCTCGTCGGCGGACTGGTAGCGGTAGTTCGGGTCCTTGACCAGGGCGCGGAGCACGATCGCGTCCATCTCCGGAGTGATCTCCGGGTCGAACACGCTCGGCGCCTGCGGCTCCTCCCGTACGTGCTGGTAGGCGACCGCGACCGGGGAGTCGCCGACGAACGGCGGGCGGACGGTCAGCAGCTCGTACAGCAGACAGCCGGTGGAGTAGAGGTCCGACCGGGCGTCGACCTGCTCGCCCTTGGCCTGCTCCGGGGAGAGGTACTGGGCGGTGCCGATGACGGCCGCGGTCTGGGTCATGGTCATGCCGGCGTCGCCCATGGCCCGGGCGATGCCGAAGTCCATCACCTTGACCTGGCCGTTGCGCGTGAGCATCACGTTCGCCGGCTTGATGTCGCGGTGCACGATGCCGTTGCGGTGGGCGTACTCCAGGCCCTGCAGGATGCCGATGGTCATCTCCATCGCGCGCTCCGGCAGCAGCTTGCGGCCGCTGTGGAGAAGCTCACGCAGGGTGGAGCCGTCGACGTACTCCATGACGATGTACGGGATCGAGACCCCGTCGATGTAGTCCTCGCCCGTGTCGTAGACCGCGACGATCGCGGGGTGGTTGAGCGAGGCGGCCGACTGGGCCTCCCGGCGGAACCGGGCCTGGAAGGAAGGGTCACGCGCGAGGTCCGCGCGCAGCGTCTTCACCGCCACGGTGCGGCCCAGGCGGGTGTCATGCGCGAGGTAGACCTCCGCCATGCCACCACGGCCGAGCACCTGGCCCAGCTCGTACCGGCCGCCGAGGCGACGCGGCTCTTCCATAGCTACCTACCAGCCCTCTCCGTCGGTCCCGAGCCCACCCTTGTGGATACGTCGGTGTGCCGTCCGGGCATACCGTACCCGGCTCGCTCTGTGTGACCTGGCCGAGCCCGTCACCCGATACGGGACCGGTATCCCAACGTGCACGGATGTGCGGGCGCTGTGGGCAGGGTCACTTGTTGTTGCCGATGACCGCCTTCATGACGGCCTTCGCGATCGGGGCGGCCAGACCGCCGCCGGAGATGTCGCCGCGGTTGGCGGCGCCGTCCTCGACGATCACCGCGACGGCCACCGGGGAGCTGCCGTCGGACAGCTTGGCGTACGAGACGAACCAGGCGTACGGCTTCTCGCTGTTGTTGAGGCCGTGCTGGGCGGTACCGGTCTTGCCGCCGACCTTGACGCCGTCGATGGCCGCGTTGGTTCCGGTACCGGTCTCCACGACCGTCTCCATCATGGCCTGAAGCTTCTGCGCGGTCTCCGAGGACATGGGCTGCGAGAGCTCCTCGGGATCGGTGGTCGTGATCACGTCCAGGTTGGAGGCGCGCAGCTGGTCGACCATGTACGGGCGCATCAGCTTGCCGTCGTTGGCGACGGCCGCGGCGACCATGGCCATCTGCAGCGGGGTGGCCCGGTTGGAGCCCTGGCCGATGCCGTCGAGGGCGTTCTGCGGCCGGTTGTCCTCGGGGTAGACGCTCTCGGCGGCGCGCACGGGGGTGTCCAGCTCCTTGTTGCCGAAGCCGAACTTCTCCGCCTGCTCGATCATCTTCTCGTTGCCGACCTGGTCGGCGAGCTTGCCGAAGACGGTGTTGCAGGAGACCCGCAGTGCCTCCCGCAGCGTGGCGTTCTCACACTTGCCGTGCTCGTTGGTGAGGTCCTTGGTGGACTGCGGAAGCCGGTACGGGTCCGGGGTGTCCGTGGGGTCGTCGATGCCGGAGACGATGCCGTTCTCCAGCGCGGCGGCAGCCGTGACGATCTTGAAGGTGGAGCCCGGCGGGTAGGTCTCGCGCAGCGCCCGGTTGAGCATCGGGTCGTCGGGGTTGTTCTTCTTCTGGACCGCGTTCCACGCCTTGGCGTCCTCGTCGGAGTAGCCGGCGAACTTCGACGGGTCGTACGACGGCGTCGAGACCAGGGCCAGGATCTTGCCGGTGGCCGGGTCGATCGCGGCGACCGCGCCCTTCTTGTCGCCGAGACCCTCGTACGCGGCCTTCTGCGCGGCGGCGTTGAGGGTGGTGACGACGCTGCCGCCCTTCTGCGCCTTGCCGGTGAGCATGTCGAGGGTGTTGCGGAAGAACAGCCGGTCGTCGTTGCCGGTGAGGATGCCGTCCTCCAGCTTCTCCAGCTGGTTGGCGCCGAACGCCTGCGAGGAGTAGCCGGTGACGGGCGCCCACATGGGGCCGTCCTTCCAGGTGCGCTTGTACTTGTAGTCGCCGCTGCTCATCTCGACGGAGCCGGTGATGGCCTTGCCGTCGACGATGATGTCGCCGCGCGGGGTGGCGTAGCGGGCGATGTTGACGCGGCGGTTCTCGGTCTGGCTCGCCAGCTCGTCCGCCTTGACGTACTGCAGGTAGTTGGTGCGGACGAGCAGGGCGAGGACGAGGAGGCCGCAGAAGATCGCGATCCGGCGCAGGGGTTTGTTCATGACGGGCGGACCACCTGGGTCATCTCGGCGTCGGGGTTGCTGGCGGGGGCGGGGGCCGGGCGGCGCGCGGTGTCGCTGATCCGGATGAGGATGCCGATGAGCGCCCAGTTGGCGATCACGGAGGAACCGCCGTACGCCAGGAACGGCATCGTCATACCGGTCAGCGGGATGAGCCCCATCACACCGCCGGCGACCACGAAGACCTGCAGCGCGAAGGCGCCGGACAGGCCGACGGCGAGGAGCTTGCCGAACGGGTCGCGGGCGGCCAGGGCGGTGCGGATGCCGCGCTCGACGATCAGGCCGTAGAGCAGCAGCAGCGCCATCAGCCCGGCCAGGCCGATCTCCTCGCCGAAGGTGGCGAGGATGAAGTCGGAGTTGGCGGCGAAGCGGATCAGCTCGGAGTGGCCCTGGCCCCAGCCGGTGCCGAGGGTGCCGCCGGAGCCGAACGCCCACAGGGCCTGCATGGCCTGCTCGGAGTGGACGCCGGGGGCGCCGGCCCGGCTGAGCTCGTACTCGTGCATCGGGTTGAGCCAGGCGTCCACACGGGTCTGGATGTGCGACTCGAAGCTCGCGACGCCGACCGCGCCGGCCGCGGACATCAGCAGACCGAAGACGATCCAGCTGGTCCGCTCGGTGGCGACGTACAGCATGATCACGAACATGCCGAAGAAGAGCAGTGAGGTTCCGAGGTCGGTCTCGAAGACCAGGATCAGGATCGAGATGCCCCAGACGACGATGATCGGTCCGAGGTCGCGGCCTCGGGGCAGGTAGAGCCCGAGGAAGCGGCGGCTGGCCAGGGCGAGCGCGTCCCGCTTGACCATCAGATAGCCGGCGAAGAAGATCGCGAGCACGATCTTGGCGAACTCACCGGGCTGGATGGAGAAGCCGGCCACCGAGATCCAGATCTTGGCGCCGAAGATGTCCTGGCCGAGGCCGGGCACGAGTGGCAGCAGCAGCAGGACCAGCGCGCCGACCATGGAGATGTAGGTGTAGCGCTGCAGGACCCGGTGGTCCTTGAGGAAGATCAGCACCACGATGAACAGGGCGATGCCCAGCGCCGTGTACATCAGCTGCCGCGGCGCGGCCGTACCCGCCTGCTCGATGCTCTGCAGCAGCTTGGACTGGTCGAGCCGCCAGATGGCGACCAGCCCGAGCCCGTTGAGCAGCGTGGCCAGCGGCAGCAGCAGCGGATCCGCGTACGGGGCGAACTTGCGGACCACGAGGTGGGCGACGCCGGCCAGCAGGCCGAGGCCCAGGCCGTAGCTCAGCAGGCCGGACGGCACCTCCTCGTCGATGGCCAGCCCCACGTTGGCGTAGGCGAAGACCGGGATGACGACGGCGAAGACCAGCAGCGCGAGCTCGGTGTTGCGCCGGCTCGGCGCTCCGATCGCGCCGATCGTCGAGGTGTGGTGCGTCGGCGTGTGCGTTGTGTTCGGACTGCTCATCGTGTGACGGGGCCTCTCACGGCTCGCTACTGCTTACCGCACTGCGAGACGACCTCTTTCTCTTCCTCCGACAGGGTGGGGCCGGGGCTGGGAGTGGCGGTCGCGGACGGGGACGGGGACGACGAGGGGGTCGGCTCGGACGTGGACGCCGAGCCCGACGGATTCGGGCTCGGTGAAGCATTGGACGGAGGTGCGGCGGGAGTGGTTCCCGAGGCGATGTCGGCCTGCTTCTTGCACGCGGACGCCAGCACGGAGAGTTCGTCGATCTTCTTCTGGGCGCTGGACCGGCTGTCCTCGGTGATCGTGGCCTGCACCTGCTTCTGCTGGTAGGACGGCAGGTACTTGAGTTCGATGGCTGGGTAGTCCTTCTCCACGTTCGACAGCGACACCCAGGCCAGGTCCTGGCTGATGCCGCGGTACAGCGCGACGTGCTCGCCGTTGGTGCCGACGTAGTACTGGGTCTGTGTCCAGCGCCACCCGCCGTAGAGGCCGCCGGCGACGACGGCGAGCGCGAGGGTGGTGTACAGGGAGACCTTCAGCCACTTGCGGCCCTTGCGGGGCTTGGTGAGGTCGTCCCCGGTGTAGTCGGCGAGGCCGTCGGTCGGGATGAAGCCGGTGATGTCGCTGCCCGAGCCGGGCGGGCCGAACTCGCCGCCGCCCTGCCGGTGGCGCCCCAGCGACGCCGCCCGGCCGGCCGGGGTCTGCATGATGCCGTTGTCGTGCGCCTGGTGCTGGGTCTCGGCGACCGCGCCGACCACCACGGGGGTGTCGGACAGCTGACCGGCCAGGGTGTCGCCGGTGTCCAGGTCGAGGACGTCCGCGACGATCACGGTGATGTTGTCGGGTCCGCCGCCGCGCAGCGCCAGCTGGATGAGCTCCTGGACGGTCTCCTGGGGGCCCTGGTAGCTGGCGAGGGTGTCCTCCAGGGTCTGGTGGGACACCACGCCGGACAGACCGTCGGAGCAGATGAGGTAGCGGTCGCCGGCCCGGACCTCGCGGATCGAGAGATCGGGGTCCACATGCTCGCCGCTGCCCAACGCCCGCATCAGCAGGGACCGTTGGGGGTGGGTGGTGGCCTCTTCCTCGGTGATGCGGCCCTCGTCGACCAGGCGCTGCACCCAGGTGTGGTCCTGGGTGATCTGGGTGAGGACGCCGTCACGCAGCAGATAGGCGCGGGAGTCGCCGACATGGACCAGGCCGAGGCGCTGGCCGGTCCACAGCAGCGCGGTCAGGGTGGTTCCCATGCCCTCCAGCTGCGGGTCCTCCTCGACCATGTGGCGCAGCTGGTCGTTGGCGCGCTGGACGGCGGTACCGAGGGAGGTGAGGACGTCGGAGCCGGGCACGTCCTCGTCGAGCGCGACGATCGTGGAGATCGCCTCCGAGGAGGCCACCTCACCGGCGGCCGCGCCGCCCATGCCGTCGGCGATGGCGAGCAGGCGCGGACCGGCGTAACCGGAGTCCTCGTTGCCCTCCCGGATCATGCCCTTGTGCGATCCGGCGGCGAAGCGCAGTGACAGACTCATGCCCACCTCGCCCGTCGGCCCCGGGTACAGCCGGTCGTGTCGAGCCACACTGCCCACCCTCCGGTCGGGAACACGCCGGGGCCCGGGGTGCCGGCCGCCGCGGCGTGCTCGCTCCGCTCGCGCTCATTCATGATGCAGCACTACTTCCGCAGCTCGATGACGGTCTTGCCGATGCGGATCGGCGCGCCCAGCGGAATCGGTGTGGGGGTCGTCAGCCGCGTTCGGTCGAGGTACGTGCCGTTGGTGGAGCCCAGGTCCTCGACGATCCAGTTGCCGTCACGGTCCGGGTAGATCCTGGCATGGCGGCTGGAGGCGTAGTCGTCGTCCAGCACGATGGTGCTGTCGTGCGCCCGGCCCAGGGTGATGGTCTGGCCCTGGAGCGCGACGGTGGTGCCGGTCAGGGTGCCCTCGGTCACGACGAGCTTGGACGGGGCGTTGCGGCGCTGGCGTCCGCCGGCCGCCGGCTGCTGGCGCTGCTGGGGCGGCGCCTGCCGCTGCGCCTGCTGCGCGCGACCCGCCTCCCGGCGCGCGCCGCGCTGGGTGACGCGCGTACCGAACAGGTCGCTGCGGATGACCTGCACGGCCACGATCACGAACAGCCACAGTACGGCCAGGAACCCCAGCCGCATGACCGTGAGGGTCAGCTCTGACATTGCCCCCGCTTCACCCTTCGGCTTGCCTATAGATAACGGTGGTGCTGCCCACGACGATCCGCGAGCCGTCGCGGAGCGTAGCGCGGGTGGTGTGCTGCCCGTCCACCACGATGCCGTTCGTGGACCCGAGGTCCTGGATCGTCGAGGGCGAACCGGTCCGGATCTCGCAGTGCCGGCGGGACACGCCGGGGTCGTCGATCCGCACGTCGGCGTCGGTGGAGCGGCCGAGTACGAGCGTCTGGCGGGAGATCTGGTGGCGGGTGCCGTTGATCTCGATCCAGTGGCGTGTGCGCGCGCCGGGCTGCGGGGCGCCCGCGAGGCCGCCGCCCGCCGCGGGCGGATAGCCGTACCCGCCGGGGCGGGCCCCGGGGGCGCCGGGCGGCGGAGCGGACGGCATGGGGGGCGCGGCGGGTGCGCCGGCGGGCGGGTAGCCGTAGCCGCCGGGGGTGCCGGGGCGCTGGCCGCCGGCGGGGGGCAGGCCGGCCGGGGCCTGCTGGCTGCTGGAGGAGGCGAGCGTACGGCTGCGCACCCGGTAGAGGCCGGTGTCGAGGTCGTCCGCCTTCTCCAGGTGCACCTTGATCGGGCCCATGAAGGTGTAGCGCTGCTGCTTGGCGTAGTCGCGGACCATGCCGGCGAGCTCGTCGCCGAGCTGGCCCGAGTAGGGGCTCAGCCGCTCGTGGTCGGGAGCGCTGAGCTCCACGATGAAGTCGTTGGGAACGACGGTGCGGTCGCGGTTCCAGATCTGCGCGTTGTTGTCGCACTCGCGCTGGAGCGCGCCGGCGATCTCCACGGGCTGGACCTCGGACTTGAAGACCTTGGCGAAGGTGCCGTTGACCAGACCCTCAAGGCGCTGCTCGAACTTCTTCAGGACTCCCATGGGGCACCTCCTCCGTCGTAGCTGCTGTGCCGGGGCCTTGCCTGGTGCTGCTGGTACTGCTGGTACTGCTGGTACTGCTGGTACTGCTTGTTTTGGTTCTGCTGGTACCGCTGTGCTGCTCGCCTTGCTCGTACTGCTTACTGATCGTATCCACGCGGCGGTGAATCGGCCGGTTCCCCCTTTCGAAGCCGGTCGACGGGTCCTGCCGTGCTCGTTGTCGTGACCCTCTGCCGGGCCCTTTGCCGTGCTGTCCGCCGTGCTGTCTGCCTGCTGTCTGCCGTCGTTCTGCCCAGGATCGTAGAGGCGGCTGTAGACCAGTGTCCCGCACCTGGCTGTGGAGCTTGCCCGGGTGCGGGGGAAGAAGGGGCTACCGGTACGAGGTTGATACGTGAACCGGTCGGCTCCGAGACGTGGCGGACGGTGCCGGGGCGGTGGCGGAATGTGCAGGGTCGGTGGCGGGTGTCGGCGGGTGTCGGCGGGGGTGCGCCGGGGTGCCGCCGGGCTGGGGGCGTGGTGGGGGCGCGGTGGTGGTGTGGTGTGTGGTGGGGTCGCGGTGGTGGTGCGGTGCGTGCCGGTCCGGCGGCCGGTAAGGGATGTGAAGCCACCCCGTCCGGCGTGCTAATGTTCTGCATGTCGCAAGGCGCCGCACCGAACGGATCGGAGCCCCAGGACACACCCAATGCGCGGGTGGCGGAATAGGCAGACGCGCTGGATTCAGGTTCCAGTGCCCGCAAGGGCGTGGGGGTTCAACTCCCCCCTCGCGCACGAGTCGAAAGCCCCCAGGTCTCGGACCTGGGGGCTTTCGCGTTGTCCGGAAACCCTCTGGCCGACGTCCGGACAGTGGCCGACGAGGTCCGGGCAGCGTCCGGCAGGGTCCGGCAGGGGCGGCTCCGGGGTGTGAGGATGCTTACAGGCCGGGGGCCATGACGGCGGGGCGGGGGAAGGTTGCCCGGAGTCCGGGCCGCCAGGACACTGTTCGCGTCATTCGTGCGTGCGTGTGTGGGGGAGGCGGTTGCCGTGATCGAGACCGGTGAGGGTGCGGGGAGCCCGCGGCTGCCGCACATACCCGGCTTCGCCCGCCGAGCCGCCGGCGACTCCCCCAAGGCGGAGGGCAAGGCGCTGCGGCAGCGGGTACCCCGGGCCGCGCACGCCGACCTCGCGCAGGACGCCGGCCGCCCGGACGCGGCGACCGCGGTCGAGGAGTCCAACCGGGGGCGTATCGCCGAGCTGACCCCGATCAGGGTGGGCCGCATGGCCGCCACCCCGTTCGCGTTTCTGCGGGGCTCGGCCGGCCTCATGGCGTACGACCTGGCCCGGACCCCGATGACCGGGGTGCGCGCCCAGATCTGCGGTGACGCCCACGCCGGCAACTTCGGCCTCTACGGCGACGCCCGCGGTGGGCTGGTCATCGACCTGAACGATTTCGACGAGACGGTCGACGGTCCCTGGGAGTGGGACCTCAAGCGGCTCGCCACCTCACTGGTCCTCGCGGGCCGCGAGACCGGCGCCGACGAGGACACCTGCCACAGGGCGGCGTACGACACGGTCGGCTCCTACCGCCGCACGATGCGGCTGCTGGCGAAACTGCCCGCGCTCGACGCGTGGAACGCCATCGCCGACGAGGAACTGGTCTCCCACACCGACGCCCACGATCTGCTGGGCACCCTGGAGCGGGTGTCGGAGAAGGCACGGGCCAACACCAGCGGGCGTTTCGCGGCCAAGTCCACCGAGGCGGCGGCGGACGGCGGGCGCCGCTTCGTGGACGCGCCGCCGGTGCTGCGCAGGGTCCCGGACGCGGAGGCGGCGGCCGTCGCGGCGTCGCTGGGGCCGTACCTGGAGACCCTGCCCGAGGACCGTCTGCCGCTGCTCGCCCGGCACGCGGTGCACGACGTGGCGTTCCGGATCGTGGGCACCGGCAGCGTCGGCACCCGCTCGTACGTGGTGCTCCTGCTGGACCACCGGGACGAGCCGCTGGTCCTGCAGGTGAAGGAGGCCCGCCCCTCGGCGCTGCTGCCGCACCTGGCGACCGCCGGTCACACGGTCGCGCCGGTGCCGCACGAAGGCCGCCGGGTCGTCCTCGGCCAGAAGCGGATGCAGGTGGTCAGCGACATCCTGCTGGGCTGGACGACGGTCGACGGGCGGCCGTTCCAGGTCCGTCAGTTCCGCAACCGCAAGGGCAGCGTCGACCCGGCCGCCCTGACCGCCGACCAGATCGACGACTACGGCCGGATGACCGGCGCCCTGCTCGCCCGGGCCCACTCCCACAGCGCCGACCCGCGCCTCCTGGCCGGCTACTGCGGCAAGAACGACGAACTCGACACCGCACTCGCCGCCTTCGCCGTCGCCTATGCCGACCGCACCGAGGCCGACCACGCGGACCTGTTGGCGGCGGTGCGGTCGGGCAGGGTGGCGGCGGAGACGGGGGTGTGACGGGGTGCGCCGTCGCCGGCGGCCGGAGCCGGCAGGGCTGGGGAGCCGGCAGGGCTGGGGGAGGGGGTCCGGGACGGGAGGCGCCTGAACCGCTGGGAACGGGGGAAAGCGGGCAGGGGACGGAGGGTCCGGCTTGCTTGACGGCCCGGGGCCCGGGGCCCGGGGCCCGGTCGGTCGGCCGGGCGCTGCGTCCCGGCCGGGCGCAGCGACTACGCTGGTCGGGTGACGACCCCCGAAGCTGAGCGGTCGCGGCCCGAGGAGCGGCTCGAACAGGCTGTGCGGACCGCCGAGCAGGCGTTGATCGAGTTCGAGATCGCCGTGGAGACCTTCCGCGTGGAGATCGAGAACTTCTCCCGGCTGCACCATCAGAAACTCGGCCCCATGTACGCCCGCCTCGACGAACTGGACGCCCGGATCGCCGAGGCCCGGGCGGCCCGCAGCGGCGACCCCGAGGACCGCCGCCGCGCCGAGGAGGCCCGCGCCCGGGTGATGCCGATGCCGGAGGTCGAGGAACTGTTCCACGGGTGGATGGGCGGCGAGGGCCTGTACCCGGAGGCCGCCGCGATGCTCACCGACCAGTCCGTACGGCCCCCGGAGCGCGTGCGTCCCAGTGACGAGGCCCGCAAGCTGTACCGCGAGCTGGCCCGCAAGGCCCACCCCGACCTGGCCCGCGAGGAAGCCGACCGCAAGCGCCGCGAGGAGTTCCTGAGCCGCGTCAACGTCGCCTACGCCCGTGGCGACGAGGCCCTGCTGCGCGAGCTGGCCGACGAGTGGGCGGCCGGCCCGGCCCCCGCCGAACGGCGGCCCAGCCGCGCCGAGGAGCTGTACGCCCGTCTGGAGTGGCTCTCGCAGCGCAAGGAGATGCTGACCCGGGTCGCCAAGGAACTGGAGGACGGCCCCATCGCCTCGATGCTCCGGCTGTCCCCCGACGACCCGGACCGGCTCCTGGACGAGATCGCCGAGCGGCTCCTCGCCGACGTCGCCGCCCGGGAGGCGGAACTCGCCGAGCTGGTCGGTGAGGCGTCGTCGGGTAGCGTCTGAGGCATGAGTTTCGGAGCTGGTGTTCCCACGGTCGAGGTTCGCGACCTCAAGGACGGCGACTTCCTGCTGGACGTCCGCGAGGACGACGAATGGCGGGCGGGCCACGCAGAAGGCGCGCTGCACATCCCCATCAGCGAGTTCGTCGCCCGCTACGGCGAGCTGACCGAGGCCGCTCCGCAGGACGGCCGGATCAACGTCATCTGCCGCTCGGGCGGCCGCTCGGCGCAGGTGACGATGTACCTCGCCCAGCAGGGCATCGACGCGGTGAACGTCGACGGCGGCATGCACTCCTGGGCCGCCGCGGGCCGCCCGGTCGTCACGGACGACGGCAAGCCGGGCTTCGTGCTGTAGGAAGCGCTGCGCTGCCTGGCCACCTGCTTCGGGTCCGCGTGCAGAGCCGCGTGCGGGCCCCCGTGCAGGGGCCAGGTGGCGTGCGGGTCCAGGTGCGGGTCCACGTGCAGGTTGATAAGCGGGTGGGTTGGGGCCACGTGCGGGTTGGGTGGGGTCCACGGGTGGGTCCACGTGCGGGCCCTCGGGTGGGCCCGCACGCGGTTGGCGGATGCGTGCTCCACGGCTTGAGCTGTGTGCTGTGCCGGCGTTCAGGCGTGCAGCGGGTGAGCCGCCAGAAGGTCGCCCAGGGCCTCTTCGTGGGCCGCCGCCGGGCCGAGTGAGAGCTCCAGGTGCTTGGCCCAGGCGTGGTAGCGGTGCAGGGGGTATTCGACGTCGGCGCCGAAGCCGCCATGCAGATGCTGGGCCGTCTGCACCACCCGCCGTACTCCCTCCGCCGCCCAGATCTTCGCCACGGCCACGTCCCCGGACGCCGGCAGCGCACCCGGCGCCCCCGAGGCGATCCGCCACGCCGCCTGCCACAGCGTGGCCTCCATCGCCCGCAGGTCGATGTACCGGTCGGCCGCCTGGACGGCGACGGCCTGGAAGGTCGCGATCGGATACCCGAACTGCTCCCGCTGCCCGGCGTACTCGCTCGTCATCCGCAGGACCCGCTCGCCCAGCCCGAGCGCCAGGGCGCAGGTGCCGGTCGCCAGCATGTCCCGCAGCCACGGCCAGGCGTCCTCGGCCTCGACGACATACCGGTCGGCGATCCGCGCCGACTCCAGCCGCAGCTCCCCGAGCCGCTCGCCGTTGGTGGACACCTGCCGGGCCAGCGCGGCCCCGTCCGCGTGTGGGGACACCAGCGCGAGTACGGTCCGGCCGGCCTCGGTGTGCGCCGGTACGGCGACGAGGTCCACGTCGTACGCCCAGGGCACCGCCGTCTGCGTGCCGTCCAGCACCCACCGGCCGGCGCCGTCCCGCCGGGCGGCGACGGCCCGTTCCGCGGGGTCGTGCCCGGTGCCTCCGTGCGCGGCGACGGTCATGACGGTCTCGCCTCGCCCGGCCCCCGGCAGCAGCTCCCGCGCCGACTCCCGGCTCCCGTACCGTTGTACGGCCGCCATGGCCGCGCTGTGCTCCAGCAGCGGCACGCGGGCCAGCACCTTCGCCGACTCCCGCAGCACCAGGCACAGCGCGACGGCGTCCAGCCCCGCCCCGCCGAACTCCTCGTCGAGCAGCAGGCTCAGCAGATCGGCCTCCGCGAGCCTCGACCACAGCGCCCGGTCGAAGCCCTCCGCGACGGGGGCGCCCCGGGTGAGCGCCGGACTCGGTACCGCGTCCGGCGCCACCCCGGCGAACACTCCCTCGGCCGCCTCGGCCGCCGCCAACTGCTCCTCGCTGAAGGTGAAGTCCACGGCAGTCCTCCCGACGGGTCAGCACATCCGGCACATCTGACGGTCCGTCAAGATAGGGCAGGTGTCAGGAGAACGGAACGGGGACGCGACGGGAAGGCCGGAACTGGGGGACGAGAAGACGAGAAGACGAGGGGACGAGGGGGCGAGAAGACGAGGGGGCGAGCGGTGACACCGAGGGACGCCGGGGTGGTCTCAGACGCCGCCGGAGCGGTCTGCAGCCCGCCGGGTGGTCTCAGGCCGCCGGACGGTCTCCGGCCGCCGGGTGGTCACAGAGGACGGTTCGCCCTTTCAGCGGTCGAAGTCCACCTCCACCTTCTCCGTCAGCGGATGCGACTGGCACGCCAGCACGTATCCCGCGTCCGTCTCCTCCGGTTCCAGCGCGAAGTTGCGGTCCATGCGGACCTCGCCGGTGACCAGGAAGGCCCGACAGGTGCCGCACACCCCGCCCTTGCAGGCGTACGGCGCGTCCGGGCGGTTGCGCAGCACCGTCTCCAGCAGCGACTCCCCGTCCCGCACGGGCCAGCTCCCGGCGCGCCCGTCGAGCCGGGCGGTCACCGTGCTGTGTGCGGGCGCGGCTGCCGTGGTGGTGGGGGCGACGAGGTCCACATGGAAGATCTCCTCGTGGATCCGCGCCCGCTCCACGCCGAGCCCGCGCAGCGCTCCCTCCGCGCCCTGCACCAGCCCGTACGGCCCGCACAGGAACCAGCCGCGCACCGCGGCCACGGGCACCAGGGCCGGTAGCAGCCCGGTCAGTCGCTCCCGGTCCAGCCGCCCGGAGGGCAGCCCGGCCTGCTGTTCCTCCCGGGAGAGCACCGTGACCAGTTGCAGCCGCTCGGGGTAGCGGTCCTTGAGGTCGGCGACCTCCTCCAGGAACATCGTCGACGCCGTCGTACGGTCGCCGCGTATCAGGCAGAAACGGGCTTCCGGTTCCCGGGCGAGCAGGGTCGAGACGATCGACAGCACCGGGGTGATGCCGCTGCCGCCGACGATCGCCGCGTACAGACCCGGGGCCGGGTCGAGGGTGAAGCGGCCTGCCGGGGTCATCACCTCGATCTCGTCGCCGGCCGCGATCTCCTTCAGCGCGTAGGTCGAGAACTCCCCGCCCTCGACCAGCCGCACCCCGACCCGCAGGGTGCTCGGCCCCTCGTCACCGGGCGCGGGGGCGGGCGAGCAGATCGAGTAGGTGCGCCGCACCTCGGTGCCGTCGACGACGCGCCGCAGCGCCAGGTGCTGGCCCGGCGCGTGCCGGTACTCGGCGCGCAGCGCTACCGGAACCGTGAAGGTGAGGGCCACGGAGTCGTCGGTGAGCCGGTCCACCGCGGCCACCGGGAGCGGGTGGAAACGGGCCATCACAGCTCCTTGAAGTGGTCGAAGGGTTCGCGGCAGGCCAGGCAGCGGCGCAGCGCCTTGCAGGCGGTGGACGAGAAGCGGCTGAGCAGTTCGGTGTCGGCGGAGCCGCAGAGCGGGCAGCGCACCGGGTCCTGCGATGCCCCGGGGCCGGGGGAGCCTTCGTCGTCGGCGTGGGTGCGGGTGGGCCCGAGCGGTACGCCGATAGGGCCGGCCTCACGTCGCTCGCGGGGAGGAGCGATCCCGAACTCGCGTAGCTTGCGGCGCCCTTCCGGGGAGATGTCGTCCGTGGACCAGGCGGGGCTCAGGACCGTACGGACGGTGACCTCGCGCACCCCGTGGGCGTGCAGCGCCCGCTCTATGTCCAGCGACATCGCTTCCAGAGCCGGGCAGGCGGTGTAGGTCGGGGTCAGCTCGACCTCCACGGTTGTGCCGGCCTCGGTGTCCGCGCCACTCACCCGCACCGCGCGCACCACGCCCAGCTCCCGCAGGGTGAGCACGGGCAGCTCCGGGTCGGGCACCGAACCGGCGACCCGCAGCAGCTCCGCCTCCAGCGGGGTGAGCGTCACCATGACGCCCCCGGGTGGCTGCGGTGCAGATGCTGCATCTCGGCGAGCATCCGGCCGAACGGTTCGGTGTGCAGGCCCTGCCGGCCGGCGCCGGCGGTCCACGCCCCCGAGCGCGGGCCCTCGGGCACGCTCAGCGTGGCCCGGCGCAGCACGCTCTCGACGGACTCCAGCCAGACGCTCTCCAGCTCGCGCGGGTCGATGTCCAGGCCCTCCACCGGCTGGAACATCTCGCCCGTGAACCGCCACAGGGCGTCGCCCGCCCGGGCCATCCGCTCGTGGCTCTCCCGCGTGCCGTCGCCGAGGCGCACGGTCCACTGCTCGGCGTGGTCACGGTGGTAGGCGGTCTCCTTGACGGCCTTCGCGGCAAGCGGTGCGAACGGGCCGTCGCCGGTGGCCAGCCGGGCGTACAGCAGATGCTGGTACGTGGAGAAGTACAGCTGGCGCACGATGGTGTGGGCGAAGTCGCCGTTCGGCTGCTCGACCAGCTGGAGGTTGCGGAAGGCGCGCTCCTCGCGCAGGTAGGCGAGTTCGTCCTCGTCGCCGGCCATCGACAGCAGTACCCGGGCCTGGCCCAGCAGGTCGAGCGCGATGTTGGCGAGGGCGACCTCCTCCTCCAGCACGGGCGCGTGTCCCATCCACTCGCCGAGCCGGTGGGAGAGCACCAGGGCGTCGTCGCCGAGGGCCAGCGCGGCGGCCGTGACGGCTGAGGGTGCGGCCGGGGCGGCGAGGGGCGTGAACGTCGTAGGTGTCGGAGGCGTCGTCACAGGTGCTGCACCCCCTCGGGGATCTCGTAGAACGTCGGGTGCCGGTAGGGCTTGTCGGCGGCCGGCTCGAAGAACGGGTCCTTCTCGTCGGGCGAGGAGGCCGTGATCGCGGCCGACGGGACGACCCAGATGGAGACGCCCTCGCCGCGTCGGGTGTACAGATCCCGCGCGTTGCGCAGGGCCAGCTCCGCGTCCGGTGCGTGCAGGCTGCCGGCGTGGGTGTGGGACAGGCCCCGGCGCGAGCGCACGAAGACCTCCCACAGGGGCCAGTCGGTGTTGGTCATGCCTGCCGCTCTCCTGTCGTGTCGTGGTGCTTGGCCGCGTAGGCCGCGGCGGCCTCGCGGACCCAGGTGCCCTCCTCGTGCGCCCGCCGGCGCTGGGTCAGCCGCTGCTCGTTGCACGGGCCGTTGCCCTTGAGGACTTCCTTGAACTCCGTCCAGTCGATCGGACCGAAGTCGTAGTGCCCCCGCTCCTCGTTCCACCGCAGTTCGGGGTCGGGCAGGGTCAGGCCGAGGGACTCCGCCTGGGGGACGCAGATGTCCACGAACCGCTGGCGCAGCTCGTCGTTGGAGAACCGCTTGATCCTCCACGCCATGGACTGAGCGGAGTGCGCGGACTCGTCGTCGGGCGGGCCGAACATCATCAGCGACGGCCACCACCAGCGGTCCACCGCGTCCTGCGCCATCGCGTGCTGCTCGGCGGTGCCCTTGCTCAGGGCCAGCAGCAGTTCGTACCCCTGGCGCTGGTGGAAGGACTCCTCCTTGCAGACGCGCACCATCGCGCGCGCGTACGGCCCGTAGGAGCAGCGGCACAGGGGGACCTGGTTGGTGATCGCCGCGCCGTCCACCAGCCAGCCGATCGCGCCGACGTCCGCCCATGTCAGGGTGGGGTAGTTGAAGATCGATGAGTACTTCTGGCGGCCGCTGTGGAGCTTGTCGAGCAGGTCGTCACGGCTGGCGCCCAGGGTCTCGGCCGCGCTGTACAGGTACAGGCCGTGGCCCGCCTCGTCCTGGACCTTCGCCATCAGGATCGCCTTGCGGCGCAGGGAAGGGGCGCGGGTGATCCAGTTGGCCTCGGGCTGCATGCCGATGATCTCGGAGTGCGCGTGCTGCGCGATCTGGCGGACCAGCGTCGCCCGGTAGGCGTCCGGCATCCAGTCGCGCGGCTCGATGCGCTCCTCGGCGGACACCGCGGCGTCGAAGACGCGCTGCAGGGCGTCCTCGGTGCCGACCGTGTCCTGCGCGGCTGCTGTCGCCATACGTCCCCCTCGACCTCGGTGCGCGTCTGCGGTACGCGCCGTCCCACATGTCCCGACCGATCGTTCGGTCCGTGCGCTTCAATGGTGAGTCGGCGGTCGAAAGGTGTCAACCGCTGTGGATAACCTGCGGAGGCCGCCTGTGGAAAACCCGTACGAGTCGACTGCTGGGGAGAGCTGCGCCGGGCGGCGGGCGTGAGTACCGTTCCGTGGAGCCGCCGCGGTTGCGCCGTCCGGGTGAACAGGTCATGAGACCGGCCGAGGGCTCCGCGGTGAGCCGACCGACGAGCACCGACATCGGGAACGGGGCGAATGAACACGCACGACGCGGGCGCCGACACCCCAGCCAGCGCTCGGCCATCGTCCTCGCCCCCGGGCGCTCCCGCCCCGGCCACGCCTGTCCCGAGCGTGCCTGTCCAGTCACCGGCTCCGGCGCCGGCCGAGGAGAAGCCGGCCCCGGCCGAGCACATCCGCGGACCCGGCCCCACCCGGACCGGCGCCGCGCCCGCGTCCCCCGAGAGGACGCCCGCCCCGCCCCCCGGGAAGACGAGGGAGGCAGCCGCCGAGACCACCGCCGGTGTCACGGCCGATGCGGTTTCCGCCGGTTTCACGGCCGATGCCAGGGTCTCCCCCTCAGCCGAGGCCGTTGCCGCTGCTCCGGCCGATGCTCACACCCATGCCGATGCTCACGCCCTTGCTGATACTCACGCCCATGCCGACCCTCATGCCGGTGACGATGCCGGCGCCGCTGCCGGGCCCGTCGTCGGCCCGGTCGGTCTCGGTGCCGGCGGGCGGCAGGCCGTGCCCGGGACGGGTCCGTCCGTCGACGGACCGCGTACCGGTGTGGCCGCCCTGTCGCCCCGCTACCAGTTCTGCGCCGCCGTCGCGGTCGCCGTGGTCGCGGTCGCCGTCTGTGTCCACCTCGGGATGGTGTTCCTGCACGTCGCGCCGTCGAACACGATGACGAAGACGCACGGCGAGGCCGTCGACGACTGGGTCTACCCGGAGTTCGAACAGAACTGGAAGCTGTTCGCCCCGAACCCCCTCCAGCAGAACATCGCCGTGCAGGTCCGCGCCCAGACGAGGACACCGGACGGCAGCTCGCACACCACCGGCTGGTACGACCTGTCGGCGCAGGACGGTCGCGCCATCGACGGCAACCCGCTGCCTAGCCACACCCAGCAGAACGAACTGCGCCGGGCCTGGGACTTCTTCTCCAGCACGCACGGCGGTGACAACCGACCCGTCGGGGAACGCGGCGCGCTGTCCGAGGCCTACCTGCGCCGCATCGTCGTGCTCAGGCTGCAGCGGTCCGGCGTGGCGGGCGCGGACGGCGTGGTGGAGCGGGTCCAGGTGCGCTCCCGCACCGTCAACGTGCCGCCGCCCGACTGGAGCGAGGAGACGATCTCGCTCGAACCGGTCTTCCGCGTCCTGCCCTGGTGGACGGTGAGCGCCGGCGAGACCGACGGAGGAGCGCGGTGAACCGGTTCGCCCTGGGCCTCTCCAACGGCATCACCCGCGTCACCGGATCCCCCCTCGGGCCCTACCAGAGTGCCGTGGTCCGCATCGGCTTCGCCCTGACCTGGCTGCTCTTCCTGCTGCGGGAGTATCCGCACCGCGCCGAGCTGTACGGCCCCGACGCGCCCTGGAGCTGGCCGCTGGCCCGGCGGCTGCTGGAGATGAACGGCGCCTTCACCGCGCTGAGCTGGTCCGAGGCGCGCCCGTGGTTCGAGCTCGTGTACGCCTGCGCGGTGCTGTCCGCCGCCTTGCTGCTGGTGGGCTGGCGCACCCGCACCATGTCGGTGCTGTTCATGGCCGGCGTGCTGTCGTTGCAGAACCGCAGCGTTTTCATGGGGGACGGCGGGGACAACGTCCTGCACCTGATGTCGGTCTACCTGGTCTTCACGCGCTGCGGCCGGGTGTGGTCGCTGGACGCGCGGCGGGTCCGGCGCGCCGACGCGGCACGCGCGCGCGGAGAGCAGGTCACCGACCGGGTCGGACCGCTGCTGTGGGCCCTGTGCGGCTGCGCGCTGGCCGCGGTGACCGCCTCGGGTCGGCTCTCCCCCGCCGAGTGGACCGTTCCGGCGCTGCTGTGGGCCGCCTGGGCCGCGCTAGCCCTGTGGTGGCTCGCGGGCCGGTGGGCGGCGCGGTCCGCGGAGCCACGTGTCCTGCTCGACGTGATCGCGAACGTCCTGCACAACGGCGCGCTCGTCGTGATCATGGCCGAGGCGTGCCTGATCTACGCGACGGCAGGCTGGTACAAGATCCAGGGCACCCGATGGCAGGACGGCACCGCCGTCTACTACCCGCTGCACCTGGACTACTTCTCGCCCTGGCCCGCTCTGGGCGACCTGCTGGCGTCCAGCGCCCTCGCCGTCATGCTGGTCACCTACGGCACGGTCGTCGCCCAGGTCGCCTTCCCGTTCACGCTGTTCAACCGGCGCGTCAAGAACGTCCTGCTGGCCGCGATGATGACCGAGCACGCGGTGATCGCCGTGGTCCTCGGCCTGCCGTTCTTCTCCCTGGCGATGATCACGGCCGACTCGGTCTTCCTGCCCACCTCGTTCCTGCGCCGGGTCGGCGGCGCGGTCGCACGCGCGCGTGCCCGCCTCCGACCGGGCGGTGGCGCGTCCGCCGACCGGGGCCGGACGGAGGTTCCGCCGTCGGAACGGCCCGACCCCGGACACGTAGGCTTCCCCGCATGAACGACCCCCTCGGGGCGTGGCGCGACCTCGCCGGTGACCGTGTCCTGCTCGACGGTTTCCACGCCCTCAAGCACGCGCTTCGCTTCGGCGCCGAGGTTCCGGTGGCGGTCACCGCGGACCGGGCGGCCGCGCTGGCCCTCGCCGACGACCTGGCGCCGGACCTACGGGAGCGCCTGGCCGGGCTGCTGGTCGAGGTGCCGAGGGCGGCGTACGTGAGCCTGGTGCCGCGCCCGCACCCCACCGCCGTGGCGGCGCTGGCGGTACGGCCCTCGCGCGAGGCCGGTCTTCAGGCGCTGGCGCGCACCCCGCGGTCCGCGCCCGTCGTGGTCCTCGACGACCCGCGCAACCTCGGCAACGCGGGCGCCGTCATCCGGCTGGCCGCCGGGTTCGGGGCGACCGGGGTCGTGACCACCGGCACCGTCGACCCCTGGCATCCCACGGTGGTGCGCGGCGGGGCGGGGCTGCACTTCGCCACGGTGGTGGAGCGCCTCGGTGTGGACGAACTGCCGACGGGTCCGCTGTTCGCCCTGGATCCCGAGGGCGACGACATCCGGGGGGCCGAGCTCCCGGACGACGCCGTCCTCGCCTTCGGCTCCGAGCGCGGCGGCCTGTCCGCCGCCCTGCGCGCGCGTGCCGACCGGCTGCTGTCCCTGCCGATGCGGCCGCAGGTCTCCAGCTACAACCTCGCCACCAGCGTGGCGATGACGCTGTACCACTGGAGCCTGCGCGGCGCCCGCTAGGCCTCCCGGCGCACCTCCACCACCCGGAAGCGGTTGGCCACGAACGCGCCGTCGCACAGGGCCGCGTTGGCCGCCGGGTTGCCGCCCGAGCCGTGGAAGTCGGAGAACGCGGCCGTCTGGTTCACGTAGACCCCGCCGGTGAGGTTGAGGGAGAGCTGGGCGGCCTCCTCCAGGCAGACCTCCTGGACGGCCTCCTCGACCTCCGCGTCGGTCGTGTACGCGCCGACGGTCATCGCGCCCTTCTCCCGCACCGTGCGCCGCAGCAGTTCGACGGCGTCGGCCGCCGAGTCGACCGCGACGACGAAGGAGACGGGCCCGAAGCACTCGCTCATGTAGGCGCCCTCGGCGTCCGGCTTCGTGCCGTCCAGCTTGACGATGACCGGGGTGCGCACGACCGCGTCGGGGAACTCGGGGTTGGTGACCGCGCGCGAGGCGAGCGCGACCTCGCCGAGACCGGCGGCGGCCTCCAGGCGGGCCTTGACGTCCGGGTTGACGATGGCGCCCAGCAGTCCGTTGGCGCGCGCGTCGTCGCCGAGCAGACCGTCCACCGCACGCGCGAGGTCGGTGGCCACCTCGTCGAACGTCTTGACGCCGTCGTCGGTGCGGATGCCGTCGCGCGGGACGAGCAGGTTCTGCGGAGTGGTGCACATCTGACCGCTGTACAGGGACAGTGAGAACGCCAGGTTGGACAGCATGCCCTTGTAGTCGTCCGTCGACTCCACGATCACCGTGTTGACGCCGGCCTTCTCCGTGTAGACCTGCGCCTGGCGGGCGTTGGCCTCCAGCCAGTCGCCGAAGGCGGTCGAGCCGGTGTAGTCGATGATCCGGATCTCGGGGCGGGTGGCGAGCGTCTTGGCGATGCCCTCGCCGGGCCGTTCGGCGGCCAGCGCGACCAGGTTGGGGTCGAAGCCCGCCTCGGCGAGGACCTCGCGCGCGACGCGCACGGTGAGCGCGAGCGGCAGCACCGCGCGCGGGTGCGGCTTGACCAGGACCGCGTTGCCGGTGGCCAGGGAGGCGAAGAGCCCCGGGTAGCCGTTCCACGTCGGGAAGGTGTTGCAGCCGATGACCAGGCCGATGCCGCGCGGGACGGGCGTGAAGCGCTTGGTGAGGGCGAGCGGGTCGCGCTTGCCCTGCGGCTTGGTCCACTCGGCGGTGTCGGGCGTGCGGACCTGCTCCACGTACGCGTACGCCACCGCCTCCATGCCGCGGTCCTGCGCGTGCGGGCCGCCGGCCTGGAACGCCATCATGAACGCCTGGCCGGAGGTGTGCATGACCGCGTGCGCGAACTCGTGCGTGCGGTCGCTGATCCGCTTGAGGATCTCCAGGCATACCATCGCGCGGGCCTCCGCGCCCGCGTCCCGCCAGGCCCGCTGCCCGGCCTGCATGGCGGGCAGCAGCACGTCGAGGTCGGCGTGCGGGTACTCCACGCCGAGTTCGATGCCGTACGGCGACACCTCGCCGCCGACCCAGCCGTCGGTGCCGGGCTGGCCGAGGTCGAGGCGGGTGCCGAGGAGCGCGTCGAAGGCCGCCTTGCCCGCCGCGAGGTCCAGGCTGCCGTTCTCCCCGTACGCCTTGGGGTGCTCGGGGTGGGGGGACCAGTACGCGCGCGTGCGGATCGCTTCCAGCGCCTGATCGAGCGTGGGCCGGTGGGTGGCGATCAGTTCGTGCGCGGTCAGTCGGGCGGCCATGCGGGACCAACTCCTCGTCTCAAGAACTCTCCGTCGAGTTCATGACCTGGGCGGAAACATGGGCAGGAACAGCCAGTGAGAGTTAGAGTAACCGAACGATCGGTCGGGACAAGGGGGCCTGCCGCATCTGTGGAAAACCCCGTGCGGGAGGATCGCGCCCATGACAGCACTCGACCTCAGCAGTCCTGTGGGCGTCGTCGGCACCGGCACCATGGGCCAGGGCATCGCCCAGGTCGCGCTGGTCGCCGGGCACCCCGTGCGGCTCTACGACGCCGCACCCGGGCGGGCCCGGGAAGCGACCGCAGCGATCGTCGCCCGGCTCGACCGGCTGGTCGAGAAGGACCGGCTACCCGCCACCGCCCGCGACGCCGCCCGCGACCGGCTGCGGCCGGCGCGGGACCTCACCGAGTTCGCCGACTGCGCCCTCGTCGTCGAGGCCGTCCTGGAGCGTCTCGACGTCAAGCAGGAGCTGCTGCGCGAGCTGGAGGCGATCGTCTCCGAGGACTGTCTGCTCGCCACCAACACCTCGTCCCTGTCGGTCACGGCCATCGGCGGCGGCCTGCGCGCCCCCGGCCGCTTCGTGGGCCTGCACTTCTTCAACCCGGCCCCGCTGCTGCCGCTGGTCGAGGTCGTCTCCGGGTTCGCCACCGACGTCACGTCGGCCACGCGCGCGTACGAGACGGCCCGCGCCTGGGGCAAGACACCGGTCGCCTGCGCCGACACCCCCGGCTTCATCGTCAACCGCATCGCCCGGCCGTTCTACGCCGAGGCGTTCGCGGTCTACGAGGCGCAGGGCGCCGACCCCGCGACCATCGACGCGGTGCTGCGCGAGAGCGGCGGCTTCCGGATGGGCGCCTTCGAGCTGACCGACCTGATCGGCCAGGACGTCAACGAGTCCGTCACCCACTCCGTCTGGCAGTCCTTCTTCCAGGACACCCGCTTCACGCCGTCCCTCGCGCAGCGACGGCTGGTCGAGTCGGGCCGGCTCGGCCGCAAGAGCGGCCGGGGCTGGTACGAGTATTCCGGTGAGTCCGGTGCCGTCGAGCGTCCCGAGCCGCACACCGCGGAGAAGCACCGGGCGCCCGCCCACGTCGTCGTCGAGGGCGATCTGGGCCCCGCCGGCGAGCTGACGGCGCTGATCCGCGAGGCGGGCATCGAGGTGCGTGAGGAGGACGAGGACAGCGGCTCGCGGCTGGTGCTGCCGTCCGGCGGCCGGCTGGCACTCGCCGACGGGCAGACCTCCGTGGAGTTCCGCGACGTCGTCTACTTCGATCTCGCCCTCGACTACCGCAAGTCCACCCGCGTCGCCCTGTCCGCGTGCCAGGACACCTCACCGCAGACCCTGGCAGAGGCGATCGGCCTCTTCCAGGCCCTCGGCAAGGACGTCAGCGTCATCGGTGACGTCCCCGGCATGATCGTGGCCCGCACGGTCGCGCGGATCGTCGACCTCGCGTACGACGCCGTCGCCAAGGGCGTGGCCACCGAGGAGGACGTAGACACCGCCATGCGCCTGGGCGTCAACTACCCCCTCGGGCCCTTCGAGTGGAGTCGCAGGCTGGGCCGGACCTGGGCACACGACCTGCTGGAGGAGCTGAACCTGCGCGAGCCGTCGGGCCGTTACGCCCCCTCTCTCGCGCTGTATCGCCACGGGCACGCCACGGACAAGCGGGAAGGCACCTCGTGACCACCGCCAAGCGCGACACCTACACCCCGGAGACGCTGCTCTCCGTCGCCGTCCAGGTCTTCAACGAGCGCGGTTACGACGGCACTTCCATGGAGCACCTCTCCAAGGCGGCCGGCATCTCCAAGTCGTCGATCTACCATCATGTCGCCGGTAAGGAGGAGCTGCTGCGGCGAGCCGTCAGCCGCGCCCTGGACGGTTTGTTCGGCATCCTCGACGAGGAGCACGCACGCGTGGGGCGCTCCGCCGAGCGGCTGGAGTACGTCGTGCGCCGCATGGTGGAGGTCCTCATCGCCGAACTCCCCTACGTCACCCTCCTGCTGCGGGTCCGCGGCAACACCGGCACCGAGCGCTGGGCCCTGGACCGCCGCCGCGACTTCGACCACCGGGTCGCCGAGCTCCTCAAGGCGGCCGCGGACGACGGCGACGTGCGGGGCGACGTGGAGGTCCGCCTGGCCACCCGGCTGGTCTTCGGAATGATCAATTCCATCGTGGAGTGGTACCGCCCGGACGGCCGCGGCATGACCGAACGCGAGGTGGGCGACGCGGTGGTGCGGCTGGTCTTCGGGGGGCTGCGCCAGGCCGACTGAGCACCGGTGCGCGGAGAGGGCGGGCATGCTCCCCGCTGCCCGCGCGCGTCCGGGATGCCGGCGGGGCGGTCCACACGGTGACCGGGCTGCCAGCGTCGGCCTGGTCGCCGAGCTGAAGGCCGCGGCGGGCGCTCGCGGGCGCGGTGCTCAGCCCTGCGGCTCCAGATCCTCCTCCTCGAACACCAGCAGCGTGCGCGTGCTCAGCACCTCGGGGATGGCCTGCAGACGGGTGAGCACCACTTCGCGCAGGGCGCGGTTGTCCGGCGTGTGCACCAGCAGGAGCACGTCGAAGTCACCGCCGACCAGAGCGATGTGGGAGGCGCCCGGGAGCCGGCGCAGCTGCTCGCGGACCGTACGCCAGGAGTTCTGGACGATCTTCAGGGTGATGTAGGCGGACGTGCCCTGCCCGGCGCGTTCGTGGTCCACGCGGGCGCCGAACCCGCGGATCACCCCGTCCTCGACGAGCCGGTTGATGCGCGCGTAGGCGTTGGCGCGCGAGACGTGCACCCGTTCGGCGACCGAGCGGATCGAGGCGCGGCCGTCCGTCTGGAGCATCCGCAGGATGTCCTGGTCTATGGCGTCGAGCGGACGGGCGGGAGGAAGGACGAGCCCCGAGTCCGGGCCCTCGGCCATTTGTTCAGATGCCATGTCCCCCCGCCTCCCTACCATGGACGTACTGCGTCCATCTCAGGCTGTGGAGAACCGTTTGTCCACAGCCTGGGGTCACCCGTAGCCAAAATGTGCCGACGACCGAACAATCGGTAGGTGAGGCGCATCACAGCCGACGCGCCTCCCCGTAGCCGCTCCCACGAGGAGGTGCCGTCATGACGGTCATGGAGCAGCGAGGCGCGTACCGGCCCACGCCGCCGCCCGCCTGGCAGCCCCGCATGGACCCCGCGCCCCTGCTGCCCGACGCGGAGCCGTACCGCGTCCTCGGCACCGAGGCCGCGGCCGAGACCGACCCGGAGCTGCTGCGCCGGCTCCACGCGCAACTGGTCCGCGGTCGCCGCTACAACGCGCAGGCCACCGCCCTCACCAAGCAGGGCCGGCTCGCCGTCTACCCGTCCAGCACGGGCCAGGAGGCCTGCGAGGTCGCCGCCGCGCTCGCCCTGGAGGAGCGCGACTGGCTCTTCCCCAGCTACCGCGACACCCTCGCCGCCGTCGCCCGGGGCGTCGACCCCGTCGAGGCGCTCACGCTGCTGCGCGGCGACTGGCACACCGGCTACGACCCGTACGAACACCGGGTGGCCCCGCTGTGCACCCCCCTCGCCACCCAGCTCCCGCACGCCGTGGGCCTCGCCCACGCCGCCCGCCTCAAGGGCGACGACGTGGTCGCCCTGGCGATGGTCGGCGACGGCGGCACCAGCGAGGGCGACTTCCACGAGGCGCTGAACTTCGCCGCCGTCTGGCAGGCCCCCGTCGTCTTCCTGGTGCAGAACAACGGGTTCGCCATCTCCGTGCCGCTCGCCAAGCAGACCGCCGCGCCCTCCCTGGCCCACAAGGCCGTCGGATACGGCATGCCCGGCCGCCTGGTCGACGGCAACGACGCCGTTGCCGTCCACCAGGTGCTCTCGGACGCCGTACGGCACGCCCGCGCCGGCGGCGGCCCCACCCTGGTGGAGGCGATCACCTACCGCATCGACGCCCACACCAACGCCGACGACGCCACCCGCTACCGCGGCGACGCCGAGGTGGACACCTGGCGCGACCACGACCCCATCCAGCTGCTGGAGCGCGAGCTGACCGACCGCGGCCTGCTCGACGAGGCCGGCGTCCAGTCCGCCCGCCAGGACGCCGAGACCTTCGCCGCCGCCCTGCGCGAACGCATGAACCAGGACCCCCGGCTCGACCCGATGGACCTGTTCGACCACGTCTACGCCGAGCCCACCCCGCAGCTGCGGGAGCAGCGCGCCCAGTTGCTGGCCGAGCTGGAGGCCGAACGGGAGGAAACCCACTGATGGCCACCGTCGCCCTGAAACCGGCCACCATGGCGCAGGCCCTCACGCGCGCGATGCGCGACGCCATGGCCGCCGACCCCACCGTGCACGTCATGGGGGAGGACGTCGGGACCCTGGGCGGGGTCTTCCGCGTCACCGACGGACTCGCCAAGGAGTTCGGCGAGGACCGCTGCACCGACACCCCGCTCGCCGAGGCGGGCATCCTCGGCACCGCCGTCGGCATGGCCATGTACGGGCTGCGCCCGGTCGTGGAGATGCAGTTCGACGCGTTCGCCTACCCGGCGTTCGAACAGCTCATCAGCCATGTCGCCCGGACGCGCAACCGCACCCGGGGCAGGATGCCCCTGCCGATCACCATCCGGGTGCCCTACGGCGGCGGCATCGGCGGCGTCGAGCACCACAGCGACTCCTCCGAGGCCTACTACGCGGCGACCCCGGGTCTCCACGTCGTCACGCCCGCGACCGTCGCCGACGCCTACGGTCTGCTGCGCGCCGCCATCGCCTCCGACGACCCGGTCGTCTTCCTCGAACCCAAGCGCCTGTACTGGGCCAAGGACTCCTGGAACCCGGACGAGCCGCAGAGCGTTGAACCGATAGGCCGTGCGGTGGTGCGGCGCTCGGGCCGGAGCGCCACCCTCATCACCTACGGTCCGTCGGTGCCCGTCTGCCTCGAAGCCGCCGAGGCGGCCCGGGCCGAGGGCTGGGACCTCGAAGTGGTCGACCTGCGCTCGCTGGTGCCGTTCGACGACGAGACGGTCTGCGCCTCCGTACGGCGGACCGGCCGTGCGGTCGTCGTGCACGAGTCGGGCTCCTTCGGCGGCCCGGGCGGGGAGATCGCGGCCCGCGTCACGGAGCGCTGCTTCCACCACCTGGAGGCACCGGTGCTCCGTGTTGCCGGCTTCGACATCCCCTACCCGCCGCCGATGCTGGAGCGCCACCACCTGCCCGGTGTCGACCGCATCCTGGACGCCGTGGCGCGTCTGCAATGGGAGGCCGAGAACTGATGGCACAGGTGCTGGAGTTCAAGCTGCCCGACCTCGGAGAAGGGCTCACCGAGGCGGAGATCGTGCGCTGGCTGGTCGAGGTCGGCGACGTCGTCGCGGTGGACCAGCCGGTCGTCGAGGTCGAGACGGCCAAGGCGATGGTCGAGGTGCCCTGCCCCTACGGCGGTGTCGTCACCGCCCGCTTCGGCGAGGAGGGCACGGAACTCCCGGTCGGCGCACCGCTGCTGACCGTCGCGGTGGGCGCCTCGGCAGCCGATGCCGGGACGGCGCCCGGCCCGGCCGGGGACAGCGCGCAGCAGCAGCGCGAGACCAAGTCCGAGGGCTCGGGGAACGTCCTCGTGGGCTACGGCACGGGCGCACCCCCGGCCCGGCGCCGCCGGGTACGGCCGCTGACCCCCACGGCCCCGTCGGCGGGCTCCGTCAACGGCGTGGGGTCCGCCCCGACTGGACCCCTGACCCCCGACGCCCCCGTCGCCGCGCCCGCAGAGCCCGCCGCCCCCGAGGCCGAGGGGAGCGCCCCCGGTGAGGGACCGGTCCCCGTGATCTCCCCCCTCGTGCGCCGGCTGGCCCGCGAGAACGGGCTGGACCTGCGGGAGCTGCACGGTTCGGGCCCCGACGGGCTGATCCTGCGGGCTGACGTGGAGGACGCGCTGCGGGTCGCCGCCGCGCAGGGCCGCACGACCACCGCACCGCGGCAGCCCGCCGCGCCCGCCGCCCCTCCCGCCCAGGTGCCGGCAGTGACCGCGCCGCCGGCGGCCGTGACGTCCGCGCCCGCCCTCACCGGGGGCACCCGCGTCCCCCTCAAGGGCGTGCGGGGCGCCGTCGCCGACAAGCTCTCCCGGAGCCGGCGGGAGATCCCCGACGCGACCTGCTGGGTGGACGCCGACGCCACGGAACTCATGCGCGCACGGACGGTCATGAACGCGGCCGGAGGACCGAAGATCTCCCTCCTCGCCCTCCTCGCCCGGATCTGCACCGCGGCCCTGGCCCGCTACCCGGAGCTGAACTCCACGGTCGACACGGCGGCCCGGGAGATCGTCCGGCTCGACCAGGTCCACCTGGGCTTCGCCGCCCAGACCGAGCGGGGCCTCGTCGTCCCCGTCGTGCGGGACGCGCACGCCCGCGACGCCGAGGGCCTGACAGCGGAGTTCGCCCGGCTCACCGAGGCCGCCCACGCGGGAAGTCTCACCCCGGGACAGCTGACCGGCGGCACCTTCACGCTGAACAACTACGGCGTGTTCGGCGTGGACGGCTCCACACCGATCATCAACCACCCCGAGGCCGCGATGCTCGGCGTCGGCCGCATCGTGCCCAAGCCCTGGGTTCACGAGGGTGAGCTGGCCGTACGCCAGGTCGTCCAGCTCTCGCTCACCTTCGACCACCGGGTGTGCGACGGCGGCACGGCGGGCGGCTTCCTGCGCTACGTGGCGGACTGCGTGGAACAACCGGCGGTGCTCCTGCGCACCCTGTGACGCCCGGGGCCCTCCGGCCCCTTTCCCCGGGCGCCGGGGGCCGCATACTCGGGGAGTGACCTCGAACGCGCCCCCGGGCCCCGCCGGGCCCCCCGCTGCCGCCCCCGACGGGTACGACGCCGTCGTCCTGGCCGGCGGCGGCGCCCGGCGGCTCGGCGGCGCCGACAAGCCCGGCCTGCGCGTCGGCGGGCGCGCGCTGCTGGACCGGGTGCTCGCCGCCTGCGCCGACGCCCGCACCACCGTCGTCGTCGCCGACCCCCGCCCCACCGCCCGGCCCGTGACCTGGACGCGCGAGGACCCGCCGGGCGGAGGCCCGCTCGCCGCGCTCGACGCCGGCCTGCGGCACACCACCGCCGACCGGGCCGTCGTCCTCTCCGCCGACCTGCCCTTCCTGGGCCCCGGCACCGTACGGCGGCTGCTGAGCGCCCTGCGCACCGAAGGTGCCGACGGCGCGCTGCTCACCGACGCCGACGGCCGCGACCAGCCGCTGGTCGCCGCCTACGACACCCGTCGGCTGCGCACGCACCTCCACACCCTCGCGGCCGGACACGGCCGCTGCCTCACCGGCCTGCCGCTGCGGCTGCTCACGGCCGAACTCCACCTCACCCGCGTCCCGGACCCCGTCGCGTCCTTCGACTGCGACACCTGGGACGACCTCGTCACCGCCAGGGCACGCATCAGGGAGCATGGCCACGTGTTGGATGAATGGATCTCCGCAGTCAAGAACGAGCTGGGCATCGACCTGGACGTCGACACCGGTGTCCTGCTGGACCTGGCTCGTGACGCCGCCCACGGAGTGGCGCGCCCCGCCGCCCCGCTGACCACCTTCCTCGTCGGCTACGCGGCCGCGCAGGCCGGCGGAGGGTCCGAGGCCGTCGCCAGGGCCGCCCGCAGGGCCGCCGCGCTGGCCCAGCTCTGGGCGGCCGAGGACACCGCCGACGGCAAGCCCGACGTGGCCCCCGACGCCACCCCCGACGCGCGCCCGGACGCCGGATGACCGCCCGGGACACCCAGGCCGGCCAGGACGCCGACGACTTCGACGTCGAGGAGGTGCTCGCCCTCGTCAAGCGCGGCAACGGCCCCGCCGACCGGCGCACCGAGCAGGCCGGCGCCGGCACACCGGCCGACGCTCCCGGACCCCGGCCCGCCCCCGACCCAGCAGGCCGGCCTCGGGCCACCCCCTGGCCCGAGGCCCGCGCGCGGGCGGCCCGCGCCACCCGCGCTCGCGCCGCCCGCCGCGCCCCCGTCTCGGTGACCCTCGACGACGCCCTCGGCCTCGTCCTGGCCGCCCCGCTGACCGCACTCACCGATCTGCCGTCCTTCGACACCTCCGCGATGGACGGCTGGGCGGTCGCCGGACCGGGCCCCTGGGCGGTGCGGGACGACGGTGTGCTCGCCGGGCACGCGGCGCCCGAGCGGCTCGCCGACGGCGAGGCCGTCCGCATCGCCACCGGCGCCCGCATCCCGCCGGACACCACCGCAGTCCTGCGCAGCGAGCACGCCCGCACCGACGACAAGGGCCGGCTGCACCCCACCCGGGACGTGCGGCACGGCCAGGACATCCGTCCGCGCGGCCAGGAGTGCCGCAGCGGCGACCACCTGCTGCCCGCCGGAGCGTTCGTCACCCCCGCCGTGCTGGGCCTGGCCGCTGCCGCCGGATACGACACCCTGGCCGCAGTGCCCCGCCCCCGCGCCGAGGTCCTGGTGCTGGGTGACGAACTGCTCACCGAGGGCCGCCCGCACGACGGCCTCATCCGGGACGCCCTCGGCCCGATGCTGTCGCCGTGGCTGCGGGCGCTGGGCACCGACGTCGTGGCCGTCCGGCGGCTCGGTGACGACGCGGAGGCCCTGCACCGGGCCATCACCTCCTCCACTGCCGACCTGATCGTCACCACCGGCGGTACCGCCTCCGGCCCCGTCGACCACGTCCACCCCGTCCTGCGGCGCGTCGACGCCGAGCTTCTGGTCGACGGCGTCCAGGTGCGCCCGGGCCATCCGATGCTGCTGGCCCGGCTGAGCGAGGAGCAGCACCTGGTCGGCCTGCCCGGCAACCCCCTGGCGGCCGTCTCCGGCCTGCTCACGCTCGCCGAGCCCCTGCTGCGCACCCTGGCCGGCCGCCCCGCCCCGGAGCGGTACGCCCTGCCCCTGGGTGACGCAGCGCACGGACACCCGCACGACACCCGGCTCGTACCGGTGGTGCTACGCGGCGACCGCGCGCTGCCGCTGCACTACAACGGGCCGGCGATGCTGCGGGGCATCGCGGCCGCCGATGCCCTGGCCGTCGTCCCGCCGGGTGGTGCGCGGGTGGGTCAGGAGGTCGAGCTGCTGGACCTGCCGTGGGCGGTGGGCGGCATCGGGGCATGTTTCACGTGAAACACCGGTAGGGCCGGTATGGGGCGTAAGCACCGCAACAGTCCGTTGGCGGTGTTTCACGTGAAACAACGGGATCGGTGGGCTCGGTGTGATCGGTCACAGCGAGTCGGGGGCGGGCACGGCCCGGCGGATGGTGATCACTCGGTCCCCGGACCGCAGTTCCGTCAGGCGGGGGTCGGTGTAGTCCATCAGTTCCCTGCCACGCAGAACCGCCAGCACCAGATCGGCGCAGGCGCGAGGGGCGAGGCCCGTCTCCGCCTCGGTGACCGGACGCTCCGCCAGGTCCAGTCCGCTTCCCAGGGTCATGAGGTCCTCCAGCGTTCCCGCCACCACCGGACTGACCATGGAGACTCCGAGCAGTCGTCCGGCCGCGCTGGAACTGGTCACGACGGTGTCGGCGCCGGACTGCTTGAGCAGCGGCATGTTCTCGTCCTCGCGGGCCGCGACGACGATCGTGGCGCGCCGGTTCAGCTGGCGGGCGGTCAGGGTGACCAGGGCGGCCGTGTCGTCGCGCTGGGGGGCGACGATCACCCGGGCGGCGCCGCCGACCTCCGCCTTCAGCAGGGTCTCCGAGCGGGTGGCGTCCCCGGCCACCGCCACCAGGCCGTCGTCCCCCGCCAGCGCGGCCGTCTTGCGCTGTGCGTCGACCACGACGATCCGTTCCTTGGGGACCCCCTGTCCGATGAGCGTCTCCACGGCGTGCCGGCCCTTGGTGCCGTAGCCGACGACGATCACGTGGTCGTGCAGGCGGCTGCGCCAGCGGTGCACCCGTACCTGGTGGCGAGTCCGCTCGGTGAGCACCTCCAGGGTGGTGCCGACCAGGATGATCAGGAACAGCACGCGCAGCGGTGTGATGACGAAGATGTTGACCAGCCGCGCCGCGTCACTGACCGGGGTGATGTCGCCGTAGCCGGTGGTGGAGAGGGTGACCGTGGCGTAGTAGGCGGCGTCGAGGAGGTCGACGCTGCCGTCGGCGTCCTTGTACCCGGCGCGGTCGAGGTAGACGATCAGAGTGGTGGTGGCGAGCACCAGCAGGGCGAGCGCGAGTCGGCGCAGCACCTGCTGGAGCGGTGCCATGGCGCGCAGGGGCATGGTGACGGAGCGGCCCGCCTCCACGTCGTCCCGGGCCTCGCCCCGCGAGCGGTGCCAAAGGGACTTCAGGAGAGAGAGTCTCCCGGTCCCGCCGGTCTGTGTTCCCCGGTCCTTCATCGCGTGCCCCCCATGGGTGGTGATCCGTCCACTGGGCACCATGGTCCCGGGCCGGACCGCCGACGTCGGCACGCGACGCGTGGCCGCCCGCATGTTTTGGGTCCTCGCCCCTGGAGGTTTTCCTTGCGTGACCACATTGTCGTCGTCGGATTCGGTACGAAGGGACGGTCCGCGATCCGGACTGTGTGCGTGAACGGGGTGCGCAAGAACCAGGTGGTGGTGATCGACCCCAGCGCCAAGGCGGTCGAGGCGGCCACCGCCGAGGGCTACGAGGGTGTCGTCGGGGACGCCACCCGGTCCGCGACGCTGCTCCAGGCGGAGGTGCAGCGGGCCGGGAAGATCATCGTGGCCCCGCAGCGCGACGACACCGCCGTCCTGGTCACGCTGACGGCACGCCAGCTCAACCGGGGGGCGACGATCGTGGCCGCCGTGCGGGAGGAGGAGAACGCGCCGCTGCTGCGCCAGTCCGGCGCGGACGAGGTCATCACCAGCGCGGGCGCGGCCGGACGGCTGCTGGGACTGGCGGCGCTGAGCCCGGCGGCCGGCCTGGTCATCGAGGACCTGATGCACCCGGGTGCCGGCCTGGACATCGTCGAACGGCCGGTCACCAAGGCCGAGGCCGGCCGCTCCCCGCGGGAGACGGCCGACCTGGTGGTGAGCGTCGTCCGCGGCCACCGGGTCCTCGCCTACGACCATCCGGACATCGGCGTGCTGGAGCCGACGGACCGGGTCGTCACCGTCGTACGGACCCGGGCCGGGCGGGCTCCGGGCGACTGAGCGCTACTTGCGGTTGTACAGGCGCATCGTGACCGGACCGAAGACCAGGACGAACAGGCCCGCCCAGCCGAGCGACCAGGCGATCTCGGCGGCCGGCCAGTCGCCCGCCATCAGACCGCGCACCGCCGACGCCAGGTGGGTGATCGGGCTGTTGTTGACGAAAGCCTGGAGCCAGCCCGGCATGGTGCTCGGGTCGACGAAGACGTTCGACAGGAAGGTCAGCGGGAAGATCACCATCATGCTGACGCCCATGACCGACTTCTCGGTACGCAGCAGCAGTCCGAACATCGTCCAGATCCACGAGAACGCGAACGAGAAGACGATCAGCAGGGCGATCCCGGCGATCACCCCGCCGGGCCCGCCGTCCGGGCGGTAGCCGAGCACGAGGCCGACGGTCAGCATCACCACGGACGCGATCGCGTACCGCAGGGCGTCGCCCAGCAGGTAGCCCACCATGGTCGCCGGACGCCACACGGGCAGCGAGCGGAACCGGTCGAAGACACCCTTCTCGATGTCGGTGTTCACCGAGACACCCGTGTACATCGTGATCATGACGACCGACATCACCAGGATGCCCGGCAGCAGGAACTGGATGTACTGATCCGGGGAGCCGGCCAGGGCGCCCCCGAACAGGTACGTGTACATCAGCACCATCATGATCGGGAACGCGGTGACGTCGAAGAGCTGCTCCGGGACGTGTTTGATCTTCAGCACCGCTCGCCAGCCGTAGGTGAGGCAGGCGGACCAGGCGCTGGGCCGGGGCGGCCGCTCACCGGCGACCAGCAGGGCGGCGAGCGACTCGGCGCTGACGGGGGTGAGTTCCTGGCTCTCGGTCCGGGTCGCGGTACTCATACGGCTGCCTCACTCTGCTCGTCGCTGTCGCTCTCCAGTCCGGCGCCCTGTCCGGTGTCATGGCCGGAGCCCCGTCCGGCGCCCTGCCCTGTGTCATGGCCGGAGCCGTGCCCTGTGTCATGGCCGGTCAGCGCGAGGAACACCTCGTCCAGGCTGGGCTGACCCAGCGAGAAGTTGTCCACCGTGATGCCGGAGCCGGCCAGCTCCGCAAGCGCCCGGGCGGCCTGCTCGGCGGCGCCCAGGCCGTTCGCGGCCCCGGCGTTCAGCCGGGCCGTCAGCGCCACCGGGTCGGCATCGTGCTGCACCCGAGCGTCCAGCACCAGCCGCAGTACCCGCTCGGCCGCCGGGCGCTGGGCCGCGTCGCGCAGCCGCAGATGGACCGAGCCGGCTCCCACGGACGCCTTCAGCTCGCCCTTGGTGCCCTCGGCGATCACCCTGCCCCGGTCGATCACGGCGATCCGGGACGCCAACTGGTCGGCCTCGTCCAGGTACTGCGTGGTCAGCAGCACGGTGGTGCCCTGTGCGACGACCGCGCGCACGATCTCCCAGACATGGTTGCGGCTGCGCGGATCGAGGCCGGTCGTCGGCTCGTCGAGGAACAGCAGGTCGGGCCGGCTGAGGATGGACGCGGCGATGTCGATCCGCCGCCGCATGCCGCCCGAGTAGTGCTTGACCTGCTTCCCGGCCGCCTCCGCCAGCCCGAACGCCTCCAGCAGCCGCACCGACCGCTCCCGGGCCGCCCGCCTGCCGTGGCCGAGCAGCCGGCCCAGCAGCACCAGGTTCTCCGTGCCGGTCAGATCCTCGTCCACGGACGCGTACTGGCCGGTGAGACTCACCCGGGCCCGCACCTCGTCGGCCTCCCGCACGATGTCATGGCCGAAGACGTGCGCCTCGCCGCCGTCGGGGCGCAGCAGCGTGGCGAGCATCTTCACCGTGGTGGTCTTGCCGGCGCCGTTGGGGCCGAGGACGCCGTAGACCGTGCCGGCGGGCACCGCGAGGTCGACACCGTCGACCGCCCTGGTCGCGCCGAACGTCTTCACCAGCCCTGCGGTCTCGATGGCCAGGCCGGAGGTGTGCTGGCTCATGATGGGGTCCTTCCACGTACTGGGGTCACGCGAGGGCAGACCCTCACCATCACCCCGACTCATCGGTGATCGCACACTTTTTTTCCGGCGGTCGGGGAGTAGCGTCCCCCGCATGTATGCGATCACGATTCCCGAATCCGGCGGCCCCGAGGCACTGGTGTGGGCCGAGGTGCCCGACCCGGTGCCCGGCGAGGGCGAGGTCCTGGTCGAGGTGGTGGCCGGTGCCGTGAACCGCGCCGACATCCTGCAGCGGCAGGGCTTCTACAACCCGCCGCCCGGCGCCTCCCCGTATCCCGGTCTGGAGTGCTCCGGCCGCGTGGCCGCGCTCGGCCCCGGTGTCTCCGGCTGGTCTGTCGGCGACGAGGTGTGCGCGTTGCTGTCGGGCGGCGGATACGCCGAGAAGGTGGCCGTCCCGGCCGGCCAGCTCCTTCCGGTCCCCAAAGGCGTCGGCGTCAGGGAGGCCGCCGCGCTTCCCGAGGTGGTCTGCACCGTCTGGTCCAACGTGTTCATGGTCGCCCACCTGCGCCCGGGCGAGACCCTGCTCGTGCACGGCGGCTCCAGCGGCATCGGCACCATGGCCATCCAGTTGGCCAAGGCCGTCGGCGCGAGGGTCGCCGTCACCGCCGGGACCCGGCAGAAGCTGGACCGGTGCGCCGAGCTGGGCGCCGACATCCTCGTCAACTACCGCGAGCAGGACTTCGTCGAGGAGATCGCCAAGGCCACCGACGGTGCGGGCGCCGACGTGATCCTCGACAACATGGGCGCCAAGTACCTCGACCGCAACGTCCGGGCCCTCGCGGTCAACGGGCGGCTCGCCATCATCGGCATGCAGGGCGGTGTCAAGGCCGAACTGAACATCGCGACCCTGCTCAACAAGCGGGCCGCGATCAGCGCGACCTCACTGCGTGCCCGGCCGCTCGGCGAGAAGGCGGCCATCGTCGCGGCCGTCCGCGAACACGTCTGGCCGCTGCTCGACTCCGGCCGGGTCCGCCCCGTCGTCGACCGCGAGCTGCCGATGCCCGAGGCGTCCGCCGCCCACCGGCTCGTCGAGGAGAGCGGTCACGTGGGCAAGGTGCTGCTGGTCGCCCCGTAGCCCCGAGGTCCCGGCCGTGGTCAGACGCGCCGCAGCCGCAGCGCCACGAAGGCCAGGCCGAGACCGAGCCCGATCAGGATGAGCCCGCTGCCCAGCGGCACGATGCGCAGGATCCGGTCGGCGGGCTCGGCCGCCTGCGGGGCGGGCCGCGGGATTCCCGGTGTGTCGGAAGCGGCGGGGGAGTCGGCCGTCGGGACCGGCGGATCGGCGACGCCGTCGCTGCCGTCGCCCGTCCGGCGTTCGCCGTCGGTGCCCTCCCCCGTCCGGCGTTCGCCGTCCGCGTTTCCTGCCCCGCCGCTCCGCTCCGCCTCCGGCATGCCCCATGCCTGCGCCGCGCCCTCCTCCTGCGCCGCGCCTTCCTCCTCCTCGTACTCATCCTGCTCCTGGCGGGCGGTGTCGCCCGCGTGCGTGTCGCGGTTCTCCCCCGCCTCCGTCTCCCGGGCGGGGCTGCGGCCGGGCCGCACCCGCCCCTCGCCCGCGCGGCTGCCCGCGCGGTCCGGGGCCGAGGGACGCGGGGACGCCGAGGCCGACGCGGCCGGGGACTGTGCCGCCAGGGCGGGCCGGACGCCGGACGCGGGCAGCGCGCCGCAGACCAGCAGGGCCGCCCCCGCGGTCCCCACCGCCCACCGCACAAACCATCGATCCTTCATACGGTCAGCGTCACATCGGGTGGGACGCCCGGCACGTCACGCGCGTCCGAGCGTGCACGCGTGCCTGGTCCGACGGTGGATCAGCGTTCACCGGGGGCACCACTCCGGGGAGATGTCCGCGTGGGAGAGAATGGCCGCATGGAGATGCCGAGGAACGAAAGGTCGCCGGAGAACGCCCAGAAGATCCTGGTCGTAGGCCAGGACGGCATGGCACTCGGCGGCATCGACGCGGACGACGACTCCCGTGAGACCCCGCTGACGGAACAGGTCGAGCAGCCGGCGAAGGTCATGCGGATCGGCAGCATGATCAAGCAGCTCCTGGAGGAGGTGCGCGCGGCTCCGCTGGACGAGGCCAGCCGGGCCCGGCTGAAGGAGATCCATTCCAGCTCGGTGAAGGAACTGGAGGACGGTCTGGCCCCGGAGCTCGTCGAGGAGCTGGAGCGGCTCTCCCTGCCGTTCAACGAGGAGGCGACGCCGTCCGACGCGGAACTGCGGATCGCCCAGGCCCAGCTGGTCGGCTGGCTGGAGGGCCTGTTCCACGGCATCCAGACCACCCTGTTCGCCCAGCAGATGGCCGCGCGCGCCCAGTTGGAGCAGATGCGCCGCGCCCTGCCGCCGGGCGTCGGACACGACGGCTCCGAGGACCACCAGCACCCGGGCGGCCGCACGGGCGGCCCCTACCTCTAGCACCGCCGGCACCTCTAGCACCGCCGGTACCTCCGGCCCGACTCACGGACCCGCCACACACGCAGGGCCCGGCGTACGAACGCCGGGCCCTGTTCTGCTGTTGTGTGCGTGCCGCTCGCCGGGTCAGTAGGGCGGGTTGCCCGTGGACACCTTCAGCTCGATCTGAGGCACGTCGTCGGGGTCGACATCCGTGCCGGCGGACGGGAACTGCTCCATCACGGTGCCGTCGCCGTACGTGTTCTCGTTGACCTTGACGACGTTCATCGTCCAGCCGGCGGCCTGGAAGCACTCCTTGACCGACGTGATGTTCTTGAACTTGAACGACGGCAGCCGGATCTTGTCCGGGTCGTTGTAGGCCTCTTCCGGCTCGCTGCACTCGGTGGCGTCGATCGTCTTGGACGTGTCGGGCCCGCGGTAGCCGGCCGCCTTCGACACCGACTCCGACACGGAGGGGCTCGGCGACTCGTCGGCCTGCGGGTCCTCGCCGCCGCCGCTGTTCATCACCAGGGCGCCGACGAGCACACCCACCGCGATCACGGAGACGACGACCGAGCCGAGGACCACCGACCGGTTGCTCCTGCCACCGCCCGAGGGGGGCGCCGGAGCCGGTTGCGGCGTGAGGTTGTACGTCGGCTGCGCCGCGCCGTACGGCGCGGGCGTCTGATAGCCGCCGCCCTGCTGCGGATAGCCGTACGACGGGGCCGGCACGGGTGTCGCCGGCGTGCCGTACGGGCCGGGGGTCGGCGGCTGGTACGGCGTCTGCACGCTGCCCGGCGGCGTCTGCGGGGTCTGGCCGACCGGCGGGAACACCGCGGAGCCGACGCCCGCGCCGCTCTGGGCCGACGAGCCCGGCACGATGCTCGGCGGGGCCGCCTGGAAGGACGCGGCGACCCGCAGGCACTCGTCGCGCATGGCGACGGCGGTGGGGAAGCGCTCGTTCGGGTTCTTCTTCAGCGCGCGGGCGATCAGCGCGTCCACGGCCGGCGGCAGCGCGCGGTTGATCGAGGAGGCGGCGACCGGCTCCTCCTGCACATGCGCGTACGCGATCGCCAGCGGCGAGTCCGCGTCGAACGGCAGCCGCCCGGTGACCAGTTGGAACAGCATGATGCCGACCGAGTACAGGTCGGAGCGGGCGTCGACGCCCCGGCCCAGCGCCTGCTCGGGCGACAGGTACTGCGGGGTGCCGACGACCATGCCGGTCTGCGTCATCGACGTGACACCCGACTGCATGGCGCGCGCGATGCCGAAGTCCATCACCTTGACGACACCGCGCTTGGTCACCATCACGTTGCCCGGCTTGATGTCCCGGTGGACCAGGCCCATCTCATGGCTGATCTCCAGGGCCGCCAGCACGTCGGCGGTGACCTTCAGCGCCTTGTCGGCGGGCATCGCGCCGAACTGCCGCACGTCCGCGTCGAGGACCGAGCCGAGCGGCTTGCCCTCGACGTACTCCATGACGATGTACGGCGTGGGCGCGCCGTCGCCCGCGGCGGAGCCGCCTTCGAGCACAGCGTCCTCGCCGGTGTCGAAGACGGAGACGATGTTGGTGTGGCTGAGCTTGGCCACCGCCTGTGCCTCACGGCGGAAGCGCTCGCGGAACGCCTGCTCACGGCCGAGTTCGGTGTGCAGCGTCTTGATCGCGACCTGACGGTCGAGCACGGCGTCGTACGCCAGGTGCACCGAGGCCATGCCGCCCTCGCCGAGCAAGTCGCGCAGCTGGTAGCGGCCGCCGGCGAGCGAACGCCCCGCGTACCGGCCGTGTGCGCCGTCCTGGCTCATGTCTCCCCGTCCCCCATCGGCCCACTGGCGCCGGCTCGGCTGTCGATGATCGAATGTCTCATTCTCGGCCAAGTCTGCCCCAGGGCACTGACACGTCAAGCGCGGTGCCCGTTCCGTGACCGTACGCGAAAGAAGCGTCGCGGAAGCGTTACAGCAGGCGTACGGCCGACGCACAGAATGTGCACCGGAGGCCGTGGTACGAGTGTGACGACCGGCCGGTCTCCGCCCGGTCACCGGGGTCGTCCCGGTCCGGAGGCCCCCGTGGAGGCTGTAGCGTGGCCGACGGAGACCGTAACAACACCGCGCGCACCGCGGGCAGAAACGACGGCGAGGACTGATGGCACAGCAGCAGCGCTCTCAGGGCCCGTCCGACCCCGAGGCGACTGGCGGCGGAATGTCAGACGCGCCGGAGAACTGGGGCAACGGCGGGCTCGTCGGCGACGGCCGGTACCGGCTGACCCGCAGGCTCGGCCGGGGCGGCATGGCCGAGGTGTTCGCGGCCGAGGACGTACGGCTCGGCCGCACCGTCGCGGTCAAGCTGCTGCGCGCCGACCTCGCCGAGGACCCGGTGTCCAAGGCCCGGTTCACGCGTGAGGCCCAGTCGGTGGCCGGTCTCAACCACCACGCCATCGTCGCCGTGTACGACTCCGGCGAGGACACGGCGGGCGGCCAGTCCGTGCCCTACATCGTGATGGAGCTCGTCGAGGGCCGCACCATCCGGGATCTGCTGCTGAACGCGGAGGCGCCCGGCCCCGAACAGGCCCTGATCATCGTCTCCGGGGTGCTGGAGGCGCTCGCCTACTCGCACCAGCACGGCATCGTCCACCGCGACATCAAGCCGGCGAACGTCATCATCACCCACAACGGCGCCGTGAAGGTGATGGACTTCGGCATCGCCCGCGCCCTGCACGGCGCGTCCACGACGATGACGCAGACCGGCATGGTGATGGGCACCCCCCAGTACCTGTCGCCCGAGCAGGCCCTCGGCAAGGCCGTCGACCACCGCTCCGACCTGTACGCCACCGGCTGTCTGCTG
The DNA here is from genome assembly GCF_965341775.1 of Streptomyces sp. bgisy159. Classification (GTDB taxonomy): domain Bacteria; phylum Actinomycetota; class Actinomycetes; order Streptomycetales; family Streptomycetaceae; genus Streptomyces. The sequence continues at coordinate 100,454 of NZ_CBDQZH010000001.1, read as the reverse complement.
TACGAACTGCTCGCCCTGCGGCCCCCGTTCACCGGTGAGACGCCGCTGTCGGTGGTCTACCAGCACGTCCAGGACATCCCGGTCCCGCCGTCGCGGCAGTCCGACGGCGGCTGCCCGCCGGAACTCGACGGGCTCGTCATGCGCTCCCTCGCCAAGGACCCCGACGACCGGTTCCAGACGGCCGAGGAGATGCGCGGACTCGTCCAGTACGGGCTTCAGATGCTCTACGACCAGGGCGCCCACACCGGCACCTGGAACACCGGCCCGGTCGACGCGCCCGCGGGCGGGCACGCGCCGTCCCCGGCGTTCGCCGGTACCGCGGTGATGCCGCAGGCCGGTGGCGGCCCCGGTACCTCCCAGATCCCGCAGCCGATCCTGCCCACCGGCTACGGCGGCGGTGACGACAGCGGCTTCGAGGGGCACGGCAACAAGGGCAGCGGGCGCGGCAAGCTGTGGGTGCTCGCCGTTCTCGCGGTCATCGCGATCGCCGCCGGTGTCGCCCTCGCGCTCAACAACGCCAACAAGGACGGCGGAACGGGCACCACGAAGCAGTCGCCGACCTCCTCGCCGAGCTCCACCCAGGACTCGTCGAGCCCGTCGCCGAGCGACACGGCCGGCGAGGAGCCCACCGAGGACACCTCCGACACCGGCACCGGCTCCGACTCCGGGTCGGACTGGACGCCGCCCGACACGCCCTCCTACACGCCGACCGAGAGCACCTCGACCGAGCCGACCGAGTCGCCGTCCGGGGAGCCCACCGACACCCAGCCGTCGGACCAGCCGACCGACACGCAGACCGACCCGAGCGACAACGAGCCGACGGACCCCGGGCCGTCCGGTTCCGCGGACACGGGCGGCGGGCCCACGGGTGTCCTGGGCGGCTGAGCGGGCGCGTTCCTGCGCCGAGCGGGCGCGTTCGGCTGTCCCGGCACGCCTGAGCCGGGCGGCGGGGCGCTGTGCCGCCGGTGTGCGTCGTGCCGCCGGTGTGCGTCGTGCCGCCGGTGTGCGTCACCGGCTGAAGGCGGCGCGTACCGTCTCGTACTCGCGGGTCCACCACACGACGAGCGCGGACGACGCGGGGAACTGCGCGTCGGCGCGGGTGTCGCCGCGCTCGTAGTGCCAGCGCAGCATCCAGAAGTCGTTCAGGCGCTCCCACCACACGCGGTGCACGGCCGCCGCGAGCTGTGCGGCGGTGGCCCCGGCCGCGCGCCGGTACGCGCGCGCGTACGCCCGGGTCCGGGCCAGGTCCAGGGTGCCGTCGGGACGGACGAAGAAGATCACGGCGGCGCGTACGGCCTCCTCGGCGCGTGGCTGCACACAGAGCCGGTCCCAGTCGACGATCGCGGCGGGCGCGTCCCCCCGGTAGAGCAGGTTGAACGGGTGGAAGTCGCCGTGCACCCAGCCGATCGAGCCGCCGGGCGGTGGCCGGCGGTCCGCGTGACGCGCCAGCAGCGTGCGGCGCTCCACGAGCCGGTGCCGGGCCAGTTCGTCGAACGCGTCGGCCGGGCGGCGCCGGCGTACGCGGGCGAGGAGGTCGTCGATCACCTCGAAGGTGTCGGCGGGGTCGGCGCTCTCCACGGGGTGCGCGCCCCGGGGCGCGCGCTCCTCGCCCCGTTGCGCTTCTCCGTTCGCGCGCTCCTCCGAGCGGCGCAAGCCCCTGTCTCCGTGCCGCGCCGGAAGGCTCGTGCTCTCGGCCGGGCGCTGTTCGGCGTGGCTCGCGCCCTGGGGCGGCCGGAGTGGTGAGAAGCGTGCGCCCTGGGTCGCAGGCCCCTCGGGGAGGCGCGCGCCCTGATCCGCGCGCCGCGCAGGCCGGCCCGCGCCCTGCGCGAGGCGCTGCTCGACGGGGCGCTCTCTCCGCGTCAGGCGCTCCTCCGTGCGCCGTGCGCCCCCTGACGTGCGCCCCTGAGTGCGCCGTTCGCGCCCCCCGGTGTGTGGCTCCCCGTCCCCCTCCCCAGCGCCCTCCGGCGCCATCACGCGCTCCAAGCCCGCGTGTACCGCTCCCAGAAGGGCGCCGAGGCGGGCGCACTGCGACGGACTGAGCTGGGTGCCGTGGCGGTGGCGGCCGTCGACCCAGGGGTGGAGGGCGTAGGCGTGACCCCCGACGACGGCGACCGTGCGGCCGTCGCGGCCGGGGAGCGGGGGCGCGACGGGCACGCCGAGATCGGCGAGGCGGCGGGTGGCCAGGTGCTGGCGGGCGATGTCCGCGGGGTCGGCGGTGTCGGGGTCGAAGTGGTGCTTGAGGAAGTAGTGACCGCGGGTCGTGCGCAGTCGGTAGCCGCGGTTGAGGAGGCCCTGTTCGACGGGGTCGCAGGCGAGCGCCGTGCCTGCGGAATACCGGTGGAGCAGTGCGCTCAGCGGGGGCGCGTGGGGCACGAGGGGTGGTACACAGGATCGCGGCACGCGGCAGATGCTAGGGCACCCCGCGAGGCCCTTGAGCTGCGCGTTGTCACAGACAGTCGGTTCCGGTCGCAGGGTGTGCGGGAAGTGTCGTCGGCGCCCCGGAGCGACCGCGACCCGGCGCACGGGCCTGCCCGGCCGGGTCGTCCGCGCCCGGGGTGACGGCGTGCGCGCCCGGGGTGACGCATACGTGCCGTCGGGGTGACGGCGTACGTGCCGCAGGCGACGACATGACGGGCAGGGCCTCGCGGGTCTCGAATTCCGGGTTCGGCCGCAGGCCGGTCCGGGCGCACAATTCTTGATCGTTTTTGCGGCGCGGTGGGAGTTCGCCGATTCGTGGGCGGGCGAGTTCTTGGCCGACCGGATCGAGAATGCGCTTTTCCTGATCGGTCGGGCGGGTGAGCCGGCTCCCGGGCCGCCGGTCGAGTGGCTGAAATGCGTGCCGGAGCCCCGGCTGCGGTGCCGGCCGGGCCGACGACGGCATCGTCGGTCCTGGAGGCGGACATTTCAGGGACGCCGCGGCGTACCGCTTCTCGGCTGTCGCCCGGAAATACCCTGACTTATCCGTCTTCGGGCGCGAGGGCAGTCTCACATGGAAGTCTTCCCGTGGCCTGGGTGCGCGGGATAACGTGCCGTTGCTCCGGCCTCCTGCAAGGCTGTGACCTGGGTCCTTCCCGGCTCTGCGGATTTACTTGGAAATCCAAGCAAAAACGCAGGTCAGGTGGGGTTTCACAGAAATGTGGCGCACTGGGTAACGTGAAGGTTGCAGGGCGCTCGCCGGGGCACCTGTCACGCCTGTTCCCGGCCGAGTGGCACCCACCCCGTGCCCGGATGTCGGAAATCAGGTGAGCCGCACTGGCCGACCGGCAACCCCGGGGGCCGGACCGACGGAGGAGCACACGTGACCGTGGAGAGCACTGCCGCGCGCCAGCCGCGACGCAGCGCCGGAAGCAAGGCCGGAACCACCACCGGCGCGAAGGCGGCCGGCACCACCGGCACCAAGCGCGCCACTGCCAAGAAGGCCGCCGCGAAGACGGCCGCCACGAAGGCCCCTGCCAAGACGGCCGCCCAGCGCGCCGCCAAGGGCGCCGAGCCGGAACTCGTGCAGCTGCTCACCCCCGAGGGCGAGCGGGTCGCCGACGCCGAGTACGACCAGTACGTCGCCGGTATCACCGCGGACGAGCTGCGCGGCCTGTACCGCGACATGGTGCTCACCCGCCGCTTCGACGCCGAGGCCACCTCCCTGCAGCGCCAGGGCGAACTGGGCCTGTGGGCGTCGCTGCTCGGCCAGGAGGCCGCGCAGATCGGCTCCGGCCGGGCGCTGCGCGACGACGACTACGTCTTCCCGACCTACCGGGAACACGGCGTCGCCTGGTGCCGCGGTGTCGACCCGACCAACCTGCTGGGCATGTTCCGCGGCGTGAACAACGGCGGCTGGGACCCCAACGGCAACAACTTCCACCTGTACACGATCGTCATCGGTTCCCAGACGCTGCACGCCACCGGCTACGCCATGGGCGTCGCCAAGGACGGCACGGACGGCGCGGTCATCGCCTACTTCGGCGACGGCGCGTCGAGCCAGGGCGACGTGGCGGAATCGTTCACCTTCTCCGCCGTCTACAACGCCCCCGTGGTGTTCTTCTGCCAGAACAACCAGTGGGCGATCTCCGAGCCCACCGAGAAGCAGACCCGCGTCCCGCTCTACCAGCGCGCGCAGGGCTACGGCTTCCCCGGTGTCCGCGTCGACGGCAACGACGTCCTGGCCTGCCTCGCGGTCACCAGGTCCGCCCTGGAGCGGGCGCGCCGTGGCGAGGGCCCGACGCTGGTCGAGGCGTTCACCTACCGCATGGGCGCCCACACCACCTCCGACGACCCCACCCGCTACCGGGGTGACGAGGAGCGGCTGGCCTGGGAGGCGAAGGACCCGATCCTGCGCCTCCGCCGCTACCTGGAGTCCGCAAACCACGCGGACGAGGGATTCTTCGCGGAACTGGAGGCCGAGTCCGAGGCGTTGGGCAGGCGAGTGCGCGAAGCGGTCCGTGCGATGCCGGACCCGGACCGGTTCGCCATCTTCGAGAACGTGTACGCGGACGGGCACGCGCTCGTCGACGAGGAGCGCGCCCAGTTCGCCGCCTACCAGGCGTCGTTCGCGGACGTGGAGGGGGTCTGACATGGCGGAGAAGATGGCTCTGGCCAAGGCGATCAACGAGTCGCTGCGGCACGCCCTGGAGGCGGACCCCAAGGTCCTGATCATGGGTGAGGACGTCGGCAAGCTCGGCGGCGTCTTCCGGGTGACGGACGGCCTGCAGAAGGACTTCGGCGAGAGCCGCGTCATCGACACCCCGCTCGCGGAGTCCGGCATCGTCGGCACCGCGATCGGCCTCGCGCTGCGCGGCTACCGCCCGGTGGTGGAGATCCAGTTCGACGGCTTCGTCTTCCCGGCGTACGACCAGATCGTCACCCAGCTGGCGAAGATGCACGCCCGCTCGCTCGGCAAGGTCAAGCTGCCGGTCGTCGTACGCATCCCCTACGGCGGCGGTATCGGCGCGGTCGAGCACCACTCCGAGTCGCCGGAGGCGCTCTTCGCGCACGTGGCCGGCCTGAAGATCGTGTCCCCGTCCAACGCGTCGGACGCGTACTGGATGATGCAGCAGGCCATCCAGAGCGACGACCCGGTGATCTTCTTCGAGCCGAAGCGGCGCTACTGGGACAAGGCCGAGGTCAACACCGAGGCGATCCCCGGCCCGCTGCACAAGGCGCGGGTGGTGCGCGAGGGCACCGACCTGACCCTGGCCGCGTACGGCCCGATGGTGAAGACGTGCCTGGAGGTCGCCGCCGCGGCCGCCGAGGAGGGCCGGAACCTGGAGGTCCTGGACCTGCGCTCGGTGTCCCCGCTCGACTTCGACTCCGTCCAGGCGTCGGTCGAGAAGACCCGCCGCCTGGTCGTGGTCCACGAGGCCCCGGTGTTCTTCGGCTCGGGCGCGGAGATCGCCGCGCGCATCACCGAGCGCTGCTTCTACCACCTGGAGGCCCCGGTGCTCCGGGTCGGCGGCTACCACGCCCCGTACCCGCCGGCGCGTCTGGAGGAGGAGTACCTGCCGGGCCTGGACCGGGTGCTCGACGCCGTCGACCGTGCCCTGGCGTACTGAGGAGAGGGTCGTGACGACGATGACTGACGCGTCCGTGCGCGAGTTCAAGATGCCCGACGTGGGCGAGGGACTCACCGAGGCCGAGATCCTCAAGTGGTACGTCCAGCCCGGTGACACCGTCACCGACGGGCAGGTGGTGTGCGAGGTCGAGACCGCCAAGGCGGCCGTCGAGCTGCCCATCCCCTACGACGGCGTGGTCCGCGCCCTGCACTTCGAGGAGGGCACCACGGTCGACGTGGGCACCTCGATCATCGCGGTGGACGTGAACGGGGGAGCCCCGGCGCCCGCCGCCGAGTCGGCCGCCCCCGCGCCCGCTGCCGAGGCGCCCGCCCCGCAGCCGGAGGAGGCCCAGCCGGAGGGCCGCCAGCCCGTCCTGGTGGGCTACGGCGTCGCCGCGTCCTCCACCAAGCGCCGCCCCCGCAAGGCCCCGGGCGGACCGGTGGAACCGGCGGCGCAGGCGGTCCAGGCCGAACTGAACGGCCACGGCGGCGGCGTCCAGGTCTCCGAGGCCCCGGCCCCGGCCCCGGCCGGTGCCGACCGGTCCCGGCCGCTGGCCAAGCCGCCGGTGCGCAAGCTGGCCAAGGACCTCGGCGTCGACCTGGCGACGGTCACCCCGACCGGCCCGGACGGCATCGTCACGCGCGAGGACGTCCACGCGGCCGCCGCCCGGGCGTCCGAGGCGGTCGCGGCCCCGTCGGCGGCCCAGGCACCGGCCGAGGCCGCCCACGCGCACGCCCCGGCCGCCGCACCGGCACCCGCGGCCGTGTCGTACGACACGGCCCGGGAGACCCGGGTCCCGATCAAGGGTGTGCGGAAGGCGACGGCGGCGGCGATGGTCGGCTCGGCGTTCACCGCCCCGCACGTCACCGAGTTCGTGACGGTCGACGTCACGCGCACGATGAAGCTGGTCGAGGAACTCAAGCAGGACGCCGGGAAGTACGGCCTGCAGGGGCTGCGGATCAACCCGCTGCTGCTGATCGCCAAGGCCCTCCTGGTCGCCATCAAGCGCAACCCGGGGGTCAACGCGTCCTGGGACGAGGCGGCCCAGGAGATCGTCCTGAAGCACTACGTCAACCTCGGCATCGCGGCGGCCACCCCGCGCGGTCTGATCGTGCCGAACATCAAGGACGCGCACGACAAGACCCTGCCCCAGCTCGCCGAGGCGCTCGCCGAGCTGGTCGCCACGGCCAAGGAGGGCCGGACCTCCCCCGCGGCGATGCAGGGCGGCACGGTCACCATCACCAACGTCGGCGTCTTCGGCGTCGACACCGGCACGCCGATCCTCAACCCCGGCGAGTCGGCGATCCTCGCGGTCGGCGCGATCAAGCTCCAGCCGTGGGTCCACAAGGGCAAGGTGAAGCCGCGTCAGGTCACCACGCTGGCGCTCAGCTTCGACCACCGTCTGGTCGACGGCGAACTCGGCTCGAAGGTGCTGGCGGACGTCGCGGCCGTCCTGGAGGAGCCGAAGCGCCTGATCACCTGGGCGTGAGCGGCCCCCGAGGGGACGCTGCCGGGTCGGAGGACACCGGGTCGGGCCGCAGCCAGTGGCCGCCGGTGCTCCAGCCCAGCAGCATCCGTCCCGCGCCCTCCCGCGCCGAGCCGCCCTCCGCGACCTGACACAGTCCGGTGAGCGCGGGGGCGAGCCGGGCGGCGACGTGCCAGGGATGGCGGGCGGCCTCCTCCGGCAGCCGGGCCAGGGTGCGGACCCGTGCGCCCGGCGTGCACAGCGACAGGTGGAACACCATCTGCCGCCAGGCGTACGCGACGTCCTTGATCGTGCCCAGCGGGCGCGGGTGGTGCTGCAGGCGCGCGGTCAGCCGGCACACCGTGGTGAAGGACCGGCGGGCCAGGTCGTCCCACCCCGTCTCGGGGGCGACCCCGGCCCGGTGGACCAGCGTGGCCAGGTTGTGGGTGGTCAGGATCTGCGCCTGCTCGATCACCGTGCCGTTCCGGGCGACCTCGGAGCCCTGGCCGGAGCCGGGAGCGAGGTCCGCGGCCCGTCGAGCGCACAGCTCGGCGAACCCGGGGGAGGTGCGGGCGCCGTAGGACCGCCGGGCCGCCTGCCCGGCCTCCACCACGGCGAGGTTGCGCACGGCCCGGTAGTCGACGGCGTAGTACCGCTCGTACAGGGAACCGCCGCCCAGCAGTTCGGCGGCCACCCGGGCCGCCGTCAGGAACTTGGGCGTGAAGGCGCCCATGAAGATGTCCGCGGCGAGTTCTTCCACGAAGGGCGCGCCGAGGTCGGCCTGCCCGGCGAGCTCGGACAGCTCGCGGACCAGCGGGTTGGGCAGGATCGTGCCCGGGAACGCCCCGACGGCCAGCTCGCCCAGCTGCCGCAGCGCGGCGGCGGCGACCGCATCGGCGCCGGCGTCGGCCCGGTGGGCGGCGACGGCACGCACCCAGGGCAGCTCCGCCACCCGCACCTGCCGCTCCAGGTTGAGCAGCAGCAGGGAGCGGCGGCCCCGGAACGCGCGGTAGTTGGCGGCGGCCAGGGTGCGCAGCGCCGGGTCGGGGTGTGCCTGGGCGGTGGTGGCGGCCACGAGCTGCGGCACGAGCTCGGCCAGCACCTCGGCCGACGGGATCACCCCGCGTGCCACGAGGGTGCCGAGGGGCGCGCTGAGCGCGGCCTCGACGGGCCGACGCACGGCGGGAGGCACGGCGGCGCCCAGCGGCAGCCCGGTACCGGCCGCCTCCCATTCGGTGACGTCGGCGGTCAACGGCTCCACGTCCGGCACCCCGCCGTCCGCCGGCAGGTCGTCGAGCCGGGTCAGCACCAGCTGGGCGAGAGCGTGGTGGGAGGGCAGCGCGGCCTGGGCGGCCTGCTGCCGGCGCAGGGCCGTGTGCCGCTCGGAGCCGGGCCGGCCGCGCCGGCGCACCATGGCGGTGACGGCGGCCGACAGCAGCCCCAGCCGACGCGCGGCGGGCCGTCGCCCGGCGACGACGTCCTCCAGGGTGCCGCGCAGCACCGCGAGGTTCTCCTTCGGCCTGCGGTGCTTGGTGCACAGGGTGTGACGCCGGGCCAGTTCGCGGTAGCGGGCCAGCAGTTCGGCGCCGCGCGCGTGCCAGGGGTCGCCCGGGGTGTGCTCGGGCAGGTCGATCCAGCCGTTGTCGGCCGTGACCTCCAGCCAGTGGGCGAGGAGTTCGTCGCCGAAGGGCTGCCACACGCTGAGCGCCTCCCGCTGGGTCTCCACGGCCCGGCCGGGCCGCCGCGCGGCCAGGGTGTCGCGGGCGTCGGCGACGGTGCGGCGGTGGACGCAGGCGGCGTCCGGCGCGGGCCGGGCCGTCGGCCGGGGTGTGAACCGCAGCCGCGCCGCGAACGGCGCCAGCTCGGCCACCAGGTCCAGCGCGGCGTCCCTCTCCCCCGCCCGGACCAGCCACGCGACGGTGAGCAGCGCGGCCTCCTCCGGTACGGCGATCTCGTACCGCTCGCTGTCGAGCAGGCGGTACAGCCGCGTGAGCCCGTCCTCGGTGAGGAAGTACTCGAACAGCGCCTGCCGGTCCTCGGGCACGCCGGCGCTCCGGGCGGCGGCGGTCTCGTGGGCGAGCAGCGGTCCGCCCGCGCAGGGCTCGCCGGTGGCGAAGCCGCCGCGCAGCACCTCGGGGGTCACCCAGGCGGGCAGTCCGGCGACCGGGGTGCGCGAGCCGACGGTCAGCGTGCCGTTCGCGATGCCCGCGAGGACGGCCCGCCAGGCATGGCCGCGCTGCTCGGCGCGGCGCCGGGTGCCGGCATCGTCGTGGCCGGCCGCCGTCCGGAGCGCCGCGGCCAGCCGGCCGGCCGCGTATCCGGGGTTCACGTGGGCGGGGTGCTGCTGGTCAGCGTGGTCGTTCATAGCCGACGTGGCGGGTGCCGCCCCCGCGCCCTCCGGGTCTCGAGCCCGGCGCTCTGCTGCTGAGCTACACGTCGATGGGAGTGACGCTAGAGGGCGAGGGGGAGCCGTACAAACGGATTTCCGATTACCGGTGGGTGGGGCGGACGAACCGCATGGTGCCCTGGGGCTGGCTGCTCCTGGCGAAGCCGTAGTCGAGGAGCTTGGTCGCGTCGGAGGTGCGGGTGGTGACGTTGGTCGAGGCCAGGACCGTGCCGATGATGGTCCTGCCGTTGCGGGTGGCAGCGAACACCAGGCAGTACTTGGCCTCGGTGCCCGAGCCGGTCTTCACACCGATGGTGCCGCTGTAGCTGCTCAGCAGCCCGTTGGTGTTGTACCAGGTCGCCATGGTGCGGGTGGAGCCGGTGCTGGTGGTGGTCCTCGCCGTGTACGACTTGGTCTTGACGATCGTGCGGAACGTCGAGTTCTTGAGCGCGTTGGCCGCCAGCTTCGTCAGGTCCTTCGCCGTGGAGTAGTTGGCGCCGTTGCTGATGCCGTCGAAGGAGTCGAAGTGGGTGTTGGTCATGCCCAGCGACCGGGCCGTGGTGTTCATCTTGGAGATGAAGCTCTTCACGCGCGCGTCCCGGGTCGTGCCGGTGCCGAACTTGTCGGCGAGCGCGTAGGCGGCGTCGCAGCCGGAGGGCAGCATCAGGCCGTACAGCAGCTGGCGGACGGTGACCTTGTCGCCCACGATCAGATGGGCGGACGAGGCGCCGCGCGACACGATGTAGTCGCTGTAGGCCTTCTGGATGGTGACCTTGGCGTCGAGGTTCAGATTCGACTGGGAGAGCACGACCTTGGCGGTCATGATCTTCGTCGTCGAGCCGGTCGGCAGTTTGGTGTCGGCTCCCTTGGCGTACAGCTGGGAGCTGTTGGAGCCGTTCATCACATAGCCCGCCTGGGCGGCGATCGTCGGCGCGGCGACGGCCTGGGCGGGTGCCGCGGTGACGGCGCCGGCCGTGAGCACCGCGCCGGTGGTGACGGCGACGGCGGCGGCTCGGCGAACCCGGACGCCCTGAATGGCAGTTATCAACAGAGTTACCCCGATTGCGTCGTAGTCCCCTGATGCGCGGCGGAGTTGGGGAAGCTGGTCGTGCCGCACGTGTGAGACACGTAACTAGCACAGATGGTTGTGCGGCCGCCGGGGCACTTCGGAAAAGCGTCGGCCGCGCAGGGGGTTGAGGCGGAGGTTGGGGCGGGGGCCGGGTCCGTGCCGAGACCGGGCCCCGGGCCGGGGCCCGGTCCAGGTCCCGGGCCAGGTCCGGATGGTGGACGCGCATCTCTCCTGCGTGCGTGTTGTATCTATCCTGTCGCCATGACCATGGCCGTGAAGCAACCTCCCGCAGCCGACCGCGTCTACACCCACGTCAAGCAGGGCGTCCTCGGCCGCCGCTACGAGGGCGGCACCCTCCTCACCGAGGGCGAGCTGGCCGAGGCCGTCGGGGTGTCGCGGACGCCCGTGCGCGAGGCGCTGCTGCGCCTGGAGGCCGAGGGGCTGATCAGGCTCTACCCGAAGAAGGGCGCCCTGGTCCTGCCGGTCTCCGCGCAGGAGATCGCGGATGTCGTCGAGACCCGGCTGCTGGTGGAGGAGCACGCGGCCCGCAAGGCGGTGCCCGCCCCGCCCGGCCTGATCGACCGCCTGGAGGAGCTGCTGGCCCGGCAGAAGCGGGAGGCCGCCGCGGGCGACCTGGCCGCGGCCGCCGTCACCGACCGCTGTTTCCACGCCGAGATCGTCCGCAGCGGCGGCAACGAGATCCTCTCCCGCCTCTACGACCAGCTGCGCGACCGCCAGCTGCGCATGGGTGTCGCGGTCATGCACTCCCACCCCGACCGCGTCGCCAAGACGCTGGGCGAGCACGAGGAGATCCTCGAAGCCCTGCGCGAGGGGGACGCGCAGGGCGCCGTCGACCTCGTCCACCGGCACATCGGCTGGTTCTCCCACCTGGCACGCGGTGAGGTCCGGTGAGCCCCGCTCGCGGTACCACCCTTCCGGGTGACCCTCCGGGCGGCCGACGCGCCGTCGCCGTGTGGTGCATCGGCGTCTCGGTGTACTTCGTCGCGGTCATCTTCCGCACGTCGCTGGGCGTGGCCGGTCTCGACGCCGCCGACCGCTTCCACGTGAACGCCTCCGCCCTGTCGACGTTCTCGATCCTGCAGCTGCTGGTCTACGCGGGCATGCAGATACCCGTCGGCCTCCTGGTGGACCGGCTCGGCACCAAGCGGGTGCTGACCATCGGCGTCGTGCTGTTCACGGCCGGGCAGCTCGGCTTCGCGCTGTCCCCGTCCTACGGCACGGCGCTCGCCTCGCGCGCGCTGCTGGGCTGCGGCGACGCGATGACGTTCATCAGCGTGCTGCGGCTGGGCACCCGCTGGTTCCCGGCCCGGCGCGGGCCGCTGGTGGCGCAGCTGGCCGGCCTGGCGGGCATGGCGGGCAACCTGGTCTCCACCCTCGTCCTGGCCCGGCTGCTGCACGGCGTGGGCTGGACGCAGGCCTTCGCGGGCAGCGCGGGCGCCGGTGTGGTGGTCCTCGTGCTGCTCCTGCTGTTCCTGAAGGACCACCCGGAGGGCTTCGAACCGGAGCCCTCCGCGCACCGGGGCGCCGCCTACGTGCGCCGGCAGATCGCCGCTTCCTGGCGGGAGCCGGGGACCCGGCTCGGCCTGTGGGTGCACTTCACCACGCAGTTCCCGGCCATGGTGTTCCTGCTGCTGTGGGGTCTGCCGTTCCTCGTGGAGGCCCAGGGGCTGACCCGGGCCACGGCCGGTGAGCTGCTCACCCTCGTCGTGCTGTCCAACATGGTGATCGGCCTGGTCTACGGCCAGATCGTCGCCCGGCACCACGGCGCGCGGCTCCCGCTGGCCCTGGGCACGGTCGGCGCGACGGCCCTGCTGTGGGCGGCCACGCTGGCCTACCCGGGGCAGCACGCGCCGATGTGGCTGCTGATCACGCTGTGCGCGGTGCTCGGCGCGTGCGGCCCGGCATCGATGATCGGCTTCGACTTCGCCCGCCCGGCGAACCCGCCGGAGCGTCAGGGCACCGCCTCCGGGATCACCAACATGGGTGGATTCGTGGCGTCGATGACGACGCTGCTCGCGGTCGGCGTGCTGCTGGACGCGACCGGCGACAACTACTCGGCCGCCTTCTCGGCGGTGTTCGTGCTGCAGGCGCTGGGAATCGGCCAGATCCTGCGCCTGCGCGGGCGGGCGGCCCGCCGCGAGCGGGAACGGCTGGTCGCCAGCCGGGTGGAAACCGTGCACGTGCCGGCGTGAGCCGGGGGCCGGGCGCGTGAACCGAGAGCCGGGAGCCGGGAGCCGGGCGCGTGACGCCGGGCGCGACCCGACTGCGCGCACCGGAGTCGGCCCGCCGCGAGCGGCCCACCCGGACCGGCCGGGCACCGGCTTGGTCGGGGCCGCGCCCCGGCGGCCTGGGCAGGGACGCGTGACGGAGCGCGCGGGCCGGCTGATCGCGGTGCGCAGCGGGCGCGCGCGGTCGGGGCGGGCGGCGCGCCCGGCTCCGCTGGGCGCCGCGCTCACCCGGGCGGGCACGGCCCCGTGGCGAGCGGGGCCGCGGGGACGCCCACCGGTTCGGTGCCGACGCTTACCGGCTCGGTCCGCACGTCCGCGGAGGCTCGCACGTCCGCGGAGGCTCGCGCGGGCGCATACCGGTCCGCGCGGGGTGCACACCGGCTCCGGTGGAGTGAGGTGGGGTGAGGCGTCCCGCCTCACCCGTCCCGCTACTTGGTCACCGTGAAGTTGTGCAGGATCGCCGCCGTCAGCTCCGGGTCGCCCTCCGCCTTGATGCGGTCGGCGGCGGACTCCGGGCTCACGCGGCCGCAGGCCAGCCGTACGTACGTCTCCCAGTCGAGGGCGAAGGAGGCGGCCGGCCCGAGGGCGGGGGCGGTCTCCACCGTGCCCCGGCCCTGGATGTCCACGCGCACGGTGCGCAGGAACTCGATCGGTCCGTTCACGTCGAAGACGATCGCCGAGCTGCGCGGCGCGTCGGACTTCTCCGCGACGACGGTGGGCAGTTCGTCGAGGAGCACGTCGCGGGCGATGTGCGCGCCGGGTGAGTCCAGGTTGCCGGGGACGCCGAGAGCGGCGCGCAGATCCTGCTCGTGCACCCAGATGTTGAAGGCGTGCGCGCGCATGGACTCCTCCAGGGTCAGCTCGGTGCCGAGCGGCCCCCGTACCGTCGCGCCGGGTGCGCGCGTCTCGTTCCGCAGCTGCCGGTTGCGGCGGATGATCGTGTACTCCAGCTCGGCCGTCATCTCCGGTGCGGTGTGGTGACGGCGGACGTCGACCTGTATCTCCATGTAGCGCTGGAGGTCGTTGGTGACGTGGTACAGGTCGCGCGGCAGGGAGTGGATGGGGCGCGGGTCGCCGTACATCTCGCAGTCCAGCCCGATGACATGAGACACGATGTCGCGCACCGACCAGCCGGGGCACGGCGTCCGGCGGTTCCAGTCCGCCTCCGCCAGGGGCTGCACCAGCTCGGATATCGCTTCGATGGAGTGGGTCCAGGCGTCGGCGTAGGGCTGGAGGGTGGGATGCAGACTCACGGAACGGGACCCCTCGGCGGTCGGTACACGGGCGGGTGATGGCGGCGTTGCCAGCGGGAGGTGGCTGCACTCGGCGGGTGTCTCGGACCCCCCGGGTTCTCGGCTGCGCTCGAACACGGGGGAGCCCCAAAGTTACGCTGCTGTGAGGCACCCCGGCAGTGCTTTCGTGTGACGATCGTAGGCCGGTACGGACGATTCCCATGCCAGGACGGTGGTAGTGTGCGCGCCTCGCTGATCCAGATCGCTGTAGACGAGGGCGAATCGGTCGCTTCGCGGCGCCTTCGCGTCGCCTCACTGGTCCGCGCGCAGGCGGGCGTCGCCGACCTCGTGGTGCTGCCGGAGCTGTGGACCACGGGGGCCTTCGCCTACGAGGGTTTCGAGCGCGAGGCCGAGCCGCTCGACGGCCCGACGTACGAACTGATGGCCAAGGCGGCGAGCGACGCGGGCGTGTGGCTGCACGCCGGGTCGATCCCCGAGCGCGACCCCGGGGGTTCCCTCTACAACACGTCTCTGGTCCTCTCCCCCTCGGGTGATCTGGCCGCCGCCTACCGCAAGATCCACCGCTTCGGTTTCGATCAGGGTGAGGCGGTGTTGATGGGAGCCGGGCGTGATCTGGTGACGGCCCGTCTGCCCTGGACGACCCTTGGTGTGGCCACGTGCTACGACCTCCGCTTCCCCGAACTCTTCCGCGGTCTCGTCGACGCCGGCGCCGAGACCCTGGTGATTCCGGCGGGCTGGCCGGAGCGCCGCCGGGCGCACTGGACGCTGCTGGCTCAGGCGCGGGCGGTGGAGAACCAGGCGTTCGTGCTCGCCTGTGGAACGGCCGGCACACACGCGGGAGTTCCACAGGCCGGTCACTCGATCGTGGTGGATCCGTGGGGCGAGGTGCTGGCGCAGGCGGGGCCGGACGAAGAGGTCCTCACCGTGGACTTCGACCCGGCGAAGGTCCGGGCCACCCGGGAGCAGTTCCCGGCCCTGAAGGACCGGGTCCTGGGCCTGCAGCCACCACGCCACTGACGTTCCGGTCCCGCACGGCGGTTCGGGGCGGTGGTTCGGGGGCGGCCGGCACGGCGGTTCGGGCGGTGGCTCGTACGGCGGCTGGGGCGGCCCACCGAGGGACCCCCGTCCGGCGCCCCGCCTCAGTCGTCCTCGCGTTCCTTCTCCGCGAGGTGGATCACGCATACCGCCACCGCGATCAGCAGGGCGGGATCCGTGTCGTCGCGGACCACGTCGACGCCGTAGGTGTCGCGGATGTGGAGCCAGCGGCGGGAGATCACGGCGAGCAGTTCCCCGTCGTACTCGACGGCGAACTCGCGGTCGGCGATCTTGCCGCTGACGTCGAGTTCGGTGCCGTCGACCAGGGTCACCCGGTAGTGGTTGCGCAGCAGGGAGAGGCGTTTGCGGCGGATGCGGGCGAGGGGCTCCTCCTCGCGCTCGATGAGCATCGTGTCGCGCAGGGCGAACATCTTCTGGCGGATCTCGATCAGGACCCGCCCACGGGCGTCCTTCAGCTCGAAGGTGTCCCGCAGCCGCATCGCCTTGCCGTCGACGAGGAAGACCTTGTCGCCGCGGTCGTCCTCGATCCAGTAGTCGTCGCCGAAGCCCAGGATCCGGTCGCGTACGAGGAATCTCATGCGGTGACCGGTTCCCCGTCGCCGCCTCCGAAACGCCGCCGGTAGGCCGACGGGCTGAGCCCGGTCTCGCGCCGCACGAGTGTGCGCAGGTTGGCGGCCGTGCCCAGGCCGCTCCTGGCGGCCACCACGTCCAGCCGTTCCTCCCCGCGCTCGATCAGCCGGCAGGCGAGCGCCACCCGTTCGCCGGTCAGCCAGGCGAGCGGCGTGGTTCCCAGCTGGGAGCGGAACCGCCGGTGGAGGGTGGCCGGTGAGACCGCCGCGCGGGCCGCCAGGCCGGCCACCGTGAGCGGCTCGCCCAGCCGCTCCTGCGCCCAGGCGAGCAGGGGCGCGAGCGACTCGTCGCGGATCTCGGGCACCGGCCGTTCCACGAACTGGCGCTGTCCGCCGTCGCGGTGCGCGGCGAAGACGAGGCGGCGGGACACGGCGTTGGCGACCTCGGCGCCGTGGTCCTGCCGGATGACGTGCAGCCCGAGGTCGAGCGCGGCGGCGCTGCCCGCCGCGGTGAGGATGCCGTCGCCCGCGTCGACGAACAGCACGTCCGGTTCGAGCCGCACCTCGGGGTGCAGTGCGCGGAAGGCGTCGGCCCACATCCAGTGCGTGGTGGCCCGGCGCCCGTCCAGCAGCCCGGCCTCGGCGAGGGCGAAGGTGCCCGTGCAGAAGCTCAGCAGGCGTGCCCCGCGCGCGTGGGTGCGGCGGATGGCGTCCAGGACGTCGGTGCCGCGCGGTACGACGTTGTCCGGCCGGCCCGGCACCACGAGGGTGTCGGCGGTGTCCACGGCGTCCAGTCCGGCGGTGCCGGTCATCGTGAAGAAGCCGTGGTTCATGCGCACCGCGCGCGTGGGCGTGCACAGCGCCACTTCGTACAGCGGCCCCGGGGTCCCCAGCTCGGGCCGGGGCAGGCCGAACAGTTCGGTGGCGACGCCGACCTCGAACGGGTTGATGCCCTCGTCGACGATCACGGCGACCCTGTGCGGGCGGTGCTGAGAGGATCCTTGCGGCATATGCGATTCCTAGCACTCGCCGGGCGGTCCGCCAACCCGCAGGATGACCGGCATGAGCCACGAACCCGTCTCCCTGCCCGCCGCCCTGGCCTCCTTCGCCCAGCGCTGGAGCCCTCGCATCGTCACCACCGTCAACGACTACGACGTGCGCGTCGCCAAGGCCGAGGGCGAGCACCTGTGGCACGTCCACGACGACACCGACGAGTTCTTCCTCGTCCTCGACGGCGAGCTGCACATCGCCCTGCGGGAGGCCGCGGGAGAGCGCACGGTCGTCCTCCCGAAGGGTTCCGTCTTCACCGTCCCCCGAGGCACCGAGCACAAGCCGTACGCGCCCGTGCCGACCGAGATCCTGCTCCTCGAACCCACCGGCACCTCCACGGTCGGCGACCGCCACGAAGAGGTCCCGGCGCACGTGGACGCGACGACGGGCCATGCGCTGACCTGACTGGCGGCGCCGGACGGCACCTCAAGCTGCTCGCGTCGGGCCCGGGCGGTTGCTGCCGGCCCGAGCGGCTCCCGGCGGGCGAGGGCTGCCTCTGTCGGGCGAGGGCGCGGACACCGCGCTCTCCCGCGCTTCCGCACGCCGCGGCCGGCCCCAGTGGCGCCCGGGGGGCCCGCCCGTGTCGGTGATGGCCGCGTCCCGCGACGACGGCCCCGCCGCCGCCTACCCCGCCTGCCCTGTGCAGCAGCAGGGCCGGGGCGTACCGGTCGGCGTCACCGAGGGCGGCGCGGACCGGCTGTCACCGGTGCCGGCGGGCACGGACGGCTGAGCCGACCCGGCCCGCCGACGGGTCCGCTGTGGAATCCGGCCAAGGGGTCCACCGCAGGCCCGGCCGCCCCGACGGGTCCGCCGTGGTCCCGCCGCTGTAGCCCCGCCGACAGGTCCGCCGCCGCAGGTACGGCCCACGGGTCGCCGCAGGTCCGCAGGACGGTGTAGCCGACGGTCGGTCACAGCCCGTACCCGTCGCGGTATCCGTCGTGGTGGTGGTGCGGTTCCTCGGTCACGACCGGGGTCGTCGGCGGCATCACCACCCGCCTGCGCCGGTAGATGCTGCTGAACGTCGCGGTGCCGATCAGGCCGACGATCATCAGAATGACGCCGACCAGCTGGAGGTTGACCGCCTCCACGTGCCAGTCGGTCGCGAAGGTGAGGATGGCTCCTCCGGCGATGAGGATGATGCATCCGCCGAGGCCCATGGGTGTTCGCCTCCCTGTCCGGTCCGGTGGTTCCGGTCGCGGACGGGTACCCCGGGCCGCGCGAACTACCCCTGCAGGAAGGCCATGAGCGCGTTGGCCAGCAGGAACGGGTCGTCCGCGCCGCAGAGTTCGCGGGCGCTGTGCATGGAGAGGATGGCGACGCCGATGTCGACGGTGCGGATGCCGTGGCGGGCGGCGGTGATGGGCCCGATGGTGGTGCCGCAGGGCATCGCGTTGTTGGAGACGAAGGACTGGAAGGGCACCCCGGCCTTCTCGCACGCGGCGGCGAACACCGCGCGGCCCGAACCGTCGGTGGCGTAGCGGTTGTTGACGTTGACCTTGAGGATCGGCCCGCCGTTGACGCGCGGGTGGTGCGTCGGGTCGTGCCGTTCCGCGTAGTTGGGGTGGACGGCGTGGCCGGTGTCCGACGACAGGCAGACGGTGCCCGCGAAGGCGCGTGCCCGGTCTTCGAAGGAGCCGCCGCGCGCGAACACCGAGCGCTCCAGGACCGTGCCGAGCAGCGGGCCGTCGGCACCGGTGTCCGACTGGGATCCGTTCTCCTCGTGGTCGAAGGCGGCGAGCACCGGGATGAACGGCAGGTCGCCGTCGGCGCCGGCCACGGCGGCCAGGGCGGCGGTGGCGGAGTGCACGGACAGCAGGTTGTCCATGCGCGGCCCGGCCAGCAGTTCCCGGTCGCGGCCCAGGTAGGCGGGCGGTTCCACGGAGTGGGTCATCAGGTCCCAGCCGGCGACCTCGCCGGCCGGCAGCCCGGCCTCCTGCTCCAGGAAGGCGATCAGGTCTCCGTCGCGCACGCTGTCGCCGAGTCCCCACACCGGCTGCAGGTGCCGCTGCTTGTCGAGCTTGAGACCCTCCGCGGACACCGAACGGTCCAGGTGGATGGCGAGTTGGGGGACGCGCAGCAGGGGGCGGTCGACGTTGACCAGCCGGGTCGAGCCGTCGCGCAGGGTCAGCCGGCCGGCCAGGCCCAGGTCGCGGTCGAGCCAGGAGTTCAGCAGGGGCCCGCCGTAGATCTCCACGGCGATCTGGCGCCAGCCGTGCGCTCCGGTGTCGGGCAGCGGCTTGACGCGCAGGTTCGGGGAGTCGGTGTGGGCGCCGACGATGCGGAACGGCGTGTGGGGGGCGGCGCCTTCGGGGACGTACCAGGCCACGATCGCGCCCCCGCGGAGCACGTACCGGCCGCCGCTCGTCCCGTCCCAGGCGTCGGTCTCGGCGACCTGCCGGAAGCCGGCCTTCTCCAGCCGTTCGGCCGCGGTGGCCACGGCGTGGTACGGCGACGGGCCGGCCGCCAGGAAGGACATCAGGTCGTCTGTGTGGCCGCGGTCGAATCGGGAGGGTGCGCTCATGGGTTCACCTTAACGACGGGCGGGTTCACCGCGCCGACGCCCGAAGGCCACCGACGCCTGTCTCCGGCGCTCACCGGGGCAGGCCGGGGCAGGCCGGGGCTCGTGCGCGGCGAGGGCCCGCTCCCCTCATCAGGAGCGGGCCCTCGGCGAGCGGGCACGGGCCGACTAGAACGCGGCCTCGTCCAGCTCCATGAGGTCCAGCTCGACGCCCTGCGCGACCTTGCGGGCCAGCGTGACGCCGGGCAGCACGCTGCCCGCGAAGAACTTGGCCGCGGCGATCTTGCCGGTGTAGAAGGCCTTGTCCTTGCCGGACGCCGTCTCCAGCTTCTCGGCGGCGATGGCGGCACCCTTGAGCAGCAGGTAGCCGACGATCACGTCACCGGAGGCCATCAGCAGGCGGGTGGTGTTCAGGCCCACCTTGTAGATGTTCTTGACGTCCTGCTCGGTGGCCGCGAGGTCGGTGAGCATCAGACCGACGATGGCCTCCAGCTCGACGGCCGCCTTGGCGAGGTGCTCGCGGGCGCCGGCCAGCTCCTCGCCGCCGGTGCCGAGGGCGAGGAACTTCTTGATGTCCTCGGCCAGCGAGTTCAGCGCCGCGCCCTGGTTGCGGACGATCTTCCGGAAGAAGAAGTCCTGGCCCTGGATGGCGGTGGTGCCCTCGTAGAGGGTGTCGATCTTGGAGTCCCGGATGTACTGCTCGATCGGGTACTCCTGCAGGAAGCCGGAGCCGCCGAAGGTCTGCAGCGACTGGGCGAGCTGCTCGTAGCCCTTCTCGGAGCCGTAGCCCTTGACGATCGGCAGGAGCAGGTCGTTCAGGGCGTGCTCGGACTTGGCGTCCTCGCCGGCGGCCTCCTTGAGCGCGATCGCGTCCTGGACGGAGGCGGTGTAGAGGACGAGGGCGCGCATGCCCTCCGCGTACGCCTTCTGCGTCATCAGCGAGCGGCGCACGTCGGGGTGGTGGGTGATGGTGACCTTGGGCGCGGTCTTGTCCATGAAGTTCGCCAGGTCGGGGCCCTGGACGCGCTCCTTGGCGTACTCCAGGGCGTTGAGGTAGCCCGTGGAGAGGGTGGAGATCGCCTTCGTGCCGACCATCATGCGGGCGAACTCGATGATGCGGAACATCTGGCGGATGCCGTCGTGCCTGTCGCCGATCAGCCAGCCCTTGGCGGGGTTCTGGTCGCCGAAGGTCATCTCGCAGGTGTTGGAGGCCTTCAGCCCCATCTTGTGCTCGACGTTGGTGGCGTAGACGCCGTTGCGCTCGCCCAGCTCGCCGGTCTCGAAGTCGAAGAGGTACTTCGGGACCATGAAGAGGGACAGGCCCTTGGTGCCGGGGCCGGCGCCCTCGGGGCGGGCCAGCACGTAGTGGAGGATGTTCTCCGACATGTCGTGCTCACCGGAGGTGATGAACCGCTTCACGCCCTCGATGTGCCAGGAGCCGTCCTCCTGCTGGACCGCCTTGGTGCGGCCGGCGCCGACGTCCGAGCCGGCGTCCGGCTCGGTGAGGACCATGGTGGAGCCCCACTGCTTGTCGACGGCGATCTTGGCGATCTTCTTCTGGACGTCGTTGCCCTCGTCGAAGAGGATGCCGGCGAAGGCCGGGCCGGAGGAGTACATCCACACGGCCGGGTTGGCGCCCAGGATCAGCTCCGCGTACGCCCAGATCAGCGACGGGGGAGCGGTGGTGCCGCCGATCTCCTCGGGCAGGCCCAGGCGCCAGTACTCGGAGTCCATGAAGGCCTGGTAGCTCTTCTTGAAGGACGCCGGGACGGGCGCGGTGTTGGTCTCGGGGTCGAAGACCGGCGGGTTGCGGTCGGCGTCGACGAAGGACTCGGCCAGCTCGTTCTCCGAGAGGCGGGTCAGCTCCTCCAGGATGCTCTTGGCGGTCTCCGTGTCCATCTCCTCGAACGGGCCGCTGCCGTACAGCTTGTCGCGGCCGAGTACTTCGAAGAGGTTGAACTCGATGTCGCGGAGATTCGACTTGTAGTGCCCCATGGCGACGGCTCCCGGCTCCGTAGAGAGATCGGCGAGGCACTGGATCCTCGCGCTAGTTCACGTACCAACAAGTAGCTCCGATGATGCTACCCGTCGGTAATAAGTCGCAACCCCTACTCGGCCAAGTGTGAGGAGGGTCTATTCGGCGCCGGGCCGAGCAACCCGAGCCGTCGTCGAGAACTCGCTGATCAGTGCCCCCCATTCGGCGGGGCACTCGACGAAGGGCAGGTGCCCGCCGGGCACCTCCACCAGCCGCGCGCCCGGGATGCCCGCCGCCACCGCCCGGTGCAGCCGTGGCGGTACCAGGCCGTCGTCCACCGGGGAGACCACCAGCGCCGGTACGTCGATGCGGTCCAGGTCGGCCCGTACGTCCGCGCGGATCACCAGGTCCACGTGGTCGGCGGCGCCCTCCGGGGCCGTCGCCCCCGTCTCCTTCGCGGCGGCCTCCAGCTCGTGCGGGGTCATCGCGTCCAGCGCGGCCGGGCTCAGGCAGCGCGCCAGCAGGAACCGGCCGAGGGTGTCCGGGTCGCCGGTGCCGCACAGTGCCTGCCACACGCGCGCGTTCAGCCGCAGTTCCGCGTCGGCGTGGGCGAAGGGGGCGGTCAGTACCAGGGCGGTCACCCGGTCCGGGTGGCGGGTGGCCAGCCGGACCGCCACCGGTGCGCCCAGTGAGTACCCCGACACCGCGAACCGGTCCAGCCCCGCCGCGTCGGCGGCGGCCACGAGTCCGTCGGCCAGCGCGTCCAGTTCGAGCGGGCGGTCGCTGCGCGGCGTTCCGCCGGTGCCCGGGTAGTCGGCGCCGACGACCGTGCGGTCGGCCGTCAGCGTGTCCATCACCGGCCCGTAGTTGGCCGCCACGGACCCTCCCGCGCCGTGGGCCAGCACCAGGCCGCCGTTCGCGTCGGACATGCGCAACCTCCCGAGATATCTGTATCGATCGCTCGATAAAAACTACCCGCTTTCTCTATCGACCGCTACATAAATCGGCGACGCCCCTGCGGCGGCCCTCGCCTCGGTAGGCTTCGGCCTCATGTACGGCTATGACCAGAACGTGGGGGCCCAGCAGCAGTACGCCCAGCCCCAGCAGCCGATGGGCGGCGGGTACGGGCAGCAGCCGCCGCTGTACCCCGAGCCGTCGCCTCCGTCGCTCGCCGACGCGGTGCGGGCGTTCACCACCGGGCAGATGCCCGCCGAGGACTTCCAGCAGATCTTCGCCACCTCGAAGGTCTACTGCCCGCGCGGTGACACCCCCGGCTTCCTGGCGCTGCACAACACCCAGCAGCCGGTGATCCCCATGTTCACCTCGCTGAAGGAACTGCGACGGTACGCGGGCAAGGAGTCCAAGTACTTCGTCATCACCGGTGCCGAGGTGATCGACCTCCTGCCCACCGGCTACGGCTTCGTCCTCGACATGGAGGGCGAGCACCGGATGGTCTTCGACGCCAAGGCGGTCGAGCAGATGGTGGACTTCGCGATGCGGCGCATGTACGGCTAGCCGGATGTACGCCTGGTAATCGGATGTGCGCCCGGCCGCATGTACGGCGAGGCGGCCGGCCGCTCGGCGTGGCGGGCCGCTCGGTGGTGCGGAGCCCGGAGGGAATGCCCTCCGGGCTTCTGTCGTTGGGGGTGACAGGAAGTTCAACGCTCAACTAAAGTGGGCGTACAAGGAGGAACCGACATGCCTGCAGTGACCGTCGAGAACCCGTTGACGCTGCCCCGTGTGACCGCTCCCGCCGACGCGGCGGCCCGTCCCGTGCTCGGCGTCACCACCGCGCCGAGCGGATTCGAGGGCGAGGGCTTCCCGGTGCGCCGGGCGTTCGCGGGGATCCACTACCGCCACCTCGACCCGTTCATCATGATGGACCAGATGGGAGAGGTGGACTACGCGCCGGGCGAGCCGAAGGGCACCCCCTGGCACCCCCACCGCGGCTTCGAGACCGTCACCTACATCATCGACGGGATCTTCGACCACCAGGACTCCAACGGTGGCGGCGGAACCATCACCAACGGCGACACCCAGTGGATGACGGCGGGCTCGGGCCTGCTGCACATCGAGGCGCCCCCGGAGCACCTGGTCATGTCCGGCGGCCTCTTCCACGGCCTGCAGCTGTGGGTGAACCTCCCGGCCAGGGACAAGATGATGGCCCCCCGGTACCAGGACATCCGCGGCGGTCAGGTCCAGCTGCTCACCTCCCCCGACGGCGGCGCGCTGATGCGCGTCATCGCGGGTGAGCTGGACGGGCACGCCGGCCCCGGCATCACGCACACCCCGATCAGCATGATCCACGCGACGCTGGCGCCGGGCGCGGAGATCACCCTGCCCTGGCGGGAGGACTTCAACGCCCTCGCGTACGTCCTCGCGGGCCGGGGAAGTGTCGGCGCCGAGCGCCGTCCGATCCACCTGGGCCAGACCGCCGTGTTCGGCGCCGGGTCCTCGCTGACCGTCCGCGCGGACGAGAAGCAGGACTCCCACACGCCGGACCTGGAGGTCGTCCTCCTCGGCGGACAGCCGATCCGGGAGCCCATGGTCCACTACGGCCCGTTCGTCATGAACACCAAGGACGAGCTCATGCAGGCGTTCGAGGACTTCCAGAAGGGGCGTCTGGGGACCATCCCGGCCGTGCACGGGATGACCGAGGCGGGTCCGGAGGTCTGAGCCCCCGCGCCGTCGGCTCCGGTGAACCCCCGCTCCCTTGGGAGCGGGGGTTTTCGGTTGGGTGGAGCGGGCGTTTTCGGTCTTCCGGACCGCGCTGATTGATTGAAGTTTGCAGTAACCCGGACGTACTCGCCGGTACATGCCAGGATGCCCGGACAGGCGGCGGACTGAGGCGCAGACCGTTCCGGACCAGCAGACCGTTCGTACGGATCCGTGAGGAAGCGTACGTGTTCGTAAGGAACAGGACATTGACCACCCCTGTCTCCCCGTACCTGCTCGTCGTGGACGACGACGTGGGTGTGCGCTCGATGCTGACCATGGCGCTGGACCTCCTGGAGTTCGAGGTGAAGAGCGCGGCCACGGGGCGGCAGGCGCTGCAGTCCGTCTCCCGGCGCGTCCCCGACCTGCTGATCCTCGACGTCGGGCTCCCTGACATGGACGGGTTCGAGGTCTGCCGGCTGCTGCGGGAGCGGGGCATGACCATGCCGGTGCTGTTCCTGACCGCCCGCTCGGGGCTCGACGACCGGGTGCGCGGACTCGATCTGGGCGGCGACGACTTCATCACCAAGCCGTTCGAGCTGAAGGAGATCGTGGCGCGCGTCCGGGCGTTCCTGCGGCGCTACCACGGCAGCGAACGGAACGCGTCCGGGCGCCGGCTCGTCGCCGGGGACATCCGGCTGGACGCCGACAGCCACCAGGTGTGGGCGTCCGAGACGCCGGTGCATCTGACCAGCACCGAGTTCACACTGCTGCGGTACCTGATGGAGAACGCGGGGCGGGTAGTGACGCGCGCGCAGATCCAGGAGCGGGTCTGGAACCACGCGGCGGACTGCTCGGGCAGCGTCGACACGTACATCTACTATCTGCGCCGCAAACTGGGCGACCAGGACCAGTCGCTGATCCGTACCGTGCGGGGGGTGGGTTACCTGCTGTGCGTGGACTGACGGAGGCCAGGGCACCCGGCGGGACGCCGGGCGGGCGGGACCGGCGTGCCTCCCGGGTCGTCGTGTACTGCGTGGTCGCCACGCTGCTCGGGCTGAGCGGTCTCCTGACGGTATCCGCCGGTCTGCTCGGCCGGTCCGTCGCCGCACGGGCCGACCGGGAGATCGAGCGGCTGCGCGGAGTGCCGCTGACCGCCGCGCCGTACGCGAGCGCCGTGCCCCTGGACCCGGCGTGGACGGCACTGGTCGTCGACCGGCGGGGCCGGGTCGTGCAGCGCCGCACCGGCTCCCCGGACCTGCCGCCCTTTCCCCGGCTCACGGCCGACCGGCTCGACGCCTACGCCGGCCGCGTCCATCCGGTGACCGTCGGGTCGTCGGGCGAGTACCGGGCGCTGGTGGTGCGCGACCCCGGGCAGGGCGGCTACCGCATCATCGCCCGCGCCACGGCTGACACCCGGCGGACCGTGAACCGGCTGGTCCGCCTTCAGCTGGCGGTCGGCGGCGTCCTGCTCACGGCGGTCATGGCCGGGGCCTGGGGGGTGCACCGGTGGGAGGTGAGGGACCGGCGGGAGCGCGAGCGGCAACTGCGCGAGTTCCTGGCCACGGCCGGGCACGAACTGCGCAACCAGCTCACGACCATCGCGGGATACACCCAGATCGCCGCGGGCGGCACCGAAGCCGGGGGCGAGAAGGAAGCGGAAGAGGACGCACAGGCCGGAGCCGGAGCCGGGGCCGCAGTGGGCGCGGGGGCAGGTGGGGCCGGAGTGGAAGTCGGGGCACCTGCGGCCGGAGCGGCGACCCTGGGCGGGGCTGGAACACGGGCCGGGGCCGGAGCACAGGCCGAAACCGGAGCACAGGCCGGTGCCGGTGCCGGAGCGGAGGCCGTGGGCGAGGCCGACGGTGCCGGAGGTCCGGTCCGGGCGGGGGGACGGACGCGGCGGCTCCCGGTGCGGGACGGTGCGCTGCGACGGGCCGGGACCGAGATCCGGCGGATGACCTCCCTCATCGACGAACTGGTCCTGCTGTCCCGGCTCGACCTGGGGCAGCCCCTGCAATGGCAGCGGATCGATCTGGCCCGGCTGTGCCGGGACGTGTGCGGCGCGGAGCGCGACTGCCACCCGGAGCAGCCGATTCGGCTGCTCATCGGCCCGGGTGAGCACACCGTCCACGGCGATCCGGAGCGGCTGCGCCAGGCCGTCGCGAATCTCCTGGCCAACGCCCGTCTGCACACCCCGCCCGGTACGACCACCACGCTCGGGCTGGGCACGGAGGACGGAAACCGGGTCATCGAGGTCGTGGACGACGGCCCCGGCGTGCCGGCGGAACTACGGGAGCGCATCTTCGACCGCTTCGTCCGGGGCGAGGGGACCACGGTCGCCGGCAGCGGGCTGGGGCTCGGTGTCGTCAGGGCCGTCGCCGCCGCGCACGGGGGCACGGCGACGCTCCAGCCGCAGCCGCACGGCCGTGGCGCCTGGTTCCGCATCCGTCTTCCGGCGGCTTCCTGACCACATGGCTCGCAGGAGCCCGCACGCCGAAGGGTCAGATCGTGGCCCGCGACCCCGCGGTGAACAGCGGCGACCGCTGCTGAGACGCGCGGACCCGCGGGGACGGGACGGCAGGCTGGCTCGGACCCGTGAGGACGGCTGACCCGGACCCGCGGGGCCTGCGTGGCGGTCTCATGGACCGACGCCGACGGCGCGCGGGCCCTCGTGAGCGGCCTACCCGGATTCGCGGACGGATTCGCGGACGGGTTCGCGCACGGGCTCCCGGACGGACTCGTGGACGGCCTCGCGGATCTCGAACCAGATGCTCTTGCCCTCGCCGCGCGGCGCGACCCCCCACGCGTCCGCCAGCAGTTCGATCAGGACGAGGCCGCGGCCCGACGACGCCATCTCTCCGGGGCGCCGTTTGTGGGGCAGGTCGTCGCTGGTGTCGGTGACCTCCACCCGCAGCCGGCGCCCGCCGGACCCGTTCCCCACCTCGGCGACCAGCAGCGCGTCGGCGTCCGTGTGCACCAGGACGTTGGTCAGCATCTCCGAGACCAGCAGGACCGCCGAGTCGCGCTGGTCCTCGGACGTCCAGTCGTGCAGCAGCTCGCGCAGATGCTGGCGGGCCTCGGCGATCCGCTCCGGTTCCGCCTGCGCGATCGTGAGCATCGTCCGCCGTGTCGCCGGCCGCGCGGGCACGGCGTCCAGCCCGCCGCCCGGCCCCGGCCGGCACAGCAGCAGGACGGCGATGTCGTCCTCGCGGCGGTCGGTGAGCTTGCCGGTCGTGTGGTGCGAGGAGGGCCCGTGCACCCCCTGGACGAGGGCGTCGGCCAGACCCTCCAGGTCCCCCTGGTGCTCCTCCATGATCTTCCGGATCCGCCGCCAGCCGCTGTCCAGGTCGTGCCCGCCCGTCTCCAGCAACCCGTCCGTGCACAGCATCAGGGCCTCGCCCGTGTCCAGCAGCAGCCGGGTGGTCGGGTAGTCGGAGTCGGGGTCGATCCCCAGGGGCAGTCCGCCCGCGGTGGCCCGCACCATGACCGTGCCGTCCACCATGCGGATCGTCGGGTCCATGTGCCCGGCCCGGGCGGCCTCCAGCACCCCCGTCGCCGGATCGACCTCGATGTACAGACAGGTCGCGAAGCGCAGATCGGACAGTTCGTCGTCCGAATGGGTGATGTCGTGGAAGAAGCGGGAGGCGCGGGAGAGGACCGCGTCGGGGCGGTGGCCCTCCGAGGCGTACGCCCGCAGCGCGATCCGCAGTTGCCCCATCAGACCCGCCGCCCGCACGTCATGCCCCTGCACGTCCCCGATGACCAGCGCGAACCGCCCCCTGGGCAGCGGGATCATGTCGTACCAGTCGCCGCCCACCTGCAAGCCGCCGCCGGTGGGTATGTAGCGGGCGGTCAGGGTCATGCCCGGTATCTCCGGGCCGAGCGTCGGCAGCATCGAGCGCTGCAGTCCGTCCGTCAGCTCGCGCTGGGTCTCGGCCACGCCCGCCCGGGTCAGCGCCTGTGCGAGCATCCGGGCGACCGTGGTCAGCACCGAGCGCTCGTCCGGGGTGAACGCCACCGGGTACGTGAAGGCCGCCATCCAGGCGCCCATGGTGCGCCCGGCCACCGTCAGCGGCAGGAACGCCCAGGAGCGCCGGCCGAACTGCTGGGCCAGCGGCCAGGTCAGCGGGTAGCGCTCGCGGTACTGCTCGGGGGAGGACAGGTAGACCGCCCGTCCCGAGCGCACCACCTCGGCCGCGGGATAGTCCGTGTCCAGGGACATGTAGGAGAACGGGCCGTCGTCGCCGGGCCGCTGCCCGTGGTGACCGATGATCGTCAGCCGGTCGCCCTCCACGCCGAAGACCGCCAGCCCGTCCGGCGAGAACCCCGGCATCGACAGTCCGGCCGCGACCCGCAGCACCTCCTCGGTGGAGCGTGCCTCGGCCAGCGCCCGGCCCGCGTCCAGCAGGAACGCCTCCCGGGAGCGCCGCCAGTCGCCGGTGACCGCGCTGCGGGCGGCCGGGGTGCCCGGCGAGGGTTCGGTGACCTCCTGGATGGTCCCGATCAGCTCGTACGCCTTCTTCACCGGGTCGAAGGACGGCTTGGACCGGCTGCGGACCACCCGGACCACCCGTCCTCGGTCGTCCATGACCCGGATCCGCACTTCGGCGAGCGTGCCCTCGGCGACGGCGAGCTGGACCACCCCGGTGATCTCGTTCCAGTCGACCGGGTGCAGCCGGGCCCGGGTCTGTGCCTCGGTCAGGACGGTCTCCTCGGCGGGCAGCCCGAGCAGGCGGGCCGCCTCGGCGTCGACGGTGACCAGGCCGGTGGCCGTGGACCAGTGCCACAGTCCGGTCGCGAGGGAGGCGAGGACCTCTCCCACGGCGGGCAGGGGGTTTCCCGCCGCGGGCAGGGGCTCACCAGTGCGCATTGCCCCACTTTAAGAAGACCCGTTCGAAAGCCGCCACCGAAGCCATCGCCGGGGCCACCGCCGGAGCCACCGCCGAGCCGCCACCGAAGCACCCACCGAAGCCACCGCCGTACCCGCCGTCGATCGTCGGCGGGTAATGGGGGGAGGCGGTCTCCGGCCGCCCGGTACGCTGGGGGTTGTTTCACGTGAAACGTGCCCCCGATCCGCGAAGGCTGGATGAACGACGATGCATCGGTACAGGTCCCACACCTGCGGCGAGCTCCGCGCCTCTGACGTCGGTACCGACGTCCGGCTGAGTGGCTGGCTGCACAATCGGCGCGACCTGGGCGGCATCCTCTTCATCGATCTGCGCGACCACTACGGCATCACGCAGCTCGTCGCCCGTCCCGGCACGCCGGCCTACGAGGCACTGGACAAGGTCTCCAAGGAGTCCACCGTCCGGGTCGACGGCAAGGTCGTCTCCCGAGGCGCCGAGAACGTCAACCCCGAGCTGCCCACCGGCGAGATCGAGGTCGAGGTGGGCGAGGTCGAGCTGCTCGGCGCGGCCGCCCCGCTGCCGTTCACGATCAACGCCGAGGACGGGGTCAACGAGGAGCGGCGCCTGGAGTACCGCTTCCTGGACCTGCGCCGCGAGCGCATGCACAAGAACATCATGCTGCGTACGGCCGTCATCTCGGCCATCCGCCACAAGATGACCGCGCTCGGCTTCAACGAAATGGCGACGCCGATCCTGTCCGCGACCTCCCCCGAGGGCGCCCGTGACTTCGTCGTCCCGTCCCGTCTGAACCCGGGCAAGTTCTACGCCCTCCCGCAGGCGCCGCAGCAGTTCAAGCAGCTGCTGATGATCTCCGGCTTCGACCGTTACTTCCAGATCGCCCCCTGCTTCCGCGACGAGGACGCCCGCGCGGACCGCTCGCCGGGCGAGTTCTACCAGCTCGACATCGAGATGTCCTTCGTCGAGCAGGAGGACGTCTTCCAGCCGGTCGAGAAGCTGATGACCGAGCTGTTCGAGGAGTTCGGGCGCGGCCGTCACGTGACGTCCCCCTTCCCGCGGATCCCGTTCCGCGAGGCGATGCTGAAGTACGGCTCCGACAAGCCGGACCTGCGCGCCCAGCTGGAGCTGGTGGACATCACCGATGTCTTCGAGGGCTCGGAGTTCAAGGCGTTCGCCGGCAAGCACGTCCGGGCGCTGCCCGTACCGGCCGTCCAGGACCAGCCGCGCAAGTTCTTCGACCAGCTCGGCGAGTTCGCGATCTCGCTCGGCGCGAAGGGCCTGGCCTGGGTGCGGGTGGCCGAGGACGGCTCGCTCACCGGCCCGATCGCCAAGTTCCTCACCGAGGAGAACGTCGCCGAACTGACCAAGCGCCTCTCCCTGGCCGCCGGCCACGCGGTGTTCTTCGGCGCGGGCGAGTTCGACGAGGTCTCCAAGATCATGGGCGCGGTCCGCGTCGAGGCCGCCAAGCGGGCCGGCCACTTCGAGGAGGACGTCTTCCGCTTCTGCTGGATCGTCGACTTCCCGATGTACGAGAAGGACGAGGACACCGGCGCCATCGACTTCTCGCACAACCCCTTCTCCATGCCGCAGGGCGGCCTGGAGGCCCTGGAGACCCAGGACCCGCTGGACATCCTGGGCTGGCAGTACGACATCGTCTGCAACGGCGTCGAGCTGTCCTCCGGAGCGATCCGGAACCACGAGCCCGAGATCATGCTGAAGGCCTTCGAGATCGCGGGCTACGACCGGGAGACCGTCGAGGACAAGTTCGCGGGCATGCTGCGCGCGTTCCGCTTCGGCGCTCCGCCGCACGGCGGCATCGCCCCCGGTGTCGACCGCATCGTCATGCTGCTGGCCGACGAGCCCAACATCCGCGAGACCATCGCCTTCCCGCTCAACGGCAACGCCCAGGACCTGATGATGGGCGCCCCGACCGAGCTGGACGAGGCGCGGCTGAAGGAGCTGCACCTGTCGGTGCGCAAGCCGCAGCCGAAGTAGTAGTCCACGTCCACCGCGGTGGTGCACTGAACAGGACCTGCCGAAGGGGGCCGGAAACCGACGTCGGTTTCCGGCCCCCTTCGCGGTGCTCGGGAAAGCACAGCTCGCGCCCATCGCCGTGACAGCGGGGCTGCCTAGCGTCCTCGTCCATGACGGGAACTCCTGCACACAAGAAGAGCGTCACGCGACGCAAGGTCGTAGTGGCGGGCGGCGCGGCCGTGGCCGCGGTGGGCGTGGGCGGCGCGCTGGCGATGAGCGCGTCGGCCGACGAGACGGCGGACACGGCGACGGGCACCGGGTCGTCGACCGGCACCGGCTCGGCGGCAGCGGCCGGTACGGGTGCCGAGGCCTGTTACCGGCTCACCTCGGAGACCACCGAGGGCCCCTACTACATCGACGCGGACAAGATCCGCCAGGACATCACGGAGGGCAAGGAGGGCATACCCCTCACCCTCCAGCTCAAGGTCGTCGACGCGGAGACCTGCGAACCGGTCGCGAACGCGGCCGTCGACGTCTGGCACTGCGACGCGCTGGGCGACTACTCGGGCTACGAGAGCCTCTCGCAGGGCGGCGGAGGAGCCGGCGGCGGTGGCACCCCGCCCACGGGTGCCCCCACCGGCACCCCCACCGACCTGCCGTCCGGCGCGCCTCCCACCGGCGAGCCGCCGACCGGGGGCGGGGGCGGGGGCGGCGGGGGGCACGAGGAGCCCACCAGCGACACCCGCTACCTGCGCGGCACCTGGAAGACCGACAAACAGGGCCGGGTCACCTTCACGACCGTCTTCCCGGGCTGGTACCAGGGCCGCTGCGTCCACATCCACACCAAGGTCCACGTGGGCGGCGAGTGGACCGACACCGGGTACGAGGGCGGCCACACCTGCCACACCGGGCAGTTCTTCTTCGCCGAGGAGGCCGTGCTGCTCACCGAGGACGTGGCCCCCTACTCCACCAGCACCACCACACGCACCAAGCTCACCGAGGACACCATCTACGACCAGAGCGGCACCACGGGCGGGCTGCTCAAGCTGAAGTACAACAAGAACAAGATCTCCAAGGGGGTCGTCGCCTTGATCACCATGGGCGTCGACCCGGACGAGACCCACGACGGCACCGGCTGACCGGGCCGGTGGGCCGACGCCGCCGGTCCGGCGGAAGAACCGCCGGGTCGGCAGCGGGCGTCCTCAAGTAGCGCTTCGGTCCGGTTCGTCGTCCTTGCTCCGGTAGCGCGGCAGGTTCTCCGTCGAGATCGTCCAGTCGCCGATGGTGACGTCCTCGCCGTAGACGAAGTCCTTGCGGGTGGCGTAGCGCGGCCCGTCGGGCGTGGGGTGGATGTCGGTGAGGATGGCGCCGGTGCCGGTGCGGGGGTCGAAGACGGCGTAGACGGGAATGCCCATCAGGGGGTAATCGCGCATCTTCGTGACCCAGTCGTTGTCCGGGTTGGAGCGGGAGACGACCTCGACGGCGGCGATGAGACTGCGGGGATCGAAGGAGTCCGGGACGTCCATGTCCTCCATGGTGATCACCATGACGTCGGGGCGGCGCAGGAGCCCCTCGGCCTTGTCCTCGACGTCCGGCTCGCCCGTGTGAGCCACGATCTCCTCCGGCATCACCTTCTCGAGTCGCCTCCGCAGATGCACAGTGGTCAGCTCGTGCGGGCCGACGGGCGACATCATGTCGTGGACGATCCCTTCCTTGGTGATCTCGAACTTGCCGGGAAGGGTGTCGTCCGCGGACTGAACGAAGTCCCGCATGGCCTGATAGCGGTGAGAGGCACCCTGTCGCGCGCTGTCCGGTGCGATGGTCATGGCGCTCGCTCCTCGTCTGCCGTGCCCAGGGGCAAGGATCGTCGCTCTCATGCTAGGCGGCGCTCCCCCGAGGAGCCGGACCGGCAGTTCCGGCACCTGCCCGGTCGAGGCGCGCGGAAGGCGTGGTCGCAGCCGTCGCAGTTCTGGAGGGGGTGGCGGGGTTCGGGGGCCGGTGGGGCCGGGGGCCGGAACGGCGGCGGGGGCGGTAGCTGGGCGGCCAGGCGGTGGGCGAGGAAGGCGGCCGGGCGGATCAGGGGTTCGTCCGGCAGGCCGTCGGTCAGGGCGTGGCGTACGGCGGTGGGGGCCAGGTCGCGTTCCAGCCAGGCGGCGACGCCCGGGGCGAGGTGTTCGGCGTCGGTGGCGGAGAGGAGGAGGCGGGGGTCGTGACGGCGGAGGCCGGAGAGGACGTCCAAGGCGGTCTGGAGGAGGGCGGGGGCGGGGAACGCGGGCTGGGGTACGGCGGGGAGCCGCTTGCGCGGCGCGGGCCGGTCGGGGGTCGTGCGCCGGGTGGCGGACCTGGGGGCGGCCGTCTCGCGGGCGGCGCCGTGGCCGGGCCGGTTGCAGGACACCGTGCGGGTGATGATCCGGCCGGTGGAGGTGCGCTCGCGGCTGCGGCGCAGGTAGCCGTGGCTCTCCAGCTCCCGCAGGGCGGCGGCGATGCGGGTGGGGCCCTCGGGGAAGCGGGCGGCGAGGGTCTTGATGTCCACGGCGGTGCCCGGTCGGACCGACTGGATGTGGCAGGCCAGTCCGATGGCGAGCAGGGACAGCTCCGGGTGCTGCGTCAGGTCGTTGCCGATCACCGTGAAGTTCTCGGTGTGGCGGACGTGGTCGTGGACGACGCCGGCGGTCCGGCGCCCGTCGGGGTGGTTTTTGCCCGCGATACGGGACCGGGCGCGCGAGGGCGCGCTAGGGTTTTCGGTGTCCATCGGGAAGCCCTACTTCCTCGGTGGTCAGGCCCTCGCACTGGGATGCCAGTCCCGGCGAGGGCCGTCGCATGTCTGGGGTGGTTCGGGGTTGTTCGCGTGCTGCTGCCGCTGAGCGTAAGGCAGGCAACCGGGCCCGAATCCAGCTCAGTCGGGCATATTCACTCGCGGGAGTGAGTTTGCCCGGCGGGAGGGAGGGGTGGGGCTTGGTGGGGTTCTTTGTCCCCGGTGGGTAGTGCATAGGGAGCGCAGGGCGGACCGTGGTGTGGGCCGTCGGGTGCCGGTGACTCGCCTGACGGGAGCATGAGTTCGGCCCATACCGTCTTACGGGGTGGCAGGCCGTGAGTGACTCCCCAGCGGTCGGCCAGGGCGGCCACGAGGGTCAGGCCGCGGCCGGAACCGGCGGCCGGGTCGGCGGGGTGGCGCTGTGGGAGCCGGTCACCGCGCGTGTCCGTCACCTCGATACGGAGGGTCCGGCCGACCACGTAGAGCAGGAGCTGGAAGTTCCGGCCGGGGACCCGGCCGTGGGCTGCGGCGTTGTTCGCGAGTTCGGCGACCAGGAGCTGCGCCGGATCCAACGGGATGCCCCAGGTGCCGAGTTGTTCCACGGCGAGCAGGCGGGCGAGCCGGGCGCCCCGGGGGGTGGGGGACAGCAGGACGCTGAAGTTACGGACGGGACCGCCGGGTTGGGGGAGTTTCGGATTCACGTCACTCAGCGTGGCCGGATGTGCCTACCGTGGGGAGTGACGCCATCGTTGCGTACGGTGACTGTCCGTCGCTTGTCCGGTGGTGTCCGGGCTTGTCAGGGCGGTGCGCACGGGTAAGGCGTGGCTGGCACGAGGCGGTACGACGGAGGGGCGCGCATGTCGGTGGACGGCGAGGTTCGGCAGCTCAGGACCGAGGCTGACGAGCCGGGGTGGGAGGTGGACCCGGACGACGAGTGGGGTGTGGCCGTCGTCGCCACCGTGGGGCGGCAGTTGAAGCTGCGGCGGGAGGCGGTGGGGATGCGGGCCGGCGAGTTCGGCAAAGCGGTGGGGTACGGCGAGGACCTCGTCTACAAGATCGAGGGCGGGAAGCGGATTCCTCGGCCGGAGTTCCTGGACAGGGCGGACGAGGTGTTGGGGGCGGGTGGGTTGCTCTCGGCGATGAAGGAGGACGTCAACAAGGTCCGATACCCGAAGAAGGTGCGTGCCTTGGCGGAGATGGAGGCCAAGGCGGTGGAGATGGGCGTGTACGTCGGGCTCAGTCTCCATGGCCTGTTGCAGACGCCGGAGCACGCGCGAGCTCTGTTCGAGGTGTCCCAGTCCGCTTACACGGAAGCGGAGTTGGAAAGGCTGGTGGCCGCGCGCATGGGGCGTAAGTCGATCTTCGACCGGTCTCCGCGCCCAGCTCTCAGCTTTGTCCAAGAAGAGGTGACGCTGCGCCGACAGGTGGGAGGCACAATGGTGTGGCGTCAGCAGCTCGAGCACCTGCTCGAAGTCGCGCAGTTGCGCAACGTCACTCTTCAGGTGATGCCGACGGACTCTGGGGCCCACCCTGGGCTGAGTGGCAAGATCGAGGTGCTGAAGTTCGAGGACGGCACGGCCATGGGGCGCTCCGACGGCGCGTACAACGGCCGCCCGACCTCTGACCCGAAACAGCTCCGCATCCTTGAGCTGAGGTACAGCACCATCCGGGCCCAGGCTCTTACTCCACGGGAGTCATCGGCCTTCATCGAGCGACTGCTGGGAGAAACATGATCCGCAAGGCCTTCGCCGGGGACGCCTCAGAACTGGCGTGGTTCAAGAGCAGCTACAGCGATGGCCCCGAGGGCGACTCCTGCGTCGAGGTCGCCGCCACCCCCGCCACCATCCACGTCCGCGACTCCAAGTACCGCGACGACAGCCCCCTGCTCGCGCTGCCGACTCGGGCGTGGGCCGAGTTCGTGGCGTATGCGGCAGGGGGCTGATGCGCGGTCCGGGGCCTATGCCTCCTGGCCGCCGAAGCGCTCCTTGTAGGTGGCCAGGTCGTCGTCCGTGAGCTTGGCGAACAGGACCGGCGGGACCGTGAAGGCGGTGCCGGCCGGTACCGAGGTCAGGGCCTTCGCCTCGGCCTCGGTGACCCAGGTCGCGGTGTCGTCGGTCAGGGCGAACGCCTCACGCATGGTCTTCGAGGACGCCGGGATGAACGGCTCGGAGACGACCGCGTACAGGTGGATCAGGTTCATGGCCGTGCGCAGGGTCAGGGCCGCGGCGTCCTTGTCCGTCTTGATCTGGAGCCACGGGGCCTTCTCCTCCAGGTAGGAGTTGCCTGCCGACCACAGCGCGCGCAGCGCGGCCGCGGCCTTGCGGAACTGGAGGGACTCCATGTGCTGCTCGTACTCGGTGAGCAGCCGCGCGATCTCCTCGCCGAGCCGCGTCTCCGCCTCGCCGGGCTCGCCGCCCGCGGGCACGTCGTCCCCGAACCGCTTGCGGGAGAAGGACAGGACGCGGTTGACGAAGTTGCCGAGGGTGTCGGCCAGGTCCTTGTTGACCGTGGCGGTGAAGTGCTCCCAGGTGAAGGACGCGTCGTCCGACTCGGGGGCGTTGGCGATCAGGAAGTAGCGCCAGTAGTCGGCGGGGAGGATGTCCAGCGCCTGGTCGGTGAAGACGCCGCGCTTCTGGGACGTGGAGAACTTGCCGCCGTAGTACGTCAGCCAGTTGAACGCCTTGACGTAGTCGACCATCTTCCACGGCTCGCGCACGCCCAGCTCGGTGGCCGGGAACATCACCGTGTGGAACGGGACGTTGTCCTTCGCCATGAACTCGGTGTAGCGGACGTCGTCGGCGCCGTCCGGGCCGTACCACCAGGAGCGCCAGTCGCCGCCGGTGGCGTCCGCCCACTCCTTCGTCGCGCCGATGTACTCGATCGGGGCGTCGAACCAGACGTAGAACACCTTGCCCTCGGCGGCCAGCTCCGGCCAGGTGTCCGCCGGGACCGGGACGCCCCAGTCCAGGTCGCGGGTGATCGCGCGGTCGTGCAGGCCCTCCGTCAGCCACTTGTGGGCGATGGAGGAGGCGAGCTGCGGCCAGTCGTCGTCATGGCGGGCCACCCACTCGCGGACCTGGTTCTCCAGCTTCGACTGGAGGAGGAACAGGTGCTTGGTCTCGCGGACCTCCAGGTCGGTGGAGCCGGAGATCGCCGAGCGCGGGTCGATCAGGTCGGTGGGGTCGAGGACCCGCGTGCAGTTCTCGCACTGGTCGCCGCGCGCCTTGTCGTAGCCGCAGTGCGGACAGGTGCCCTCGACGTAGCGGTCCGGGAGGAAGCGGCCGTCGGCCGGGCTGTAGACCTGGCGGATGGCGCGCTCTTCGATGAAGCCGTTCTCGTGGAGCTTGCGGGCGAAGTGCTGGGTGATCTCGACGTTCTGGGCGCTGGAGCTGCGGCCGAAGTAGTCGAAGGCCAGCGCGAAACCGTCGTAGACGGCCTTCTGTGCGTCGTGCGCCTGGGCGCAGAACTCGTCGACCGGGAGCCCGCGCTCCTTGGCGGCCAGTTCGGCCGGGGTGCCGTGCTCGTCCGTCGCGCAGATGTAGAGGACGTCGTGGCCGCGCTGGCGGAGGTAGCGGGCGTACACGTCCGCCGGGAGCATGGACCCCACCATGTTGCCCAGGTGCTTGATCCCGTTGATGTAGGGAAGGGCGCTGGTGATGAGGTGTCGAGCCATGGTGTGGCTGCTCCCGAGTCGGTCGTTTTGATGAGTCTTGAAATCGTAGCCGACAGGGGGCGGCCGCCCGCTTCCCGTTTTATGGGGTGGGAAGGGGCGGCCGGGCCGGGTGCTGCGGTTCCGCGAATTACGCGGGTTGTGCGGTTACGGGGGTTACGCGGTGTTACGGGCGCCAGTCGGCCAGTACGCCGGCGTAGAGCTCCTCGTCCGTGAGCTCCTTCGGGGTGGGGCCCGCGTGGAAGAAGCCGGTGTTCGGGGTCTTCAGCTTGCGGAGGTAGTCGAAGGCCTTGTTGTCGTGCTCACCGAAGGCGACGAAGGAGAAGAAGACCGACGGGTGCTTCTCCGCGGCCTCGGTGAGGGACTGCGTCGCCGGGGTCTTCGCGTCCGGGGCGCCGTCCGTCTGGAACACCACCAGGGCGGGAGGGGCCGACTTCTTGCTCTGCTTCTTGTGGTGCTTCGTGTAGTGGGCGAGGACCGCTTCCACGGCGGCGTGGTAGCTGGTACGGCCCATGCGGCCGAGGCCCGCGTGCAGGGAGTCGATGGTGGTGTCGGGGTCGGAGGGGGTGAGGTCGGCGGTGCCGTCCACCTCCGTGGAGAAGAACACGACGTGGACGCTCGGCTCGGTGCCCGGCGGAGTGAGCTCGGTGGCGAGGGCGAGGGTCTGGTCGGCGAGGGCCTGTGCGGAGCCGTCCTTGTAGTACGGGCGCATGGAGGCGGAGCGGTCGAGGACCAGGTAGACGGGGGCGTGGGTGCCGGTGAGGCCGGCCTTGAGGAGGGCGTTCGCGACGGGGGCCTCCGGCGGTGCGGGGATGGACTCGGCTTCGCCTTCGTCCGTCGTGTTCCCACCCGCACCACCCGTGCGGGATGCGTCGTCGTCTGCGGGGGCCGCCAGTGGGGCGTCTTCGCCGTCGGCGGCCGCCGGGGCGGTCGGGGCGGGCGCGGGCTCCGGTGCCTCCTCGGCGGCTTCCGCCTCGGGCTCGGGCTCGGTTTCGGCTGCCGGGGTGTCCTCCGCCACGGGTTCGGGCTTCGGCTCGGGCTCCGCGGCAGGCTCGGGTTCGGGAGCGGGGTCCGGTTCGGTCTCCGCTACCGGCTCGGGCTTCGGCTCGGTGTCGGCCTCAGGCTCGGTCACCGCCACCGGCGCCGGCTCGGGCTCAGACTCGGGCTCGGTTTCGGCCTCCGGCTCGGGCTCGGGCTCGGGCTTTGACTCGGCCTCCGGCTTCGACTCGGCCTCCGGCGCGGGCTTCGGCTCGGGCTCGGCCTCCGGCTCGGGCTTTGACTCGGCCCCCGGCTTCGACTCGGCCTCCGGCGCGGGCTCGGCCTCCGGCGCGGGCTCGGCCTTCGGCTCGGGTTCGGGCTTCGGCTCGGGTTCGGGCTTCGGCTCGGCCGAATTCACCCGATCGGCCGAAGCGCTCCGCTCCTCCTCAGCCGTCGGCTTCGGCTCAGGGCTCGTGACCTTGTCGAAGGCGGCTGCCACCAGGTCGTGGGCCGGGTCGGTGGAGTGGCGGGGCTTGGGGACCGGCTTCGTCGAGCCGAGGTCTGCCGTCGGCGTGGAGGCTGCCGTAGGCGTGGCGGCTGCCGCCGGTGCCGGGTCGGTCGCCGACGTGGAGTCCGTCGGGTCCGACGAGGTGGCCGGGGCCGTGGTGGAGGCCGGTGCGGTGTCGGAGGTCGGGGTGGGTGTGGAGGACTCCGTCTGCTGCGAAGGAATCTGGTCCGCACCCTCTGCCAAGTCGGCCCGCGACTTGCGAGACCTGCCGAACGCGTTCCGCAGGAGAGTGAGAATGCCCATGCGCGCAACCCTTCGCGTGAGTTGATGCCCGTCAATCCCTGGCCAGGACGGACACGTAAGGTTAGCCGCCCCGCGGGGCGATCTTGGGGAGGGGTGAGGGGCGGGAGCCCCGCTGTGTCAAGGGCGCCTCCGGTCGGCCGCGCGCCCCCCCCGCTGTCTCGGATTCACCCCTCGTTCACCGTGGCGCAGCGCATCCGCACGGACGTCGCCCTACCGTCACGCTGACACCAAGGGCACACAAGGGGAGAGCAAGGTGCGCAAACTGCTGCCGATCATCGGAACGCCGTCCGCGGCCCACCCGGGCGGCCGGTCCGCCCTGACCTGTCGTTTCCGGTGTGGTGACGCCTGCTTCCACGAGGTGCCCAACACCAGCGACAACGAGTACGCCGGTGACGTCATCGCCGGTGCGCTCAGCCGCCGCTCCATGGTGCGCGCCGCCGCCGTGGTGACCGTCGCGGCCGCCTCCGGCACGGCTGCCGGAGTCGCGGGCGCCCGACCGGCCGCCGCCGCCCCGCAGGCGCACACGCACGGCGGGGGCAGGCCGGCCCACGACGGTGCGCGCGGCCTGCGGTTCAGCCCGGTCGCGCCCAACACCGCCGACGCCGTCACGATCCCCGAGGGATACGGCCAGAACGTCGTCATCCGCTGGGGTGAGCCCATCCTGCGCGGCGCCCCCGCCTTCGACCCGGAGAACCAGAGCGCCGCCGCGCAGGCCGGCCAGTTCGGCTACAACAACGACTTCCTGTCGCTGCTGCCGCTGCCCGGTGAGCGCGGCCACCAGCTCCTCGTCGCCAACCACGAGTACACCGACGAGGTCCTGATGTTCCGGGGCTACGACCCCGAGAACCCGACCCGCGAGCAGGTCGAGATCGCCTGGGCCGCGCACGGTCTGAGCGCCGTCGTCGTGGCCGAGGACCGTCGGACGGGCAAGCTCACCCCCGTGACCCGGCACCACCTGAACCGCCGGGTCACCGCCACCACCGAGTTCCGCCTCACCGGGCCGGCCGCCGGCTCCGAGCTGCTGCGGACGTCCGCCGACCCGACCGGCACCAAGGTGCTCGGCACCCTCAACAACTGCTCCGGTGGCACCACCCCGTGGGGCACCACGCTGCACGGCGAGGAGAACTTCAACCAGTACTTCGCCAACTCCTCCCGGCCCACCGACAAGCGGTACGGCATCGGCACCGGCGCCACCGAGCGCAAGTGGGAACGGTTCGACAAGCGGTTCGACGTCGCCCAGGAGCCCAACGAGGTGCACCGCTTCGGGTACGTGGTGGAGTTCGACCCGTACGACCCGCACTCCACGCCCCGCAAGCACACCGCGCTGGGCCGCTTCAAGCACGAGGCGGCGACCGTGCGGCTCACCCACGACGGCCGGCCGGTCGTGTACACGGGCGACGACGAGCGCTTCGACTACTTCTACAAGTTCGTCGGCAGCAAGCGGATGCGGCACGGGCACTCCCGCGCCGTCCGCGAGCACAACCTCTCCCTCCTCGACGAGGGCACCCTCTACGTCGCCAAGCTGACCGGCGACTCCCCGGCCATGGAGATCGACGGCACCGGCACGCTGCCGAGTGACGGCGAGTTCGACGGCAGCGGGCAGTGGATCCCGCTGGCGACCGCCACCGCCGACGGCGCCGTCTCGCACGTCGAGGGCATGACCGCCGAGGAGGTCTTCGTCTTCACCCGCCTCGCCGGTGACAAGGTCGGCGCGACGAAGATGGACCGGCCCGAGGACATCGAGCCCAACCCGGTCACCGGCAAGGTGTACGTGGCCCTCACCAACAACTCCCGGCGCGGTACCAGTGGTTACGCCGGCCCCGACGAGGCCAACCCGCGCATCGGCAACAAGCACGGCCACGTGCTGGAGCTGACCGAGCGCTGGAACCGCGCCGACAGCACCCGGTTCTGCTGGTCGCTGTTCCTGGTCGCCGGTGACCCCGACGACCCGGCGACCTACTTCGCCGGTTTCCCGAAGGACCGGGTCAGCCCGATCTCCTGCCCGGACAACGTGGCGTTCGACCCGTACGGCAACCTGTGGATCTCCACCGACGGCAACCGGCTCGGCTCGCACGACGGCCTCTTCGCCGTCGCCACGCGCGGCTCGCGCCGGGGTGAGCTCAAGCAGTTCCTGACCGTGCCGACCGGTGCCGAGACCTGCGGCCCGATCGTGCAGGACCGGCGGGTCCTGGTCGCCGTCCAGCACCCCGGCGAGGTCGACGGCGCCGACGTCGACCACCCGGCCAGCACCTGGCCCGACGGCCCGGGCAAGATCGTCCGCCCGTCGGTGGTGGCGGTCTGGCGCACCGACGGCTGCCACATCGGGGCCTGACCCCACCCGCACACCGCCCGGGTGTCCGGCCGCACGGCGGCCGGACACCCCCGTGGTTTCAGGGGCCGGTGGTCACGAAGACGTGCGCGGCGCTGCGCGCGGGAAGCTCTCGCGATCCGCCGGCCCGTCTCCGTCAGCTCCAGCCGGCGGTCACCGGCGACGCGCGGCAGACCGTCCCGTTCCCTGCGCGCCACCGTCCGGCTGACCGTCGGCCCGCTCCGGCCGAGCCGCTCGGCGACGCGGGCGCGCAGCGGGACCACGCCTTCCTCGCCGAGCTCCAGGACGGTGCGCGGATACATCTCCGTGGTGTCGAAGAGGCGGGGCATGCTGCCCGTCAGGCGGGGATTTCGGCGGTGGCGGTCAGGACCGCGCGGCCGAGGACGTGCCCGGCCATGGTGAAGCCGAGGACGGCCGGGGTGGCGTCGGCCGCGACGCCGGTGGACTCGACGTCGAGGGCGTGCACCACGACGACGTAGCGGTGCGGGCCGTGACCGGCCGGCGGGGCGGCGCCGACGAAGCGGGCCATGCGCGCGTCGTTGGGCAGTTGGAAGGCGCCCTCGGGCAGGCCGGAACCGGTGTCGTCGCCGGCGCCCTCGGGCAGCCCGGTGGTGGTGGCGGGGATGTCGGCGACCGCCCAGTGCCAGAACCCGGAGCCGGTGGGGGCGTCGGGGTCGTAGACGGTGACGGCGTAGCTCCTGGTGCCTTCCGGGGCGCCGGTCCAGGACAGCTGCGGGGAGACGTCCTTGCCGCCGGGCACGCCGAAGAGGCCGGAGAACTGCTCGGCCGGCCAGGCGGCGCCGTCGGCGACGGTGGTGCTGGTGACGGTGAAGGAGGCCGCCTCGGGGAGGCGGGCGAACAGGTCCTCGGTGCTCACCGTGTCGTGGGTGCTCATCGTGTCGTTCCTTTCGCGCCGTGCTGGGAGTGGGGGCGCGGCCGACGGAGGGACGGCGGCGCACGCGGAGGTGTCGCCGCCGACCTCGTCGACCGCACAATCGACTGTAGCACCGATAATCGATTATCTTCGGGATCGTCTATGCTGCAGGGCATGACCCAGACGGCCCGCTCCTCGTCCGCCCCGGGAAAGCAGATGCTCTCCGAGCAGGTCTACGCGCTCCTGCGGGACGCGATCATGCGCGGTGACTACGCCCCCGGTGACGCCCTCAAGCCGCAGGACCTCGCCAGGGAGCAGGGCGTGAGCCTGGCCGTCGTGCGCGAGGCGCTGGTCCGGGTGGTCGGCGAGGGCCTCGCCGACCGGCTGCCCAACCGCGGCTTCGCCGTGCCGTCCTTCTCCGACCGCCGCTGGCAGGAGACCGCGGAGGCCCGCCGGACCATCGAACCGGTCGTGCTGCGCCTGTCCGTCGAGCGCGGCGACGTCGACTGGGAGGCCCGCGTACGAGCCGCCCACCACCGGCTGGCCCGCACCCCGGCGTACGAGCCGCGGGAGGGCGAGTACTACAGCGCCGCCTGGTCCGAGGCGCACCGCCGCTTCCACCGCGCCCTGCTGGAGGGCTGCGGCAACCCGGTCCTGCTGGAGACCTTCGACCGGATGTGGACCGCGAGCGAGCTGGCCCGCCGCTGGTCGGCGCACCGCAACCCCGGCCGGGACCACGCCGGCGAGCACCGTCGGCTGGAGGAGGCGGCGCTGGCCCGTGACGCCGACACCGCGGTCCGCCTACTGACCCGGCACCTCACCTGGACCGCGGACGCGCTGACGGCCCCCGCCCCCGGGAGGCCGTGACGCCGGCGCGGTGGCGCCGGTTCAGTCGAGGACCGCGGTGGCCTCGATCTCGACCAGATGCTCGGGCACGTCCAGCGCCGCCACGCCGATCAGCGTGGCCGGTGGCATGGGGGTGCCCCCGAGCTTCGCGGCCGCCCGGGAGATGCCGTCCAGCAGCAGGGGCATCTTGTCGGGCGTCCAGTCGACGACGTAGACGGTCAGCCGGACCGCGTCGTCGAACGAACCGCCCGCGCCGGCCAGGGCGGTGCCGACGTTGAGGTAGCACCGCTCGACCTGGGCGGCCAGGTCGCCCTCGCCGACCGTGACGCCGTCGGCGCCCCAGGCGACCTGTCCGGCGACGAAGACCGTCCTCGTACCGGACGCGACCGCCACCTGCCGGTAGACGTCGATCTCGGGCAGTCCTTCGGGGTTCAGCA
The DNA here is from genome assembly GCF_965341775.1 of Streptomyces sp. bgisy159. GTDB lineage: Bacteria > Actinomycetota > Actinomycetes > Streptomycetales > Streptomycetaceae > Streptomyces. Next base: position 57,124 of record NZ_CBDQZH010000001.1, on the reverse strand, counting down.
GTGTGACGGCCATGGCTCTCCGACTCCTCGCGCTGTCTCGTGTGCTCTCTTGCAGTGACTCGGAAACCGTAGGAGAGTGTGCGCTGACGTGGAAGAACGCACTTTTCGGTGACGGGGGAACCTCATGGTGACCAAGCAGGTCAACGGCTCGGCGCCGGACGAGGCAGATGTGACCCGGGCGGATTCCCTCGCCCGGGAGATCTTCACGGACATCGCCAACAAATGGGCGCTGCTGATCATCGAGGCGGTGGGCGACCGCACCCTGCGCTTCACCGAGCTGCGGGGCGAGATCGAGGGCATCAGCCACAAGATGCTCACGCAGAACCTGCGCATGCTGGAGCGCAACGGCCTGGTCGAACGCATGGTGCACCCGACCGTGCCGCCGCGCGTCGAGTACACCCTCACGGAGCCGGGCCGGGCCCTGCGGTCGACGGTCGACGCGATGTGCGACTGGACCCACCGCCATCTGGGCGCCATCGAGACGGCCCGGCACCGCTTCGACTCGGCCTGACGGCGGGGCACGGCCGGGGACTCGCCGGCGACCGGGACCCCGGCGGCGCTCTCAGCGCGGCGACGTGATCGCCCGGGCCGCCGCGACCTCCTGGCGCAGCGGCTCCAGCACGCTGCCCGCAGGGCCCGGGAGGTCGGTGCGGACCGGGTGCAGGACCTCCGTGTCGCGCAGACCCTCCGCCAGCTCCCGCAGCTGGAACGCCACTTGGGAGACCTCGGCCGCGGACGGCGGCTCGGCTCCGTGCCGGACGCGGACCCGGGCCGCCGTCGTGGCGTCGACGATGCGTTCCACGGCGACCACCAGCGGCCACCAGGCCGCCGCGCGACGGCCGGTGGGGGGCGGTTCGGTCAGGGCGCGCTGGAACTCCGTGCGGATGACCGACAGGTCGCGGTAGAGGCGGCGCCGCATGCGGGCGCGGGCGGCGGGCTCGACGGCGGTGCCCGGACCGGCACCGGCACCGGCACCGGCGGCTGCGGTGCCCGTGCCGAAGGCGGCTTCCACGTAGCGGGCCGTCTCGGCCACCGCGTCGGCCAGACGGGCGCCGACCCGGGTGTGCCAGCTCTCCGGCCACAGCAGGTAGCCGACGACCAGCGCGATCAGGCAGCCGATCAGCGAGTCGACCAGGCGGGGCAGCAGCAGCGCCGTGCCCTGCTGGTTGAGGAAGTCGGAGAGGAGCAGGATCACCGGGGTGATGGCGGCGGTCTGGTAGCCGTAGCCGCGCGGGGTCAGCACCGGGATCAGGGGCGCCAGCAGCAGCATCACCGGTACGTCCCACCAGCCGCGCGGCACCTCCGCGAGCACGGCGGCGGCCACCACCAGTCCGGCCACGGTGCCCAGCGCCCGCAGCAGCGCCCGCGAGAACACCGACCCGAAGTCCGGCTTGAGGACGAAGGTGACGGTGAGGGCGACCCAGTAGGAGCGCGGGACCGGGATGATCGACACCAGGACCTGCGCCAGCCCGATGCAGAGCGCCAGCCGCAGCCCGTACCGCCAGGAACCGGCGGACAGGGTGACGTCCCGGGCCGCGCGGGCGGCGCGCACCGGCAGGGCGGCCGGGCGGCCGAGGCGGTCGTCGACGCCCCGCAGGTCGATGTCGGGCGAGGTGACCACGTCCGCCGCGTGGCGCAGGGCGTGGTCGACGGCGCGGGCGGTCTCACCGGCCGGATCCGGCAGGGCGAGCCCTATCGGACCGGTGTAGCCGGTCTCCACGGCCTGCGCGAGGTGGCGCACGGCCTGCGGGACCTCCGGCGGCAGCCGGACGCCGGCGAGCTGCGCGGCCGGAGCCGCCTCCACGACCGGGGTGATCGCGTTCAGCTGGGCGAGCAGCCGGGTCAGGTCGGGGCTGCGGCCGTGGTGCAGGGCGCGCCGGGCGAGGACGACGTCGTACGACTGGTTCAGCGCCTGGGTGACGGCGCGGCGGGCGTCCTCGTACTCGCCGGGGATCTCGCTGCCGCAGGCGGCGAGCAGTTCGGCCACCGTGCGGTAGGTGTCGGCGACCGCCGTCCGTTCGGGGACGCCGCCGCGCAGCGGCCATGCCAGCAGGGCGAGTACGAGGACGAGCGCGCCGCCGCCGGTCATCAGCAGCGGGGCCAGCCACCAAGGGCCGGGCAACGGCAGGCCGGCGCCGATGACCGAGTTGAGCAGGAGCAACAGCCCGGAGACGGACGCCACCGCGCCGATCGTGGACATCATCCCGGAGACCAGGGCGACTCCGGTGACCGCGGCCACCGCCCACCAGCCGTGGCCGTGGACGGCGGAGCCGACGGTGATGCCGACGGCGCCGAAGAACTGCGGGACCGCGATGTTCAGCAGCCGCATCCGGTAGGCGTCGGCGGTGTCGCCGATGACTCCGGACAGGGCGCCCATCGAGGCGAGCGCGCCGTAGGCGGGACGGCCGACGGCGAGGCCGACGGCCAGGGGCAGCGTCATCGCGACGGCGGCGCGGGCGACGGCGGGCCGGTTGACGGGTGCCTGCTGGGGCCGCAGGTTGCGCATCAGCCAGTCGGGAGGGGTCAGGCCGATGGCGAACTCACGGGACATACGCCCATTATCGGGGCCGTGCCGGCTCATCCGCGCTGGTGGAGGGTGATGTCGACGAGCAGCGCGCGATGGTCGGTGCCGGTCAGGGTCAGGAAGCGGGCGGTGCGGGCGGAGAAGTCGGCGGAGACGAGGACGTGGTCGATCTGCGCGCCGAAGGCGGGCGTGGTGCGGGCCGGCCAGCTCGGCGCCCGGTCCTTGCCGACGAGGCGGGCGGCGTCGCGCAGCCCGGTGTCCAGGATGTGCCGGAACGCGGCGTGGTCCTGGGAGGCGTTGAAGTCCCCGGCGAGGACCAGCGGCCCGCGCTGCCCGGCGGCGAAGTCCCGGACCCGGCCCAGTTCCCGCCGCCACAGCGACACCTGACGGGGCAGCGGCGGCTCGGGGTGGACGAGCTGCAGCCGTACGGCGTGGCCGTCGACGTCGGCGACGGCGCCCGGCATGCCCATGGAGCCCGGCAGCGTGGCGGCCGGGGTGAGGGGGTGCCGGCTGAGGATCAGCGACCCTGCGGAGCTGGTGCCCGGCACGCCCTGCCGGTACGGGTAGTCGGCGCCCGCCTCGCGGGCCAGGACCGTCCGGCAGCCCTCCTCGCACTCGGTGACGAAGACGAGGTCGGGCCGGTCCCGGCGGACGGCGTCGAGGAGGGAGCCGGTGGCCCGGCCGAACTCCACGTTCGCCGTCAGCACGCGCAGCCCGGCGACCGGCCTGCCGCCGGGGTCGTCGGTGACGCCGTACGGCTCGATGAACCAGGCCAGCAGGCCCAGGACGGCCACGCCCCAGACCAGCCCGGTCCACCACCGGGCGAGCAGCGACAGGGCGAGCGCGAGCGCGGTCGGCGCCAGCAGCCAGGGCAGGAACGCCAGCACCTGCGGTACGGGCGTCACTCCGTCGACGTCGGCGGTCCGGCACCCGACGACCGCGCTCACGGCCGCCAGCAGCACACCTGCGCACCCCGCCCGCGCCGGCCGCCGCCCGCGCCGATCCGGCCCGCCCGGCCCGCCCGGCCCGCCCGGCCCGCCCGCCTCGTCCGCCACGTCAGCGGAACTCCCGTACGACCTCGATGGGTCCCACGATGTGCGCGTTGACCTCATCCAGTTCCTCCGCCGGCACCCACAGCTCCAGGATGGTCCTCCCGCCGGCCTGCCGCACCGGGTACCGCCGGAGGAACCCGCTCTCCACCTGGAAGCGTGTCACGTACCCGGCGCCGGACGCGGGCACGTTCCAGTCCCGGGCGATCCGGATCGCGTACTCCTCGTCGAGCACCGGGTAGAAGATCGGCTGCTCGGGCAGCCGGGGCGGCCAGGCGGTCCAGCCGGACGCCTCGACGAGCGCGAGTTCCTCGGGGCCGGTCGGGCGCCACAGGGTGGTGGTCGCCGGGGTGGTCGTGGACATGCGGTGACGGTAGACGTACGGCGGGAGGCCGGGCCAGGAGATATCCGTGCGGGTTCCGCTCAGCGGGGGCCGGGCCAGACGGCCGAGGCGTCGTCGCGGTGCGGGTCGGGCAGGCGGACGGGGCGGACGGGGACCGGGCGGGCGGGCCCGTCGGTGAGCGCGGTCCACGGGGCGGGGTGGCCGGAGTAGCACAGGGTGGTGAGGGCGAACACGCCGTCGGCGTAGACCTCCACGTACTCGCCGACGGTGAGGACGCGCAGTCTGGCGGCCGGTTCGGTGAGGGCGGTCTCGGCGAGGCGGAGGCCGTCGGGGCCGGTGGCCCAGAGGTTCTTGCCGTCGCAGCCGACGGTGAGGGCGGGCCGGCCACCGCCGGGGGCGTCGGTGCGCAGGACGACCTCGGTGCGGCCGGTGAGGTCCAGGTCGCCGACCGCGTGCGGGACGGCCTCGTGGGTCGGCTCCCCGAGCCACCGGTCCAGCCCCGCCCACCAGTGCAGCCGGGGCGACCCGCCGCCGGTGCCGTGCCCGCCCGTGGTGCTGTCACCGCCGGTGTCGCCGTCGCCGTCGCCGTCCGCGCCGCTCTCCATGACGAGGGACTTGGGCTGGGCGAGCATGCCGCGGCAGAGGTCGCCGCCGTCGGTCAGGCCGATACGGCGGGGGGTGGTGTGCAGCACGACGCGGGAGCCGTCGGGGGCGCGGACGACACGCGGGGCGTACGCGCCCGTCGGGCCGAGCGGGCCGCGGCGGGTCCACGGGCCGCGCAGCCGCGGGGCGGTCCACGCCTCGAAGCCGCGCGTCGCGCCGATCGAGCCGAGCAGCAACCAGCTCCCGTCGTCGAGGCGTTCGAGCACCGGGCACTCCAGCTCGTCGACGTCGCCGGGGGACAGGAGCGGCGGGTGGACGGTCCAGTGCTCCAGGTCGTCGGAGGTCGCCCAGGCGACACAGCCGCTGACCTCGACCGGCAGGGAGGCGTCGGCGGCGCAGACGACCATGACCCAGCCGTCGGACTCGTCGTCGCGTACGACGAAGGGGTCGCGCCAGCCCATGCGTTCACCGGTGCGGTACCAGCGGGGGTCCGCCTCGACGACGGGCCCGGTGCCGTGGCGGCGCCAGCCGGTGCCGTCGGTGCGGTCGGAGTAGGCCAGGCCGACCGACTGCAACGGCCAGCCGCCCGGGGTCAGCCCGGCGACGCCGGTGTAGTACATCGCCATGCCGTCGCCGTGCGGGAAGGCGTGCATGGTCCACACCGCCTGCTGGTCGAAGCGGCCCGGCAGCCCGTTGCCGAAGGCGGTGCCCTGCGGCTCCCAGTGGACCAGGTCGGCGGAGGTGGCCCGGCCGTACGACGTCTCCATGCGCAGGTGGTCGAACTCGGTCGTCCACGGGCCTTGCAGGTGCAGCACGGTGTAGGTGCCGTCCGGGGCGCGCAGAAGGTCGAAGTCGTTCACGCAGAGGCCGGGCGGGGCGTATCGCATGGACAGGTCCTGTCTGCCGGCAGCGGCACGCGGTGTACGGCACGCGGGTACTCCGGGACTCGGTCCCGGCGATCGTACTCAAACGTGTGCGCTGCTTCCTGGCTGGTGAGAGCTCTTCTGATGGGAAGTCGAAGTAAAACTCAACGCAAACGCTTGCGCAACAGGGTGGGCGGGTTTACGGTCTCGTCACTCGCCGCTCACGCCGCGGCCGAACCCGATCAAGGAGCGTCCCGTGACGGTCAGCATCACCGATGTCGCCGAGGCCACCGGCGTCTCGGCGTCCACCGTGTCCCGCGCCCTGCGCGGCCGCCCCGGCGTGTCGGAGGAGATGCGGGCGCGGATCGTCTCGGTGGCCGCCGAACTGGGCTACACCGCCTCCCGCTCGGCCTCCAGCCTGGCCAGCGGACGCACCCACACCATCGGGGTCGTCGTGCCGTACGTCGGCCGCTGGTTCTTCGGGACCGTGCTGGACGCCGCCGAGCAGGTGTTCAGCGCGGCCGGGTACGACGTGCTGCTCTACAACCTCGGCTCGCCCGAGGCGCGCAAGCGCTTCTTCACCAGTCTGCCGATCCGCAAGCGGGTCGACGCCGTGCTGTCCCTGCTGATCCCCGACCCGGAGGAGGCCGCCGCCCTGCGCTCGCTCGACGTGCCGCTGGCCACCACGGTCGGCGGGCCCCGGCCCGGCTTCACCGTCATCGGCATCGACGACCGGGGCGGCGCGCAGAGCGCCGTACGTCACCTGGTGAACCTCGGGCACCGGCGGATCGGCATGATCTCCGGGGCCAGTGAGCCGCTGCACTGGACCACGCCGCTCGACCGCCGCCAGGGCTACCTGGACGTGCTGGCCGACGCGGGGGTCGAGCACGATCCGGCGCTGGAGGCGGACGGCGGCTACACGGTCGAGGGCGGCGAGCGGGCCATGAGCGATCTGCTGGCGCTGCGTCATCCGCCGACCGCCGTGTTCGCCCAGTCCGACGAGATGGCGATGGGCGCGCTGCGCGCCCTGCGCCGGCACCGGCTGCGGGTCCCCGAGGACGTCTCCGTGGTCGGCTTCGACGACCACGAGCTGTCCGAGGTGGTCGGTCTGACCACCGTCGCCCAGCCGGTCGCGGCGCAGGGCGAGGAGGCCGCCCGGCAGCTGCTGCGACAGCTCGACGACCCGGACGCCGGGCCGCCCCGCCCCGTCGAGATGCCGATCCGCTTCGTCCTCCGCGAGACGACGGCGCCGCCGGGCCGCCGGGGGGCGTCGTGAACCGGCGGCCGTCCGCGCCGTCGGAGCCCTCGTAACCACCGTTCGCCGTTCCCGAGTTCCGCCGCTCCCTTCCCCTCCCCTGCCCGCTTCCTCCCCCTCCCTCGCCCGCTTCCTCCCCCTCCCCTGCCCGCTTGCTCCCCGCTCCTCCCGGACCAGGCAGGTCCGGCGAGTCCCCCCTGGTTTCCGCGGCCCCGGTTCAGTTCAGGTCCCGCGGCTCCCCCCACGCACCCCCGGCACACCCTCGCTCATCCCCGCACGGAGGCACCAACCATGATCAACGGAGACAGAAGGTACCGTCGCACGGCCCTCACGGCCCTGACCCTGCTGCCCCTGGCGGCGCTGGCCGCCTGCGGCTCGGGCGGCGGCAGCGGAGCCTCCGCCGAGGAGGGCAGCGGCAAGGGCACCATCAGCGTCTGGGCCCACCAGGGCCAGGCCGGCGAGGCCGCCGCGCTGCAGAACGCGGTGAAGTCGTTCAACTCCTCGCAGAGCGACGTCAAGGCCGAGCTGAAGCTGATCCCCGAGAACGACTACACCAAGACCATCACGGCCACCGCCGCCTCCGAACTGCCGGACGTGCTGGAGTTCGACGGCCCGACGATGGCCAACTTCGTGTACAACGGCAAGCTCGCCCCGGTCGACGACCACCTCTCCGTCAAGACCCTCGCCAACGCCACCGACGCCATCAAGGCGCAGGGCGAGATCGACGGCAAGCACTACGGGCTCGGCATGTTCGACTCCGGTCTCGGCATGTACGGCAACAAGAAGCTGCTGGACGCGGCCGGGGTGAAGTACCCGACCGGCGTGGGCGACGCCTGGACGGCGCAGGAGTTCGGCGCCGCCCTCACGGCACTGAAGGCCAAGGACGCCGACGGCAAGGTCCTCGACATATCGGAGCAGTACGGTCTGGCCGGCGAGTGGGGCACCTACGGCTTCTCCCCGATCGTCTGGTCGGCCGGCGGCGGCCTGCTGCGCAACGGCAAGGCCGAGGGTGTCCTCGACAGCCCGGACGTCGTCTCGGCCATGAAGACCTTCCAGTCCTGGAAGACGTACGTCGACCCGAACACCGACGGCAACGCCTTCGCCAAGGGCAAGGTCGCGCTGAGCTGGGTCGGGCACTGGATGTACCCCGCCTACAGCGAGGCCCTCGGCGACGACCTGGTGGTGCTGCCGCTGCCGGACTTCGGCAACGGCCCGAAGACCGGGCAGGGTTCCTGGGCCTGGGGCATCGGCGCCGGCACCAAGAACGCCAAGGCCTCCGGCGTCTTCCTGGACTACCTCCTCAACGACGCCAACGTCGGCGCGATGACGAAGGCCAACGGCGCGGTGCCCGGCACCAAGTCGGCGCTGGCCGCCAGCGACCTGTACAAGCAGGGCGGCCCGCTCCAGCTCTTCGCCGACCAGCTCGCCAAGCCGTGCGGCGACAAGGACATCACCCGGTCCTGCGTCGCCGTCACCCGCCCCGTGACCGCCGGATACCCCACGGTCACCGCGAAGTTCAGTGAGGCACTGAACGCCATCTACGGCGGCACCGACCCCAAGTCGGCCCTGGAGAAGGCGGCCCGCGCCATCGACCGGGACTTCTCCGACAACGCCGGCTACGAGATCCCGTAACCCGCAGGACCCAACGGCCGGGGCGGGCCGGCGGCGCAGAGCCGGCCGCGTCCGCCCCGCCGGGAAGAGGACCCTCCCCGTGAGAACCGTGGAACCCGCGCACGGCGCGGCCCCAGGCCGGGCGCAGACCGCCCGCCAGACCCCGGCGTCCCGCACGTCCCCCGCGCACTCCGCACGCCGGCCGCGCGGGAACCGCGACCGGCTGCACGGGCTGCTGATGGCAGCCCCGGCCGTCGTCGGGCTGCTCGCCTTCGTCGGCATCCCGTTCGGCTACGCCGTCGTGCTCTCCTTCTACAACGTCCGCCTCGGCTCCCCCCTGGAGCCCGCCTTCTTCGGCGTCGAGCACTACCGGCGGCTGTTCACCGACCCCGACCTGTCCGGCCCGTTCCTGCGGGCGCTGCTGAACAACCTGACCTTCGCCGCGGTCGTCGTACCCCTGCAGACGGCGCTGGCGCTGGGTCTGGCGATCCTGCTCAACCGCAAGCTGAAGGCCATCGGGCTGTTCCGGTCGCTCTTCTTCATGCCGGTCGTCTTCCCGATGGCGCTGGTCGCCGTGGTGTGGCGGCTGATCCTCGCCCGCAGCGACCAGGGCATGCTCAACTCCGCGCTGGACGCGGTGAGTTTCGGGAACTGGGGCGCCTTCGACTGGCTGGGCGACGGCGCCACCGCCATGGCCTCGATCATCGTGCTGTCGGTGTGGCAGGGCGTCGGCTTCCAGATGGTCATCCTGCTGGCCGGGCTCCAGCAGATACCGGAGGAGCTCTACGAGGCCGCCGAGCTGGACCGGGCCTCCCGCTGGCAGCGGTTCCGGCACGTCACCCTGCCCGGCATCCGCGGCACGCTGGTGTTCGTCGCGATGCTCACCTCGGTGCTGTCCTTCCGGATCTTCGACCAGGTGTACATCCTCATCCGCGGCGGCGGTCTGGACGAGAACGCCACGCGCACCGTGATGTACCAGGCCGTCACCACGGCCTTCGACCAGAACAACATCGGACAGGCCTCCGCGATCACGGTGGTGTTCTTCCTGATCGTCCTCGTCCTGACGATCGTCCAGCGCCGTGTCGTCCGGCCCGACAACGACTCCTAGGGAGGGCCGACCGCACCATGGCCATGACCCGCACACCCGTCCGCCGCGTCCTCGACTACACCGTCCTGAGCGGCCTGGCGCTCCTCTTCGCCCTCCCCGCCCTCTATCTCTTCCTCGGCAGCCTCAAGCCGTCCGACGAGGTGCTCGGCGGGCTGTCCGGATTCGCGCCCACCCATCTGTCGTTCGACAACTACACGGCCGTCCTCGACAGCCTCAGCTCCGACAGCACCGGCCACTTCTGGCAGTTCATGGGCGTCTCGGTGCTGCTGGCGTTCGTGGTGGTGACCGGCGGACTGTTCGTCAACTCCATGGCCGCGTACGGCCTGACGCGGCTCCGGTGGCGCGGCCAGAACGCGGTGTTCACGCTGGTCCTGCTGCTGATGCTGATCCCGTTCGAGTCGGTGGCGGTGCCGCTGTTCTACATGTTCAACGGCCAGCGCAACACGCTGTGGATCCAGGCGGTGCCGTTCGTCGCGAACGCCTTCGCCATCTACCAGTTCCACACGTTCTTCCGGAAGATCCCGCCGAGCATCGAGGAGGCGGCCCGGCTGGACGGGGCCGGGCCGTGGCGCACCTTCTTCGCCATCATCGTGCCGATGTCCAGGCCGGTGTTCGCCTCGGTCGCGATCCTCACCTTCCTCATCCAGTGGGGATCGTTCCTCTGGCCGGTCCTGATGGTCTCCGACCCGTCGGTGCGCCCGCTCCCCCTGGAGATGAGCGTTTTCCAGGGCCAGCAGCCGCCGGACTGGGGCCAGATCCTCGCCTTCGGCGTGCTGCTGGTCCTGCCCGTACTGATCGTCTTCGCCTTCTTCCAGCGCTGGTTCGTCCAGGGCGTGGCGAGTTCGGCGGTCAAGGGCTGAGCCGCGCCCGCGCGCGCGTATCCGCGAACGTCAGGCGAACGTCAGGGCGACGGGCTGAGGGTCCCGTCCTTCGCCATGTCGAAACGGCTGCACCTTCCGGCCCTGCCCTGCCCCGAGTCGGCATCGACCAGGGTTTCCCTGCGCCGGGGAGCGGTGACGGACCTGGCCGAGGAACACCCGTTGTCGCCGACCCGCGCGGCACCGGTGTCCGACGCCGGCGTGCGAGGGCCCCGGCGGGTCGGGCCCGCCGGGGCCCTCGCTTCCCTCATCCCTCCGCTCACCGGACCGCCGGGGTCGGCCGCCCCGGATTCCGATGAGGCTCAGGAAGTGCCGTGGAGGCGGCCCGAGATGGTGAGCGAGACGGTGACCGAGGCGCCCCAGGCGGTGTCGGCCCAGTCGTCGTCCCAGTTGGTCCAGTGACCGTCCTTCCACCGCGGGCACGGGTCGGCGCAGGCCGGGACCCAGGTGCCGTGGGTGTCGATGAACTCGGCGCTGGCCCACGCCCGGGTGTGGACGAGCCAGTACCAGTACGGGTTGCCGTTCACGCTCTGTCCGCGGACCATGCACTGCACACGGTCCTGACTGCCGGGCGCGAGCCTGTCGACGACGGGTGAGTGGGTGGTGGGTGCCTGCCGCACGTTGAGAGGGGTGCGGGATACGACGGTGCCCCGGACGGGCCGCTTGCCATGGTCGGCGGTCTGGCCGCCGAGCCCGCCGCCACCGAGTCCTTCGGCGTAGGTCGGCGGGGCTGCCGACGCCGGGGTGCCCGCCGCCGCGACGGCGAAGGTGCCCCCGGTGAGCAGGGCCGCGGCCAGGATCCGCAGGGCCGGAGTGGTGCGCATGAATCGGCCTCCTTCTCCCCGATCTCCAGGAAACACCCGTTCGGGTGAACTCTCCACCGGAGGACGGAATCCCCACGTCCGGGCGGCGTCGGGGACGGCCCCCGCGGTGTACCCGGAGCGGTTCTCACCCGTACGGCCCACCCCGCTCGCGCCCGCCCCGCCCGCGGCCTTGCCTGGAACCGTGTCGCACCGTCTGCGGACCGGCCTGTCGGCCGTCCTGATCGCCCTGGCCTGCCTGCTGCTGCCGTTCGGCACGCTGGCGGCCTGGGCGGCGTACGGCCTGACGGACACACACCGGTACGTCACCGCGATGGGCCCGCTGGCCGACGACCCGGCGATCCGGGACGCCGTGGCGGCCACGGTCGGGGACGGTATCGCCCGGGAGACCGGCCTGACACCGGCGTTCGCCGAGGACGCCGCGCACTCCTTCACCGCGACCCGCGCCTTCCGTGCCGCGTGGGACGCCGGGAACGCGGCCACCCACACCGCGGTGATGTCCGCCCTGCACGACGACGGCCGCTCCGGCCCGGTCACCGTCGACCTGGCCGCCGTCACCTCCCCGTTGCAACGTCAACTCGCCGACGAGAACGTCCCGTTCGCTGCCCGTGTCCCCGTCGAACACCGCCCCGTCGCGGTGCTGGACGCCCGGGAGCTGGCGGCCCTGCGGAAGGGTTATCACGTGCTGGACCTCGCCGGACTCTGGCTTCCCGTGGCCGCCGTCGCGCTCGCCGCGGCCGGTATCGCGCTCGCCGTGCGGCGCCGCCGCGCGGTGACCGCGACCGCCCTCGGCACCGCGCTGGGCGGCGCGCTCCTGGGCCTTGCGGTGGCCGTCGGCCGCCACCTCACCCTGTCCGACCTCGCCGACCCCGCCCACCGGCCCGCCGCCGCGGCCGTCTACGACGCCCTCACCGGGACCCTGCGCGCCGCGTCCTGGCTCCTGCTGGCCCTCGGCCTCACCGCGGCGGCGGCCACCTGGCTCAGCCGCCGCCCCCGGGTCCTGGCCCGCACCCGACGCCGCCGAGCGGCACACGCGGCGTCCCCTCCGGGCGCGGCGGCGCGGACGCGGGTCTGACCCGGGGGGGCGGGGCCGGGCGCGGGCGGGGTCGCGGTGTGTCGTGGGGGGAGCCGAGGGGCCTCGGGGTCGAGGGGTCGCGGGGTCGCGGCTGGGGTGAGGCGCTCGCGCGTGGTGGGTTTCACGGTGGGTTTTCACGGTGGGGTGCCCGCGGTGGGGTGCCCGATGTGGGCGCCCGAGGTGGCGTGCGCCGCGGTGTTGGGTGTCGGGTCAGGCGCCGGCCTCGGGGGACGTTCCCCGCACGATGTCGGCGAGCGTACGGAGCGCCCAGGTCAGACGCTCCGGCGGGGCCGACGCCAGGCCGAGTCTGACCGCGTCGGGGGTGCGGTGCGGGTCGACGGGGAACGCCGTGCCGGGGGTCACGGCGATGCCGTGGGCGGCGGCCGCCGCGGTGAAGGTGTCCGCCCGCCACGGCGCCGGCAGCTCCCACCAGGCGAAGTACGCCCCCGGGTCGGTCCGGGCACCGTACGCGCCGAGCAGGTCACGCGTCCACGTCTGGCGCACCCCGGCGTCCGCCCGTTTCGCCGCGACCAGCCGGGCCACGGTCCCGTCGCCGGCCCACCGCACCGCCGCCTCCAGCGCGAACCGTCCCGCGCCCCACCCCCCGGACCGCACCGCGTGGGCCACCGCCTCCACCCGGTCCGGTGGTACGACGACGAAGCCCGCGCTCAGTCCGGGCGCGACCCGCTTGGACAGCCCGTCGACGACATGGGTGAGCGCCGGCGCGTGGGCGGCGAGCGGCACCGCGTCCGGGCGGAGGAAGGACCAGACGCGGTCCTCGACGGCGGGAAGCGACAACCGGCCCATCAGGTCGGCGACTTCCCGCAGCCGGGCGGCGCCGGTCGCGCGCGTCGTCGGGTTGTGCAGGGCCGGCTGGAGGTAGAGCGCGGACAGCGGGCCCGCGCGATGGGCGTCGGCGACGGCGTCCGGCCGTACCCCCTCCGCATCGCCCGCGAGCGGCACCAGCCTGATCGCAAGCCGCGCGGCTATCTCCTTGACCAGCGGATACGTCAGTTCTTCGACCCCGACCCGGCCGCCCGGCCGGACCAGCGAGGCCAGGGCTGCGGCGATGGACTGCCGGGTGTTGCCGGTGAACAGGAGCTGCTCGGGCCGCGGTCGCCAGCCGGGTACGGCGAGCAGGTCCGCCGCCGCCTCGCGGGCCGCCGCGGTGCCGGTCGCGGCGGCGGGTCGCAGGGCCTCGCCGAGGGCGTCCGGGCGCAGCAGCGGCGCCAGCGCGGGGGCGAGCAGTTCCGACTGGCCCGGCACGAGCGGGTAGTTGAGCTCCAGGTTCACGGGTGCCGCGGTGCCGGTCGCCTCGACCAGGGCCCGCCCGGGAGGCGTCTCGGGCGTGGCCCGTACGAAGGTGCCCCGCCCGACCTCGCCCACCACCAGTCCGCGCCGCACCAGTTCGGCGTACACCCGGCCGGCGGTGGACGGCGCGATGTGGTGGCGTCGCGCGAACTGCCGTTGCGGCGGCAGGCGTTGGCCGGCCCGGAGTCGCCCGTCGGCGATGTCCTGTGCGATGCGGTCGGCGATGCGCCGGTAGTCGCTCATGCCTTGCCCCCCCTGGATTGCACCGAGGGCAAAGATTCTATTGCACCGAGCAAGGGCCGCGTCCTAGGGTCGGCGCCATGACCCCCTTCCTCGCATACGAGGACAGAGGTGCGGATACCGGGCGCGGCGCCCGCGCCCCCCTCACCCCTCGCGCTCCTCGCAGTCCCCTCGTCCTCGTCCACGGTCACCCCTTCGACCGCACCATGTGGACCCCGCAGATCGAGACGTTCGCCCCGCAGCGCCGGGTCGTCGCGCCCGACCTGCGCGGCTACGGGGCCTCCCCCGTCACACCGGGCCGGGTCCCGCTGTCGCGGTTCGCCGAGGACATCGAGGAACTGCTGGACCACCTCAAGGTGGAGACGTTCGTGCTGGCCGGCCTGTCCATGGGCGGCCAGATCGCCATGGAGTGCTACGCCCGCTTCGGCGACCGTGTCCGGGGCCTGGTCCTCGCGGACACCTTCCCGGCGGCCGAGACCGGCGGCGGCAAGGCGGCCCGCAACGCCACGGCCGACCGGCTGCTCGCCGAAGGCATGCGCGGCTACGCCGACGAGGTCCTGGAGAAGATGGTCGCCCCGTACGCGGAACCCCACGTCAAGGCGCACGTCCACCGCATGATGACCGCCACCGACCCCGAGGGCGCGGCCGCCGCCCTGCGCGGCCGCGCCGACCGCCCCGACTACCGCGCCCTGCTCACCCGCGTCCGCTGCCCCGCCCTGGTGGTGGTCGGCGAGGACGACGCGTACACGCCGGTCGCGGACGCGCGGGCCATGCACGCCGCCCTCCCCGACTCCACCCTGGCCGTCCTGCCGGGCTGCGCCCACCTGCCGAACCTGGAGCGACCGCAGGCGTTCGACGCGGTGCTGGCGGACTTCCTGCGGCGCGTGGACGCGTAGCCGCGGCGAGGCAGCACAGGGGGCGCGGGCCCGGAGGCGTAGACCGCGCTCCGGCCTGCCGGGTCAGCGGATGCGGTGGCCCTCCGCGTCCTCGTGCGTGTAGTACCGGTAGAACATCACCGCGAAGGCCGCCGCCGCCACCGCCAGGGACATCACCGCCGAGCGCAGCACGCTCGCCCCGCTCTGGCTGTAGAGGAACCCGAACGCGCATCCCGTGAACGCCGTCCACAGCAGGGCGTGCAGCTCCCGCCTCAGCCGCGGCGCGACCACGTGCACCGCCAGGAACAGCAGCATGAACACGGCCGCGGTGACGAAACCGAACAGCAGGTTCCAGCCGGTGATGGGCCCACCGGAACGGCGGTTGGCGGCCGCCCAGTACCCGTAGATCAGTCCGAGCGCGACGGCGCTCACCCACCACGCGACGCGGTGGACACGCTCGTCGAAGACATCGGGGGTCCCGGAACGCCGGGCGGGCGGGCCGGGCCGGCCGGTCCGGGCGGGGGGCCTGCCCGGGGCGGGTGCCGCATGAGCCATGGCGCGCTCCTCTCTCCGTCTCCTCGTCCCCGCCTTCCAGAGCACACCGGGGCGGGGCCGGAGGCAAGTCGGGTGCCCGGATGCGGCCCCCCGTACCCCGTGCTTCGCTGGGCAGGGAGCCGAAGGCCACGGTGCACGGAGGGCTGCGCTCGGTGAGACGGGAGGGCTGCGGCTGGTGACAGGCGACGGACGACAGGTCGGCGCCCGCACCGTCGACGCGATCGGGGTGCGCCCTCAGCGACCGCGGCGCCGCGAGGTACTGCGCCGCCAGCAGCTGCTGCGGTTCCGGGGCCGCAGTGTCACCTGGGTGGTGCCGCTGCTCCTGCTCGTCGCCATCACCGTCGCCGACTTCAGCACCACCGGCAACTTCCGGATGGTCTCCTGGTGCGTGTTCGTCTCCGCCATCGCCGCCGCGCTGTGCGGGGTGTGGACGACGGCCGCGTTCGCCGTGCTGTCCCTCGCGGCCTTCCTCGGCATCGACACGGCCCTGCCCGAGGAGTACCGGTCGGGGCCGGGCGACTTCGCGCTGGTCGCGGTCGGCGGTGTGCTGTCCGTCCTGGCCTGTGAGGTGCGGCTGCGCGGCGAGCAGCGGATGCTGCACATGATGGACATCGCCGACACGACGCGGCGGACCGTGCTGCGTCCGCTGCCGTCGCCCTGGGGCGGTCTGGAGCACGCGGCCGTCTACCTCGCCGCCGACGCGGACGCCCGGGTCGGCGGCGACTTCTACGACATCCAGCCCGGCCCCCACGGCACCCGCGTCCTCCTCGGTGACGTCCAGGGCAAGGGGCTCGGCGCGGTCGAGACGGCGGCGGCGCTGCTCGGCACGTTCCGCGAGGCCGCGTACCACGAGCGCGACCTCGCCACGGTCGCCGACCGGCTGGAGACCCGGATGCGGCGGCATCAGCGGCACATCGAGGCGCTGGCCCGCGAGGACGACGACCGGTTCGCGACGGCCGTCCTGCTGGGGTTCCCGCCGGCCGGTCCGGGGGCGGGCGACACCGCCGACGTCGTCGAGGTGGTCGACTTCGGCCATGAACCGCCACTCGTCGTCGGCCCCACCGGCGTACGACCGCTGCCCCTGGGCGACCGCCTCCCCATCGGTCTCGGCGGACTGACGCGCGGCGCGGAGCGGTTCCGCGTACGGCGGGTGCCCGTCGCGCCCGACGAGACCCTGCTGCTGTTCACCGACGGGGTGACCGAGGCCCGCGACGCGGACGGCGCCTTCTACCCCCTGGCCGAGGAACTGGCCCGCGCCACCGGCCGCGACCCCGGCCTCGCCGAGCCGTCCCGGCTGGTCGCGCTCGTCCGCGACGGCACGCTGCGGCACTGCGGCGGCAGGCTGGGCGACGACACGACGATCTTCGCGGTGCGGCGGTCGGGGCGGGGCTGACCCAGAGTCCGCGGCGGCGACCGTGACTCCGCGGGGCCGACCGTGACTCCGCGGGGCGGGGCCGACTCCGCGGGGCAGGGCCGACTCCGCCGGGCGCCGAGGACGTGTCACCCCCTCACGGGTGGCCGTTGGCGGTCCGGAGGCCCCTCTTCGCAGCCGCAGAGGTTACGGTGCTGGCGTACGTGATCCACAGGGGGGAGGAGCCATGGGGCAGGGAACCGTGCCCGGAGCCGTGTTGCTGCTCGCGGCCTCGCCGGTCGGCAAGGGCCGCCTGGTGGACGCCGCGTCGGTGCTGCCCGTGCTCGCGGCGGTGCCGCCCGGGGTGCTGGCCGGCACCGACACCGCGAACGTCGTCGAACTGGCCGACCCCCTGGAACCGCAGGCCGTCCTGACCCGGCTGCGCGCCGCGGCGACCGCACCCGGTCCGCTGACCCTCTTCATCACCGGGCAGCTCCAGCTCGACCGCCGCGCCCACCAGCCCCACCTGGCGCTGGCCCGCACCACCCCGGCGTCCGTCCGGTACACCGCCCTGCCCTGGCAGTGGCTCCGGGAGGAACTGCGGCTGCGCGCGCCCGGCACCACCGCCGTCGTCGTCGACCTCCACGCCGACCCGGAGAGCTGGGCGTGGCTGCGCGGCCACACCCCCGACTGCGGCCACCACATCGCCCTCTACGGCCGGATCGCGCCGCCCCCGGGCCGGCGGGCGGTCGCCGCCCCGACGTACATGCGGACCGTCGCGACGATCCTGCGCAGCGGCGTGCGGCCCCCGCTGGACCAGCTCCACCAGCTGGCCCTCAGCCGCATCGCGGGCGAGGGAGAGGTGGGCGACCTGGTGCTGACGGCGGGCGGCGCCGGCGGGATGCCCGGGGCGGGCCCGTCCGGGGGCGTACCGGTGGTCCCGTCCGGGGGCGTACCGGCGGGTCACGCCCTCGGACACCCGGTGCGGCGGACCGTAGTCCCGCCCGCCGCGGCGGCGACGGCCCCCGCCCACCCGCACGGCCAGGCCGTCGCGCGACCCGCGGGGGTCGCGGCGGCCGGGGAGCCCGGGCCCGAGGCGGAGGCCGGGTGCCCGGACCCGCACGCGGCCATCGCCGCCGCCGTGCAGGCGGGCCGGCACACCGAGGCCGACGCGCTGGCCGCCCGCCGGGAACAGGCCGCGCTGACCGCCGGCGGCCCCGGCTCGGACGAGGCGCTGCACTGGATGGAGGTCCGCGCCGACCTGGCGATGTTCGCGGGCGACGCCGAACGCAGCTGCCGCACCTGGCTCGCGGTCGCGGACGCCCGCCTGACCGCCGGCCAGCCCGCCGACGCGCCCCCCGTGGAGGCGGCCGTCGACCGGGCCCACCACCAGTGGGGCCGCATACCCGACCCCGCCCGTGCCCGCGCGCTGGGCCCCGCCCTGGCCGACCTGCGCGGCCGGGTACCCGGGCGCCGCCAGGGGGCACTGGACCACGTACGCCGCCAGTTGCGGCAGTTGCAGACGCAGGCGTAGCCGGGAGGAGAGAGCTCGCCCGCCCTCACCCGTCCTCGCCGCCGCGCTGAAATAACGTGCCGGGAAAGGCGGTTGGGCCAGTCATGACCCAAGGACCAGCACCTCGCCTCCTGTCCGACGAAGCCCTCTCCGACCTGCTCGGCGGGCAGCGGTTCGGCACGCTCGCCACCGTCAGGCGCAGTGGCCACCCGCATCTGACCACCATGCTGTACAGCTGGGACCCGGCGGCCCGCGTCGTGCGGTTCTCGACCACGGCGGGCCGGGCCAAGGCGGCGCACCTGCGGCGCGACCCGCGCGCGGCGCTGCACGTGCAGGGAGGTGACGTGTGGTCGTTCGCCGTGGCCGAGGGGGAGGCAGAGGTGTCCGAGGTGACGGCGGTCGCCGGCGACGCGGTCGGGCGGGAACTGCTCGGGATGGTTCCGCCGGAGGCGAGGCCGCAGGACGAGGACGGCTTCCTGCGGCAGCTGGTCGCCGAGCGCCGCGTGGTGATCCGGCTGACGGTGGACCGGCTGTACGGCACGGCGCTCGACGTCAGCGGGTGAGCCGGTGGGCGACGGACGCGACGGCGCCCGGGTCACTCCGCCAGCGGCGACGGCTGCGCCGGGGCCTGACGGGTGAGGGGCTCGTGGGCCGGTGCGGGGTCGCCCTCGGCCGGGCCGGCGTTGGCCGCCAGGAGGAGCGTCGTCACCGCTACGAGGGCCGCGGCCAGGCCTCTGGCGAGGCGGTTGGAAGCGCGTTCGTGCACGACGACCTCGCAACGTCGACGAATCCGGCGGCCCGGGGGCCGGAGGGACAGGGACATCGGCGGGCACACGGTGCCCAGCTGTTACAGCACCGTGTTAAGCACGGTTAATACAGCGTTTAACCTAGGGGCTGTGCGAGCCGAACGGCAAGAGTCCCATGGGGGGTTGGGGTGAGTCGGGCTGTGGGAGAGCGGGACGATCCCGAGGTCATCGGGCGTCGGGTGCAGCGGTTACGGATCGGGCGGGGGCTCACCCAGCGGCAGCTCGCCGAGCCGGCCTACACACCGGCCTACGTGTCCACGCTGGAGGCCGGCCGGGTGCGGCCCTCCGACGAGGCGCTGCGCCACATCGCCGAGCGGCTCGGCGTGGACTTCGAGGAACTGGCGACCGGCCGCTCCGCCCGCCTCGTCACCGATCTGCGGCTGCGCCTCACCGAGGCCCGGCAGTCCCTCGCCACCGGCGAGGCGGAGGAGGCGGCCCGGCGGTACACGGCGCTGCACACCGAGGCCGAGGGACACGGGCTCGCCGAGGAGCGGGCCGAGGCGCTGCTGGGGCTCGGGGAGTGCGGCATCGCCACCGGCGACCTCGAAGCCGCCCGTGACCACTTCGAACGCGCCGAGGCCGCGCTGGCCGAGGCGCCGCTGCCCGCCCGGGTGCCCGCGCTGCGCGGCCGGGCCGTCTGCCACTACCTCGCGGGTGAGCTGCGGTACGCGGTGTACCTGCTGGAGTCCACGCTCGACGAGCTGAACCGGGGCGGTCTGCACGACCCCGACGCGCTGCTGCTGCTGTACGCCTCCGCCATCGGGCCCTACATGGACATGGGGGCGCACGCCCGCGCCGCCCAGGCCGCCGAGTTCGCGCTCGCCCTGGCACCGCGGGTCCAGGACCCCGCCCTGGTGGCCCGGATGCACCGCTCCGTCGCCCGCACCCTGCTCGCCGAGGGCCGGCTCGCCGAGGCCGACGTCTCCCTCGCCAAGGCGAGCGAGCTGTACCGCCAGCTGCAGCTGCGCACCGAGCTGGCCAACTGCCACTGGATGCGCGGGTACGTCTACGCGCAGGACCGGCAGCTGGGGCAGGCCGAGGCCGAGCTGCGGCAGGCGCAGGCCATGCTGGACGCGCAGGGGGCGGCGCTGTACAGCAGTCAGGTCGCCGTCGAGCTGGCCGACGTGCTGCACCGGCGCGGCAGGTCGGGGGAGGCCGCGGACCTCCTGCGGCAGGTGCTCGGGCAGCTCACCTCCGAGCGCGGCGCCGTGCACTCCGCCGCGGCGCACCGGCTGCTCGGGATCATCGCCGAGGACGCCCGCGACACCGAGGCCGCCGAGGAGCACTACGTCCGCGCCCTGAGCCTGCTGGAACGGGCCGGGGCGGCCGGTGACCTCGCCGACCTGTGCCGTCTCCTCGGTGACCTGCTGCGGCGCACCGGCCGCCCCGAGGCCGCCCTCGACGCCTACCGCACCGGGCTCGGCCACCGCACCGCGCCGGGCACCACGACCCTGGGCCCGTCCCCGGCCCAGCCGCCCCTCTGACCGGCCCGCGTCGCGTTTTCACCGCCGGTCACGGGGGTACGCGGCGCGCGTAGAGAGCGGGTCGGCAGCCGGAGACGCGGACGGGGGCCGGGACGACGATCGCCCGGAGGTGATGCGCGTGCGCGACCAGGACCGCGTGAGCGAGGTCATCGCCGACGAACTGCGCGGCGCGGAGCCGGGCGAGGAGCCGGCGCGGTTGTGCGCCGTGGCGGTGCGGCTGCTGCCGGTCGGCGGCGCGAGTACCGCGCTGAGCGCGGACGGCGTCCCCCTCCTGCTGGGCGCGAGCGACGCCCGGGCCGAGTGGCTGATGGCGGTTCAGGTCACCCTCGGCGAGGGCCCGTGCGTACGGGCCGCGGCGATCGGCGCGCCGGTCCACGCGACGGAGCTGACGGGCGGGTGGGACGCCTCCCGCTGGCCCTTGTTCGCCCCGCAGGCGGCGGCGGCCGGTATCCGGGCGATTCACGCCCTGCCCCTGGGAGCGGGGTCGCGGACGCCGTGCGTGGGAACGCTCGACCTGTACTGCGAGGTCCCGGGGGCGCTGACCCGCGGTGATCTGCGGGTGGCGCACACGGTGGCCGCCGCCACCGTGGACGTCCTCCTCTCCCTGGCCCGGCACGCCGACGGCGCACGCCTGTGGCCCGGCCCGTCGGCCGCCGACCACGCGGAGATGAACCAGGCCGTCGGCATGGTCATGGCCCAGCTGCGCGTCGACGCCGACGAGGCCCTGGTGCGGCTGCGGGCCCGCGCCTTCGTCCAGGGGCGGACGGTGCGGGACCTGGCGCACGAGGTGGTGAGCCGACGCCGGACCCCCTACGACCTGTACGGAGAGTGAGGCGCCGGGGCGCGCCGGGCCGGCCCGGCCGGAGCGGCCTCCGTAGGATCAACGGCCATGGAAATAACCGCGATCGTCATCATCGGCCTGCTGCTCTACACCGCCAACGACTTCCGCGCCGCCCGTGTCGAGCGCCGCCTGGCCCGCGTCGAGCGCAAGATCGACCTGATGCTCGGGCACCTCGGGCTGGAAGCGGTGCCCCGCCTCGACGAGGTGGCCGCGCTGGCGAGGGACGGCAGGCAGATCGAGGCGATCAAGCTGTACCGCAAACTGACGGACGCCGGCCTGAAGGAGGCCAAGGACGCGGTGGAGCGCATGGTCCCGTGAGGCACCGGGCCTTGTGAGGCGCCCGGGCCTCCCGGAAGGCCGGGGCGTCACACCTCGACCCGGCCCTGCTTGCGGACGTCCGCGAGGCGGAGCGCCCCGAGCTGGACGGCCGCCTGGGTCGCCTCGTTCGGAACGTCGCCGAGCCCCCCGTTGGTGAGGGCGAACGCGTCCTCGCCGACCCGTACGGCCGCGACGTCGAGGGTGAGGGTGACCGGCTCTGCGTCCCCGTCGCCCTCGCTCTCCTCCGGCACGCTCTCCAGCCGGACGCGCAGCCCCTGACGCGCGTCCCCCACCTCCGGCAGCGCCGCCGCCTCGACCCGGACGTCCTGCACCGTGCCGCCCGGCGCGGTCGCCGTGAACCGGGCGCACGTCTGCGGCATCGTCGCCAGCCAGGCCAGCGTCCGGTCCACGTCCTGCGGCTTCTGCCCGCCGATCTGGAAGCGCAGCTGGGCACCGGTGTCGGCGTTGTCGAGCGCGATGTCCGCGCGGGCGGGGCCGCCCAGCAACTCGTCGGTGTACAGCGCGTCCAGCAGTCGTCGGCACTCGGCGACCGGGGTGGTGGCCTTCAGCAGGCCGTCCCGCCAGGTGGCCGCGCCGCGCGTCGGGGCCCAGGGCGCCCCCAGGTCGGACACGGTGATCAGCGCCGCGTGCGCCTGGGCGTCGGTGAGACCGCCCCGCGCACTGCCCGCGCTCGCCTGCGGCGCGGGCGACGACGACTCCACCGTCGGGGTCGGCGGGGGCGCGGTCGCCGGATGCTCCAGGCCCAGCCCCGCGCACCCGCCGACGATGAGCGCACCGGTTCCGATCAGGACGGCGGGGCGCAGCAGCTGACGACGGTCGAGAATCCGGGGGATCATCGGGGCTGCCTCCTGGCGGGGGCCGTGGGGCCGGGGGGCTCTCCACGGCGGGGTGCGGTCAGGCTCCCGGGCGGGGGCTCTCGCGGGTGCGGGTGAGGGCTCCGGCGCGGGGGCGCGTCTCGACGGGGTGCGGGGGTCTCCCCGGCGGGGGCGCCCCCTCCCACGGCACCACCCCCGCCGCCCCCTCACCACCGCTGCGGTCCGTATGGGGTAAGCGGCCCGCGGCCCCGCCCACCGCTACCGCCCGCCCCCGCAAAACCCCTCGCGCCGCGCTCGCCGCCGGCGCTACGGTCCCCTCATGAAGCGCGCCAACCCGTCACTCACGACGACGCCGGACGACACCACCCCGGCGGCGCGCTGACACCTGAACGCGCAGACCGAAGCCCCGGGGCGGGTGCCCCGGGGCTTCGGCGTTCCCGCCCCCACCCCCGGTGCCCTCCCCCCCGATCCCTGGAGGGACCATGCACGACCACCGCCGTCTCGGCCGCGAACTCGATCTCTTCGACACCGACCCCCTGATGGGTGCCGGCCTCCCCTACTGGCTGCCCGACGGCGCGATCGTCCGGCACGAACTGGAGGAGTACGTCCGCCGCGTCGAACGCGAGGCGGGCTACCGGCACGTCCACTCCCCGGTCCTCGGCAAACGGGAGCTGTACGAGCTCTCCGGCCACTGGGACCACTACCGCGACGACATGTTCCCGCCGATGGACCTCGGCGGGAGCGACCAGGTCGTCCTGCGCCCCAGCCTGTGCCCCCACCACGCGCTGATCTACCGTTCCCGGCCCCACAGTCACCGCGAACTGCCGCTGCGCCTGGCCGAGCTGGGCGGGATGTACCGCGCGGAGCTGTCCGGGGTGCTCGGCGGTCTGACCCGGGTACGGGCCATCCACCTCAACGACGCGCACGTCTTCTGCACCCTCGACCAGGCGGCCGAGGAGGCCGGCGCCGCACTGCGGCTGATCGCCCGCGCCTACGCCGACCTCGGCATCCGCGCGGTACGGCACCGGCTGTCGCTGCCGGGCGAGGGCGGCAAGTACGTCGCCGACCCGGCGCTGTGGCGGCGGGCGACCGCTCTGCTCCGGGAGGTGCTGGACGCGTCCGGCGTGCCGTACGAGGAGGCGGCGGGCGAGGCCGCGTTCTACGGTCCGAAGATCGACGTCCAGATCGCGGACGCGGCGGGCCGCGAGTCGACCCTGTCGACCGTGCAGATCGACTTCCACCAGCCGGAGCGGTTCGACCTGCACTACGTCGGGGCGGACGGCGCGAAGCACCGGCCGGTGATGGTGCACCGCAGCGTCGTCGGCAGCGTGGAGCGGGCGGTCGCGCACCTGATCGAGCGGCACGGCGGGGCGTTCCCGGTCTGGCTGGCGCCCTTGCGGCTGGCGGTCCTGCCGGTGACCGGCGCTCAGGACGAGCGGGCGCGGGAGCTGGTGCAGCGCGCCGAGGCGGCGGGGCTGCGGGCGCGGCTGTTCCCGGCCGACGGCGGCAGCCTCGGGGCGCGGGTGCGCGCGGCCCGGCTGGTGCCCTACGTCGCGGTCGTCGGGGAGCGGGAGGCGGCGGCCGGCCTGGCCGACGTACGGCTGCGGGACGGCCGCCGGCCCGGGGTGCTGCCGACCGGGGAACTGCTGGGCCGTATCGAGGAACGGGTCGCCGCGCGCGGGGACGCGCTGTGGGAGTGAGGGCCGGGGGTTCTAGGCTCGCGGCCGGCGGAAGGAGCTTCCCATGGCCGACGACCTGCCCACCCCCGTGATCATGGACTGTGACACCGGTGTCGACGACGCGCTGGCGCTGCTGTTCGCCGTGCGGCATCCGGGGCTGGAGCTGCGGGCGGTGACCTGTGTCGCCGGGAACACGGGTGTGGACGGGGTGGTCCGCAACACGCTGACCGTGCTGGAGCAGGCCGGGGCTCCCGCGATCCCGGTCGCGCGGGGAGCCGAGCGGCCGCTGCTGGAGGTGCCCCGGGTCGCCCCCTGGCACGGCCTGGACGGGATGGGCGACCTCGGGCTGCCCGCGCCGAGCCGCCGCCCCGTCGACGTGGACGCCGTGGCACTCCTGCGGCGGGAGATCCTCGCCGCGCCGCGCCCGGTGACCCTGATCCCGACGGCACCGCTCACCAACATCGCCCTGCTGCTGCGCACCCACCCGGAGGTGGTCCGCAACATCGAGCGGATCGTGTTCATGGGCGGCGCGGTCGCCTGCGGGAACGCCACGCCGGTCGCCGAGTTCAACGTGTGGCACGACCCCGAGGCGGCTGCCGTGCTGCTCGGGGCGGGGGTGCCGACCACGATGTACGCGCTCGACGTGTTCCGGCGGGTCGTGGTGAGCGACGCACAGGCGCGGCGCCTGTACGGCAGCCCGGAACCCGGCGCCCGGCTGGCCGGACGGCTCCTGCTGCACCGCCCGGCCGGAGCGGACGCCGACGACTCCGGCCGGTGCATCGGCGACGCGGGCGCGGTCTGCGCGGTCGCCGACCCGGCCGGGCTCACCACCCGCCTGCTGCCCGTCGAGGTCTCGCTGTCGACCGGACCCACCCGCGGCCAGACCGTCGTCGACCGCCGGCGCCACCCCGGTGAGGCCGAGATCCACGGCGACGGCCGCGAACAGGCCCTGCTGGACGTGGCGTCGGACGTGGACGCGGACCGCTGGGCGGAGCTGTACGTGGCCACGGTCGGGGGCTACGGGCCGTAGGCCGGCCTCCGCGGAGGGGCGGTGCCCGGCGTCAGCGGTCCGTTCTGGAGAGCGTTCCCGCCCGGCGCCCGGGGGCGGCGCCCTCCGGTTCGTAGCGCAGGGTGCCGTCCTCCTGAAGCGTGAACAGCCATACGACGTCGCTCGTCAGGCACTGGCCCGGCGAACTCGGGTGGTAGGGGTCGACGCGCTCCCGGACGCGGATGGAGGTGTCGGTGGCCGACACGAGGGTGCCGAGGGCGTGGCACTTCACGTCGACCGTGGTCAGGGCGAGGTGGTCGGTGGAGCGGGCGACCTCCTCGTTCCGCTTCCCGCCCGTGAACTCGACGGTGAGGACGTGCTCGGAGAAGGCGTTGGGCTCCTCGACGTCGCCCGCCCAGGTCCCGATGAAGGCCTGTGGGACCGTGACGGCTCGTTCGGCGGCGGCGGTGGGTGAGGTGGTGGCGCCGGTGCCGGGCGGGGACGGCTGCGCGCGCGAGCCGTCCGCGCCGTCGTCGGACGAGGACGACCGCGACGCGTCGGGGCCGTCCCCGGCGTCGCCGCCCTGTCCGGGCCACCGGTCGAGGAGGAGAACGCCGGTGACCGTCAGCACGGCGGCGGCGACGGCGGCGGTCACCGCCACCGCGACGGTGCGGCTCGTGCGGCGGCCGGGCCGCGGCGCGCCGGCCGTGACGCCGTCGCCGTACGGACCGGACGGGTGCGAGGGGGCGGAGGCGAAGGGCGGGTGGAGTGGCTGCGTGGGCCGCGTCCCGGGCTGCGGGCCGGACCGGGTGCCGTGCGGCGAGGGCGGCCCCCACCCGGCGTCGGCGGCGGGCACGGTGCGCCCCTGCTCGGCGCCGCCGCTCGGGGCAGGCGGTGCGGCCGGCGCCTGGGGTGCGCCGGCGGCGTACCCGGGCGGCACTGCGCGGGGGGACTCCGCCCGGGTGGGGTCCTGCCCCGACGGCTGGAGCAGGGCGGTGCCCGGCGCGGACGCGCCCTCCTCGGGCGGCGGGCCGAAGACGCCGACGGCGGGGCTGCTGAACGCGACCGGACCCGACGGACCGGGCTCGGGCGCGTGCGCCGGGGGCGAGGACTCCAGGTGCAGCAGCGCGACGGCCGCCTGGCCGATCTGTTCGACCACCGGTGTCGGCAGCCATCCGCCACCGGCCCCGGTTCCCTCAGAGAGGGTCGTGGCGATGTCGGCGGGAGTGGGCCGCGCTGCCGGGTCCTTGGCCAGGCAGGCGGCCACCAGCTCCCGCAACTCGCCTCCGAGCGAACCCAGTTCGGGCTCCTCGTGTACGACCTTGTAGAGCAGCGCGGCGGAGGAGTCGCCCGGGAATGGCGCCGCGCCGGTCGCGGCGTAGGCCAGGGTCGCCCCGAGGGAGAAGACGTCCGCGGAACCGGTGACCCGTTCACCGAGGATCTGCTCGGGTGCCATGTAGCCGGGTGAGCCGACCGACGCGCCGGTCGCGGTGAGGGAGGCGGTGCCGTCGGTGGCTCGAACGATGCCGAAATCGATCAGCCGGGGCCCTTCGACGGTCAGCAGCACGTTGGACGGCTTCACGTCCCGGTGGACGAGTCCCTCGGCGTGCACCGCCGTCAGCGCCTGCGCCAGCCCCCGGCCCAGCAGCCGTACCGAACGGACGGGCAGCGGACCGTGCTCGGCGACCGCGTCGGCCAGGGCCGGCCCCGCGACGTAGCCGGTCGCCACCCACGGCTGCGCGGCGTCCGGATCGGCGTCCAGCACCGGGGCGGTCCACTCGCCGCCCACCCGCCGCGCCGCCTCCACCTCGCGCCGGAACCTGGCCCGGAACTCGCGGTCGAGCGCGAAGTGCGGATGGACGAGCTTGACCGCGACCGTCCGCCCGCCCGCGCTGCGCCCCAGATAGACCCGGCCCATACTGCCCGCGCCGAGCCTGCCCAGCAGCCGGTACGAGCCGATGCCGCGCGGATCGTCCGGTTCCAGTGCCTGCATGTCGATCTCCCCGCTCAGCCCCCGTCGGGCCCAAGGCTAAAGGAAGAGGCCGGTGTTCACGGTGGGGGTGGACGACCGGGGACCGCCGTCGGGCCGCTCGTGCAACGGCCGGGTGCCGTCCCGGACGAGCCGGCGGGCGCCCTTTGCCGAGGGCGCCCGCCGGGATCGCGACCGTCCGTCGCGCGGTGGGGTTACGCGCCGGCCGCGCGGCGGCGGCGCGTCGCGACGACGATGGCCGCGCCGCCCGCGACGAGGACGGCGGCACCGCCCGCGATGAACGCGGTGTGGTCGCCGCCGCCGGTCTCGGCGAGGTCCCCGCCGCCGCCGTTGGGGGTGGGGGCGGGGGCCGGCGTGGACTCGGAGGCGCTGGGGGTGGGCGCCGGCGCCGACTCGGAGGGGGTGCCGGACGGCTTGTCGTCGGCGGGCGGCTGCTCGGGCTCGGCCGGGGGCTGCTCGGGCTCGGCGGGCGGCTGCTCGGGCTCGGTGGGCGGCTGCTCGGCGGTGCAGTCCTTCGTGCCGCCGTTCCAGGCCGCGATCAGCTTGTCCTTGATGACCGGGCGGTCCGGGCCCTTGGGCAGGTCGCCGTGCTCGTAACCGTCCTTCGCGTCGTGCCGGCCGTCGAACTTGACCGCGCCCCGGTACAGGTCGATCTGCGCGTAGCAGCCGGCGTCCGGCACCGCGATGTCGAGGGTGCCGGTCGCGCCGGGCTCGACCGTCACCGTGTCGAAGTCGACGAACACCTGCTCGCCGGAGGTCTTGAAGTCCGCGCCGTGGGCCAGGTAGGAGGCCAGCGAGGCGGTGCAGGTGGTGGCTTTGTCGGCGGCGCGGACGGTCACGTGGACCTTGCCGTCGGAGGTCGGCTTCAGGTTCTGGTCGTCGACGCGGACGGAGTCGAAGAAGTGCGTGCCGTCGAGTGAGAACTGGCAGCGGTCGGTGCCCGTCTCGGTGCCCGCTCCCGTTCCCGGCCGGTAGGCGTCGCCGGACTTCCAGCCCTCCCCGCCGGGCCCGCTGGAGGCCCAGGCTCCGGAGGCGGCGGCGACGGAGGCGGCGCACAGGGTGAGTGACGCGGCGCTCACCCCGAGAAGGCGTCGCATGGTGACACGTCTCGCTATGGACATGCGGATCCCATCTTGGCAATGCCAGGAATGCCAGGGCTGATTGGTCAGATCAGAAGAAACACCGGGCCCATTGGTCAAATGTGCAACAGTGTGGGCCACATGGTTGTGCCCGTGCATGTGCCTGTCAACTTGCGCCGGCCGCTCAGGGCCTGCGCCGCCGGGGTGGGAACCTCGCGGTCCGGTTGGCCGTCAGTAACGGACGGCCCGCTCCACGGTCGCCTTCACGCCGTTCTCGCCGCTGAGGTCGCGGTGGCTGCGGGCGGTGGCGTCGGCCGTGTCGCCGGCGCCGACGTCGGAGAGGGTGACGACGACCGTGTCCAGCCAGGACCCCGAGGCGTCGGTGAAGTTGACCTGGACGGCGATGGTCTTGGCGCCGTCGGTCGTGTTCTCGGCGGACACGGGCACCCGCGCGTGCCCGTCGTCCTCGGTCGTCACCTCGCCGAGCCGGACGTCGTCCTTGACGTCGATACCGCCCTTGATCTCGTCGAACCGCTGCCCCGCCTCCGCTGTCGCCGACGCCAGCGCCGACGCCGCCTTCGAGGCCAGGGAGGCCGCGGCGGAGGCCGCCTGCTGCGGCCCGTCGGACTGGTTGTCGTCGTCGGAGCAGCCGGTGAGGACGACGAGCGCCACCGCACAGGCAGCGACCGCGGCCCGGCGTGACCGGTGAGCGGGCATGGTGTGCCTCCAGAGTCGGATACGTGCCGGACGTGTGCACGCCGTCTCCAGTCAAAGCCGCTGCCCGCCCGCCCGCATGTCCACGCACCCGTACGGGCCACCTCGCGGGCCGGCCCTCCGCCCGGAGCGCGCCGGGGCGCGCCGACGGCTGCGCCGCCCGGAGGAATCTCCGGCGTGTGGGCGGACGGCGGGCGGGTGCGCACGGCATCCGGTCCGATGATCCCAGGATGCGACGAGAACACCGCACGTACCGCCGAGTCCCCCGCACGGTCGCCGTCACCGCGCTGTCGGTGATCCTCGCCGCCGCCCCCGTCGTGGCCGGCGGCCCGGCCGGTGCGGCGGGTGCCGTCGGAGCGGCCGGCCCGGCCGCCCGGACCGTCGGCGAGCACGAACGGGCGCGCGAACGCGTCGACCGCCTGCGGGAGTCGGGCGCACCGAAGGAGAAGGTGCGGGCCGCCGAACGGCGTCGCAAGGAGATCCGCGCCCGCCTGTGGGACGCGCTGTGGGCGGTGCAGCGGCACCGCGGCGACCCGGTCGCCGTCGACCGGTACGGACGGGCCGGCCACTGCCCCACCGGCCGGTCCCGGCCCTCGTCGGGCCGCTCGGACGCCTCCTGGCGGGCGCCGGTGAGGGGCTACCGGCTGACCGCCGGGTACGCCGAGAAGGGCGGCCGGTGGAAGCACCGGCACACCGGCCAGGACTTCGCGGTGAACTCCGGCACCCCCGTGCACGCCGTCGGGCCGGGCACCGTGCGGGCGGCGACGTGCGGCGACGGCTTCGGCAACCAGGTCCTCGTCCGCCACCGCGACGGCTACTTCACGCAGTACGCCCACCTGTCCCGCATCGACGTCCGCGTGGGCCGGCGGGTGCGCGCCGGACAGCGGCTGGGGCTGTCCGGCGCCACCGGCAACGTGACCGGCCCGCACCTGCACTTCGAGGTGCGCGTCACCCCGTACCTGGGGTCCTCGGTGGCGCCGCTGCCGTGGCTGCGGCGCAAGGACGTCCGGGTGGGCGGGTGACGGACCGGCCGGCGCCTACGGCGCGTCGACCAGGTCGTACGGCGGGACCTGCACCGTGCGGGCGCCGGGCGTGCCGCCCAGGACCACCTTGCGCAGGGAGACGTTGTTCTTCAGGTTCGCCTCGTGCAGGCGCTTCTCCGGGTTGGCGGTCACCTGGATGTAGTACGTGCCGTTCGGCAGGTCCGTGATGTCGAAGGACTGGCCGGGCCGGTACTGGCTGTAGGTGTCACCGGAGCCGACGTCGAGGACCTCCCGCACGGAGATCGTGTTCTGCTCGCCGCAGGCCGTCGACAGATCGGTGTTGTACGGGCGCCAGTTGGCGTTCTTCACCGTGTAGTCGACGGCGTCGGTGTTGGCCAGGCAGAACGCCTCCTTGCCGCTGCGCACCTCCTTGGTGCGGTCCTCGCTGAGCAGCCGGTAGACGGCGAAGTCGGTGAAGTGCCAGTGCTCGTGCCCGTCGCGGGCGTCCCACTCCATGGTGCCGGTGGGCGTGTAGCCGACCTGCTTGCCCTTGCCGTCGTAGAAGTACTGGTAGGCGTCCATCAGGTCCTGGCCGGGCTTGCGGAAGCCGTCCACGACGAGCGGGGAGGGGCCGGCGTTCCACACCGTCGCGCTGAAGGCGAGGTAGTCCCGGCCCGGCGCGTCGCCGTCCTCCCCGTCGGTGATCGCGATGCCCCAGGCGGGCAGGGACCGCAGGTCCGGCCTGGGGGTGTTCGCCGGGACGCGGGCGGGGCCGGAGGGCCGCCGGGCGGCGGCCCGCGGTGCGCCGTGCGAGGCGTCGCCGTGGTCCGCGCGGGCGGCGGAGCGCAGCGGGGCCGTGCCGCCCTCCTCGCTGCCCCCGCCGGTGTCCCCGTCGCCGACGTCGCGGACGGTGACCTTGATGGTGGGCCGGTCGTCGGGGATGCCGAACAGGTCCCGGTACTTCTTGGCGACGGACACCTTGGCGGTGTACTCGCCCGCGGGCAGGTCCACCGGGTTCTCGTAGTCGACGGTGCCGGTGCGGGCCGCCCAGCCCTTCTCCACGCCCCACACCGAGCCGAGGGTGAACGGGTTCTCCGGGCAGCTCTCCGGGTAGTGCGAGGTGGCCGGCGCGTCGGGGCGCAGCCGGCCGGCGGCGTTGTTCGGGCAGAAGGTGCCCGCGGTCTTCACGACCTCCTTTCCGGCGGCGTCCGTGACGGACACCTGCAGGAAGCCGGGCAGTCCCTTGAAGTCCTTCACCAGGCCCGCGGGCAGGGTGCGGGACGTGGTCCTCCGGCCGTCGCGCAGGATCTGCCGGGCGACGACGGGGTCCTTGTACGACGCGCGCGTCACCCGGAACTCCAGCGGTGCCCCGTCGACGGTGAGGTAGGTGCCGAGGTCGAGGTAGACCCCGGGCTCCCCCGACCAGCGGTCGAGCGTCACGGACTGCGTCGCGGCGATCAGCTTCAGCTGCGGTTTCGAGGGCTTGGACGTCGGGGCGGCGCCGACGCCGGGGGCGGCCCCGGTGACGGCGACGACGGCGAGTGCGGCCCCCGTGGCGAACGCCGCGCGCCTTGCTCCCCTGCGGTGTTGCTGACTGGTCATCGGTTCCTCGTCTGCGAGTGCCTTGGTCAGAGGCGTCGGACAATGACTGTGAGCACCCTGGGAGAGGAGTAAAACCCTTACTGAGGTTGCCTGTTGGGGAAGACTTCAACGGATCGGGTGAGCTCGCGGAAACGTTCGGGAGGCCGGGGTCCTGACGGCCTCCACGGGCTGTGGGCCGGTGGCGTCCGCCGGGACGCCGGGACGGCCGCTGCCCAGGCCGAGCCGGTCCACCGGGGCGTCGTCCACGACGTGGAGGTGGACACCACCCGCACGGCGTCCCCTGCGTGCGGGCGGCTCATCGCGGCGCGCGTGGGGTGGGGCCGGGGCGGGGCGGGACCGGCGCCTCCCGCGGCCGCGCCTCCTGCCAGACCACGCACCCGACCAGCGGCGGCGGTACGGCGACGTAGGCCAGGTCGTGGGCCGGCCGGCCGGGGCGGCCCGGCCCGCACCGGCCCCGCTCGGCCGCCCGTTCCAGGGCGAGCCGGCGGGCCGCCAGTCGGGCGGCGCGCAGCGCGTCCTCGTCCTCCGCGTCGGCGGACGTCACCAGGGCGACGCCGACCGGGGTGTCGGACAGGGCGAACAGCACCGCCCCGGGCTCCCGCGCGTACCCGAGGTGGACCCGTCGCGGCCCGTGCCCGGCGACGAGGCCGTGCAGGAGCCCGCACGCCGGGCAGGGCTCCGGGTCCGCCGCGGCGTCCGTCGGACCGGCCGGGTCCCCGGCCCCGCCTGCGCCGTCCTCGCCCAGCTCGGCGGCGAGCAGCCGGCGCAGGCCGTGGCGTACGGCCGCCGGGCTCGGCCGGTCCGCCGGCAGCAGCCAGCAGACCGGGCGGCCGTGCCGGGGGACCCGCGGGAACGGGTCCGGTGCCGCCGGGTCGAGGAGGTACGGGGTGTCGCGTGGGAAGTCCGCGTGGCGGACGGGCGGGTGCCGGGGTGTGCGGGGCGGGCGGGCCCGGGCGACGCGTTCCCGCGTCCAGTACTCCGACAGGTCGCCGGGCCGGCCCTCGGGCCGGGGCCGGCCCTCCCGCTTCCACCGGGGCTTCCTGCCCCGCTCGGGCCGGTCGGAGGGCTCGTCCGGGGGCGGCGTGGAGGTCATGTGGCTGCTCCTTCCGTGCCGTCACCGGACAGCCCTGGACCCGGCTGAGGCATCGCCGAGGTCCTCTCGACGGACCTCCGCGGCGTCGCGACGGAAGCACCCTAGGGCCGGGCGGCGGCGAGCTGGTCCATCAGCACGACGAAGTCCAGGGTGCGCTGGGTGAACTTGCAGGTGGTGACGAGTACCTCGTTGGCCTGGCCGTTGACGCCGTAGATGTCGCCGATCTCCTCCGCCGGGTCGTAGTCGATCAGCCAGGGCCCGCCGCTCGCGCCCTGCCGCATGTTCGAGCAGTCGGCGGTGATCACGTCGCGGGGCGGCAGGGAGGGCTCGCTGATGCTCTCGCAGAACTCCTGGTGCCGTCCGTCGTACCCGTCCACCGCCGGATAGCCCACGATGGTCACGGGGTTGACGGTGCCCCGGTCGATCGCGACGTCGAAGGCGCCCGCCGCGTCGGCCGCCGTCTCCCCGGCCGCGTTGTCGTGGGTGATGACGACTCCGTAGTCGTAGCGCTCGTCCTCCTCGGTGCTCCACTTGGGGTCGACGGCGATGTTCCAGGCGGTGAACACGCCGAGCGGTTCGGTGCCGTCGTAGGCGGGGACGAAGGCGATGTTCTTGTGCCAGCCGTCGTCGCTGTACAGGCAGTGGCCCGCGGTGATCACCAGGGTCTCGGCCGGGGTGTTCACCACCGTGCCCGAGCAGGAGCCGGGTGAGCCGCCGGCGTAGTTGAAGAGGATCTTCCCGACCGGGTCGAGGCCGGGGCCGGCGTCCAGGGCCCGCGCGTCAGCGGTGGCGGCGGCGCGGGCGGCGGTGCGGGTGCCGTCGTCCCGGGTGCCGGCGCCGTCGTCACGCGTGCCGTTGCGGAGGGCCTCGGCCGTGCGCTCGGGGGTCCAGTAGCCGGCCACGGCTCGTTCCTGGGCGGTCCGGCTCAGACCGTTCACGCCGGGGAGGTCGACGGGCGCTCTCGTGGTGGCGGCGAGGGGTTCCGTGGCGGCGGCCGGGGCGGTCGAGGCCGCTCCGGTGAGGGAGAGGGCCGCCAGGGCGAGGGTCGCGAGGGAGGCGGCGACTCGGCTGCGCAGTCCTTGCCGGGCCGTGCCGTGCTGGGTTCGTAACGTCACGCTGCACTCCGTTCAGTAAGGGGCAACCGAACGTAAGTTCGCGCGCGTTGAGGGGTCAAGGTTGTTTAGGGAAAACCAACAGGCCTGATTTTCAGGGGGCTTGACGGAGTGCCGGGTCAGCCGCCGTGCGTTCCCGTGGTGCGGACGTTCGTCCACAGGCTGTGGACGGCGGCTCACCCGCCCGTCACCAGTCCGTGTACAGCAGGTGGTTCAGCAGCAGCGCGACGACCGCCTGGGCCGCCAGCCAGGCGCGGGGCCGGGACAGGAACGCGCCCGCCGGGAGCAGCCACATCGCGAACGGCAGCCAGATGCGCTCCGTCTCCGCCTTGCTCATGCCGGACAGGTCGGCGGCCACCACGGCCAGCAGCGCCGCCCCCGTCAGGACGGCCAGGCGGCGCGCCGCGGGAGTCGCGGGGGCGCGCAGGGCGCCGGCCGCGCGGCCCAGGCCGGCCGCGGTCGCCAGGCCGGTGATCAGCACCGTGCACGCCAGGTTGGCCCACACCCAGTAGGAGTACGGGCGGACCCCGCCGGCGCCCTGGTAGTAGCGGGTGACCAGGGTGTCGTACCCCTCGTACCAGGAGAAACCGGCCACGGTGAACGCCACCGGCACGACCGCCAGCCCGGCCAGCAGCGGCGGCAGCAGGGCGAGGCCCCGGGCGCGCAGACCGCGCCGGCCCAGCAGCAGGACGGCGCCGGCGATCAGCGCGAACAGCGTCAGACCGTACGAGAGGTAGCAGGTCAGGCCGAAGAGCAGCCCGGACAGGGCCGCCCACGCCGCGGACCGGCGGGTGAGCGCCAGGGCGAGCGTGGCGACCGCCCACGCGGCCACCGCCGCGAAGTAGGCGTCCGCCGAGGCGCCCAGCCACACCGCGGCCGGCGCCAGCACCAGGAACGGCGCCGCCCGCCGGGCCAGCGCCTCGCCGGCCAGCGCCCGGACCGCCACCAGCACCGCCAGGCACGCCGTCGAACCGAGGGTGACGCACCAGACCCCGGCCCAGCCGCCCCCGCCCAGCCCGATCCGGTCGAGGAGGACGAAGGTGAGCGTGGCGCCGGGCGGGTGCCCGGCGACGTGGGCGGGCCAGTTGTCGGGGGCGCCGATCAGGATGTGGTCGGTGAAGGTCCGCAGCGTCGCCGGGATGTCCCGCCAGCGGTCCGGCACGACCTGGAGGTACTCGAACCGGGTGGTGAGCCGGACCGCGATGCCCCGGTGCCAGCCGTCGATCAGGGCCAGCGACCAGATCCAGGCCAGCGCCGTCCCCCACGCCGCCGCCAGCAGCGCCCGCCACGGCAGCCGGTCGGCCAGCCGGGGGCCGTAGGCGATCGTGGCCCCGGCCACCAGGACGGCGGCCGGGGTGCCGGGGCCCAGGTGCGGGTCCCACGTCGCCGCCAGGGGCGCCCAGTGCACGTAGAGGGTGTGCTCGGTGTCCTCGATGTGCCGGCCGACGACGATCGCCGCCGTCACCAGCAGGGCGGCGGCGGTGGCGGCCCACAGGTCGCGTCGCGCGGAGCGGGCGCCGGTACCGGTTCCCGGGCGCTTCCCGGCGCCCGTGCCGGGATCGGTGCCCGTGGTGGTGGTCGTGTCGGTGTCTGTGCCGGATCGTGGCTGTGTGGGGATCACACCCGGCACGCTAGGGCGGACGGCGCTCCGATGGGTGGCGCACACGGCGGACGTCAGCGTTTCGTCATGGGTCGCAGGGGCTTTTCGGGCCCTCTCCCGGCCTACGGTCGAGGCATGCGCGACCCTCGCCTCCGGCTTCCCACCTCGCCCGGCTTCTGGCGCAGCCCGCTGCGCGGACCCTGGTTCACCTCGGTGCTCGGGCTCGTCCTCCTCGTCGGCATCACCGTGCTGTTCGTGACCGGGCTCGTCTCGTACGCCGCCTACAACCCGGACCTCTCGCCGGTGAACGACATGACGCCGGACAAGGGCGTCCTCGGCTTCTACCTGTTCTCCTGGCCGACCGACCCGCCCTGGCTGTACCGGCTCAACCAGGGTGTCCACGTCACCCTCGGGCTGGTGCTCATCCCGGTGCTGCTGGCCAAGCTGTGGTCGGTGGTGCCGAGGCTGTTCACCCTGCCCCCGGCCCGCTCCCTCGCCCACGCGCTGGAGCGGCTGTCGCTGCTGCTGCTGGTCGGGGGCGCGCTCTTCGAGTTCACGACCGGCGTGCTCAACGTCCAGCTGGAGTACGTGTTCCCCGGCTCCTTCTACCCGCTGCACTTCTACGGCGCGTGGGTGTTCTTCGCGGCGTTCCTCGCGCACGCGGCGCTGAAGCTGCCGACGGCGGTACGGAACGTACGGCGGATGCGCACCGAGTCCGGCCGCACCGGTGAGTCCGGCCAAGCCGGAGAGCCCGGCCAAACCGGAGAGTCCAGCCAGGCGGGTGAGTCCGGCGAGTCCGACCGGGCCGGTCAGGCCGGTCAGGCCGGTCAGGCCGTCCGGACGACCGCCGAGGCCGGCCGGACCGCCGGGCGCGCGGACGGGGACAGCGATCTCGTCTCGCCGCGCCCCGAGCCGCCGACGGTCTCCCGGCGCGGGGCGCTGTGGTTCGTCGGCGGAGGCTCGCTGCTGATGTTCCTGACCAGCGTCGGGCGCAACTTCGACGGTCCGCTGCGGCGCACCGCGCTGCTCGCCCCGCACGGCGGAGCCGAGCCGGGCAGCGGCCCGAACGGCTTCCAGATCAACAAGACGGCCGCCTACGCGGGCATCGTGCCGGCCGAGACCACCGACGAGGCGTGGCGGCTGGTCGTCGTCGGCCGGGACGGCGCGACGGTCCGGCTCGGCCGGGCCGATCTGCTCCGGCTCCCCCAGCACAGCTCGGCGCTGCCGATCGCCTGTGTCGAGGGCTGGTCGACCTCGGACCAGTGGTGGCGCGGGGTGCGGCTGCGGGACCTGGCCGCGCTCGTGGGGTACGACGGTGATCCGCCGGACGTCCTGGTGGAGTCCCTGCAGCGGCGCGGCGCCTTCCGCCGGGCCGCGCTGCGCGCCAACCAGGTCGCCGACCCGCGTTCCCTGCTCGCCCTGCACGTCAACGGCGAGGAACTGTCCCCCGACCACGGCCACCCGGCCCGGGTGATCGTGCCCGCCGCGCCCGGGGTGCTGAACACCAAGTGGGTGGC
Source organism: Streptomyces sp. bgisy159 (assembly GCF_965341775.1). Classification (GTDB taxonomy): domain Bacteria; phylum Actinomycetota; class Actinomycetes; order Streptomycetales; family Streptomycetaceae; genus Streptomyces. The sequence goes on along the minus strand of NZ_CBDQZH010000001.1, from coordinate 20,507 downwards.
CCGGATGACCTTCGGAGACCTGTGATGACGGCACTGAGGACGAGGGCACGCAAGACGACGGTGCTGAGGGCGAGGGCTCTGAAGGAGAGGGCGCTGAAGGTGCTGAGGACGCGGCCCGCCGTCCGGCTGCCGCTCGGCAGCCCCTTCCAGATCCTTCTGCTGGCGGCCTCGTTCGCGCTCGCCGGGTACGCGGGGGTGCGGCTGTTCGCCGACGACTGGTTCGGGGTGGCGGTGTGGTTCGTCGGCGCCGCGCTGCTGCACGACCTCGTGCTGCTCCCGGTGTACGCGCTCGCCGACCGGGCCGTCCTGCGCGGCTTCGGCGCCGCACGGCGCCGCGAGTGGGCGCTGTACGTGCGGGTGCCGGCGGCGCTGTCCGCGCTGCTGCTCCTGGTGTGGTGGCCGCTGATCAGCGGCTCGGTGGACCGCCGTTACCGGGCGGCGTCCGGGCTGTCGACGGAGCCGTTCCTCGCCCACTGGCTGCTTATCACCGGCGTGCTCTTCGCCGGTTCGGCGCTGCTGCTGGCGGTGCGGGTGCGCAGAGCGGCGAAGCAGCGTCCCCCGGCGCTCCACTGACCGGCCCGCCGCCAGCCGCGGGCGTACCGCAGGAGGGCCGGTGTGCCCAGGCGCGCCCACGGGAACGGGGCGTCGGGCGCGTCGGCGTCGGCGACGTCGACGACCTGCACGTGGGCGCGCTCGTCGATGTCCACGGGCGCCGTCTCGGCGATCAGCAGCCCGCCCGGGGCGAGCAGCCGGGCCGCTCGGTCCAGGAGGGCGCGCGGGTCGCCGCCGATGCCGATGTTGCCGTCCATCAGCAGGACGGTGCCCCAGCGGCCCTCGCCGGGCAGCGGGTCGAACACCGAGCGGCGCAGCGCCTGCCCGCCGAGAGCCTCGGTGTGGGCGACGGCCGCCTCGCTGACGTCGATGCCGAGGACGGTACGGCCGCGCGCCGCCAGCTCGGCGACCAGCCGGCCCGGGCCGCAGCCCACGTCGAGGACGGCGCCCTCGCAGCGGTCGAGCACGGCCCGGTCCACCAGGTCGGCCCGGGCACACCACCGTTCGACCTCCAGCGGCAGCAGCCAGCCGTCGGTGCGGCGAAGGAAGAGGGGGCCGCGACCGGCGCGCAGGGCGGTGGCGTACGGGTCGGAGGCCGCCCAGGCGGGGGCGGGGACGGTGAGTTCGGGGGCGCTGCTCATCGGCGGCCCGCCGGAACGGGCGCGGCGAGGGCGGCGAGCCGGGCGGCGAAGCGGCCGTCCGGGGCCAGCGCGGCGACCTCCTCGGCGTCGGTGGCGGTGTCCACGTCCCGCAGGCACGGCAGCTCCCGCACCCGCAGCCCCGCCGCCGTCAGCCGCTCGCGCTGCGCGGCGCCGGTGTGCGCCGTCGACATCGGCACGCCGCGCAGCAGCGCCGGGTCGGGTGTGGCCAGGCCCAGCGCCCAGAAGCCGCCGTCGGCCGCCGGCCCGAACCAGGCGTCGCAGTCCGCGAAGCCGACGGTCAGCAGCTCCGGGGTGACCTGCGGGGTGTCCATCCCGATGAGCAGTGCCGGCCCGCCCGCGTGGCGCGCGAACGCGTGCGCCAGCCGTTCGTCGAGCCCGCCCGCGCACTGCCGTACGACCTCGAAGCCGGGCGGCAGCCAGGGGCCGGGCTCGCCGTCGAGCACCAGGACCCGCCGGGCGGCGGGCGCCGCCGCCACGGCGTCGAGCGTGTCGGCCAGCGCGGCCTCCGCGAGCGCGGCGGCCTCGACGGGGCTGAAGGGCGGCGTCAGCCGCGTCTTCACCCGCCCGGGCAGGGGCTCTTTGGCGATGACGAGCAAGGTGGTCATCGGGCGCTCCGTTCGGTGGGGTGCGGGTTGACTGGGACGGAGGGCGCCCCGCCCGGGGGCGGCCCGTCCGCGAACGACCGGGACGCGAACGACCGGGACGCGAACGACCGGGACGCGAACGACCGGGACGCGAACGACCGGGACGCGAACGACCGGGACGCGAACGACCGGGACGCGAACAATCGGGACGCGAACAATCGGGGTGAGGGCGGCCGGGGCGAGGACGACTCGGGCGCGCCACGGCGCCTCACCGGACCGCCCCCTCGGAGAGGACCCGGCTCATGTCCCGGACCGCCTGCCACGTCCCGCGCCACGTCCCCGTGACCTTGGACTTTCCGGTGCGCGGCCGGTAGGGCACGTCGTACTCGCGGATCCGCCACCCGGAGTCGGCGGCCCGCACGACCATCTGCAGCGGATAGCCGCTGCGCCGGTCCGTGAGGCCGAGGCCGAGCAACCGGTCGCGGCGGGCGGCCCGCAGCGGCCCGATGTCGTGCAGGCGCACTCCGGTCCGGCGCCGCAGCATGCGGGAGAGGGCGAGGTTGCCGGCGCGCGCGTGGGCCGGCCAGGCGCCCCGGGCCTGTGGGCGCCGCCGGCCGAGCACGAGGTCGGCGTCGCCGTCGCTCACCTCCCGCACGAAGGGCACCAGCAGCCCGGGGTCGAGGGACGCGTCGCAGTCGCAGAAGCAGACGACGTCGGCGGTCGCGGCGGTCAGCCCGGCGTGGCAGGCGGCGCCGAAGCCCCGGCGCTCCTCGTGCACCACGGTGGCGCCGAGGGAGCGGGCGAGGTCGGCGGAGCCGTCGGTGGAGCCGTTGTCCACGACGATCGCGCGCCAGCCGTCCGGGATACGGCCGAGGACCCAGGGAAGGGCCTCGGCCTCGTTGAGACAGGGCAGCACGACGTCGACGTCCTGCGTCGGTGGTGAGGTCGTCACGGGGTTCACCCTACGAATGCAAAACCGGCAATCCGGACATGCGGTCCTTACGAAACGCGGACGTCGCCGTGAGGGTCCCCCGCGCGGGCGGGCACGGTGCGACGCTGGAGGCATGCACCAGCAGCCGTACCAGCCGCCCCGCGAGGACACCCCGGCGCACGCGGGGTCCCGTGTCCTGGTCGTCGACGACGACCCCACCGTCGCCGAGGTCGTCGCCGGATACCTCGACCGCGCCGGTTACGTCGTCGACCGCGCCGACGACGGCCCGACGGCCCTGACCCGCGCCGCCGCCCACCGGCCCGACCTGGTGGTACTGGACCTGATGCTGCCCGGCATGGACGGCCTGGAGGTGTGCCGCCGGATGCGCGACCGGGGAGCCCCGGTCGCGGTCATCATGCTCACCGCGCGCGGCGACGAGGACGACCGGATCCTCGGCCTGGAGGTCGGCGCCGACGACTACGTCACCAAGCCGTTCAGCCCCCGCGAACTGGTGCTGCGCGTGGAGTCGGTGCTGCGCCGCACCCGCCCCCGTGACGGCGGTCCGGCCCGCCCCGGCGCCCGGCCGCTGGGCGCGGCCGGCCTGACCGTCGACCCGGCCGCCCGCCGCGCCACCAAGCGCGGCACCGAACTCGCCCTCACCCTGCGCGAGTTCGACCTCCTCGCGTTCTTCCTGCGCCACCCGGGACAGGCCTACAGCCGGGAGGACCTGATGCGCGAGGTGTGGGGCTGGGACTTCGGCGACCTGTCCACCGTCACCGTCCACGTGCGGCGGCTGCGCGGCAAGGTCGAGGACGATCCCGCCCGCCCCCGCCTCATCCAGACGGTGTGGGGCGTCGGCTACCGCTTCGACCCGGCCGGCGCGGAAGGGGCGGCCTGAGCATGCGCGACACCCTCCTCATCGCCCTCTACGCGTTCGCCGGGGCCGCCGCCACCGGTCTGGCCGGCGCGGCCGTGCTGCGGCTGGTCCGCCGCCGCTCGCTGACCGCGTCGCTGGCCGTGGTGGCGGCCGTGGGCGTGACCGCCATGCTCGCGGGCACCCTCGCCGTCGCCTGGGCGATGTTCCTCTCCCCGCACGACCTGACCGTCGTCACCACCGTGGTGGCGATGGCGGCCGTGGTCTCTCTCCTCACCGCGCTGCTGCTGGGCCGCTGGGTGGTGGCGAGCAGCCGCGAACTCGCCGTCGCGGCACGGTCGTTCGGCGACGGCGAGTTCGCCGCGCCGGCCGCGCCCGCCACCGCCGAACTGGCCGCGCTCAGCCGGGAACTGGCGGCGACCAGCGCCAGGCTCGCCGAGTCGCGGGAGCGGGAGCGGGCCCTGGAGACGTCCCGGCGGGAACTGGTCGCCTGGATCTCGCACGACCTGCGCACCCCGCTGGCCGGTCTGCGCGCCATGTCGGAGGCGCTGGAGGACGGCGTCGCCGCCGACCCGCACCGCTATCTGCGCCAGATCCGCACCGAGGTGGAACGCCTCAACGACATGGTCGGCGACCTCTTCGAACTGTCCCGCATCCACGCGGGCACCCTGCCGCTCAGCCCCAGCCGGATATCCCTGTACGACCTGGTCGGCGACGCCCTCGCCGGCGTCGACCCGCTGGCCCGCGAGTACGGCGTACGGCTGGTGGGGCAGCGGGTGGACCCGGTGCCGGTCGAGGTGGACGGCAAGGAGATGAGCCGGGTCCTGGGGAACCTGCTGGTCAACGCGATCCGCCGGACCCCCGCCGACGGCACCGTCATGATCGCCGCGGAGAGCTCCGACGAGGGCGTCGTCCTGTCGGTCACCGACGGCTGCGGCGGCATCCCCGCCGAGGACCTGCCCCGTGTCTTCGACACCGGCTGGCGGGGCACCGACGCACGGACCCCGCCGGCCGGAGCCGGACTGGGCCTGGCCATCGTGCGGGGCATCGTGGAGGCCCACCGGGGCAGCGCCACCGTCCGCAACATCCCGGGCGGCTGCCGCTTCGAGGTGACCCTGCCGGTGGCGCAGCGGGCGTGAGGCGCGGCCCCGTCACTCGGACGAGCCGCCTCCCGGTCACTCGGACCGGGCGAACTCCCGCATCCCGTCCGCGAAGGCGACCTCGGGCCGCCAGCCGAAGGCGGCGCGCAGCCGGGAGGAGTCGGCGGTGATGTGCCGTACGTCGCCCAGCCGGTACTCCCCGGTGACGGCCGGGGCGGGGCCACCGGCGGCGGCGGCCAGCGCCTCGGCCATCTCGCCGACGGTGTGCGGGTCGCCGCTGCCCGTGTTGTAGGCGGCGAGCACCCCGCCGGGCGTCTCGCCCGCGACCCCCGCCTCCAGCGCGACCACGTTGGCGGCGGCCACGTCCCGGACGTGCACGAAGTCGCGCCGCTGCCGGCCGTCCTCGTACACGCGGGGCGGGCGGCCGTGGGCGAGGGAGGAGCGGAAGAAGGAGGCGACACCGGCGTACGGGGTGTCGCGGGGCATCCGCGGCCCGTACACGTTGTGGTAGCGCAGCGAGACCGCGCTGCCGTCGGTCGACCGGGCCCACGCGGCGGCCAGGTGCTCCTGGGCCAGCTTGGTGGTGGCGTACACGTTGCGCGGGTCGGCGGGAGCGTCCTCGCCGACCAGCCCCGGCACCAGGTCCTCCTTGCACTCCGGGCACAGCGGCTCGAACCGTCCCGCGTCCAGCTCCTCGACGGCACGCGGCCCAGGCCGGACGACACCGTGCCGGGGGCACTCGTAGCGCCCCTCCCCGTACACGACCATCGACCCGGCCAGCACGAGGTGCCGTACGCCCGCGTCGGCCATGGCGGCGAGCAGTACGGCCGTGCCCAGGTCGTTGCGCGAGACGTACTCGGCGGCGTCCGCGACCCCGTTGCCGAGCCCGACCATCGCCGCCTGGTGACACACCGCGTCGACGCCGTCCAGCGCCTCCGCGACGGCGGCGGGATCCCGCACGTCCCGCGCCGGCTCACCCCGCACGTCGTACACGACCGCCTCATGTCCCCGCTCCCGCAGGGCATCCACCACATGTGACCCGATGAAACCGGCACCGCCGGTGACCAGTACGCGCATCCCCCCACGCTAGGCCGCCCCGGCCCCCGGCACCCCGAGCCACGACACCACGTCACCACTCCGTAAGCCTCTCGGGCGACACCCGGGGGAGCCGGGGCCGATCCCGGAGCCGGCGGGCCGCGCACGCCCGCCGTCGGTCAGGGCGTCGCCCGCTTCCGCAACGGGCGGGGGCGCGGGCGGGACGTTTCCGTGGGCGCGGGTGGCCGAACTCATGGCGCGCGTCGACATGGGCGGGCGCCCGACGGTGCCCCGCGAACCCGCCCCCCTGGTCGACGGTCCGCCGGTCCGTTCCCCCACCGCCGGGCCAAGGACCTGCTCCCTGCTGACGGGCGCCGCGTGCGTCCTGAGCGAACGAACGGGGCGGAGGTCCGCACCGCCGGCTGATACACCCGCGAACACCGGTCGACAGAGGCCGGGTTCAGCCCGCCGACGGTGCCGGAGTGGGGGCCGGGGACCTGGTGTTGACGTTGAGGTCCGGGCGCGCGGTGAGGACGACGATGGGGGAGCCGGGCTGCGGCGGCGGCGGGGTGAGCTGGTCGGCGGGGAGGTTGGGCGGGCTGGTCTGCTGGAGGTTGACCTGGTCGAAGTTGACGACGCCGGTCTTCTCCAGAACGGTGATGTGGTCCAGCACCGTGTCGTTGGCGAGGTCGGCGAGCTGCCGGACCAGGGTGTTCTCGGTGTTGGCGCGGACCTTGGCGATGACCGGGAAGATCTGGCCGTGGGTGACGCGCATGATGTTGGCGGCGGTGCTGTCGAACTGCCGCCCCGACAACGCCGCGGACGTCGCCACGAACTGCTGCTGCTGGGGGCTCGCCTGGTTGGGCAGGTCGATGTCCAGCTCGGGCGCGATCTTGCGGCACAGGTCGTCGAGGCCCGCGTGCCCCACGACGAGATGCGCCCCCGCCTCCTTCATCTGCGGCGTGGACCCCTTCTCCATCGCCAGTTCCCCGAGCGGGTACTCCCACAGCCCGGCCGCCCGCACCTTGACGACGAAGTCGCGGTCGGCCTCGGTGAGCGGCCCGTAGGGGGTTTCGCGGACGATCCGGTCCTTGTTGGCCGTCGTCTTCTGCACGCCGAGCATCGTCGGGTACGCCAGCGATGCGACGGTCAACGTCAGCGCACCCGCCACCAGGACGGATCCTGCCAGCTTGCGTGTGACGGGCATCAGGCCTCCACTGGGACGGTTCTCGTGGCCGGAACACAGGAGAGTACGGATCCGGCGGCCGGTCCGATCAATCGGGTGGCGACTTTTTCGCCGCCGCCGGGACCGGCCGAGGTGGAGTGAGGGCGCGGGGCTACAGCGTGATCTGCCTGCCGCCGAGCGTCACGACCAGGTGGCCGTCCGAGGCGTAGGACCAGCCGAGGGCACCCGAGTACGCCGAGCAGCGGGAGCCGTTGGAGCCGGTCCAGAACTGGTTGGAGCCGTCGGCGTCGCCGACCGTCTTGTCGTTGGAGCCGCTGACGGTGAACCGGCACGACGTGTTGTCGCGGTACACCGCGGTGCTGCCGTTGTCGAAGGAGAAGTTGCGGGTGGCGTTGTCGATGCTGAGGTTGGCGGAGACGGCCATCCTGCCCGGGTTGCTGTTCCAGGTGAACCCGTGCTTGCCGTTCTTGTAGGCCATGCTGTGCCGGACGACGTGGTCGACCGCGATGCCGTCGCCGCCCAGCTTGTAGCCGTTGCGGTCGCCGTTGCCGTTCACGGTGCCGTCGCTGAGCGTGCCGTTGCCGTAGGACAGGGAGTACTCGATGGTCACCGGGCCGATGGGGCCGGTGGCCGTCTTGGTGTAGAGGTCCCAGCCGTCGTCGATGTTGTTGTGCGAGACGGCGTACCGGAAGACGTTGCCCGGGCCGGTGGTGAGCTTCGCGGCGAAGCCGTCCGCGTCCTCGCCGTCGGAGTCGGCGTTGTCGTGCGACTCGGCGCTGAGGATCAGGTTGTCGGACGGCCACTGGCTGCTCGGCGTGGAGGAGGAGATCCGGCCGAGCTGCAGCCCCGTGTCCCGGTTGTAGCGGGTGATCGTCCGCTCGACGACGTTGTGGCTGCCGCCGATGTAGATGCCGTTGTCGCCGGCGCGCTCGACGACGATGCCCTGGACGTGCCAGTACGAGGCCATCAGCTGGAGCCCGCGGTTCGACGAACTCTCGCTCTGGCCGGAGAAGTTCAGCACCGGCGTCTCGCCGGGGTAGGCGGCCAGGGTGGTGCGGGCGCCGGAGGTGCCGTCGTTGCCCTGCGGGATGGTGATCGTGGAGGAGTGGTCGTACCTTCCGCCGCGCAGGTAGATGGTGCCGCCGGAGCCGACCCGGCTGATCGCCGAGGTGAGCGTGGTGGGCGCGGACCGGGTGCCGGCCGCCCCGTCGGTGCCGTTCGGCGCGACGTAGAGCGCGCCGCCGGTGGGCGGGGTGGTCGTGCCGCCGGTCTCGACGTCGAGGCGGTCGAGGTTGGGCAGACCGGCGGAGCCGGTGGGGTTCAGGCGGATGGTGTTGCCGCCCGCGTTCAGGGACACGGACACCGTCTTCGTGGCCCAGGTGGACCAGGCGCCGGTGGGCTCGAACGACGGGGACTGCACCGTGGACCCGTTGACGATCAGGTCGGCGGGACGGGCGCCGGCGGTGCCGTTGGCGAAGCGGAAGGTGAGCTGCGCCGTGCCGGCCGCCGGGGCGTTCACCGTGAACTGGGCGTAGGCGCCGACGGTGTTGGTGCCGTTGCAGAAGCCGCTGCCGGAGTATCCGGACCAGTCGGAGTCGATGGTGCCGGTGCAGACGGCGGCGGACGACTCGGCCTCGTAGGCGGTGGTCGCGGCTTCGGCCGTGGTGCCGGTGAGGGCGACGAGGGTGCCGGCCAGGAGGGCGGTGGACGCGAGGGCCGGTGCGAGGCAGGCCGTTCGCCGGGGCGTCGTTCGCAGGTGCATCTTCGTCTCCAGGGGGTGGTGGCGGGCATGCGGGTGCCGTGCCGCGATGGCTCTTGGAAAGCGCTTTCTCCGGAAAGTAGGAGGGGTGGCGTGCCCGCGTCAATAGACGCGTACGTGATCAGCATTCAGCTATGTGAACAAGCTGCGGGGCTTTGCCATCTCTTTGCAACGCGGCTCGGGGCTCGCTCGTCTCTGGGCTCGGTCTGCGCGATCAGGCGCGGCCGGTCCGACCGCGGCGATCAGCGCGGTCGGGGTGATCAGCGCGATCAGCGCGGTCGGTCCGATCGCCGTTCAGCGCGGCCGGAACGAGACGAGCGAAGGGGAACGAGCCGATGAGGCGAACCACGTGGGCAATGGCGGCGGCTGTGTGCGCGGCGATGGCGGCGCTGGGGGCCGGAGCCGGGACCGCGGTCGCGGACGGGGGGCCGGTGCCGGCCCCGGCGGAGGCGGGGACGACGGCGAAGACGGCGCCCACCCCGGTGCCGAGCACGGTGCCGAGCGCAGTGCCGAGCGTGGTGCCGTCCGAGGCGAACCCGGCGGCGAGCCCCGTCCCCACCACGGCGCCGACCGCCGTGCCGACGCCCGTACCCTCCACCCCCTCGGGGCAGGTGGCCGTCGTGCCGTCCGGGGCGCCCGACACCGGGGTCGCCACGGAGGGGCCGGCGGACGGAACCCGCGGCGGGGCGGTGGCCGGCGGTGCGGCGGCGGTCGCGGCCGGCGGGGCGCTGGTCTTCGTCGTGCGGCGGCGCAGGCGGATGTCCGAGAGCGGAGCATGACCCCGCTCTCCCGGCGCGGGTTGGGTGTCGCGGCGGCGGGAACCGTGGGCGTGCTGCTGACGGGGTGCGGCGGCGGTGGGACGGTCGAGCCGTCGGCCCGCCGGCGGACCGCGCGCGGCGGCGCGTCCCCGTCGGCGCCCGCCGCCCCCGGGGCGGACCGGGCAACCGGCGGCCCCGGCGCGGTGCGTCCGGTGCGGCTGAGAATCCCCGCCATCGGTGTCGACACCCCGCTGCTGCGCCTCGGGCTCGCGGCGGACGGCACGGTGGAGGTGCCGCCGGTCACCGACGACGACCGGGCGGGCTGGTACCGGTACTCGCCGGTGCCGGGCCGGACCGGCCCCTCCGTCATCCTCGGCCACGTCACGGTGGGCGCCTACGGCGACGGCGTCTTCAAGAACCTCGGGCGGCTGCGCCCGGGGGACCGGATCCTGCCCCGCCTGGACGACGGCGGCGCACCGGAGTTCGCCGTCACCGCCGTCCGGACGGTCGCGAAGGCCGACTTCCCGACGGCGGAGGTCTACGGGGACGTGGCCCGGCCCGAGCTCCGCCTGATCACCTGCGGCGGGCCGCGCACGCGTACCGGCGGCGCCGGGGCCGGTGGCGCCGAGGGGGCCGGTGGAGGCGTCGGTTACCGGGACAACGTCATCGTGTTCGCCGCGCTGGTCGCCTGACAGCAGTATGGTCCGCAACCCCGTTGATTCTGGAGAACGTTGAAACGGTCCCGTGACAGGGCGGCGTCCGAGTTGTTCGCCGCCCTCTACCCCCGGCTGGCGGGCTGGTGCCGTCGGCTGGTGGACGACGACGAGACGGCTCATGAGATCGCGTCGGAGGCGTTCACCCGGCTCTGGGCCCGGTGGACATCCGTCGAGGAACCGCGAGGCTTCCTCTACGTCACGGCGGCGAACCTCGTCCGGGACCACTGGCGCAAGCTGGAGCGCGAGCGCAGCGCGGTGCGGCGGGCGGGGTCCGAGGCGGTGGTGCGGGCGCAGGGCGAGGAGGCCGATCCCGCGGTCCGGCTGCTGGTGCGGTCGCTGCCGGAGCGACTGCGTGTGCCGATCCTCCTGCACTACTACGCTGACATGCCGATCCGGGAGGTGTCCGTGCTGACCGGCCGGAAGGAAGGAACCGTCAAGGCCGACCTCCACGCGGCCCGGGAACTGCTCCGCGCACACCTGAGGAGAGACCTTGACCGCACGCTTTGACGACGGACTCGACGATGACGGCCTCGACGACGACGGACTCCACGGTGGCGGGGCCGAGGGGGGCAGGTCCAGCCACGGTGGGGCCGGCGGTGGTGGGCTCGGTGGTGACGGCGGCAGCGGCGGTGGGCTTCCCGGCAGGGGTATGCCGGACGGGGGCTTCGGGGACCTGGGTCTGCCCGACGCGGCTCTCCGTGAGGGGAGTCACCCCGGCGGTGCTTCGGCCGAGCAACTCGCGGCCGGGGACGACCCCCTCGCGGTGATCCTGCGCCCCCGTCCCGAGTTCCTGGGCGCGCCGCCCGGCCGCTACGAGGCGATCCGGCGGGCCGCACACCGGCGCAGGCTGGCCCGTACGGCGGTGGCGGCGGGGGTCGGCTGCGTGGTGGCGGTGCTGGTCGCGGTACCGGTACTGCTGGGGCGTGGCTCCGATGTCCCCGTGTCTCCGGCACCGCCGCTGGCCCCGCCGCCCTCGTTCTCCGGCGGGGTCGACACCCCCCGGCCCACGCTCTCGCCGTCGGTGGTCCCGACGCCCGGCACGCCGTCCGCTAGCGAGGTCCCCACGACCGCCCCGACCCCCTCGCGTCAGCGGAGCGGGTCGCCGACGTCCCACGGGGGCACGCCCAGCCCGGCGACCGGCGCACCGGGGCCCGGCACCGAGCCGGATACGTCGGGGAGACCCTGAGGCGGCCGAAAAGGCTTTCCCCCGCGCGGGGTTGGGACAGCTTAAGCGGAAGCCTCACGTCCGAGTTACGGTTCGCTCAATGTCTGGTGTCGCCGGGGTGATGCGGCGACGATGGGTGCCATGACTCCGGCCGAGCGAGCCATGGCTCACCTGGAAACCTGGCGCGACCTCACCGAAGGTCCGGCCTCCTGCGGCACGGGCCGGGCGCTGAGCACCCCGCACGCCGAGATAGTCCACTTCCACTCGGACCACGAGGTCGATCTGCACCTCACCGGTTCCGCGATCCACCGTTTCGCCGCCGACCTGCGCGCCTCCACGGCCATACGGCTGCTGCCGGGCTCCCGTTGGGTGACCGTCCACCTCGACTGCGATGCCGATGTGCACCTGCTGCTGAGCCTGGTGAGCATGGCCCTCCAGGCCCACCAGGCCCACCCGAACCTTCCGGCCCACCAGGCTCCGCGGGGGGAACGGCCCGGCACGGCCCCCAGCGGCTCGGCCGCGGCCCACTGCAACCGCCACCGGGTGATGCTGGTGCCCCGGGACGCGCCGCTGGTCTGAAAGTCGTCGTGACAGGGTGGGCGCATGACCACGGACCACGAACGCCCAGCCGAACCCCGTCCCGAGCCGTGGTCGGACGGCGCTCCGGCACACCAGGACCTCATGGCGGCGAAGGCGCTCGTCTACGACCCCTGCGGGTTCGTCTGCTCGCTGCCGGTGCCCGAGGCCGAGAGCGCCGAGTACGCCGCACACACGTTCACCCTGGACGGCCTCGCGGTCCGGTATCGCGCGGCCAGGACGACCCCCACCAAGGCCGGCCAGTTCGTCACCGTCTGGAAGAGGTCCCCGGCCGGGCCCATCCAGCCCTTCGACGTCACGGACCCCGTCGACCTCTTCGTCATCAGCACCCGCGACGACCACCACTTCGGCCAGTTCGTCCTTCCCCCGGACGCGCTCCGCCGGCACGGTGTCGTGTCGGCGAACGGCACCGGAGGGAAACGGGCCTTCCGCGTCTACCCGCCCTGGGTGACCCCGCCCAACCGCCAGGCCGGCACGGCGCAGGCGTGGCAGCTGGGCTTCTTCCTGCATCTGCCGCAGGACGGGCCGGTCGACCTGGCCCGCGCCCGGGAGCTCTACCACCCGGCGGGCGGGGCCGGCACCGGCACGTCCTCGCGTCACCACTGATCCCCCGCCGTCACCCGTGCCGGGCGGGGGCCCTCTCTCCGTCCGGGCGCGGTCAGTGGTGGTGGGCGTGGGCCACCGCGTGGCCCTTGCCGCGGCCGATCATCCACTTGTTCACCGGGGTGGTGACCGCGAAGGCCACGGCGAAGCCGGCGAGCAGGGCCCACCAGAAGAGGGCGTCGGACAGCTGGGCGTCCATGGCGTCCGGTATCAGGGCGATGATGCCGTTGTCGGCGAGCTCCATCACGGCGATCGAGACGGTGTCGGCGGCCAGCGCGATCCGGACGGCCGACCTGAGGTCCAGGCCGCCGCGCGCCACCGCGTACAGGGTGAGGGAGTAGCCGAAGACGAACGCCAGCACGACGGCCAGGACCATGGTGGACGCGTTGCCCCACCCGAGCGCGGTGCCGATCACCATGCCGAGGATCTCGCCGACGGCGCACCCGGTGAGGCAGTGCAGGGTGGCCCTCATCGCCATGGCCCAGGAGGTGCCGCCATGGCCGGCGTGGGCGTGGGCGTGGGCGTGCGTGTCGGCGTGGGCATGGCTGTCGTGGCCGTGGCCCTCGTGGCTTCCGTGGCCGGCGTGGCCCGCGCCGGTGCCGTGCGTGTCACGACCGGCGTGAGCCTCACGGCCGCCGTGGTTCTCGTGGCTCTCGTGTGTCCCCTGCTGCGCGGTGTGTTCCATGACCTGCGTCCCCCATCCGGTGTGGTGTGCGCGAGCCCGGTGTTCCCGGCCTCACGAGCAGGAACCATATACCCCCCTGGGGTATTCCGTCGAGGAGGTCTCCGCCGATTCGCGGGGGCACCGATGGCGTGGTGTGCTGGAGAGGCTCGTAGGAGGCACGCCATGCGTCCCAGTCGAGAGTCCGCGCCGAGCGCGGGCGGCGCCGGGCTGCTGCCCAGGCGGGAACTCGCCGTCGCCTGGGTCCTCGTCTCGCTGATCGCCGTACCCGCGTGGGTCCTCACGGCCGGGCAGGCCCGGGAGATGGGGGTCGAGCCGGGCACGATGGGGATGGCGCTCCCGCTGTTCCTGCTGCTGTGGGTCACGATGATGGCGGCGATGATGCTGCCGTCGATGGCGCCGGTGGCCATCACCTGGGTGCGCGGGATCGGCCGGCAGTCCGCCGGCTGGAGCCGGGCCCTGCGGACCGGCGAGGTCGTCACCGGTTATCTGATCGCCTGGTCGGCCTTCGGCGTGCTCGCGTACGGCGTGCTGGCGCTGACCGGCGACGTGGTGGCCGGCCACCCGGACGCCGGGCGGTGGATCGGGTCCGCGGCCTTCCTCCTGGCCGGCCTCTACCAGCTGGGACCGCTGAAGCACGTCTGCCTGCGGCACTGCCGCAACCCCATGGGCCACCTGGTGCACTACGCCGGCTTCCGGCCGCCGGTCAGGGATCTGCGGGTGGGTGTCCACCACGGTGCGTACTGCGTGGGCTGCTGCGCCGGGCTGATGGTGGTCCTGGTGCCGCTGGGCATGATGAACCTCGCGGCGATGGCGGGGCTCTCCGTGGTGATCTTTCTGGAGAAGCTGTGGTCCCGGGGCCCGGCGCTGGGCCGTGTCATGGGCGTGGCCTTCCTGGTGCTGGCCGTGCTCGCGCCGTTCGAGCCGTTCCAGGAGTGGCTGCTGCCGGGGCTGCGGGACTCGGGGTCCTCCATGGGCGGGATGTGAGGCCCGGCCGCCGACTCGGCGGCCGGCGGCCGGCGCCGGTGCGAACCGCACAGGGGCGCCGGAGGAAGGCCGCGAAAGGCCGCCGGGGGAAGACCGCGCAGCGACGCCGGGTGAGGGCCGCGAAACGACTCCGGGTGAGGGCCGCGCAGCGACGCCGAGAGGAAGGGCGCCGAGAGAAAGGGCGCCGAGAGAAATGACGTCTTGATGACCACGGCGGGGCAATCAATGACAAAAGGGACGCGGCGCGAGAAGCTGCGCCGAGACCCGCGCCGAGACCCGCGCCGAGCGACCGCGTTGAAGGAGCAGCCGCATGACCGTTCCCGTCCCCGACCCCTACCGGTTCGACGACCTCACCGCCCTCTACGTCAACTGCACACTGAAGCCGTCGCCGCAGCTCAGCCACACCCAGGGGCTGATCGACAAGAGCCGGGCGCTGATGGACGGCCAGGGCGTGGCCACTGAGGTGGTCCGGGCCGTGGACCACGACATCCCGCCCGGCGTCTACCCGGACATGACCGAGCACGGCTTCGCCACCGATGCCTGGCCGGCGCTGTACGAGAAGGTGATGGCCGCCGACATCCTGGTGCTCTGCGGCCCGATCTGGCTCGGTGACAACAGCTCGGTGACGAAGAAGGTGATCGAGCGGCTCTACGCCTGCTCCGCCCTGCTGAACGAGGCCGGGCAGTACGCCTACTACGGCCGGGCCGGCGGCTGTCTGATCACCGGCAACGAGGACGGTGTCAAGCACTGCGCGATGAACGTCCTCTACAGCCTCCAGCACCTGGGCTACACCGTCCCGCCCCAGGCCGACGCCGGCTGGATCGGCCCGGCCGGCCCCGGTCCGTCGTACCTCGACCCGGGCTCGGGGGGTCCCGAGAACGACTTCACCAACCGCAACACCGCCTTCATGACCTGGAACCTCATGCACGTGGCGGCCCTGCTCAAGCGGGCCGGCGGCATCCCCGCCCACGGCAACCAGCGCACCCAGTGGGACGCGGGCTGCCGCCCCGACGCGCAGAACCCCGAGCACCGCTGACGTGACCGGGCGGTGAGGGCGAGCGGGGCCGGACGGCCGCGCGGCCCTGCCCCGCCCGGCACACCCGGGCGGGCCGCGGGCGGTGACCGCCGACGACGCCCGTGATCAAGGGGCCTGGTCACGAGTGAGCCGCCGCTCCAGGTCCCGCAGGTCCTTGCCGAGCGCGCGCCGCACCTGCCGGGCCATCGGCCCGGCGAGTACGCGGGCCGGCCCGGCCGGCCCGCCGCGCACCCTGATGGCGGCCAGGGTGCCGCCCGGGTACGGCTGGAAGGAGTAGGTGACACGCATCGGCATCGGGGCGACCACGGACTCCATGTCCAGCACCCACGGCGGGTCGTACGCGGTGACGCGCAGGACGTAGTCGATGCGGCGCCCGAGGAACCGGGCGGCCCGGGTGACCTCCGCGCCCGTCCCGAAACCGCCCCCGTCCGCCTCCCGTGTCAGCTCCGCCCGGCGGATGCCCTGCGTCCACTCGGCGTCGTGCCGCCAGTCCATGGCGTACGCGGCCACCCGCTCGGGCGGCAGCGCGATCTCCCGCCGCACGGTCACGTCGATGCCCATGGCCCGCCGCCTCGTCGTCGTACCGGATGACCGGCCCGGTGTCCGGCCCGGTGTCCGGTCGGGTGACTGGATGACCGGGTGACCCCCTGTCCAGGATGAGCACATCCGCCCCGTACGGCGAGGCGGCCGGCGGTCGGTCGCGCCGCCGTATGCCGGGACCTCGGCTTCAGAGCGGTCGGCGCAGCCCCGCCACCAGGAGGGCGACCAGGCGGCGCGCGTCGTAGCGGGGGTCGGTGTCGGCGCCGACGCAGAGGTTGCCGACGCCGCGCATCAGCTCGTAGGAGTCGAGGTCGGCGCGGATCTCTCCGGCGTCGGCGGCAGCCTCCAGGAGCGCCGCGCAGACCGGCACCAGACGGTCGAGGAAGTAGGTGTGCAGCGCCTCGAAGCCGGCGCTGTCGGACTGCATCACGCCTGCCAGCCCGTGTTTGGTGACGAGGAAGTCCACGAACCGGTCGATCCACTGCGCCAGCGCCGCGTACGGGCTGGCGGCGGTCGCCAGCAGCGCGGGGCCGGCGTCGGCGCAGGCGTCGACCTGGTGGCGGTAGACGGCGATGATGAGTTCCGCGCGGGTCGGGAAGTGCCGGTAGATCGTGCCCAGGCCGACGCCCGCCGCCGCCGCGACCTCCCGCACCGGTGCGTCCACGCCCTTGTGTACGAAGACGGTGGCGGCCGCCTCCAGGAGCGCCTCCTTGTTGCGCCGGGCGTCCTTGCGCCGGGCCGGAGCCGGAACCGCGGGTTCCGCGCCCTTGCCGCTCTCGTTCACGTCGAACCCTCTCCCTGTCACCGCCGTACCCGCTTGCCAAAACGGAACAGCGTTCCGTATCGTCCTCGACGGGCGTACCGGAACACCGTTCCGTTTCTCATTCTCCCAGACGCCGGACACCCAGACGCCGGACACCCAGACACCCCCACGACCAGAGGACCACAGTCATGCAGTACCGCACCTTGGGCCGCACCGGTGTGCAGGTCAGCTCGCTCGCGCTCGGCGCGATGAACTTCGGCCCGATCGGCCGCACCACACAGGAGGAGGCGACGGCCCTCGTCGACGCGGCCCTGGAGGCGGGGATCAACCTCATCGACACCGCCGACATGTACGGCGAGGGCGAGTCGGAGCGGATGGTCGGCAAGGCGGTCGCCGGGCGGCGCGAGGACATCGTGCTGGCCACGAAGGCGACCATGCCGATGGGCGACGAGCGCAACCACCGGGGCAGCTCGCGCCGTTGGCTGGTCACCGCCCTGGACGACAGCCTGCGCCGCCTCGGCGTCGACCACGTCGATCTCTACCAGATCCACCGGTGGGACCCGACCACCGGCGACGAGGAGACGCTGTCGGCCCTGACGGACCTTCAGCGCGCCGGGAAGATCCGCTACTTCGGCTCCTCCACCTTCCCGGCGTACCGCATCGTGCAGGCGCAGTGG
Organism: Streptomyces sp. bgisy159; assembly: GCF_965341775.1. Lineage (GTDB taxonomy): Bacteria > Actinomycetota > Actinomycetes > Streptomycetales > Streptomycetaceae > Streptomyces. Next base: position 3,300 of record NZ_CBDQZH010000001.1, on the reverse strand, counting down.
GCCGCCCGCGAGCACCGCCTGAGCCGCTACGTCACCGAACAGCCCAGCTACTCGATCCTGCAGCGGGGCATCGAGGCCCACGTCCTGCCGGTCGCCGAGGAGTACGGGCTCGGGGTGCTGGCGTGGAGCCCGCTGGCGTCGGGCTGGCTGTCGGGCGCGGTCCGCGCGGGCCGCGACGTCGACACCCACCGCTCCCGGATCCTGCCCGACCGGTTCGACCTCACCGTGCCCGCGAACCAGGCCCGGCTCGACGCCGTGGAACGGCTGGCCCGGGTCGCCGACGAGGCCGGCCTGACGATGATCCAGCTGGCCCTCGGGTTCGTCACCGCCCACCCGGGGGTGACCAGCGCCCTCATCGGCCCGCGCACCCTCGCCCACCTGCACGCCCAGCTCGCCGCGGCCGACACCGTGCTGTCCGCCGACGTCCTGGACGCCGTCGACGCGATCGTCGCCCCCGGAACCGACCTCGCCGCCCACGAGAAGTCCGACACCCCGCCCGCCCTCCTCACGCCGTCCCTCCGTCGCCGCCCCTGACACCCGCCTGCACCCCGCCGAAAGGACCGACCTCCATGTCACCCCCCGCCCAGCGACCCACGTTCGGCATCCTCACCGCCCCCTCCCAGGTCGACTACCAGGACGTCCTGCGCGTGTGGCGGGAAGCCGACGCCACACCCGGGATCGACCACGCCTGGCTGTTCGACCACCTCATGCCGATCGGCGGCGACCCGGACGGCCCGACGTACGAGGGCTGGACCCTGCTGTCGGCCCTCGCGGCCCACACGCGCCGGCTGCGGCTCGGCGTGCTGGTGACCAGCAACCGTTTCCGGCCACCCGCGATGCTGGCGAAGATCGCCACGACGGTCGACATCGTCTCCGGCGGCCGGCTCGACTTCGGCATCGGCGTCGGCTCCCGCCCGGGCCACCCCCTGGCCCGGCGGGAGTACGCGGCCCACGGTCTGCCGTTCCACGACACCGAGCGGGCGGTGGCGAGCCTCGCGGAGGCGTGCACGGTGATCCGGCGCCTGTGGACCGAGACCGAGCCCTTCGACTTCCACGGCGACCACGTGCGGCTCACCGGCGCGTTCGGCAACCCGAAACCCGTGCAGCGCCCGCACCCGCCGATCCTCGTCGGCGGACGCTCCCTGGCCACCCTGCGGGTGGCCGCCGCCCATGCCGACCTGTGGAACATCCCCGGCGGCGACATCGACGACGCCGTCCGCCGCAGTGCCCTCCTCGACCGCTGCTGCGCCGAGATCGGCCGCGACCCGGCGACCCTCACCCGTTCGATCCACCTCCCCGTCGACTACGCCGACCCGGCCGGCACCCGCCACGCCGTCGACGCGGCCCTCGCCGCCGGCTTCCGCCACATCGTGCTGGGCCTGCCGGCCCCCTTCCCGCCGTCCGTGGCACGGTGGCTCACCGCCCACGTCCTGCCGGACCGGCCCGAGCCGGTGGCCGGTCACCCCTGAGGCGAGCCGTCCGTCCGGAAACCGCTCGACGTCCCGGGGCGCCGGTGTCTACGATCCACGGCGCGGCATCGCGTGTCGGTCACCGGCCGGGTGAGGCATGGAGGCGCCGTGGAGATGCCCGTGGAGGCATTGACCCGTGTCAGTCGAGTTCAACCACACCATCGTTCTCTCCCACGACCGGGAGAGGTCCGCCCGTTTTCTCGCCGGGATCCTGGGGCTGGAGGTCGGGGAACCGGCCGGGATGTTCCTGCCCGTGACGACCGCGAACGGCGTCACGCTGGATTTCGCGACCGTCGACACCGACGTCCCCGTACCCGTGCAGCACTACGCGTTCCTCGTGTCCGAAGAGGAGTTCGACGGCGTGCTCGCCCGCCTGGTGGCGGACGGCGTCCCGGTCCAGGCCGACCCGGCGGGCCGGCACCCCGGCCGGATCAACCGCAACGACGGGGGCCGCGGAGTGTACTTCCGCGACCCGGCAGGGCACGGCCTGGAGGTACTCACCCGCCCGTACGGAAGCGATCCGTCCTCCCCGCTGAACGGCGTGACGGAGGAGGTGCCGGGCGCTCGCTGAGGCCGGGGTGGCCGAGGTGGTGGCGTCGGTCGCCGGCCGAGGCCGGAGGCCGACGGTTGCCGAGGGGGTGGCCGTGGGCGCTCGCCGAGCCCCGCGCGCACAAAAGCCGGGGCCCGCGCTCCGAGAGCGCGGGCCCCGGCCCGTGGTATGCGTCAGCGTCAGGCGGGAACGATGTTCTCCGCCTGCGGGCCCTTCTGGCCCTGCGTGACGTCGAAGGTCACCTTCTGGCCCTCCTGAAGCTCGCGGAAGCCGGAGGTGGCGATGTTCGAGTAGTGCGCGAACACGTCGGCGCCGCCGCCGTCCTGCTCGATGAAGCCGAAGCCCTTTTCCGCGTTGAACCACTTCACGGTGCCAGATGCCATATGAATCTCCCTGAGGGGCAGTTCCGGAATCCACACCGTGCGGATCCCGGGTCGCGCGATGATCACCCTGTGGAAGACCGTGAAAAATCTCCGGCAATCAAACTGCAACGGCTATCACGGTAACACGGTCGAACTCGAAGCGCCGGGACACATTTCGATTCTCACCCGAAGGGAATAAAGAAATCCTGCGACGCCCGGCCTGTAATTCTGCTGCCGCCGCGACAGATATTCACTCGGCCGGACCGTCGTCCGGTCCGCGGCGCATCTCCTCGTTCCGCCGCAGCGCCTCCTCCAGCTGATCCTCCAGGACGACGATCCGGCAGGCGGCCTCCACCGGGGTGCCCCGGTCGACGAGGGCGCGGACCCGGGCGGCGACGCGCAGCTGGTAGCGGGAGTAGCGCCGGTGGCCGCCCCGGGAGCGCAGCGGGGTGATGAGTTCCGCCTCCCCGACCGCCCGGAGGAAGGCGGGCGTGGTTCCGAGGATGTCGGCGGCCCGGCCCATGGTGTAGGCGGGGTAGTCGTCGTCGTCGAGGTTGTGGGCCGGGGAGTTCGCGGCGGACATGAAGCCTTCGTCGTCGGGGGACAGGGTGAGGGTCCCGCGCCGGCCCCGCCGGCCCACCGGGCCCGCGGTCCGCCCGACGGCACCCTGCGGCCCCAACCCTAACCTCGCCACCCCGGAAATCTGTTCCGGCCCCGGCAGATATCCGCCACCGTCCCGTACGGATTCCTTGCCGTCGGGTCGGGCCGTACGGGGGCGGGTCCGCGTCGGCGGCGGCGTCCGGACGGGTCCGGACGGGGACGAGCGAGGCCCTGTGGCGTCTGTCATGGCGAGGACGCGGAGCGAGGCGGAGCAGACCGCTTTCGCGTTCCTGTCCGCGCCGCGCCGCGCCGGGTGGGT